>NZ_GG695976.1:101747-107260 GCF_000159955.1 Paenibacillus sp. oral taxon 786 str. D14 | reverse complement strand
AGAGGCTTGATAGCTGCATCTTCCACATTCAAATAAAGGAAGGCGACGGGAGGACAGACGGGTGCACTCGGTATAAGCGCAGCGCGGACAAAAGAAACCGTCAGGCCACTTCATAGCGATGATCGCCTCGATGCAGTCCGCCTCACTTTGAAAACGGCTGCTGATAGGGTGAAGATCCGTATTCATATTTAATTCCATGCCCGATCCCTCCGCTTCAAACGAAACTAAAATCAAATATACGCACATATATTCTTGTTTTCCTTATTATACCAAACATACGTTCCTATTACAAGAATTAAATTCCATTTTTAACCTAATTATTTTGCTTTGGATGATCAGCAAAAAAATGAGGATGGAAACCTCTTAAAATCCCCATCTGAACGAAAGGGATAATCAGGTAAAGAGGGGAGGAAGGTATAAAGGTGGGAAGGGGGGAACGGCGGTAGGATGGAGCGGAAGTAAGATGGAGCGGAAGTAAGATGGAGCAAAGGTAAGATAGAGCAAAGAGATAGAGCGGTGGAAAGTGTAGAAGGATAACGGTGGAACGATGGAACGGCGAAAAGTGGAGGTACAGAGGGGTATCTATAACGTTCAAGAGAAAGGACCTCAACGACGAAGTTTAAGTGCCCGAAAGATGCCGTTCTGTAAATGGGCGGCGATGCGGTGAGACGATCTTGGGTCTGAGTTCTGAAAGAGAATTGTAACAATATTGAAAGGAATTTTTTAGTAATAAATGTTAGATTATGTAGGATTTTCGTGGTTTGTGAGGGGTAAAAATATTACAATTTTGGTACATGCAATGAGAGGAGGAAGGAATTTGTACAAGCCGGTGGAAACGCTGGAGGAAGGAACCTTGTTCCACTCGATTTGGATGGAGGCCTGGATGGAAAAAGGCTTTGAGCCGGAATTTGCTGAGAACGTCTTAGGTCGTTGCCTCGTATATGACGAGGCGGGGGTGCCGGTGGGAACGGTGGAGTTTAAACCCTATGTCCCGCACTCGGACGAGCCCTTGAACCGATTGGCGCCGTTTGACGATCATCCGGCCATCATGTGCTCTGGGCCAGGGGAGATCGCCGAGGTGGATAAAGTCGCTCTGCTGAAGAGATACCGCGGCCGCAACCTGAACCGGTTGCTCGCAACGATCGTCCTGTTTGCAGAGCAGAACGGGATTCGCCATTACGTCACCTTGCTTGAGCCCACCTTGTTCCGGGCGCTTCGTATCTCTTTTCATGTTCCGATGACCCAAGTTGGGGAACGCCAATTCTATAAAGGAGACGACGTTATACCGGCCATTATTCATGCGGCAGAGTTCTATGAGCATCCGGAGCGTTATGATTGGTATTTGGAAACGATCAAGTCCTTAAGTCTGGACACGGTTTTATCTACATAATGCAATAAAGGGAAAGGCTTGCCTCAGGCAAGCCTTTTTTTGTGTGATTCTTTGCTAGCCGACTGAGACGGGCTCTTTGGTAGGTTCCGCCGGAACGGAAGCCTCTTGATCTTGAATCGTCTTCGCTTCCCGGTTGGTCGAACTCGAAGAAGGTTCGTGTGATTCTGAAGTGGACCCGGACGACACCGTTGCTGGTTGAGGAGTGATGTCCTGCGTCGTATCCCCTGCGGCCGTCGCCGATAGGGTGAGAATCAAGTTGTCGAGATCTTGATAGTGTCTCACGATCTCGTGAATTTTGCTGTCCTGCGCTTCGATGCCCGCCAGAATTTGCTGCGCGGCGCTCATGTTGTGCTCGGTGCTCTCAGCTAGCTCCATAATTTCTGTCATAATGCTGGTGTACTGGTCCTGCATCTGCCGTACCGAGCGATCGACTTCGCCAGAGTGCTCATTCACCGTGCGGGCATTGTCAGACACTTTGCCCATGTAGCTTTGGACTTCTTGGGCTTCTTCCTGCCCGGAATGAACCGCAGTGGAGCCAAGTGTGATCTGTTCAGCAACGTTGTTGATTTGCCCAATGACGTCCGCCAGAATATCGTTAATCCGCTGGGTGGCCTGCTGTGAGTTCTCGGCAAGCTTGCGGATTTCCAAGGAGACCACGGCGAAGCCTTTGCCATGCTCTCCGGCATGAGCGGCTTCAATTGCGGCATTCATCGCCAGCAGGTTTGTTTGCGCAGAGATGCCATGGATCGTATCGACAATTTGGCTGACTTGCTCATTTTGGTCCCGAAGCTTCTGCATTTGGGTGACGGTGTCGGTAATGATTTGCTGCAAATGTTGAATATGTACGGATAAGGCGTTCATCTTCGCTCCGGCGGCTTCTGTATTATGCAGCATGTCTGATGACAGCTCTTGAAGCCGGGCTGAGATCTCGGCTGTCACCTCTACGGCTCCGCCAACCTCCTGCACCGATTGGGTTGTAGATTGCAGCCCCAGCGTCTGCCGTTCCAAGGTCGAGGAGACGCTGCCAAAGGTCGTCGTAATTTCTTTGGAGATGGACCCCGTGACGGTTACGTTCTCCCGCAACTGAGTGCTTAGACGTCCCAGCACGTCCAGTGAAGCTTGCAGTTTCGAAAGCAGCTCGTCACTGCGGCGTTTTGCCTCCATCGTATCCTGCTGCTGAGATAATACATCCTTCTGCAGACGTTCGCTGAACCGGGCAGCAAAAGCTAAAGCAACTGTCAGAAATGCCAGGAACAGCAGCAGATAGCTCAACGACTCGCGGGGGAATAATTTATCGTGGTAGAAGGGAACGTTGAAGAAATAAATCGTAATCCCCATCCCCAATAAGCCAGATAGAATGATCGGCTTGTAGTTCGAATACAACGTCATGATGCCGATAGATACGTAGACGAGCAAATACGTGCTGACGATCGGATCGGGATCATGATAGATCAGCAGAAAAGTCAACAATGAGGTGATCACGGGAATGACAAACATGACGTAGCGGGTTCCTTTGTTGGCGTAAGTCATGTAGGTTGCGATGGAGCAACAAATTCCGCCGACGATGATCAAGGTATATAGAACTTTGCTGTCCACCTGGATCATGATGTCGGTCAGGACGCCAAGGGCGACCATTCCCCATATAATTTTGACGAATAACTTATTACGTCGTTGCAGAATTCGATAATTCTCCATACCCTCTCCCTCTCCTAATTCATGGAATCCCTACTTTATAATGTCGGTTATTTTTTCATAAAATGAAGGCTTTTTCATGAAAATCAAGCGATTTCACCCAATCCCGGGCGAAAACGGATGCCAAACCCGAATTTCGTGTATACTAGGGGATATACACCGTGAGGAAGATCATGGAATCATCATGCAAAATAACACCCCGGCCCCTGCGGGACGAGCCGGGTTTGAGGTGAAATCATTTGAAAGTAATTACGGAAGAGGAACTGCTCGCTTTTATGCGGGAAACGGCATATAAACCGATGACGTACCAGGAGTTGGAGGAGCATTTTGGGATCACCGATGCCGCCGATTTTAAAGAATTTCTGAAAATGCTCAACCGGTTAGAGCAAAATGGACAAATTATTCTTACCCGCACTCATCGCTACGGGGTTCCGGAACGAATGGATTTGGTGCGCGGGCGCTTGCAGGCTCATCCCAAAGGCTTTGCATTTCTGATCCCAGAGGATCGCGATCATCCGGACGTCTACATTCATGCTAATGATTTGAAGAGCGCGATGAACGGCGATACGGTGCTGGTGCGCGTCAGCTCGAAGAGCGCGGGCGGCGGCAAGCTGGAAGGTGAGGTCGTACGCATCGTGCACCGGGCCATCACGCAGGTGGTAGGCGTCTTCCAGAACAACGAATCGTTTGGCTTTGTGATCCCGGACGATAAACGGATCAACAAGGATCTGTTTATCCCGCGGGAAGGCTTTGGCGCTGCAGTTGACGGCGAGAAGGTCGTGGCCGAAATCGTGGAGTATCCCGAGGGACGGTCTGCGGCGGTTGGTCGGGTCATCGAGATTTTAGGTCACAAGGATGACCCGGGCGTCGACATTTTGTCGATCATCCGCAAGCATCAGTTGCCGGAGGCTTTTCCGGATGACGTGATGGCAGAGGCGCAGGAAGTTCCCGACGTGATCGACGAGGCGGAGATCGTCCGCCAAGGACGGCGGGACTTACGCGACAAGGTGATCGTGACGATCGACGGTGAGGATGCGAAGGACCTGGATGATGCCGTAAACGTAGAGCGCCTGCCCAACGGGAATATTAAGCTGGGCGTGCATATCGCCGACGTTGGGTATTACGTGCGGGAGAATTCAAAGCTCGATCAGGAAGCCTATAACCGCGGCTGCAGTGTGTACTTGGTAGACCGCGTTATTCCGATGCTGCCGCACCGGTTGTCCAATGGGATTTGCTCGTTGAATCCGAAGGTGGACCGGTTCACGTTGTCCTGTGAGATGGAATTTAACGAGCAGATGAAGGTCGTGAAGCACGATATTTTCACCAGCGTGATCCGTACGAAGGAGCGAATGACTTACACGAATGTGCGCAAGATCCTGGAGGAGGAAGATCTTGAAGTTACGGCACGGTATGCGGATCTCGTTGAGACGTTCCAGCTAATGAAGGAGCTGGCGCTGAAGCTGCGGGCGAACCGCATGAGGCGCGGGGCGGTCGACTTCGACTTCGTGGAATCGAAGGTGATCGTTGATGAGAACGGGAAACCGGTGGATATCGTGAAGCGCGAGCGTTCGATCGCGGAACAGATCATCGAGGAATTCATGCTGGCCGCGAACGAAACGGTGGCGGAGCATTTTTATTGGCTGAAGGTGCCGTTTATTTATCGGATCCATGAGGATCCGGATCAGGAGAAGTTAATGAACTTCCTGGCGTTTGTCGCCAACTTCGGCTATACGGTCAAAGGCAGCAAAGGCAACAAGGTGCATCCGCGCGCGTTGCAAACGCTGCTCGAGGATATTCAGGGCACGAAGGAGCAGACGGTCATCAGCACGATGATGCTGCGTTCGATGAAGCAGGCGAAGTATGATGCGGAAAGCACCGGGCATTTTGGGCTGGCGGCAGAGTTCTATACGCACTTCACGTCGCCGATCCGGCGCTATCCGGACTTGGTGATCCACCGGGTTATCCGCGAGGTCATCGAAAGCGGCGGGACGCTGAGCGAAGCGCGCATGGAGTATTTGGCCAGCCGCATGCAGGATATCGCGCAGCAATCGTCCGAGCGGGAGCGCATCGCCGTGGAGGCGGAGCGCGATACGGAACAGCTGAAGAAAGCGGAGTTCATGCTGGACAAGGTCGGGGAAGAATTCACCGGCATTATCAGCAGCGTAACCAGCTTTGGCATGTTCGTCGAGCTGGAGAACACGGTGGAAGGGCTGATCCGGCTTAGTGCGATGACGGATGACTATTACCATTTCCACGAGCAGCATATGGCGCTGATCGGGGAACGGACGTCGAAGATCTATCGGATCGGCGACGAAGTGAAAATCCGCGTGGCCCGCGTGAATATGGACGACCATACGATTGATTTTGAGATGGTCGACATGAAGCCGCGGCAGCGCGGGGATTTCGCGGGCGGGCGCGGCGGCTGGGGCGG
>NZ_GG695976.1:89597-101428 GCF_000159955.1 Paenibacillus sp. oral taxon 786 str. D14 | reverse complement strand
CTCCGGCAAGGGAGGCTATGCCTCCGGGACGGTCGCCGTCGCCCGCGATGCCGGCCCTGGTTACCGCACCGGCGAGGGCAAGAGCTCGCGGCGGAAGAAGACGTCCGCGAGCGGGATCTTCATCGGCGCCCGCGACGAGGGCGCCGGGGATGCCGCCCCAAGCCGCAAGCGGGGCGGAGGCAAGGGCAAGAGCGGCGGCGGGAACGCCACCGCCGCGTTTGTGCGCAAGAAGAAAAAGTAAACACGTTTCCAGATTATCGATTTGGAGCTAAAGACACCGATGGCGGTGTCTTTTTTTTGCTTGCTTATTGTCCTTCTATAAGGGAGCGAGGAAAATCACAATGTTGTACAATTCGCATGCTAGAAATTGGGATGAAAACGCGTACATTTTCCGGATGCGGGATGATAAGATGATTTTGGGCGAAAGAGGCTGATTCCACCACCAGCTACTTGGAGAAAGGAGGAGAATATGGAGCTTGATGCGAGAAGCAGTCAACTGTTGCGTGAGCTGTTGACCAATCCCGGAATCAAGAACAAGGATCTGGAGCATAAGTACGGCTTAAGCCGAAGGCAGGTGGAGTACAGCCTGAGCAAAATCAATGATTGGCTCAAAGCCAATTATTTGCCGGAAATCAAGAGAAGCAGGACCGGGCAATTTCTGATCGGCAAGGCGCTGTTTACCGCGCTGTCGATGGACCGGGAGCGGAACACGAAGGGCAACTACAATTTGTCCGCGGAAGAACGCGCCAATCTGATTATTTTGATGATGCTGAGCAAAAACGAAGAATTGTCGCTGTTTCATTTTACGCATGCTCTCGGTGTGAGCAAAAATACGATTCTCCGCGACTTGAAAAATGCGCAGGATGCCATAAGCCCGCTGCATTTAGAGATCAAATACTCCAGAATGCACGGCTACTACATCGAGGGAAATGAGTTTAACCAGCGGCAGGCCCTGATCGACATCGTCCACAAAACGCTGGAAACGTATGGCGGAGAGAACTGGCTCAGGGAGCTTGCCGGAGCCGCTCCTTCCCAAGTCGCCGCCCTTCGCCGCAAAATCGAAGCGGTGGAAAGCAAGCTGAACCTGAAATTCACCGACGAAAAGCTGGAGTCCATGCCCTATATTTTGCTGTTGCTGCTCAGAAGAGTGAAGCAGGGGCGAGTTGTCGAGGGGTTCCATATTCACTATGATGAACTGTCCGATACCAAGGAGTACAGGGCCGTGGAAGAACTGCTCAGCGAGCTTGAGCCCATTCCGATGGAAGAGAGAATGTTCATTACGCTGCATCTGCTTACGACCAACATCTCTTCCACCGATTATTTGTCCGACGATACGTTGCCGGAGCTAAACCGGGCGTTGTCCGAGATGCTGTCCCAGTTCGAGCGTAACGCCTGTGTCACGCTGCAGGACAAGGAGCAGTTGCACAACAAAATTTTGCTGCACCTGAAGCCGGCCTATTACCGGATCAAATACCGTCTCTCCATTACGAATCCGCTGCAGGAATCGGTCAGCAAGGAGTTCAAGGAACTGCATCATCTGGTCAAAAAATCTTGCGGCCCTCTCGTGGAACTGATTGGCGCCGAAATACCGGAGAGCGAAACGACTTATTTGACGATGCTGATCGGCGGCTGGTGCACAAGGCAGGGGGACAGCATTCGGCAGAAGATCAGGGCGCTTGTCGTTTGCCCCAAGGGCGTGTGTGTCTCCAGGCTATTGGAGAGCACTTTGCGCGAACTGTTCCCGGAATTCGTCTTTTTCGATGCGCTGTCCGTCCGCGAGTTCCACAATTACGCGCTGGAGTACGATGTCGTGTTCTCCACCGTTTATTTGCCGACCGACAAGAAGCTGTTTCTCATTAAGACATTTCTCGGGAAGGAGGACAGATACAGACTGCGCAAGCAGGTGATGGAGGAGCTCCACGGTTATGTTCCTTCCGAGTTCAACATGGACAGAATCATGGAGATCATCGGAAAATATGCCGTTATCCAAAACAGCCAGTCGCTGCTCCTGGAGCTTAGGCAGTATCTCATGCCTGAACGAGAGCCAAGGCACAACCCCTTTATGGCCCCGGAGATGCCGGACTTAAGCGATCTAATTGTTCCAGATACGATCACGCTGGCCAGATGCGCAAAATCTTGGGAGGAAGCCGTCCGTATGGCCGCGGAGCCGCTGCTTCGCCGCGGCAGCATCACTGCGGGCTATGTGCAGGCTATGTTGGAAGCCAGTGAGAGCAGGGATCCTTACATTATCATCGGCCATCAAGTGGCCATCCCGCACGCCGATCCCGAATGCGGAGTCCATGAAGTGTCCATGAGCCTGCTGCGTCTGGAGGAACCGGTATGTTACGCGGAAGGGTACATGATCCATGTCATTGTGGTCATTGCCGCCAAGGATAAGTACCGGCATCTGCGCTCCTTGAACCAACTGATGAAGCTTGCCGGCAACCAAGAGGAGGTGATGGCCTTGATTGAAGCGGATACGCCCGAGAAAATCCACGAAATCGCCGCCGCATTTTCCATAGATGAAGAGAGAGGGATCGTACATGAGTACCGAATGGCTTGAGGAATCTTTCATTTTGCTTGGCTTGGAGGGAGACAGCAAGGAAGAAGTGTTAAGCGAAATGGCCGGCAATCTGCTGGCCCACGGTGTTGTGAAGGAGAGCTACATCCGGGCGATCATCGAACGCGAGCAGACCTTTCCCACCGGGCTTCCGACCGTGTCCTGCTCCGTCGCCATTCCCCATACCGATATCGAGCATGTGAACCGCAAGGCGATCAGCATCGGCATTTTAAAGCGGCCGGTGGAGTTCGGCATCATGGGCGAAGAGAGCGCGACGACCCCGGTGGAGATCGTATTTATGCTGGCCATGGACCAGAAGAAATCCCAGCTTAGGCTGCTGACGCGCCTGATGCAAATTATCCAGGACGGACGGATGCTTGATGCGCTTCGCCATGGGGAGAGCGCCGCCGCCGTCAAAGCATTGATGAACGACAAATTGCAGCCTGAAGAAATCAAGGAGGTCGAATCATATGACTAAAAAGACCATTCTGGTCGCCTGCGGGGCGGGCATCGCCACCTCAACCATCGTCACTGAAGCGCTCAAGGAATTGTGCAAGGCCAACCATATCGAGGCCAATTTAGTGCAGTGCAAAATTACCGAAGTGCCCTCGCTGGCTGAAGGTGCGGACCTGCTCGTCAGCACGACCATCGCCAACAAAGAATATCCATTTCCGGTCATCAACGCAAGAGCGTTTTTGACCGGGATCGGCATCGATGAAGTCAAAGCCAAAATTTTGCAGGAACTGTTGAAATAATACATTTTTACATTTTGGGGGGGGATTGGAATGCAAGATATGGTTGGCGCTTTACGCTCATTTTTGGATTTAGGTCCGACCGTCATTTTGCCGGTGGCGATCTTTATTCTGGGGATAATCTTCGGGCAGAAGCCGGGCAAGGCTTTCCGTTCCGGTCTGACGATCGGCGTAGGGTTTATCGGCATCTCTCTGGTCGTGGATTTGCTGGTTAATAATCTTGGACCGGCGGCGAACGGGATGGTCGAGCGGTTTGGCATCCAGCTCAACGTGATCGATGTCGGCTGGCCCGGTTCGGCTTCCATCTCGTGGGCTTCGCCGATCGCGCCGTTCATTATCCCGGCAGGGCTATTGGTCAACGTGATCATGCTGGTGACGAAAACGACTAAGACGATGAACGTCGATATTTGGAACTTCTGGCATTTCACTTTTACAGGCGCTTGTGTGTATGCGCTTACCCAAAGCGTCGTTTTAGGCTTGCTGGCTGCGATCATTTTCCAGATTATCGTGCTCAAAATTGCCGACTGGACCGCGCCGATGCTGGAGAGCTATTTCGATTTGCCCGGCATTTCCGTGCCGACGGGCAGCACCGTATCTTATGCGCCGCTCGGCATTCCGCTGGTGAAGCTGATTCAGAAAATTCCGGGAGTGAGCAAGCTGCATGCCGATCCGGAAAGCATTCAAAAGCGCTTTGGCGTCTTTGGAGAACCGATTTTCATGGGGCTGGTGCTGGGGATCGCGCTTGGCATTTTGGCCGGGTACAACGCGGGCGAGGTGATCAAGGTCGGTATGGCGATGGGCGGCGTGATGTTCCTGATGCCGCGGATGGTCAAAATCTTGATGGAAGGTCTGATGCCGATCTCCGAATCGGCCCGCGACTTCCTCAAACGCAAGTTCGGCGCCGACAACGTGTACATCGGGCTTGACGCCGCAGTGGCCATCGGCCATCCGTCGGTCATTGCCACCGCGCTGATTCTGGTTCCGATTACTGTTGCGCTGGCGGTGTTCCTGCCCGGCAACAAGGTGCTGCCTTTCGTTGATCTGGCCACGATTCCGTTCATTGTAGCCTTCATCGTCGGCGCGGCCAAAGGCAACATCATCCACTCGGTGATTGCCGGGACCGTGCTCATCGCCTTGTCGCTATATATGGCGACCGACCTGGCGCCGCTGAATACGCAAATGGCGATAGATGCCCATTTCAACATGCCTGAGGGAACAACGCAAATCTCCAGTATCGACCAGAGCGGGAATCTGATCAACTACGTCATATATAAAGTGTTTGCCTTGTTTAACTAAGGGCGGCAAACAACTGCATTCCAGAGCTAATATAAGCTGGCACTTATATTAGCCCGTGTGAAACAACAGTCTTTGCATCCGGATGGCTTGGACAACAAACGGCCTGTTTTTCAAATAAGCTCACCCCGAACAGACGGGAAACGGGCCGTTTATGACCTTTTTTGGGGGCTGCAAAGCTGCCGAATAAACGCGGAAAACCGATCCTTACATCCGCGCTTATTCTTCCTCATTATACCTTATGCAGGCAGCGGCGCACCACCAAATAAATAGATACAAATTGGAGGGGCGAAGATGAAAGCATTGGTTAAAAAGGAGCTTGGATTTGGAAACCTGGAGGTCATGGAGGTCGAGGAACCGCAGATCGGGCCGGATCAGGTCAAAATTGAGGTGAAGTATGCCGGCGTGTGCGGAACGGATCTGCATACCTATGAAGGCAAGTATAAAGTCAAGGCGCCCGTTACCCTGGGCCATGAGTTTTCCGGCCAGGTGGTAGAGGTGGGAGCGAACGTAGAGGGAATCCAGGTCGGGGACCGCGTCACTTCGGAAACGACCTTTTTCATTTGCGGGGAGTGCAGGTATTGTAAATCACGGCAATACAATCTGTGCGCAAGCCGCAGAGGGCTGGGAACCCAGCAAAACGGAGGTTTCGCCAAATATGTCGTCGCCCGCAAAGAAAGCGTGCATAAGCTGCCGGACAACGTGGATTATTTGTCGGCTGCCCTGACCGAGCCTCTTGCTTGCGCGCATCATGCCGTTTCCAAGGCCGGCATTAAGGAAGGCGAGGTCGTTGTGGTGCTAGGCCCGGGACCGATCGGGCTCTTGACGGCGCAGATCGCCAAAAGCCTGGGCGCAACTGTGATCATTACCGGGCTCAGCAAAGATAAGGTCCGTCTCGAAAAGGCGCTTGAACTGGGGATCGACTATGCTGTGAACATCCAAAACGAGGACTTAAAGGAGCTGGCTAACGGGCTGACGAACGGATACGGCGCGGATGTTGTGCTGGAATGCACCGGCGCGGTGCCGGCTGTTGCGATGGGACTGGACGTTCTGGCCAAACAAGGGCGTTATGTGCAGGTGGGCATATTCGCATCGCCGGAAATCCCGGTTGATTTTGAGAAAATTATCCAGAAGGAAATCAGCGTCATCGGCTGCCGCAGCCAGAATCCGTTCGATTGGGAGCCTTCCCTGCGGCTTATGAACGAACAGCGCGTCAACGCGAAAGCGCTGGTGACGCACAAATTCCCTATAACGGAATGGGCAGAAGCGTTTAAGCTGATGAGAAACGGCGAGGCGATCAAGGTTGTTCTGACCCCCGTTTCTTAAAGCAGGGGCTTCAATTTAGCGGAAGCGGGTGATTGTATGGTGGAAAGCTTCCTGGACTATATTTTGGGACCGCACGGCAGGTATATTAGCGGACTTTTGCTTAAATATCAATTCCCGGCAAGCTGCGTCGTTTTTATCTATGCCATCTTCAAAATCGTTCGTCGGACGGCGCTAAAAAAGCAGGGGACGAAAGGAGAAAACCGATGAATAAGCCGAAGCTGGCGCCATCGATTCTTGCGGCGGATTTCTCCAAGCTTGGCAGCGAGATTGAGGCGGCCGACAAGGCAGGAGCCGATATGATTCATATCGATGTGATGGACGGAGCGTTTGTGCCGAATATTACGCTGGGACCGGACATCATCGCATCCGTCCGCCCCTATACCAATCTGGCTTTCGACGTGCACTTGATGATCGAGGAGCCGCAGCGGTACATCGCCCGTTTTGCCGCTGCAGGCGCCGATATCATTACGGTTCAAGCGGAGGCGTGCCGCCATTTGCACCGGACCATTCAGGAAATTAAGGCTTCCGGCGTCAAAAGCGGCGTCGCTCTCAGTCCGGCGACACCGCCGGACGTGCTGGATTACGTGATTGGAGAGATCGACATGGTGCTGCTGATGAGCGTAAATCCAGGGTTTGGCGGGCAAAGCTTCATCCCTGCTGTTCTGGAGAAGATCAGGGCGGTGCGGAAAACGATCGATGCGCTGGGCGTGAGTGTGGATATAGAGGTGGACGGAGGCATCAAGCTGTCCAATGTCGGTAAGGTTGTCCAAGCGGGCGCCGATGTGATCGTCGCCGGTTCCGCTCTGTACAACAGCGAAGGCATCGGGCACAATGCCGCCCGTTTCAGAGCCGCCATGGACAACGCGGCTTTGCCGGAAGGGATGTGACCGCTACACGCTGGTCGCGAATTTTGGATGGGCTGCACCCGGTACGGCGCGCGGCCGAGCGAGGATGCCTTGTGCAGCCGAAAGCGGCGCATCCCAATGATGCACATGGCGCGGGCGATAAATTGGGATGAAAACGCGTACATGCGTAATTTTCACAATGATATGATGAAAATGAGGAAAGGAGGGTGAGACTGTTGCGATGAAGGTTGTGATAGCCAATGACCACGGCGGATTGATGCTGAAAAGGGAGCTTGCGTCCCTGCTGCGGGAAATGAACGCGGAAGTCGTCGACCTCGGCTGCGATACCCAAGATGCGGTGGATTACCCCGACTATGCGATTCGGGCGGCGGCGATGGTCGCCAACGGAGAAGCGGAGCGGGGAATTCTGATTTGCGGAACGGGAATCGGCATGTCGATCGCGGCCAACAAGGTGCCCGGCATTCGCTGCGCGCTCGCGCATGACGTGTTCAGCGCGAAGGCGACGCGGCTCCATAACGACAGCAACATGCTGGCTTTGGGCGAGCGGGTTATCGGGCCCGGATTGGCAAGAGAAATCGTGAAGACCTGGATAGAGACGGAGTTTGAAGGCGGACGCCATCAACGGCGGATTGACAAGGTGTCAAATTACGAGCGTTCCGCCCGATCCGAATAAAGAAAGAGGGAGAAAACCTTATGAATACTGATTCTGCTGCAAACAGTATCGAAATGCTGGCGGTGAATACGATCCGCACTTTGTCCATCGATATGGTCGAGCGGGCGAAATCCGGCCATCCGGGCATGCCGATGGGCGCTGCGCCCATGGCCTACGCGCTGTGGGCCGGTGAGCTGAGCCATAATCCTGACAATCCGGGATGGTTCAACCGTGATCGGTTCGTATTATCCGCCGGACACGGATCGCCGCTGCTGTACAGTCTGCTGCATCTGTTCGGCTACGGGCTGACCTTGGAAGATTTGCGAAGCTTCCGGCAGTGGGGCAGCCAAACGCCGGGGCATCCCGAGTTCGGCCATACGCCCGGAGTGGACGCGACGACCGGCCCGCTGGGTCAGGGCATCGCGATGGCGGCGGGAATGGCCATGGCCGAACGGCATTTGGCTTCCATCTATAATAAGGAAGGTTACCCGCTTGTAGACCATTACACCTACAGCATTTGCGGCGACGGCGACCTGATGGAAGGCGTGTCCGCGGAAGCGGCGTCACTCGCCGGACATTTGGGATTGGGGCGGCTGATTGTGCTGTACGATTCCAACGATATTTCGCTCGACGGCGATCTTGACCTGTCTTTTTCGGAAAATGTCCTGGAGCGGTTCCGGGCTTACGGATGGCAGACGCTGCGCGTGGAAGACGGGAACGATCTTGCGGCGATCCGCCGGGCGATTGCCGCAGCCAAAGCCGATACCGAACGGCCGACCTTGATCGAAGTGAAGACGGTCATCGGCTTCGGCGCGCCGAACAAGGGCGGGACGTCGGCCTGCCACGGCGCTCCGCTGGGAACGGAGGAGGCGTCGGCCGCCAAGGCCGCCTATGGTTGGCATTACCAAGAGCCGTTTTATGTGCCGGAGGAAGTGAAGGCGCACTTTGCACAGTTGGCGCAGCGCGGACGGGAGCGGGAAGCCGCCTGGAATGAACTGTGGAACAGCTACAGGCACAAGTTCCCGGAAGAGGCTGCGCGGTTTGCCGCCGCCGTATCCGGGCAGCTTCCGGAAGGCTGGGATGTGGGCTTGCCTTCGTTCGCGACCGGCCAGATGTTGGCGACGCGCGATGCTTCCGGCAAGACGCTGAACGCGGCGGCGCAGGCCATCCCGCAATTGATCGGCGGCTCGGCCGATCTGGCAAGCTCCAACAAAACGCTGCTTGCCGGCGAAGGCAATTTCAGCCGCCGCGATTACGCCGCGCGGAACATCTGCTTCGGCGTACGCGAGTTCGCCATGGGAGCGATGATGAACGGCATGGCGCTGCATGGAGGCGTCAAGGTGTACGGAGCGACGTTCTTTGTATTCTCGGACTATCTGCGTCCGGCGATTCGCCTGGCGGCGTTGATGAAGCTTCCGGTCATCTACGTATTTACGCATGACAGCGTGGCGGTCGGGGAAGACGGGCCGACCCACGAGCCGATCGAGCAGTTGGCTTCGCTGCGAGCGATGCCAGGATTGTCCTTGATCCGTCCGGCGGATGCGATGGAGACCGCCGCGGCTTGGCGGCTTGCGCTGGAGAGCCAAGATACGCCGACGGCGCTCGTGCTGTCCCGCCAGAGCCTGCCGACGCTGCCCATTTCCCAGGAAGCGGCTTACGAAGGCGTGGCGAGGGGCGCATATGTCCTTTCGCCTGCGCAGGGCGAGGCGGAAGGTTTATTGCTGGCGACCGGCTCGGAGGTTGCCCTGGCGCTGGCCGTACAGGCGAAGCTGGTGGAAGAGGGGATCAAGGTATCGGTGGTCAGCATGCCGAGCTGGGACCGTTTCGAGCGCCAGAGCGCCGAGTACAAGGAAAGCGTGCTGCCGTCTTTGCTGAAGGCGCGGCTAGCGATTGAACTCGGTTCGCCGCTTGGCTGGAGAGAGTATATAGGGGAGCAAGGGGATGTGCTTGCGCTGGATCATTTCGGGGCGTCCGCGCCGGCGGAGGTTTTGCTCGAAGAGTACGGTTTTACGGTCCGGCATGCGGCCGACCGATTTAAGACGCTGGCGGCAGCGGTGAAAAGGCAGGGTGGCGGATCATGGTGAACGAGACGTTTGTAGTGACGGAGGAGTCCGGCATCCATGCCCGCCCGGCATCGGTTCTGGTGCAGCACGCGAGCAAATTCAAATCGGACATCCGGCTGGAATACGACGGGAAGACCGTCAATCTGAAGTCCATCGTCGGCGTCATGTCGCTGGGTATTGAATATGGGCATCGCTTCACGATCACGAGCTCCGGGGAAGATGAAGAGGAAGCGATCGCCGCTTTGCGCGGAGTTATCATCCGGGAGGGGCTTGGCCAATGAGCGTGAAGATGGTGCGAGGCATTCCCGCTTCGCCGGGCATTGCGATAGCGAAGGCCTATGTGATGGAAAGCCATGAGCCGGTGATCGAGAAGGAAAGCGCGCTTGGCGCGGAAGCGGAATTGGAACGTCTGGAAGCCGCCGTAGCCCAAAGCAGCCGGGAGCTTGAGGAAATCCGTGAGCATACCGCCGCTGAACTTGGAGAGGAAGAAGCTAAAATATTTGAAGCGCATTTGCTTGTCCTTCAGGACCCGGAGCTGCTCGGCCCGGTCAGGGACAAGATCCGCAATGAAGCGGTGACGGCTGAATTCGCCCTGCGGGAAACGGCGCGGGAAATCGCCGCGGCGTTCGAAGCGCTGGGCACGGAATATCTGCGGGAACGTGCCGCGGACATCCGCGACGTAACGCGGCGGGTGCTGGCTGCCTTATCCGGCGAACCGTTCCAGGATCTCGGCGGGATCACGGAGGAGGTCATCATTGTCGCGCATGACCTGACGCCTTCCGATACGGCCCGGTTGAACCGGACTTTTGTGAAGGGATTCACGATCAGCGCCGGCAGCCGCACCTCTCATTCGGCGATCATGGCCCGATCCATGGGGATTCCGGCGATCGTCGGAAGCGCGGACGTGATGGAGTCTGTCCGGCACAACGATCTGTTGATCCTCGACGGCCATGAAGGCGTCCTGCTGGTGAATCCTTCGCGCGAGCTTGTCGCGGAGTATGAAGACAGACGGAGGGAAGAAGCGCAAAAGAAACGGGAATGGGCTTTGCTCGTCGGGCAGCCTACCGTCACCGGCGACGGGCAGCGGGTGCTGCTGGCCGGAAATATCGGCAGTCCAGCCGATGCCGCCGAGGTAATTGAATGCGGCGGCGAAGGCATCGGTCTGTTCCGTACGGAATTTCTGTATATGGGGCGCGCCGACGCTCCGTCCGAAGAAGAGCAATTTTCGGCTTACCGCCAGGTGCTGGAGACGATGGCCGGAAAGCCGGTGGTCGTGCGCACGATCGATATCGGCGGCGATAAGGAGGCGCCTTGTCTGAATCTGCCGCGGGAGGACAATCCGTTTCTCGGCTTCCGGGCGATCCGCCTGTGCCTAGATAGCGCGGGGGAGGAGCTGTTCCGTACCCAACTGCGGGCTCTGCTGCGGGCGAGCGTGTATGGCCGGCTGCACATCATGTTTCCGATGATCGCCGCTCTGGAGGAGCTGCGGCGGGCCAAGCAAATGCTGGCGGAAGAGAAAAGGAAGCTTCTTGCTGAAGGGGCAGAGGTTTCGGATAACGTCAGTGTCGGGATGATGGTCGAGATTCCGTCGGTTGCGGTGATGGCCGATCTTTTTGCGCCGGAAGTCGATTTTTTCAGCATTGGAACCAACGACCTGATCCAGTATACGATGGCGGCCGACCGGATGAACGGCCGGGTCTCGCATCTATACCAGCCGTTCAATCCGGCGGTGCTTAGGCTGATCGCGGGAGTGATTGACGCCGCGCACGCCCACGGCAAATGGGTGGGCATGTGCGGGGAAATGGCCGGAGACCGCCTGGCCGTTCCGCTGCTGCTCGGTTTGGGGCTGGACGAGTTCAGCATGAGCGCCGCGTCCATTCTTCCTGCCCGCAGTCTGATCCGCAGCCTGTCCAGGGCGGAGATGGCCGTTATGGCGCAGCAGGCCCTGCGGCTGGCCGATGCCCGGGAGGTCGCCGACTTCGTCCGGCGCTCCGTTAACGCCGCGGTCGTATCTCCTTGATATTGGCATCAGGAGGACATTTTGAGACGTTTTGTTTAGGCGCATCCGGTTTCTGAGTTTCTGATCCGTTTTGAGAAGCCCGTGTTCTTTCACGTTTTGGGAGAACCGGGTTCTTTTTTTACGTCCTTAGTTTGCGTGCTTGTAGCTTGGAACACAGTGGCCTTATTTTGTCTTTTGCCGTTTACCACTTGATTCCTGTTTTTTCGGCAAATAAAAGGCGCTTTTCTTGCTCCTTGTTATTGTTGTAGGAATTACGGAGGAATTATTCATAGTCCGGGGGTTCATTTTCGGCAGCGCAT
>NZ_GG695976.1:83746-88278 GCF_000159955.1 Paenibacillus sp. oral taxon 786 str. D14 | reverse complement strand
GCATCCTTGCTTTTGACCGCCGGAGTTGATACAATTAATGTCTGGTAAACTGCCCCGTGGGGCTTCAGGAGGAGGATGAACATGGGTAAGAAAAGTGAAGGCAAGGTACTCGCGCAGAACAAAAAAGCTTCCCATGATTATTTCATCGAAGACACCTACGAAGCGGGCATGGTCTTGACGGGAACTGAAATCAAATCGATCCGCAATGGCCGAGTGAACATCGGGGATGCGTTTGCGACGATCCGCAACGGCGAGATTTTTATCCACAACATGCATATCAGCCCGTTCGAGCAAGGCAACCGGTTCAATCCGGCCGACCCGACGCGAACGCGCAAGCTGCTGATGCACAAAGCGCAAATCAACAAGCTGCTCGGCTTGTCCAAACAGGAAGGCTATACGATCGTGCCGCTGAAGATTTACATCCGCAACGGATACGCGAAGTTGCTCCTGGGCCTGGGCAAAGGGAAAAAGCAATACGACAAACGCGACGCCGCCGCCAAACGCGACGCACAGCGCGATATCCAGCGCGCGCTTCGCGAAAAGCAGAAGGTGGCAAGGTAAGTTCAGTTGCTCAGTTCCCTCTGTTTCCATCAAGTCCATAAACATGAGGCAGTTTAAACGTGTTATACTATGTATTGTAACAATGCGGTCGCTAATCCTTGGTCGGACAAGGAAAGTGACTGCAAAGCAGCACACCTTTGCCGGCTGCACCGATGTTCCAAAACCTTTTTCATTCGGGGGCGTTTTTGGATTCGACGGGGGTAGATCGAGCATGGGTAGCGGGTAGTGGGGAGCGTCCGCTTTATCAACGCTAACGCCAAATTTAAACGGCAAAGCTAAACAACCAACTCTGGCTCTGGCCGCCTAATAACGGCCTCCAGGCTCCTACCTTCCATCGCCCATGTGGCAGGATAGGGGCTCAACCTTTAGTGGGATACGCTGTCTAGTCTCCGCCTGCGGCTAGCTGAAGAAGACAATCAGGCTGACCCGGAAGGAAGCCGGTTACGGGGCGGCCTTCCGGGTGACATCAAAACCGTGACTACACCCGTAGAAGCCTGTG
The DNA here is from genome assembly GCF_000159955.1 of Paenibacillus sp. oral taxon 786 str. D14. Classification (GTDB taxonomy): domain Bacteria; phylum Bacillota; class Bacilli; order Paenibacillales; family Paenibacillaceae; genus Fontibacillus; species Fontibacillus phoenicis. The sequence goes on along the minus strand of NZ_GG695976.1, from coordinate 87,218 downwards.
TGGCGTTGCCTTCGGACAGGGGTTCGACTCCCCTCGCCTCCACCATGAAAAGCCCGACCTCATGCGGTCTGGGCTTTTCTTATGCCCGAAATTGTAGACATCTGTAGACATCAGAATTTTAAAGGGGCATTGAGGGCGCATTTTTGTAGACAACTTGTCTACAAACGCTATGGGGAGACTTACTGTATTCGACACATGTTGAGTGCTGTGTGTTGCTGGTGAGAAAGTATTGATTTGAAGCCACATTTACCTGATATATCGAAGAATTGGTAGGCTCAAGCTATAATGCTTGGGCTTTTCGTTTACATACGAAGTTGACCAGACTTATGAAACGCCCAATACTAATTATCGTAGTATTAGTAGATAATGGGAGGGTATATATTCTATGGCTGACTGGCTTGGAAAATTCGTTGGTAGGCTTATTTTCTTAGTATTTACTTTTTTCTTGTTGTATATTTTTAGCTTTTGGTTTGGGTTGAAGGTGGTAGAGCCTTTTTTTGATGGGACTAACCATCATATTCGAAACTTATTTTACGGATGCTTAGTAGCTACTTTTTTGTCGTTTGTAGCAACTGTATGTATTCATTTAGTTTACAAATTTGTTTTACGTAGCGCTAACTTTAGTAGCTGGTTTAGAAGTGTGAATTTGATATTTTTATATTTGTCGGGGTTAGGAACAGCCATTGTAGCTATGAAGGGGCTTCTCGTAAAGGAGGGTCTAGTAACAGGAGATGAAATGATCTTCAATGATCAGTTTAATTTAATGGGGTTGATCTTCTTTATAGCATTATTCAACTACAATGTCTATAACTCGCTTGTACTGACTAGAGAAATTATTGCTTTGGATTGGATTCAAGATCAATTTAGAAAATGGAAAAATTCCAAGTCGAAATTTATATGAGAAGGATTGATTGTATGACAAATACAAAAGCGCTTGTTGTAGGTGTAAGTAATTATTATGATCCAGCTATACCCAATCTTCCTTTTTGCAAGAATGATGTTTCTGAAGTAAGGAAAGCCTTGCGCTTCGGGTTGAAGATAGGAAATGAAGATATTATCACACCTTGGAGAATCGGGTGACGTAACGGGTAAAGACTTTATAAGAGCTTTAACACAAGTTTCGAATTTATTGTGTGAAAATGATAACCTAATTTTTTACTTCTCTGGGCATGGTGACAAAATCAATGATCAACATTTCCTCGTGTTAAGCGATGATATTATAAGCACTTAGGCTGTTATACAATTTCTTGAGAATATATCGGCTAAAGGGAAAGTGATTTTTTTGGATTGTTGTTTTTCAGGGAATTTCTCTGTAGACCGCAGTTCGTCGTTTAGCATAGAAGAAACAGTAGATGATTTTGCTGGCAAGGGGTATGCAGTGCTTTCTTCTAGCAACTCAACTCAGGCATCCTATGGACATCCTGATAAACCTATAAGTGTTTTCACGAGCTTTCTGTGTGATGCATTTCGAGATAAGCTGATAGTAAGGCAAGGAATGGTTTCGTTAAACGATATACAAAAACTCGTTTGCTTATATTCACAAGTCTGGAGTCATAGAAATCCAGATAAACCGCAACAACCTATCTTTAGAGCAAATATGGGTGGGACAATTCGTTTTAAAGTGCATGAATATGTACCATTTCAACCTATGAAAATTTATGAAGAATGTGATGAATATATTATTTACGATGTTAAACCTAGTCACATAGGCGTTACAAAACGATATTCAGTGGAAGTTATCTTAAAGGCACCGCTTTCGCTTGACGAGATAGGTAAAGTATCATTAGAGGTAACTCGAAAAGTCAGAAGTGCAGAAGTCTATAATAATCCAGATACACAACTTATTTTGTCAGGCAAATTAGCTGATATTATCTGGATTTATTTCGGACGTGATGAAAGTGACATGATCCGAAAGACATATCTATGTATGACAACATGGGTTGATGATGCTCAGAATAAGGATTGGTGGTACAGAGTAAACAGCGAAGACACGTTTATAATAAATAATGTTCACTTTAAACTCTTCCCATATTATGAGTATCTAAGGCGATTAAATCAAGAAAATATGGGTAGCCGAGAAAGGGTTATATATGAGACTAGGGAAATGTTGTCATCTCTAATAACTCTCGCTGAGAGAATAATATATCAGTTCAATGAGTTTAAGAATGCGATTCTGACGGAGCAAGAATTATTTGACGAGTTGGAAAGCCTTGTATCAGAAGTTGAATCATATTATATCAAGAGCACAGATTTACCTATCCCGCCAGATGATATCAAAGATTGGAGAGAAGCTTGTTCTTTGTTGTTTGGAACAATACACGATCTATCTTTGTATTATAATAAGAAGTATTTATCTCAGAGAACCACTGCTAATAGAAAATCATGCATGGAAATGACTATTAGTCGGTACTACTCTGATTTAGAAAATGTTCGTAGACTAGAAAAAGATGTATTATAAGTTTTTTCTTGAGAAATCTTTCCGACCAAGGTAACATGCAACAAACTTTTTTCTTGGGAGGTTTCTCATATGATCGCGAATGCCCAAACTTGTAACGAATCTTTGGTTTCCAGCCGCCGTTCACTGCTTGGCTTTGAACTAGACGACGCCCAGACCGCTATGCTTCTATCCATCGCCAGACGCCATTGCAAGCTCGTTCTCGAACATGGCAAAGCAGGTACGTTACCTGAGCGGCGACGGGAAATTGTTAAAGAAATTCGCAGCTTACGGTCGGCAAGGGATGCTCTTATCGAGCAGTTGTAAAAGTCGGGAATTTCTAAAGACGATATAAGTGAAGAAGTAAAACAATCCTTTTATAACTATTTAAGTAAATTTAAAGAAGGGGTGCAGTTTATTATTTTAGATAATGTTGAGCCCTCCGTAGAAATCCCAAAAGAGATCAAATACTATCATTTTACAAAAAACATCAACCTAGGTAGATATGGATTTATTCCGCTTTGATGAATTAATCAATTTCATTGTTGGTAGCACATTCCGCATAGGCTGTCCTAATTGATTACTCCAGACATGTGGAATGTGTAGTGTCAACATATCGTGTTGATAAATGACGGGACACCTAAACCCTATACTTTGGTGGAGCGAATATGGTTAGGGGCTCGATCCTCGCCTCCACTATAAAAGCTCGACCTCATACGGTCGGGCTTTTGATTTGCTCGAAAATGTACAATCAATTTAACTTTTTATCGCTATTTGTAGTCATCATTAGGGACATTAATCCTATTTTCTAATTCCTTCTTACGTTCAGCAAAACATTGTAGTTAGCGTTAAATAGGGCTAAAAGAATTAGTACTTTTTGCAGGAAAAACAATGAAAACGTCGAAATTTTGGAATGTTTGATTAATTTCCATTAGGAGGAACAAGATGGAACTCATTGAAATATCAAGACCTGCTCGTCCTCAAAATGGCGAGATCCTTTTTGGTATTCCGATCCCTCTATTGATAAATTACGAATTA
>NZ_GG695976.1:71702-82526 GCF_000159955.1 Paenibacillus sp. oral taxon 786 str. D14 | reverse complement strand
CTATCAAGAAACGTTATATGAAACTTCCGAGGCTAAAATAATGAAGAGGCCCAGAGAAAGATAATATATGGATGTTACTTACTAACTGACTGTACAATATTTGATGAGAGGTGAAAGGTGGAATATTTTTAAATAAACATTGAATACTTTGGAACAAAGAAACGAAACTATCGATCAAATACTGACGAAGTCCGTTCTCTTTATTTAATGGTGAGTACAAACGAAAGCAATATGATATGCAAACCTTGAAAACTATTTGGAAGGAACATTGCAATTACATGTCGAATTGAGTAATGATACTTTAGTCTTATTTTATATTAAGAAAATTCGGCAAGATCGACAAAATAGCGACTGAAACAAGGCCAATAAAAATCTGCTTTGAAAATGATTTTGAGTGGGTCAAGCTAAAAGATGTAGTGGAGATAGAGATCGTCTAATTGCAAAAATGATAATAAAATGTAGTTAAATAGGATTTAATTTTAAGGAGTGTATTACGAACTATGGCACTCATTGATACATACAGGACTAGCATTATGCGGAAAAAGAAAGAGGTTGCTAAATTGCAGTCGGATAAAGCTAGTGAAATAAAGAAGATATCTGATCATACAAAGAAAATATTGTCGGCAAAACAAGCTATCTCTAGAACAAAATCCTTATCTACTGTGCAATCCAAAGTCAGAGAGATAGAGCGATCGGAAAAAGCAATAGCTTCCTTAGAGAAGAAGGTCTCAGATATAGATGGTAAAATTGCTAGGAAAAATAAAGAAATCGCAGAGGAAGAACGTAAATTAAGACAAGCTGAAGAGCGTGAAGAGAAGAAGAGGTTAAAGGAGGCTGAGTCCCAAATGAAGAAGGTGAACGAAATTTTAGGTCATCATACCAAATTGCATTTGCAGACACAGCAAGCGATATTGGATTTACAGAGTGTTCCCGAAAAAATAACAGTTCTCTTTATGGCATCAAATCCTATTGATGTTCCTGCATTAAGATTGGATGAAGAAGCACGAGCGATTGATGAAATGATAAGAAAATCTGAACATAGGGACTCGGTTTCATTTGTTACAAAATGGGCGGTTAGACCACAAGATGTTCTGCAGGCAATAAATGAATCAAACCCTACGATTATACATTTTAGCGGTCATGGTTCAGAACATGGTGAAATCGTCTTTCAAAATCCACAGGGGAACGCAAAATTGGTTTCAAAGGAAGCTATTGTACAAACGATGATGAGTTCCTCGGATTCAATAAGACTTGTCTTTTTTAATACATGTTTTTCATACGGACAAGCCGAAGCAGTAGTTGAACATGTTGATGCCGCAATAGGAATGAACACATCAATTGGTGATGATGCGGCTAGAGTTTTTGCGGCGCAATTTTATTCGTCTATCGGTTTTGGCCTATCTTTACAAAAGGCATTTGAACAAGCTAAAGCGGCACTTATGCTTGAGGGGATTCCTGAAGAGACCACACCCGAGCTATATGTTAAAGAAGGACTAGATGCTAACGAAATTATTATTGTTAGACCGCAATGATTAATTGGTTTTAAACGGGGCGGTCTTTTGTACTCCCTTTCGATTTTTTCTTTATTACGAAGCTCACAAATAGATTTTCTTTTAGGCTTGGCTTAGGTACTCCAAATTAATCGATTTCACGTCGTGTCTACACGTCAAACACACCCCACCTTTTGTTAAAGATGAGGGCTGAAATATATGGAAATGATTTAAACGCGCGACACGTTATCGGAATAGATGAGGACCATGGCATCAATCTATCCAGTGCCTCCGGATCCTTCGGGTCTGCTAGCTGCGGGAGTTGCTCGAACAGATATTTCAGGTACTGAAATGGATTTAGATGGTTTTCTTCTGCCGTTTCAATGACGCTGTAGATAATATCTAATGCAGTACAAAATACAATTAGTTAAAAAAGTTTGGGATTATTACCATTAAATTTACCTTCAGTTAGTGAACAAGATGAGATTATCCGTATATTGGGTAATTTTTTGCTAAGAAACGTAAAGACATGAATTATATAATATCATTGATCAGATAGAAGGCATAAAAAAATCCATCCTCTCCCTTGCTTTCCGTGGAGAGCTTGGCATGAACGATGAAACAGATGAACCAGCTCTTGAATTATTGAAGAAAGTGCTCGTGAACTATTGATATTGGTGCTGAAAGTTACATTGATTTGGGGACGAAATGGGACACGAGTGATCGCGTCCCATTCAAATAGATATATTGAGAATTTTTTCATCTAATTGTTTACGTTATCTTCAATTTCATTAGAAGAGCTACTTTGTCTTCTTAAGTTTTGTACTGCACTAAATAGATTTTGTTTGTTCTTTGCGTCGCTCCACTCATCCCAAAACTTTACCGAACCAGAGTTGGGTTCATACTCAGGTTTTTGAATCTTAATTCTGCTTGGTAATAGACATGCATCGCCAACCACAATTGCCTCACCTACTCCTAATGTAGGGAGTTGATCTTGTATTCCGCCGAGATTTTCTGGGAGCAAATTAGAAACAGCACTTTTATCTGATTGATTAGATAACCTGAGAGCTACAACATTGTTACATTGACTCATGACCGTTGTATTAAGTTCTGATGGTCGTTGGCTAATAATGAGGAGACTTACACCATACTTGCGGCCTTCCTTTGCTATTCTTTCAAAATGAGTCAATGCCCTTGCTTCCGCAGCATCAGCTGCCATACGATTTGGTAAATATAAATGAGCTTCATCGCATACTAGAGCGATAGGATGTCGATTAGTGCTATCCGACCATTGTTGGACTTGGAAAATTAATCTGGCTACTAAGCTAAGAATAATTGGCAAGATATCGGAAGGAACCTCACTGAAATCAATTATTTTAACACCCGGATTGTGTTCTCCATTAGCTTTCATTAACTTTTCTACTAAAGAATCCAAATAGTTCACAGCGAGTTGTTCTTCCTTAAGGGAAAACAAGAAACCGTGTCTACGATCACTTCTTTTTGAGGCGAGTCTAGGTAAAAATCTGTTGAATTTTCCGTTAAAGGGACCGTTAACTTCTCTACCTGTTCCTGGATTTGTGACTCTAGCTTCGTTGAGTTCTGTTAACTCTGTTACTACATCATCGAGGCTATATGGAACAGGACTATCAATTGTGAATGTTTCTAACTCCTTTTGCATGTTTGCATTCTGAAGTACTTTTCTTTTCGCATTTACAACGGCATTACTGAAAGCCATCGCTTGATTAGGGGCATTTTCGTCACTTCTGTCTAGGATAAGAGCGAGCATATCTTCATAACCAAGCAACCAATAGGGTAGAAACAATACGTCACTTTTTGGGTTGTCTAGATCGGCTGGTCCTGCAATTCTATACCTTGTAATGTGAGGATGAGCTGATAAGGGCTCATATTCACCGTGTAAATCAAACACGATCATATTAGAATGCGTTAAGCTCGCGACTTGTTCGACAATTCTAGCCACGGTCCATGACTTTCCTGAACCTGTTGAACCAACAACCATTGCGTGTCTTTGAAAGAAGGCATTCCCATCTAATATAGCCTGTGCCCCTGATGCCATAGTATATGTACCTAATGACAGCGGAGTTTTTGACTTTGCTGTCTCATCGGCAATCAAACTAGTGAATAGGGTCAAATACTCTCCTAAAAGTAAAAAGCATTTAGCGCCAATTTCAGGTAAGTTTTCTACGGCACGTGAAAATACAGGACGATCTCTACCACCACCAGGTCCTTTCAAGGTACCTAATGCGTTAACTGTGACATCATTACTAATACGAATTTCTTCTTCAAGAGCGTTGTCAGATTGGCTGTTCTGTTCATATTCCAGTCTAACTACGCGATCGATTCTTCCAATTAATCGTGTGTTAGGATCAGAAGTATGTAAAATTACGTAACCATTAACATTGACTTTTCTAAGTTGCTCTTCATCCGAAGTTGAAATATTAACGCTGTAGCTGTCAACTTTATTTACTAGCCCAATGAAATGATCTTCACTAATATCAAACAGATTTAAGTGATTCAAAATTATCAACTCCCCAAGCTTGATTTAATAACATTTTAAATGTCCAGTGTTCTGGTTGGGTTGTTTTAAAAGATTTAATCTTATCACTTATAATTTCGCTACCATGACCAAGAGTGTCTTTTTGAACAGCAACAAAATTTCTTAACTGTTGATTTTCGATTAGTTTTTTAGCATTGGCGGACAATTCCATAGCTAGAATAATTTTTGGTATAGAGTCATTACGAAGGATAGAATCAAAACTTCCTTGAATGTGCAAATCGTTAAAACCAAACCCTAAAAAAATAAGGGCTTTGCTGTTATCTAATACATGTTTCATTTCTGAAAGTACCATGTTGTATGGTTCCTGATGGGTTTCAAGATATTTTCCTATGCCAGGAGTTACAATTGTCGGGACAATATGAACCTTTCCTAACATCGGAATTAGATAATTACCCACACCTTGTACTTTTCTTAACTGTCCATCAGGTAGTCTAAACCAACTTAGTGAACCATGAGGTTTATAAATCCTCAAGTGATGATGTGTTAAGGTCACGGGTTTTCGTCCAACAAAGGATATTGTTTTCATTCGCCTATTCAATTCAGTTAAAGGAAGGGGTGAACCAATAGTTCCTTCGTCAAATCCATCCCAAACTCTCCACCCACAACTCGAAGCAGACCATTCTATTAAATGATCATAATTAGTTGTGATAATATGAATAATTTCAGTATTTGAATTTTTGAATTTTTTGAAATAACGAACAAAACCTGTAGGGTCAAGATTATTTGAAATATCAAGTAATAGTTTTTGCTCATCACTTGAAATACATGACCATGTCTGCTGTATTATTTCGCGTAGAAGAGATTTGCTGATAGCCTCCCCAGAATCTTGAAGTGCTTCTTCAAGGCCCTTTTTTTCAGTTATTAATTTTGCCTTTATTTGTTCCCATTCATGCCGTTCTTGATCTGAAAATTCCTCGGTACGTACATTTTGAATTAGATAGGTAGCCAATTGTCCCATTGTAGAAATTCCTGCACCAGCCGAAAGACCGCTCCCCACAATAAATACTGGATTCAATTTTATAGCATCTTCGATATATTGGGCATAAGGTTTTAGCATGAAAAAACCCCTTGTGTTCAACTTTATTTTTCTGAATAGTTACCAAGTTGTAATTTAAAAGGTAATTTTCGGCGTTCTTTATCAAAATCCTTCTAAAAATCTAAATTTAAAGTAAAGTTATTTTGCAGTAAATTTATTCTGCTTGTCTTATATTAATAATTCATTTCGGAATGGAAGATATATAATAGGAGAAAAGTAAAAAAACAAGATAATTTTTACCATTATATAACATGTAACAAGGAGAAGAAGTATTGATTGAAGATATTTTATTTAGACAAGGTATTTATTATCTCTCTAAAGCCGCATCACCAAGCGATGTTATGGTGGCTTGGAGCAAAATGGGTCATACAGCGATAGGAAAAAAACTGATTGTTTCCTTGGATCACTACCACAAAAGTTTATATACACCTGAGTTAGTGAGATTAATAGATGATGAGGATAGCCACTGCATTCCCTATTTTGAAAGTGAAAAACTTTTTTGCCTTGATGAAGAATTATTGTCAGATATGTTGCAGAGTGAAGATGGAAAAACACATTTCGGTGTTGACTACTCCATTGCATTTGATACTAATTATGCAAGTTACATCCATAAGTTTGTGAACAATGAATGGACTGGATTAAGCAATGAAGTTTTTTCCGTAATTGACATCTTGATTCGACATAATTTTCAGTATGATTATCTTTTTTACATGTTTGAAAATTACAAAAATACTTTTGATCCAAATGTTTCTTTTGATGAAAAAGCAATAAAAGAGAGGAAAGAAAAACTCTTTTTGAATTTGGTCAGTTTAGAGATGTTTAAAAACATTGATAACGAAGAGTATAGTAAACATAAAAAGATCCGCTATCGAATTTCAAAAACAGAAGCGTATTTAATGGCTGACCAAATTTATAATGGAATTTTTCATTCCAGCCAAGCCAAAGAGTTTCTGAATTATTTTCAAACGACCCAAAGACATATGGTTTTGCTGATAATAGGCATCATGCAAATCAAATTTGAATCCAAACTGCCGCCTGTCAAAAAGACTGAGAAGCTTTTTCGTTATGTAAATGATATTGTAGGTGTTTATTTTGAAAGAGAAATGGTTATAGCATATAAGTACTTCGTAAACAACAGTACTGTGAAAATGTTAAACAGGCTTAATCGAGGAATGAGACCAGACAAGCTGTTGCAGCTGATTGAAAATATTGCGTGGGATTTTTCTGCGCCGAGAATATTGGAGCATAATTTACTAACAATTAGCCGTGGAAGATATTTCATACCATTCTTTTTAAGTAATGATGCCCAGTTGCGTGAGATGCTGCGCTTATACCAGGTAAAAGGGATAATCTTTCAGGAAGAGAATTTATTTTACGTTCCTTTTACTCGTGAAAATGTAGGCGATTATTTTCAGAATCAAGGTTGTGATATTGATAAATTTTTCCTTCCGGAAGCAAATGTAAAAAGAAGATCTGTGCATGAGTATGTTAGTGAAAATATTGAAAGTGTAATCAGGGAAGAATTTCAGAAACTCTTGAAAATATTAGATTATTAGAATTGATATGTGTGAAAGAAAATAATTTAATACCAGTATGGAAACAGTGACCAGGCGGAATCTAGACTTGAACAGGTTACGTTCTTTTTTTCCTTTTTTATGTCACTTCATGGGTGTGAAAAAACGATTCCGGTGTTGCAAAATTGCTGGAATCGGTACTGAACCAAATCTTACAGGCGCAGATGACGGAACAATTGGAGGCACAGCGTTATGAGCGTACCGAAAACCGGCAAGGTTACCGCAACGGCTCCTATCCCCATCAACTGCATACGCGTATTGGCACGATTACGTTGAGTGTGCCGCGTATCCGTGGCGGAAAGTTTACAACGGAGCTGTTTGCCCGTTACCAGCGCAGTGAACAAGCGCTCATTTTGACGAGGATGGAGATGGTCGTCAATGCGGTTTCCACGCGCAAGGTGGCTCAAGTAACGGAAGAACTGTGCGGTACCGAGTTCTCCAAATCCACTGTAGCCGATCTGTGCAAGCGTCTGGACCCGATCGTAACGGCTTGGAATCATCGTCCACTTTCTGACAGCCGATTTCCCTTTGTCCTCGTTGATGCGCTGTATTTGAAGGTGCGGGAAGACGGACGTGTTCGCAATCGCGGCGTGATGCTCGCCGTTGGCGTCAACACGGACGGGTATCGGGAAGTGCTGGGCCTGATGCTCGAAGACACGGAATCCGAAGAAAGCTGGACGGAGTTCTTCAACTGGCTCAAGTCCCGCGGACTCCGTGGCGTGGATCTGATCGTGTCTGATGATCATGGCGGGCTGGTTCGCTCTATTCGCCAACAATTGCAGGGCGTGACCTGGCAGCGGTGTCAGACGCACTCTGCGCAACGTGCTGGATGCCTCTCCGAAAGCCCTGAAGGATGAAATCCACACGTATGTACGAGCGATCCTGGAGGCGCCCAACCCGGAAGCGGCCCGGTTGCTTTTGCAGCAGACGCTGGCGGCTTACGAGGACAAAGCGGCGAAGGCGATGCGGATTCTGGAAGCTGGTTTTGACGATGTCACCGCCGTTTTGAGCCTGCCGGAAAAGTACCGTAAGCGCTTGAGAACGACAAACAGCGTAGAACGTCTGAATGAGGAAGTTCGCCGCCGGGAACGCGTGATTCGCATTTTTCCCAACCGGGAATCCGTCATTCGACTCATCGGCGCGCTACTCATGGAACAGGACGAGAAATGGGCTTCCGGCAAGAAGTACCTCGATATGGTCGAATACCTAGAGTGGCGTGAAAGCCGGCCAAAATCTGTCTCGAAAGTAACCCGAATCATGTAGCCCATTCTAGACTGAGGGATTTTACACATAATTTTGGACTTGATCTCGCTTGCGACATTAAAGAATCAATCATCAAAAAAAATGACCTTCTTTTTGTTTTCTCCGTTTATGGATTTAACATGAAAAAGATCTTGTTCTTCAGGTTTTGATTCCTGCTTCTGGCATCCAATGGCCACGATAAGAATCAAGACGATGAGCAATAACCGATAATCCTTTCCGAGGTGTTCGGCAGCAGCCATACCAAAGCTGCAGAAGCGTTGGCTCAAAGCATTTCGCTATTGGAACCGTCGGTTCATACGCAAATTGTCGAATTGGGAAGGACACTCCATCCGGCCACAACTGAGATTGACGTCAAGGAATGCCAGCTCCCGGTGTAGGCGGGAGAAGAAAAAATTTGCAATAGGAAACCGACATTTTCGATTCGTTCTCATTAAATCTATTCAGAGGATTTATCGGAAGTACAGGTTGGTCGCTCGTTTGCTTTCCGGGCAATCAAGAAATGCTTGATGTACCCGAATCCCATCAGTTTCTTGCGATTCTCGTCCCATATGCGGAAGTTAAGCGATTTCAGGCTTGATAAAATGGTAATCGGCGCAACATCCTGGAACATCGTATTTTCTTTCTGAACGCGGTCCAGGTAGTAGTTCGGCACCCGGGGGCTCAGGTGGTGAATATGGTGAAAGCCGATGTTTCCCGTAAACCAATGCAGAACCTTTGGCAGCTTATAGAAGGAGCTTCCGCTCAGAGCCGCGCTCAAATGATCCCATTTATCGCCTTTTTCAAAGTAGGTCCCTTCAAACTGGTGTTGGACGTAGTACAGCCAGAAGCCGGCCAGACTGGAAAGCAGAAAGATCGGTCCCTGAACCAATAAAAACGCTTGCCAGCCGATTGTCCAACAAAGCAGCCCGGCGACAGCGGCGATTCCAAGATTGATGATGTAGGTATTAAGACGTTCCTTCATCCGGGCTCCCTTCCGGTTAAACCGGTATTCAATGAGGAAAACATAGGTGGGACCGAGCACGGACATAATCAGGGGGTTTCTGTACATGCGGTAAGCCAGCCGCTTCAGCCGCGGCAACGCCAAATATTCCTCCACAGTCAACGTCCAAATGTCTCCCATGCCGCGCCGATCCAAGTTGCCGCTGGTCGCGTGATGGACCGAATGGCTGCGATGCCACTGATGGTATGGACAGCAGGTTAAGATTCCGGCAATCGTTCCTAATACCTCGTTGGCGGTGCGGTTGGCAAAGAAGGCGCCGTGGCAGCAGTCATGGAAGATGATGAAGATCCGGACCAACAAGCCGGCTGCCAGAACAGCCGGAATCAAGGCAAGCCAATAAGACACCGAAAGGCTCCAATAGGCAGTGTACCAGAGCACAAAGAAAGGTACAAAGGTATTCACGATTTGCCAAATGCTCCGTTTCAGGCTCGGTCTTTCGTAAGGTGCGATAATTTTGCGCCAGCTTTTCTTCACGTTGTGATCGATCGCCAAAACTCCTCTCGCTGATTCAATAACTGAAATCATCAAAGCGTGTGCGAGGCTGAAGGGGGGCAAGGGGAATTTGTCCAAATTAACAATGAGCTAGTAGGAAATATAGGATTTAGGTCGAAATATAAGAAGTAAGGATGTTCGAGGTATCAACTGGAAAGATAATAAGTTTAATGTAGCATGGAGGCTTCCTTAGCCGATGACCTATCAGAAAGTGAACATTTCTTCAGAAGATGATATCTATTTTGCGTTAAGTACCGTTCGTCATTTTATGAAGCAGCTCCCTTTTTCCGAGGCAGATCAACAGAGAATTTATGTGAGTGTTTCGGAGTTGACCCGAAACATTTTGGATCATGCTTGCGGCAAAGGGATTTTTTATTGTGAATTAATCGATCAGGGAATCCGTTTTACAGTGACCGATGAAGGGCCGGGAATTCCCAATATTAATGAAGTGTTAAATGGAAAGAAGGGATCGTCTTCCTGTGGACTAGGACTCGGATTATCCGGTGTGAAGAGATTAATGGATGAATTTCAGATTGAGACTTCGACGAGAGGGACGAAAATAGTTGCAACCAAGCGGACAGGAAAAAACTAAAAAAGCAACTCAAACGGACGATACATTAAGCCGTCTTGCTTCCATAGGTCAAATAGCGGCGGGAATTGCGCACGAAGTGAGAAATCCATTAACAGCAGTGAAGGGATTTCTACAATTACTGCAAAGGGAGGTTTCCCATAGTTATTTAGATTTTGCTTGCTCGGAATTGGAACAGGCAATCTCTACGTTACAAGATCTATTGCAGGTTTCTAAGCCCGACTTGGAAGATGAGTCCTGTATTGCGATTAATCTTTGTTCGGAATTAGAGTCTTTGCTTTATTTGTTTCAGGATCAAATCTATCGGGTTCAAATTGCAAAGAAATTTCGCAATAGTGATGAAATCATTTATGGGAAAAGAAATCAGTTAAAGAAAGCGTTTTTTAATCTCTTGAAAAATGCTTTTGAAGCCATTCCCAATGAAGGAACTATTACCATCGAGCATTACCGTGTGGGCGACATTATTTATGTTATCATTTCGGATACAGGTGTAGGGGTACCTAAAGAAAAGCTTCAACTGTTAGGTACCCCTTTCTTTACAACGAAGGATGAAGGCACGGGAATGGGGCTAACTCAGGTCTATTCGACCATCTACCAACATGGAGGTACAATCGATGTAAAAAGCAGAGAAGGAATCGGAACCACATTTACCATTCAATTTCAAACAAAATGATCGAACAGATTGGAGCGATGGATTTGGATCTGCAATATGTAAAAGGTCAAAGCTTTAAAGAATATTTTTTGCTGAACCAGGATCGTTTTAATGAGTTGTTTACTGCGGAGACCCGAGATACGATTCAATTAG
>NZ_GG695976.1:68224-69967 GCF_000159955.1 Paenibacillus sp. oral taxon 786 str. D14 | reverse complement strand
GTTAAAGACTCCATGTATAAAATCAATGTGCATGAGATTTTTGAAAAAATGGCAAAGCTCTTGGTTGAAGATCGTCAGCATGAGCTGACTATGCTCGCCAAGGAACTCGGAAAGAATGGTGCACAGAACGACTTTCCCTTAGTCTTAAAGCTGTCTTAAAGCTGGAATTGCTCCAGGCGTTTCGTAAATTATATTGGAATTTCTTGCATAACTATCATAAGCATGTCGAGCTTGACATGGAGGGTGTGTTTCAACTCGGAATCAAAACCAATTTTATGTTGGACCATTATATTTTCCATTATTTTTCGAGCTATATCGAGTACAAGGATGAATTGCTTCGTTCTCACCGCGAAACGATCGATGAATTGTCCGTCCCCATTATTCCTTTATCATCCTCGATGGCGGTGCTGCCCATTGTCGGAACATTGGATACCTATCGGGCGAAAAGAGTCCAGGAACGGACATTAAATCAGATCTCCAGCCTGAAAATCCAAAAAATTATTATCGATTTGTCCGGCGTTGCGTTTATGGATACGGCTGTGGTGGGACATTTGTTCCGAATTGTAGAGGGAATTGGCTTGCTCGGATGTAAAGCGATTATAACAGGTATTCGCCCGGAAATCGCGAACACCATGATCGAATTAGGGATCCTATTTACTGAAAAGGTTGACACCAAAGCAACTTTGCAACAAGCCTTGGAAGAATATCAATAAACCCGAGCTTGGGTCGTAAGCTATTTAAAAATAAGGATCGGATTAATAGTGTTTAACGATTATTTGGCTTTGAATTGCGAATCTGCCAGGTAAGTATTCGGTATTTGCTGTCCGAAGGACCTCCATCTTCTCATTCAATAAATAGAGCTTGGTTTGGTCTTGTACAAGAACGGTCCGATCTTCACCAACCTGAAAGTCGGCTCTCTCTGACGAAAGTTGTTTTTTTCCTGCAAGTCCTTTGGCATTAAACTTATAAATTGTATTGCCGATCACTATCACAAATTCATCCTTATATCCATTTCCATCATAATAATTATCCCGCCATTGTGTACCAGTAAACTTTTTTGACCAAAGTAGGGCCCCATTCTTATTCTTTGCTAGAACAGTCGTCACGTTTTTCGCTTTATCAAAACCAGTGTAATATAGGGTACCGTCCGAAGATATTCCGCGAAAATCGTCTTTGCCAAAAGTAACGTCTGTTTTGAACTTGAAGTTTAGGTTGTCATCATAGAAGGAAACCCGTGCCTTGGTTTTTCCGAGACTCGAATAAGTGAATAGGTAGCCATTCTGGTAATCGTCAACGTATTCGTTCAACTGTTTCTTTTGCAGTAGTTTGCCAGTGGAATCAAAACGATAGATATTATACTTATAAGTGTTCAGCCGAATGTAGACGAGCAGAGTTTTGTTTTTTAGCATGAACATACCTGCAATTCCTTGACTAGAATCCTTCTCAGGGAAAGTTTTACTCCATAAAACTTTCCCTTCTTTGCTAGTTGCTTTTAAATGATAATTTTGATTTTTACCTCTATCTGTGTATATAGTATAAATCTCTCCTTTTTCGCCTATTTTAGCTGTTTTTCCCCAATCAACATATTGTTGACTATCTGATTTGAACGTGGTTTGAAGGGAGCCTTTAGTATCGTCCAAAATAGAAAAGTTGGTGTAATTATAATACTTTGAAGAGGAGGAAGAATCATCTTCAAACCAAGGACTACTATACTTCACATAGAGTTGTTTGCCGAATTTTTGC
>NZ_GG695976.1:65248-66307 GCF_000159955.1 Paenibacillus sp. oral taxon 786 str. D14 | reverse complement strand
TAGAATTCATTTCATTATCAAAAGTGCAGCTCCAGAGAGGCGGAGGTAATTGATCGGGTATATCGGCATAAGCTGGAATGCTCGTCGAAAAGAAAAACAAGAGTGCTAAGACTGGATAAATTATTTTTTGCATTCAAAAACCACTCATTTCTCATAATAGGTAATATTGATAATACCATATAAATGTCGAATTTTAGTAGTATTTACAGCATTATATCCTTCACTCCATCCTAGGATTGAAATGCTACACTTAGTGTGGTTATTAATGCTGGACGCTACGATGGGGGGAGGGAATATCCTGTGTTTGATATCAAAGGTTATGAAACGTTCGAAAAAATCGATCCGATCACCAAAGGCTGGTCGAGCGACAAAAAATACTACATCGAAACCGTCACCAACGAGAAATTGTTGCTGCGCATCGCTGATATTTCCCAGTACGACCACAAGAAACATGAATTCGAAGTGATGAAACGATTAGCCGATAGCGGTGTGCCCATGTCGCGGCCTGTGGATTTTGGGGTATGCGACAACGGCCAAAGTGTCTATACCCTCTTGACTTGGTGTGACGGTGAAGATGCGCAGATGGTATTGCCGAAGATGACGGACACGATGCAATACCACCTTGGCGTGACAGCCGGGCAAATCTTGAGGATAATTCACAATGTTCCCGCCCCAGTTGATCAAGAACCATGGGATTCCTTTTTTAATCAAAAGGTAGACCGAAAAATAAAGCAATATCAAGATTGCGGCGTCAAAATGGATGGCGACGAGCTGATCATGGCTTATATTGAAGCGAATCGGCAGTACCTCGCCCGGCGGCCGCAGTGCTTTCAGCACGGCGATTATCATGTGGGGAATATGATCATTTCGCCAGAAGGGGAGCTGTGGATCATCGATTTTAATCGCAGTGATTACGGCGATCCTTGGGAAGAGTTTAATCGCATTGTGTGGAGTGCTAAGGTGAGTCCGCATTTTGCTACGGGGCAGATTCATGGCTATTTTCATGGAAATCCTCCGGAACCATTCTTTAAGTTATTGGCTTTCTATATCAGCAGCAAC
>NZ_GG695976.1:43803-64118 GCF_000159955.1 Paenibacillus sp. oral taxon 786 str. D14 | reverse complement strand
CAGAGAGAAATTTATGCAGCTGCCCGAACCTGCCAAGCTTGAAGTGTTTAACGATATATTGGATTTTCACATTCATATTGCTGGGCGTGGATATGTGGCCATTGATTTTTATGATGGCTGTGTCTTGTATGACTTTGCTGCAAACAAGACAATCCTATGCGATATTGATTTATACGCCAAAAGCCCCTACATCAACACGATGGGCAGAATGTGGGGCTCCTCACGCTTCATGTCTCCAGAAGAGTTTACGCTTGGTGCAGTCATCGATGAGGTATCAAATGTGTACGTGATGGGGGCTGCGGCGTTTGCACTCTTTGGTGGGGAGACCGACCGATCGATTGAAAAATGGCGATTGAATGATGAATGTTATGAGGTGGCGTTAAGAGCCGTTAGCGAGGATCGGAGCAAGCGTCAGCAATCCCTTTTGGAGTTGAAATGGGAGTGGGATGCAGCCCGCTTGAAGTGAACTGAACCATGCCAAAATCAACGACCATGTGAGGTTGTTGATTTTTTTGTTGGTTAGGATGATTCGGGTGAGAACAGCTGACAGGGGGATACTCGACGAACTTAGGCTGATGTATAATGATTCCATCGAAAATCTGTATAGTAGAGGTGATAGAAATGAGCGAGGAGATTTCCATCTTGCCGATTCAATCCTTCTACTCGCTCGATAATTGTACCGTTGCGGCGACGGTGCTCCACAAAGAGCCTTTGATCATGAGATTCGAACGGCTGCTGACGGACGACGAATGCCGGCAGTTGATTGAAGCAGCCGCTCCCCGACTACGAGAATCCAAACTCGTGAACAAAGTGGTCAGCGAAATCCGCACGAGCCGCGGGATGTTCTTCGAAGAAGAGGAAAACCCCTTCATCCATCGCATCGAAAAGCGAATCTCCGCCTTAATGAACGTGCCGATCGAACATGCCGAAGGCTTGCAAGTCCTCCACTACGGCCCTGGCCAAGAATACCAAGCGCACTATGACTTTTTCGGTCCGAACAGCCCTTCCGCAAGCAACAATCGGATCAGCACGCTGATCATCTACTTGAACGATGTGGAGGCAGGGGGAGAGACCGTCTTTCCCTTATTGGATCTAGAGGTCAAACCCGAGCGCGGGTCCGCCCTGTACTTCGAATACTTCTATCGTCAACAAGAACTCAACAACTTGACCCTGCACAGCAGCGTTCCTGTGGTTCGCGGTGAGAAGTGGGTTGCGACCCAGTGGATGCGGAGGCAGCGTGTGAGGGAGTTTGGGGTTATTTCGAGTTGATCTTGAATCGCACTTTGTGATTATCGTATGGATTCAGATGACGGGCTATATAGAAGAAATGTCCAACGTCTCTTAGAGTCTACTGATATGTAGTTCATTGAATATCTGCAAGGCATCTTTGAACCCTTGCAGATATATTTTTACTTTCAAGATTTCTTGTAATGTGAATTGAGCATCTTCATAAAGAAATAAAGTTTGTTTGAGATTGTCAGGAAGTGTTTCTCGTAGTGTCATGATATATTGTTCTGATTCACACGATATTTGCTTGTAATCAGAGTTGTTGGTCTTAAGTTCATTGTATAAAGACTCTAATCGGTTACGAATAAGCGGATCAATTAAAACCTCTAAAGAATTGATCATGAATCACACCTCCCGGGGATTTAATTTTGCAAATAAAAATTCGACTTCACAAACATTATTTTAACATATCAAATATTTCGGTCAAGCGAACATAAATATAACTTTGTTTATGCAAAGATTGTTCAATATAATTAAAGAAAAATTCAACTTCTTTGCGAGGGGTTTGGCAATGATAAGCTATAAGCCATTTCAAAAATTACTTATAGATCGAGAGATAAAGAAGCATGAGTTAATAAAAATGACGGGAATATCTTCTGCTACTATGGCAAAATTGAACACAAATGAATATGTCTCTTTAGAAATCATTGATAAACTCTGTTCAGCATTAAATTGTCAGCCTGGTGATTTATTGGAGCATATTCCTGACAAGAAATAAAAGGCAGTTCGGTGATTAAATTTAGGCGAATCGTTCCGCGAAAGATCCATAAGACTATAAAACTGTAAAAGGCGAGTCTCGGATCCCTGAGCTCGCCTTTTTTGTGCTTCTCATTCGTGGTTGAAATCTAGTTTCAAAACACAGGTAATTTCTAGTATACTCACAATATGGAATTTATTCTCTCTCGTGTTAAAGATTTCAGACCGAATTCTCGGTCCATTTGTTTTGATTTTTTTGCCAAGGCCAGTTGCATCTAGGAGGTTTGTAGGTGAGTTATCTTAAAGTGGATTTCAATAGATTAATACGAGATAAGAAGGTCATTCTTGTAGTGTTGGTGATGCTGGCCATCGCCATCTTTGACCCCATTTCAGTAACTCGGCACTTTGATCAATACCCGGGTTCTGTGGAGACCATTGGTCTAAATCCATTTCAGTTTTGGATGTTGATGAATTCGGTAAGTTGGGGGAACAACCTTTATCATCAAATATTTTGGATTATGTCGGTTTTGCTCACCGGGTTAATCTATCATGAAGATAAGAATACTTCCATGTATACCTATCAAATCATTCGAAAAAGTAAAATTCAGTATATCCTCTCCAAGTTTATCTCAACGGGAGTATTATCCTTTGCGATCCTATTTGTAGCACTAGAAATCAATGTATTCATGACGTACACTCTATTTCCTGATACGACTCAGATGACCGAGTATTACCATAATTTAATTCCGCAAGAAGGAAGCTTTGTCTATCAGGCATTTCTTTCGAATCCGATGAAGGAGGTTCAAATCTATACGTTTCTTAATGCGCTCGCGGTAACGATATTTGTTATTTTTTCATTATGTCTCAGTATGCTGTTTCATTTTAAAAACCGGTATGTTGCCCTATTAGTTCCTGTCATTATTTTGTATGGCATTACTTATATTTTCGATTCATTCCCCCCCTTATTCTCTTATAACATTCGGATGATCCTCCAACCTATGGCGGTTAGTGCGATGACTAATATTATAGGATGGGAGAATGTGGCTATTGCTTTTGGGGGATGGATGATACTGAACATCATCATGATAAGCATCATTTTGGTGAAGTCGAGAGATAGTTATGAATAGATTACTATTTTTAGTTGGGTTCACGATCTACATTGCCATTACTGGAATCATTCTGCTATTGAAAATACCCATGGGTCATTCTTGGTTTGATCAATGGATATTTAATAAATTTTATGTATTTCAGTTTATGTCTGTACTTACAGTCGGACTGGCTATTGAAAGCAGTCGTTTTCATCCTACAACGTACGTACGAATAGGAAATCGAAGAAAAATACTTCGAAACGAGTTAGTTGGTTACTACATCCAAGGCCTAATTTGTGTGAGTATGATCTTCTTTTTTATTTGGTTTGGAGCCGTTTTACTGAGAGAAACGAGTCATCTGTTCTTCCTGTTTGAATGGTATATCAGATACTTACTGGGAACTGTTGTTTTCATCAATATCATGTCATGTTTGAAATGGTCAAACCATTTGCTACTAAGCAAATACGGCCAGCTCATTGTTTTTACGTGGTTAGCATTGGAGAGCATCGTATTCATCCCTTATTTAAAAAGGTTCTCCTCATATAAAATCAACCTGATATTTTCATGGGTCTTTCATCCGGGTGCAGTAAGCTGCCTGGTCTTAGTCGGTTTCATTCTTTTAACGATATTCCTAAATATCAAGTTAAGTGATAAGAGGGATTTTATATGATCGAGGCGTTTAAAAGTGTAAGACCCATGGCTTATGTGATCTTGCTGGGCAGCATCCTGATCAGCTACGTCTTCTTAAAAGCTTCGGGCATGAACGATCTGTTAACGATGGTTCAGACGATCTTTGGAGGCAAGCCTTTAAGCAGTCCCATGCTGCAGGGGTTATTCGTCATGCTCATTTTTTTATTACAGTATGTGTGTATTGACTATATTGTCTTTTATATTGACAATTCGGATACCTTATCCATCCGATATGGAAGCAAGAACAATTGGCTTAAAGCTCTGTTGAAAGGAACTTCAGCACTTCTGTTCGCTTTTTTATTATTGTTTTACTTCGTGTGGTTATTCCTGGATTCGATATGGGGCGATTCAAAAATAACTCAGTCTATGAATTTAGATACGGTTGGAGTTCTGGCGAGAATTTATTTGTTTTGCCTGATTGTGGTTTTCGCTCAAGTCTATCTTCTGTTGAGGCGATCAAAAGCAGGTACTTTTATGATCATGGGGGGAATATCTGTCCTATTAGCGATGACTAGCCTTTATCAGAATTTTGCATTTCATATCTTACCTCAGATGAATCATCCAACAATGACTCTGATGAATGTGATTGGGAACTTAACCTTAGCTCTCGTGCTGCTAATCATGATTCAAAGGAAAAGCACAAAGAAGGAGTTGTCATTCCATGAAGATTGAGGTCACCAACTTCACCAAGACGATCGGAAAAACAAATGTTCTTGAAAATATAAATGTTACGCTCAATAGCGGGCATATCTACGGGGTAGTAGGTAAAAACGGAAGCGGAAAAACGATGTTCTTACGGATGATTTCCGGTTTGATCCTTCCCACGAAAGGCGAAGTCAAAGTAGATGGGAAAGTCTTAGGCAAGCAAATTTCTTTTCCCGATCAACTGGGGATTTTACTTGAAAAACCAAGTTTTCTCGGCCACCTTACCGGTTACGAAAATTTGAAAATGTTGGCCAAAATCAGAAATAACGCGAGTGACGAAGATATTCAATCCTATATGAATTTGTTTGATTTGGATTGGAAAAGCAAAAAGAAAGTCAAGCAATATTCATTGGGGATGAAGCAGAAACTAGGAATTATTCAGGCCATGATGGAAAATCAACAAATCATTATTTTGGATGAACCTTTTAATGCCTTGGATGAGGCTTCGGTTGAAACCTTAAGACAAGTATTAAGAAAGTTGAAAGCAGAGAAAAAACTGATCGTCATGACTTCGCATAACAAAGAAGATATTCAATTGCTATGCGATTATACATTTACGCTTTCTGCTGGAAAGATGATGAGTTCAACAAACGAGAGTGTTGCACTTATTGCCGAATAAATTCTGAATCCCCGCCTCCATATATTAAATCCACAACCTTAAGCGGTTGTGGATTTTCATTATACTCAGTTCATGACATTGAACAATATAGGAAGCAAGACCAATTGATTGATGACATGCGTGGCGATATGTCCGAGCATGGCGTAGGCTAATCCGTGTTTCCAATATAAATAGCCAAATCCGATGCCCGGCAAGAAGTTAAGCAATAACGTCCGGATTACGGTAACGGTGCTTAACCCCAACATTTGTGCAGTCGCAGGAAGATGCCCTGCGGCAAAGATCAATGCGGCCATGACCATCCCCGCGATATAAATGCCATTGCGATCTGTAGTTTTCGTAAGCTTGCTGGCCAGCCAGATGATGATCGACATGAGTCCGAATCTGAGCAGAAGCTCCTCAATGATTCCCCCGTACAATACGCTTCCCAGAAAATAAAGCCAGGAAAATTCAAATCTCTCCGCCAGTCCCAAACTTTCGGCAAAAACCAGCTTTTCTGCAATGGCAATAAAACTGGCTGACAATAGTCCGATGCTCACCGCTGCAACAATGCTTTTCCTGCTCAAAACAAACGGTTTGTTCAAATGTACTTTTGGAGAAGCCCATACTCCTGCGATTGTAGCAAGACTCGCCAACGCTGCAGTTTGAAGCATAGCGATCAGGATAATCACTTGCTTCGACCCGAGCTGAGCCGCTACTTGACTTTCCAGTTCAGGCGTTAAGGTCATCGCTTGCTGCGCTCCTAACAAAGCGCCTGAGATCAAGCCTAGCACCATAACGGCCATCACTTTTTTCGCAGATACCATCTTCTTTATCTTGGTCATCGCTCGTTTTCCTTCCCAATTGTGGATTTCACTGCATCGCTGATGGCAGCATCGTCACGAAGGCCGACATCGCGCAAGTAGATCGAGCCGTTGGCGGATTGATCAAACACGAAACGGATTCGGCTGATCCGCTCCGGCTGGAACGACGGATTGACGTGGCGAAAGTCGGATAGCCGGAAAGCGAAGTTTTGAAAGACCGGCTCCTTGGTCGGCATCAGCGATGTAAACGGCCATTTTACGATACCGCCTTCGAACATCGGCAGCAGACCGCCCGCTGCACTCAGTGGCATGGAAGCCGTGTTGCCGCTTGTATCCTCGACCTCGATGGTCAGATCAACAAGCTCTTCCTGCGTACCCGACCGATCCGCCATGGAGAAGACGAGGGTGCCATTCGGCGGGACGGCAAGCCCGGTGTCGGGCAGGACGATCGTATAGGAAGGAATCCCGTCGACCTTGCCGCGGTCCCAACCGAGGCGAACGGCGCTGAACAGACCGGGGGCGAATTTCATCTCGACCTGTTCTTCTTTCCATTCCGTCAGCCGCTCTCCAATCAGTTGACCGCCGGGCAACGTGGTTGTGGAAAGATCGATATCCTCGTCGAAGGTGCTGATAAGCGTCGTCCGGGCGTCCAAATAATCGTTGATATACATCGTATCCGGCAGCCATTCTCTTGCGTGGCCGAGGTCTTGGAAAATGGCGCGGTATTCGGTCCTCCCGTACAAGGTTGCATCGAGGAAGGACGAGATGAGCACCTTCGCCGCTTGCAGCTGCTCCTCCTGCGGGATCAGCTGGGCCCGGTTATACAGCAGGTTGCCGAGTCCCGGTGCATCGCTCCGCCCCCACACCGTATTGAATTGCCCGTGATTGGCCCCGTAGATATAGACCGACGCTTTGAAATTATCACTGCCAGGTGTGAAGCCGACCCGGTTATACTGGCTTGCTCCGGCGAAGGAACTGACGTCCATGTCGTGGGCGCCTTGAAGGGCGAGGTAGTTGAGATCAGTCAGCTCCGTCGGCCGGCTTGCCGGCTCGTACTGGCCGTCTGTACCCGCAAGCGAGATGACGGAACGGATGCCAAAGCCGTAATTGAACTTGATGTTACCGTCCTCCGGCGGTGACTGCAACTGGTTGTACGCGGCCGCCACCGTTACCGCCTCGCCGCCGCGGGAATGGCCGATCAGCGCGATCCGGTTCATGTCCAGTTTCCCATAGAACGGGTTGCCCTTCGTACCGTTCCATTCCTTCCACACGCTCAAGTGCTCCAGCATGAGCCAGCCGCGTGCCGGGTTTTCCTTCTCCAGCACGTTCAACATGAACAGGTCGTCGAAGGGCGAGGTGTTGAGAAAATTTTCATCGATCGACACGACGATATAGCCGCGGCTCGCCAGCAGTTCCCCCAAATAGGCATAGCCCGGGTCTGAATAATCGGTGGCGAGATGGTTGCCGTGCACGATCATCACGAGTGGAAATGGCCCTTCTCCATCAGGATACCAGACCAGCCCGTTTAACGGTATCGCTTCCGGTCCGAAACCAAATGTCTTTGTACGGAGGGAGGACCAGTTCGCCACAAAGGCCGAGCCGTCCACCGGCTCCGTGATCAGCGAATCTTCTGCGTTAAAAACCTTTCGGTAGCCGTTTGCGCTGCCGTAGGTTAGTTTTTTGATCGGATACGTCCCCGGCTCCGCAGGATTCGCTAATGTTCCCGGGTAATGCTCTGGTGCTTTCATGACCGACAGCCGGTAAGGCTTCACCAGTTCGGCGCGCCCGCCATCGACCAACCAAACTCCCGTACAGAGGGTAAAAGCTACGGTCACTGCCGTTGCCACTCCGGCCATCACCTTGGTGCGTGTTGTCGCTTCGCGATAGGAACCCCGGAACCAGCGGGAGATCAACGCCCCCGATAAGGAACAGCCGGTCAGCACGGACAAGGTGACGATCAGCATGACCGTCATCGGACCGATGAAGCTGATGAACATCAGGATGAAGGAGGCAAGTGCCAGACCTATGTACCTCGAAGGCACACGCTTGGCAAGATGCAGTACCCCAGCAAGGATCATGGCAATGAAAGTAATGGCAATCAGGAACACTCCGGTTCCGATCACATAATCCCACAGGCCCCGCGACCCAATCAGGTGATAGCTTTGGATGAGAAAAATGACGCCCGCGATACCAAAGAGCGCGATGGATGCTCCTTTCCAGCCCGGAGTCAGCGGGGGTTGACGCTTGATCCCCCCGACAATCCGTTCCCGCCACGTTCGGATCGAACCCCTTCTGGACAACTCTGTTTCTGCCATATCATGACCTCTTTCTCAGATGATTGTTACAACAACATCCAATATAGAGACCTCGTCTTTCCGCCACCTGTCGCTTTTCTTACAATAACCTTACATAGCAGGAAATCGGCTTTACGGTGCGAACAATACGAAGGAGTGAGGTGGTGGAATAATGCCCAAAACGATACTGTTAGTCGACGACGAGCAGGACATCGTGGACATGCTGAAGCTTTTTCTGGAGCCAGATTATCACGTTCTTGAAGCCAATGACGGACAATCCGCGATGGAGATGTTCGCTCGCGCGTCAATCGACCTGGCGGTGATCGATATCATGATGCCTTATGTGGACGGCTTCAAGCTCCTTCAATGGATACGGAAACATTCCAGGATTCCGGTGATTGTTCTGTCGGCCAAAAATCAGGAGGCGGACAAAATTGCCGGGCTTGGCCTCGGTGCGGATGATTTTATCGCCAAGCCGTTCAGTCCTTTGGAGGTGGTGGCCCGAATTCAGGCGCATTTGCGGAGAACGTACGAATTTAACGATGCCGGCGCGGCGGCGGGAGCAGGCGTGGACACGGCCATTGCTGAGACCCGGCTGGGTGAGCTAATCCTGGATCATGAAGCGTGCTTGTTATACAAGCGCGGAGAACCAATCGAGCTGAGCGCGATCGAATACAAGCTGCTGAAGTTGTTTATGAGCAAACCGGGGCGTATTTTTACGAAAAAGCAAATCTTCGAGCAGGTGTGATCCGAGCCCTATATCGCAGATGACAATACGATTATGGTGCAAATCAGCCGACTACGGGACAAAATCGAGGATTCGCCGCGGGAACCTTTTTATATTCGGACGGTCCGCGGACTCGGATACCGGTTCGCCAAAAAGGATGAGTTAGATGCGACGTAGACCCCAAAAGCTGTTTGGGATGTTGTTGCGGAATTACGTGATTTTTTCTCTCACGCTGGGAATGAGCTTCATCGTGCTGCTGCTTTTTTTCGTGGAAAGAACCAACGTGCGAATGCCTAAGGATATGTCGTTGCTGCAAGCGCATGCGATCGTTCGTCCGGATCCGGCTGACATCCAGAGCGGTGTGATTGAAGCGGTGGATGGCTGGGTGGAAATTCTCGATGAGCAGCTGCGGATTATGGAGGTCCGAGGAGAGAAGCGGGACGGCAACGTGACGGGCTATACGGAGGGGGAACTAAACGCTTTATTTTACGATTCGGACGACAATCCATACTATACGTCGATGGCTCCATTCCATACGAATGACGGAGAGCGTCGTTACGTCCTGGTCAGGCTGCCGAAACAGCAGATCCGGGCGGATTTCATGCTCAATGAGAAGACAGAGAACTATCAGAGGATCTTTTGGATCGCTTTGGCCGAGACGGGGGCGTTATTCGTCCTGCTATTTGGCATCAACGTCTATGTGTACAGCCGCTTGGCCGCAGTCAGGTTGACCAACCCGCTTGGCGCGATTGCCGCGGGTATCCGCAGCGTATCGGATGGGCGCTATCATGAGCGGCTGCACATCGAAGCGAATTACGAGCTTGCGCAAATTCAGGAGAGCTTCAACAAGATGGCGGAAAAGCTGGAGCGAGCTGAAGCGAACAATCGGCAGCTGGCTGAGAGCAAGCAGCGGATGCTCGTCCATATTTCGCACGATCTGAGAACGCCAATCACGACGATTCAGGGTTACGTGGAGGCGCTGCAGCATGGGGTCATCAAGGAGGAAGCCGCACGTCAGCGAACCCTCGGTCTTATCCACAGCAAAACGAAGCTGGTCGCTGAACTGATCGACGATGTATTTGAGTTGGCGAAGCTGGAGGTTCCGGATTATCCTGTCGTCAAAAAGGGATGTGATCTTGCAGAGTTCACGCGCGAAATGGCCGTAGACTATTACGATATGTTCGAAGAAAAGGGGATGATGTTCGAATTCGACATTCCTTCGGACGAGCTGCCCGTGCCGATCCATACGAAGTTGCTGTACCGGGCGGTCTCCAATCTGCTTGCGAACGCGCTGAAATACAATCCGCCGGTAACGCATGTGCGGCTGTCACTCATAGACGGGCAGGACGCAGTGCGGATTGAGGTCGCCGATAATGGCGTTGGCATCCCCGCTGAATTGCGTGCCCGCGTCTTCGAGGCGTTCGTCCGCGGAGACGCCGCGCGCAAGAGCGATGGCGGCTCAGGGCTTGGCCTGACGATCGCCAAGCATATCGCAGAGAAGCATGGGGGCAGTCTCGCGCTCGACAGCGACGCAGGCTGGACGCGCTTTGTGCTGACCTTGCCCAAGACAGGGGAGATGGGCCCGGTCATGGAAGAGCCGCATGCGGTGAGCGAAGTCGGAGCTTAAATGCGTCACACGACAGCGAATTGTCGATTTGCCATACCGCAGTTCACCCCC
Source organism: Paenibacillus sp. oral taxon 786 str. D14 (assembly GCF_000159955.1). Lineage (GTDB taxonomy): Bacteria > Bacillota > Bacilli > Paenibacillales > Paenibacillaceae > Fontibacillus > Fontibacillus phoenicis. The sequence continues at coordinate 53,534 of NZ_GG695976.1, read as the reverse complement.
ATTCTGAAAGCCCAGTCCGTATCAAGACTGGGCTTTTTTCCTGTCTCCCCCTCCTCAACCAGACCTGTTTAACCTTGTGCGACCGCTGTATAGTTATCCCTTCTCTGGATCGTAGACTTTGATATTCTCTAATTTTAGATGCAAAAAAATTTGAATTTCTGTATTGATATTAATTTTTCATGATGCTACAATAACACTCAGTGATAATGATAATTATTATCAATGAATGATAACTTGCGATGTAAGGAAGTAAATTCATGCAGGATGGAACAAGGTACATACGGATTTAGTTAATCATTCTATTTATATAATTTTTATTTAAAGGAGAGGTCATACAAATGAAAAGATTCATAACGAGCATCTTGATGGTCATCTTGGTATTGGCGTTAGCCGCATGTTCCTCTAATACAAACACTGCGGGGGAAAGCAATGCGAAAGCAAATAACAGCAACGCTTCCACTGCAACCGAAACGTCCGCTGAATCGACGGAAGCAGCAAAACCAACGACCGTTGAGTTTACAGATAGCCATGGTACGGTAACGGTTCCGGTTAATCCGAAGAGCGTCGTTGCTTTGGATAACAGAACGTTTGAAACCCTTGCGGATTGGGGGGTTAAGCTCGCGGCTGCACCTAAAGGGGTAATGCCTAAAGATTCCCCTTATGTTGCCGACGAATCGGTACAAGATATCGGTAACCACAGAGAGCCTAACCTGGAAGTCATCGCTGCGGTTAACCCAGATCTGGTGATTGTAGGTCAACGTTTCTCCGGCTACTACGAAGATATTAAGAAGCTTGTTCCGAATGCAGCCGTCATTGATGTAAACGTTGATGTATCCGGTGAAAATGGCACGCCAGGTGACAATCTGGTCAACGGCTTCAAAGAGATTACAACGAAGTTTGGTGAAATCTTCGATAAGAATGAAGAAGCAGCTCAACTGGTAGCCGAATTCGATCAAGCGCTGGCTGACGCGAAAGCAGCTTACAATGGAACAGACAAAGTCATGAGCGTCATTGTTTCTGGTGGTAACATTGGTTTCGCTGCTCCATCTACTGGCCGCGTATGGGGTCCGCTGTACGATATCTTCGGCTGGGTTCCAGCACTGGAGGTAGAGAACGCAACTACTGACCACCAAGGGGATGAAGTTTCTGTAGAAGCTATTGCGCAAAGCAATCCGGATTGGATGTTCGTACTTGATCGCGACGCTGCAACTTCCAGCGGAGAAGAGAGTGTTCCTGCTCAAGACGTAATTAACAACGCTCCGGCACTTCAAAATACAACAGCCGTATCTAAAGGACAAGTTTTGTATGCTCCTACGGACACCTACACAAATGAATCGATTCAAACGTTCATTGAAATCTTCCAAGAAATTGCGCAAACTCTAAAGAAGTAAAATAAAGGAGTACATGATTGTGCCCGAGAATGTTATCGCTGAGGTTGAGACTACTTCTCAACCTCAGCTTTCTAAGCGTAAAAAGATATGGACGTTTCCCTTCATACTTGCCATCCTCGGCGTTATTATTCTAGGTATCATCTCTCTGTTTACGGGGGTGTATGATATCTTTGGACAAGAAGACGGCTGGGATATGTTCTTCATCACTCGGATTCCAAGAACGGTGGCCTTAATGCTTACCGGGGCGGCGATGGCCATGACAGGGCTGATCATGCAGCTGATGACACAGAACAAAATGGTCGAGCCGACCACCATCGGAACAACGGAGTGGGCGGGTTTAGGTCTGCTTACGGTCTACTTGCTAATCCCCAGCCCTTCATTAGTAGTACGGATGACGGGTGCAATTATATTTTCATTCGTTGGAACGATGGTTTTCTTCTTCTTCCTAAGGAGTGTAAGACTTCGCTCTTCTCTGATCGTTCCGATCATTGGATTAATGCTTGGTGCCGTCATCTCGGCATTGTCCACTTTCTTGTCGCTCTTCTTTAACATGTCTCAAGTGATCGAAGGCTGGTTCATCGGTTCTTTCGCTCCAGTTCAAGCCGGAAGATATGAATATTTGTGGATTATTATCATTGTCACGTTCTTCATTTTTCTGTATGCCAATCGTCTAACGCTAGCTGGATTGGGAGAAGACGTAGCCACTGCTTTAGGTGTCAATTACAAACGACTTATTCTATTGGCGAATTTACTCATTGCAGTTGCCGTAGGGATTGTCGCCTCGGTCATCGGCAATCTTCCTTTCTTAGGATTAATTGTCCCTAACATCATATCCATGGTTCGCGGAGACGATCTTCGCAGCAATCTCCCTTGGGTATGTGTCATGGGGATGGGGACGATCATGCTGTGTGATATCGTATCCAGGGTTATCATTATGCCGTTCGAAGTGCCCGTCTCCTTAATTCTAGGTACCGTAGGAGCGGTCGTTTTCATCCTAATTTTGCTAAGACAACGAAAAAGCAGGAGGCTGTGATGAAGACATTAACAGTGGATTCTCAACTCAGCACAAACAGCGAATTAAACGCCAGCCCTCGTGCTAGATCTGCCAGCGCTTTTCGAACCAAGAAAGAAGCGAAACGCTACTGGATTTTATTAGTGTTGTTCATTGGTGTGGGTTTGCTTGCTGCACTTGGGTTGTTGCTTTATAACAATCCAGTACCGGTGGACTCTCCCTCTTTCGTTCCTGTTGTAAAGAGACGGCTCGTGGCCATTGTCGCTATGTTCATTGCTGCATTATGTCACAGCTTCTCAACCGTCGCGTTTCAGTCTGTAACGAATAACCGGATGATTACCCCTTCTCTGCTGGGTTACGAATCCCTTTATTCAGCGATCCAGACCGGTACGTTGTTCTTCTTCGGAGCGGGTGCGCTCGTCAGCTTCACGGGGCAGGGCGCCTTCTTCCTTCAGGTTTCGCTGATGGTTCTGTTGAGCTTAACCTTGTATGGATGGCTGCTGTCCGGGAAGTATGGCAATTTGCAGCTGATGCTTCTCATCGGCATCATTATTGGAGCAGGCCTGAATTCCGTTTCGGGCTTTATGAGACGAATGCTTGCCCCATCGGAGTTTGACCTGCTGCAGTCCAGGCTTATTGGCTCGGTCAATAATGCGGATTCTGAATATTTTCCTATCGTGATTCCGCTTGTTATCCTTACTGCCTTAGGTCTATTCTTCTTTTCTAGAAAGTTAAATGTCCTGGCGCTAGGAAAAGATGTGGCAACGACCTTCGGCTTGAATTATCAGGCGGGCATCATCTTTACGCTTGTCTTAGTCGCTGTCTTAATGGCTATTTCTACTTCATTGCTTGGTCCGCTGACCTTTTTTGGTTTTTTAGTGGCGATGCTGAGCTACCAAGCCGCACCAACGTATGATCACAGATACGTCTTTCCAATGGCTTTTGCCATCGGTTTTTGTATTTTAACGTCTGCTTATTTCTTGTTGTATCACGTCTTTCATGCACAAACCGTCGTAGGTGTCATTATTGAGTTATTTGGTGGACTTACGTTTCTGATTGTAATCTTAAGGAAGAGGTCGCTATGATAAGTATTCAGAACGCTAGGAAATGGTACGGGGATGAAGTCAAAATCGGGCCCTTAAACATCGAAATTCCCAAAGCCGGGGTAACCTCCTTAATTGGCCCGAACGGTGCTGGAAAATCGACGACGCTTCTCATGATCGGCAGATTGCTGAACATGGATGAGGGTCAAGTTACCGTCGCCAATATGAACGTGACAACATCGAAATCCGATGATCTAGCAAAGATCCTCACGATCTTGCGCCAAGAGAATCATTTCGTTACTAGACTTACCGTCAGACAGCTCGTGGGGTTCGGTAGATTTCCCTATTCCAAGGGAAGATTAACCAAGGAAGATGCAGTCATCATTTCGAAGTATATTGATTTTCTTAAACTGACGGACCTCGAGCATCGGTTTTTGGATGAGCTTTCAGGCGGGCAGAGACAAAGAGCCTATGTAGCCATGGTGCTCTGCCAGGAAACCGAGTACGTGCTGTTAGATGAACCGCTCAACAACTTGGACATTGCCCGTTCGGTACAGATGATGGAGCATCTGAAGATCGCCGCGAATGAGTTTGGCCGAACCATTCTTACCGTCATGCATGACATCAACTTCGCCGCCAAGTATTCCGATCGCATCTGCGCGATGAAGAATGGACAAATTGCCGCATTCGGAACGGTTCAAGAGATTATGAAGCCTGAAATTTTGTCGGACATTTTCGAAACGAAAATTGAAATTATCGAAGGACCTTATGGTCCGATCGCAGTTTATTAGGTGAGCGGGAGATCAGTTAAGAGCATAAAGCTGTACGAGGCGAGTTTCAGGTTGTCCTGGGCTCGCCTTTTTGGTGTCTTTTGAACCAAGGAGAGCCCTTTGATTGAGCTAAATTGGCATTGATTGAATCATTGCAGAAGGCGATTGATTATATGGAAGCTCACGTTCTTGATCCTGACCGATATCACGGTTGGTGATTATATTCGGCGGCGTCGGTTAACGCTGGCGGCACAAGAATTAATCAGCACAGACAGCATGGTGTTACTCCGAGTGAAGCCCGAAAAGGGATCGGAAAACTACAATCCAGGGACCTGTCCCAACCGCATTTGTAAATACCTACAGACAAATTTATTCGGAATGGCTGCCTTCAAATGGGTATGTGCCTGCTGAACTCCCGACTATTGAGGCTTATATCAGTCAAGATCTCTATAGTCCGAATTCCAAGAATGAAATCTGGCCTACCGTAAAGTGAAATTGTATTATCAGAAGGCTTGATTCAGATTCAACGGAGAATCAAGTACATTGGACGAGGCTGATCTGCAGCCTTGAGCCCTATAAAAGTGATCACATGACACTGTCATCCCAATCTCCTGACAACTGTGAATTCCGCCGCCCCGGTGTTCAAAGGTAGAATGAAGCTACCAAGAGAAACGAAAGGACGGGAAAGGGATGGAGAATCACGGCGGGAGAATACGCTTGCTCGATATTCTGAGAGGGTTCGCGGTGTTGGGGACGCTGGGGACGAATATCTGGATTTTCGCGCATTTGGGAGACGTTAATTATGTCTTTACTTTTTATCATGCGGCGTGGTGGTCGTCGCTTCAGGACTTCGTGCGAGTCTTCGTGTTGTTCTTGGTCAACGGCAAGCTGCTGGGCTTGCTGACGATCATGTTTGGCGTTGGGCTGGAGATGAAGTATCGCCAGGCCTTGAAGCGGGGGAACCCCTGGCCGGGAATGTACCTTTGGACGTCGTTTATCCTGATGGCGGAAGGGTTGCTGCATTTTACACTGGTGATGGAGTATGACATTCTGATGAGCTACGGGATCACGGCGATCATTGCCGCTTTTATCGTCAAAGGCGGGGATCGGGCGATTCGGCGGGCGATGTGGATCTTTGGCGGGGGGCATGGAGGAATCATGCTGCTGATCCTGGGCTTCGGGATCTATCTCGGACTCTCCGGGGCGCATATCTCCATGGGAGATATGCGTGCGACGACAGCGTTATATGGCGGCGGCAGCTGGGTTCAACAGGTACAGGATCGCCTGGCGAATTTCGTGGCGCTCCGTTTGGAAGCCGTGTTCGTAATTCCCATGAATTTGTTTCTGTTCTTGCTGGGCATTCGGATGATGCGGTCCGGGGTGTTTGCCCCCGATGAGCAGGGGCGGCGGCACCGAGGAAGGCTGTTGAAGCTGGGCTTGGCGATCGGGGTTCCGCTGAATTTGCTGATTTTTATCCCGGGCGGGTATCTGGATTTCCCTGTACGGTACTTATTTGCACCGATCCTCTCGCTGGGGTATCTTGCACTCATCGCGAAGCTGTTTGAACGATACGAAGGGCTGTGGCTGTGGAATCGGCTGGAGCAGGTGGGGCGAATGTCCCTGAGCTGCTATGTCTTGCAAAATATCACCGCTTCCCTTATTTTTTATGGATGGGGTCTTGGCCTGGGAGGCAAGGTGGACGCATTTACCACGGTTCTCATCTGGCTGGCCATCTCCAGTTTCCAAATCGTATTTGCCTCGCTGTGGTCCAAGCGGTTCCGATTCGGGCCGCTGGAAGCGACGAGAAGGTGGATGACGAACCTCGCGGGCAAGCTGGCCGCTTGAGGATCAAGCATAAGGTGAGGATGCCCATTGTTACGGAAGCTGTATCCTGCGGACCAAATCGAGAAGTTTTTACTGCTGGACGTTATTATCATTGTATTTCTAATCTACCGGGTGCTGGTGCTGGACGTTCCCTATCCGATCCTCGTCAAAATAGGGTTTCTTCTCCTGTTCCTAGCCTCATACTATATTTGCCTATGGCAACGTCGGTGGCTGATGCTCCTGGGCAGCTGCGTTGGCTTCCTGTTGATTCTCGCGCTGAGCATCTATGAAGGGATGGGGGCTTTGCTGTATGGCTTCGTGTTTGCGGATTTTTTGGGAAGGGCGGATCGCAAGCGGGTCATCGGCATTGGTATGGTCGGCATTGCCGCGATGTTCATTCTGGCCGGTTGGATCCATGAAGGGGAGCCGGCGGGAGTCTTTCGGACGGTTTATTTTCCGGTGATGATTATTCAACTGGCGGTCCCTCCCATCCTTCAGGTTCGAGAGGGAAATAAGGCGCTGAAGGAGAAGCTCAATCTCGCGAATGCTCAGCTGGAACGATATATTCAAGAGGAGGAGCGAAACCGGATCGCCCGGGATCTTCATGACACGTTGGGGCAAACCTTGACGATGATTAAGATGAAAAGCGAGCTGACCATCCGGTTAGTGGATCAACACCCTGATCAAGCCAAGGAGGAGCTGCGAGATATCGTGAACACCTCCAGACACGCTTTAAAGCAGGTGCGGGAGCTGGTGACCGGAATGAAGTATGTTCCGCTGGAGAAGGAGATCGAGCTGGCGGGGGATCTTTTGCAAAAGGTGGGGATTCGGTTGCTTGTTTCAAATGAGACGCCGTTAACCCCTCTATCCCCGGTGGCGGAAACGATGCTAGCGTTATCCGTCCGAGAGGCGGTCACGAACATCATCAAGCATAGCGGGGCTAGCGAATGCATGATCACCCGATACGAGCGGGATCAGCGACTTTATCTTGAAGTGAGCGATAACGGGAATGGTCAGCTGGAGCCGGGAAAAGGTAACGGCGTGCAGTCATTCCAGGAGCGCATGGCGATGCTGCAAGGTGAAGTTGAAATGAAGCAGCGCCCGGAGCAAGGGATATCCATTACGTTTATTGTACCGCTCATGGGAAATAGGGGGTGAAGACGGATGATCCGAATTGTCATTGCCGAGGATCAACAAATGCTGCGCGGGGCTTTTAAATCGCTGTTGTCTTTTGAAGAGGATATGGAGGTTGTCGCCGAAGCGGAGGACGGAGAAGCCGCATGGGAGGCGATTGTGCGCCTGGAGCCTGACGTGTGCTTGCTGGATATTGAAATTCCGGTGCTGACGGGGTTGGAGGTTGCCGAGCGGCTTAAACGGTCCGGAAATCCGGGGAAAGTGATAATCGTGACCACCTTTGCCCGTCCGGGGTATTTACAGAAAGCGATGGATCTCAAGTTAGAGGGGTATCTGTTAAAAGATGAACCGATCGAGTTTCTGATCGATGCCATCCGGAGAGTCATGGCCGGAGAACGCGTGATCAGCAAGGACCTGGCGGAGGTACTGTTTCTGAAAGAGGACAATCCGCTGACCGAGCGGGAGACCGAGGTGCTGCGGTTATCGCACGCGGGACGTTCAACCCGGGAGATTGCGGAAACGTTGTTTTTGACGGAGGGAACGGTCCGAAACTACTTGTCCCTGGCGATTCAGAAGCTCGGAGTGGAGACTCGGCAGCAGGCCACTGAGCGGGCGAAGGAGCGAGGCTGGATTTAGACGAAGGTTGGGTACTTTCGGCAAAGTCCCGGTTTAATATATAGCTGAACCATTGGGATAGGGTGTGACTCATATCTATTTCCCTCGATGACCCGAACTGGCTTTCCTAGAAAACGAAGCTTTGAAAGCAAATACTCCAACTCATCACTAGGCAAGCTAACCTTGATTCGGTAGGTGTCGTGCAATTCATCGTACTCTACTTTTTTCTCAAAGCTAGAGAAAGCATAAAGGATGCGGGACAATTCTTCGTTGTAGTTAGGGTAATTTCAATGACGGCTTCAGTCCTGCGGTTATCCAGTGTTTCCTCGATCTTCTTCCGGATCATCTCCACTTCTGCCGGCTCGATAGGTTCTTGCGTAACAGCGTGGATCTTCTTCAGCCGGGTGCTCATCACAGATTGATGCCTGATGTTATACCAGATCAGATACCATTCTCTCTTGACCATGGAATATTCCAGTTTATAAGGGAACCCCGAATAGTCGGTGTACACGCGTTCACCCTTGACTTCGTAAGTGATCCGGAAGCCCGATTGATTCATGATGAGTCGGCGTAGCAGCCGCAGGAGGGGGTGGTAGACCTGTTTTTCCTTGGCGCGGGCTTTTTCAATCAAATGATCGTCAATATCCATCACGGGATCCGGCTCTAGAACGGATCGCAGCTTGGTTAATGTAGCCGCAGTGAAGGCATCCGTTGCCGCGGGGTGATTGAGCATCGTCTTCAGCCATGCCCGTTCATGAGAAGTTACCGTGAACGTTCCTGAGTCCTCCAGCCGGGAAATGATCTGGTGGTTAAAGATTTTCTCAAACAGATTCATAGTAAGACAGGATCTCCTTCCATTCGGCAATCATTTCACGGCGAAGCGAAGCAGGTTCTATGACCTCACAGCTGGACCCGAAGCTTCGCAGCCACGGTTTGATTTCGGTTGTTCCGTTTACCGTAATTTCGTAAATAAAGGAATTCTCATCTTCAAACACGATTTGTCCCCACTGGCCTTGCAGCAGGACCCGTTCTTTCACGAAATTCGGTACTGAACCCTCCGGGTTATAAAATCGGGCACGTACTCTTACAGTTTGGCCTGTATCTATGAGTGGATCCGTATCGGTCATGGTGAAGCCGATTGATAGGAGACAGCAGCAAATGGATCTCCTTGGCCAAGAACTCATGACGGAAGACAAGGTCACACTGCGTTTAAACTTCGTTTGCCAATATCGAATTGTGAACCCTTTACGTAGCTTGGAGATAAAGTCGTTTGACGAGCAAATCTACATCCAGCTCCAGCTCATGCTGAGAGAATATGTAGGGACGCTTAGATTAGATGATCTCTTGAAACGGAAAGAGGATGTGGCAACATTCGTCCTGTCTCGGCTGCGCGAGAAGGGGGAAGAGTTCGGCGTTCAGTTCCTGAGTGCGGGGGTAAAGGATGTGATTTTACCAGGAGAAATGAAAGAGATTCTAAACACCGTCCTGTTGGCGGAGAAAAAAGCGCAAGCGAATCTGATCACCCGCCGGGAAGGGACAGCCTCGACCCGAAGCTTGCTTAACACCGCGAAGCTAATGGATGAGAATCAAACGTCGTACCGTCTGAAAGAGCTGGAATTCCTCGAGAAGATTTGTGAGAAAATCGGTTCGATCTCTTTGACGGGCGGCGGGGATCTCTTGGAACGGTTAAGTTCGCTAATTGGTGAAAGAAAGGCAGTAGAGCAGTAAGAGAAAATCGATTCTTCAAGGGGATGTTCGGTTGAGCCGCAACGACCCTCCATATACAGTTTCAAAAGCGACTCCGACTAAAAAGGTCGCTTTTTTTAACATTATAGAATTTATAAATTTTGGGGTGGGAGCAGGTCTTCCGCCTGATTTCTGTTTTTGGTAAGGTTAGGATATGGAGACGAACATCTTGAAACGAATCTTCCTTGATGAGTGA
>NZ_GG695976.1:0-42702 GCF_000159955.1 Paenibacillus sp. oral taxon 786 str. D14 | reverse complement strand
CTTATTGTTCACTATGTCATTTGCCTCTAGGAATGTTTGAAAATTGAAAGGGATGGTTCAAATTTTGAATGTAGTCGCTGTGTAATTTTTTCTAAAATATGGGTGCAACAAACTAAATGAACTTAAAGGAGGGAATTTATGAAAGCGCTTCTATTAGCATCTGATAGAAGTGTTACTTCAGTTATCGTTGGAATCGGTTAGCAGATAGTAAGTTCACAACCTGGGATGGATGGGAGACTCGCGAGCAAAACCAAGAGAACATGACGATCGTAGGAGGGATTCTTTCATGAAGAGAAGAATAAGGCTATTCCTGCAATCCATGATGATGTTGTTGATCAGTGTATCCTTAATGCTAACGAATGCTTCCTATTCGGGAGCAGAGGCTGCTGCAGCTGCGGGTCCAGGTCATCCTGATCCGGGAGTCAAGAACGGATTCGATCCTCAAGGCAGAATGGTCGCGAAATTCGGGTCGCCTGTGATCGATGGTAACGTGGATAAGGTATGGAGCAAGGCGCAGCCGGTGTCACCCCAACATGTGTCGGGCGAGGTGGAGGCCTCTGCTGTTTTAAGAGCGCTATGGGATGACCAGGCTCTCTATGTTCTGGCTGAAGTCAAGGACCCGCACCTATCCGTTGCCTCCGTAAACCCGTACATGCAAGATTCCTTGGAGTTGTTTCTTGATGAGAACCATGACAAGACCTTGGAATATGGTGTAGACGATGTGCATTTTCGCGTCAATTATGAGAATAACCAGTCGGTAGACAACGGGGATGTGCAGCGGTTTTATACGGCTGCGAAACGAGTGGACGGCGGATATGTAATCGAAGCCCGAATTGCTTTGAAATCCAAACCCGAAAACAACAAGGTTGTAGGCTTCGAGCTGCAAATCAACGATGCCAAAGGATCAACGAGAGCGGGTACGCTTAACGTCTTTGATGCCACAGGCAATGCCTGGAATGACACGGGAAAGTTCGGGGAACTGGTTCTAAACGGCAAGGGGAAGGGCGACATTAGCGGAGTAAATCCTTATGATCTTCTCAACTTGTTCCGAAGCACACTCAAGCTTGACTTCAAGCTATATAAAAACCCCGATGTCGTTACGGAAGCTCTCACGAAGGTTGTCGCGGCTAACGTGTTAAACGATAAAAAAGTCACCCAACAACAGATAGACGAACAGATTGCCATGATCCAAGCTGCGGTGGACCAATTGGAAATGACGGAAGAAGCGGCCAATGAGAAATATTTCAAGCCGGTTCCGGATGCCTATCGGATGGCCAGCGATCAACCAGGCACCATCGAGAGACTCACATACTTGGCACCGAATGTAACGAACGGAATGGACGAGAAGAAGTTGAATGTCTATCTTCCTTATGGCTATGACCCTTCCGATCCCGCGAAGAAATATAATGTTCTATACCTGATGCACGGCGGCGGGGAAAATGAAGACCTGCTCTTTGGCGGACCAGGGCAAAGCAAGGAGCTCGCGAAAATCTTGGACAATATGATCGCAAACGGGGATATCGAGCCGTTGATTGTGGTTACGCCAACCTTCTATGGCGGGAAGAATGATACCGCCCTATTCCACGAGGAATTGACCAATATCATTCTTCCATTGGTAGAGACCCAATATCATACCTATGCCCAATCGGCTAGCCCGGAAGATTTGAAGGCTTCCCGGGAGCATCGGGCGTTCGGCGGCTTCTCTATGGGATCCGTTACAACTTGGTATACTTTTATTCATAAGCTTGACTACTTTAAGTATTACCTGCCGTTAAGCGGTGATAGTTGGGTGTTAGGCCAGGGAGCCGGGGGCAGCAAACCGAAGGAAACCGCGGAATATCTGGCCAAAGTTGTGAAAGATGCGGGCTATCAACCGCAGGATTATTATATTTTCAGTGCCACCGGCAACCTGGATATTGCTTATCCGAATTTAAAACCGCAGATTGATGCGATGAAGCAACTCACGGACACTTTTATCTACTCATCGGATACGACTAAAGGGAACTTCTATTTCATTGTAGGCGACGGCGGTACGCATGCTTGGCATTGGGTGAATCAGTACATTTATGATATTCTGCCGGATCTGTTCCACTAGCCCCCCTACATCCTCATACTTGTTCAATTCCAAGGCCATTTGTCACTGAGGTGACAGATGGCCTTAAGGTAGAATGAAATCGGCTATGTCCCATAGGAGAGACGGTCGTTATATAATGGGGGTTATAGATATTTGCATCAGAAGCAGGAGGCCGATGAAATGAGGGCACAACTTAGGGATACCTTAAGAACTATAAGCTACGGAAAACCAAAGAAACTCGCATTTAAGATCCCGTCTGCCTATTTCTTGGTCATACTGCTGACCGTAGGCTTCAGCTACTTGGTATTGAGCCAAATCGCGGCGAACTCCGCCCAGAAGAAAATTAACGAAGCATCTTTGCAAACGATTACATCGATTCGAACGAACATAGACCTGATGATCGAGAATGTGAACAACTATTCGAAGATGATTTTCTCGGACCGCAATCTGCAGAACTTGCTTCGGCAAGGGGATGTGTATGCTAACCTTCAAACCCAATCGAAGGTCAGCTCTTATTTATACAATTTAATGCAAGCGGTTCCGATTATCGACTCGGTACATATTTACGATAATGGAGGACATCGTTTTTCAGTTGCCACCCAGGAGCTGCCAACGTACATGGAGGTAAACATCAAGGACGCCCCTTGGTACGAACAGGTATTGAGCAATAACGGCAAATATATTCTGAGACTGGATCGTAGAGGCGGGGAGGGGACATCCGGCGGGAATATCGTCTCCTTCATCCGATTGATTCGGGATCTCGATAACACAGCCCCCCTTGGGGTATTGGTCATCGAGATCAAGGATGATGCGTTGGTACAAGCCTATTCGAATCTGCTTAGTGAAACTTCGTTGCAAATTGCCATTTTGGATGAGAATAATCAGACCATTGTTGCTGATTCCACGGATGAGCCCGGGAAATCGGCTATATTTGAGCTGTTGAATACAAACCTAGCATTACTAGAGGATCGATTTCAGCAAAGTGACTCAGGGAATTTAACCGTCCATTTAGGCTCCCTGAAATATACGGTAACTTATTTGTCGGGCGGGGCTTATAACTGGAAGTTCGTGAGCCTCTCGCCGCATAAGAACATGGAGTTCCGAAATCAATCTTTGGTCCTATTGGCTTTCGGGCTGTTGCTTATCAACGGAACGATTTTCTTCGTTAGCTCCTTTATCATCTCGCGCAGCATTATTAAGCCGATTCAGAAGCTGCTGCGGGCTATGAATCGAGCACCAAGCGGGAACTTCATGAAGGTCAGCGCTGAGCGAAACAGCTTCGAGATGGAACAGTTGTACCACGGATATAATCAGATGATTGAGCAAATTGATCAACTGTTAAAGCGCGTCATCGAAGAACAGAAGACAATACGCAGAGCAGAACTCAATGCGCTTCAGTCTCAGATCAAACCTCATTTTCTATACAACACGTTGGACTCCATTACTTCATTGGCACTATCCGGAGACAACGAGCAGGTATGTGAGCTGATCGAGGCGTTGGGAACCTACTATCGCTTAAGTGTTAGCAAAGGTCAGGACGTCATTACCGTTTCGGAAGAAATCGAGATGGTCCGCAATTATTTGAAGATCCAGAGCGTACGGTACGACAATGTCTTCGAGGCTCAGTTCGAGGTAGATAGGGAATGTGCCATGATCCCGATTCCCAAGCTGGTGCTGCAGCCGTTGGTTGAGAACTCGCTGTATCATGGCATTAGACCGAAAGGTGCCAAAGGGATCATACGCATCAGCGCGAAATCCGCAGACTCTGCTGTGGTCATCACCATTTCAGATGACGGCGTGGGGATGTCGAAGGAGGAAATCGAGGAAATCTTACTTACGGAAAGACAAGGTCAGATCAAGAGCTTTGGGCTTTGGGGAACCAAGGAACGATTGCGGATCTTTTACGATGATCGAGATGTCTTACATATTGATAGTGAACCTGGAGTCGGAACGACGATGACTTTAACCTTACCGATTGGAGTAGATTCGCCATGGAAAAATTAAAGGTTTTGATCGTTGATGATGAACATTTGATCCGGAATTTGATTCGTTTGCGTATTGATTGGGAACAGGAGGGCTTCGAGATTACGGGGGAAGCCTCCAATGCCCAAGAAGCGCTGGAGCTGGTGGAGGAGCAGAATCCAGATATTATCTTTACCGATATTTATATGCCCAATATGGATGGGATTGAGCTTAGCCGAAGAGTGCTTGAGAGGTATCCGCACATCAAAATCGTGGTTGTGAGCGGTCATGACGAGTTCGAATACGCACAGCAGGGCATCAAAATTGGGATCTTCGACTTCCTATTGAAGCCCATCCGAGCCTCGGACCTGCTTCATGTTGCGGGGAATCTCAAGCAGAAAATTCATGAAGAGCGAACACGGGCCAAGGAAATCTCAAAGATGAAGGAAGAGCTGGAGCGGAACTTGCCCTATCTGCGCGAAAGATTTCTATTTCAGTGGTTGAACGGCGCGTTGTCCCGGGAGGAAATAGTCGAGCAGGCCGATTACTTCAAATTACCTGCATTCCGGCAGAGCAGCGGGTTTCAGGTTGCGGTTGTCGAGATCGCTCCGGTCTCTGAGAAACACACTGAGGAGCAGCTGATTATGCTAGGGCTGGTGTGCAAGCATCAGATCGAGCTGTTTTTCCAGAACGATCCGCTGGTTGAGATCTTATCCGAGACCCGTAATCAATTCATCCTCGTCTCATTTTATCCGGGGAGAGAGCTCGCGGAGACTTGTGAATCACTGATGGCTTATCTCCTCGCTTCCACTCAATGTTTGGTCAACATTGGAGTCGGCCGAAAGCGTGAGAATGTGCAAGACGCACGTCTGAGCTATCAAGAGGCCTGCCGAGCCATCCGCTACAAAGCCTTCGTCGGGAATAATCAAGTCGTATGTTATGAAGAAATGATCGGGAACCGGGAAGAGACGTACCAATCCGATCCAGAGCTTCTGCGACAGCTCCAGTTTTATGTTAGCGTCGGATCGTCCGAACGTGCAGTGCAGCTGCTAAGCCAGATTTTTGATCTGTCATTCTCAAGTGAATCGGATTTCCGTATGGCCGCGTTGGATGTGATCCATGAATGCCAGCGTGCGATCACAGAGCAAGGGATTGAGGAAGAACAGGGGCTACTTAAAGAAACGATGCTCGCTGTCATGACAGCCGACAATTTGCCGGAACTAGTCCAAACCTTGGAGCGCTACGTCGTTGTGGTTTCGGAGGCAATTTTGTCGAAGAGGCAAGACAAGGAAGGGAACCTGATCAGTCAGGTGAAAGCCTACCTGGAAGAAAATCTGGGAGATCCGGAGGTGGGGTTGGCTAGTACCGCGGCAGCCTTCTTTGTGAGTCCGGGTCATTTGGGACGGTTGATGAAGAAGGAGACGGGGCAGACCTTCGTCGAGTACTTGACGAACCTGCGTATGAAGAAGGCGGAGACGCTTCTCAAAACAACCGATTTAAAAGGTTACGAGATTGGGGCACAGGTGGGGATTACGGACCCACATTATTTTAGCATCTTATTTAAGAAGGCCATGGGCAGATCAATGAACGAGTATCGGGTTGGAAAATGCCAATAAGGATGATCGAATTTTATAAGGGGATGTGCGTTTTGTGAATGGAGGATTCCCGCCGACTTCCCTAAAATGGCTTTAGATGCATCGAATTCTATTGGGAGGTCAAAGAGATGAAAGCGTTATTAAAAAGATCCATGAGTATCGTTTTAGCAGTAGGTCTCGCAGGAAGCTTAGCAGCGTGCTCATCCAATTCCTCCGGAGAGAAATCTTCGGGCGGAAGTGGAAGCGATTCCATTAAGTTGACGCTTTGGGATCAATCCGTAGGAAATACGGATCCATCGGCAAAATTGCTGCCGGAAATTGTTGAGAAGTGGAACAAAGAGCATCCCAACATCCAGGTTGAACGAACAGGTACGACAGGCGAGCAGTATAAGACGAAAATCAAAACATCGCTGGCGGCCAACGAAGCACCTGACCTCTTTTACGGTATGGGCGGCGGAAGCTTCATGCAGCCTTACATTGAATCCGGCAACGTGCTGGAAATCTCCAGTTATTTGACAGATGAAATCAAGTCCAAGATGGGGCCGGGGATGGCCGAAGCGATTGAAACCGACGGCAAAATTTATACTCTCCCCGTTTACACCCATATTGCCAATCTCTATGTGAATACTGAGCTGTTCGATAAAGCGGGAGCCAAAATTCCAACCACTTATACCGAACTGCTGGATGCGGTAGAAAAATTGAAGGCAGCAGGAATTACACCGGCGTTGATCGGCGAGAAAGACCGCTGGCCGGGGATGTATTGGTATGACATTATCGCGATGCGTCAGGCAGGATATGATGCGGTGATCGAAGCCTTCAAAGATCCATCCAAATGGGATTCGCCAGATTTCGTCGCTGCAGCTGCCAAAATGCAGGAACTCGCGAAGGTTGGGGCATTCAACAGCAGCATGTTGAGCATGAGCTATGACGAGATGCTGGGGGCATTTAATGCGGGCAGCGGTGCGATGATGTTCCAGGCGAACTGGGTAAATGCAGGCATTGAGGATCCGTCCTCGGCGACAAAAGGCAAGGTTCAAGTCGTTCCATTCCCTGTATTTGAAGATGGTAAAGGTAAGGTTACTGAGATTTTTGGCGGAGCGGTGGATGGTTTCTACATCAGCAGCAACACGAAGCATCCTAAAGAAGCCGTTGATTTCTTGATGTATTTGAGTGAACAGCTCGGAACGCAAGGCTATCTGGCCGGAGCGGGTCTCCCAAGCTGGAAAATCGATGGACTAGACACATCGAGTCTCTCTTCGCTGGATCGTTCGGCTGCCGAGATTATGTCGACAGCGACTTCGTTTATTACCTGGTGGGATAATATTCTCCCTGCCGAATCTGCGGAAACGCATAAGAACTTGATTGCATCGCTTCTTGCTGGTGACATTACGCCGGAAGAGTTCTGTAAACAGATGGCGCAGCTCCAACCGACGGAACTCAAACTTTGATTCTAGAATAATCTCAAACCAGATGTGGTCAGGGGGATCCCTGACCACATCTTTGAGAGGAGAACTCACATGAACACAGTTTTTTCCAATAAGAAAGCGATCGCGATATTTGTGCTTCCTACACTTCTCATTTTTTGCGGGATCGTCTTAATTCCGATTTTCGTATCGAGTTATTATAGCGTACTGGATTGGAATGGCGTCGGTAAGGGAACGTTTGTTGGACTAGATAATTATGTGGAGATGTTTACGGATTCCCGGGCTTTACTGTCGATCCGGAACTCCTTCCTGTTTGCGGCAGCGTCTGTTTTCATTCAATTGCCGATTTCTCTGTTGCTTGCCTTGATTTTGGCATCTTCGGTCAAAGGCGAGGGCTTTTATAGAACGGTGTACTTCATTCCGGTACTGATCTCCACCGTTGTGATCGCGCAATTATGGTCCAAAATCTACAATGCGGATTACGGCCTTTTAAATACATTGCTTGAGAATATTGGTTTGTCTGAATTAGCCCAGGACTGGCTCGGTCAGAAGAAGACCGCACTCGCGGCTTCTTTCATTCCAACCCTCTGGCAGTATGTCGGTTATCATATGCTCCTGATGTATGCCGGAGCGAAATCGATCTCGCAGGAAATCTTCGAAGCGGCGAAAATGGACGGGGCTTCCCGTATTCGGACGGCCTTCTCCATTACAATCCCGCTGATGAAGCCTATATTGAAAGTATGTCTTGTCTTCTCCATTATCGGAGCCTTCAAAGTCTTTGATCTGGTGTATGTACTTACGGGCGGCGGGCCGCTGTTTGCTACTGAGGTACCAAGCACGTTGATGTACACGACTATTTTTAATACGTACAGATATGGATATGGCAGCGCGGTGTCTGTCTTTATTATTCTAGAATGCTTGGTGTTTACAATCCTGATTAATAAATTCTTCAAGACCGAATAGGGGGGAGCATGTTGAATACTGCAGAAGTAAGGTTGCCCAAGCGAGTCTTCTTGGGAAAATTCCTGTTGCAATTTTTTCTCATCATCGTAGCGTTCGTTCAGGTCTATCCCCTTATTTGGCTGGCGTTCTTCTCGTTGAAAGACAATAGTGAAATCTTCAGCGGCGATGTCGCGGGTTTCCCGAAGAAGCTTCTATGGAGTAACTATACCAAAGCGTTATCTGACGGTAATGTGATGAATTATTTCGGCAACAGCGTGTTGGTCACTGCGGCCTCAATCATCCTGGTGCTGATTCTCTCCTCGATGGCCGCTTACGCCATCACGAGAATGAATTGGAAGCTTAGCAACGCAACGATGACCTTGATTCTGCTTGGGATGATGGTTCCCATTCATGCGGCATTGCTGCCGCTGTTCATGGTGTTGAAGAGCTTGCACTTGCTGAATACTTACTGGTCGCTGATTATCCCGTATGTGGCGTTCGGGATTCCCATGGCGGTGTTCATTCTGGGAAGCTTCTTCAAAGGCGTCCCTCGCGAACTCGAAGAATCTGCGGTGATGGACGGATGCGGTGTCTACAGAACGTACTTCTCCATTATTCTTCCGTTGATTCGTCCGGCGATTGCCACCGTATCGATCTTTACCTTCCTTTCCTGCTGGAATGAACTGATGTTTGCGGTGACATTCATTAATGACACACATTATCAAACATTGACGGTGGGAATGATGTCGATGGTCGGAACCTACATTACGCAGTGGGGCATTATTGGGGCCGGGCTTATGATCACAACCATCCCAACGGTGATCATTTATTTGCTCTTAAACAAGCAAGTACAACAGAGCATGATTGCAGGTGCAGTGAAAGGATAAGGACAATTACAGGCGTGAAGGGAGAAACTTGCGATGAAGGCAACGATGACGGTAAGTGCTGACCAGGCCGTTGGAACGATCAGCCGCCATATCTACGGACATTTCGCTGAGCATCTCGGCCGTTGTATATATGAAGGGATCTGGGTTGGTGAGGATTCGCCGATTCCGAATACCCGAGGCATCCGGAACGATGTGGTGGAGGCATTACGTGGTTTGAACATCCCGGTGCTTCGCTGGCCGGGCGGCTGCTTTGCCGATGAGTACCACTGGAAGGACGGCGTCGGCCCGCGAGAGCAACGCAAGCGGATGGTGAACACCCACTGGGGCGGCGTGGTGGAGAATAACCACTTCGGAACGCATGAATTTTTTGATTTGTGTGAACTGCTTGGTGCAGAGCCTTATATTTGCGGCAATGTCGGGAACGGCACCGTGCAAGAGATGCAAGAGTGGGTCGAGTATATGACCTTCGATGGTGAATCGCCAATGGCCAACTGGCGCCGAGAAAACGGGCGGGAGAAGCCGTGGAAATTGAAGTACTTTGGCGTCGGCAACGAGAACTGGGGCTGCGGCGGCAATATGCGGGCGGAGTATTACGCTGACGAATATCGCCGGTATCAAACGTATGTCCGAAATTATGGGAAGAACCGGATCTATAAAATAGCCGGGGGCGCCAATGTCGATGACTACCATTGGACGGAAACGCTAATGCGTCTAGCTGGTCCGATGATGGATGGACTCAGCTTGCACAACTATACCGTGCCGGGTGGATTTGAGGTCAAACGCCCTGCGCTGGGCTTCGATGAGGCCGAATGGTTTGAGACGATGAAGCTGGCGCTTCATATGGACGAGTTAATCAAGCGCCATTCGGCGATTATGGACCAATATGATCCGCAGAAACGAATTGGGCTGATTATTGATGAATGGGGGAATTGGTTCCAGGTTGAGCCAGGCACGAATCCCGGCTTCCTGTACCAGCAAAACTCCATGCGGGATGCGCTCGTCGCCGGCTTGCATTTTCACATCTTCCATCGTCACTGCGATCGCGTCCATATGGCGAACATTGCCCAGACCCTAAACGTCCTGCAGGCGATGATCTTAACCGAAGGCGAGAAGATGTTACTGACTCCGACCTACCATGTCTTTGAAATGTTCAAGGTCCATCAGGATGCGGAAGCCCTCGCGCTTCACCTTGAGACAGATGAGTACCGTATGGGTGAGGATACCATCCCTCAAGTTAGCGGTTCGGCCTCTAAACGGGCAGACGGCACCATCGACATCAGTCTGTGCAACGTTCACCCGCATCAGCAGGCAGATGTCACGCTGCGGTTGCGCGGATTGGGAGAGGCCAAGAAGGTCACGGGCCGCATCCTAACCCACACGGATATGAATGCCCACAATACCTTTGATCAGCCAGAGACGGTGAAGCCGCAAGATTTTGACGGGTTTACTGACGTAAATGAAGGCAGCTTGTCGGTCAAATTGCCGCCGATGTCGGTGGTGGTGTTGTCGTTTTCCTAGAGAGAAATGAGAGAGGTTAGAAGGCATTAAGCGAGTTAAAACGCGGATAATTGGAGGAATACCATCATGTCCAATGGTTCGTTGGTGCATCGGGTCCCCACCCGAGAGAAGGTCGTCGCCTTTACGTTCGACGATGGGCCCCATCCCGTATTTACGAGACAAGTGCTGGATATTTTCCGGAAGGTGAATGGGAAGGCGACATTTTTCATGATTGGTCAAGAGATGGATGCGTTTGAAGAACTCGCCAAGGAAGTTCATGCCGCTGGGCATGAGATTGGGAACCACACGTATTCGCATCCTGATTTAACGCTGTTGACTCAAGGGGAAGCGCGCGGGGAAATCAAACAGGCGAGCGAGCGGATTCGACGTGTGACCGGGCGTCATCCCTCGAGTTTCAGACCACCGTATTTTGCCGTGAATGAGGATGTGTTCTCGCTTGCAGCTGAGTTCGGATACGATGTGATTGGTTGCGTCAATGGCGAGGCCAAGGACTGGGAACAGCCCCAACCCGGCGTAGAGTACATCTTGGAGCAGACGAAGGCGACTGTTGATAACGGCAGCATCTTCCTGTTCCATGACGGGTATGGCGATCGTACTCAGACAGTTGAGGCCGTTCGGGTGCTTGTTGCGGAATTGGCTGACCAGGGGTATCGGTTTGTGACAATCCGTGAGTTAATGGAGTTAGCTGGCAACAGCTTGCTAAACTAGATTTTGATAATTGAGTTGCTTCAAATAGACGTCTTCGATCAGCAGATATTGCTGAAACGGAGGCGTCTTTTTTATAAAAAACCGAAATGCTGCTATTAATGTAAAATTTTAAATATGATTATATATCAAAAATCAATAAGGATAGATCATTGTTTTCGAATAGGCAAAAGCTTTATTTTTTAAATAGCATTGGAAGCGCTATCAGTGCAAAAGGATAACCAAGTTAATGAAATGGGAGGTGTCTGCTGGGTCGGGGGCGTAGGCTAAATGTACTGGAATAAGAATAGATCAATTATCATGCAAGGGAATCCACTTAGGGCTTAATGTTCATTTGTCGTTTGAAACACATATCCGTGAATCCGGCAAAGGGGGATCTGCATATGAAAAAATATTTGCTCATTTTATTCATCGTCGTCTTCATGACTGGACTCACCGCCTGCGGAGGCGGCAACAGTAATCAGGCGGGGAACACTGCTGCAGGAAGTGACACGGCTACAGGAAATGACTCTGCTGCAGGGAATGGTGCTAATTCAGAGCAAGAAATTTCCGGAGAAATTACAGTATTCGGATGGGGCGGCGGAGAGGAGCTTCAATCTCGAAAAGATGCTACGAAGGTCTTCAAGAAGCTATATCCTAAAGTGAAGGTGAATGAAGTATGGCTTCCGGCGGACAATGTTGATGTGAAGCTGGATGCAGCCCTGGCCGCAGGAAATGCCGGTGATGTGATCATGATGTCTCCAGACTGGAAGGGGCTGCGGACCAAGTGGTTTGAAGATCTGAACCCATACATTGAAAGGGATCAGCTAGATCTTGAGGCCCTGTTTACAGAAGGCGTTGACGGAGGATATGTGGATCCGGATGGAAAACGCGAAGGCATGCCGGCAACTGCTTCGGACTTTATGATTGCCTATAATAAAGAAATTTTTGACAAAGCAGGTGTTCCGTACCCGACAAACGACTGGACTTGGGATGACTTTGCGAATATCGCAAAACAGGTTTCTTCAGGTGAAGGAGCCAATCGAATTTATGGGATTGTATCTCACTGGATCTTGCAAAGCTTTGCCCCATTTGTCTACGGCGGAGCGCCGTATAATGAAGATTGGACCAAGCAGACACTGGATGATGAAAATACACTGAAGGGATACCAATTGTTTGGCGACCTCGTGAAAGCTAAAGCGATGCCGGATGATGCTGCCGCCAAGAGTATGCCGATGGATCAGATGTTCGCGGCGGGGAAAGCAGCGATGTATCCACTTGGTCTCTTTGAAGCCTCGACGATTGCTAAAAATATCGGATCCAACTTCGAATGGGGAATTGTCATGCCGCCAAAGGATCCGTCCGGAAAAACGGTTAACATTAAATTCCAAACGGGATTTGCGATGAACAAAGACTCCAAGAACAAAGAAGCTGCATGGGCTTATATTAAAACGGTTTCCCTCAATAAAGAGGTAGGCGATCTGTACAGTAAGGTGAATCTTCCGGCACTTAAGGAGTCGGCCGATACTACATTCGCTAACTTGAAGATTGAAGGAACGGATATCTCCATGTTGGATTTTGTGACGGGGTTGCAGGATGCGATAACGTTCCCTTGGGGCGGATCCATCGCTAAAGCTGGCGATCTGTATGAGCAGGTCTGGCAGGAGGTTACGGTTCAGGGAAAATCTGCAGAGGAAGCAGCAGGAGCCTTTGCTTCACAAATCCAGGCCGCTTTTGACTCGATCCATCAAAGTAAATAATTCATAGCAAAAGAAGAATGAACTGTTGATGAAAGGGAGGATTCGTGAATCCTCCCTTCCTATAATCTCAAGCGAAGGCAGTCACGGAGGCGAAAGAATGAAGGTGCAAAAAATTAGAATCCCCAAAAGAGAGGAGAAGCACTTCTTTCTCTTCACTTCGCCATGGCTTTTGGGTTTTTTGATCTTTACCCTATATCCCATGGTTTTCTCCATTATCTTAGTGTTCACCAATATGGATATGACCGGATCCGGCCGATTCATCGGCTTGGCTAATCTAATCAGGGCCTTCAAGGAGGACACTCTGTTTTACCGTTCATTGGTAAATACGCTTTACTTTGTGCTCGTTTCGGTTCCGCTCAGCTTGTTTGCAGCTTTTGGAATTGCCCTGTTGCTGAATCAAAAGCTAAAGGGAGTGGGCTTCTTTCGAACCAGCTTCTACATTCCCTATATCACCTCTGGTGTTGCGGTGACGCTGCTCTGGGGATGGATTTTCAACTCCCAATTTGGACTTGTGAATTATTTTCTATCTCTGTTCAGCATCACTGGGCCTAGCTGGTTAAGCGATACCAGATGGGCGATGCCGGCGATTATCATTATGGGGATTTGGACGATCGGCAATTCCATTATCATTACTCTCGCAGGACTGCAGGATATACCGGAAGCCCTGTATGAAAGTGCTGAAATAGATGGGGCCAGCAGTTTCATTAAAATCACCCGGATTACTTTGCCGTTGGTAACGCCAACGCTTTATTTCAACCTGGTCATGGGGATCATCGGCGGCTTCCAAATTTTTATGCAGCCTTACATTTTGACCGAAGGCGGTCCCAGCTATGCGACCTATACGTATATGATGCATATTTACAACAGCGGCTTTAAATATTACGAGATGGGTTACGCTTCGACCTTGGCCTGGTTATTGTTTATCGTCATCATGATCATTACTCAAATCGTAAACCGGACCTCCAGACACTGGGTATATTACGATAACTAATATGAGAGGTGCAGCCATGGAGGCTTATTATAGAAGTAAAAAAACCACCGACCGGATTACCACCGTCTTAAGTTATTTGGTGTTAACGGTCATAGCTGTTATTTTTATCTTCCCATTTATATGGATGATTTCCACTGCTCTTAAAATTCCTTCAGAAGCTTATACCCTGCCTCCCAAAATCATTCCGAAGACGTTCACATGGAATAACTTCGTTGAAGGTTGGCAGTATGCGGATTTCACCCGGTATACATTGAACACCCTAACCGTAACGGTGCTTGCCACGCTAGGAACCGTTATTTCGGCTTCTTTGGTCGCTTATGGCTTTGCACGATTTAAATCCCGGTTTAACGGTGTACTGTTTACTGTCGTGCTTGCGACGATGATGCTCCCCAGTCAGGTGACTCTGGTTCCGACCTACCTCTTGTTTACCAAGCTGGGCTGGTTGGACACGTTAATGCCTTTGATTATTCCCTCCTTTTTTGGTGGAGGTGCGTTTAATATCTTTCTGCTGCGGCAATTCTTCAAGACGATTCCGAAAGACCTAGATGAAGCCGCATATATTGACGGCGCTAATGCTTTTCAGATCTATTACAAAATATTGCTGCCTGCTATCAAACCAGCTTTGATTACGGTGGGTCTCATGTCGGTGACCTTCCATTGGAATGACTACATGTCTCCGCTGATCTATTTAAACAGTGATCATAACTTTACACTGGCAATCGGTTTGCAATTTTTCCAGAATTCCTTCGGTTCCTCACAGATTCAGATGCTGATGGCGGTATCCTTAATTACGGTTATTCCCGTACTCATTTTATTCTTTATCGGGCAAAAGTATTTTGTTCAAGGGATCACCATGACCGGCATCAAAGGTTAATTTCCAATGATTTGGTCTTATCATTATCTCTATTTATATCTGGACCGGTATTGAGCTTGGGATATTTCCTTGGCGAGGTACCGGTCATTTGCTTGAATTGTCTGCAGAAGTGCTCTACATTTCGATATCCGCACCGGTATGCAATCTCTGCAACTGTGTAGTGACTATGTATGAGGTATTCTTTAGCTAAGCGAATTCGACATTGAATCACATCATCCATACAAGAAAGTCCGAAGGTCTTCTTGTAGATGACTTGAAGATACCCAGGGCTGATGCTCAAAATTTCAGCCATTTCTGACACGGTCCAGGGGTGGGCAGGGTTATTATGAATAGCTGCCCGCAGCTTGATCAGGTTATAGTGCTGAGGAACAATGTCTTCGCGGAAGTAAGACTCCAGCAATTTATTAAACAGCGTTCGGAGCAGATGATCAATGGACGATCTCCTGTAGTCTTTGTTGAATGTGTTCTCGATGACCAGCAGCTGGAACAGCTTGTGACAATATTCAGGGTCATCTAATGGGAAGGGAATTCCAAAGGGTAAAGAGGATTCGATCACGTAGGGTTCATCGGTCTCAAAGCGGATCCAATCATTGATATATTGTTCAGCACAAGCCCGGTAATATATTTTTTGATGCGGCTTATAAAGCACTGCGCAGTGAGGCGGGTATTCCTTCAAACTTCCCTCTACCCAAAAGAGAGCGGGAGTTTGCGTGATGACTAATAGCCAACAATCATGTCCATTCGGAATGTCAAAGACAAACTGGCTGTTATGTGTTGCATCGTACTCGACATAAAAAATGTTTGTCATCCTTTTCACCTTCGTGATTTTGTTTTTATCTATTATAAAGGGACAACTTTTGGACAACTATTGAAATATGAATAACGGTTCGTTGTCTTTTTTGAGGCCATTTCTGAAACATGGAGGGGCCTCTTTCATTTTTGTCTAAACCTGTTTTAAAGGTATAGGCAGCGTGGTGAATCTGAGTCACTCATTCATTGAGATGTTACTTAATGTATGTTAGTATTAAATTATGTAACATTATGCGGAGGGATTCTCTGTGGAGTTTGTTAATCCGATTCGAGACCTTGAAACCATTCAGGCGATGAAGGAGGAGTTGCGTAAACATTCGGTTCGAGACTTATTACTTTTCGTGCTGGGGATTAATACCGGCATTAGTTTAATTGATTTACTAAGTCTTACTGTCGAGGATGTGTGGGACGGCGAGAAACCGAAGCAGTTCCTATACGTGAAGAATGAACGAACAGGGGAAGACCAGGCGCATTATCTCAACTGCAATATTGGGGAAATCTTGAAGGAGTATTTGAGCATGATCGATTGGCAACCAGGGGACTACTTGTTCAAGTCCAAGAAGGATTGCCGGCCGATTACCCGCCAGCAGGCCTATCGCATTATTAATCGTTCGGCCAGAGAGGTTGGTATTTCGGAGAAGATCGGAACGCATACGTTGCGCAAGACCTTCGGTTACCATGCCTACTATAAAGGGGTTGCCATCTCGATCATTAAATCGATCTTGCATCATCACTCTACCGCCGAAACCTTAAAGTATTTAGGGATTGATAAAAATGAAAGGTTGCCGATCAAGGTGGACGTCAATTTGTAAATTTCCTATTTAGCACATGACAAACAAAAAAACTCTCCACATGAAGCATGCGGAGAGTCTGTTCATTCCATCATTCGTTGATATTCACATTTCCTATGATTCTTCAGCGGCTACCCGATTCATCGCGGTTTGAATGTCCACATTTCTGAGTTCGGTGACGATTCCGTCCTTAACCAGGACCTGAAGCGTTTCAGCGTCCTTCATAAAGCGGAAAATGCCATTATCGAAATCCGTATTGGCTTCTTTGAAGAAGATCCCTTCATATTCGGCATCCTTGAGGTGGTTAAAGCTTAAGGTATAATGATCACCGTCCTTGATCAAGTAAGCACGAACTCCCTTTTCGTAAATCCCTTCCTCGTCAGGAATATAACGGGCAACTGAAATAAGATGCAGGTCCACAAAGGGGATCTCCCGGATCAAGGCATTGATAATGGACCCTTTCGTCATTTGCTCCCAACGGCTCTGGGCCGTCTGTCCAAGGATGATTTGAGTAATGTTCTTCTCCCTAGCGACTTCAGCAATGACCTTATAAACAGGGCGGCTTTCATTGTCCTTCATAATAAATTGTGCTGTCGGGTGGGAATTGGCATACTCTTTCCACTGTTCGATATGAAATACTTTATCTGCATCCAATTCGTCGAAAGGTTTGGGATCCACAGTCAGTATATACAGCGGGGCCTTCATCAAGTTAGCGATTTTGCAACCGCGTTTGATTAGTCGTTCCCCGTTCGGACCATAATAAACGCAAACCAGAACACTTTCATTGCATGGATTATCCATTTTACATTATTCACCTCAAAGGATAATAATAGAGCACTTAAATAAACTACGTACGACTATAATTGATGTTTTATCTCCAGTCAAATCGTGTTATCGACAGAATGATTCTCAAGTAAGGAGGATTGCGCTTGGTTACATTCTATACCTTCATTTTTCTTCCGTTGTTAAGTGCTATACTCGTACCATTTCTGTATAAGTACTTGAATCGTCAAGTCCATACAGGATGGTTTGTGCTAATTATACCCCTATCCATCTTCGTCTATTTATTACAATATATACCCGATGTTGCGGGCGGGAAAACCTATGTCTATACGCTGCCGTGGATTCCGACGCTAGATATCCAGTTGACCTCTTATGTGGATGGACTGGGTCTCTTATTCGGGCTTCTGATTTCGGGTGTGGGGTCCCTGGTGATCCTTTATTCCGTCTTCTACATGTCCAAGGAGCGGGAGGCTCTCCATAACTTCTATATCTATTTGCTCATGTTCATGGGTGCGATGCTAGGCGTCGTATTTTCTGATCATCTCCTGGTCTTCTACGGCTTCTGGGAGTTAACCAGCGTGTCTTCGTTTTTATTGATCTCTTATTGGTTTGAGCGGCGAAGCTCCCGGCAAGGCGCGTTAAAGGCAATGCTGATTACTGTGTTTGGCGGATTTGCCATGTTAGCTGGATTTATTATGTTGATCATTATGGCGGATACCTATAGCATTCGAGAATTGATTACGAATGTGGGCATTATTCAAAATCACGTGTTGTTTATCCCGGCGATGCTATGCGTGTTATTGGGTGCATTTACGAAATCGGCACAGTTCCCCTTTAGCATTTGGCTGCCGGATGCGATGGAAGCACCAACCCCGGTCAGCAGCTACCTCCATTCCGCAACGATGGTGAAAGCTGGCATTTACTTGGTGGCGCGAATGACGCCGATCTTCGGCGGCAGCTCGGTTTGGTTCTGGCTGGTCGCCGGTGTGGGGCTGATTACATTGCTTTACGGTTCCTTGAGTGCGCTCAGACAGACAGATCTAAAAGCGCTCTTAGCTTATTCTACGATCAGCCAATTAGGATTGATCATGTGTTTGCTTGGCATCGGCTCGCTGGCGGTTTATTTTGGGCCCGGTGAGAGCGGCACAGTCTTTACGGTAGCGACCTTCGCCGCCCTGTTTCATCTATTTAACCACTCCACGTTTAAAGGCAGCTTGTTTATGGTCGTGGGAATTATTGACCATGAGACAGGTCGGCGGGATATTCGCTATTTGGGCGGTTTACTGCAGGTGATGCCGGTGACGTTTACGGTCGCCTTGGTCGGCGGTTTATCGATGGCCGGGTTGCCGCCGTTTAACGGCTTTTTGAGTAAAGAGATGTTTTTTGCTGCGGTCAATGAAGTTACCCAAGCGGGAATCTTCGGGCTCAGCAACATCGGCTTCATCTTCCCGCTCCTGGCTTGGGTAGCGAGCATATTCACCTTTGTGTATTGCATGCTCTTTATCTTCAAAACCTTCGGAGGCAGCTTCCGCCCGGAAAGATTGATGAAAGAAGTGCATGAAGCCCCTCTGGGGATGTTGATCTCCCCTATCGTTTTGGGTGTGCTCGTGATTCTCATTTTCTTCTTCCCGAATGTACTTGGGAAATATATTCTAACTCCCGCTTTGAACGCGGTTTTGCCGATGATGTCCGTGACTGCCTATGATCTCAAAATCAGCGCGTGGCATGGCCCGAACCTCGAATTGCTGATGACCGTGGGCGTCATCCTCTTTGGGTTATTGCTCTTTCGGACAGCGAAGCGTTGGGTTCCGCCGATTCGGAGCTTTCCGCAGAGGCTGACGCTAAATCACTGGTTTAATCAAGGGCTGGATGGAACCGAGAAGCTCTCGCGATCGCTGACTAATCGATATATGACAGGTTCGCTGAGACATTACCTCATCTACACTTTTTCATTCTTTGTGATTGTGCTGATGGCTTCACTGTTAGGGTTCCATGGCCTGCAACTCGATTTCTCGAAGGACGCTCCTATCGGGATCTTCGAAGCTGGACTGGTGGTTGCGATGATCATCGCTGCCTTTGTCGTCTTGTTCGCCCCGAATCGTATCGTCGCCATTGTGGCTTTGGGGGCGATAGGTTATATGATTTCGATGTTCTTCGTCATCTTCAGGGCTCCTGATTTGGCATTAACGCAAATGGTGGTGGAGACGGTGACAACGGTCCTGTTCTTGCTGTGCTTCTACCATTTACCGAAGCTGAAGAAGAGCATCGAACGCCTATCGTTTAAGCTGACCAATCTCATCATTTCCATCGCGATGGGATTAACGGTAAGTCTCCTGGCTCTAGCTGCGAACGGACATAAGCTGTTCGCGCCAATTACCTCTTTTTTTGAAAATGCCTATGAACTGGCCGGGGCAAAAAACATCGTCAACGCCATCCTTGTGGATTTCCGCGGCTTTGACACCATGCTGGAAATATCCGTGCTGACGATTGCCGGGCTGGGCGTCTATCTCTTGGTTCATCAGCGTTCCAAAAGGAGGGAACCAAATGAAAACGAATGATGTGATCTTAAAAAGCGTCACCCGCGTGGCCGCCGTGATTATTTTGACCTTTTCGATATACCTGTTCATGAACGGCCACCATCATCCGGGGGGCGGATTTATCGGCGGGCTGAGCACGGCATCCGCAATTGTTCTATTGTACCTGTCCTACGGGATCGAGAAGGTGAGAGAGAACATTCGCATGGATTTTAAGAAGCTCGCGGCGATTGGGGTGCTGATCGCGGTGGTCACCGGAATGGCCGGGGTTGTGTTCGGAGAGCCATTTCTGACCCAAACCTTTGGCCACGTCGAGTTACCGGTATTCGGGGATACTGAGCTTGCCTCCGCTCTTATTTTTGATACGGGGGTTGCCCTGGCGGTCATAGGTACGGCGGTAAATATCATTCTAAGCATAAGTGAGGATCGATAAATATGGAGACACTCATCGTCATACTCGTCGGGATATTCGTATCGATCGGCACCTATTTGATCTTATCCAAGCAATTGCTTCGCATCGTGCTGGGAGCGTCTATTGTGAGTCATGCCGTGAATTTATTGCTGATCACCTCCGGCGGGCTGAAGCGGGGGAGCGCCCCCCTGCTGGGCGAGAAGCAAGCCGGTTTTACGGATGCGATGCCTCAGGCTTTGATCCTGACGGCTATTGTAATCAACTTTGCCGTGACGGCACTAGTTTTAGTTTTATGTTATCGGGCCTATCAGCATTTTGGGACGGATGACATGGAGCAGTTAAGGGGACATGAGCATGAATAATTGGTTGATCGGTCCGGTGATTATTCCCCTGATGATGGGGATGGTTCTCATTGTTTTTCAGCAAAACCTCCGGCTTCAGCGGATCCTTAGCTTGCTTGCCCTGTTGGCAACGTGCTTGGTTTCCATTCTACTCATTCACCAGATCAATGCGGGTGGTATTCAGACGTTGCAGCTAGGCGGCTGGGAAGCCCCTTACGGCATTAGCTTCGTCGGTGATATGTTCAGCGCGTTGCTGTTGCTCGCAACCTCGGTGGTTTCGATTGGCTGTTTGCTGTATGCCTTCCCGTCGATCGGACGGAAACAGGAGAAGCTTTACTTTTATCCGTTGTTTTTGTTCTTGATTACAGGGGTGAACGGCTCGTTTCTGACAGGGGACTTATTTAACTTATATGTCTTCTTCGAAGTATTTCTCGTCGCTTCGTATGTATTGATCACGATGGGCGGGGCACGGCAGCAGTTTCGCGAGGCGTTAAAATATATTTTCACGAACATTATCGCCTCTGCGTTCTTCCTGATGGGGGTCGCCTATTTATATTCGATCACAGGCACGTTGAACCTCGCTCACTTATCCATTCGGATCGCAGAGGTAGGCCAGGACGGGTTGATCACCACGGTAGCCTTGCTGTTCCTGATCGTGTTCGCATTAAAGGCCGGATTATTGCTCTTCTTCTGGTTGCCAGGCTCGTATAGCGTTCCACCTACTGCCATTGCGGCCATCTTTGCGGCGCTGCTCACCAAGGTGGGGATCTACGCGATCTTTCGGATGTTTACGCTCATCTTCTATCATGAACCGCAGATCACTCATTTAATTATTGGAATATTGGCGGCTGCAACGATGATTCTTGGAGGACTTGGAGCTGTGGGCTTCGGGGATTTGAAGAAAATCATCACCTACAATGTGATTATCAGCGTTGGGTTTATCCTGCTTGGCCTGGTCTCAATGACACAGGAAGGCATGATGGGCTCCATCTACTATTTACTGCACGATATTCTGATCAAGGCCTTGATCTTTCTCATCGGCGGTACGGTGATCTATCTTACGGGGACCAGCAGGTTACAAGACATCAGTGGTCTGATTCGGCTTCACCCGCAATTAGGTTGGATGTTTCTGATCGCCGCGTTATCTATGGTTGGAATTCCGCCGCTCAGCGGCTTTCTCGGCAAAGTATTTACGATTCAGGGAACCTTCGAGTCCGGTGATTATTGGCTTGGGGGAATCGGGCTTGCCGCCAGTTTGTTTATCTTGTATTCCATGATCAAATTGTTCATGAGCGTCTTTTGGGGCGAGACCATTCTGAGCGTAGATGATGAGAAGGGGACGACCCAGGGGCTCCTGCTTCCAATCGCACTGTTAACCATTGCCAGCCTGGCTTTAGGGCTGGGTGCTGAAGGGGCGGCTGGGTATGTGGCCCAAGCAGCACAGGAATTGCTTGATCCAAATCGATATATCCATGCTGTGATGGACTAAAGGGGGGACAGCCATGCCCATTCAGGTGCTGCTCAACATCTTTATAGCTTACCTGTGGATGTTTCTACAGGATGAAACCAGCATCATCAACTTTATTGGCGGTTATTTCGTCGGTATGTTAATTCTATTTTGCATACGTCGCTTCTTTAATAAGCCGTTCTATCTATTTACGTTGGCGGCGGTAGGGAAGCTGCTCATTATCTTCATTCATGAGTTGATTATCTCGTCGATGACGGTCATGAAGCACGTGCTTCGTCCCAAAGTCGATGTGAAGCCCGGGATTTTCAAGGTGGAGACGGATTTGGAAGGGGATCTGGAAGTGACCCTGTTGTCCTTGCTGATTTGCCTGACGCCGGGCTCCGTCGTAATGGAGATTACCCCGGATGCGAAGACATTATATATACATGGACTGAATATGCCGGAGTCGAAGGATTCCGTTCTGAAGTCAAAAGCCGTGTTCGAGAAAGCGATAAAGGATGTGACTCGAAAATGATTTTTAATACGATCTTGATCATCGCTTTATGTTTGTTGCTGGCGGCGATCTTAGCTAACTTGTACCGTGTCGTCAAAGGTCCGTCCAGTGCGGACCGGGTCATGGCGCTGGATTCCATCGGCATCAATTTAATTTCGAGTATCGCCGTGTTCTCGGTATTGCTGCATACTCATGCCTTCTTTGATCTTCTTTTGCTGATTGGGATCTTATCCTTCATTGGAACGGTGGCGTTTGCCCGGTTTATGGAAAGGGGTGCGGTCATTGAGCGGAAGCGGTGAAGTTGTTGGTGCGATTCTGATCCTCGCGGGTGCTGTCTTTAGCTTGATCAGTGCGATTGGCAATTTACGGTTGCCTGATGTGTACACAAGATCTCATGCCGCCTCGAAGAGTTCGACGCTAGGCGTGCTGTGCGCGATGGTTGGCACTTTGTTGTATTTCATCATTACCGATGGCTACTTCAGTATTCGCCTGATCTTGGGGATCTTCTTTGTCTTTCTGACAGCCCCGGTGTCTGCCCACGTGATCAGCCGTGCCGCCTATCGACATTGCGTGCCGTTAGCGGAGGGAACCGCCGAGGATGAGCTCAGGGAATACTACCAGCCGGATGAGAATTTCGAGGGAGAAGATCAGGTAGAGCCGGTTGAGCAGGAGACGATGCTTCAAGGTACACCCTAAGCGCCTTTCGACCATGTGAGGATTGTCATAGATGACAGTCGTTAAAATTTTAGATAATAATGAAGTGGCACACACCAAAGGAATCACATTGGTTAAAAAGGGGCAAGTAGCATGGCTGTTCATCGGGGACCCGTAGATCAAGACGTAGTCATTGAAAAGGTTCAGAGTTTATTTACATGCCGGGTGTTGTGGAGCGAAGGGCGACCCTGCCTGGAATACGACAGCCGGGAAGAGCTGGACCGAATCTCTGAATACGTTAAAGCGAACTTTGGTATGGAACTGCTCGATGTTTTCTTTACGGCAGTCGAGAGCTTGCCGGATGACGATTAAAGGAAATCGCTTGATGTATAGCACCCGCAGGGGTGCTTTTTTCTTTGGAACGAAGTTCCAAGGGGATAAGGGAATGCCTGGCTCTGTCGGAGAGATCTTATCGTTAAGGAGGAGCTGGTGATGATTACGGTACTAAATACGGATGGCCAGGAATTAACCCCTTGTACACTGGACCGAGCTTGGCGGGAGGTGAATCGGTCACGTGCCGTCTGGATCGATGAGCAGACCATTCAGTTGTTATACAACCCTTTTTTGTTCCGGAAATAAGAGAAGCTGCGTTCCATTCCCCGTCCAATCAAGCTTGGTTTTCACATTTTGATAGCTTTATGCTGTTCCAGGATCAAACCAAGATCTCATTAAATAAATCTATAGTCGGAAAGAAAGGATTTCGCGGCCCTGGGTGGAAATCAGTATTGTGTTATCAAAACGATTGGCGATGGGGGATTATGAACGTCTGTCGGCCTAAGGGTTATATTCGGCTATTCCGGGTATATTAATTA
This sequence comes from Paenibacillus sp. oral taxon 786 str. D14, assembly GCF_000159955.1. Taxonomy (GTDB): domain Bacteria; phylum Bacillota; class Bacilli; order Paenibacillales; family Paenibacillaceae; genus Fontibacillus; species Fontibacillus phoenicis. The sequence goes on along the minus strand of NZ_GG695976.1, from coordinate 18,833 downwards.
TGAAGACTTGATGAACTGAATTGACAGTGAGAATCATTAGCATATAATAATTAATATAAATAACTAGTAGAAAACAAAAAGATAAAAGGAGAGTTCAAATCATGTCGTTGATTGGAAAAGAAGTATTGCCTTTTAAAGCTCAAGCCTATCACAACGGGAAATTCATCGAGGTTTCCGACGCAGATTTCAAAGGAAAATGGAGCGTTGTTTGCTTCTATCCAGCGGACTTCACTTTCGTATGCCCAACCGAGCTGGAAGACTTGCAAGATCACTACGCTGCTCTGAAGGAGCTTGGCGTTGAAGTATATTCCGTTTCCACGGACTCCCACTTCGTGCACAAAGCATGGCATGACAGCTCCGAAGCGATCGGCAAGGTTACTTACATCATGATCGGTGACCCAACTCACACGATTTCCCGTAACTTCGATGTATTGATCGAAGAAGAAGGCGTAGCTGACCGCGCTACCTTTATTATCGACCCGAACGGCGTGATTCAAGCGATTGAAATTACAGCTGGTGGCATCGGACGTGACGCAAGCACGCTGATCGACAAGATCAAAGCGGCTCAATACGTTCACAACCATCCAGGCGAAGTGTGCCCGGCAAAATGGAAAGAGGGCGCCGCTACTTTGAAACCAAGCCTTGACTTGGTTGGCAAAATCTAAGGAGAACCATTATGAAACTGGATGCAGACATTAAACAACAATTAGAGCAATATCTTCAGCTTCTGGAAGGGAATGTTCTGCTGAAAGTCAGTGCCGGAACCGATACGGTTTCGAACGAGATGATGGACCTCGTCAACGAGTTGTCCAGCATGTCGGATAAAATTACCGTCGAGCAAACGAGTTTACCCAGAACCCCAAGCTTCAGCGTAAATCGCGTTGGGGAAGACACCGGCATCACCTTTGCCGGTGTTCCTCTGGGCCATGAGTTTACTTCCCTGGTACTGGCTTTGTTGCAAGTCAGCGGAAGACCACCGAAGGTGGAACAACATATCATTGATCAAATCAAAGCGATTAAAGGCGAATACCGCTTTGAAACCTATGTGAGCTTGTCTTGCCACAACTGCCCGGACGTGGTTCAGGCGTTGAACCTGATGAGCGTACTAAATCCTGGCATTTCCCATACCATGATCGACGGCGCGGCTTATAAGGATGAAGTCGAGAGCAAAGAGATTATGGCAGTGCCTACGGTATTCTTGAACGGCGAGTTGTTTGGCAATGGCCGGATGTCCGTCGAGGATATTTTGGCGAAATTGGGTGCCTCGGACACGTCGGCGTTTGAAGGCAAAGAACCATTCGATGTGCTTGTGATCGGGGGCGGACCTGCCGGTGCCAGCGCAGCGATTTATGCTGCACGCAAAGGCATCCGTACAGGGATCGTGGCAGAACGCTTCGGCGGCCAAGTCAACGATACCCTGGGGATTGAGAACCTGATCGGCACGAAATATACCGAGGGGCCGAAGCTGGCAGTAAGCTTGGAAGAACATGCGAAGGAATATAACATCGACATCATGACGTCGCAACGGGCCAAGAGTCTTCGCAAGAATGACCTGATTGAAGTGGAATTGGAGAACGGTGCCGTGCTGAAGAGCAAGACCGTTATCGTATCCACGGGGGCACGTTGGCGCAACATGAATGTACCGGGCGAAGCGGAATTCAAGAACAAGGGCGTGGCTTATTGCCCGCACTGTGACGGTCCGCTGTTCGCAGGCAAACGTGTGGCCGTTGTAGGCGGAGGAAACTCCGGCGTAGAAGCAGCCATCGACCTGGCGGGCATCGCCTCGCATGTGACTGTGCTTGAATACATGTCTGAGCTGAAAGCGGACTCGGTTCTGCAGGAACGTCTGAACAGCTTGCCGAATGCGACTGTGATCAAGAACGCGCAAGTGAAAGAAGTCACGGGCGACAGCAAGGTGAACGGACTGACCTACATCGACCGGGAAAGCGGCGAAGAGAAGCATCTTGAGCTGGAAGGCGTATTCGTTCAAATCGGTCTCGTACCGAACACCGAATGGCTGGAAGGCACGCTGGAGCGCACCCGGATGGGCGAGATCATTGTGGACAACCGTGGGGCTACAACCGTTCCAGGCGTATTTGCCGCCGGTGACTGCACGAATTCGGCTTACAAGCAAATCATCATTTCCATGGGATCTGGCGCGACAGCAGCTTTAGGCGCTTTTGATTACCTGATTCGCAATCAATAATATATTGCGTTATGGATAAGGCCCGCTCTTTGAGCGGGCTTTCTTGCTGTGCAAATCTAACGTTTTTTGACTATAGTCTCAAGTTTGTTGTCTAGATGAAAGCGCTATCTTTCCAATAAAATGAGGGTATCCAGAACAAAACAAGCTGAAGTGGAAAGAGGTGACCGCGTATGGACTCGAAAATAAATGGAAAGCGCTTACGAACGCGTTGGCGCAAGCAAGACACGGAGCTGACTTTGTTGGCTTTGCCAACCACGATATGGTACATCTTGTTCAGCTTCCTGCCGATGTTCGGGATCATCATCGCCTTTAAGAACTTCAAAATCACCGGCGGTTTTCTGAGCAATGTGTTCAAGAGCCCATGGGCAGGCCTCAAGAACTTTGAGTTCTTATTCAAGTCCAACGATGCCTGGATCATTATCCGAAATACGATCGGCTACAACATTATTTTTATCGTTCTTGGGATTGTGATCCCCGTAGCCTTAGCGTTAATGATCGGAATGCTCCATAACCGCAGAGCAGGCAAGGCTTACCAAACAATGATGTTCCTGCCTTACTTTCTCTCCTGGGTTGTGGTCTCGGCCGTGGGCTGGGCGTTCTTGAGCTTCGATAAAGGGATTCTCAATCAAATGCTGGCAGGTTGGGGAGTAGAGCCGATCAACTGGTACATGGAACCGAAATATTGGCCTTACTTCTTGATCTTTATGAATGTTTGGAAGGGACTCGGGTACGGCATGGTTGTGTATTTAGCGACCATCGCTGGTATCGATAAAACCTACTACGAAGCGGCCGTAATCGACGGCGCCACCCTTTGGCAACAGACTCGGTTCATTACGCTGCCCTTGATGAAGCTGGTCATCGTGATGATGTTCATCCTGGCGGTGGGACGTATTTTCTATACCGATTTCGGGCTGTTCTTTCAGGTGCCGCGGGATTCCAATTCCCTGTTTAATGTGACCACGACCATTGATGTAATGGTTTACAAGCAGCTGAAAACCGCAACCGTTGGCATGGCCTCGGCAGCAGCCTTCGTGCAGTCGGTTCTGGGCTGTCTGATGATTCTGGCCGCGAACTGGACGGTTCGCAAAATCGATCCCGACAGCGCGATGATTTAAGGAGGTGCAGATATGGCAGCAAGAACGGTGTATGAAAGCGGCCTGGACCGATTTAATCGTCCAAGTAAAGTGGTGAACGTGCTCCTTCATCTCCTCTTCTTCTTCCTGGCTTTGATTTGCGTCGTGCCGATGCTGGTGGTGTTGTCCATCTCGCTGTCCAGTGAGCAATCGATCCGGGAGAACGGTTATCACCTGATCCCAACGGCGTTCTCGGGAGAGGCTTACGGTTATATCGCCAAGCAAGGAACGGTCATTTTGCAGGCGCTAGGGATTTCCGTCTTCGTTACGATCGTCGGAACCGTGCTGGGAATTCTGCTCACCACCTCGATGGGGTACGTTCTCTCCCGGCCGAACTATAAGCTGAAGGGGTTCCTGACTTGGGTCGTTTTTATTCCGATGGTCTTTAACGGCGGCTTGGTTTCCAGCTACTATATCAATGCGAATCTGCTGGGGCTGAAAGATACGGTATGGGCGTTGATCCTGCCCCTGGCGGTCTCCTCCTTTAACGTCATCATTTGTAAAACGTTCTTCAAAAGCACGATCCCGGACGGGTTAATCGAATCCGCCGAAATCGACGGGGCTGGTCAGCTCCGGATCTTCTTCTCGATTATCCTGCCGATCTCGTTGCCGGTGATCGCTACGATTGGTTTATTCCTGTGCTTTGGTTACTGGAATGACTGGTTCCAATCGATGTTGTACATCAACAATCAGGACCTGTATTCCTTGCAGGCGCTGTTAAACAACCTGATGAGCAATGTGGACGCGCTGGCTCGAAACGCTTCAAGTCTGGGGATCAGCTACGCCGAGCTGGTGGCAACGATGCCTAAAGAGTCAGCCCGTATGGCGGTGGCCATCGTCATCGTGCTTCCAGTGGCCTTTGCGTATCCTTTCTTCCAACGCTACTTCATTTCCGGTTTGACGGTAGGCGCGGTCAAAGGCTAATTCGAAATAAGCTGAGCTTGTCTCAGTTTATGAATATAGCATATTCAAAAGGGAGGAAATATCTATGAAAAGGTCTTTGAAGCTCATCTCTACTCTATGTGCTGTGATGCTTCTCTTGTCCGTTCTTGCGGCTTGCGGCGGCGGTTCGAACTCCAATTCTTCGTCGGCAAGCAATACTTCGGACACTTCTTCTAGCACCTCTACAGATAACTCTACGACAACAGATTCGGGGGAAATCCCGACTTTGGTGTGGTGGACGATTGGCGGACAAATTCCGGATAACTTTGAGAAAGCCATCGAAGCGATGAATGAGTACACCGCAGAGAAAATTGGCGTGAAGGTGGATATCAAGGTAGCTAGCTGGGGTGAATGGGACACCAAAATCAATACGATTGTAAATACGGGTGAACCTTTCGACATTCTGTTTACCAACGTCTCCAAATACAATCAGCAAGTGACGATGGGAGCGCTGGCGGATATCACTGAGCTGGTGCAAAGCGAGACGCCGGAGTTGTACAAGTTCATTCCGGAGAAGGTATGGGATGGGACGAAGGTCGACGGCAAGATCTACGCCGTGCCAACCTATAAGGACTCCTCGATGACCCAATACTGGGTGTTCGACCACAAATATGTTGAGAAATACGGCATCGACTTAAACAACATCAAGACGCTGAAGGATCTGGATAAACCGTTCCACGATATGAAGGCGGGAGAAGGCAAGAGCTTCTATCCATTGCCGTTGACGCAAGGCGATGGGTTTAACGGATTCTTCAACCGGTATGACGATCTTGCGCTGGGCTTCCCTCCGATTGGCGTGAAGGTGGATGACGCTTCCCGCAAGGTAGTTTCCGTGCTGGAACAGCAAGATATCATGGATGAATTGAAGATTTTGCACCAATGGTACAAAGACGGCATTATCAATCCGGATGCTCCGACCAAGCCTGAAGCCGACAAAGGCCGTCCATTCTTTAGTGCTCAAGGCTTCCCAGGGGCGGATATCACTTGGCAAATTAACGAAGGCGTTGAGAAGTACGATATGACGCAGGTTTACGGTCCGCTCTACACGACGGCTACGATTCAAGGTTCCCTCAACGGAATCTCGGCAAATTCGAAGTATAAGAAGGAAGCTCTGAAATACTTGGAGCTCGTTAATACCGATCCGAAGCTGCGTAACATGCTGGCCTTTGGTGAAGAAGGCGTAGACTACGTGAAAGTAGACGGAGAGAAAGTGGTTGAACGGATCTCGGATACTTGGCCGCTGGCAGCCTATACGCAAGGCACCTTCTTCAACATGGCGACAACCAAAGGGGCCCCAGAAGATCAATGGCAACAAGTTCAAAAGCTGAACGAACAAGCAACGGCTTCGACCTTGCTGGGCTTCTCGCTCGACACGACCAACCTGCAAACGGAAGTTGCGAACGTGAAAGCAACGTGGGATAAATACCGTTATGAGTTGCTGACTGGTGCATCCGATCCGGAGAAGATGGTACCGAAGATTGTTGACGAACTCAAGAAAGCCGGGATGGATACCATCATGAAGGCTGCACAAGAGCAAATCGATGCCTTCTTTCAATAAGAAATAAAGCCCGATTGAGTTAGCCCGGACGGAGGAGGTATTCTCCGTTCGGGCTTTCCCATATGATGATATAATGGGGATAGATGAGGGCAATGGAATCAGCGCCGCAACATTAACGGTGAAGGAGGCGCGAGAATGGGTTCCTTTTGGCAGATTAAAATCTATCGCAGCAAATTCATTGCCTATACGGTGTTTGTCGTAACGATCGGTCTGGTGCTTGGTCTCATGACCTGCGCGGTTCTCATCTATCAGTGGATTGAGAGTGCCCGAAACGAGGCGGTCAGCGCCTTTGGTCGGGTTGAGAGTGAGCTGCAGTATGATACGGATCGCATTGAGGCGTATATGCAGCGCATCTATTCCAATGACCGCTTGATGACGGATGTCCGTTATTTCCTGGGGAACACGGCGGAAGGGTACCTGACGAGCAGGCTGGAATATAGCTTGTATAACGAGCCGCTGGTCTCCTTCCCTGAAGATATGAGGGCCTTCTTATACAGCTCGATGAAGGGGGATCTGACGCAAGTCAGCTTGCATACCGAGAACGGTGCCAATATCGTGCGGTTTAGCGACAGCGGCAATGTTAGCTTCCGGTTTGGCGTTCCCAATACGGATGAGATTTTTCGTGAAAAGATAGAGAAGGGCTTTGTGTACCGGAAGAAGCTGTCTGATCCGAACCAGATCTCTCGCCAGATTGGGGAATTTCGCTTCTTGATCGGCAGTGAACCCTTATTCCGGAAGATTCTTGGTTATAAATTGGACATCGCTGCCGCCGTAAGTAGTTCGGGCGAAGTGTACATGATCTCCGGGATGGATCACGGAACGAAGGAGATGGTTCTGCGCGCCGCTGAAGAGACACGCAGCAGCGGATTTTCCTCCCTGGGCGGATTAAAAAATGTCTTCTTCATGAACTTCCAATCCACGAAGTTCGATTACCGTTTGGTGATGCTTGTAGATTTGTCCCACCTGATGCGTCAGAAAGCGGGCATTCTGATCACCATCGTAGGCAGTGTCTTGCTGGCCATGATTAGTGTTCTGCTGCTCATCGGCTACAACATGCGGGATGACGCCAGATTTTTGAGGCACATTATAAATTCGATCAAACGGGTGAAAACGGCGGATTTCACACCGAATTCCCCCGCCCGGTATCGCCGCAACGAGTACGGGATGATTGCCCGGGAATTGGACGATATGGTTCATGAGCTGGACAAACATATCCGCACCGAATATTTGCTGAAGCTAAAGCAGCAGGAAACCGAGATGAAAGCGCTTCAGCATCAGATCAACCCGCATTTTCTCTATAATACGCTGGAGTCGATTCGCTCTACTGCTTTGCTGCACCGGGACGTGGACACCGCGGATGCTATCGCGACCTTAGGCTCCTTGTACCGCGATATCGTCCATAAAGATAATATTATTACCATCGGCGAAGAGCTGGAGTTACTGCAGAAATTTCTGAGCATCATGGAGCTCAAGTATCCGGGAAGGTTCTATTACCAAATTGATGTGGAGGAGCCGCTGTTGGCCATATCCACGGTGAAATTTTGGATGCAGCCGCTGGCGGAGAACTTCTTCGTTCATGGCTTTAATCCGAGCAGTGAGTTTAATTTGCTCGTCGTGAATGGCTGGGAGGAGGACGGTCGCTTCGTTCTGGAGTTTGTGGATAATGGCAAAAGAATACCTGAAGCGCGCTTGGAGGAAATAAGAGGCAGTCTTTACAGCAGAGATGATGCGCCTGTTCGGAGCATTGGGCTGCGGAATGTGTATACTCGGCTGAGCTTTTTCTATGGGGACGCTTTTCGGATGGAAATCGAGAATAACGAGGAAGCAGGAGTCAAGATTACCGTGATCATCTCAAAGGGGTGACTGCAGGATGTACAAACTTCTGATCGTTGATGATGAACCGCAGATTCTGGAGGGGATGAAGCGAACCCTGAATTGGGAAGAGTACGGCTTCCACCTGATCGAGACGTGCGAAACGGGAGCAGAAGCGATCGCCAAATCCGTAGAGATCATGCCGGATATCGCGATCTTCGATGTACGCATCGGCCCGGATCTCGGTTATGAGATTATCCAAAAGCTCAATGAGCTGCGTCTTCCAACCAAATATATCATTATGAGCGGGTACAGCGAGTTCGAATATGCTCAAGCGGCGATCCGTTGCGGCGTGAAGGACTATCTGCTGAAACCCGTTGATCGTTCCAAGCTGCAGAAGGTGATTGAGAAGATCATTGTGGAGGACCTGAACGGGGCATTGGACGGGGTCCACAAGAAAGACCTGAACACGGATCCGATCCTGGGGATTCCTTACGAGGAGCTGTCCAAGCTGACCAACCGCATTTTGTTGATGGTGAAGGCGGAATACGCCCAGAACATTACACTGAAGTCGGTGGCCGAGCGTTTTCGCATGAACAGCACGTACCTGGGACAGCTGTTTCTAAAGGAAACGCACATGAAATTTTCAGAGTATTTGATGGCTTACCGGATGCTGCAAGCGAAGGAACGGATCCTGACCACCAACGAGAAAATCTCCAGCATTGCGCATCGTGTTGGGTATCCGAATTTGAATTATTTTTATACCCAGTTTCAAGGATATTTTGGCATGTCCCCTTCAGATCTGCGGAAAAAAAGCTAGGCTCCTCGTAGCGGAAAGGAGGATGTTATGCAGCAGCCCTCTTGGTTCAGTCGCCTGACCCTATGCGCGGTGGTCGCCGGCTTGTTGGCCTTGTTTGCCGTCGGCTGTTCCCTTTTCTCGGATAAAGGGGATACGGCGCCCCATAAGGACATGGTCAATCTGGTTTACTATACGATTGGAGAGCCGGATCCGGATCTGGAGAAGGTGAATGACAAAATCAATGAAGTGTTGGCGAAGAAAATCGGCATCACGATCACCTATATCAAGGTCGGATGGCAGGAATACGAAAACCGCCTGAACACGATGGTATCGGCAGGGACTCCCTTTGACATCGCCTATGCCCCTGAATTCACGACTTATGTCAAACGCGGGGCCTGGCTGCGGCTGGATGACTATCTGTCCAGTACGGGCAAGGATATGTATGATGTGATCGACCCGATCTTTTGGGAAGGGGTGCGCATGGACGACGGGGGGATTTACGGGGTGCCGACCAACAAGGAACTCGCGGTGCGCCAACAGTGGATGTATCCGGAAGAGCTGGTCCGCAAGTATAACATCGATATTACGAAGTACAACACGTTGGAATCTCTGGAGCCGTTGCTGCAGATGATTCAGCAGAAGGAACCCGAGTATTTGCCGATGGAGCTGGATAAGGACTCCCATAACTTCTTCGCTTTATATGGGTATGAGTACGTCATTGACAAGGAGCTCCCGTTGATGGTGCGGTCCTTAGACCCAAACCCTCAAGTCGTGAACATCTTTGAAACGGCGGAAGCCCGTCAGGTGATGGATACGCTGCGACGTTATTATCAGGCTGGCTACATCAACGAGGATGCGGCCTTGCGGGAGAGCCAGGAGCTGGAGCGCGGGAAGAAGGTGTTCTGGAAAGCGTCGAGCGGCGGCCCCTTGTCCGAGCATAGCTGGAGCAAGGATCGCGGGTACAAAGTGGTGGCGCATCCCGTAACGACGGAGGTCGTGACGACCGAAGACGTGCGGGGAGGCGTTATGGCGGTGAGCGCGGATACGAAATACCCGGTTGAATGTATTAAGTTCCTGAATTTGCTGAACACCGATTCTGAGGTGCGGAACCTGTTTAACTATGGGATCGAAGGTGTGCATTACACCCTAGACAAGAACGGTCAAATCGTGCTGATTCCCCGGAAGGATGCCGACGGCAACCCGATCCCGGGCGCTTTGCCGGGGTATACGGGCGTGACATATACGCAAGGCAACTGGTTCATTCTTAAGACGCGAGGCGGAGAAGATCCGGAGCCGTTAAACAAATGGGAGGAGTTCCGCGCTTCGAACGCCCGGGCCATGAAATCAAGCACGTTGGGGTTTACGCCGGATTTATCGATGATGCCGATCCAGATCCAGAACATCAAGATGGTGTGGCAAAAATACTATCCGAGCCTCATGACCGGCAGCGTGGACGTGGACACCGAGCTGCCGAAGTTTAACGAGGAGCTGAAGCAGGCGGGGCTGGACGAGGTCCGGGCCGAGGTGCAGAAGCAGCTGGACGCCTGGCGGGCTTCGAATCAGCGGTGAGTCTGAAAAACGGCGGTGCAAGGAGTTGGAATCCTGCACCGCCGTTTTTGGTGTTATTTTTTCCCCTTCGGGACTTTGACTGTGGTTTGGGCCGTCGTCTTGTTGCCAGCCTTGTCGGTTGCTTCGTAGGTGATGGTGTAGATTCTTCCGTTCCCTTTGCCCGAACGCTCGGCCCGAAGCAAGAACTCTTGATCCGCTGTCCCGTAGTCTGCGCCTTGGATGTCGTTTGCTGTATCGCCGTCGCCCAGCCCGTTATCGCTCTCGTTGCTGGTGATGGATACCAGCTTGATCGTATCGATGCCGGAACCTTTGTCGCTGGCTTTCCAGGTGACCTTGATCGGAACTAGCTTGTGATTTGGCGTGGAAAGGACGGACGGGCTAACGGTCAGCTTCAAGACCGGCGGCGTCGTATCGACAGGGCCTTTGCCCGTCAGCGTTAGCACGCCGAAGACGGAGGGGTCCTGATACCCGTTGCCGGTGGCGTCGTTCCAGGCGGCTACACTTTGGCGCGCGCCGTCTTTGGCATCGTTGATCTGCGCGTCGAAGCCGATTTTTACATAATTCGCCGGGGTGATTGTTTTCAATGGGATCTTCATTTCCACCGTATAGTTCGTTCCGTTGACCCGGACCGCCGATACGAAGCCTTCAGCGATGGACGCCGGATTAAAGCTGGTCTCATTCGCGTAGTTCACGCGGTATTGTCCATCATCGGATTGGTAGAACGAGGTTTTGGCGTTATTTTCGTCCAGGAACACCTCGACGGAGTCCTGCTCCCATGGGTTGGGGCTGTTCTTATCCAGCTGCGCGTTATTGACCTGGATCAGGACGTACAGGTTGTGGTCGTCCCAGAGCGCTTTGGCCGTACCGGTTGCGCCTTGCCAAGCGGTCTGGTACCGCTCGATCGGCATCGCCGGCGCTTGATTCCAAATCGCGTCGACGGCTCCGTCTACGGCAGGTGTGCCATAGAGGGCGGTGGATTGATTCGCCTCCGACACGTCCGGCTGGTGCTCTTCGATAAATTTGGCGGGGTCAATTACGCCGTAATAGGCTGGTTTGGCTTGCAGGTTCTTGTCGAACAGCAACGGGTTGGTCGAGGAGCGCCAGCTTGTGCCGTCATCCAATCCCCAGAAGGTCACGCGCGTTATGTGATCCGCATGGGCTTTGAACAGCTGCATCAACTGCGCGTACAAATATCCCTGCGCATTAGCCAGCTTCTCCGACAGTTCATAGTTGCTGCCGGCCTGAATGTCCAGCTCGGTGATGCTGATTTCTACGCCCAAGGAGATGAAGCGCTCCAAGGAGAGTCGCACATTCTCCGGATTCGTGTTGACATTATAGTGACCTTGCATGCCGATGCCATCGATGAGGAGTTTGCCGGGATGGGTCAGTGCATATTTGTCGTTTAGTGCTTTGACCATGTGATAGATGGCCTGGGCTTTGTTTTGGTTGTCCTCGTTGTAATCATTGTAATACAGCTTGATATCCCATTCCGGATGGCGGTCGAGCACTTCTCTAGCCGCGAGGAACGCCTGCTCAACATAATCGGCGCCGATCGCGGTTTTCCATGGGGTTTGCCGCAACGAGGCTTGCCAATCCGTCGGGTTTCCAGGGTTATCGTTCATCGCTTCATTCACGACATCCCAGGAGATGACGCGGTCGCCGAAATGCTCCATGACGGTTTGAATATGGGTGCGCAGGTTAGCCAAGGCTTCTGCCCGGCTTAAAGGCACCGTGTTACCTTGCGCATCCGTTGTTGTGTTCATCCAGGCCGGTGACTGCTGATGCCATACTAAGACGTGGCCATGCATCTGCATGCCTTCGGCAAGAACTTGATCCACCAAGGCATCCGCTGCGGTAAAGGTGAAATTGCCTTTTGTTGGCTGCAGGCCATCGGGCTTCATCGCATTACCGGCGGTGGTAACATTGTGGTGCATCTTAAGGAGCTCCAGACGTACGCCTTCCAGATCCTCCGCCGAGATGGCGCTGCCGATCAAGAAGTCGTCTTGGTAAGCCGTTTTGATCGGGACTAGATCCTTCTGGATCGCAATCGGACCGGATCCGGTGCGTTCGAAGGTGACGTCATCAATGTAAAAAGAAGCGGTGGCGTTGTTCGAACTCTCCACATAGATCGTTAGAAATTCGCCGCCTACGCTGTTGTAGCGGTAGGTGCCTTCCAACAGAACCCAATTGTCCCCGGTGCTGATCGTTTTGGAGGAGAGTTGGACGTAATTGGCGCTGCTGCCATCACCGATTTGCGTGGACAACTGGATTTGCGAGCTGGCGGGATCGATCAGCTTCACCCATGCCGAGATTTTGTATTCGGCGCCCTGGTCCACGTATTTCTCGACGCGCAGCGATGGCCCGTGCCAGGTGTTGGTGCGGCCCTCTACCTTCAGCGCATAGGCGCCGCCCGGCGTATGATTCGCTTCGTTCGTCACGGTCAGCGTTTCGGTACCCGCCCGGCCCGTGAAGCCGCCGGTGGTCCGATCTTCAAAGGTGATCGTGGAGAAAGGCAAGGCCGGATCTCTTGGCGGTTGTTCGCCGCCGCCGGAGCCGTCTTTTTCCGTGATGCGAATGTCTCCGATGTAATAAGGAACCGCAGCGCCAGCTGCGTTGGAGTTAATGCGCAGCGCCTTGTCCACGCTCGTATCCACGGTGAATTCCTTCGTCAGCGTCACCGCTTGCCCCGCGACATAGTCGGTCTCGGCATAATTGCCATAGCTGTCCACGGTTTGAAGCGCGGCTTTTGCGCCGGCTGGCAAACTAACGTTAGCGTCTACAAAAATCGTAACGTGCGCCGTATAGGTCTTGCCGTTCGTGAGGCCAATGTCGCTAAACCGGAAATCGGCGGCGTCCCAGTTGTTGACCCGGTTGCTAACATAAAGGGCACCTCCGTCCTCGTTGCCGTTAAACACCTTGCCGGATACCTTTGTCAGGGTCGCGCCCCCCGATTGAACCGCTTTGCCAATTCCACTCGCGAAGTCCTCATGATACACCGTCACCGTGCCGTCCGAAGCCGAGGTTTCGGCCTTCGTGACCTTGGCCGGCCATCCTGCAGGCAGCAGTAAAACAGCGGCGATCAGCAGCATGAAGATACGTTTCATCGTTTGATTCATTGACTCACTCCCCTTTGTCTTGGAATAGTTTTGTTAAGCGCTTTCATTTTTTTATTGGAAGGCTCCTCCTTTCCTGCCACAAATCATACCATCCCGCCGGCAGCCTCGGCTTTCTCGAAATTAAAGGGGATATCGTACTTTTTTTATATAAATTGGATTGACATGGCCGCAATAAGCCGAGCGAGCTCTAGGATGGGTGTCTTTTTCATTTCAATGCTGGCCTATTTTTCCCTGACGCTTATGGCTTGTGGGTGTAGCAGAGGGGGAACTTCCAACAGCGGCCGCACAGGAGGCATTCACGCGAGCGGACTAGAGAAATAAAGTGTTAAAGTCATCTTGACTTTCGAAATCCGAATCGCTACGATGTTCTGGTTGTTATGGTAGAAACATGGTGGAGAGAGGTTTAAAGTTAGGATGAAGATGAAGAAGTATATCGCGGATATCGCGGTTTTAATTGTTGGGGCTTTTTTATTTGCGTTGGCCGTCAATTTGTTTATTATTCCGAACGATTTCGGTGAGGGAGGCGTTACGGGGGTCACGATCATTTTGTACTACCTGTTCCAGTGGTCGCCGTCGCTGGTGAATATCGTGATCAACGGGGTGCTGCTGATTGTCGGGTACAAATTTCTGGATCGGCGGACGACGATCTATACGATCATTGCGGTGGCGTTCAACTCGTTGTTCCTGCATTTGACGGAGAGCTGGCGGATCGATTCGCACGAGCCAACCATCAATGCAGTGTTCGCCGGCGTGATCGTGGGAGTTGGCATCGGTTTGATCGTACGGGTCGGCGGGACAACGGCGGGAACCGTCATTCTGGCTCGGATCGCCAATAAATATCTGGATTGGAATATCAGTTACGCGCTGTTGTTTTTTGACCTGATCGTGGCGTTCTCTTCTTATTTCATCATTGGCGCGGAGAAGCTGATGCTGACGATCGTTATCTTATATGTAGGCACGAAGGTGATGGACTTCATGATCGAAGGTCTCAATCCCAAGAAAGCCGTCACCATCATTTCCGAGAAGCAGAATGACATCGCCGAAATGGTCATCACCGAAATGGACCGTGGCGTAACCGTCCTGTCGGGTCATGGCTACTATACGAAGAACCCGAAGGAGGTCCTTTATATTGTTATCAGCAAGCAAGAGGTATCCACCTTGAAAAAAATCGTCCGCTCCATCGACCCCTCCGCATTCCTGACAATCCACGACGTGCGGGATGTGTTTGGGGAGGGATTTTTGGATATATCGAAGTGAGAGTGTTTGTTTGATTGGCTGATCTTTCTCCAATTACTTCAACACGATAAACCGCAGATTAACTGGCAGGGTTTCATGCTATAATGCACATATAAATAGGGGCTGCCCAAAAGTGATGTGAATCTACCTGTGGAAGCTGCTTTATGGGATGTCACAGAAGAGGGGGGGTTATATTTCTTTGGTTTCAGTTCGCAATATGCAGTTAAAATGAAATGAAACAGTAGGAGATTCATGGCGAACAATTTTTTAGGCATTTCGTCATGAATGTTATTAACTTGGTGCGAATATGAAGTGAACATGATTCTCCTAGGGGGTTCGCACCACAAATTTCTTTTATAACTGCCATTTCTACCAATATTAAACATTATATAGATTGAAATTAATCCAATATTTACACAATCTGTTGATAATTAGCTGAAAATATCTGTGAAATCGCAGTCGCACCCTGTAAGGGTGCGTGGATTGAAATGCCGATTTTAGGACGTCCAGCATGTTTACGAGCGTCGCACCCTGTAAGGGTGCGTGGATTGAAATTGCAGATACGGCATGATTAACTGCATATCATTTGTCGCACCCTGTAAGGGTGCGTGGATTGAAATCCTCAATAATTAACTCTTTTACCGATGCATAAAAGTCGCACCCTGTAAGGGTGCGTGGATTGAAATCCGACCGGATCATTTGAAACCACGCTGACCACGGTCGCACCCTGTAAGGGTGCGTGGATTGAAATAGAAGAAAGCTCTATGAACGAGGGGGCGAGGTGGGTCGCACCCTGTAAGGGTGCGTGGATTGAAATCACTCGTGCGGGAAGATCAACATTGACACAATAAAGTCGCACCCTGTAAGGGTGCGTGGATTGAAATGGCGTGTTGTTTACGAATCCGGGCCCTAGCTCTTGGTCGCACCCTGTAAGGGTGCGTGGATTGAAATGTCGTCGTCCTCTCGGCGTGACAGGATATCCGTCGTCGCACCCTGTAAGGGTGCGTGGATTGAAATTGCCATAAGATCGGCTCTCTCGTCCCTCAATTCAGTCGCACCCTGTAAGGGTGCGTGGATTGAAATCGATCGGCCCGCGTCGCCGCTCTGCGTAGCGACGGTCGCACCCTGTAAGGGTGCGTGGATTGAAATTCTCGCGTGCTAGACGGCAACTACCCGGATACGTCGTCGCACCCTGTAAGGGTGCGTGGATTGAAATCTCCTCGAAGGTATCGACGCAAATATCGAAAAGGTCGCACCCTGTAAGGGTGCGTGGATTGAAATGATCCGACGGGCATTCATATCCTCAAGTTCAGAGTCGCACCCTGTAAGGGTGCGTGGATTGAAATTGCGGGATGATGCAAACTTGACCATCCGCCAATTGTCGCACCCTGTAAGGGTGCGTGGATTGAAATTATCGAGATACCCCTGACCGTCACGCGAGTAATGAGTCGCACCCTGTAAGGGTGCGTGGATTGAAATAACAAGTCAACAAAGAGTACGGGATTCAGGACAACAGTCGCACCCTGTAAGGGTGCGTGGATTGAAATTCGTGCAAAGGAATTCTCTTTCACGTCCTCAAACGTCGCACCCTATATGGGAGCGGGAGGTTTCCGACAAGTAGACAGTAAGAAAAGAGGTATATTAAGCAAAATCGATTCCCGGTATCCACCGGAGAGCGGTCACCAAGCTTTCCCTAATCCCAGCTTGTCCTTCATGGAATACGAACATTCCTCCCCGAGACAAACAGCTTCTTTCTTATTCTCCACATTCTATCAATTCAACTTCTCCTTTATTTGTAATCATAGTACTTTTTGCCCGAATATTGGTGAAATATGACAATCAATGCGGTAAAATAGAACTAGATTGTATATGATCATGTGCGAGGAGATGTGCTTGTGTTTATTGCTCATGTACGAGAACGTGATAAAGAAATCCAACCGTTAAAAGCACACTTACTTGGAGTGCAACGACTGGCGGAACAATTCGGGGCAAAGTTGGGTCTGAAACATGTCGCAGGGTTAGCCGGTTTGCTTCACGATCTGGGGAAATATAGCGATAAGTTCCAAGAATATATAGACGTCGTTGCCTTTCACCCTGAATGGCCTCAACCGAAGCGCGGTGAGGTTGATCACTCTACAGCTGGAGGCAGATTACTGTTTTCGCTGCTCCATCATAAAGAAAGTACCTTCCTAGAGAAGCTATTAGCTGAAATCGTCGGCAATGCTATCATATCTCATCACTCTAACCTCCAAGACTATCTCTCACCTGAAATCAAATCTGACTACTTAAGAAGAGTACATGATACGGACCTTCCTGAATACGATTTGGCTGTTGAACGTTTTTTTCAGGACACGATGTCCGAGGAAGAGCTTATTCGTTATATTCAAGCTGCCGTAAATGAACTGGAACAATTTTGGGATCGCACGCCTGCACAAAGTTTCTTTGTTACAAAGTATATTTTCAGCTGTTTAATTGATGCGGATCGGACCGACACACGTTGTTTTGAAGAACAGGTTGAGGTAGCGGAGTCCAACCAGCATCTTCAATTATTTGAAACCTACTATCGTCGTTTAATGAATCATCTGACTAAATTAAAAGATAAAAGTAATGCAAGCGAACCGATCAACGTGCTAAGAGCCAAAATGTCGGAACAGTGCGATGTATTCGCTGCTGAACGTCCGTCCGGCATTTATACGTTATCTATCCCCACGGGTGGAGGCAAGACACTGGCTAGTCTGCGATATGCTCTCAGGCATGCCTGCAAGTACGAGAAACAGAGGATCATTTATGTCGTACCATTTACGACAATCATCGAACAAAACGCGGATGAGGTCAGAAAAATTCTGCAGGACAACGAACATATTTTAGAACACCACTCCAATGTTATCGAGGAAGAACAGAAAGATATGGAGGAGGGTGATGAAGCTGATGACGGGCTCATTACAGACAAAGAGAAACTCCGGCTTGCTCGCGACAACTGGGATAGCCCGATCATTTTTACGACCCTTGTCCAATTTCTCAATGTCTTTTATGCCAAAGGCAACCGCAATACTCGTCGTTTGCATAATTTGAGTCATTCGGTGATTGTGTTTGATGAAGTACAGAAGGTTCCCATTCATTGCATATCCCTGTTTAATGAGGCGTTGAATTTCTTGAAACAAGATGCCCATTGCAGCATCCTCCTTTGCACGGCGACTCAACCTACTCTGGAGAATGTGAAGCATAGCCTCTTGAAGGAGCGGGATGGGGAGATTGTGTCGAATCTTACTGAAGTTGCGAAGGCGTTTAAGCGAGTTGAACTTATTGACCGAACGGAAGAACCTATGACGAATGAGACGTTAGCCGATTGGGTGAAGTCGGAAATCAACGGATGGGGCAGCACACTTATCATTCTGAATACCAAAAAGGTGGTCAAGGATCTATATGAAAAGCTAAAGGATGCCGCTATGCCTGTCTATCATCTCAGCACGTCCATGTGTGCGGCACACCGAAAAGATCAGCTCAAAGAAATCCGAGATATGCTGGATCAGCAAGTCCCTTTCATCTGTGTGACTACACAATTGATAGAAGCTGGGGTTGACGTCAGCTTTAAATGTGTGATTCGTTCTCTGGCCGGGCTGGACTCGATTGCCCAGGCAGCTGGACGATGCAACCGGCATGGAGAAGATGAATCGCAGAATGTATACATTATTAACCATGCGGAGGAAGCCGTCTCGAAGCTGAAGGAGATTAAAGTCGGAAAGGAGATGTCCAGCCACGTACTAGCGCGGTTTAAGAAGAAAGCGGATCAATATGAAGGAAACTTGCTTTTGCCAAAGGCGATGAGTGAGTATTTCCGCTATTACTACAATCGAATGGAGGCCAATTTAAACTATTACGTTAAGAAATTAGATAAAGAGATGACCAAGCTCCTGATGTCGCTCTCCCAGGAAAATGATTATGTGACTCACTACCGAAAGAAACATGGGACAAGCTTTCCATTAATTTTAAATGGCAGCTACAAAACAGCAGCAGAGCATTTTCAGGTCATTGATCAAAAAACGACTTCCGTCCTCGTGCCTTATGGAGGAGGCAAAGAACTGATTGCTCAATTGAACAGCGGAGCTTGGCTTGAAGATGTAACCAAATTTTTGAAACAAGCGCAGCAGTTTACGGTGAACCTGTACTCGCAAGAGATGGAGCAATTAAAACGGGATAATGCCGTTGTAGAGCACCTAGATGGCATGATCTATGAAGTGAGAGAGAACTGGTACAGCGATGAGTACGGTGTGGACTTGAAGGGGGAGGGGGGAATGGACTTTATAGGTTGGTAAGTCCATCCCTAAACAGGCTTCTGACATACTTCATTATTATTTCAATCCACGCATTCGTCTAGGATGCGACTCTAGTCTAATCAAATGTTGAACCTCAGTAGGATTAATTTCCTCAGTAGGATTAATTTCATAAGGACTTGATTAATGTA
>NZ_GG695977.1:112088-163128 GCF_000159955.1 Paenibacillus sp. oral taxon 786 str. D14 | reverse complement strand
ACTGTGTTTCAGCGGCGACTTAAATAATGTAACACATCGGGATCAGAATTGCAAGTCTTTTTTGAAAGTTTTTTTATTCAATTGATTTGCAACTCGTTTTCTCTCAACATCCCACTCTCAACTCGATTTATTTCGTAGTTTTCATGGGACATTTAATATATCATATTCCGCATTCATGCTCAAGTCATTACACGAGAAAAAACAAAGCAGGAGAGTTACCTCCCCTGCTTTGTTTACTTGTTAGGCGTTAATCCACGGATTCCGGCGTCCATTCGAGCTGTCGGTACGTTGACGATTTTTTTTGCCTGCCGCTCCGTTACTCGATTTACTTTGTTTCTTCGGACTTGGCTGCGCGTCAGGGTTGCCCGAAATTTTCACGTTTTTTTTAGATGAGTTAGGCGTTTTTGATTTTGCCTCTGTTTTCTGGGACTCTCTCTCCTCCGTCTCGTCGCCGGAAGTAGAAGACTCCACCTCCCGATTAAAGTGCCCCTTCATGTTTTCGATCCCGCCTACTTCACCCTTCAAAGGTTCGTTAGCTAGCGGAGCCATGTTATTCGCTCCTGGATAGGCCATCGGATAATAGGATGACGGCATAACCGATGTTGGATAGCCTGGCACAGGTGGACCATAACAAGGCATCATTCCGGGATGATGTCCCCAATCCATCGTTTGTGGATAGAATGGATTGTTATTTGCTTCAGGAGATACGGATTGCGGTGATACTGCCTGAGGCTGCATATTCGGATTCGGATTTGCGTACGGGCTTACCGCTCCCATGTTCGGCATTTGTGAGACTGGCGCATTAGCATTAGATATCCCCGGATACTCCCCTTCCGCTGGTGACAATGCTGTTGGTGCCGGATTGCCATAATACCCAGATACGGGTTCAGCGGCAATGGGATACTGATAAAAAGGCGGATAGGCTTCCTGGGTCGTATACGGGTAAGGAGACATTGTTCCCGAGCAGCCACAAGGGGATGGAGCGTAACCCATGGCCGGAAGTGTGTACTGTGGCATAACATGACCTGGATAGGATAAGTTCGGGGATGGGTTCGGGCCATAGGTGTAAGGACTGACTCCTGTCGGTTCGCCCTTCATCGGTTCATAACCATATGGGCTGACCCCTGCCGGCTCGCCCTTCATCGGCTCATAGCCATAAGGACTAACTCCTGTCGACTCACCCTTCATCGGCTCATAGCCATAAGGACTAACTCCTGTCGACTCACCCTTCATCGGCTCATAGCCATAAGGATTGACTCCTGTCGACTCACCCTTCATCGGCTCATAGGCATAAGGACTAACCCCTGTGGGTTCTCCCTTCATGGGCACATGGCTATAAGGGCTGACGTTCTGCGGCCCATAATTTGCAGGAGAAATATTCGGTTGGTAAGGATAGGGCTGAATCTGAACAGGTTCATGCTTTTTCGGCTCGTGATGAATCGGTTGGAGTTTCGTGGATTCATATTGGATTTGCTCTACTTCCACTTTGATCTCCATCGGTACGACTTTAGGCGGTTGAACTTGCGCCGGTTGTTGCTTTGGCGGTTCCACATTGATCGGTTGTTGTTTCGGTGGTGCCACGTTGATCGGCTGCTGCTCCGGCGGTTCTACGTTGATTGGCTGTTGTTTCGGTGGCTCTGTTTTCGCCGGGGCTTCCTTCGGCTTTTCGGTTTTCACCGGCTCCACCTTCTCCGGCTTCGGCGCTGTCACTTCTGGCTTCACGCCGGTTGGAGCTTTCTTTCCAGAACCGGCGATGGGAGCCGTGTTCTTCTTACCAGTTTGCGCAGGAGACATCCCTACGTTCGGCGCAGAAGGGTTGTCGGCACCACCTGACGGATTTCCCATGCCCGTAGGTATGTTGACGATGTCCCCAACCTTCAATTGATTCGGGTCGCTAAGCTGTGGGTTTGCATCGATCAGACTCTGCAAAGGTAATCCCCAAGCTTTGGACAGCTTCCATAACGTGTCCCCCTGCTTGACAATGTGCTTGTAGACATTGCCCGTTTCACCGCCAATCGGTACGGCCACGGCTGGAATCTTTACTTTGTCACCGATGTTCAATTGATTTGGATTGGCGATCTGCGGGTTAGCTTCGATCAGTTTTTCCAGAGGCACGTTATACTTTTTTGAGAGCTCAAACAAAGTATCGCCTTTTTTCACAATATGGATTTTCACGCGATAAAGACCTCCTAGGTTTCTTCTCCGGTACGTGATGATCGCCCGGGGCCCATTTATTACATCCTATGCAGGAGCCCGATTTTTGACATCCTAGAAAAGAAAAAATCCTATCTCCCTCTTAGGTCGAGGAAAATAGGATTCTTGTCGGCCTTACCGAACGTTACCAAACTTTCAATCCGTCCTTATCAACGATCGCGCGGAATTCTTCCAGCAGCTTCAGCGTAATTGGGCCCGCATGCCCTTCACCGATGATGCGGCCGTCAACTTCGCGTACTGCGATAACTTCGGCAGCTGTCCCCGTCAGGAACACTTCGTCGGCGACATAGACATCATGCAGCGTAAATGGCTGCTCTTGGATGTTGTAGCCTTTTTTGCGGCAAATTTCGATGATTGCTTGGCGGGTAATGCCGTCCAAAGCGCCTAAGTAGCATGGAGGAGTCGTAATAACCCCGTTCTTCACGATAAAAATATTATCGCCCGACCCTTCCGTAACGTACCCTTGCGCGTTCAGCATGATTGCTTCGCCCGCACCGGACAGGTTCGACTGAATTTTCACCAAGATGTTGTTCAAATAGTTCAGCGATTTGATCTTCGGATTCAAAGCGTCTGGGATGTTGCGGCGCGTCGACACAGATACGGTCTTCAACCCCGTTTTGTAGGCTTCTTCCGAATAGATCGCCAGCTGCTCTACAATAATGATCACCGAGGCTTTCGGGCAACGGTTTGGATCCAATCCGAGGTTGCCGGGACCGCGGGAGACAACCAGACGGATATAGCCATTACGCAGATCGTTGCGGCGAAGCGTCTCGACCAGCGCATCTTCCATTTCCTGATACGTCAGCGGAATGTCCAACATAATGGATTTAGCCGAATCGTATAGGCGGTCCAAATGCTCCTTGCATTTAAAGATGTTCCCGTTATAAATGCGGATGCCTTCAAAAATCCCGTCCCCATACAAAAAGCCGTGGTCATATACGGAAACCTTTGCTTGATCTTTTGTTACGAATTGTCCATCTAAATAAATCCATTGTTCTGCCATTATTTTGGCACCTCCGCTTTTTGTTCTCCAAATGACAAGCTGGGATAACTCCCCAGCACACGTACTTGACAGTTGAGCGCTTCGATTTCACCAATCGCTGAACTCAGCAGCACGGAATCAACCGCTTCAAGCACATCCATAATAAAATAGTAACTGCCCAGCCTCTTCTTCGTAGGGCGTGACTCGATGCGCGACAAATTCAGTTTACGCCATGCAAATGCAGACAATACCTGATGCAAGGCGCCCGGAAAATCCTCAGGCAACGTTACCAGCAGACTTGTTTTGCTTTGGGCTGCCGAGTGATTCAGTTCAAGCGGCCGCGGGCCGATCAGAACAAATCGGGTATAGTTATTATCGTGATCCGTCACATGGCGAGCCAGGACATCCAGTCCATGGCGCTTAGCTCCTAGTGCCGTGCCGATTGCCGTCCAGCCTTGTCCCGGATTTTTCTTCACCAGCTCTACCGCTTCTGAAGTGCTGCCGGTATGCTCCAGCTCCGCCTTAGGCATCTGCGAACGAATAAATTGCAAGCACTGCGCCATCGCAACCGGATGAGACAGCACCTTCGTCACTTTGCTGTAATCGATCTCGTCCGATGGATCGGCCGCTTGGAACTCTTCCTTCTTGCCAATCAAATTCTGCACGGAAGGGTATATCCATTCAATCTGCATCGGAATATCCACTTCGTGAATCAGCCAATCCATATGAAGGCTGACGGAGCCTTCAATTGTATTCTCCATCGGGATGACGCTGTAATCACTGTGTCCGCTGGCCGTGGCTAAGAAGACGTCGGATATCTGCTTGAAATGCAGCAGTTCCACAGGCTCATCGCCAAATAGATGCAGCGCCGCTTCATGAGATACCGAGCCTTCCGGCAGCAATGCTATTCGTTTCATCTCCTGACTTCCCCTCATAAGGTGCTTCAACCATTAATCTTAATCGATCACGAAGCTCTCACAAACCGTAGGCTTGAATGTGATCCAGAAAAGAACCTTCACTCTCCATAGTAAGCTCCACAGCCCCCGATGTGCAAGGTTTCAGCCTCATGGTCTGCGCGGAGATGCCTTCCCCACTCAGCACCTCCAGCAAAAACGACTCCAGCTGTTTGTCCGCTCCCTGACGGCGGTCCGTCAGACAGAGCAGCGTCGGTCCGGCTCCGCTTAAGGCAGCGCCCAAAGCCCCATGGGCAGTTGCTTCCTTAAGGATCCGGGCCATTCCGGGCACGAGTGCAGCCCGGTACGGCTGATGCAGCCGATCGCGCATGGCAGCCGGGATCAAATCCAGCCGGCCGGCGGCTAACGCCGCTGTAAGCAGGGACGTGCGGCTGACGTTGTACACCGCATCCTGCAGGCTGATCTGCTTCGGCAGCGCCTCACGCGCCTTGGAGGTGGACAGCTGAAAGTCAGGAATAGCAACGAGCACCTCCAGATCGGCTGGCGGCTCGATGCGCAGCACATCCGCGTGCGCCCCGTCCCAAACCGCGGTAATAATCCCGCCGAACAGGGAGGCACCAACGTTGTCCGGATGCTTCTCCAAGGCCGTAGCCATATCGAAGAGCTTGGCCTTGCTTAAAGGCTCGCCAACCAGCAGGTTGGCCGCAAACAGCGCCCCGACGATCGCCGAAGCGCTGCTGCCAAGCCCGCGGGTTAACGGAATATCTGATTTCATCGAGATTTCCAGTTCCGGTAAGGTCACGCCGGCTTCCGCAAACACCGATTGCGCGACTTGGTATACCAGATTGCTTTTATCGGTCGGCAGTCCTTCCAGGTTCCCCCCATGCAGGGTGATCACCGTGGAGGTTGCCGGTTTCATTTCAATCCAGGCATAGAGGTTAAGCGCCATACCAAGCGTATCAAAGCCGGGCCCCAGATTCGCCGTGCTTGCCGGCACCTTGACCCGGACGCCTTCCCGGCGAATCATGCCCGTGCTCCTTGCAGCTTGGCGATCGCATTCAGCACCGCTTCCTCCGTATCCTGTACGACAAGCGGTTCGCCGCCAATGCTCTTGATCGCGATGTTCGGATCCTTCAGACCATGTCCGGTCAGCACACAAACGACGGTCTCGCCGCCTTTGAAATAGCCTTCCCGATGCAGTTTATATACGCCGGCGATTGAAGCAGCCGATGCCGGCTCGGCAAAGATACCTTCCTTGGCAGCGATAGTGCGGTATGCATCAAGGATTTCGTCGTCCGTAACGTAGTTGATTTGCCCGCCGGATTCCTCCGCGGCGGCGACAGCTGTCTTCCAGCTGGCCGGATTGCCAATCCGAATGGCGGTCGCAATCGTTTCCGGCTCCAGAATCGGCTCGCCTTTGACGATCGCCATCGCGCCTTCGGCCTCGAATCCAACCATCCGCGGCAGAGAAGTCGATTTACCGCGCTCATAATATTCCTTGAAGCCTTTCCAATAGGCCGAGATATTGCCCGCGTTGCCGACGGGAATCGCCAATACATCCGGCGCTTTCCCCAGTTGGTCGCACACCTCGAATGCCGCTGTTTTCTGGCCTTCAATGCGGTACGGGTTCACCGAGTTGACCAGCGTGATCGGATGCTTGGCGGTGATGTCGCGCACGATTTCGAGCGCCCGGTCGAAGTTACCTTCGATGGCAATCACTTTCGCCCCGTAAATCATCGCTTGCGCCAGCTTTCCGAGGGCAATGTTGTTGTTCGGAATCAGCACGATGCAGTCGATTCCCGCCCGAGCCGCATAAGCCGCTGCCGCTGCCGAGGTATTCCCCGTGGAGGCGCACATAATCGTCCGGCTGCCTTCCTCCACCGCTTTCGCGACGGCCATCACCATTCCGCGGTCCTTAAAGGAACCGGTTGGATTCAGCCCTTCATATTTGAAATACAGATCCAGGCCCAGCTCCTTCGACAGGTTCTCCGCGCGAACCAGCGGGGTATTGCCTTCCTGCAGCGTCAGCTTCGGCGTCTTGTCGCTCACCGGCAAATATTCCTTGTACGTTTCCAGCAATCCGAGATATCTCATGCAAAAAGAACTCCTTTATTCTGAATTAATGTTATTATCCCTCTACGCGATACACGCTTTTGATCCGATGAATGACGTCCAGCGATTCGAAATGGGCCAATACCTTATCCATGCTTGCCTTGCTGGCATTGTGCGTCACGATCATAATTTCAGCACCTTCAACATTCGTATTTGGCGACTGTACGACCGACTCCAAGCTCACCTCGTATTCGGCGAAGACTTGGGTGATCTGCGCCAGAACGCCGGCTTTATCGTCGACGTGGAGCAACAGGAAGTTTTTGTAGGCGATTTGTTCGTCGGTTTTCAGCTTCTTGGGCTTATACGGGACGATGGCTTTCAAACCGTTCACGCCAAGCTTGAGGTTCTTAACGACAGCGACCAGGTCCGCAACCACGGACGTGGCCGTCGGCATTTCGCCGGCTCCCGCACCGTAGAACATCGTTTCCCCAACGGCTTCCCCATACACGTACACCGCATTGTAAACGCCATTTACGGCCGCGATCGGATGCGTATTCTTCACCATGGTCGGCTGAACCGTAATGCTGAATTCGTCATCCTGCCGTTCTGCGATGCCGAGCAGCTTCATCTCATACCCAAGACGCTTGGCATATAAAATATCTTCCTTGGATACCGAAGTTATGCCTCGAACATGCACATCGTCCAGCTCCACGTTGGTGCGGAAACCGAGGGTTGCGAGAATCGCCATTTTGCGAGCGGCATCCAATCCCTCCACGTCGGAGGTCGGATCGGACTCTGCGTATCCGAGCTGCTGCGCTTCCTTCAGCACATCCTCGTAAGAAGCGCCTTCCTGGCTCATTTTGCTCAAAATATAATTGGTCGTTCCATTGACAATCCCCATAATTTTCATAATCCGATCCGAGGAAAAGCCTTCAATCAACGTGCGAATGATCGGTATGCCGCCGGCCACGCTGGCTTCATAAAATACGTCGCATTGATGCTCCATCGCCTTGGCCAGAATCTCTGAGCCATACAGCGCCATCAAATCCTTGTTTGCGGTCACGATATGCTTGCCGCGTTCGAGCGCCTCCAAAATATAAGCTTTTGTCTGATCCACGCCGCCCATAACTTCCACAATCACGTCGATCTCCGGATCTCGGATGACCGACCAGGGGTCCTCCGTCAGCTTTCGTGGATCCACATGGACGCTGCGCGTTTTGTCTAAGGTCTTAACGGCAATTTTCTCAATGACGATCGGCGAACCCACCTGACTGCTGAGATCCTCCTGATGTCCTTCCAAGATCCGGACCACGCCGGTCCCTACCGTGCCAAGTCCGAGCAGTCCTACTTTCACAGGCTTCACAGCCGTCCCCTCCCGTTATCCAATTACGGTTTTTTTCGTCTAATTTCTCCTCTTTACCTTGTTAACCTTGACCAACGATCTGTGTTCTCCTTACGCCCGGAATGCTTTGCAGCGAATCCAGCATCTCATCCAGCTCTTCGGTTAAGCGCGAGGTTTCCACGGAGATCACGACATTGGCTTTGCCTTGCAGCGGGATGCTCTGATTAATCGTCAATACGTTGCCGCCGGAACCGGCGATCAGCGCAAGCACCTTCGATAAGATCCCGGACCGGTGCTCCAGATCAAAGGAGATGGTCACGATGCTTTCCCGTTCGAATTGATTGAGTTGATGAATGCCGTCTTTATATTTATAAAAAGCGCTGCGACTTAACCCCACTTGAGCAACAGCCTCATGAACTGTTTTGGCGTCGCCGGAGGCCAAGAGCTGCTTTACCTGTAAGGTCTTAACTACCGCTTCTGGCAAAATATCCTCACGAACCAAATAGTAGTGCTCCTTCACGAACGTCCTCTCCTTAGAGACTTTTGTTTTCATATAGTGGACATTATAACGGATATGACGCAGGGTGGCAATGATTTTTTGTCCTGACCCATAGCAAAAAAAGCACCCAAAAGGTGCTCTTTTCCATCATCAGTAGTAGCTGCTGCCTTCAACGAACTCAAACTCGAAGTCCCCGATGCGGACCAGCGTACCGTCCTTGGCCCCCCGCTTGCGAAGCTCATCGTCTACCCCCATATGCCGCAGCGTGCGGGCCAGCTTCAGGATGGCGTCATGCGAATTCAGCTGCATCCGCTTCATCATCCGCTCGATCTTCGCGCTTTCCACCACGAAAGTCTCGTTTTCGCGGCGGATCGTAAAGCCTTCGTCTTCCTTTTTGTCCAATTTGTAAATTTTGCGTTCCGCCAGTTCGGTCACTTCTTCGATCGCAGGCGCCTCCGGAATTTGCTCCAGCAGCTCCGCCACGCGGTAGAGCAACTCTTGGACACCCTGACGAGTCAATGAAGAAATCGGCATAATCTCCAAATCCCCGCGCACCTTGGCGACTTCGGCACGGAATTTCTCCAAATTCGCTGCCGCTTCAGGCATATCCATCTTATTGGCGGCTACGATCTGCGGGCGTTTCTCCAAATCGGCATTGTACAGCCGCAGCTCGTCGTTAATTTTCTGCCAATCGTCAAAAGGATCCCGCCCTTCCGAGCCAGCCATGTCAACGACATGGACGATCAACCGCGTCCGCTCGACGTGCCGCAAGAACTCATGGCCCAGACCAACGCCTTCATGGGCCCCTTCGATCAATCCAGGCAAATCCGCCATCACGAAGCTCCGGCCGTCGCCCACATCAACAACCCCCAAATTCGGGGTGATCGTTGTGAAATGGTAGGCGCCGATCTTTGGTTTTGCTGCCGATACAACGGATAACAACGTCGATTTCCCAACGCTAGGGAACCCGACCAGTCCGACATCGGCCATCACCTTCAGCTCGAGCACGACCCAGCGTTCTTCGCCCTCTTCGCCATGCTCTGCCAGCTCAGGTGCCGGGTTGTTTGGCGTAGCGAACCGGATATTGCCGCGACCTCCACGACCTCCGCGGGCCACAACCACCTCCTGCCCATGGCGCGTCAAATCGGCAAGCACCTCTTGGGTATCGTCGTCAATGACAACCGTTCCGGGGGGGACCCGGACGATCATGTTCTCCGCATTTGCTCCGTGCTGGCTCTTATTCCGCCCCTTCTCTCCGCGCTGCGCCTTGAAATGCCGTTGATAGCGGAAATCCATCAGCGTTCTCAAGCCTTCATCAACGCGGAAAATCACGTCGCCGCCTTTGCCGCCGTCACCGCCGGCCGGACCGCCTTCGGGCACGTATTTCTCCCGGCGAAAAGCGACCAGCCCGTCGCCGCCGTCGCCCCCCTTGACATAAATTTTCGCTTTATCTACAAACATGCGTTCACCTCGTTTATTTTTCCACAAGCCACCCGTAGCCGCAACGAACCGTTTTCCGCATCGCCACGGTCAGCCTTAACCCGCAATCCCGCCATTCCTTCATCAAGAAGGCGGACAAGTACCTCCGGATTCCCCTTGGAACCGGCCTGTTCAAACCGAACGATGACTTCGCCGTCCTCACGGTACATCGACATCTTCAACTGCAGCGTCTCTCCCCAAGAAGAACGCCCGTTATACTGGAAGATCCGCACCGTTTCCACGATGGCCTCCGTCAGTTCTTCCGCTTGCTCCGCAGTAAGCAATTGATCCAGCTGCAGTTCGTCCTCAATGTCAACGTCGAGATGAATCGAACCGTTGACCTCGCGGAACGATTGTAAGTAGAAGACCAAGGCCGGAATGCCTAACCTGGAAATTTTACTTTCTACGGCCATTCGTTCTTTTATTCTTTCCACGCAATCGGCGAGTTTATCAATTTTCCGAAGTTGGATATACCCATATAGAATCTGCAGATCGTTCATCCAATCGTGGCGATGATGACCCAGCGTGGCGGAGGCCGTTCGTTGGACCGATTCCAGCAAATGCTTCCGCTCGATTTCGGCTCCTTTCCGAAGATGCCGTACATATAGCCCAAACAACACGAAAAGAGCCCCGCACAGGAGGACCTGTCCGATCGGCGACTTCAGAAAATAAGCTAGTGTCAGGCTAACGAGCGCGATCAACACGATCATTGCCCTCACCATGAACCGATGTTTCATATCTTCCCCGTTCCTCTAACAGATTGGGCGGAATGAAACTCCCCACCCTGACATCCCTACCCAGTATAACATACCTCAACCAAGTTCGCTCCCGTTATGTATGTAAAAAAGTAAAGCCCTGACACCAACGTGCCAGGGCTCTTGATTCATAGCTCTTAAGCTTCGACTGTAGCCGCTACAGGAGCGGTTTCCACAGGGTAGACGCTCACTTTTTTGCGATCGCGACCCCAACGTTCGAATTTCACAACGCCGTCGATTTTCGCAAACAGCGTATCGTCCGAACCGATGCCTACGTTTGTACCTGGGTGGATTTTCGTACCGCGTTGGCGAACGAGAATGCTTCCGCCCGTTACCAATTGGCCATCAGCACGTTTCACGCCAAGGCGTTTCGCGATGCTGTCGCGTCCGTTCTTCGTGGAACCTACGCCCTTCTTGGAAGCGAACAACTGGAGATCCAATTTCAACATTGTAGTCTACCTCCTTCTTCAAATAATGACGTCCTGTATCTGAATATACTTCCCGTATGATTCTTCGATACTCTTCAGCATAACGACAAGCGAGGCAAGCAGCAGTTGCGCTTGTGCTCCGGCTTCTTCCGTTTCGACCGTATCAGGAAGATTCGCGCTAAGAAAGCCGTTCTTCATCCTGGAGTCCATCACAATGCCCGTCAACGCTTCGATCGAGTTGACCGTTCCAACGGTCACGGCCGACACGCCCGCGCAGACGATGTCCTCACCGGCCTTCGCATAGCCGGCATGGCCTTCCACCTTAAAGCCTGCGATGTCGTTATTCTTCCGGCGTAATATGGAGACGATAATCAAGTTATCGCACCTTCTTACGCTTGGATTTTCTCGATCGTTACTTTCGTGTAAGGTTGACGATGACCTTGCTTCTTGTGGTAGTTCTTCTTCGGTTTGTATTTGTAAACGATCACTTTTTGGCCTTTGCCATGCTTCTCGACTTTCGCCGTTACGCTAGCGCCGGATACCAATGGAGTTCCCGTTACCAAACCTTCACCTTTCGATACTGCCAACACACGGTCGAACGTTACGCTTGCACCGTCTTCTGCGTTCAATTTCTCGATGTAAAGCACATCGCCTTCTTGAACACGGTATTGTTTACCGCCGGTTTCGATAATTGCGTACATTTGCTTGCACCTCCTCATGTCTCAGACTCGCCTGATTCAGGTGCCGTTAGACGCAAAGGTCCAGCGGACTTGTTAACCCGATCGGAGCGGTTGCAGCATGTGCACAAGCTAACTCATGACACATACCCTAATATACTACCATGCACCTTGCAAAAAATCAACTGATTACCGTAATCTCTTCCCGCATTCTTTTTCGCGTCATTTCCAGCAAGCCGAGCTTGGTCCATCCCAAAATATGATGCTGTGTACGGTCGCCAGCCAGCGCCTGCTCCAGCCGCTCCCAAACGGCCGATCGATGCTCGTCGCTGTTCATATCGATAAAATCTACGATGATAATGCCGCCGGTATCCCGCAGCCGAATCAGCCGGGCCATCTCCTGCGCGGCCTCCAGATTGGTGCGGAACACCGTATCCTCCAAGCTGTCTCCCCCGGTGAACTTGCCGGTATTCACGTCAATCACGGTCAACGCTTCAGTCGTGTCCCACACGAGGTAGCCGCCCCCCGGCAGCCAGATTTTCCGCTGAAAATCCTTCTCCATCTGCGGCCTCACTTCATAATAATCAAAGATCGGCACTTCGCTTTCATGCACAATGATGCGCGGCGTCTCCCCCGGCAGCATCGCCTGCAGAAAAGCAAGCGCCTCCTCCGCCTGCTCCGGACAATCCATGATCAGCTCGTCCGTTTCCGGGCTATATACGTCGCGCATCAAACGTTGGATCATGCTTAAATCCTGGTGCAGTACGACCGGAGCTGCCGCATGCTTCGCCTTCTCCTGGATGGCGGCCCATTGCTTGCGCAGCTGCGCGAGATCTTCCGCGATCGCCTTGCCGTCCTCTTCCTCGGCGACCGTGCGCAGAATCAATCCTTCCTCCTCGCTGCGCAGCTCCTCACCAAGCAGCTTGAGGCGTTGCTTCTCCTCTTCGCATGCGATCTTCTTGGAGACGGCAACATAACCAGCCGTCGGCATATAGACCAGCCAGCGTCCCGGCAAAGAATAATGAGTCGTCACCCGCGCACCTTTGTTGCCGATCGCTTCTTTTACAACCTGTACGACCAGCTCTTGGCCTGGCTTCAGAAGCTCCGCGATCGACGGCTTCTGCTTCGGCTGCTTCTCCAAATGAGGGTGCAGCACGTCGTCGATATAGAGAAACGCATTCTTTTTTTGACCGATATCCACAAAAGCGGCCTGCATACCCGGAATGACATTAACCACTTTGCCTTTCACAAAGCTGCCAACCAGTCCTCGATGTTGAGAACGCTCCGCCGCATATTCCACCAGCTTGCCGTTTTCTAGAAGCGCAATTTCGGTAGAGCCAGGTCCGCAGTGAACAATCATCCTCTTCATGATCTCACCCTTCATACTTTCGTCATCCATTGATCATGAACTCGCTTATTATCAAGTAACATGCCCGTTCCATTATATCACGTCTGTCGCGCTTCAAGCCCCAGAGCCTCCCTGTAAGAAAGAGGAAATCACTCGTTGTTCCGGAACGACCGCCACGATGTTCCCCTGTTGGTTCATCACGTAAATAAAATGATATTTTTCTCTCTTAAATAGACGCAAAATGTGATCCAAAGGTTTCGTTTTCTCCGCAACGATTGGTTGGGCCAACGTCCCGCTCAGCAGATGTCTGGAAAAGCTGCGATCCCGGTTCACCAGAAAACGGATAAAACGATAGGGAATGTTCCGATAATCGGTCAGATTGGAATAAAGCAGGAAGAGGCCAATCAGCAGAAGATTCAGCTGCATCCCACCTAACCCGAGCCATAGCGGCAAGAAGGAGTAGGCCACCAGCAAGGCGCTGAACAGCAAGCTGATACGGTAAGACCAGAGCAGCGTGGCATAATAAGGCATAACCAGGCTGCATAAAGCCTGCGAGATTTTGCCGCCGTCCAGCGGCAGGATGGGCAGCAGATTAAATAAAGCAATGAGCAGATTGCTTTGAATAAAATAGCTCAAAAACGGCCCGTCCCAGATCCCGACGGCATGAAGCAGTAAGGAGGCGCCGATCAGCAACAGGTTTTGCAGCGGGCCTGCCAAAGCGATAACCATCTCGCGCCCGGCTGTGAGGTCCCCCGCATCCTCCATGACCGCCACGCCTCCAAAGGGAAGCATTTGGACGGACAAGACTTTGATGTCGTACATGCGAGCGGCAAACACATGGCCCATCTCATGCACGAACACGATTGTGAACAAGGCAAGCAGTTCCAGAAAGTGGCCGGTCAGCACAGACATCAGCATAATAATGACGAAAAAAGGATGGAACGAAATCGCGATGCCGCGCCATTTAATCAAATGGAATCACATCCGCCGGATCGATATACCGGTCATCTTTTTTGATCGCAAAATAAAGCGTCGGCAATGGCGACTGCGTTCGCGGCGGAAGGCTGCCCAGAACATCGCCCCCTTCCAGCCAGTCCCCTTTTTCAACGGAGATCTGCTCCAAATGTCCATATACCGAGACGTATCCCCCGGCATGCTGTACCGTCACGGTCTGTCCGGTCTCGGCTTCCCGGGCAACGCGAAGCACCCGTCCGGTCTCGATGGCTTTGACCTGCAAGCTGCCGGTGTCAGGGATAATTTCAACTCCTTTTAAGCTCAAGGCAAATGGACTGGCAAGACTGCCCTCAATCGGCAGTGAAAAACCAGCTGCGCCTCCTACTCTCAGCCCATGATCTTCATTGGTTTTAAAGATGGGAATAAAGGATGGTGCCCCTCCGAAATTACGTTCGTACCAGGCTTGGGCCGCTTGGAAATCCATCTCCACGGTAAGCGACTTGGCAATAAACGCGCGGATGGGCGTCGCCCAGGCCGGCTCATAGCGGTTCATGCCCCAGATCGCCGCAAACAGTAACGTGCTAATCACCAGGCGAACGAACATCGCGAACCAGAACGTCGAACGTTTTCCCGGCCCGGGACCCATCAGCTCATCGTCACCCTTTCCGCTTCCATAAGCGCCAGCATAAGGATCCTGCCAGCGGCCTTGCCCGCGCTTCCATAACAGCTCGGGATCGGGATCGGTGTCGTCCTGACCTGCACTAACAGGCCATGGCTTCGTTCTCGGAGGTGCAGCCGCCCGTCCGGGGGCAGATCCCCAGCCCTGATCCGGCGGCAGCGGCCCTACGGCGTCTTCCATCGTCAATTGCCGAATCCGCTCCGCTCTCCGCTTTTTG
This sequence comes from Paenibacillus sp. oral taxon 786 str. D14, assembly GCF_000159955.1. Classification (GTDB taxonomy): domain Bacteria; phylum Bacillota; class Bacilli; order Paenibacillales; family Paenibacillaceae; genus Fontibacillus; species Fontibacillus phoenicis. Next base: position 148,588 of record NZ_GG695977.1, on the reverse strand, counting down.
ACATTTGATTTCACGTCCATGCTCTTATCCCCCCGCTCCGCTCCACAATTCGTGGTTGTCCCATAAGTCATCCGTTCCTGCCGCTGCCTTCTTCTCTGGCAGGGCCTGTACTACATACTTATGAGCCACAGGAATGGAATATGAACAAGCTTGGAGATCCGCCTAATCGCTCCTGAGCTGGGAAGTGAATAGAGGTAATTTATGTTCTTATTCCACCACGTTTATCTTCAAGCGCACATCATAACGGTAATTTTGGGCCTTATTGATGCGACTTCACCAACAAACATCCTGGAGTTCTCACGAATAAGGGAAAAAAATGACCTTATTTCAGCCAATCTCTTTGACTTCGCAAAAATAAGGCCATCTTTTACCTCTATGAGGTGCAGCGGTGGTCAATAAACCAAAAAACCGGTGCTGCCGGCACCGGTATATCCTAATCCACCTTATATTTCTCCTGATGCAGCTTAATGCTGAACACCAGTCCGATACATAACATATTGATGAGCAGCGAGGTTCCTCCATAGCTGATGAACGGCAACGTAATCCCGGTAATCGGCATCAGGCCGATCATCATCCCGACGTTCTCGAAGATTTGGAACAGGAACATCGCAACGATACCAACAATCATGTAGGCGCCTCGTTTATCAATGCAATGCAGGGCGATTAAGATCATCCTGTAAATGAACAAGAAGTAGAGCAACAGCAGCACCGATGCCCCGATGAACCCAAACTCCTCGCCAACGACAACAAAAATCGAGTCCGAATACGGATACGGAACGAATTTCTTGTTCTTTAAGTCGCCTTTCATGTAACCGTCGCCGAGCAGTCCCCCGGAGCCGATGGCGATCTTGGCATAGTTGGATTGGTGCCGATCGTCGCTCGACGCTTGATCCGGGTTGATAAACGTGTTGATCCGCTGATACCAGTGAAGCTTCTGATGCTTCGCTAAATAGTCTTGAATCTGCGTATTATAGGCGTTAAACAACGTGACGAACAGAATCAATCCCGCTACCGCCGCGGTTAAACCGATCAAGACGTGGCTGTATCTGGCATTGCCGATCCACAGCATCCCTACCAACACGACGAGATAAATGATGGCATTTCCCAAGTCCGGTTGAATCAATACCAAAAAAAACGGCAGCAGCGTCACCAGCGTGATCGGAATAATGTCGCGCCGGAAGTGAAGCGGTTGCCCCATTTTTTTGCCTAATAAATACCCCGTCGTCAAAATGAGAATAACCTTAACCAATTCGGCCGGCTGAAATTGCAACCCGCCAATCTTGAACCAGCTGCGCGCCCCGTTGATTTCCGGCGCAAACAGGTAGACGAGCACCAGCAGCACGCAGCCTGCTCCGTACACATACCAGCTGTACCGAAGCAACGTACGGTAATCCACCAAAGCCATACCGAACACGACCACGAACCCTAGCAAGTAAAATATGATCGTCTTCAGATCATACCACTGGAATTCCGTCTCATATGGAGCAATGGCACTGCGCACCAGGAGGGTACTAAACACCATAAACAAAGCAAGTATCCCTACCATCAGCCAGTCCACATGTTTAAGTTTAAAAAACAACGGTTATCCACCCATTCCAAAAAACTTCTTAAAGCGCGTAAATACGCCCTTCTTCTGATCCAGCAGCATCAGCGGCACGGTGTCGCCCAAAATCCGCCGCGCGATGTTGCGGTAGGCAATCGCAGCCGAAGAGTCCGGATTCATTACCGTCGGTTCGCCGCTGTTGGCGGCTTTAATGACCTTCTCATCGTCTGGCACGATGCCGATCAGATCGATGTTTAACACCTGAAGGATTCCTTCAATATCCAGCATATCCCCGGATTTCATCATATTGATTTTAATCCGGTTCACAACCAGCTTCGGCGAAGCGATATGCGAGTTCTCCAAGAGCCCGATAATTCGGTCCGCATCGCGTACAGCGGCATGTTCCGGCGTTGTGACCACGATCGCCTGATCCGCCCCGGCAATCGCGTTCTTAAACCCTTGCTCAATCCCCGCCGGGCAGTCGATAATTACGAATTCAAATTCCTTCTTCAGTTCCAGAACGATGTCTTTGACCTGATCTGGCGAAATCGCGTTTTTATCCTTCGTTTGCGCCGCCGGCAGCATATACAGCTCATCGAACCGCTTATCCTTCACCAGCGCTTGATTCAGTCGGCAGCGACCTTCGGCCACGTCGATCAAATCATAAATGATCCGATTTTCGAGCCCCATGACTACGTCCAAATTTCGCAAACCGATGTCCGTATCCACTAAACACACTTTTTTCCCCAGAAGCGCAAGCGCCGTGCCGATATTGGCCGAGGTCGTGGTTTTGCCCACCCCGCCTTTACCGGACGTTATTACGATAGCTTGTCCCATGATTCACACCCCTTTAAACACGTTAAGGTCCGGTCTCACCCGGGTGATATTGATGATTTTGTCGATCTGCATCTTCCCTTCCCGTAGAAAAGCGAACTCCATGCTCGTCTCCCGGTTCTCCCATTCATCCGGGGGCCGGCTGATCGTTTCCGCGATTCGAAGCTGCGTTGGAGACAAGTACGAAGCTGCAATGATCGAATTCTCGTTGCCCTCAAAGCCTGCATGGGCCATCCCGCGCAGAGCGCCGAGAATCAGAATGTCGCCGGTACAGCGAATCGTCCCCCCGGGATTCACATCGCCGATAAACAGCAGGTTGCCCTCATGATGCAGCACCTGACCCGAGCGGACAATCCCCGCAATCGTCGTCAGCGCTCCCGGCGCATCCGCCCGAACAATTTCCGGCATCTCAAAGGAGCGGACAAGCAGATTGCCTTTTTGCTTTAATATATCAAGAATCATGTCCTTCTGATCCTCAGTGACGAGTCGCATCCCCAGCTTCACATCGACATGGATGATCGGCCCAGTCAAGATATGTTGATGGCTAAATTCCAATTTATACTTTAATTCCTCCAGAAGACTCGAAAAATCGCATTTGTCGTCCAGCAGGAAAACCAGGCCATCTTTTACGCCTTTAATCGTCACGTGGTTGGATTTTACTGTCATGAGCCTGTCCCTCCCCCCCTAATCAATTCGCGCCGAAGCGGAAAAGTTCCTGCTTACAGCAAGCAAAATAAGCGGGAAGTCAAGCGTTCTCCTCGGGAGAGCGTCTGCGGGTAATGATTTCGAGCTGCCGACGCAGCGGTACGTATATCGCCAAAGCAAATACGAACTGCACCAAAACGTTTGGGATAATGTGATTTTTCAACGCCCATGTATACGGCTGGTGTATCAGTTCAAACAGCGTATACGTACCGAACAGAATCGAATCCAGCAGCAGGCCGCCCAGCAGCACGACGATCATCATCAGCGGCAGCGGTGCCCGCTGGTTGCGGGACAAGAGCCCCAGCAGATAGCCGGACAACCCCATAGCGAAGGAGTAGGCTCCGATCAACGCCCCGTAAAAAACGATATCGTGCAACATCCCAAAGACCAGACCAAGGATCAGCCCCGTATGCCGGTTCTCATAAACGGAGAAATATAGAATAACGACGTAAACCAGATGCGGGGCAATCCGCGTCTGCCATGCCGTAGGGATCAGCCAAGGAACCAAAGTTCCCTCAAGAATGAACAAGAGGAACAGCAGCAGAATTAAAATCAGTTTGCGCTTGTTCACTCGCCTTCACCTTCCGGTTCGAATACGATAAATAGTTCCTTCCAGTCGGTGAAGTTCGCAGCAGGTTCCACCGTAGCGGTATACGTCAGCCCGTATTCGCCAACCTGAATGTCCTTCACCGTGCCGATCACCATCCCGCGAGGAAATACGCCGCCGATCCCGGAGGAGACGATGGTATCCCCTTTCTTCAGCGGAGTGGCATCTTCAATGCGCGTCATGAGGAACATTCCCTGCTCGCGATCAAACGTTTCGATCATGCCAAAGACGTCGTTTTCCTTCCCTTGTGCCGTCACGGCGATGCCGTTAGAGTTCGGGTCCTTGGCATCCATTGAGGTCGCAAGGCGGACGGTGGACGTAAAGTTGCTGACATGACTGATCACGCCAACCAAGCCTTTATCGGAGGAGACAGCCATCCCCTCTTTCACGCCTTCCCGAGCCCCTAAATTAACCACGATCGTGCGATTGACAGGATCGTCATTAACGCTGATGACCTGGGCAATTTTCCAGGTGTAATCGTAGAGTCTCTTTTGCGCTTCAGTGAAATCGAGCTTATTCTTCAACCGTTCGTTTTCTTGAGCAATCCAGTTATACGTCGCTTTGTCACGTGTATAGTGCGCCAAAGCGATCTTGAGCTGCTCGTTCTCCTCCTGCAGCGCGCGCAGGTTCGAAATATCTTCAAAGAAGCCCGCTACATAGCTAGCGGGCTTGTAAAACACGTATTGCACGAAGCCAACCGTGTCCTTGACGAATTTCTCCGGCCAGGACAAGCTGGTTCTTGGCCCCAGCGTAAACCCCATCACCGCAATAAACAAAATAAGTCCCATCAACAAAATAAATAATCTTTTGTTGCCAAGCAGCTTAAACAGTTTTCGCACCCTCCAACCATACATGATTTCTTGGAAAAACGGCATTGGCCGTCCAATTCAGGACGGCGCCGCTTTGATATCAGGGGTGCCTTCTTCCGCGCGAAATTATCGCTTGGAACGAAGGGCTGAACTACTTTTCGATTTGAATAAGTGGATATTATCCAAAGCCCGGCCCGTACCGATCGCCACACAGTCAAGCGGATTCTCCGCCACAATCACCGGCATGCCGGTTTCGCCGGCCAGCAGTTTATCCAGGTTACGCAGCAACGCGCCGCCGCCGGTCAATACGATTCCCCGGTCCATAATGTCTGCTGCGAGTTCCGGCGGGCATTTCTCCAAAGTGACTTTCACCGCGTCCACGATTGCACCCACCGTATCGCTCAGCGCTTCGGAGATCTCGTCAGAAGTGATCGTGATCGTCTTCGGCAGTCCTGTCACGAGGTCGCGTCCGCGGATTTCCATCGTTTCAACCTTCTCCAGCGCAAGTGCGGAGCCGATATCCATCTTCAGCTGCTCGGCGGTTCTTTCCCCGATCATCAGGTTGTATTGGCGCTTGATATATTGGATGATCGCTTCATCCATTTCATCGCCTGCCACGCGGACGGATTTGCTGGTGACGATCCCGCCCAGCGAGATCACCGCAACTTCCGTCGTCCCGCCGCCGATGTCCACGACCATGCTGCCGGTAGGTTCCCAAACCGGCAAATCTGCGCCAATCGCCGCGGCGAACGGCTCCTCGATCGTGTAAGCTTCGCGTGCACCTGCTTGCTTCGTCGCGTCCTCAACAGCCCGCTGCTCAACGGCCGTGATCCCCGACGGTACGCAAACCATCACGTTCGGGTGGCGCTGGAACAACGAACGTTTCTTCTGCGCTTGACCAATAAAATATTTAATCATCGTTGCCGTTGTATCGAAATCAGCGATCACGCCATCCTTCATCGGACGGATCGCCCGAATGTTGCCGGGGGTTCTGCCGATCATCTTCTTGGCCGATTCTCCGACGGCCACGATGTTTTTCGTGTCGGTATGAATCGCTACCACCGAAGGCTCGCGGACGATAATGCCCTTGCCTCTCGTATATACCAACGTATTTGCCGTCCCTAAATCAATTCCCAAGTCTTTTGTAAAGCCACCCAACATGCTGCTTCTTCCTTTCCTTCTGTATCTAACCTATTATATTAGAGGTTGTTCAAAAAGTCATCTTCCGATCACGAAGTTCATCAATGATGCAAGTTCGACGGCGAATCTTGAATTCAGCCGGGCCTTCCGTTGCTCACGTAGATCTGTCTACGCTCCGCTACTCAGCCCCTAGCTTCATCCAATCTTCTTGGTGCTCGAAACCTGACTTGTTTGAACCTTCATTGAAACGGTTGTTCAAAAAGTCATCTTCCGATCACGAAGTTCATCAATGATGCAAGTTCGACGGCGAATCTTGAATTCACTGAAGTTACATCAAGCCCCGTTCTTTCAAACTGACGAACTTGCCGTCCCCGATGACGATGTGATCGAGCACATCGATGCCGATAATTTCCCCCGCTTCGCAAAGCCTACGCGTCATCCGGATATCCTCCGGGCTTGGAGTGGGATCGCCGCTGGGATGATTGTGCGCACATACGACGGAAGCGCTGCTGCATTTGATCGCAGCCCGGAACACCTCGCGCGGATGCACAATCGATGCGTTCAGGCTTCCGATCGAAAGCGTCTCTTGAGCAATGATATGATTTTTTGTATTCAAAAAAAGACATACAAAATGCTCTTTCTGCAAATAGCGCATTTGCTCCATCAATAGCTCAGCCGCATCGTGCGGACTGCGGATTACTGCTTGATCCGGAAGACGTGACTTGGCCAGTCGCTGCCCCAACTCAATCCCTGCCTTCAGCTGGACCGCTTTCGCAGGTCCGATGCCTTTCAGGTTCGTCATCTCTTCCAGGCTGACATCAACCAGCCCGCGCAGCCCGCCTAATTCGGCGAGCAATCGCTGGGCCATATGAACTGCCGATTCCTGGCGTGTTCCTGTGCGGAGCAGGATCGCCAGCAATTCCGCATGGCTGAGCGCCCCCGCTCCGTATTTGATCATTCGTTCCCTTGGCCGCTCCTCAGAAGGAAGATCACGCAGCATATAGGGAGTTTGTGCTTGTTCCATCGCTATCCCCCGCTTCCGAATGGGTTCGGGTCGCTCCCGGTTATTCCGGTTACGCCCGTCCTAAGTTCGGAAGGATATGCTTTATCACTTCCCGATGACCTGCCATCACGGCAAGCTCAGCCTCCTGCTTACAGCACCTGAATGTCGAAATCCTTCAGCATGTCCACGAGCAGCGAGACCGGCAAGCCGACCACATTAAAATAACATCCTTCAATTCCAGTAACGATCGTAGCGCCAAGTCCTTGAATCGCATAGGCCCCAGCCTTGTCCAATCCTTCCCCGCTGCGGGCGTAGGCTTGAATTTCCGCTTCGGTCAATGCCTTCATCCTTACAGTCGTCGCCCGGTAATCAACGTGACGTCGCCCCGTTAAGGCGTCCATGCAGGCTACGCCAGTATACACCACATGCTCTCGTCCCTGCAGGCTTCGCAGCATATCCGCTGCCTCTTGGGTGTCCTTCGGTTTACCCAAAACTTCGCCGTCTCGGACCACGATCGTATCGCTCCCGACGATCACCGCATTGCGGTCTGCCGAAGGATCAAGCCCCCGGTAAACGGCTTCCGCTTTGCGCCCGGCAAGCTCCATCACGATTTGCTCCGGCGATAACGATGCTTCGAAAGATTCCTCTGTATGGCTTGGTACCACTTCGAAAGGAATCGCCAGAGATGCGACTAATTCACGCCTGCGAGGTGAAGTGGAAGCAAGAATAATCCGGCGCAAATTTGCGGTATCCATTATGGAACTCTCCTTTGTAGAAAACGAATTGATGTCCTGAATGGTTACATGCATAAGTTGGTAAAAAATAGATAAGAATCGACAACGGTTTGCTGTCATCCCCGCCATTTTTTGACACTAACCTATTATAAGATTATTATGGCCCCAGGCGCAAACACAAAAAGGACAGGGGAAACTATTTCCAGCCCCCTGTCTTTGGATTAAATGTCCTGTTGCATATTTATACTCCGTCGTGAACGAGTGACTGCTCGGCCATAATGAAGCGCATCATCTCATTTTGTACTTCCCAGAGCAGTGTTTTTGCCCCGTTTTTCTGATATTCGCTCATGGCCTCGACCGCCCCGTTGATCGCTTTCTCCATTTCACCGGCCAGGGCTGCCCCCGCCGTAGACCATTTCCCGCGGATCGCCGAAGCACTTTGTGTCCAGGCCTGGTGCTTGGCCCCCAATTGCTCTAGTTCCGGGTGCTGCTGCGGCTGCGGGTCCGCTTCGGTCAGCAGCGCTGCGGACGAGGTGCTAAGCAGGTCAACCAGCTCTGCGCTCTGCGCCATAAACCCTTCCAACGCTTCGCGTTCGCCGGCAAATGGGACGTTAGCCGCTGCCGGGAACGAGATCTCGTGCAAAATCAGGTTCACACCTGCCGCCTTCAGTTGACCGGTAAGCAGTTTCGATTGCTCTCTATCCGTGGAGACCCCGGCATAAACCCGTTTCTCGTCGACCGTATCCCGGGCAGCTGCAATACCGGACGCTTGCAGTTCCTCCTGCGCCAGCTGCACCCCCTGCGCCGTGCTAAACACGCCATATTGCAGGAAGTAGTAAGTCTGCTCCGGCAATGCGACGCTAATAAGCGGAACGTTATCCTCGGTTGCGGGGTCCTCCCCTTCAATCTCCCCCATGGCCGGCTGGCTTGCTGTGTCTCCCGATTCCACCTGCTGCGGCGTGTTCGTGTTAATCCCTGGAAGAGGGAGTTCGATCTCCTGATTAAATAAAGATAGCACGACATACCCAAACAGTGCGCCCGTAACAATCGCTCCGGTCAAAGAGCCGGCCACCTTCCACCAGGAGGTTCGGTGAGGACGGGTATAGATGGGAGGGGTCTCCTCCTGCCACTCTGTCTGCCAAGGGTCTTTGTCGTAAATTTCTTCCCAATCGTCCCGAGTTGTCCCCATCGGATCTTGGCGTTGTCTCTGGTCTTGTCCGCCCGGAAAGACAGTGAGCCCCATCCCTGTATGGTCCGTGAAGGGATCCCCCCATTCCTCTACCGTCTCTACCGCTCGATATTGGGGTATCGACCTCCGCATTGGCTCCTCCGCAATCTCCCGTTCTGGCCGGATTTCCCGGCCATCCTTGTCAAACCGGAATGTCATTTTGGCTTTGTTCACGGTCCGCACGCTCCTTGTCCATTCTTCTACCCTATCCATATGAGAGCGATCCAACGGTTATGCCAAGCCTGTACAAGGGTGAAGCTTCTATTTGGTCAGGAACGAAAAAACGGTCTTTACCGGGAACCTCATCCCGGTAAAGACCGTTCATATTAAGTGTCAAGCTGGGGATTTAGTTAGACAACCCTTTGGCCAGCTCGTAACCCACTTTGTAAATGTCGCCCGCGCCCATCGTCAGCACGAGATCGCCAGGCTTCAAACGATGCTGCAAATCGGCAATTACGTCCTGCTTCGTCGGCAAGTAACGAGCGCCGGGATTGCTGTTTTGTTTGATCAATTCGACCAGCTTCGAGGAGCTCACGCCTTCGATCGCTTTCTCTCCGGCCGGTGAATAAATGTCGGTGATGATCACCTCATCCGCATCTCCAAACGCCCGGCTAAACGCATCCAACAAGAAAAAGGTCCGCGTATACCGCTGCGGTTGGAAGACGGCGATAATTCGCTTGCCGGTTGCCTTGGCCGCTGCGATCGTCGCTTGGATTTCCGTTGGATGGTGTGCATAATCGTCGATAATCAGAATTCCGTTCTTCTCTCCAAGCACCTGGAAACGGCGTTTCGCGCCATGGAAGTGGCGCAACGCTTTGACAACTTCATCAAACGGAATGCCTGCCTCCATGCATACGATCACGGTCGCCATCGCATTGTAAACATTATGCCGACCAGGCACAGACAATTCCACTGTTCCGAGCTCCCGGTCACCTTGATACATTTTAAAGGTAACACAGCGATCTCCAAGCTCAATCTCCCGGGCCGTATAGTCGCAGTTGGTTTCGATGCCGTACGTAATCGTCGGACTTTGTACCCGAGGAAGCAATTCCCGTATGTTCGGGTCGTCTCCGCATACGACCGCCTTGCCGTCCGGTTTGATCTGATTCAGAAACTGCACGTAGGCTTCCTTCAGGCGATTGAAGTCACCGCCGTAGTTTTCCAAATGGTCGGCCTCGATGTTGGTCACGACGCCAAGTGATGGATAATACTGCAGGAAGGAACCGTCGCTTTCGTCAGCTTCCGCAACCACGCATTTTCCTTGTCCGGCTTTGGCATTTGTGCCCATGTCCATAATTTCCCCGCCGATAATGTAGGTAGGATCGGTACCGCAAAGCTCCATCGCCAGCGCGATCATCGACGAGGTTGTCGTTTTGCCATGAGCTCCGGCAACAGCAACACCGTTACGCTCATTCAAAAGGCGGGCCAGCATCTGAGAGCGATGCAGCACCGGTATGCCTTGCTCTTGCGCTTCCAAACGCTCCACATTATCCTGCGGCAGCGCCGTAGAGTAAACGACCAAATCCGCCCCATGCACGTGTTCGGCGGTATGGCCGATATAGATTTTCGCTCCCTTCGCGGCGAGCTTCTCCGTCAACTCTTGGGAGGCAACGTCCGATCCCGTGACGGTATACCCCATTTCCAGCATCACGCGGGCAATGGCGCTCATGCCATATCCGCCGATACCGATAAAATGTACGTGTTGTTCGGTCGTATTTAACAAAATGGTCACCAGCCTTTTTCAGAATCGGTTTGATGCAAAAGGGCCGCCCGCACGTCCGAGATCAGATACAACGTGCCGGTGACTACCCCAAGATCCTCCCGTTCCGTCCGTGACTCCAAAAGCGAAAGGGCTTTTCTCCAGTCACGTTCCACGATGATTTCCAAATCCGCTTTCGCTTCTATCCCCTGTAGTTCGGCCACGAGTTCATACAACGCATCGGCGTCCATTTTCCGGCGAAAATCGGGCTCGGTCAGAATTAGCGTATCCACTATTGGTAATATATGCTTCAAGTAGCCCTGATGATGCTTATTGGCCAGCATCCCCATCATCAAATGCAGCTTGCGGTATTGGAACGCTTCAGGCAGGCTTTTCGCCAGCGAAGCGGCACCTTCCGGATTATGTGCTCCGTCCAATACAAGGCGAGGTTCCTCCCGCACCACTTCCAGCCGTCCGGCCCAGAAGGAAGTACGGAAACCGTCCTGCACCTGTTCATCCTCGAGGATAAAAGCCATATACTGCCGCAGCACTTCCAGCACCATCATGACGCCGGCGGCGTTCTTGCATTGATGCTCCCCAAGCATGCGAATCGTAAAATCCATCTCCCGGAATGGACCTTGAAAATGCAACTGCTGCTCCTTGGCATCCACCGCCACCCGCTCGTACCGGAACTGCTCCCCCATCAGATAGAGGGTAGCATGCTTGGCTGCCGCCGTTTCCTTCAGTACGGCAACAGCCTCCGGCTGCTCGGCGCAGCTGACCACAGGTACCCCCGCCTTGATAATGCCAGCTTTCTCGCGGGCGATTTGCTCGATTGTGTCGCCAAGGACGTCCATGTGATCCAAGCCGATGTTCGTAATCAAAGAGACGATCGGCGTCACAATATTGGTCACATCCATCCTTCCCCCAAGCCCGGTCTCCCATACTACCACATCGGGGTAACACACTTCCGCAAAATACAAAATCGCGATCGCTGTGCTCACCTCGAACATGGTTGGGGATCCCAGTTCGGTGCCGGCGATTTCAGCCACCAATGGAGCAACCCGGTTCGCCAGCTCGAGCAGCACCGTCTCGGGGATATCTTCCTCATCATATTGGAAGCGATTCGTGAATTTTGTGATGTAAGGGGACGTATACGTCCCCACATGATAACCGCATTCCCGCAGTGTTCGGGTCAGGAAAGCGCAGGAGGAGCCTTTACCGTTCGTCCCTGCCACATGAATAAATTTCAGCCTCCGTTCGGGATGGCCTAACTTTTCCATCATGAGCTCGATCCGTTCCAAGCCGGGACGGATGCCAAACGGCAGCAGCCCGTTGATCCAATCGACCGCTTCAGCATAGCTGTTCAGCGGCCGTGTTTCTTCCTCTGTACGATCCCCCATGTCAGTCACCTTCATTTAATATTAGTGTAGTTCAAGAAGTCATCTTCGAAAGCCTTTTCTTCGGTGCTCCAAACCTGACTTCTTGAACTTTTATTTTCAATTAACCTTTCAGCTCCGCAATCCGTGCCAGCACCTTGTCGCGTTTCTCGGAATAATCGGCCATCTTCGCCCGTTCTTCCTCGATGACTTTAGCCGGCGCTTTGGACACAAAGCCCTCGTTGGCCAGCTTCTTCTCAACGCGTTCCACTTCTTTGTTCAGATGGTCGAGTTCCTTCGTCAGCCGCTCGATTTCCTGTCCGATATCAATCAGACCCGACAGCGGCAGGAACAGCTCGGCTCCCGTTACAACAGCGGTCATCGCCTTATCCGGCACGCCGGCGTTCAGCGAAGCCTCGTACTCCGACGTATTGCAGAAACGGCGGATGTAATGCTCGTTGCGGGACAACACTTCCAGCACTTCCGCGCTGCCCGGCTTGATGACGAGCTCGATCTTTTTGCTCATCGGCACATTCACTTCGGCGCGGATATTCCGCACAGCGCGAATGACATCGATCAGCAGATTCATTTCCTGAACAGCGTCCGGTGCTTCCAGCGCAGGGTCGTATTCCGGCCAAGCCGCCAGCGTAATCGTTTCGCCAGAATGCGGCAAATGCTGCCATATTTCCTCGGAAATAAACGGCATAAACGGATGGATCATGCGCAGCGTGCGATCGAGCACATAGGCCAGCACAGATTGGGTTTTCTTCTTAGCCGCAGCATCTTCCCCGTACAGGGACAGCTTGGCGAATTCGATATACCAGTCGCACAGATCGTCCCAGATGAAGTTGTACAACAATCGACCGGTTTCTCCGAATTCGTAAGCGTCGATCAGGCGGGTAATTTCCTTGGCCGTCTCGTTCATCCGGTGTAAAATCCAGCGATCCGCCGTCGACAGCTCGCCGCTGATATCGATATCCTCGTACTTCACGCCCTCCAGGTTCATCAACGCAAAACGCGAAGCGTTCCAAATCTTGTTGGCGAAGTTGCGGGCTTGCTCAACGCGTTCCCAACGGAAACGCAGGTCTTGCCCCGGCGTGTTGCTGGTGGACAGCATGTAACGCATTGCATCGGCACCGTACTTCTCAATAACTTCAATTGGATCGACGCCGTTGCCCAGCGATTTGGACATTTTGCGCCCTTCACTGTCGCGGACGAGGCCGTGGATTAGGACATCCTTGAACGGAACTTGACCGGTGAATTCCAGCGAAGTGAAGATCATCCGGGCAACCCAGAAGTAAATGATATCGTAACCGGTGGAAAGAACGGACGTTGGGAAATAGCGCTTGAGATCCGCACTATCCTCATCCGGCCAGCCCAGTGTGGAGAACGGCCAAAGTGCAGAGCTAAACCACGTATCCAGCACGTCCTCGTCTTGTCGGATATCGTCGCGTCCCAGCTTGGCCCGTGCTTCTTCCTCACTGCGGGCTACAACCATTTCGCCGGTCTCGTCGCAATACCAGGCCGGAATGCGGTGACCCCACCACAATTGGCGGGAAACACACCAATCGCGTACGTTCTCGATCCAGTTCAAATAAATTTTCTCGAACCGATCCGGTACGAAGTTAACGCCGTTCCCCGATTTTTGCGCTTCAATCGCTTTTTCCGCGAGCGGCTTCATCTTCACGAACCATTGCGTCGACAGATACGGCTCAACCACAACGCCGGTCCGTTCACTATGACCAACCTGATGCACGTGATCCTCGATTTTGATCAGCACGCCCATCTCCTGCAAATCCTTCACGATCTGCTTGCGGCATTCGAAGCGGTCGAGGCCTTGATACTTGCCGGCTTCAGCATTCATCTTGCCGGTCTCGTCCATCACGTTAATTTGCGGCAGGTTATGGCGCAAACCAACTTCGAAGTCATTCGGGTCATGCGCCGGGGTGATTTTTACCGCACCGCTGCCAAACTCTTTCTCCACGTATTCATCGGCGATAATCGGGATTTCACGGTCAACGATCGGCAGACGAAGCGTTTTGCCGACCAGATGGCGATAACGTTCATCCTCTGGATGAACAGCAACGGCGGTATCGCCGAGCATCGTCTCTGGACGAGTCGTCGCCACGGTGATATAGCCGCTTCCATCGCTCAGCGGATACTGAAGATGGTACAGATGCCCGTTAACTTCTTTATATTCTACCTCGATATCGGAAAGCGCCGTACGCGCCGCCGGATCCCAGTTGATAATGTATTTGCCGCGGTAAATCAAGCCTTTCTCATAAAGCTTCACGAACACTTCGCGAACCGCTTGGGACAAGCCCTCGTCCAATGTAAACCGCTCGCGCGAATAATCGAGCGAAGCGCCCATTTTGGCCCACTGTTCATGAATCGTTCCCGCATACTGGTCCTTCCAGGCCCATACTTGTTCGAGGAACTTCTCGCGGCCCAGGTCGTATCGGGATACGCCTTGCTCTCTAAGCCGCTGCTCCACTCTCGTTTGAGTTGCAATCCCCGCATGGTCCATCCCGGGCAGCCACAACGCGTCATATCCCTGCATTCGCTTGGTCCGGGTCAAAATATCCTGCAGCGTCAAATCCAGCGCATGCCCGATATGCAGCATCCCGGTTACGTTAGGCGGCGGAATCACGATCGTGTAGGGCTTGGCATCCGGCCGTTGTCCGGCTTTAAAGAAGCCGTTCTCCAACCAATAACGGTGCCATTTCTGCTCCGCTGCTTTCGGATCGTACGTCGTCGGCATTTCTACCGACGAAGTTTGTTGATCTTGATTTTCTGTCATCCTATTCAACCTCCGTTACAAATAAGCATAGCCTTGGCGATCCCAAGATAGTCGACTGGCGTCATCAGCTCCACACCGTGTGCATAAGACTTCGGGACGGGCTTTCGCGCCTACTTCATGCTGCCTAAGAAAAAACAAAAAGCCCTTCGTCTCAAAGGACGAAAGGCTTTACTTTCGCGGTACCACCTTTGTTTCGCATCAATGGCATCCGGTTCATTCACCATCCGGTGCAAGAAATGCGACTCTCATGCAGATAACGGCTGCTGCCGGTCCGTTCTAACCCCATATGATATGCTGCTCAAACGGACAACTCCCGGGCGACTTCGGTGAGCTACATGTCCTGCAGAATCTCTCAGCCGTGGATTCCGCTCTCTGAAGGGTACGCTGCCTACTCTTCCCGTTCCAAGTCTTTGCCATAGATCTTATTACTTTAATCTATATTATCATAACTTGGAAAGGAACGGGAGTCAACAATCCGCCTGATTTCACGGGGAGATCCTCACGGAATGTACAAAATTTGCCCTTCATTCACCTGATGCTCGGACAGCCGGTTGTACAGCTGCAGCTCCCGTGGACTCAGGTGGTAGCGTTGGGCGATATCATCCAACGTCTCTTCGCGCTGCACGATCACGAGACGCACTTTGCGGAAGGGGTTTTGATCCTCGTTGCTGATGAACAGGTTCTTCCACCGCAGCTCCTCACCCTCACTTGGGTCTCTGCTGTCGTCCAGACTCGGCTGATCCGATGCTTCCTCCTGCGGTTCTTGAGCGGGCCGGGAAGAAGAGGCAATCAGCTTCGTTAAGCCAAAGCTATCTCGGCCCCCCTCGTCATCCCCTTTTTTGGCACCCAATGCGATCTTCATTTCCTTCTTCTCTTCTGGCTGGGCAGGTGCACCCTGATCGGCTTCAGCCGCCGCATCCGCCTCCAAAACGTCTTCGTTCACCGTATCGTTTGACACTACAGCAACTTCTTCGCCTAGCCCATACGAAACCCGTTCCGGCTCGGCAGCTTCCGCTTCCACGACTTCACTCGCACGTTCAATCGGCGCGGATTCTGCGAATGGGCGAATTTCCTCCTGAAACGCTGCGTCTACATCCAACTCCTCTGTTTGATCTGCAAAAACCTCTGCAGCAGCGTCAAAATCCGATTCAGATTCCTTGTCCGCCCAAGGACTAGCTTCCTGGAATGCAGGGACATCCTCTCTCCAGGCGGCGGGTTCCTGCGGCTCGTCCGCACTTCGTTTTTGCGCGGTAAGGACTTCATCCGGGAACGCCTGCCATGAGGCAAATTGCGGAATGGGCTGTGGTTCTTCGTCCTGCTCCTCTTGCTGCAGCTCGAGTTCCGGCTCCGGCTGAGACTCTTCGTCTGTCGTATCGCGGATTAACGAATTCCACGAGAACGTCGGCTCCGACTCTTGGCGCACTTCTTCCGTCAGCAATGGCGCTGCCGGGATCGATTCAGGCTCGGTCACCGCCGAAGCGTAATCCGCTGAATCCTCCGTGTTGAAATTCGATTCCGCTTCCGATTCGTCGCCGGGCAGATTCGGTACGACATGGGCCGTCGTAAACTCGCGATCCTTCCATGCATCTTGTTCGGACACTAAGGCGATGGTCTCCACCCCCTGAAGCGACAAGACGCCTGTAATATTCAAGCTGCGCGAGCTAAGCAGGTCAACATCGAAGTTTTCAATTTCAACCGTGATATCCTCCAACCGGTTCACCCGGTTTAGCGGTATCGTAATTTCGACTGGAATATAATGTTCCAGCCTCTGCGTTTCTCCTTCTCCCCGATACACCCCCGACAACAGCAAATGGCCGCGCAGCGCGGCATACTCCTCCCCGGGAATCACCTGGATTTTCGGATAGAGCTCGATCTCCTCCAGCTCTTCAATGCCGATCACATCTTCAGAAAGATGTATCCGCTCATAAATATCAAACCTGAGACCATAGGATTGATCAGCCAACTCGTTACCTCCTTTCAGCATATCCAAACCTGATTTAGAAATCGATGAATCTTGATCCAAATCATCCTCGTTTAATCTATATGCTGCAAAAGAGAGTGCATGCCAGCTTTTTGCCAATGGGAGGGTACAGACCTTCTCACATTAGGTAAAAAAATAAGCCAGGCTGCCATCAGACAGCCCGGCTAGTCAACGAAAGCGATCTCGCAGCTGGATAATGGCCGATGGCCAAGGATCGTCCAGCTCCACCGTTTCTCCGGTGAGCGGGTGCGGGAACACCAGCCGCTCACCATGCAGCGCTTGATAAGGCAGCCACTTCGTGCTGCCGCCATACAACGCATCCCCTACGAGCGGATGGCCCGCTGCGCTCAGATGGACGCGAATTTGATGCGTGCGGCCGGTCTCCAAGGTCAGCCGAACGAGGCTCACCTCGTGCTTCGGGTATACCTCCATCAGCTCCACATGCGTGATCGCCGGCTTGCCGGTAGGGGACACCCGGCGCCGCTGATTGTGATGGCGGTCCCGGCCGATCGGCTGGTCAATGATCTTAAGCGCGGAACTAACAACGCCCTGTACAAACGCGATGTAAGTCCGTCCGATCTCCTTGCGGCTCATCGCTTCATCCAGCTTTAAATGGGCGTATTCGTTCTTTGCGAACAACACCGGTCCTGACGTATATTCGTCCAGCCGGTGAATATGCGCCGCAGCGATTGGCTGACCCAGGCTGGCGTACCATCCCGCGACGCGGTTGGCAAGCGTGTCCGGCGGAGCCGAGTCCCTACGGGAAGCGCCCCCCTCGTTGCCGTCCGGATGGACTTTTAGCCCTGCCGGCTTGTGCACGACAAGGCAAAAATCATCCTCATATAAAAGCGAAAGCTCTGCCTCAACCGGAGCATATTGCGATGCCCTGGCCGGAAAGGCCAGCAGCCTTAAACGGTCCCCGGCGAGCTTGATGCCGCCTTCGGCCCGCAGCCGACGCAGCAGCTTAGGAGGAGCCTGCAGCCCCTCCTCCAGCCAAGCCATCGCCGCATCCAGACGGTCCTGCCCATCGCGCGCAGGCAGCTTGCCGGGCATCAGCTCGAGCCATTCCCCGCGCCGCGTCCAGGTTAGCTTGCCGCTCACAGCTTTTGCAGCGCCAAGCGATGCGCTTCGATCGTCAGCTCAATGTCTTCGTCGGTATGCACGCCCGAGACGAACATACCTTCGAACTGCGAAGGCGCCACGTTGATGCCTTGCTCAAGCAACGCCGCGAAGTAACGGCGGAACAAGTCGAGGTCGCTTGTTTTTGCCGTCTCGTAATTGATAACCTTCTCTTCGGTAAAAAACGGACAGATCATCGAGCCCACGCGGTTGATCGTACACGGAATACCTTTTTCCTTGGCGTTGCGCGTAAAGCCTTCCTCCAGCTTCGCCGACAAGCGCTCCAGCCGGTCGTACACCTCTGGAGTAAGCAGCGACAGCGTCGTGTAACCCGCAACCATTGCCAACGGGTTGCCGCTCAGCGTCCCAGCCTGATAAATCGGCCCGCTTGGCGCGATTTGCTCCATGATCTCGCGTTTTCCGCCGTACGCTCCAACAGGCAGCCCGCCGCCGATCACCTTGCCGAGGCAAGTCAAATCCGGAGTAACGCCAAAGCGCCCCTGCGCACAATTCAGCCCTACGCGGAAGCCTGTCATGACCTCGTCAAAAATGAGCAAGCTGCCGTATCGCTCGGTAATCCGGCGCAGACCTTCCAGGAATCCCGGCAGCGGCGGCACAACGCCCATGTTCCCGGCTACAGGCTCCACGATAACGCCGGCGATCTCTTCCCCAAACCGCTCAAACGCAAGCTCAACCGAAGCCAAGTCGTTATAAGGTACCGCAATTGTATTAGAGGCAACCCCCTCAGGCACGCCCGGGCTGTCCGGCAGTCCCAGCGTCGCTACGCCGGAGCCTGCTTTAATCAGCAAGCTGTCGGCATGGCCGTGATAGGAGCCTTCGAATTTCATAATTTTGCTGCGGCCCGTGTATCCCCGTGCCAGACGGATCGCACTCATCGTTGCTTCCGTTCCCGAGTTCACCATCCGCACCACATCGATCGACGGCACCCGTTCAGCAACCAGCATGGCCATTTGCGTCTCTAGCAGCGTTGGCGCTCCAAAGCTCGTCCCTTTCGCAGCCGTCTCCTGCAGCGCACGCACCACCTCTGGATGAGCATGGCCCATAATCAGCGGCCCCCAGGAGCCTACATAATCGATAAAACTGTTGCCGTCGATATCATAAATCCGGGAGCCCTCCCCGCGTTCGATATACATCGGCGTCAAGCCAACGGATTTAAACGCCCGCACCGGGCTGTTAACGCCGCCGGGCAAGACCTGCTTCGCTTCTTCGAATGCCAGGCGCGATCGCTCTTCGCCCCGCCGGCCAATCGTGTCCTTGCTCATCGATCCCCCTCCTTAACTGTTCAAACCCCGTTCTTGGCTCTATGCTTACTGCTTCTCGCGCAGCCAGCGTGCCATATCCTTGGCGAAATACGTGATGATGATATCCGCACCCGCCCGCTTCATGCCTAGCAGCATCTCAGTGACGATGGCCCGCTCGTTGATCCAGCCTTGCTGGGCGGCTGCCTTCACCATCGAATACTCTCCGCTTACGTTGTAAGCGACCAGCGGAAGATCAAATTGATCCCGCAGCATCCGCAAAATATCCATAAAGGCCAAGGCCGGCTTCACCATCAGCATATCCGCGCCTTCCAGCACGTCGGATTCCGCTTCCCTTAGCGCTTCGCGGGCGTTGGCCGGGTCCATCTGATACGTCTTCCGGTCGCCGAACTGCGGCGCCGAGTCCGCCGCTTCACGGAACGGCCCATAAAACGAAGACGCGTATTTGACGGAATATGACATAATCGGCACATGGCTGAAGCCCGCTTCATCCAGTCCCGCACGGATCGCTTGCACAAATCCGTCCATCATGTTGGACGGCGCGATGATGTCGGCGCCTGCTCGCGCTTGGGAGACAGCGGTTTTCACCAGCAGCTCCAGCGACTCGTCGTTCATGACGTCGCCGCAGACATGCCCGTCGCGTTCAAACGTATGTACCATCCCGCAATGGCCATGATCCGTAAATTCGCATAAGCAGGTGTCGGCTACGACCAGCAAATCCGGATACCGCGATTTAATGATCCGCGTCGCTTCCTGTACGATCCCGTCCTCCGCAAAGGCCGAGGTGCCGACGCTGTCCTTCGTTTCCGGAATGCCGAACAGCAGAACCGCCGGAATGCCTAGATCCATAATTTCTTTGACTTCCTCTTCCAGCGTGTCCAGCGAAAAATGAAACACGCCGGGCATCGATGAAATCTCATTCTTGACGCCCTTTCCATAAGTTACAAAGATCGGTTGAATCAAGTCGTCCACCGTCAGGACGGTTTCACGCACCATCCCGCGAATCGCAGCCGACTGACGCAGCCGGCGATGTCTTACGATCGGAAAATTCATCTTTGATTCCCTCCTAAGTATGCAGCACGGGGTTAAGCCTCCGTGTTAATCAAAAAAAAAATCACTTCGCCGACGCCGTCCGCGCTTTCCAGTCACATAGCGCCTGAATCAAGCTGTCGATCGTTGCTTCTTCCGCAAGAATCGAAACCCGCAGGCCTGCATCCTCTGCCGTTTTCGCCGTGACCGGCCCGATGCAGGCGATGTCCACGCCTTGCAGGGCAGCGACCGGATCGGCGACCCCCATGCCGGTGAGCGCGGCCAACAGATTCGTCACCGTTGACGAGCTGGTAAAGGTGACGGCGTGAATACGGCCTTTCTCGAGCAGCTTCAACAGCTCTTCGTCCGTTTCCCCGGCCGGCACTGTCCGGTACATGACTGCCTCGGTGACGGTCAAGCCCTGCTCACGCAAGGCAGCAGGCAACCAAGCTCGGGCAAGGTCGCCGCGCGGCAACAGCACGTGCTGTCCGGGCTTCAACTCGCTGCCGTACGTTTCCATCAGGCCCTCGGCCTGAAACTTGCCCGGCAAGCCCTCCGCCGCAATCCCGCGTTGGCGCAGCGCCGCCTGCGTTGCCGGCCCTACGGCGGCAATTCTCGCTTTATGCAGCCCGCGCACATCTTTCCCCAGTCTCTCCAGGTGCGAGAAGAAATACTCCACGCCATTGACGCTCGTGAAGAATACCCAATCGTACTGCTCTAGCTGATTGAGCGCTTCGTCCGTGCTGGCCAGCTCTTGGCCCTCCGGCATCGCGATGTCGATGACAGGGAACTCGTACGGCTCGCCGCCAAGCTCCTCGATGCCGCGCACCAGCTCGCTCGCTTGCGAGCGCGAACGGGTGACGAGAATCCGCTTGCCGAATAGCGGCAGCGATTCCGCCCACATGAGCTGCTCCCGTTGAGCCACAACTTCGCCGACAACCGTGACGGCCGGCGGCTTAAAGTCAGCTTCGCGTACCTTTTGCTCAATATCGGCCAGCGTCCCGACCAGCGTCTCCTGTTCGGCTCTCGTCCCCCAGCGGATCAGGGCAACCGGCGTTTCGGGCGGCCGACCGTAATGAATCAGCTGTCTGCTGATATGACCAATATTGGCCACGCCCATCATAAACACAAGGGTGCCGGTCGCGTTGGTGATCTTTTCCCAGTCGATAGACTGATCCAGCTTGTCCGGGCTTTCACGCCCCGTAACGATCGACACCGAGGAAGCCATATCCCGGTGAGTGACAGGAATGCCTGCATACGCCGGCACCGAGATGGCAGCCGTAATCCCCGGCACGATTTCGTAAGGAATTCCGTGCTGCCGCAGCAGCTCCGCCTCCTCTCCAACGCGGCCGAAGATCGTCGGGTCGCCGCCTTTTAAGCGAACGACGGTTTTGCCCGCCAGCGCCAAATCAACCAACAGCTGATTGATATGCTCTTGCTTCATCGTGTGACGGTCGGTTCGCTTCCCGACATATATTTTCTCTGCCCCGGGCTTCGTTCTTCGCAGCAGGCTGGGATTGGCCAGACGATCGTAGACGATCACGTCGCCTTTCTCCAGACAATCAAGCCCTTTCAGCGTAATCAATCGCGCATCTCCAGGGCCTGCGCCAACCAGATACACCTTACCAGCCATATTCGTTCACCCCCCGGTTTCTTGTAATAATGCAGCTGCTCCCATCGAGATCAGCCGGCCGGCAAGCTGCTCTCCCAGCTCGGTCGGATCTGTTCCTTCGGCGCTTTCCTTCAGAATCGTCGTTCCGTCCGCCGAACCAACCATCCCCGTCAATCGCAAACGCGGACGGCCGGTTTCGCCGCTTGCGCCTTCTTCCGGCAGCAACGTCGCGTAGGCTCCAATCGGCACCTGGCAGCCGCCATTCAGCACGCCGAGGAAACGGCGCTCCGCAGCCACCGTCACCGCGGTGTCCGGATCATTGTATAAGGACAAGAGCCGGCGCACCTCGTCGTCATCCTCGCGGCATTCGATGCCAAGCGCCCCTTGACCAACGGCGGGCAGACAGACCTCTGCGGGAAGAAATGCCGTAATCCGGTGTTCCCAACCCATGCGGAATAACCCCGCCGCGGCCAAAATGATCGCGTCAAAACCTTCCTCCTCCAGCTTGCGCAATCGGGAATCGATATTGCCGCGAATCGGCTCCAGCACGAAGTCCGGTCGATAAGCGCGCAATTGACTGGCGCGACGTAAGCTGCTGGTCCCTACCTTGGCCCCCTGCGGCAATTCGTCAAGGCTCCGTCCGTTTCTTGAAATAAGCGCATCCCGTGGATCAACCCGCCGCGGCACCGCACCGTTCATCAGTCCGTCCGGCAGCACAGACGGCATGTCCTTCATGCTATGGACCGCCAAATCGATCTCCCCGTTCAGCATCGCCTGCTCGATTTCCTTCACGAACAGCCCTTTGCCGCCAACCTTGGACAACGTCACGTCCAAAATCCGGTCTCCCTTGGTTACGATCTTGCGGATTTCAAAATCAAACGGCAGGTGATGCTCCCGGCAGATCGCTTTTAAATCGTCGATGACCTGTCCCGTCTGTGTCAGCGCCAGCTGGCTTTGTCTCGTACCCACCACTATCGTTCGCTTCGTCATGCTTATTCCTCCGTCTGTTCCTCAATCCAGGCGATCATGGCTGCTTCGCTCCACGGCTCAAAGCTTCCTTCCCGGATCGAGGTCAATATATCGGTCTCGGCCAACCTCCGAAACAGACGCTTCCGTCTTCCGGGATCGTCGATTCGTTCTTTAATGAAAGCCCGTGCCGAGCTTAAAAAGTCAATGTAACGCTCGTAATCCTCGCCAAAGTGTTCATCAATCTCGCGGATCAGCTCCCGCGCGGCCGTTGGTCCCGCCCCCGAGGTGGAGACGGCAACGACCAGCCCCCCGCGGCGCAGAACGCCGGGCGTAATCATGCTGCCTCGCGTCCCTTCGCCCGCGTCATTCATCGGGATGCCCTCCGCCTCCGCTTCGGCGGCCACAGCGGCGTTGACCTCCGGCCGATCGGTCGCGGCAAAAGCGAGGAACGCCCCGGCCAAATCCCCTTGTTGATACTCCCGTTGGATCCATACGACTTGCTCCCGCTCCTGATGGAGCCGCTGCAGACCTTCCGTTACGTTGGGACTAATCACCACCGTTACCGCTCCAGCCTCTGCCAGCATCTTCGCCTTCCGTTCGGCAACCGGTCCGCCGCCAATAACGACGCAGCGACGGCCTGCCAAATTCAATAGGACGGGCACATAATAAGGTATGGCGCATCCCTCCTACTTCAACTGATTAATAGCATACCCTACCCTGCCGCAATTTTCCATGTTCATCCCTTCAAAAAAAGCCCTTCCCCCTCCGCTTCAGCGTCGAATCAGCCATCGATTCGGGTGCATCCGGCAGAGGGCTCAGGGCGTTCTCGCGGTGTAGAATATCCAGTTATCCAGATTATACAGACACCTTCGCCAGCGGCAACGAAGGCTCAGGCTCGAAGGAGACCTGGTTTGGGAGCCCATCTTCGAGCTCCGGCAACCCTTCGGACGCCCGGGACGCTAACATTTCTTGCGCTTCCCGTGAGGCGGAGATCTCCTTGCCGGATGCGGAAGGTGCATCGCTTTGTGCTTCCAGACGATCCTCCAGCGCAAAAATCTGCGTAAACATCTCCAGCGCTTTCGTGCCTTGACTTTCGCCAGCCATCTCCTTGATCCGGTTAATCGGATCATGCAGCACTTGATTTAAAATGCTCTTGGTGAGGCGACGAATCACTTTGCGTTGCCGTTCATCCAGCTCCGGCAGCTTATTAAAGAGACTGTCCAACGTATTCTCGTGAATATCGGAAGCCTTCTCCTGCAGCGCGCGAATGACCGGCTTTACGCCCAGCGTCTGCAGCCATGTTCCGAAGGCGGCGATTTCGTCCTCGATCATGGCTTCGATCTTAACCGCTTCTGCGCGGCGCATCTCCATGTTGCTCTCTACGATGCCTTCGAGATCATCGATGTCATACAGGAATACCTGATCCAGCTCGCCGATGGCCGGCTCGATGTCCCGCGGCACCGCGATATCGATCATAAACAACGGGCGATCCATCCGCCCCTTCATGCTGCGGGCGACCTGTGCCGAAGTGATTACATACCCTTCCGCACCGGTCGAGCTGATCAGAATATCCACCTCTTCCAGCCGTTCCATCGCTTCCTGCATGGTGCATGGCACACCGTGAAATTTCGCGGCAAGCTCCTGGGCCCGGGCAAATGTCCGGTTGGCTACCAGCACTTCTTCCGCACCGGCACCGCTCAAGTGCTTGGCCGTCAACTCGCTCATCTTGCCGGCACCAAGGATCAGCACGCGTTTGCCTTCAAAGCTGCCAAAAATCCGCTTGCCCAGCTCCACGGCAGCATAGCTGATCGAAACGGCGCTCTCCCCGATGGCGGTTTCGGAATGGGCTCGTTTGCCCAGCGTGACCGCTTGTTTAAACAACATATTAAACCATGTTCCGGTGCATTTCTCGCTTTGCGAGAGCAAGAACGCATTTTTGACCTGGCCGAGAATTTGGGTTTCCCCCAGCACCATCGAATCCAGACCGCACGCAACGCGGAACAGATGACGAATCGCTTGTTCGTCTTCATATATATATAAATGGCGGGTAAATTCTTCGCGAGGAACCCCAAACCAGCGTTCCATAAAGCTGCGAACGAAGGACCCGCACATGTGCAGTTGATCAACTACGGCATAGATTTCTGTACGATTGCAGGTGGCAATAATTACGCCTTCCAATACACTCTTGGTACGTAAGAGCTCCTGCAGCGCTTGCGGCATGTCCGTATCTGTTAAAGAAAAGCGTTCCCTGACTTCCACAGGCGCCGTGCGATAGTTTAACCCAACTACGACGATGTGCATTGCAAGTTCACCTGCCTTGAAGAAGTGTCAATAGCATGTATCGCAAACAAACTATGTTAATTATATCACAGTAGCCTTCGGCTCCCCTGGGATTTCTATGAGTTTTTTATGAATTATTTATGAATTTCATTCATTCAAAACAAATAACCATGGATGACCCATGGTTAAGCTTTTTTCCAATTTTTTAGAAAATCTATCCTCGCTTAAACAAATTCAGCGCGATTCGAATCCGCTTCGGCTACTTCCAGCTCGCCTAAGCCCCGAATCAGCTTCTTCGCATACGTTTTCTCCGGATTCAAGACGGACACCAGGTAATCGATCGCCAGCTGCGGATCTACAAATTCCCCGCAGGTGTAGCAATCAATAGCAGCAAACCCTCTCTCAGGATACGTGTGAATCGAGAGGTGGCTTTCCGACAACATCACAAGCACGGTGGCTCCTTGCGGTTCAAACTGTCTGGATTGAATCGACAAAATGGTCGCTCCGCAAGCTTCCGCCGCTTCCACCAAGTGGGCTTCCAACAACCCGGCGTTGTTCAGCACCTCATAGTCGATTCCCCAAGCATCAACCGCAACGTGTCTTCCGAAAGTTGAATATTCCATCTTCCGGCTCCCCCTTCCTAGGAATAAAATGTTTGAAAAAATTTCATCCGCTAGGACCTACGTCATTCACTTCTCGAGGGAAACATCTCTCGCAACATCTCCATGTCCTGAGTGAATCCTGGTTCCTATATTCTTTTCAACGAGATTAAAAATAACATCTCTTGCGGACAAATGCAACCTATTTTTTCGGCAAAATCCCTGCATCCGTTCGCGGTTCATGAATAAAAAAACTACCCTGTAATAGGGTAGTTATCATTTAGTACATTATGTTGTCGCCCTCTCTCTGGTGACACCCGTTTAGGGGACTGGGCTATTTTAGTTTATGCCTCTAGGACAAACAGTCTTCGCGAGCATTGACGCAGCTCATTGTCGATGCGTTCCACATCCGCTTCATCCGCGACAAACCGCTGGTCAAGCAGCGAATTAATGTTTTTGCGGATCCGGGCGATTTCCAGCTCAATATCGTTATTCCGGTAAATTTGCTGCAGCTCCGCCGCCGCATCCTTGTATTCGAACACAAGCTTGTAGGATTCCCGAGAATACTCGACGATTTTGCGAACCCGGCCTTCCTGATAATAATACATCATCATGAATCCGTTATAAATTCGGGTGACCATGCCGGAGCCTTTAAAGGCGGCGAACAACAGTCTCATCACGTTCGTTAAATGGGGTTTTTCCAAGCGGAAAGACATTTCGCAGACATAATAACCGTCAACACGTTCAAATGGAAGATGCACTTCCTCACCGCCGTCATCCTCCAGTACGACCTCTTGCCCGCCGTTGTCCAACACTTTGACCCGCTGGCGCACATGGGGATCGTAGACTTTGTGAATAAACTGCGACATCTGAACTTCCGTTAAACGCATACTGGCATTGACATACTCTGTGGCTAACCGCTGAGCCATACAAATCTCCTCAATTCTTAATCGCTTTATTATAATTATACACTACGATTCCAACCGTACGCTCAGCGGCCAAAACGTGAATTCTTGCCATTTTCCAGAAAAAACGGCATTAAGCCGTTTTTAACCTGAACAATTTCGCTGCATGCTCACTTTCCTGCGGAAACTGCTCCAAATCCCTTTCGTATTTACCGAATTCTTAGCTCTTCCCATTTTCTGTATCGGAGGCTTCCGGGCTTTTAGCCTCGGTTTCTTCCGCCAGCCCCGCATACCGCTTGATTTGCGCCCACAGCTCATCTTTGCCAATCCCCTCTTCCGCCGAGAACAGGATCAACGGATCCCCGGCCCGCAGTACCAGCGCTTCCTTGATAATTTTCAGGTGCTTCTGCCAGCGCGATTTCGGCACCTTGTCGGCTTTGGTGGCAACGACGCACACCGGAAGCTCGTACGCCTTCAGCCAGTCGTACATCAGCTCGTCGTCCTTGGTCGGCGGATGGCGCAGATCGATGATCTGCAGCACCAGCTTCAGCGTCTCCCGCTCCTGCAGGTACTTCTCGATCATTTTGCCCCAGACCTCGCGCTGCGACTTGGATACTTTGGCATACCCATAGCCTGGCACGTCCACAAAGTAGAGCCGGTCATTCACCCGGTAATAGTTCAGATGCTGCGTTTTTCCGGGGGTTGAGCTGGTGCGCGCTAAGTTTTTGCGGTTAATCATCCGATTGATCAGCGACGATTTGCCCACATTGGAACGCCCTGCCAGAGCGATCTCCGGCAAGGCGTCCTCAGGATATTGATTGGGGCCAACAGCGCTGATGATAAATTCAGCCTTGGTTACCTTCATCGTTCATTTCCTCTCTTGAGCGATGACGCACCTTTGCGCCACGCTTACATGCTAGTGCATCCCTGGACGCTCTACGAGCGCATGCTCGAGCACCTGGTCCATATGTGACACCGGTACGAACTCCAGGTCCTCCTTAACGCTGTCCGGAATGTCGCGCAGATCGCGCTCATTGTCCTTCGGCATCAGGACTTTACGGTAGCCCGCCCGATGCGCGGCAAGCGATTTCTCCTTCAAGCCGCCGATCGGCAGCACGCGTCCGCGCAGCGTAATTTCGCCAGTCATGGCGACGTCCTTGGAGACGTGTCGGTTCGTCAACGCCGAGATCAGCGCAGTAGCGATCGTAATGCCCGCCGACGGACCGTCCTTCGGAATCGCCCCTTCGGGAATATGGATATGAATATCGTTCTTCTCGTGAAAATCGAGCGGAATCCCCAGCTCCGCCGCCTTGGAGCGGGTGTAGCTGAAGGCAGCTTGCGCCGATTCCTTCATCACGTCGCCCAGCTTACCGGTAAGCGTCAGCTTCCCGGATCCCGGTACGACGGTCACCTCGATGACCAACGTCTCCCCTCCGACCTCCGTCCAGGCTAGTCCCGTTACCGTGCCGATCTGATCTTCCAGCTCGGCCACCCCATAGCGGAATTTCGCTGGGCCAAGGAAATCCTTGACATTGTCCGTTGTGATGATAATTTTCTCCTTATTCTCGGAAACGATCTGCTTCGCCGCTTTACGGCATAAGGCAGCCACTTGCTGCTCCAGATTCCGCACGCCGGATTCGCGGGTATATTCGCGGACCACTTGCAGCAGCACATCTTCGCCAACCTCTAGCTGCTCCGGCTCCAGTCCATGCTCGCGTTTTTGCTTAGGCAGCAAGTAACGGTTGGCAATCTGCAGCTTCTCCAGCTCCGTGTAGCCCGGAATAAACAACGTCTCCATCCGGTCAAGCAACGGCCGCGGAATGTTATGTACCGCATTGGCAGTCGTAATGAACATCACGTTGGATAGATCAAACGGAACCTCGATAAAATGATCGGAAAAAGTGTTGTTTTGCTCCGGATCCAACACCTCAAGCAGCGCCGCGGAAGGATCGCCGCGGAAGTCCGAAGCCATCTTGTCGATCTCGTCCAGCAAGAATACCGGATTCAGCGTTCCTGCCGTTTTCATGCCTTGGATAATTCGTCCCGGCATTGCGCCGACATAGGTGCGGCGGTGTCCCCGAATCTCTGCTTCGTCCCGCACGCCGCCCAGCGAAATGCGGACGAACTGACGCCCTAGCGAACGGGCGATGGAGCGGGCCAGCGACGTTTTCCCGACCCCTGGCGGGCCGACCAGGCACAGGATCGGGCCTTTCAGCTTCTTGACCAGCTTCTGCACAGCCAAGTATTCCAGAACCCGTTCCTTCGGCTTATCGAGGCCGTAATGGTCTTCGTTCAGCACTTGCTCCGCTTTGGCCAAGTCGAGGTCGTCTTCGGTCTTGTTGTTCCACGGCAGGCTAAGCAGCCAATCCACGTAGTTGCGGATGACGCCGCCTTCCGCCGAGCTGGCCGGCATTTTCTCCAGGCGGTCGATTTCCTTCTCGACCTTCTCCCGGACGTTCTCCGGCAGCCCTTTCTCTTCGAGCTGGGCCCGCAGCTCTTCGGCTTCGCCGGCCCGCCCTTCCTTCTCGCCGAGCTCCTTCTGGATCGCCTTCATCTGCTCGCGCAAATAGTATTCCTTCTGCGTTTTCTCCATCTGCTTCTTGACGCGTTGGTTGATTTTGCGCTCCAGCTCCAGCACTTCGCGCTCGTTATTTAAGATGTCGAGCAGCTTCTCCAGCCGCTTGCGGACATCGATTGTTTCGAGGATTTCTTGTTTATCCTTGATTTTCAAGGACAAATGGCTGGTGATTACGTCCGCCAAACGACCGGCTTCTTCAATGTCTGATACGGCTGCCAGCGTCTCCGGCGTGACCTTCTTAGATAAGTTGATATAATGTTCGAATTGGGTTAACACCGTACGCATTAGTGCGTCCACTTCCGGATCCACCGTTTCTTCCTCCGGACGCTCTTCGGCGATAACCTCATAATATTCGTCATTATCCAAATATTCGATAATTTCAGCGCGTTCCATGCCTTCCACCAGCACACGAATGGTGCCGTTGGGAAGCTTCAACATCTGGCGCACCTTTGCGACGGTGCCGATGCGAAAGATATCTTCTTGGGTTGGTTCTTCTATGTTCACTTCCGATTGAGAACAGAGGAGAATCAGATTATCTTCGACCATAGCTTTTTCCAGCGCTTTCACCGACTTCTCTCGTCCCACGTCCAAGTGCAGTACCATGCTTGGATAGACGAGCAGACCGCGCAGCGGCAGCAGCGGAAATCGCCGGCCTTTGGATTTATGGGGTCCCATCGCTTATGCACCTCCAAACGTTCTCTGTAGATTTCATTGCTATTTTAGCAAATGTTACATAAAAACACCAACGAGGAGCGACCGCCTCAAGCAGCCGCTCCCCGGAATGTGTATGAGCATGACGCATAGGTAACCTCTGCTGGCCCGGCTTACATCGCTCCGCCTTGCGAAGGTGACTCTGCGTGCAGAAAAGGCGCGGGAGCTGTTGCCGGAGCAAACAGGTCGCCGCCGATCGGCAACTCCAGATTCTTCTCGGCCTCGGGACCAAAGACGTGGCGAAACACTTCACCTAACGTCTCGACAGGGATTACCCGCAGGCCTTCCAAGCCTTCAAACAACGATTGCCAGTTGTCCTTCGGAATCAGCACCGTCGTGGCGCCAGCCTGGAATGCCGCCTCCACCTTCGCCACGACGCCGCCAACCGGCTTCACCTTCCCGTGAATCCCCAGTTCGCCGGTCATGGCGATCTGATTGTTCACTGGCACCTGCTTGATCGCCGAGGCGATCGCAGTCGCGATGGCTAACCCGGCAGAAGGACCGTCGATCGGGGTTCCCCCCGGGAAGTTGATATGAAGGTGATAGTTCGGCGGATTCAGCCCGATCCGCTGCAGGACAGTCAGGACATTTTCCACCGAGCCTCTGGCCATGCTCTTGCGGCGCAGCGTGCGGCTGCCTCCGCCGATTTCCTCTTCGTCTACGACACCGGTGATGTTGTAGGTGCCTTTACCCTTTTCAGCAGGAACCGCCGTAGCTTCAATTTCCAGCAATGTGCCCATGTTTGCCCCGTACACGGCCAGGCCATTGACGACACCAACTGCAGGCTGATCCGGTACTTTGCGATCCGGTCGCGGCGCCAGTTGACTGCTCGTGGCCACCCATTCCAAGTCCGATGCCAGCAGTTGGTCGCGCTTCTCGGTGAGGGCCAGACCGGCAGCGAGTTGCACCATATTAACGGCTTCGCGGCCGTTCGTCGCATATTTCTTAATCACTTCAATCGCTTCCGGACAAGGCTGGAAGCCAATTCGCTTCACCGCATCCTCTGCAATTTGGGCGATTTCCTCCGGCAGCAGCGGCCGGAAATAAATCTCCATGCACCGCGAGCGTAAAGCGGCCGGGATCTCCTGCGGCGAGCGGGTTGTCGCGCCAACCAAGCGGAAATCCGCAGGCAAGCCATTTTGGAAAATATCGTGGATATACGCCGGCGTATTGGAGTCTTCGGAGTTATAATACGCACTCTCCAGAAACACCTTGCGATCCTCTAAAACCTTCAAAAGTTTATTCATTTGGATCGAATGCAATTCGCCGATCTCATCGATAAACAAAATCCCGCCATGCGCCTTCGTCACGGCACCGGGCTTCGGCTGCGGAATGCCGGCAACCCCCATCGCCCCCGCCCCTTGGTAGATCGGATCATGCACCGAACCGATCAGCGGGTCAGCGATGCCGCGCTCGTCGAAGCGGGCGATCGTTGCATCAATTTCAACAAATTTGGCATCGGATTTAAAGGGAGATACCGGATTTTTCTTCGCTTCCTCCATCACAACGCGTGCTGCCGCCGTTTTTCCTACGCCCGGCGGACCGTAAATGATCACATGCTGCGGGTTGGCGCTGCAAAGCGCCGCTTTCAGCGCACGCAAACCGTCCTTTTGCCCAACGATGTCGTTCATCGAGGCCGGACGGGTACGCTCCGCAAGCGGCTTGGTGAGCGAGACGGCCCTTAGCTTGCGCAATTTCTCCATTTCCTTGCGCGATTCCCGGTCTACCGCCAGCCGGTTGCCTTTTTGACTGCGCAGCTGATTCCAGAAATAAAGCCCAATCACGACGGCAAAAAACATTTGGACCGCCATCAGGATAACATTTAGATCCATACGCGTTACGCCTCCCACTCTTATACTGATACTTGGTAGTATAGCCTTTTCGCTCCAAGGTAAAACAAGGATTTTTCAAGTTGGGATATTCTAAGGGATAGTTCGTGTTGAAGCGGGCAACAAAAAAACGCAGCCTGCATTCAAGCAGACTGCGGTACGGATTTATATTCAATCAAGACTTCACGCGGGCCCGGTGCTCCTTGCGTCCCGGAATTTCTCCGGTCGCTTCGTACACCTCCACGATATGGTCAATTTCTTTCTTTAATTCGCTTAGCAGCTCGGCTTCCGGAACCTTCCGGATCATTTCCCCGTAACGGAACAGCAACCCTTCCCCGCGAGCTCCGGCGATCCCGATGTCGGCTTCGCGCGCTTCGCCCGGGCCGTTGACGGCACAACCGAGCACGGATACCTTAATCGGCACCTTCAGGTTGGCGATATACGCCTCCACCTCGTTGGCGATGGAGAACAGGTCAATATCCAGCCGGCCGCAGGTCGGGCAGGAGACAAGCGTCGCTGCATTGGTAATCAACCCAAACGTCTTCAACAGCTCGCGCGCCACCTTCACTTCCTCTACCGGATCCGCACTCAGCGAAATCCGGACCGTCGAGCCGATCCCCATCGACAAGAGGGCGCCGATACCAGCTGCACTCTTCACCGTGCCGGAGAACAAGGTTCCAGCTTCCGTAATGCCCAAATGCAGCGGGTATGGAATGACCTCTGCCGCTTTGGTATAGGCCGCAATGGCCATCGGCACGTCCGAGGCCTTCAGCGACACGATAATGTCATGGAAGTCCAGATCCTCCAAAATCCCGATATGGTACAAGGCGCTTTCGACCATCGCTTCGGGCGTTGGGTAGCCGTATTTCTCCAATAAGTGGTTCTCCAGCGAACCGGCGTTCACGCCGATCCGAATCGGAATGCCGCGTTCCTTGCACGCTTTGACCACCGCTTCAACCTTTTCGCGGCGGCCGATATTCCCCGGATTAATCCGGACCTTATCGATGCCGTTTTCGATCGCCAGCAGCGCCAGCTTGTAGTTAAAGTGAATGTCAGCGACCAGCGGGATATGAATCCGTTTCTTGATCTCCTTGATCGCCGCAGCCGCTTCCTCGTTATTCACCGTCACGCGTACCAGTTGGCAACCTGCTTCCTCCAACCGGAGAATCTCGGCTACCGTTGCCTCGACATCTGCCGTTTTCGTCGTACACATGCTTTGGATGATGACTTCGTTGCTGCCGCCGATCGTCAGATTTCCGACTTTAACCGGCCGCGTATCTTGTCTCAAGAATGTCATGTCTGGTCTCTCCCATAACGATCAAAGCTCCACCCCCGCGGGCGCGCCCAGATATAGGGCACGACAACCGCAAAGGTGGAGAACCTTGACCTTTATTTTAGCGCACCCGGCGGTTCCCCGCTTACGCGCTTTCTTCTTGTTTCTTGTTTGGCTTGGAAGCCAATTCCGGCACCGTTTTCTCCAGAACGACCTTCTCGGTGATCACGCAATCCGTAATATCGTCGCGGGAAGGCACTTCGTACATCACGTCAAGCATAATGCCCTCAATGATGGCGCGAAGTCCGCGGGCTCCGGTATTCCGCTTGATCGCTTCCCGAGCGATCGCTTCTAGCGCCTTCGGTTCGAACTGCAGGTTCACGTTGTCCAGCTCAAGCAGCTTCTGATATTGCTTCACCAAAGCGTTCTTCGGCTCGGACAAAATGCGCACCAGCGTCTTCTCATCCAGCGGCTCGAGGGTCGAGATGACCGGCAGACGGCCAACGAATTCCGGAATCAATCCGAATTTCAGCAAGTCCTCCGGCAATACCATCGACAGGTATTCGCCCGGTTTGAGTTCTTTTTGCCCGTCATTCGCCGCGTTAAAGCCAATAACCTTCTTACCGATCCGACGCTTGATCATTTGCTCCAGGCCGTCAAACGCCCCGCCACAGATGAACAAAATGTTCGTCGTATCGATTTGGATAAATTCTTGATGCGGATGTTTGCGTCCGCCTTGCGGAGGAACGGAAGCCACCGTACCTTCCAAAATTTTCAACAGCGCTTGCTGCACACCTTCGCCGGAAACGTCGCGGGTAATCGAAGGATTCTCCGATTTACGCGCCACTTTATCGATCTCGTCGATGTAAATGATGCCGCGTTCCGCTTTTTCCACGTCATAATCGGCAGCCTGAATCAGTTTCAGCAGAATGTTTTCCACGTCTTCACCGACATAGCCGGCTTCCGTCAAGGAAGTGGCATCGGCGATCGCGAATGGAACGTTCAGGATTTTGGCCATCGTTTGGGCAAGGAGTGTTTTCCCCGAACCTGTAGGGCCTAGCAGCAGGATGTTACTCTTCTGCAGCTCAACATCCTCGATCTTGTTCTGCGTATTAATCCGCTTGTAGTGGTTGTAAACCGCAACGGACAGCGATTTCTTCGCTTGCTCCTGACCAATGACGTACTGGTCCAAAATATCGCGGATTTCCTTTGGCTTCGGAATTTCCTTCAGATCCAGCTCTTCCTCGTGGCCAAGTTCCTCCTCCACGATTTCCGTGCACAGCTCAATGCATTCGTCGCATATATAAACGCCGGGTCCGGCAACAAGCTTGCGTACTTGCTCTTGCGATTTGCCGCAGAACGAACATTTTAGTTGGCCTTTTTCATCGTTAAACTTAAACATGTAAACACCCCTTTATAGATTAGTGGGCTTGGAGATCACCTGATCGATAATCCCGTAGGCCTTAGCCTCTTCCGCGCTCATGAAGAAGTCGCGGTCTGTATCGCGCTCGATTTTTTCAAGGGGTTGACCCGTCCGCTCTACATAGATCTGATTCAGCTTTTGTCTTGTCTTGATGATCCAATCGGCATGAATTTTAATATCCGTTGCCTGACCGCGAACGCCGCCAAGCGGTTGGTGAATCATCACTTCGCTGTTCGGAAGCGCATAACGTTTGCCAGGGGCCCCTGCTGTCAGCAGCAATGATCCCATGCTGGCCGCCATCCCGACACAGATGGTGGACACATCGGGCTTGATATATTGCATCGTATCATATATACCCATCCCCGCGGTAACGGAACCCCCCGGAGAATTGATGTACAGGTGAATATCTTTCTCAGGATCTTCAGCTGCCAAGAACAACAGTTGGGCAATCACGAGATTGGCAACTTCATCATCAATTGCGTTGCTGAGAAAAATAATGCGATCTTTAAGGAGTCTCGAATAGATGTCGTACGACCGTTCTCCTCGATTCGTTTGTTCTACGACCATAGGTACCAGACTCATGCGACCAACCTCTTTTCCTTTTCAATTTCCCTTGCGCTTACGTAAAACATTCTATCATGTTCGAAGCCCCGTGTCATTTTTCGCCCAGTACAGTTTATGTTCGTTTTTACACATTATATAACCTTAGGCTTGTCCCGTGCGCGATGGAAATAAATGTATCATCTGGAGATGAAAAATTAAGGCACGCATTTTATCATACGTGCCCTAACTTTTATCGTGATGTATACAAAGAAGCGGGATCTGGCTGGAGTGAATTATTCCTCGCCTTGGGCTTCTTCGGCTTCAGTTTTGTCAGCGTCTGCTTTCGCTTCGGCTTTGGTCGACTTCTTCGTCGATTTCTTAGCAGCCGGTTTAGCTTCTTTGGACTTTGCCTCCGCTTGCTCAGCCGGAACTTCCTTGCTGTTCTCCAGCAAGAACTGGATCGTCTTGCGGATCAGGATTTCCTCATTCAAGCTGCCCAAAGAACCGTTAGCTGCCAAAATGTTGCGGATTTCTTCCGGCGTACGTTTGTAAGCTTCCGCCATATCGTTCAGCTCTTTGTTGATTTCGTCTTGAGTGACTTCGATCTTCTCGGCTTTAGCGATGGCTTCAAGCACCAGGTTGTTGCGAACGCGTTTCTCAGCGTCCCCTTGCATTTGTCCTCTGAGGTCGTCCACTGTTTGACCGGAGAAGCCCAGGAACATATCCAGGTTCATGCCTTGTGCGCGAAGACGGTTGTCGAAGTCGCGAATCATGTTCTCAACTTCGCCTTTGATCATCGCTTCCGGAATTTCGACTTCAGCGTTCTCGCCGACTTTATCAACAATTGCCCCTTCGCGGGCTGCTTTTGCTTCTTGCTCTTTGCGAGCCGCAAGCTGTTTCTTCAAATCTTCTTTGAACTCGTCCAACGTGTCAAATTCGCTAACGTCTTTCGCGAACTCGTCGTCCAGTTCAGGCAGTTGTTTGCGTTTGATTTCGTGAACTTTGACTTTGAACACAGCTTCTTTGCCAGCCAGCTCTTCTGCATGGTACGTTTCCGGGAAAGTTACCGTAACGTCCTTGAAGTCGCCGGTAGCCAAGCCTACAACTTGATCCTCGAAGCCAGGGATAAACGTGTTGCTTCCAAGCTCCAGGGAATAACGTTCAGCTTTGCCGCCTTCGAAAGGCACGCCGTCTACGGAACCGTCAAAGTCGATAACAACGGTGTCGCCGTTCTTAGCCGGCTCATCGTCGATGACAACAAGTTCAGCATGGCGTTGTTGCAGACGCTCCAATTCGTTGTTCAGCTCTTCGTCGCTGACTTCAACGTTAATGGCAGGAACTTCTACGCCTTTGTAGTCGCCAAGCTTCACTTCTGGTTTAACCGTGATTCTTGCTTTGAACTTGAAAGGTTGTCCTTTAGCAAATTGCTCGATGTCCACTTCAGGACGATCTACCGGGAAAATGTCCGTTTGATCAACCGCTTCAGTGTACACTTCAGGCAACAGGATGTCGATTGCATCTTGATACAAGCTTTCCACGCCAAAACGTGCTTCGAAAATCGGCCGAGGCACTTTACCTTTGCGGAAACCAGGTACGTTTACTTTCTTAACAACCTTTTGGAAAGCTTTATCCAGTGCGGCGGCTACGCGTTCCGCCTCCACCTCAACCTCGAGTACACCGAGGTTCTTCTCTATTTTTTCCCAAGTTGCTTTCATTTTATGCTTTCCCCTCCAAATTTCACATATACTTTAAATACTGAAACCGAATCGCGACTAAAACAGCTATTTTCAAGGTGTCTTGCTCTTGGGTTCCAGTATAGCTGTCTCTATGAACACGATCAGAATAACCATTATATTATAAACAACAATACATCTTTTTACAAGAGCCC
>NZ_GG695977.1:84237-110769 GCF_000159955.1 Paenibacillus sp. oral taxon 786 str. D14 | reverse complement strand
AGCCGGACCACAGTCAGGTATTGGGCAAATCCTATTTGCAAGGTTGATAGAGTGATCTTCTGCTGCACTCTCACCCAATGGTTACATGCCGTGGATTCGTCCCGACGCAACGAATTTGCCAATCGTTCGGCAGACTTGCTCATATCGCAGCCGCAGTCCATCGGTAATTCCGTACATGGCGCGAATCTCCTCATCCGTTTGGCTTCCGGACAAGCTATCTGCCACCATCTGATGCAGCGCCGCCGCCCAAATATCGATGATCGCATCTTCTTCGACCAGGAGCGAGCGGTAATCCGCCGTACCATATAGTACCATGACAAACTGTGACCATAATTCCTGAGCGAAATAGTAAAGGGTCGGATCATGCACCTGCGTCTGGTCGCCTACGCGATCAAGCACCATTTGCACGGCTGGCGGGAAATCCTCAGGCTTGAGCGGGACTGCCTCAATCTCCACTTCCACCCGCTCCCCTCCGCGCATGATCACCAGCGTCCCCGTCGTTCCGCGGCGGCGCAGCGTTTGCAGTACCCGATATTGAAGAAGCGGATGCATCTCCTCCCGGCTGATCCAGCCGATCAGCGCGTCATCGATCTCGGGACGATCCAGGTATGCAAGCTGTTCCAGGGCAAGGAACGTCTGCTCCGAGAGCGGCTTGTCCCTCACGGCAGCTAACAGCTTGTCCGTATAACCCGCATCTTCGGCTAGCTTGGCCTCCGCGAGCCGACGAGCGAGCATTTCCTCTGTTTCCTCATCTCCCTCGAAGCCCTGTGGTTCCGAATCCGATATGCCGTCTTTCAGCGCGGGAAATGCGCTGGTCAGCCACTCCAGTAAAGCCTGCCATTCCTCGTAATGCCTTGGATCCTCTCCCTGGCATTGAAGCAGAAATTGCAGGAGCTCTACGGCCTCCCCATATCTTTCGGTCTCCAGCATACGGGTCAGTTCGATCTGGTAATAGTCCAACGTTTTGGGAAACAAGACAATGTTGTCTTTCTCATCGGGTCGTGAACTGCTGATAAGGCTACCTCCTTTCTCCTCCGAATCGCAATTAATTGAGATTATAGCATAGTCCCTTGCGAAGGCAAAAACCTCTTGGGCCAAATCGTCGGATTAGAACGCGGATCAGATCGCGGCGATCGCCCTTTTCATCTGCGGCATGTCAATTTTTCTTTATAAGTTATTGCCCAACAACCTTACATGTGATATAATATATTTTGCTTGTGTTTTTCATATTTGAGATGTCCCAGTAGCTCAGCTGGATAGAGCAACGGCCTTCTAAGCCGTCGGTCGGGGGTTCGAATCCCTCCTGGGACGTGACGAAACACTCTCCAAACGGAGAGTGTTTTTGCGTTCCCAGGAGGGTGAGAACCCCGGTGGGGGTCGTCGGAGCGAGGCCGCCCATGCGAGTAGGGCCGATGTGACTGGGATATAGCAGCAACCGAATTCTATTCGAAATTTCATATATAATTCAGACCGAAACAGCCAATATCGCCAAATCTATTCGATTTTTCATATAGATTTCGGCCTTTCGACCTCTGATGGTCCAAATAAGCATGAAATTTCATATATAATCGCCCAAAAGTACCGTTACTCGTTGAATTCTATTCGATTTTTCGCATATATTTCGGACGACGGCGGACAAGGCGGACCACACGGCGGGCAAGGCAGACGACGGCGGACAAGGTGAACCATGGCCGACCATTGCGGACGACGACGCCCCCCTAGTTGCTACCCTACGCGCCGCTATAACCGTCCCACAACAGTTCCTCATACCAGTTCCTATACCGATTTCCCGCACCGAATCCCCTTACCGTTTCCGACACAAAGAAAGAGCCGCTTACCAGCTAGCTCCTTCCCCCATCATTCGGATACAACTTCTGAAGGTGCTCGACCGAATGCCGGATCAACTTACGCAGCACGTCCACATCGATGTCGGCGACTTTATTAATGTAAACACACCCTTTCCCTTGGGTATGCTTCCCGAAGGATTCCAGCAAAGCGCCTCGTCCCGGATCATCCGCGGCAAGATATAGGCTGATCTTCGCCTTCCGAGGCGAGAAGCCAACCAGCGGCGCATCCCCTTCGTGGCCGGAGGCGTATTTGTAGTGGTAGGAGCCAAAGCCGATGATGCTGGGGCCCCACATTTTGGCCGGATACCCCGTTGTCTCTGTAAAAATATCCAGTAACCGATAGGCATCCTCTCGCTTCTTGGCATCGGCCACCCCTTCAATGAACTCGATGACACTGTTGTCGTTTTCTTTGGTCTTCAACTCGTACATTCAGAAACCTCCCTCAAGAATCTCCGTATCCCGCCAATTCAAGTCCCACCGCAAGCCTGTCTCATTTTATTATTCCTTATCCTTAGCTTCCTCCACTCGATCCAGCCACTCGTTCACCAACGCGTTAAACGTGTCCTCTTGCTCAATCTGCAGGTTAAGCCCGGCCCGGTCCATGACCGCAAGCGTACCGCACGGATACAGCTCTAAAAAGCGGAGCGCATCCGCATATCCCACCGACGTGTCCTGCCTGCCGAGCAGGAATAACGAAGGCGCGTCAAACTTCTCCCGATCGATCAGAAAAGAAAACCCATACCGTGCCCGAATCTTGTCCAAAAAAGCGGAATCTGCCATGCGACAGCCGGGAACGATCTCGTTTGCATACCTTCTCCAGGTGTGCCGATCCAAAACTGCGCTCATCGAGCAAAAATCATCATACTCCTCGGGAGACAGTTCATGAATCAACGCCGGATCCTCATAAATAACCGTATGGTCCGGCAGTTCCCGTTGATCTGGATCCGCCACGATCAAGGGTCCGGCACCAACCCATCGATCAACTCCAGCACCGCATCCAGCATCCCGTCCGTATTCTCAATACCCGCATAATTCTTCGACTTTCCCGTCCCCGGCAAATGGCAAATCAAGGTAAATCCTTCTCCACCCCGTGCGATTCTGAAATATCGGTTCCATGCAGCCGCTCATCAGGCGATGGTCAAGCGTAAACCCGTGAATCAGCACGATCTGCCGCATGATGCCCTCATCATAAAGAGAATATATGTTCTTGTCTAGACCTAAATTTACCACACCTTATTCTGGTCGCGCCTGGTCTTGCATCCATCTCATATACAACCTGGCATTAAACCCCGCCTGCTTCCGAAACCAGCGCTGCGGCTTCCGCCGAAACTCGGCATACCCCAATCGTTCATATAAACGAATCGCTGCGGTATTGGTATCAACAACCTCCAAAATATAATCGTCATAACCTAAACGAGATATCAGTTCGTTGTTCAGTTGGCTGGCAACCCCACGACCCCGTGCTTGCTTTGCCGTAGCAACCGCCTCGAAATAACATTGGCCCTCCGCCAAATGCAGCGGTTTTTCCAGCTCCCGACGGACAAGGAAATAAAACAAACTTCCCCGCAACCAGCCAAGTTCCCGCTGAAGCTCAACCCGTTGAAACCGGAAAGCCCGCTTCTGCCCCGCGGAATACGCGAATATCCCCAGAACCTGCTCCCTTTCCAAGGCAACAAAAAACTGCTCTCTGACCAAAGCATGCACAATGGCTTTCGCCAGTTTGTCCCGGTCCGAAGTAAAGTATCGCAGCGAGTCGTAAAAGCCTTCCACAAAAATCTCCGCCGCCTGTATAAAAAGGTGAAACATGCACAGAACGGTCCTCAGGCGGATTCCCCCTCCTTCCCGCGACTTAAGCACAGAATCAGACCTCTCCAGGAAAAATAAAAAAACATCCGTTCCCCATCGAACGGATGCTCTGATAAACCGCCAACCGACAGCGGCTAAACATGATTAG
Organism: Paenibacillus sp. oral taxon 786 str. D14; assembly: GCF_000159955.1. Lineage (GTDB taxonomy): Bacteria > Bacillota > Bacilli > Paenibacillales > Paenibacillaceae > Fontibacillus > Fontibacillus phoenicis. Next base: position 106,968 of record NZ_GG695977.1, on the reverse strand, counting down.
AGTTGAAGACTTGCAATCGCCGCCTTCAAAATATCGCAGGATTGCGTAAATTTGCGCTGTTCCTCCCAGGTCAAGTTCAGTTCCAGCACTTCCTCGATCCCGCCGTCACCGATAATGGCAGGCACACCGGCACAAACTCCGGTCTGTCCATATTCCCCCTCCAGCACAACCGAAACGGCGATGATTTTGTGCTCGTCGTTTAAGATGGATCTCACGATATAAGCGAGCGCGTTCCCAATCCCAAACTGGGTGTTGCCCTTACGGGTAAAAATCTCCCATCCCGCATCTTTGGTTTTTTGCGCGATTTCGTCCAGCTTGACGTGGCGGAACCGCTCCTTATGCTGCTCCAAAATGTGCAGTAGCGGTTTCCCGCCGATCGTGACATGCGACCAGGCCACAAACTGCGAATCCCCGTGCTCTCCCATCGCATACCCGTTTACACTGCGCGGATCAACAGCAAATACCTCCGACAGCAGCGTTTTGAGCCGCGCCGAATCGATGGAGGTCCCAGTGCCGATCACCCGGTTCCGCGGGAATCCCGACACCTCGCGTACAATATAGGTCACGATGTCCACCGGATTGGCAGCGACGACAAACACGCCGTCAAATCCTCCATCCACGATGCGGCTGACGATATCCCGCGTAATCTTCTCCGCCTCGCCCAGCACATCCAGCCGCGTTTGCCCCGGCTTGGGATTCGCCCCTGCCGTCAGCACAACCACATCCATGTCGCGGCAGTCCTCCAGCCGGCCAGCATATACCTTCGTACGGGTTGGCGTAAAATCCATGCAATGCGACAAATCCAGCGCATGTGCCACCGCACGATCATACGTCCGGTCAATCATCATAATTTCTTCGCTGATCGATTGATTGATCATGGAATAAGCGCAAGCCGTACCGACCAGGCCGGAACCAACGATCGTTACCTTCCTCGCTTTTTTAGCCATTCTGCCGCCTCCTTCTCCTATCCATTCTCTATATCCGATGCCTAAATTATAACCGCAGACCGTATATTTGGTGCAACACACAAAAAAACTGCCGGGAATCCTCCCGACAGTTCATAACGATGGATTTAACTTTTCATCCGCGGGTCAAGCGCGTCACGCAAACCGTCGCCCATCAGGTTGAAGGCAAGTACGGTCAGCATGATCGAAATCCCCGGGAAAACTACAGTCCACGGAGCGGTGGCGATGAATTGACGCGAGTCAGACAGCATCTTGCCCCATTCCGGTGTAGGCGGCTGAGCACCTAAACCAAGGAAGCCCAGCGCAGCCGCTTCGATAATCGCCGTAGCGATTCCCAGCGTGCCTTGCACGATGATTGGCGTCAAGCTGTTTGGCAGGATGTGCCGCAGCAAAATCGCGCTGTTTTTCATCCCGATTGCCCGTGCTGCAGTGATATACTCTTCGTTCTTCAGGCCAAGCACCTTCGCCCGCACCAGCCGCCCATACGTTGGGATGTTGACGATGGCGATGGCAAGCAACGCGTTTTGCAGCGACGGACCAAGGATGGCCACGATCGCGATCGCCAGCAAAATGCTCGGGAACGCCAGCAAAATATCGAACAGGCGCGAAATCACCATATCGATCCATTTGCCGTAGAACCCTGCCAGAATGCCGAAGAGCGTCCCCAAAATGATTGATCCCACAACGGAGAACGTCCCCACCCATAAGGAGATTCGCGCCCCGTATAATACGCGGGTGAACAGGTCGCGTCCCAGATCGTCCGTCCCAAACCAATGCGATGAGGACGGCGGTTTTAAGCGGTCGCGCAAAACCTGCTTGTCAAATTCATAAGGAGCAATCACCGGGGCCAGCAAGGCGATCAGAATGAAAAACACGATCATGATCAGGCCGGCCATGGCGATTTTATTTTTGCGGAACGCTTTCCACGCATCGCGCCAAGGTCCGGAAACCTTCCCGGCCGGGACGGCGGTGCTGCGGTTTGTGCTTGCTGTAGTTGCCTCTGCCATGGTTTCCCTCCTTTACCGGTAACGGATGCGTGGATCGACCGCTGCGTACAGCAAATCCACGATCAGATTGATAATGACGAAAATAAAGGCGATAACCAGAATGCCAGATTGAATTACCGGATAATCACGCGAGCTGATCGCTTCGTAAATATACCGTCCCACACCAGGCCATGCGAAGATCGTTTCGGTCAAAACCGCACCGCCAAGCAATGCGCCAGTTTGCAGTCCGATGACCGTCAGCACGGGAATAAATGCATTTTTCAAGGCGTGTTTATAGATGACAATAAATTGCGACAACCCTTTGGCCTTGGCCGTGCGAACGAAATCGGAATTCATGACTTCCAGCATACTCGACCGCGTCATCCGGGCGATAATCGCCATCGGAATCGTACCCAGCGCGACACTTGGTAAAATCAAATGCCTGCACACCGTCCATAACTGATCCCAGCGGCCTGCGATCATGCTGTCGATCAGATACAGATTGGTGACCGCTTCAACCGGATCACGTTGGTTCATCCGCCCGATGGAAGGCAGCCAATGCAATTTAAGCGAGAAGATCCACTGCTCCATCAGCCCGAGCCAGAAGATTGGCATCGATACCCCAATCAACGCGATCAGCATACAAATGTAATCGAACCACGAGTTTTGCTTCCAGGCGCTGATGATGCCGGCATTCACGCCAAAGAAGATCGCAAACGCCATGGCTGCCACGGTTAGTTCCGCCGTAGCCGCCAGATAGGGGGCAATCTCCTGGGCAATCGGTACTCTCGTGCGGATCGATTGCCCCAGGTCACCTTTCAACAAATCTCCCATGTACGTGAAATACTGCTGATACCACGGATTGTTCAGGCCCAGTTGCTCGCGGAGCGCTTCCTTGGACTGCTCCGTTGCCTTCTGCCCCAGAATCGTTTCCGCAGGATCACCGGGAATCGCATGGATAATGGAAAACACGATAATCGTCATGCCGACTAGGACAGGAACCATGATGAGTATTCTTTTCAAAATATAAGCTTTCAAGATGAGGTTCACCTGCCAGAGGCGTTAAGCTCCCGCCTGTTATTCGAAATAGATGTTGCTGTAATATTCCGTACCTGTCGGCGCCGGAACGTATCCTTTCAGATTCGCTCTTGCAGCCAGGAGCGGTGTCGTATGCACGAGCGGAATCCACGGAGCGTCGGCTTTGATGATTTCTTGCGCTTGTTTGTACAGTTCCTCACGTTTCGATTGGTCGGTTTCTTTTTGCGCAGCGACTAACAACTCATGCAGTTCGTCACTCGAATAGTACGTGTAGTTGTTGGACGGAATCGCGTCTTTGTCCAGCAGCGTGTACAGGAAGTTGTCTGGGTCGCCGTTGTCGCCGGTCCAACCGAGCATGAACAGATCGTCTTTTTCACCGGCTTGCGCATCGTCGAGATAAACGGCCCATTCCGGAGATTCGATTTTCACTTTTACGCCAACTTCTTCAAAGTTTTGCTGAATAACTTCGGCTACCTTCTTGCCGTCTGGCATGTAAGGACGGGATACCGGCATGGCATAGAAGACATATTCGCCTGGCAGACCGTTCGGATAACCTGCTTCGGCCAGCAACGCTTTCGCTTTCTCTGGATCATACTCATAATCGGTAATGCTATCGTTGTAGCCCCACAGGGACGGCGGCATTGGGTTCTTAGCCGGTTCAGCTTGGCCTGCGAAGAAGGCATCGATGATCGCTTGCTTATCGACGGCATAGTTCAGCGCTTGTCTTACTTTCACGTTGTTAAACGGTTCTTTCTTCAGGTTGAAGCCGACATAACCTACGTTGTTGGAAGGACGCTCGATCTTTTGCAGATCCGGGTTCGCTTCCAAGGTCGCCAGATCGTCCGGGCTCAGGTCCTCCATCAAATCGATTTCACCGCTTTGCAGCGCGTTGAAACGAGCAGAGTTATCCGGGATAGAGCGAACGATCACTTTGTTCAGCTTCGGAAGCCCTTCTTTCCAGTAGTTCGGGTTCTTCTCTAACGTAATCGAGTCATTGCGTTTCCACTCTTTGAATACGAATGGACCTGTACCTACCGGCTCGTTCTTGAAGTTTTCTTTCTTCTCCTTGATGGCCGTTGGGCTGGCGATCCCGAAAGAGGTCATGGCCAGGTTTTGCAAGAACGGCGCTTGCGGTTGGTTCAGTGTAAACTTAACCGTGTTCTCGTCGACCGCTTCTACTTCCTTGATAACGCGTTTGCCGTCTGGACCAAACATGGAATCATAGTAGTCAAAGGAGTCGCCTTCAAATTTGTATTCGCTGTTTGGATCAGACCAACGGGTGAAGTTGAATACAACCGCATCCGCATTAAAATCCGTACCATCATGGAACTTCACGCCTTGACGCAGCTTGAAGGTATAGGTCAAACCGTCGTCAGATACCGTCCAGCTCTCGGCCAACGAGCCTTGAACCTCGGTTGTTCCTTCTTTGTACTCCAGCAAGGAATCAAAGACTTGGTGGGCGATTTTCAAAGATTCACCGTCGGTTACGATGGCTGGGTCCAGAGAAGCGGAATCCCCGCCGCGGCCTACAACCAATGTATCTTGGGCCGAACCGGTCGGAGTGGTTGCCTCCGTATTCGCGCCCGTATTCGTTCCGCCGGAATTACTGCCACCGGCATTGTTGCTGCCTCCGCACCCCGCCAAGGCGATGGCGGCGCTCAGCATCGTAACAAGAACAACACTACTCCATCTCTTTGCTTTCATTTTGTGGCTCCCTTCTGAATCCCAATATATAATTTCTTGTTTATAAAAAAGCTGGGCATAGTACCCAGACTATAAACCTTTAGAGGTAGTTCAAAACGTCATCTTTATGCCAAGCTCGCGCTTCCTGTGTTCTTCACTTCGGTGTACAGATGGCAAGCCGTCAAATGGCCCGCATCCGTCTCAGCCAGCTCAGGGCGGTGCGTCCGGCAAACGTCCATTGCCATCGGACACCGCGTATGAAACGCGCAGCCGACCGGCGCATTAGCCGGGCTGGGCACTTCGCCTTGCAGAATAATCCGCTCGGTCTTCTTGTCCGGATCCGGCTGCGGAACTGCGGAGAGCAACGCCTGGGTATACGGATGCTGAGGTGACGAGTACAGCTTGTGTTTGTCGGCAATCTCAACGATCCGGCCGAGGTACATAACCGCTACCCGGTCGCAGATATGCTTCACGACACTTAAATCGTGGGCGATAAAGATGTACGTCAACCCGAACTCCTCTTGCAGATCCTGAAGCAGGTTCACCACCTGCGACTGGATCGACACATCCAGCGCGGAAACCGGCTCGTCGGCGACAATCAGCTTTGGCTGGAGCGCCAATGCACGGGCGATCCCGATCCGCTGCCGCTGACCGCCGGAGAATTGGTGCGGATAACGCTGCAGATGGCTTTGCGTCAGACCAACGACATCGATCAACCGGTCGATCATCTGTTTACGTTCCTTGGCATTGCCCACGCCGTGAACGATCAGCGGTTCCTCCAGAATCCGCTGCACCGTATGGCGAGGATCCAACGAGGAGAAGGGATCCTGGAACACAATCTGCATATCCTTGCGTTTCCGGCGCAGCGCCTCTGGCGACAAAGCCGTGATGTCCTCCCCTTCAAAAATCACCTTGCCGCCGGTCGGCTCAATCAGCCGAAGCAGGGAACGACCGGTCGTGGATTTCCCGCAGCCGCTTTCCCCCACCAGTCCAAACGTTTCGCCCCGTCGCACGGTAAACGAGATGTCATCGACCGCTTTAACGAATTGCTGTGACTTGCCAAACCATCCGCCCCCGGTAGGGTAGTATTTTTTCAGATGTTCAACTTGCAGTAAGGGTTCACTCATACAACTTCCTCCTGTGGCGTTTCATGGAGCCAGCACCGGCAGCTATGCGCCGTTTCGTATTCCTTCAGCTCAGGCAGCTGCTCCGAACAAATCGGCATCGCATGCGAACAGCGTTCGGCAAAGCGACAGCCTTTCATCCGGGTGTTCAGGATCGGCACGTTGCCTGGAATGGAGAACAGGCGCTTGCGGTCCTCGTCCATGCGCGGCACCGACTTGATCAGCCCTTGGGTGTAGGGATGCAGCGGATTTTTAAAAATATCCCGCACAGGGCCCTCCTCCACCACTTTGCCGGCATACATCACAGCTACCCGGTGGCACATCTCGGCAACGACCCCAAGGTCATGCGTGATCATCATTACGGCCGTACCGTTCTCCTCATTCAAGCGCCGGATCAAATCGAGGATCTGTGCCTGGATGGTCACGTCGAGTGCTGTAGTTGGTTCGTCAGCGATCAGCAACTCCGGATTACAGGAGATCGCCATCGCGATCATCACCCGTTGTCTCATCCCGCCGGAGAGTTGATGCGGATATTCATCGATGATGGCCTCCGGCCGAGGAATGCCAACCTTTTTCAGCATGTCGATGGTATGTTCCCGTGCTTGCTTCTTGCTGAGCCCCCGGTGCAGCCGAACCGTCTCCCCAATTTGTTGGCCGACGGTAAACAGCGGATTCAGCGACGTCATCGGCTCCTGAAAAATCATGGAAATCGAGTTCCCGCGAATCGCTCGCATTTCCCGCTCCTTCATCGGAACAATGTCCTTCCCCTTAAACTCGATCGACCCTCCCGTAATTTTGCCAGGCGGCTGAGGGATCAGCTTCAAGATCGACAAGGAGGTAACGCTTTTGCCGCAGCCGGATTCGCCAACGACGCCAAGCACCTCGCCGGGATTCACATACAGGTTCACGCCGTCCACCGCAGGGATTTCGCCTCGGTCGGTAAAAAAGTGAGTGTGCAAATCCTTAATCTGCAAAATGGGTTGAATCATGTTTACAGCCTCTTTTCCCGTAAAAATGGAATCTCGCAATTCGACAATGTCCGTCAGTAATAGACAAATGTACAATCGATCTGTCGTGCTGTAATTTCCTAAAGCGTAAAGATGCAGCAGTGCCCTCTATCTCTATGTTAGTTGCGGCACTCGACCTTCGATTGTCTCTACAACGCGGACGAATGTACATTCTCGCTTCCGCACAGCAATCAGGTAAAGCAGAAGCCTAAGCAGAAGGGGTCAATGAAGCGATATACGGTAAATCACAATTACTCTGCCGTAATTTCGCTAAAAGTGACGATTTATCGAACTATGGTCAATTGGAGTGTTAAGTTAACTGACATAAATTAATGGCTTATTTGATAAGCTACTTTACAGCATTTTCACAGAATAGACAATAGAAAATTTCAGAATGTCATGTCTATGACAGCTATTTAGCAGGTAATTCATAAAATTTGAGATTATCGGAACATTTAAGGTAGAATGGAAGTAAACGTTATCAAAATATGTGAGAGGTGATGGTGATGAGTTTCACGTTAACTTTGGGAAGTCCGGCACCAAACTTTAACCTGCCGGCTACGGATGGCCAGACCTACTCTTTGGAATCTTTTGCTTTGGCCAAGGTGCTCGTCGTGTTTTTTACTTGCAATCACTGTCCTTATGTGCTTGGCTCTGATGAAGTCACGCGGCAAACAGCAGAGAAGTTCAAGGATCGGGGAGTCGTATTTGTAGGGATTAACTCGAACAGCGAAAACACCCATCCGGAAGATTCTTTCGAGCACATGGTCAAACGGATGGAGCAGCATCGATTCCCTTGGGTGTATTTGCGGGATAAGGAACAAACGGCAGCGAAAGACTATGGTGCGCTGCGCACGCCGCATTTCTTCGTCTTTGATGCCGACCGCAAGCTCGTCTATACGGGACGCGGCGTTGATAACCCGCGCGACACGAGCAAAATGACGGTTAACGATCTGGATCGGGTGTTGGAGGAGCTCACCACCGGGCGCGAAATTTCGATTCCGCTAACGAATCCGATCGGCTGCAATGTGAAATGGGAAGGGCAGGACGCTCACTGGATGCCAGCGGACGCCTGCGATTTGGTGTAAGCCGATGAGCCGCCTTTACGATTTTGAAGTCCGTACGATTACGGGTGAAACCACGACGCTCGCGCCATATCGGGGACAAGTGCTGCTCATCGTCAATACCGCCAGTGCATGCGGATTGACACCGCATTATGCGGGGCTGCAGCAACTGTACAGCAAGTACAAGGACCAAGGCTTCTCCGTTCTTGGGTTCCCCTGCAATCAATTCGCCGAGCAAGAGCCTGGGACGGAAGCAGAGATTAAGGCTTTCTGTGAAACGAATTATCAAGTCACTTTTCCGCTCTTCGCCAAAATCGACGTAAACGGGGAGCACGCCCACCCGTTATACCGTTATCTGCGGGAGCATACGCCAGAACCTTACGATACGGGGGATATCGAATGGAACTTCGTGAAGTTCCTTGTTGGGCGAGACGGCGAGATCGTCAAGCGGTATGCGGCTCGCACCGAACCCGCTGAGATTGAGCCGGACCTTCAAGCGCTGCTGTCTAGTTCGGCGGCAGGCCGTTAATCTCAAGCCCTAACGCCCATACCGCCAAAGCCGCCGGAAACTTAATACTCCGGCGGTTTTTTACGCAGTCTCTCCGCATAAAAAACTTCGTTCTAATCGACAATTTTCGCTATAATCTTATTTATGCTAACCACTAGAAGAACTGAGCCTTTTCGTTATTCTCTGAATCCACCGATCGCCGCCATCGCTCGAAATCCTGTCGATCGACGGGCAGGCGCTGCCCTTGAAACCTGCGCAGATCGTGAGAGGGATGGCTGCATCCGAAGCATCATCGTAAAGTAAATCGAAACGCCCCGACCGGTAATTAATGGCGGGGCTTGATTCTTGTCTGCGTTGGCGTTATAATATTTCTTGCTTAGCTCTTGCGGGTGTAGTTCAATGGTAGAACGCCAGCTTCCCAAGCTTGAGGCGAGGGTTCGATTCCCTTCACCCGCTCCATAACCTTTTTTTAACCTCTAGCCCTTTGATTAACAAAGGGTTTTTTTGATTTTATCTGGAAGATGCGGATCTTACCACATTTGGGGGCGAGTTCTTTATTTGACTTCCCCTGAGCCAGGGTCGAGATGAATTAACTGGAAAACTTACCGTTAATATTTGATTTTTTCTCACGTGCAAGCTACTAACTGGAAATTCTACTGTTATTTTTGCTGATTTCCCGCTCAGGGGCATTTTTGAACAAAATTAACAGTAGGATTTACCTCTAATTCTTCGGTTTTGTCCAAAAACGGCCAAAATAGCGGTAGAAAATCCAGTTAGTTGATTGTGGGGGTTCTCGCCCAACCTGGGACTATAGCAAAAAGAGCACCCCAAAGGGTGCTCTTTCGTCACGTCCCAGGAGGGATTCGAACCCCCGACCGACGGCTTAGAAGGCCGTTGCTCTATCCAGCTGAGCTACTGGGACACGTCGTTATAAAAAAAAGGATGCGTTAATTATTATAGCGCATCCTTTTTGTTTTTCAAAGCGTTTTTGGCATAAATTTGGTGATTCCTCCCTCAATGGGGCAACTGCTCCAATCGGGCGACGATCTGCTCATTCGCGAGCAGATTCTGCAGGAACTCCTTCCGCTGAGCTTCCGGCTCCGGCCAGCCCCGATCCCCAAACCGCTCCTCCGCCACCTCAGAGAACGCCTGATGCAGATTATTATCGTACCAGTCGATCTCCAAGTTCGCCTCGCTGCGGATCATCCGGATGATTTCATACCCTTTCCCGTCCGCAGCACGCGCCACATATACAAAAAGCTCGGGGTCTCCCACCGCGCCCGGATACACCTGGATCACGGCACAGGGTCGCCCTTGGTGCTCATCCATCCGCCGATATTCCGCGTCCTTGATATAATACGTCACAGGCGTCGCTCCTTTCCGATGGACATCCAAACAGCTACAGCTGTGCTGCAAAACCGGAGCGCTCCATTTGCGCCCGCGTTTCCGCCGTGCCCAGCCGGTAAATTTCACGATACAACGCGTTCAGATAACTTTCGTAGCTGCGGTTGACCTCATCTTCCGGCGTATCCGGCCAAGGATAGGTAAAAGCCATAAACCCGTTCTCCTCCTTCTCCCCCAAATGCTCGAGCATATGACTCAGGTGATCCGCCTCCTCCCGGGTGGCTTGAATCTCCCACTCGTACGCTGCAGCGCCGGGATCCTCAAGGAGCGATCGCCCTTGAACCGAAACGTAATAAGTCCTTTTTTCCATGGTTAACCCTCCTTCTTATGCCTTGCTTCACCTCGCGCTATACTGCCTCCACGCCATAGTTTTCCATAATGGACAGACATTTTATGCCCTCGTTCGGCATAATTTGTTAATACTTTTCACCCGGTCGGCAAGCGGGGACTGTAAAGCAATGCGGAGAGGAGATAGCAAAAATGTGCGGAATAACCGGCTTTATCGAATGGAACCGGGACTTGACGAAAGAATCGGATCTGGTGTTATCCATGACATCCTGTCTGGAAAACCGGGGACCGGATGCCCAGGGAACTTGGATTTCCGGCCCGTGTGCTTTCGGACATCGTCGCCTCAGCGTCATGGACCCCGAGAACGGGGCACAGCCGATGATTATCCATGAGGAAGACGCGGTATTTACGATTGTATATAATGGGGAAATTTATAACGCGCTGGAGCTGAAAGCGGAGCTGCAGCGGAGAGGCCGAACGTTCCGTACCAACTGTGATACGGAGGTGTTGCTGCAATCGTATATCGAGTGGGGACCGGATTGCGTCTACCGGCTGAACGGAATTTTTGCGTTCGCCATTTGGGACAGCGTTCGGGAGCATGTCTTTTTTGCCCGAGATCGTCTCGGGGTAAAACCGTTATTCTACAGCGAAATTGACGGCACCCTGATCTTTGGTTCCGAGCCGAAAGCGATTTTGCGGCATCCGAAGGTTGAGCCCGTCGTCGGGCCTGAAGGCCTTGCCGAAATTTTCGTCATCGGTCCGGCGCGGACGCCCGGCCATAGCGTGTACAAGGATCTGAAGGAGCTGCGTCCGGGCCACGTCATGATCTTCAACCGCAATGGACTGCGAAAATACGCCTACTGGAAGCTGGAAGCCGAGCCCCATACGGACAATGTAGAGGAAACCGCCGCAACGATTCGCCAGCTGCTGCAGGACACGATGGAACGCCAGCTCATTTCCGACGTGCCGGTGTGCACCTTGCTGTCCGGAGGTCTGGACTCCAGCGCACTGACCGCGCTGGCCGTCGATTATTACAAGCGGACCGGCCAAGGTCAAGTCAATACGTATTCGATCGATTACGTCGACAACGACAAGCATTTCCAGGCCCACAGCTATCAGCCTGGCGCGGACGGCCCGTGGATCCAGCGGATGGTCGAGGAGCTGCAGACCGCCCATCACGCGATCAAGTTTGATACGCCTGAGCTGGTTGCGGCGCTGCCCGACTCGACGATTGCCCGCGATTTGCCGGGCATGGCGGATGTGGACGCCTCGCTGTTGCTTTTTTGTAGGGAGATTAAAAAAGGGGCCACCGTCGCCATCTCCGGCGAAGCTGCGGACGAAGTCTTTGGCGGCTACCCGTGGTTCCACCGCGAGGAACTGCTGAATTCGGGAACGTTCCCTTGGTCTGTGGCGACCGGGCTGCGCGCAGATCTGTTGTCGCCGGAAATCCGCGAATGGATCAAGCCGGAGCAGTATATCGCCGATCGATACAGCGAAGCGGTCGCGGAGACACCGAAGCTGGAAGGGGAGAAAGGCGAGCGGGCTCGGATGCGGGTCATGTCGTACCTGAACATCACGCGGTTCATGCCAACGCTGCTGGACCGCAAAGACCGCATGAGTATGGCTGCAGGATTGGAAGTCCGCGTGCCTTATTGCGATCACCGACTGGTGCAGTATGTCTGGAATATTCCGTGGGAGATCAAAACGACCGGGAACCGGGAAAAAGGGATTTTGCGCAAAGCGCTGGAAGGCATCCTGCCTGAAGACGTACTTTACCGCAAAAAAAGCCCCTACCCCAAAACGCATAACCCGAACTACCTGACTGCCGTGCGGGATCAAATGCTGAAGATTCTCGACGACCCGACCTCGCCGATCTTGCCGCTGATTAATGCGGACAAAATTCGCGCCATCGCCGCGTCCAAGGAATCGTCCTCCAACCTGCCATGGTTCGGCCAGCTGATGAGCGGTCCGCAGCTGTTTGCGTATTTGTCGCAGGTGAACTTCTGGCTGAGCACCTACAACGTGAAAATTCGTTAATTGAAGCGCAAAAAGCAAGCCGGGAACCTTACCCAGGTCCCTGACTTGCTTTTTTTGATGTCGCTTATAGTGGGTTGCGAAAAAATAACTGGAAAACCTGCCGTTAATTTTACCGGTTCGGGTGCTTTAACAGGCATTAACGGTATTTCCTGACGTTAATTTCGGGCATTTGGGCCGTTTCCGGCCTTTAGGGCAAAATTAACTGTAGGTTTTACCGTTAATTGGTGCAACGAGCCAAAAAGTCGAAAATTAACAGGAGGATTTACCGTTAATTTCCCGCAAGCAAGCGGCTATGCGCCAAGCCGCACGGGCTGCACGGGCTGCACGGCCTCCTCGGGCCTCACGTGCTGCACGGTCACACGGCCCTCGCCTACTTCCCCGCAGCCGCCCCGCTCAGCTTGTCCGCCAACGCCCGCAGCGCCGCGCCGCGATGGCTGACGGCCTGCTTCTCCTCCAGCGTCAGCTCGGCCATGGTCTTCTCGTACGCCGGCAGATAAAACAGCGGGTCATACCCAAACCCGCCGCCGCCCGCCGGCTCGGAGGTGATCCAGCCTTCGACTTCGCCGGAGGCTTCGATAAACTGCCCATTGGCCGGGTCGTACAAGGCCAGGTGGCAGACAAACCGCGCCGTGCTCAGCAGCGGCTGCTCCGTATCCTCGCCCAGCCGCCGCTTCTCGAGCTCGGCGAGCAGCTTCTCGTTGTTGTCCTCGTCGCTGGCGCCTTCCCCGGCATATCGGGCCGAATAAACGCCCGGCGCACCGTCCAATTGGTCGACGCAAAGGCCCGAATCGTCGGCCAGCACAGGGCGGCCTAGCGCGTCGCCGACCGTTTTGGCCTTCTTACGGGCGTTCTCGGCGAACGTCGTCCCGTCTTCCACCACCTCCGGGGCATCCGGGTAATCGGCCAAGCTCCGAACCTCTTTGCCCAGCGGCGCCAAGGCATGCGCGAATTCCCGCACCTTCCCGGCATTACGGGTCGCCACGATAATCTCCGTTCCTTCGATCATGCTTACACCACCGATCGGGACTGCCCGCTTCCGATCAGCAGCGCAATCGGCCCCAGCGCCTCACGCTGCTGCTCGATCATCTCCCGAATCCCTTTCTCGGCGAGCTCCAGCATATGATCCAACTCCGCCCGGGAGAACGGGTTCTCTTCCCCGGTACCTTGAACCTCAACAAACTGGCCGTTGCCGGTCATCACCACGTTCATGTCGACCTTCGCTTTGGAATCCTCCTCATAGTTGAGATCCAACAACGTGTCCTCCCCAACGATCCCTACGCTGACGGATGCGAGAAAGTCCGTGATCGGAAACTTCGGCAGCGCGTGCTTCTGAGCGATCTTGTGCATCGCCAGCGCCAACGCCACGAACGCCCCGGTAATCGACGTGGTCCGCGTTCCGCCATCTGCCTGCAGTACGTCGCAATCGATCGTGATAGAGCGCTCACCCAGCGCCTGCAGATCGACGACCGAACGCAGCGCGCGGGCGATGAGCCGCTGGATTTCCATCGTACGGCCGCTCAACTTCCCGCGGGCTGATTCCCGCTGGTTCCGGGTTTGAGTTGCGCGAGGGAGCATCGAATACTCCGCCGTTACCCAGCCTTTGCCCTGCCCTTTCATAAACATCGGGACCTTCTCTTCGACCGTAGCGGTACACATCACCTTTGTATCGCCCACCTCGATGTAGACAGACCCCTCTGCGTATTTATTAACATTGACGGTTAAATTCATCGCTCGGCGCTCGTCCGCCTGGCGTCCGTTGCTTCTCATCTTTTACTGCCTCCTACGTGTTCTTGCTGTCAATATGCTTTCCCTATTCTACCAAAGTGTGGGCATAAAAGCACCTTTCCATTCGGCCAAAAAAAGAACCCTGCACCTAGCAGGGTCCGGTTTGCCTCTTAGGGCGCGCCGCGAACAACATAGTTACAGCGGGATTTCGTTAATCGTTTCCGGCCGTATCACCGGTTCGCTGTAGGTCTGGTTATCCAGGCCGACAACTTCCTTCTGTCCGTTGAGCCAAATGCGCACCTTGCTGTCGTCCCGGTTCTCCGTCACCGTCAGCACCAGAGATTGCAGCATTTGTGCTGGCAGTTTCTCCCCGGCTTCAAACATATCGTCCTTCAGCGCAACGGTCACAATGCCGTCCTTCGAGACCTCGACACTTTCCAGCTTCGTGTTATCGGTCACGACCCGCTCCAGGCCGTCTCCTTGTTGCGGCCCTTTGAGCAGTTCGCCGAGCGCGGATTTCACGCGATCGCCGTCGGCCGGGACAAATCGCGTCACCGGGACGAAGTATTGGACCCCCTCTGGCGTTGCTGCGGAGAAGTATACAATGACCGGGCTCAGTTGGGATAAGCCGGATTCTGCTTTAATTTCGAGATTAATCCCAAAATTACGGCTAAGCGGCCGATCCAGCGGCGTACCGTTCACCGGCATTTCGTTTAACTTCTGCCCGTCCACCCATAGCTGAACCTTCTCCACATCCGGCGTTCCGGTTAATGTCCAGGTCAACGCTTCAAGAATTTTGCGCTCATCGGCGGCTTCATAGCCCGTAAATGCTTGGTTAAACTCGACGACAGCCAGCTTCTCATCTTTTTTAACAGTTACAGCCTTCACTTCACTGCCCGCCGGAAGAATGCCGCTAAAACCAACCGGGAGGAGGCTCGCATACTTGCCGTCCTTCACCAGCATCTCCAGCATCCGGTTCAGCTTCAGCGAAGCCTCGCCATCAGGCAAGTGCAAGGCGACCGGGGCCAGCAAGCCATGCTCGTTCGCCAAGTAAACTGTAGAGAGTGCTTCCTCCTGGGCAAAGCTTGTCTGCTCCGCGGCATCCAGACCTTCCAACATTTGCGTTTCAATATCGGTAGGCGGAGGATCGATTTGAGCGGAGCTTCCCCCAAACATACCGCAGCCCGACAGCAGCAGCGGAAGCGATATTGCCCCGGCGGCAGCCGTATTTCGTAATCGGCGGTTCCATTTCATTTTTGCTCGTGCCTCCCTAAGTTTTTCAATTGGCTAAGATTTGTATTACTATATATACGAGCCTTGTCCCGAAACATAACTATATTTTTCCGGGATCTGGACAAACTTCTTCATATCTTGTCAATCCAACTATTAATGACGAGGAGTAGAGTGTATGGGGATGGAACAACCAAAGGCCAAAGCGCCTTACAGTCTGAACAGCAAAAAGGTCGCTGATGCCACCAAGGAGTGGCTGCACAAGCGCGGCGTAACGACGGAGCAAATCGCGGAACTCGTAATGTTTTTGCAGCAAAAATACTACCCGAACCTGACGATGGAAGAGTGCATACATAACGTAGAGCAGGTGCTGACCAAACGCGAAGTGCAAAATGCGGTGCTGACCGGCATTCAGCTCGATATTTTGGCAGAGCAGGGGATGCTGATCCCTGAACTGCAGGACATGATTGCCAATGACGAGGGGTTGTACGGGGTGGACGAGATTCTGGCCTTCTCGATCGTCAACGTGTATGGAAGCATCGGCTTCACCAACTACGGTTATGTCGATAAGCTGAAACCGGGTATTTTGGAACGGCTGAATGACAAGACGCTGGGTCCGTGCAATACGTTCTTGGATGACATTGTCGGCGCCATTGCAGCCTCGGCCAGCAGCCGGATCGCCCATCGCAAACAAGCGGAACGGGAAAAAGAACGCGGTGAGGAATCCCTCGACTCCGAGCGGTAATCTCCATCAGTGCAACGCAAAGAAGGACGGCAAATCAAATGCCGCCCTTCTTTTTGCATTATTGGACTATTCCACCGGAGCATACCGGATAACCTCGTCTGTACCTTCTCCGTTCGTCTGCTCTTCAGCCCGCCCTTGCCGGACCAACTCAACTAGATGGGCCAGCGTTTCTGACATGGCAAAGCGCATTTGGTGGATGCTAAGCTCCGTGCCAAATAAGGCGGCGCAAACGTCGAAAGCCGTTTGCGGCCGCTCCTGCAGCAATCGTTCGATGCGCAGGAGCCGCTCGCCGTGATGCTCAAGCAACAGCCGCACACGCTCCGCAAAATAATCAAACGGATTGCGGTGTCCCGGATATGCGGTTGCCACCTCGTAAGCGCTCAGCTTCTCCAGCGAATCCAGGAACGATTGCAGCGGCTGCGGATCACTGCCAGGCAAGAAGCTGACGTTGGGGGAGATTTGCGGCAGCACCGCATCCCCGCAGAACATCAGTTGGTGTTCGGCATTATAAAAGGACAGGTGCCCCGGGGCATGTCCGGCCGTTTCAATCGGCAGCCAGGCTCGTCCACCCATCCGGATCGGCTCTCCCTCCCGGAGAAAGGTTACTTCGGGAGCCGGCGTGACCTGAGCGAAAAAGCCCTGCAGATGCCCGGGCAGCTGGCTGTACCACGATTCCGGCATCCCGTGCCGCCGGTACAAATCGGGCAGCGCTTTGTGCATCCGGCTGTCCGGCCCCCACATCAGCCGCGTCTCTTTATAAGCCCGCGGCGACATCAATACGGCCGCTCCGGTGACCTCCTGCATATATCCCGCCAGGCCATAATGATCGGGGTGGTGGTGGGTCAAGACGATTTGCCTAATGTCGCGCGGCGATATCCTGAGATCCTGCCAAGCTGCCCGCCACTCTTCGATCGTCTCCTCCGTTCGCGGCCCTGGATCGATGATGGTAATCCCCTCTTCTCCCTTCAGCACGTAGCTGTTCACCCTGCGCAGGGGAGGGGCCATCGAGATCGGAACACGGGCCACGAACTCCCGGTCCCAGAGCTGGATTTCCGGCAATAATGTCATGGCCGCACCCCCACCAAAATCATGCGCCGAGACGTCTTCGGATCGTAAAGCTCTTCATCATAATCCCCATGAACGTTCTGCAAGGTTAAACCGGCCTCCTTCAGCATCCGCCGAAAATCATCCAATTCGTACAGCTTAATCCGCTCCATATAATGCCTTGGTTCTCCGCCAGGGGCGGTAATTTCGATGTCCTTGATGACATACCCATCTTCAATCCGCCGCCGTTCTACGATCTGCTGCCCCGCGTCCTCCCGTACCGAATACGGAACAAGATGGGCGGCAACATAAGCGGGATTAAGAAAATCGAGAAGGAAACGGCCCCCTGACTTCAGTACGCGGGCCGCTTCCCGCAGCACCTTGATCTGCTCCTCGTCCTTTTTAAAATAACCAAATGAAGTAAATAAGTTCACCACCGCCTCAAACTCCCCGCTTTGAAGCGGCAACTCGCGCATATCCGCCCGGTGCCAGGTGATCCGACCCTCGGGGTCGAGGCGTCTCGCCTCGCGCAGCAACACCTCTGACAAATCCACGCCGGTCACCTTGTAACCCGCTTCGGCCAGCGCCAGCGAATGGCGGCCCATGCCGCAGCATAAATCCAACACCTTCGCACCTGGAGGAAGATGAAGCCAGCGGATCATCCGCTGAACTTCGTGTTTCGCACCTTGCGCATCGCGGTGCTTATATACCAGCAAATAATCTTCCCCGAAACTAAGCTCATACCACTCCGCCATCTTCCCCTGCCTCCATACGATCCGTCCCAATTGGATATGTACTCAAATGCATCCGTGTATCCTCATTGTACCGTCAGACTTCCGGAAACACAAAGCGATCTTGAAGTGTTCAAACCGAAATACCAAAAACCGCCGAAGCAGGGCTTCGGCGGTTCAGAATGGCTGCTGCTTCAGCCGAATTACTCGGCAGCGGCTGCATCCGTAAATGTATTGGTGATTTTCGCTTTGCTGCGAACGTCCTCCAGCCACGCTCCCGACATGCTGGAAACCTGTTGGGAGATAAGGCTCTTGCGGATCTCATCCTTCTTCTCCTCCAGCGTTGCCGTGTGGGCTTCCTTCTTGTCGGTGACTTTAATGACCTGATAACCTTCGCTCGTCTTAACAGGCTCGCTAATCTCGCCTTTCGCCAGCTTGAAGGCGGCTTCTTCCACCGCTTCTTCCATTTCGCCGCGGGCGAAGAAATCGGTGTCTCCTCCTTGATCCTTCGTAGCTGTATCCAGCGATTTGCTCTTGGCCAGCTCTGCAAAATCGGCGCCTTCCTTCAACTGCTTCACGATATCCTTCGCTTCCTCTTCAGTTGCGACCAAAATGACGGAAGTCCGAACTTGCTCCGGTGTATTAAAGGAATCCTTGTAGGTTTCAAACGTTTCCTTAACCTGCTCGTCGGTAACATTGATCTGCGGTTCCAGCAGCTTCGTCAGCTTCAGCTCCATTTCGACCTGCTTGAGCAAATCATCCATGGTCATCCCGTACTGCTCCAAAGCTTGATTCAGCGCTTCTTCCGAACCAAACTGGGTTTTGTAGGTTTCGATTTCGGCGTCGACATCGGCATCCGTGATCGTGATATTGTTCTTAGCAGCCTCTTGGTTCACAAGCTCCTGGTTGATGAGGTTTGTCAGCGCTTGTTCTCCGCCATTGGCAGCCAGTTCTTCATAGAGCCGGTCCTTCGTAATTTCCACACCGTTAACCGTAGCGACGGCCTCTGCCTTATTCGTGGCAAACGGCGGTTTGATCAGTACAACGACCAGCAAAACAGCCAGTACCAACGATACGATCTGCCATACTTTATTACTGGATGTAGGGGCTTGTACCGGTGCAGTCTCCGTCTCCCCGTTCAGGGGAACCATCACCGGCGTCAAGTCCTCATCGGTTGTGCTGCCCGTAGCCGCGACGGTTACTTCCGCTTCGTTCGCTGGAGAAGATTCCGTTTCCGTCGACGGGTCGCCCACAGCATCCGCCGGATCATTTGCCGCTTTCGCTAGCTGGTCCGTCCCGGCATCCGCCGGACCGGCCTGTCCATCCTGGGCCCGCGTCTCCTCAGCGGCTCCGGTTTCGCCTCCGGTTGCCTCCAACTCTTTTTTTTCCTTTTCGTCCATATGACTTTGCGACTCCCTTCTTCATGAAGCATTCAATTTGGATTCAAAACGTGCTTTCTTGACTTTACCAGATATCCATCGAATTTACCTTAAATATTCCTAAAAAAAGCGCGTCCCTTTTAAGGTGAATTTAAGGAATCGGGAGGCTCTTGCTTTTAATTGCGTCACCCCGTCATTCGTGTTCTCGGCAAAAAAGGTGTAGAATATAAAGGTAAAACTAGTTCTAGTTCGGGAGGAACATTCGACGATGGATTATCAAGCTTATTTTAATACGAACCGCGAACAACACTTAAATGAACTTGGCGAATTGCTTCGGATTCCCAGCATCTCCGCCTTGTCCGAACACAAAGGCGATGTGCAGAAGGCGGCCGAATGGATCGCCGAAGCTCTGCGCCGCGCCGGTATGGAATCGGTGGAGATTCATCCTACTGCAGGGCATCCCATCGTTTATGCCGAGCATCTGCACGCACCAGGGAAACCAACCGTTCTGGTTTACGGCCATTATGACGTACAACCGGTAGACCCGCTGAATCTGTGGGAGACGCCGCCATTTGAGCCGTCCATTCGGAACGGCAAGCTGTACGCCCGCGGAGCGACGGACGATAAAGGCCAAGTGTTTATGCATATCAAGGCCGTGGAGGCGATTTTGAAGCAGGAGAAGGAGCTTCCGGTCAACATCAAATTCTGCATCGAAGGGGAAGAGGAAGTCACCAGCCCGAACCTGCCCGCCTTCTTGGAAGCCAACCAGGACAAGCTGGCCGCTGACGTGATCCTGATCTCCGATACCGCGCTGATGGCACCGGGCAAACCGGCGATTTGCATCGGTCTGCGCGGCTTGTGTGCGATGGAAGTCTCGGTGTATACCGCCAACACCGATTTGCACTCCGGTACATATGGCGGCGGTGTCCCTAACGCGCTGCACGCCCTGGTATCGTTGCTGGCTTCCCTGCATGATGAGCAAGGCCGAGTCACGGTCGAAGGCTTCTACGAAGGCGTTCACGAGCTGTCTGCGCTCGAACGCGAAGAGTTCGCCAAGCAACAATTTGACGAAGAGAAGCTCAAGCGGGATCTTGGCTTGAAGGAGCTGTTTGGCGAAGCAGGGTACTCCTTCGTCGAGCGGACCGGCGCCCGTCCAACGCTGGAACTCAACGGGGTTTACGGCGGATTCCAAGGGGAAGGGACCAAAACGGTACTGCCGAAGGAAGCCCATGCCAAAATCACCTGCCGCCTCGTTGGCGACCAGGACCCGCAAGCCACGATCGACCGCATCGAACGGCATCTGCACAAACACCTGCAGCCGGGGGCAACCTTGAAGGTCAAAGCGACCGAGAAAGCGCGGGCCTTCACATGCAATCCGGAAGATCCGATGCTGCAAAAAGCGGCCGATGCCTACGAAGCCATTTACGGCACTCGGGCGCTGTTCACGAAGGACGGCGGTTCGATCCCGATCGTCGAGACCTTGTCCCGCGTCCTGTCGGCTCCAGCCGTCATGATGGGCTTCGGGCTGCCGGACGAAAACCTGCATGCGCCAAACGAGCATTTTAACCTGGAGAACTTTGACAAAGGGCTGCTCACGATCGTTCATTATTTGAAGTCGCTGTAACGTTAGTTTAGCCAATAACCTCCGGCATCTGATGTGAATAGGATGCTTGGAGGTTTTTTTATTTGCGGATACGCACACAAAAAAACCTTCTCTTACCCCTTCCGGGGTGAAAAAGAAGGCTTGCGGCTTTCTACGAACACGTAGTTCACCGTCAGATTTTCAGCTCCCCAAGCTTGATCAGCTCGACAACCGCCTGCGCGCGACCTTTGACATTCAACTTTTGCATGACGTTAGAAATGTGATTACGGACGGTTTTCTCACTAATAAACAGTTGCCCGGCAATGTCGCGCGTCGTTTTATCCTGCACGAGAAGCTCGAAGACCTCCCGTTCACGATGAGTCAACAGAAATTTGCTGTTACGATCGCTGCTCTTCAAAATGCGTCACCCCTCCTTGCTCGGGTTTTGTGGTTTAACAAGGTTCAGGGATACAGTCAACACATCTTATGAAGAAACAGGGTTAATGGTGCGGTGCCGTATAGAAATGGGCGGCCCGTTATTTGAAGGCCATCGCGGCCTGAACCGCTTTCAGCCAGCCTTGGTAGAGCGCTTCCCGCTTAGACTGCGGCATCGTTGGGATAAACCGGCGTTCCAGGCGTTTGCACTGCGCGACTTCGTCCAAATCGCTCCAGTAGCCGACCGCGAGACCCGCCAAAAAGGCCGCGCCCAACGCCGTCGTTTCGCCGATCGCCGGACGTTCTACGGGAACCCCAAGAATGTCGCTTTGGAACTGCATGAGAAAGCCGTTCGCAACAGCGCCGCCATCCACCTGCATGGACCGTACGGCGTATCCGGCATCCTGCTCCATCGCGCCGAGAACGTCTTTGGTCTGGTAAGCCAGCGCCTCCAGCGTCGCCCGGATAAAATGCTCCTTCGTCGTCCCCCGCGTCAGGCCAAATACCGCGCCGCGAACTTCGCTGTCCCAATACGGGCTGCCGAGACCAACGAAGGCTGGAACAACGTAGACGCCTTCCGTTGAGTCCACGCGCGAGGCGTACACCTCGCTGTCCTTGGCGTTCCGGAACATGCGCAACCCGTCGCGTAGCCACTGGATCGCCGAGCCGGACACGAAGATACTGCCCTCAAGAGCGTACTCCACCTTCCCGTTTAAGCCCCAGGCCAATGAGGTGATCAGCCCGTGCTCCGATACAACGGGGGTACTGCCGGTATTCATCAGCATAAAGCAGCCGGTTCCGTACGTCGTTTTGACCATCCCCGGCTGGAAGCAAGCTTGCCCGAACAGAGCTGCCTGCTGGTCTCCGGCCGCCCCCGCGATCGGCACCTCCTCCCCGAAGAAGTGGTACGGAACCGTCGTGCCGTATACCTCGGAGGAGGATTTCACTTCAGGCAGCATCGCCTTCGGGATGTCCAGAATCGCAAGTAGCTCGTCATCCCAGGTCAGCTCGTGGATGTTGTACATCAGCGTCCGCGAAGCGTTGGAATAGTCCGTTACATGCAAGCGGCCGCCGGACAGCTTCCAGATGAGCCAGGTATCGATGGTCCCGAACAGCAATTCGCCCTTCGCCGCCCGCTCCCGCGAGCCTTCGACATGGTCGAGGATCCACTTGACCTTGGTTCCAGAAAAATAAGGGTCGAGCAGCAGACCGGTTTTGGCCCGGAACAAAGCGTCATGACCGGCATTCCGCAGCTCCTCGCAGATCGCGGCCGTTTGCCGGGATTGCCAGACGATCGCCGGGTAAATCGGGTTGCCGCTGTCTTTTTCCCAAACGACCGTCGTTTCCCGCTGGTTCGTAATCCCGATCCCAACAATCTGCCGCGGCTTGATACCGGATTCCGATAAGCAGGAAGCAATCACCGACATGATCGAGCCCCAAATCTCATTGGGATTCTGCTCGACCCAGCCGGGTTCGGGGAAATACTGCGGGAATTCCCGCTGTGCCGAATGAACAATCTCCCCTTGCCGGTTAAACAAAATCGCCCGCGAGCTCGTTGTGCCTTGATCCAAAGCCAAGATATATTTTTCCATGGAACTCCTCCGTTTCGGTTTGATGAAATAACGCTTTCATTCTTATGTCTATCATAACCCGGCATCCTTCGTGCACGCTATCAGGTTCACGGAGAATCAGCGATAAGAAAAACGTCTATCGACGTACATTCAAAGTAGACAGACCGCGTTTAGCGGAAGTTTAT
>NZ_GG695977.1:76811-82714 GCF_000159955.1 Paenibacillus sp. oral taxon 786 str. D14 | reverse complement strand
AAAAAGAACCATAGAAAATTCCATGGTTCCTTTCCGCCAATATGTTCACCGCTTCCCTCACGCTTTGGAATTCTTGGACAGCTTCTCCAAAATCGTGATCATCATCTCCAGCTCCTCTTCGCTGAGGACGGATAAATGCGTTTTCAACACTTCCCGTGACTTCTTCCGGGCTTCCGCCAGCACCTCGGCCCCCCGCTCGGTAACCGACAACAGCACCGCCCGCCGATCCTGCTCGTCATGCCGCCGCTCCACGAAACCGCTTTGGACCAGCCGATCGATCATGACCGTAATCGCGCTGGGCTTCACCTCCAGCTTCTCGGCTAAATAGCTGACATTGCAGTTGGACTTCCGGGCAATCAGCATCAGCGTATGAAATTGCGGGCCCGTCAGGCCCAGCTCCTGATGGTGCATTAATTCACTTTTCACTTTCCGAAACGAACGGGTCCATACCGATTCGATCCGATCTATGTAATGGTCGAGATCAACGGACAACCAAACCATTCCTCTCTCCGATAATAACCCTACTGTTTAGAGTGTATTATGCAGACTCCGAAAATTCAAGGAATCTGTCGCCATTTGACGGGTAACCCTACTTGAAAAGGCCGGGAAAATCGCTTATGATGAAACCGAGAAGTCAAAATAATTTTCACATTTCACAAGAATTTAATAAAAATTATTTTCGTAGCAAGTAAACAATCACATCCAACGGCTGAACTTCCTGAGGGAGGAATTTATCTATGACACCCATATTGCATGCGGTATCCAGCCACCTGGAGACGCTGTCGCCGCAGGAACGCAAGCTGGGCGAATACATTTTGGAGTCGCCGGCCACCGTCATTCATCAGGGGATCACAGAGCTGGCCAATGCGTGCGGGATTAGTCCCTCAACGGTGACAAGGTTCTGCAAGACTTTTCACTTTAAAGGCTTCCCTGATTTCAAAATGAAGCTGGCTTCCGAGCTGGCCCACAAGCCTGCGGAGAACCACTACCAGGACATCATCGCCGGCAACGACCTGCAAAAAATCGTCGAAGCGATGGAAGCCAACCATCTCGCCTCGATTACCGACACCACCCGGCTGCTGGACATGAACCAGCTGTCCCGGGCCGTTGAGGCGTTATGCCGCGCCAAGCGCATCGATCTGTACGGTGTGGCGACTTCCTCGATTGTCGCCCAAGACTTTTACCAGAAGCTGGTGCGTATTGGCAAGAACTGCACCGCCTTCGCTGACTCGCATATGCAGATCACTTCCGCTTCCTCGCTCGGCGAAGGCGACGTGGCGCTGGCGATCTCCTATTCAGGCGAAACGCCGGAAACGATCGACGCCCTGCGCTGCGCCAAAGACAGCGGCGCAACCACGTTGTCGCTCACGCAGTACAGCAGCAACTCCCTGGCTTCGCTCGCGGATATCGCTTTATTCTCATCCTCGTTAGAGGAAGGCATGCGCCGGGGTGATATGGCCTCGCGTATTGCGCAGCTGCACGTCATCGATATTTTGTTTACGGGGATGGTCAGCTTGGAATTCCAGGATTTCATTCCGAAGCTCGAAAGCTCGTATCAGAATGTTCAAATTTATCGTAAAACCCAAGGAGGGCAACACGAATGCTGAATATTATCAAAACCAACAGCGAGCAGCAATTTAATGAAACCGGAGCAGGCATCATCGCCAGCCTCCTGCAATCTAACCCGCGGGCGATTTTGGGCCTGGCTACCGGCAGCACACCGGTCGGGGTGTATGAGAAGCTGATCGAGCTGTACAAGAAAGGCAGCGTCAGCTTTAAGCAAGCGAGCAGCTACAATCTGGATGAATACATCGGATTGCCGGCGGACCATCCAGAGAGCTATCGCCGATTCATGGACGAGAAGCTGTTTAATCATATCGATATTTTGCCAGAAAATACGCATGTACCTGAGGGAAATGCTCCGGATCCTGAGCAAGCGGCCAAGGACTACGCAAAACTGCTGGATCAAGCGGGTCAAATCGACTTGCAGCTGCTGGGCCTTGGACATAACGGCCATATCGGGTTTAACGAGCCTGCCGATGAGCTGACGGGGCCGCCGCATGTCGTGAAGCTGCAAGAGCGGACACGGCTGGCCAATGCGCGCTTCTTCAATTCCATTGACGAGGTGCCAACTCACGCGCTCACGATGGGGATCGGTTCGATCCTGCAGGCTAAGCAAATCCTGCTGATGGCCAAAGGCGAAGACAAAGCCGAAATCATCGCCAAAGCGTTAAAGGGGCCAATCACGACCCAATGTCCGGCTTCGCTGCTGCAAACCCACCCGAATGTGGTTGTCGTCGTTGACCAGGCTGCGGGGAGATTCCTGTGATGAGCGGCGCCGGACGTACCTTCAACCTCATTCATGCCGAAGTTGTCACCCCGCGCGGAACGTTCCGCGACGGCGCGGTTGCGGTGAAAGACGGCGTCATCACTTACGTCGGCACGACCGCCGGATTACCTGAAGCTCACGCTGCAGGCGTCGAGACGATTGATGCGAAAGGCAGCTATGTGCTGCCCGGCTTTATCGACGTGCACGTGCACGGCGGCATGCTGAAGGATTTCTCGCAGCCAAGCAAGCAAGGTCTGGACGCCATTACGAAGCTTCATTGCAGTCAGGGAACGACTTCGATGCTGGCGACAACGATGACCCTTCCGAAGGCGATGATCGACAACGTGCTGGCCGAAGTCCATCAATATATGGCTGGCGAGATGCCTTATGCCCAATTGGTTGGCGTTCATCTGGAAGGGCCGTTTATCAGCCCGAAATGGCCGGGCGCCCAAAATCCTGAGCACATCGTCCCGCCGAACCGCGAATGGATCGAAGGTTGGGAACAACAGTATCCGGGGCTAATTAAGCAGGTTACGTTTGCGCCTGAACGGGACGGGGCGCATGAGCTGATCCGCTATTTACGGAAGCAGGGAATCGTAGCGGCTGCCGGTCATACCGATGCCACTTACGAAGAAATCATGGCCGCTTACGAGGTTGGCTTAAACCACTCCGTGCATATGTTTAACGCCATGACGCCGCTGCATCACCGCAAACCGGGCACCGCCGGGGCAATCCTGAGCACGCCGGGCATTAGCGCAGAAATCATCGCCGACGGCATTCACGTCCATCCTGCAGCAATCCGGCTGTTGGCCAGCGTGAAGACCGGCAGCAACCTGCTCCTGATCACCGATGCTATGTCGGCTGCAGGGCTCGGTGACGGGGACTACATGCTTGGCGACCTGCCGGTTGTCGTGAAGAATAACGTCTGCACGCTGCGCGACAGCGAAGGAACGTTAGCCGGAAGCACGTTGACGATGATCCGCGGTTTCCGCTATCTCGTACGCGAGGTGGGATTGTCGATCGAACGCGCGTCGGAAGCCGCCAGCGCCAATCCGGCGAAGCTGATCCGCATCGACCATTTAACCGGCTCGATCGAAACCGGCAAACAAGCAGATCTGCTGCTGGTCGACCGCGATTTGGAATTGCAGCGGGTGTGGGTCAAAGGACGTGCATTCCAAGATAACGAATAATCAAAACCATCCAATCACAAGATAAAGCGCGAGACGCAGGAAGGATTTCTTCCCGCTTCTCGCGCTTTTTGGTTCTCGCTATAAACCGCCGCTAGCGGGTTGTCCCTCCGGTGAAACCGGCATTCATGTCACGTGCACCTGTTCCTGTCCCATTGCCCATGCCGGCATTAGGTCTTGTCGGCGCATAACCATTTGGCCCGGTCATCGTCCCTGCACGGCCGGGGAATACACGGTTAATCAGCGTTTCGAAATCGCTGATGAAGTTGTTCAGTGTTCCGCCGCCCCGAGACTCTGTAGCATATTGGCCAATGGTGGATACAAAATCGGAATCGTTAGATACGTAGACGTTGCGGATATGCGGTGCCGCTTGCTTAACCGCTGCTTCGATCCGGTTTTTGAGATCCTGGGACACGTTGCTCGTTCCAGCTCCCAAGGCTCCGTTCCCGGTAGTGAAGCCCGAAGGGGTGTTCGTCGTCCCACGAGTACCTCCAGGATACATCGACCCGAAACGGTTGCCGGTTGTGCCGGTGCCCAACATCGAGCCGTTGTTACTGCGATTGACGTTGTTCCCCGTTCCGAACAAACCGCGTCCGAGGTCAAAGAGCCCGCCCAGTCCGGCACGGTCGTTGCCGCGAGCCAAACCGTTGTCTGCGGCGCCGCGGGTTCCATAGTCCGCACCGTAAGGGCCGCCGACATTGGTCGTACCAAGGCCAACTCCATTGGGACGTTGCACCCCGTAAGCGCTAGTGCGGCCTGTCGTATTCGTGCCGTGGAGTGTGACACCTACATATGCATCACGGTCGGTAACAACGACATGTGCGGTTTGAACGTCGCCAAGCTGTGCCACCTTGTTGCTAAGCGCAGGGCTGTAACGCAGGGAACGGATACGCATATCCTGTCCGCTGCCGGCGCTGCGGGAGAACAGACGGTTGCTGGGGTTTAAAGAATTGACATCATAATTTCGGTTATTGCCCCGTAAGCTTTGCGTGCGCACATTATTGTCGCCCTTCCCGTCACCACAACCTGCCATTAAAGCCATCCCGGCAAGCAACGCTGCGGATAACGATAAGTTAACGACTTTCGCTCCTCGCATGTAGTCAACCTCCATCCGTAAGAAGTAATGTATGAAACAGGACTTATCATGCGCCAAATCCCGTTGTCGTCATACAGGTAAACATAACCGAGCGACCCACCAGCCTCCTATGCTTCAGCGGGCTTGTATCGTGGGAAATCCACCCACACGTCCAATTCAGATTACGCGTACACTAAATCTGAGACGCTGAATAACCTCAAGGGGTGCTGGCCCATGAAAGTGCTGTTTACGTTTTATGTTCCGAGCGGCGGGGTCGAAACCTTAAACCGCCTGCGCTGCGATGCGCTAAAAAGACGGAACATTGAAGGCCATATTATGTATTTGCGTCCCGGTTCCGGGCTCATCAACACGCAGCAGGCGAACATTCCCGTGATGGTGGATCCAAGCGATGCCGAACTCGCTCAACGTTTGCCGCAATATGATGCCGTTATCGCAACCTCGGATTACTGGATGCCCGGACGGCTGCGCCGGCTTGGGTTTCACAAACCGATTATTTTTGAAATTCAAGGCTTGGGAACGCGGGAACAAGCAGAGCAGACGCTTCGGGAAGGCAAGGAGGAAATCCTGCGAAACTGCCAGGCTTCGCTGATGCCTCCAACCCCCCATTTGATTGAGCTGGCCTCCACCTACTACCCCACATTGCCCAAGTTCGTATTGATGAATCCGTTGGATACCCGGCATTTCCGTCACATTGCGCAACCGAAGTATCCGGTGCCCATCATCGCTTGGGTCGGACGGCTGGAGCCCAACAAAAATTGGGAGTTGTTCCTGAAAATCGCTTCCGCCCTACACCGCCAACGTCCACAGATGGAAATTTGGATGTTCCTTGATTATCAGCTTCCGTCCGAGGAGACGAAAAACCGGTTTTGGCAGTATGTTAAACGCTTGGGGCTAGAGCCTAAACTCAAATTGTATCCAAATACCCCTAACCGGGAGATGCCCTATTATCTATCCCGCGTCGGCGATTCAGGCGGACTGATGATCTCCACATCTACCCTGGAGGGCTTCGGCTATGCCGTTGCCGAGGCCTTAGCTTGCCGTTGTCCCGTGCTTACCACCGATTCCGATGGCGTACGTCTTTTTATCAAGCATAATGAAACGGGAAAGTTCTTCGCGTACCCGCAAGTGGGCCAAGCGGTTGCCAGAGCGTTGGAGCTGATGGACCATCACGGGCAGCGGGAGAAGATCCGCAGCATGGGGGAACAGCATATCCACCAGTGGCTGTCGCCGCAGCAGTATGCTGATTCGTTCCGCCAAATGCTGCAAAGCTTAGGAGTAAAATAAAGAAGCG
>NZ_GG695977.1:60992-75228 GCF_000159955.1 Paenibacillus sp. oral taxon 786 str. D14 | reverse complement strand
GAACCTCCAGTGATCTGGAGGTTCTTTTGTCGGCAATTTTTCTGCAAAATGCATATACTATTGGGGAACCGCCTATGAGGTAGACGCCGTTTCCAAAGCCAACTTCAGCTTCTTCTCATTTTCAAGGAGGCCCGGATCCTCGGGCAAATAGCGAAGCGCCTCCCGGTTATGCTCATAAGCCTGACGTAAATGGCCGAGCTGCGCATAACACAAACATAACCGGCTATGCGGCAACCATGTCCGGGACGCTGAATGAACGATCGCTGTCCAACTGCCAACATTGGCATTCTGTATCGCCTGACCGTACCAATAGATTGCCATCGCCCATTCTTGCCGATCCTCCATGCAGTTGCCGATAGCACAGCAAATTTCCGAACTTGGAGTATGAAATTGGAGGGATCGCAGCAGCGTCTCCAGTTTTTGTCGCTCGCGTCCCAAAAAACCATAGCAATCCGCTAAACGGGCGCAAGCTAGAATCAGATCATCCCGGTTTGCCTTCGGATCGAGGAGGAACTCCGCAAAATGCGGTACGGCTTCCTCATATCGACCGGCATCTGCCAGCTCGCATGCAAAGTGGAAACGCAGGCGTCCTTGCAGTACGCCGCCGGAAGCCAAATGATGCTCGATGATCTTTAGATTCCGTCCGGAATGGCTCCCGGTTCCGCGATGGGTCACAGCAATATCCGTCAGCAGCTGTTTCCCGTCCGCGACATCCAGGTATTCGTGTACGATGCCAATCCAGCGGTAATTCCGGCTCCGTTTGACCAATCGGTTCCGCCGAGTGAAGGCCAGCGGTGCTCCGGTCTGCTCCTCCTCGTGGAGCACATAATTCATCAGGACCGCGTCGATGTCAGAACTCAATTCTTGCTTTAACCGAAGGAGCTTGGCGCGGTTGGGTTCGGTGAATACATCGTCAGCATCCATCCAGAGAATGTATTCACAGGTTGCCAAAGAAAAACTGAAATTCCGCGCGGCCGCAAAATCCTCCCGCCAGGCGAACTCGTACACCTTGGCCCCGAATTCCGCGGCCACCTCCTTCGTGCGGTCGGTTGATCCCGTATCCACGATCACGATTTCGTCCGCCAAATCCGCGACGGACTTTAGACATACAGGCAAACGGGCTTCTTCATTTTTGACAATCATACATAAACTTATCGTGATCAGTTCAGGAACCCTCCCTCCCGCAGCAGCTCAGTCACTTCGGCTTTATCAAGCAAAGACGCATTGGAATTGTATTCAGAGAACAGTTCGCGAGGCAAGCTGGAATAATGGGCAATGAGCTCCTTGGAGCTGGGAGGAAGAATGACGTAATATTGATCGCTATATTTGAGCGTATAGGGAGCTTCGTACCGAGAGACCAGCACCTCATGCAGCTTCTCTCCAGGCCGAATGCCGATTTCCTGCACCGGGACGTGATGTCCGACATAATGCTCCGCAAGCACCTCAGCAATATCGATGATGCGGCAGGCCTTCATTTTCATCACGAACGTTTCGCCCCCGATGGCTGTCGTGGCTGCTTTAAGCAGAAGATCGATCGCCTGGGATAAGGTCAGGAAGAAGCGCGTCATCTCCCGGGCGGTAATCGTTAAGTCTTTCCCGTCCCGCAGCTGGTTGATGAACAGTGGAACCACGCTGCCGTTCGTCCCAAGCACGTTCCCCCCGCGGATACAAGTGAACCGGGTATGCTCGCTTAAATCGTTCGCACGAATCATCAGCTTCTCCCCGATCGCTTTGGTCATCCCGTACGTATTTGTCGGATCCACCGCTTTGTCGGTGGACACGTCGATCACCTTGATGACCTTATTCGCGATGCTCGCCTGAATGATGTTTTCCGTTCCGAGCACATTGGTCTTGAGCGCTTCTTCCGGCTGGAATTCGCAAACCGGCACATGTTTTAAAGCTGCCAGATGGAAGACATAATCCACTCCCTTACTCGCCGCTTCCACCGCCGCGTAATCACGGACATCACCGATCAGATACCGCATTGAGGCGTGCCCGCTAAATTCCCGCTGCATTAAGACCTGAGCGTATTCGTTTCTCGAGAAAATGCGGATTTCCCGCGGTCCCTCTTGCAGCAGTCTCCTTGTCAGCCTTTTCCCCCAGGATCCGGTCCCCCCGGTAATTAACACGGTCTTGTCTCTGAACATCTATATACCTTCCTTTCGTAACTAGATTCATCGGGAAATTCCGTTTTGAGCGGATCCTGATTTTCCGCCCCCCAGCGTAACGATCCGCGCTTTGCCTTGTATACCGGCGGCCGCATTTCGCGTATCGAATACAAATGGCGCGTGCTTCACGACATCCTCCAGCGGCAATCCGCGGTGACGGACGGCGATCACCACGCCGTCCGAGGAGGCTAAGCGCTCCGCTGTCAACTCCACCGAATACAGCTTGATTCCGCTGATCTCCACTTCTGGAATCAACGGATCGTGATAATCGACTATTGCACCAGCGGCCATGAGCAGCCGAATCAGCTCAAGCACGCTCGATTCGCGGATATCGGCGACATCCTCTTTAAACGTAATTCCGAGCACCAAAATCCGCTTACCGGCAAGAGAGCTACCGTTCAATTCTTCCTGCAGCCTGGACACGATGTACCCTGGCATGTCGCGGTTAATCCGCGAGCTGATCTCGATAAATGAGCTTTCCATCCCTAACTGCTGTGCTTTCCATTGCAGATAGATCGGATCCACCGGGATGCAATGTCCGCCTACGCCGGGGCCGGGATAAAACGCCTTAAAGCCAAACGGCTTGGAAGAGGCCGCCTCCACCACTTCCCAAACGTTGATTCCCATTTGATCGCAGAGCAAAGCAAACTCATTGATGAAAGAAATGTTCACGAAACGAAAGGTGTTTTCCAGCAGTTTCGCCATCTCAGCCGTTTCCGTCGAGGATACCCGCACCACGGTGCGAAAGCCCGCACGATAAAGCTCCTCCATCCGATCCGCGCAAGCAGCGGTAATCCCGCTGACGATCTTAGGAATATCTCTCAGGGAGTAACGGCGGCTTCCGGGATTCACCCGTTCCGGTGAAAAGCCCACAAAAAACTCCGTCCCCAGGTGTAGACCGCTTTTTTGCAACAGCGGCAAAATCACTTCCCGGGTGGTTCCGGGGTAAGTAGAGCTTTCCAATGCGACCAACTGCCCGGGCTTAAGATGCTTCCCGATGTTTTCTGCGGCATCGACCAGATAGGTCAAGTCCGGCACATACTGTTCCGTCAACGGAGTCGGCACGCAAATAATGATTGCTTCTGCGCTTGCGATCTCGGCGAAGTCCGGAGATACCGTCAATTGCTGCGCATAGGTATATCGTTTGATTTTCTCATCGGGAACGTCAGCGATGTAACTTCGTCCCTGTTGCAAAAGCTGTAATTTCTTTTCGTCCTTGTCGATGCCGATGACGCGAAAACCCTGGTCTAGATACGTTTCGGCCAAAGGAAGACCAACATATCCCATACCGACGATGGCAATGATTCGTGACAACATCCATCTCCCCTTTCGCTTGAAGTTTGACCGTAAGGACGTGCCTCGCGCTCACTTTCGTGTATTTTTAACCGACGATGGAACGGATCATTTGAAGGAGCTGCAGAGTACGAACGGAGGTCGTATGTTTCTCCCGGACGAACTCATACCCTTGACCGCTGATCTTCGCCCGCAGCGATTCGTTGCTTGGATGCAAATAGAAATGAATTTTGGCGAGAAAATCCCGCTCCGACACGGCCACATAATGTACGCCGGACCTGAACCCAAGCGCGCGTAGATCAGCGTTCTCGGGAGCGAGCAGCAGCGTGTTGCAAGCGAGTACCTCAAAATATTTGCGAAGCGGATAATGGAATTTGGAATCGCAAGTCAGGAAGATCTTGGATCGGTTCACTTCAAGCGCAAAGCCTCGCGCTACAAGCGCCTGGGCATCGGATTCGAAGTCCGTATAGCCGGGATGGCTGTGACATACAAAGCCGGGATATCCGGTCAAAGCCGTTTTCATCTTATGGCGCAACGGGTATACCTTCGGGTTAGTTGCCCCCATAAGCAGAACGTTGATGTTTTTCCGGCGTCGATAATCCCTGAACACGGTAGGTTCTACAAAATGGGGCAGCCAATAAAGACGGCCCTTGAACTCGGGATACCGCTCCCGGAACGCTTGCCGATACATCACAAAGATGGTGGCAGAGGGGTAACGCCGCAGGAACTCTCGTCGCTGCTCGACTTTGGCATGCAGATCATGCATGATCATGCCCCAAGGTAACTTCAAATGTTCCAGCCCCTCAACTGGAGGGCAATAAGAGGCATGAAACCGATCGTTAAACAGAACAAAATCGGGCTGAAAGGGAGCTCGCCGGAGAATGGCCCGTACCTCTCCGCCCTGATGATCCAAGGCCAAATCGGCATATTTTCGCAGTTCCAACTGCATGTAGTGAAAATTCCGTTCCAAATATCGACTGAAATCCTTCGTTACGAACAAAATCTTTAGCCGCTTCATTCCTTCAAATCCTTTTCTATCGGAGCTTATATCCTTCGTTTAGCAGAAAACCTGCCCGGGTCACCCCGAGGCAGGCTTTCTGGGTACAACCTAACCCTGTTGGGCAATGCCTACAAATGATTCTGGACCGTTTCGGACTGCCGTTGTTGCTCCAGAGATAAAGGACGTATAAACGGTTTCCGGAGCAGCCGGAGCCTGAAGGTCGGCGGCTACGAAAGACGTGACTTCTGTGGAAGCGGCGCTGCTAACGCCGCCGTCGAGGGTAAAGATGACATTGGCTGGAACGTACGTTGCACCGCGAACGATCTCAATCGTAAACGTATCGCCGACGTCTCCCAGAATTCCGATAGTACCCGACAGCAAAACAATCGGATTCGGAACGTTCTGCGTTTGCAGGCCGATAATCCCGAACAATGCAGGAGTATCTGTGAGCGGAGTTCCGGGGAATCCGGGCTGGTTGGAGTTCACGGAGCTTCTGGCATCAAGAAAGACACCCATCTTTTAAATCACCACCTTCTTGTAATCTAGTACAGGTTATGAACCGATGAAGGTTTTGGTATAGACATCTTTATCAAGATAACCGCTTATTTTGTCTCTTTAGGATTCGTCGATATCTTGGCCCGGTCCGCTTGAATCGTTAAGAAGTCGCGATAAGATGGGTCAGCGCATCCCGGTAACGATTCTGGATGAACCGGATCTCCGCCGAGATCGCCGCTTGATGGCGCAGCGTCCCCATCCCCGAATGGCGCCGGTAGGAAATGAGCGGGACGTTCAAATAAGGAAAAGCCGTACGAGAGAGCATTACTCGATGCCACAGATCGTAGTCGTGAGTGTACGGCAGGCCTTCATCAAACAGTCCCACGCGCTCAATCAAGCTGCGTCTCATCATGACAGTACATCCGTTAATCGGGTTGCCGCTGTACAACGTGTTCGCCAGCTCTCGCATCCCCAGGGGTTGCATGCCGGCATTGTATTGAGTGATTCGGCCATGCTCATCGATGTAGTGGAAATTGGTATGGGAAATTTCAGCGCCTTGCCCCAGCATGAAACTTAATTGCATTTCGACTTTCTGAGGCGCAAACAGATCGTCCGAGCTAAGCCACGCGATATACTCCCCGGAAGCGTGTCGGATACCGTGGTTCAGCGCAGAGGCCGTTCCCCCATTCGCCTTGCCCAAATAATAGATATGACCGCGGTAAGGCGCGAGCCGCTCGGCGTGGACAGTCGAACCGTCATCCACAACGATAATCTCCGTATGCGGATACGTTTGACTCAGTGCACTTTGCACCGCCTGTTCAATATAGGGACAGTTATAGAAAGGAATAATGATACTAACGCGCGGATTCATGACGATTCGGCCCCCTCTTTGCGAAAATAGTCCAGAATGTCCAGCAGCGATTGTTCCCAGGCCACGCTAGCCCGCCACCCCAAGTCCCAGAGCGCCTGGGGAAGGGGCGGCTCGGCATGGGATACCGCTCCGTTTGCGGATGGAGGACCCGCTTGGATCCTCATATCCGTTACAGTTGTTAGCTGCGCGAAGTCCTCCACCAGCTCGGCCAAGCTTCGCTCCCGCCCGGAGCAGACCGGATACACCTCGCCGATCTCCCCTTGGCGCAGCAGCATTTCATAAGCGTCTACCGCGTCGCTCACGTCGAGGAAGTCGCGCCTAGCATCCGCCGCAGACAACTGGAAGGGGGGAGGGGACTCCCCGCGCTCCAGCCGGACGATATGCCGGGCGAGCAGAGAGCAAATCCCCGTTGACGGGCCGGCTCCAATCAAATTGCCCGGTTCTGCGATCAACACGCCAAGATGGAACAGCTTACCCCAGGCCAACGCGGACGCCTCTTGCAAAGTTTTGCTTAACCCATAAGGGTGAGTGGGTCGAAGCGGTCGATCCAGTCCGAATTTGAGCCGTGAGCCGGCAACGAGAATACGGGTATCCCCCAAACCGCAGGAATACAACGCGTCCAGCAGGTATAGGGTCGTCATGACATTACTTTCCATATAAAGGATGGGCTCAGCCCAGGAATCCGGGACGGAGTTTTTACCGCCCAGGTGCAGCACGTACTGCGGCCGGGTCCGCTCGATGGCCTGTTTGACCCCTGCCCTGTCAGTCAAATCACATGGGATGTACGCTACCTTCTCGTTTGCAGGCAATCCGGCTTCCTTCCTGACCAAAGCGAAAACCCGGTATCCCTTGGCGGCAAAACGTTGGCAAGCATGGCGTCCGGTAAAACCGCCGGCTCCTGTAATCAGAACCGTCCCCCGGTCACCCATGCTGTTTCATCCATTCCGCCATTTCCTCCAGCATCTGACGGAACGAGGGAAGGGGGACCGCCGCGTCCGGACGGGTGTTTACCAGCGTACGGTCGAGGTTAGGGCCGTCATCCGGTTCGATCTCAACGTCGGTTTTCCCCAAAATTTCTTGAAACATCTGTAGCATCTCATACTTGTTGACGACCTCTGGATGCGCTAAATGGATCAACCCGGACACGGGACGGTCCAGCAGCAATTCGATCGTCTTGGCAAGCTGGATCGTTGTCACGCCGTTCCATTTGACCTGGCGGTACCCGGACACCTTGCCTTTCTGACTCATAAACCAATGAAAGAGTCCGATCCCGTGACGGCGAATTTCCGGTCCGATAATGGAGGTGCGGATCGTCAGATGTCCTGCGTCCCGTATTTCCCCGAGCGCCTTCGTTAAGGCGTACGTCGTAACACCATCGGGCTGATCATCCTCCCGGTAGCTGCCGCGGTCGCCGCGGAAGACACAGTCAGTACTGATATGAATCAGACGCGCATTGATTTTGTCAGCCAAATGGCGCAGCCGGTGGGGCAGAAATCCGTTGATATGATAAGCCATAATTTTGTCCCGGTCGGCAAATTGATTAAGCACCCCAACCGCGTTAATAATGACATCTGGACGAACTAACTGCACCGCCTGATCGACGGCGACGATATCTCCGGCATCCAATATCAGCGAGTCCCGGTCACCAGGGTCACGTGAGGTATAGAACACCTGGTAGCCTCCCTTCTCGCGAAAATGCCGTACCAATACATGACCGGCCATCCCATGGCCCCCTAGGATTAGCAATTTCATGAGAGAAATCCTCCTTTATCCAGCATGATGCGGATCTCCTCCTTGCTCATCAGCTCATGCTCCGAACTCAACTCGCCGTAGGGAACAAGCGGCAAATGGCCGTAACGATCTCTCAGACCCACGATCTCGAGCGCAGGCATGATGACCAGATACTCCTTGTCGTATACCACGGTCGACCGGCTTTCATATTCACTGAGCAGCAGCTCGTGAATCCGTTCCCCAGGGCGTATACCCGTCACCTCGATCGACACATCGGGTATGCCCGAAGCTTCAATCAGCACTTCCGCCAGGTCGATAATCCGGCAGGTTGGCATCAGCATGACGAAAATCTCCCCGCCGATGCTCTCCCGAGAAGCCTTAAACAGAAGCTGGATCGCTTCCGGCATCGTCAGGAAAAATCGGGTCATTTCCAAATCGGTGATCTTTACCCGCTTCTGCTCACGGATCTGCTGCTTGAACAAATGGATCACGCTGCCGTTGGTGCCCAGCACGTTGCCGCCCCGGATGCATACAAATCGGGTTTCATCCTGGATCAGGTTGGCGTAAACGACCAGCTTTTCACCGATGGCCTTGGTCATGCCGTAAAAGTTAGACGGGTTCGACGCTTTGTCCGTAGAGATATAAAGGACTTTTTTCACTTTGTTTTTAATGGCGGCTTCAATAACGTTTTGGGTGCCAACCACATTGGTTTTCAGCGCTTCGGCAGGTTGCTCCTCGCAGATGGGCACGTGCTTCAAAGCAGCCAGATGGAAGACGATGTCCACGTTCTGGCAGGCCGCGACCAAAGCTTCCTTGTCGCGGATATCGCCGATTCGGAACGTCAGGCGCTCGTCGTTAAAGGTGCGGCTCATCGCAACTTGCGCCGCTTCTCCACGGGAGTAAATGATGATCTCCTTCGGGTCTTGAGGGAGGAGCTGGCGGATCAGCTCGTAACCCCAGGAACCGGTCCCCCCGGTGACGAGAATGACTTGATCTTTAAACATTCAACTTCCCCCCAAGCACGAATTTGACCACTTTTTGCGATACCTTCTCCTCCAGATAACCTTCAGGACAAGGCCACAAACGCTCCATGCCGGCCATCAGCTTCGCCGCTTCGGCGATTCTGCCGGCGTCTACGCCGGATACGACGTTGCTGCCGCAATCCACGGTCTCCGGCCGCTCCGTTGTACGGCGAATCGTTACCGTAGGCACCTGCATGATGCAGCATTCTTCCTGCACGGTACCGCTGTCCGTCAACACGCATATCGCATGCTTCTCCAGCTTCACGAAGTCGAAGAAACCAAACGGCTCGTGAAATTCCACCAGTGGATGCATTTCCAGCTTCAAATCACGTTCAATCCGCGATCTCGTCCGGGGGTGAATGCTGCAAATCAACCGTTTAGACGACGCTTCCGCGACCCGGTTCAGCCCCTCCATAATGGCGTGCAGGGAGGCCGGGCGGTCGACGTTCTCCGCCCGATGGGCGGTCACGAGATAATAATCCCCTTCTTTCAGCCCCAGCCGTTGCAGGATGTCGCTCGCCTCAATCTGCGGCTCGTAGAACTTCATCACTTCGTAAATCGGATTGCCGGTCAGCACGATGCGGTTGCTTGGCACCCCCTCCGCCAGCAAATGGGCTTTGCTCTGCGGAGTATACGGCATATTGATGGTCGACACCGCATCGATGACTTTCCGATTCTTCTCCTCGGGCACCTCGAGGTCAAAGCAGCGGTTGCCCGCCTCCATGTGGATCGCAGGATAGCCGAGTCGCTCGGCTAGTACGGCGCACAGCGCACTGTTGGTGTCCCCCAGCAGAAGCACGCGGTCAGGCCGCTCCACCTCCAAGATCCGCTCCATCTGGCCAAACATCGCCGCCAACTGGCTGCCCAGCGTCGTTTGATGATCTTGAAAGATATAGTCTGGCTGTCTCAACCCTAGCTCCTGGAAAAAAACATCGCTGAGACTAGCCGCAAAATTCTGCCCCGTATGCACCAGTACATGTTTTTCGGCCCACTGATCCAGCAACGGGATGATCCGGCTGAGCCGAATGATTTCCGGTCGGGTCCCCAATATGGTCATGATTTTCACGGTCTCATCTCCTTGCTGACTCATCTCCTTGTAGACTTCTGGCGTTTCCGCACGCGTTGCTTGCGGGTAGTTCCTGTTCTCCGGCCGGCTGGGCGGCGATTCCGGTTCATCTTCCGTGCGCGCCCCGTCCCGCGGCTTCGATGGTTCTTACGAGCACGCGCCACCCTGCGCCGGGTATTCTTGCTTGCGCGTCGCTTCCCGCCGCGTCGGGCGGTCAAGCTCCTTCCCGTACCGGATCTTCTCTTGCGAAGTTTGGCTCGCTTCAATTTGACCCGTCTGCGGCGGCCGGATGGGCTCGCTGCACCTGCCGGCGCCTTCCCAATTGGCACTGCCCCCACTCCAGAGCCTCGAAACTCCGCCGCATCTGGGGAAGGAGCAGTCGGGGCCGGCTCAGGCAGCGGCACGGCAACCCCCGACAGCCCCTGCATGCGCTGAACGAGTCCTTGAAGCCGCAGCTCGTAAGCGGCCGGGCCAAACACAACCTCCACTTGAGCTCGATTCCTTTCCCCTACGCTGCGGGACATTTCCATGGAAGACAGGAGCTCTGCACACTTCTCCGCAAGTCCGACGCTGTCTCCCGTCGGTACCAAATAAGCACCGCTGCCTGTCGACTCCAAAATTTCCCGCAATCCGCCCGAAGCATAGGCAACAACCGGTTTACCGAAGATCATCGCTTCGAGCGCCGTTAATCCAAACCCTTCGGGCAGAATGCCTGGAACAACGACGATATCCATCGCACTAAAGGCGGATTCCACATGGTTTTCCATACTGACAAAAATAAATCGCTGCGAATGCGGCGATCCCTGAACCGCCCGCTTTAAGCTCCGGTAATACTCAGGTTGAACCTCTGCACCGATGATGACGAATTTGGCCGCCGGGAACCGGTGCACCAGATTCAGCGCTGCCCCGATGAAATGATCGGCTCCTTTCTCCGGAATCAGGTAAGAGGAAATATAGCCGACCAAGACCTCGGACGGCTTGATCTTCCATTGCGCTCTTCGATGCCAGCGTTGTGTCGGCCAAAGCTCGGGATGGATATCCTCCGGGTTCCACGAAGGGTAGAGCAACACGGTTTTGTGCATGGCCTGCGTTCCAAAGAAAGGGAGCAGCGCGGATTCGGAAATGCCAACGATCAAATCGCTGTATCTGTCGATCAGATTCACCGCTTCCGCCGTAAACTCATTGGACGCAATGACCTCCGTAATCTGCCAAATCACAGGAATTCCCAACTGTTTGGCAGCAATCGCCGGCGACACGTTTACGCTGGTATTCACCAGTACAGCATCCGGCTGCTCCTCTTGGAGCAAGCCGATCGTGCGCTGCACCGAGTCGCTCCAGGCGATCGCATGGAATTCGCCAGACAGACCGGAGTGCGGGGAACACATCCCGTAGAGCAACGAGTTATCGCACAGCAGAGTGCGAATCCCATAACGATTGGCCAGAACCGACAAACTGCCCTGCCTTGGAACCACGATCGTACAGTCGTAATAAGCCGACAGCTTTCTCGCGCTGAATAACAACAGCTTTTCCGCGCCGGTTACGTTCCTGGAATTGCACACATGCGAGAACAGCAGCAACTTCTTTTTATCCGACACAATTGCCCCTCCTTTGCCTGTGCGTTTGTCCGGGACTCCGGAACCGGCTTCCACTTCACAGGATTCACCCGAAAATCACGGTTAGCAGCTGATCTAACCGATTGGAATAGGTATGATCCCGCAAGGTCCGATTCAGCGCACGCAGCGCAATTTCCCGTCTTTGTTCCTCATGGGTCAGATAAAAACGCACCTTCTCGACCAACTCCTCCGGCGAGGAGAAGGTTTCGATTTCTTCGCCGGGAACGTAGAACGATGCCAAATCGTCCCGCGAATCAACCAATTGAAGCGTTGCACAGGCCGAAATTTCGAACGTCCGCGGATTTGGCGACGCCGCCGTTATACCGGCTTTGTTGTTGTTGACATCCTCCTCAAACGGGGAGCGATGTAAATTCAGAACGATCTTCGAACCGCTGTACACTTCGGCGGTTTCCACCGGGCCCATCCATTTTCCCAGCTCGATCCGGTCCACATAAGCCGGGTACTCCGGCAGCCGATCCCACCAGATTCCGTTGATCATTAAGCCTTGTTCGATCAGCGCCGGTAAAATAGGCTGAAGAAAGTTCACCCGGTTCCAATACGCTGAACCGATAAAGCTTAAATTGCGGCGGTGCGGGGATGGCATCAAGGTCGGACGATAATGCTCCGGAAAGGTTGCAAACGGCAAATAATGGACTTGGCTGCAGCCGGCTGCGCGATAAAGATCAACGCAATTTCGTTCAAGGGTAAACACGTAGTCATATTGAGTGCTCAGCGGAACCGTCATATCCGTATAATAGGGATCATCTGTAAACCAAATGGCCGTCGGGATGCCCATAGCCCGCACGGCGTTGATATACTCCACAGGAAGCTCCAAACCGTCGAGGGCGAGCAGCAAGTTCGGCTTATGCAGCGATGCCAAATCCGGTATAGAATCGCCCGGCACCGCGGTGATGACTTCCGCGGTTAACGTACGGAGCGTGGAAGTTACGGCCTCGTCTATCGGAGAATAAGGAAATCCTTTCCCCGAACTGACATATAATATTTTTAAGTTGCGGACCTGAAATTTCGGCCGCGGTTGACTGACAATATAGCTGGCCCTTCCCCTCAGGTACCCCTCGGCGTAGCCGTCACGGAACCCGTTGGTTCTACCGCGCTCCTCCGGGCTCATCACGGGTTGAGTTGGATTGCCAGTCGCTTCTTCCATGAACATAAGGTCACTCCTTTATAGGTTGATACTTGTCGGTTGCTTCTTGTAGGGTGATGCTTGCCGGTTGATTCCTGCTCTTAGCTTTCGGTGACTGCTGCCAGCAGGCGGCTAACCCGGTCCATATACGTATGGACGGCCGTCGTCGTCCACAGCGAGCGCCAAGCGATCAAGCGCCGTTCCTCGTCGTGCTCGAGATAGTAACGGATTTTCGCCTCCAGCTCCGCCTCATCCCGAAACGTCTCGATGTCGTAGCCCGGCCGGTAGAAAGAGGTTAAATCGTCGCGGATGTCCGTAATTTGAAAAGCGCCGCAGCTGGCGATTTCATAGGTTCGCGGATTGATCGATCTCCCTGAGGTATCGTTCCCGTTCCGGTTATCCTGGCCGGCTTGCGTTGGTCGATGGATGTTGAGCACGATTTTGGAGGCGTTGTAATAACGAACCGTCTCCTCAACGGGAACCCATCCGGGTCGGATGAACCGTGCCAACTGCTCGTATCGGGGCAGGCGGTCCCAATGATACCCGGCGATCAGCACGCGTTTGTCCTGCAGGAACGAGCTTAAGCGATCAAACAAGGCGACTCGATTCCAAAAAGCATTGCCGATAAAACAAACATCATAGCGATATTCCGGCTTAGCCGGAATGGGCCGAAATTGACGCGGATTCGCAGCGAGCGGAAGGTGGTGTACGCTTTGCACCCCAAGGGAGCGATAGAGCGGCACACATTCGATTTCGTGCGTAAACACCACATCGTAGCTTAAAGCCAGCGCGAGCGTATCATCGGTAAAATAAGGGTCATCCACGAACCAAACAGCGGTCCGAATCCCCATCCTCCGGATCTGCTCCAACTGCGC
Organism: Paenibacillus sp. oral taxon 786 str. D14; assembly: GCF_000159955.1. Classification (GTDB taxonomy): domain Bacteria; phylum Bacillota; class Bacilli; order Paenibacillales; family Paenibacillaceae; genus Fontibacillus; species Fontibacillus phoenicis. The sequence continues at coordinate 61,950 of NZ_GG695977.1, read as the reverse complement.
AGTATGATCAGGCGGAAAGATGTGCAGCGAATTCATGACCAGCACCAGATCGGGATGATGGTGCTCGGTTTCCTGCAACATCATTTCCGGTGAGGCAACGATGCACTCCCGCGTCAGCTCCGCAAGCGCCGTTTGAACCCCTTCGTCAATCGCATCGAACCCTTGAGGCACGTACAGCACCCGCAGGTCCACTTTCGGCCGAGAAACCGGCGGAATTCGTTCCAGCACAGCCTGGCATCCGCCAAACCGGATCCCCTCCTGGTATCCGGCCTGATAAGCCTCGCCGTATCGATTCTCGTTGACGTTCTCCAAGGTCCTTCATCCTATCTTCGTGGATTTCGATCTTGCGTTTCCTGGGTCTTAATAAATATATGCTGAGGGGACACGTGCATCATGGACGACTACCCGCCCGCCGGATAAATTGGCGAATGCCGCCTTTAGGGACGGACTCTTAATGCCCCCCTCGCGCCCCTTAGTCCTCTTTTTCGCGCCCTTTTGCACGATTATCCCTTTCGTTCAGAATGCGGAGATCGAGATAGGGATCCTCTCGCTGCGCCTCTTTGTATCATTATCCCTTTTGTTCAGAATTGAGAGATCTAGGAAGAGGGTCTTCTAGCTACCTTTTTGCACGATTATCCCTTTTGTTCAGAATTGGGGAATCAATCGACGGGATTAAACTAAGGTTGCACAGTGATCTGAACATCCAGATTTATTTGATAGAGATTTGGGATTTTTTAGTTGTGTATAGAACATATGTTTGGTATAATGAAAAAAAGAGGAACGTATGTGCCCATTTCTTGTTTTGGAGGGATCGGACATGGAATTAGTTACGAGTATGGAGCTTCAATCTATCAGCAGCCGTTTTCAAAGTGAGGCCGACTGCATCGAGGCGATCATCGCTATGAAGTGGCCAAACGGATTTGTTTGCCCGCGCTGCGCTTATACCGAATGCACCCGT
>NZ_GG695977.1:56506-60740 GCF_000159955.1 Paenibacillus sp. oral taxon 786 str. D14 | reverse complement strand
TATCACATAAAAGAGGAAGCGAGCAATGGGCTACCCGGTGCGATCTCGTCGCGTTCATCAACAAACATGTAGACGTCCATACCTCAACCAAGCGGTGGTTCCCTTTCGTTTATCGGATGTATCTGCCCTTACGGAGAGTCGTGAGACAAGCAAGGGAGTCGATCAGACGCACGTATGTCGCCTTGGGGTTAACACATTTGCAGGCGTATTTGAATGAGTACACCGTCCGCCGTCACCTGCGCATGTCCTGTTCCGAGGAAGAAATGCGCCAGAAACTGCTACAGATGTGCTTGTCCATTCCAGCGATCCCTTACCGCCAGTTAATCGCACGTGGTCAGAAGCCGTTCCTCGCAGCAGCGGCGTAAACCTGCTAATCGAGGTACGCGTCGAGATTTTTAAACTGCGCACTTCTCCCCTTTCTCTTCACTCCCTGATGCAAAGGGATAATGGTTAAAAAGGGGCGGAGAGAGACTATGTCCCCCTCCCCCGTAATGAAAAAACCGCTGCCGGATAAACCGACAACGGTGATGGTAGACTTGATCCTTATTAGACTTGATCCTTATAGGCCATCTTATGCCCATCCTCGTAGCCTTGGGCGAAGCCGCTGTTAAACCCTTCTTGATAAGCCTCGTTATAGGCCTGATCGTAAATCGTCTTGTCTTCGGGCGTTGCCTGTTCCGCTACAGGCTCCGCAACCCCTGCTGCTGGGACCGTCAGAGCGGTGCGCCGGCGTCTTAATCTCCGTCTTCTTCTGCGATGTGTACGCGGCTTGTGCACCGCCTTGCGACGCTTGCGGCGGGCAAGGATCGTCTTACTTCTCCGCCTTAGGGTCAGCTTCCGTTTTCTGCGGATCCGGACTTTTCTCGCCGTACGCGGCTTTACACGGCGGGTACGCCGGAGTTTGTTTTTTGCCATCCTTCTTCTTCCTCCTGTTCTCCTCGGGTAACGTCGTATGCTGCATAACAAGCGTCCATCATCCATGGCGGCGAAGGAGTTCCATATTTGACGCGATGAAAAGTTAACCCGCAAACCGTGCGAGCCATCGCTTCTTGATATTTGGTCAATTTATCGATATTTCCGGCAATATGCCTTGCGGCGTCCGGGGAGAGTTCGGTCACATCGGCGAGGCTGCCGAGAATCCGCGCCATCGCCTTCTGGCTTTGGCTTATGGCATCAACTAACCGGAGTTTCGCCTCCTCCCCGGCCTGAAGGGGGAACCTCGTCATTTGCCTGCCTCCAGATCAAAATCACCACCGTCGAACAATCCGCCGAATCCTCCGTCCAGGCCATCGCCGCTGCCTTCTGTCACATCGGGAGGAAGCACCGTTTTCAGGTTGCTGCACAGCCCATTTTGCAGCTTGGTCAGGCCCTCAATCACCTCCACGAGTTGATCGTGAACCTCCAGCGGGTCGGACAGCTGCTTTTCGTGATCCTCGAAACTGCTCTCCAGCACATGATTCAATATCCAGTTGCGCACCTTCTCGGACTCGACCGCCTTGGCCTCCAGTATCATCGCGACATTCCACTGGATTTTCGCGGCCGCATCCAGCATGTTCAGATAAGCCTGTTCCCTGCTCATGGCATCATACCCCGCTTCATTAACCTCACTCTTCTTCTTGGACCTTTAATTGCTTCATCACATGGCTCAAATTCTCGGCCATCGCTTCCTGTAAATCGGCAATGGCATTTAAGTAGGAGATCACGCTTTTGTTGATCCGACCCGAATTCTCCAATATGCCGGGCGTCCCATCGAACGCTGGCTCGGCGTCGGGAATCGCATGCACGATCTGCGCCATGCGTACAGCAACTTGTCGTTCCGCATCGATCACCCGCGCCATCTGCTGGTGAGAGTGGGCCATGTGCACGATGATCTCAGAAATTTTTTGCTCCACTCTGACTCCTCCTCAACTTAGGCCGGCCTTTACGCCGCGCTCTGATTAGCGGACTTCGGACACCAGCCCCAGGATGCCCTCCAATAACATATGCCGGTACGAATAAGCGCGTTCCTGTAGAGCCGGCTCGTTTCAGCCTATAAATCCTCACTCACGATGCGTTGCGGAGGCAGAATCGGCAGCCCCTCGGGATAGGCGGCCACTACGTTTTCCGGTACGGTTACCGAAGGCGTAAGCCCCCATGCGCTGAGCGTGTATTCCGAGATGATCTCCCGCCGTTGCCCCCGATCAATTTGATACCACCGTCCACTGCTGGCGACTACGATGCCGTCCGTTAAGCCCGCTTCGGTCGGCATTCCGCTGCTTAAACCAGCCAGCTGCTCCGCTGAACGGGCCGGGCCGACGGGCAGCTGGACCAGATCCAGCACAGACAGCCGCAGCGGCACCGGCATCGTGTCAGCCGCCGCCGGATGCACAGGATGGCGAACACCATGCTCCAGCCAGTGTACGCCTCCCTTTACATCCCGAACCCGCACGTGAGTCGGGAAGAAATCGGCCGCCCTTAGCGTCCGTTCCTCGCGCCAATCGGTCATCCTCGCATAGAGGGCGTGCAAATCTCCCCATTTTTCACGAAAGAAATGGTGGTTGCGGGTATTCACTTCCTGAAACTGCTGATTGCCTAATCCTTTCATCGTCATGCTTCCGTAATGATGGACGAAGGTGTCCTCAGCGATCACCAGCTTCTTTCCTTGCAGGCGCAATCGGGCGACCCAATCCTCGTCCTCGAAATTGCCGATCTCATATCCTTCGTCGAAATAACCAACTTGCTCCAGCGTCGCTCGCGGAAAGGCTACGCAGAACCCTACCAGCCGATCGGTCATGCGCCACTTCATCGGATCCGAACGGTTGTACAAAGCAGCAAAAGCCGGCATATCCGCCACGTCCTCATAGGGAACGTCAATTTGCTGCTCGCCGCTGATGTAATTCGTTACCGGCCCAACTGCGGCTGCTTGAGGAAACTGACGAAGGCATGCCAGCAGTTGATCCAGCCAGCGCTCCGTCACCAGTACATCGTTGTTCAGAAGCACAATTGTATTCCCCTTGGCCATCATCAGCCCGGTATTTACGGCGCGGGCGAACCCCAGGTTCTGCGGATACACCGCCAGCCGCACCCGACCCGGCCGCCGCCGAACCGCTGTCGCCGTTCCATCGGTCGATCCGTTGTCAACGATAATGACCTCATACGGTGTAGACGTATATCGATCGATATGATCCAAGCACTGCAGCAGCAGGTCTCTGCGATCATAGGTCGGTATGATGATACTCGTGATTTCCTGGCGGTCAGCAAATGCTCGGTAGCCTTCTTGAACTCCGTAAGCATAGCCGGCAACGTATCCTTGCTCGTAGGTTTCCGAACCGAGTCTAGCTTGCATCTTGGTTTTTCCGTCAAACTCCATTTGCACCGATGTGCACCTCCCCGAGCTGCGGCCATGCCGCCTCGCCTTTTATCAGTTTGTCGGCTAAATGTCCCATATCCAGCGCCACTTTGCCCAGCTCTCCGGAGAGCCGTGTGCAGATCATCACGGCAGCCACTCCGGCCGCAACCAAAGCCAGATCAAAGTCCGGAAATTCCCGGAGGCGCATCGCGACTCTCGGCACATCGGCTACACCCTGCACCGGAGCAAGCCAACCAACAACCTGCACGCTGCGCTGCCCAAGAAATCCCGCCAACACTTCCGCCTGATTCCCGATCAGCAAGACTCGCCGGCCATGCAGCAGTCTCGTTAAATAACCTCCGGCATTTAATTCATAATTCACGGTTGAAGTGGTCAAGCGTAAACCGCGGTAATCGATTCCATAGTGGCGCAGCACCGGGAACAACAGCCCTTGATAGGAAGGATGCCGGGATTCCGGAACCCCGATAATATCCGCAGTCCTTATCGCGGCTGCTAACGCTTCGCGCGCTGCTGGATCGGGCAAATGCACGCCTGCATAGGGCAAAAAAGCCCCCCGGCGGAGCGCTTCCTCGGTGGAAATTACCGTATCGTGCGCCAAGGTGAGCAGTTCTCCGTCGCCGAGACGGACAATCGACAGCGGCCGGCCTTCCCGCAGCGCCCCCTCCGCAGCGGCGAACACCTCTGCTGGCGTAAGCAGCGGATAAAGCTGCCCGGCGACGGTCGGGAAACCCGCGGCAATGACGTCGTCCACCCAGATTTCGGGCAGCAGCATATAGCGGGGAATTAAGCGGCCCAGCTTGGCTTCCCCGCCTTCAAACAAACCTTCGCGGTAGCCGGCCTCGAAGGCGGCGGCGCGAACCCGCTCCGCTTCCGCCGCAGACCAGG
>NZ_GG695977.1:0-56213 GCF_000159955.1 Paenibacillus sp. oral taxon 786 str. D14 | reverse complement strand
ATTGTCGCGTGTAGCCATCCCGTGCCTCCTTTCCGGCTTCCCTATCGCTTAGGGAAGTACGCCTTTCATATGAATTGCGGCTTCCTGCAGCGATTCAAACGTGCCGGCGTCTCCCCACCACAATTGGAGCACGTCGAACTCGAGCTTTCCGTCCCGCGCGTAGCGGTTGTTCACGTCCGTAATCTCCAGCTCGCCGCGGGCAGAACGTTCGATGCTGCGGATAATGCCAAATACGCTGTCATCGTACATGTAAATACCGGTAACCGAATATTTCGACTTCGGCTTCTTAGGCTTTTCTTCGATATAGGCAATATGTTCCGGGGCGTCTTCAGCAAACACCGGCACGCCGTAACGCCGAGGATCATCCACCGGCTTCAGCATCACCCGTGCGCTGCCCAGCGGCTGCTGCTTAAATCGCTCCACGTATGGCGTTAAATCGTCCAAGAACAGGTTGTCACCCAACAGCACAACGAATTTGCTGCCGCGCGGGATAAACCCTTCAGCCAGCTCCAGAGCTTCAGCAATTCCGCCGGCCGATTCCTGGATGCGATACGTCAGGTTGACTCCAAAGTTCTCCCCGCTGCCAAGGAAGTCAGCGTACATCCCTGCGGATTGTTTGCCGATCACAATGAGGATGTCGGTGATTCCAGCTTGACGCAGCCGTTCTATGCCGTAACAGACCATCGGATAATTCCCGACCGGAAGCAGATGCTTGTTGATCAATCGGGTCAGCGGGTATAGACGCGTGCCGGTGCCCCCCGCCAAAATCACACCTTTCATGAACGCTCCTCCCTTACCTTAAAAATTTGGGGCTCCCATTAAATAAATTGCCAAGGATCTACGCCCCATTTTTCGATAAACCGCATACGGTTCCGTTCTATAAGCTCGTTCCACCCTTCCGGATGGCGGGTTTTAAAGCTGGCGCTGCCTTCATGGTACACCAGCGTATCGCCGCAAATGAGCAGACGGTAACCTAGCTGCCGAGCGCGGTAGCAGTAGTCGTCATCTTCATAATGGCCGGGCGAAAACCGTTCATCGAATCCTCCTGCCCGCTCCAGTACCTCCCGCTTAAAGAGCAGGCACATGCCGATCAGCCGTTGGACTTCCTGCCATTTCACCGGATCCGAATGGTTATGGCGCTCGGCGATTTGGGCGAAATCCTCACCTTCCGCCCAGTTGATCGCCACCTGCTGCCGTCCGCTGGCATAATTGGTCACCGGGCCGACGAGGCCGACATCAGCGGCGCTGTGCAGCGCCAGCAGCAGATTCGAGAGCCATCGCGGGGAGACGAGGATATCATTATTAAGAACGAGGAGGTGATCGCCCGAAGCGACGGACAATCCTCGGTTCACGGCGACCGGAAATCCTTCATTGCGCGGCAGCGCCACCAGGATCAGGCGCTCGCTCAGACAGAACGATGCCGTGTCGTCCTCGGAGCCGTTGTCCACCACAATGATCTCATAGGGAGTCTCCGTATACTGGCGGATCGCCGCCACGCAAGGGGCAAGCAAGTGCAGCCCGTTATAGGTCGGAATGATGATACTCGTCACTCCAGCCGTCATCGGGCATTCCTCACTTTCGCCAATTCGCTCCGGCCCAGTGTGGAAAATCGCAACCGGACACCTTCCGTTTTCATAACCTCGCCAAGCGCCTCGAGATGGTCGCCAACGATCATCTGCGCGACCGCATTGCCTGCCCCGCTGTTGCTGGTGCGGAGACGGTTCTTGCGGATAACGTCCACGGAAATCGGCGCTACTGCCTTCAGTCCACGAACCAACGCCAGCGCCTGGGCTTTCGGAGGAACGACCAGCGCAGTGATGCCCACCGTCCGCACAGCGCGGCGGGACAAAGCGTTTGGCACCGCAGTTAACGAGTTCGCCTTCAACTCCGGATGTCCCAGCGCCAGATTCAGGAATGCCTTGCAGCGCGTCACCTCATCCTGCTGGGAGAACGGCGGCAGATGCGGCGTCAAATCGTTGAGAGCCAAATCCTCCCCCCGGTCGATCGCGATCAAAAAAGCAGCCAGATCCTCTGCGGCAACACACATATCCCCGTCCGTGAACAGCAAAATATCTCCGGTGGCTACCGCTGCCCCAATCGCCCGTCCTACGTCATGCCCTAACCGTTCGGGGAAGCTCAGCCGCGTGATACGCGGATCCCGATCCACGACGGCAAAGCTTGCGTCATTACAACCATTCAGGACGACAATGATCTCATGCAGAGGCAACTTGCGGAGCTCCGCCAAAACCGCCGGCAACGTCTTCTCCTCATTACTCGCCGTCACGATGGCCGAGGCACGGCCCTTCAGCGGCAGCGGAATCCACGGCTTACTAAGCCCGGCCGCATGGGCATAACCACGGCGATACGCCAAGGAGGCCGTCAGCAAAGCCGTGAAAGGCAGTTGGTCCACCCGCTCCGCCTGCGCCCACGCTTGAAAACAATCCTGCATATGAGGCGAACCCTTCTCCGCCCCATCCTGTGCTGCCACCGCACGGACTCCTGCGGCCCAAGCTTTGGCTTTGAGGCGTTGGAGCGGGGCGCTGGCATATCTTTTCCCCGTCGACGGACGGGCCAAACGGCGGCCTTTGCGGATGAAGCCGCTCGTTCTCCGGCTTGCTGCTCCGCGCAAGCGGGTCAGCGATCCGCTTCTTCGTTTCCGACGATGCTTCATCGTTTGCCTAGTTACCATGACCATCAATGGTTCACCTCACCTTACCGCGCTGCCGGCCCAGATCGCTGTATCCGCCGCGCGGTCCCAGCTGGCGGAGCAGCCAATGGATGGCCTCCAGATGATCCCCTGCCACCAATGCGGTCAGCGGATCGACGCGACTTCCCTTGTTCCATATTCGTCCCCGGGCAGGATTCAGCTTGCCGACGGGGACGGTATGCACCGGCTGGACGTTTAACCCCAGCCGGATCGCTCTAGCTAAGGCGAGCGGCGGAACCTCCAGCGTATCCAAGCCGACGGTGTCCACCGCTGTTCGGTTCATCGCATGCGGGACCGCCGTTAAGGAAGCTCCACGCAGGTCAGGGCGCTGCAGCACACCGTTCAGGACGTGTTTGGCCAGAATGACCGGATGAGCCACCTTCCCTCGCGCCGGGCCGGAGTAGCCGTTCAGCGCCACGTCGACACCCATCAGCACCGCGGTGACAAAAGGCCGCAGCTCCCGAGCCGGAATCACCATATCGGCGTCGATGAACAGCAGCGCTTGACCGCGGGCCGCCTCCGCCCCAACGCGCCGGCCCACATCATGTCCCAGCGGCTCCGGTACGTGGATGACGCGAGCGCCGCAGGCTTCAGCCAGCGCGGCGGTCCCGTCGGTTGAGCCGTTAACAACGACGATCGTCTCGCTGCGCGGATGCACCCGGCTGGCTTCGCGCAGAACGCTGGCGATCGTCGCCCTTTCATTCATCGCCGGAATGATGATGGATACGATGGGATCGGGATGATTGACCAAACGCGGCAGCACTTTTTTGCGCTGAATCGGTTTGCGGTTCAGTCGGATGCGCGGCGGCTTGCGTTTTTTGACCACATCAATTTCCTCCCAAAAACATAATAATACCGGAGCATATACCTCAGTGTATGTCTGGCCGGGGGGCTGGTAACGGCAAACGTACAGTTGTCCTGACGAATGCGGCACAGGCCCTGCTGTGAGCCAAAAGAAAAAAACGCCTTTCGGCGTTTTCCTAAGATTAGCTATGGATATCCAGACATCGTCAGTTTTTGGCGCTGCGGCGGCCTGCGTTCGTCTGAATCCCTCTAGCGCGAACGAGACTTACCCAACGGTCTGCGGCGTGCTCCCAGCGGTAATGACGACGAACGATTTCTCGGCTGGCCCGGCCGATGACTTGACGAAACTCCTCTTCCTCCAGCAGCAGTACGATCCGATCTGCCAAGCTGTCCCCCGCCCCTTCGGCGAGCAGACCATCTACCGCAAATTCGAGCACCGGGGCGTCGCTGGCGTCCAACGTGGGCAAGCCGGCGGCCATCGCTTCGATGCGCGTTAACATCGACGCCGGCTCATCGCCCGGTAACAGCACCAGGCAATCCGCCAAGAGGTACCTGTCCGAGATGGAATAGGGCGACCCGGCCGGCAGGCAGGCAATCCGTTCCGGAGCGTAGGCGGCAAGCCCATGCTGCTTCGGTCGTTCAAGCAATTCACGGGAAGACCCGGATCCGGGGGAGTCGGCGGCAAGGAACACCAACATCGCCTCCGGTACGCGATCCAGCACTTCCGTAAGAGCCGAGACAATGTGCCCCTCATCCCTAAGCGGCGGCCAACTGCCGGCCAGCAGAACGATTTTGCGGTTCGTCCATCCCAGCTCCATCAGCCGCTGCTGACGCTGCTGTTCCCCATCTGGCGTCCAACGCAGCACCGCCTGCTCCTCTAAGCTCGCCCCCGGCAAATGCACCCATACCGGAGTGACCAAGGAGGGGAACTGCGCCAGCAACTCGGCTTTAGTCCGTTCACTGCCGACGATCAGGCCGTCCACGCTTTCCAGAATTTGCGTCGTACATGCCTTGGGATGGCAGGGAGGAGAAAAGATCCGGGCAGAGGGCAACGTCAACAGTACGCGGGAGAGTGGAAGCCGAGCTTTAAGTTGACAGGCCAGCAGCGGTCGGCCATGAACGTCCACCGTATCCGGCCGCCACTTGCGCAAGTGCCGCAGCAGTGACTCCAGGTAGAGACGTCCTCCGGGCAAGCAATAAAAAGGGACGCCCCCCATCCAGCCTTGGGACGGTAAATGCCCGTCAGCAACGCCAAAGAGGCGAATGTGCAGCTGCTCTGCCGCATGAGGGAGCATTCGTTCCAGCACCCTCTTCACTGGACGGTGTTTTCCTGATGCAGCCGCAAGGGCGTCAGGCGCGATCACCGCGACTTTTTCCCGATCCATGTGAAGTCCCCCTCCTTACCGTTTCGCTTGCATTCGATATCCTAAATATACGAAAACCTCCCGGCAATTGTGACACCTTCTTGGAAGATGAGCCTAATTTGCCAAAGGCGACGATCCATCCGCAGTTCGCCCGAAAACAGGCGGCTGTCGCAGCACAGTCGTCCACGCTAATGAACCGGGACAACATACACTGAAGGAAGACGCACGGGAAGGAGGAAACCCACTTGAGTCAGGACACTATCGGAATCCTGCTGAATTCCAGCATGTACCGAGGGATCCCCACGCGCAGAACTGGCCAAGAGTGGATCACAGGGTATGAAGAAGCGGCGCGGGAATATGGATTAACCCCCGTTTTCTTGCGTCTTGCTGGCATCGATCCGGCAGGGGCCAGATGTGTCGCGTATGTTTATAATGGCATCGAATACGTAGAGCAACAGCTGCCCTTGCCTGCGGTGATCCATAACCGAGCGTTATACCCCAGACTCGCAGCTCGAAAAAGACTCCAATCCCTGAATGCCCGGGGCATCACGATCTTTAATACGACCAACCGTTATGGAAAAGACTTCATCCACCGCTTGCTTTGGGGCGCTCCTCACTTGCGGCCGTACCTTCCGGCGGCGATGCCGTTAAACTCCGGCAACTTGCGGAAAATGATGTCCCGCCATAGTGACCTCATCCTAAAGCCGATCCGCGGCTCCGTTGGCCATGGCGTAATGCGATTGCGATATATGCCGTCGTCAGGGTGGGAACTCACTTATGCTTCGCCACTAGGCAAGCAGCAATGGAGGACGGTTCAACTGCACCGGGGACAACTGCCGCCCTGGGCCCGGCGCATGCTACGGCGTACGCCGTATCTCGTGCAAGAGCGTATTCCGCTGGCGGAATACGCGCAGCGCCCCATCGATCTGCGGATCACCGTCCAGCGGGGCGGCGGAGGCGATTGGAGCGTGACCGGGCGCTTCGCCAAAGTCGCTGCTGCAGGCAGCTTTGTGTGTAACCTCGCCAGAGGCGGCGAAGCCCTTCCCGCTGAGGAGCTGCTGGCCAAAGCGCTCCCGGAGCGGATCGTCCCGGCGGCCCTTGCTCACGTCAATGAGCTTGCCCTGACCATCTCCCGCTATCTGGGCAACCGTCTCCCGCATCTCGCCGACCTGGGGCTGGACATTGGCTTAACCGCAAGCGGGAAGCCTTACTTTATCGAATGCAATGGGCGTGACCAGCGTTACGGCTTTCGAAAAGCCGGATTGCTGGATGCTTGGAAGGATTCGTATCGTCAGCCGATGGCTTACGCCCGTTATTTGTTAGACCAATCGGACCGGGCCTAGCCAAATGACCAAAGCCCAAAAAAAGGGCAGATTCCTCTCCACAGAGCAGGCTGCAAACCGCCTCCGGAAGGAATCATGCCCTTTCGTTTCATAGATTTAATGATAACGGACATCCGCAATGTGAAATGGCGGGTACAAGACCGCCAGCAAGTAAGCTGCAGCCGCAAACAAGGCGATGAGCAGCAATGTCAGCACATCGTACCGGGAATAGGAAGTCGGGTAATAATACGTGCGCGGCCGATTCCCGTCGAACGCTTTCGCTTCCATGGCGACAGCAACGCGATGGGCCCGCCGGATGCTCTGGGATAGCAGCGGCACAGCATACAGCTTCGCATGCGCGACAAGGCCGGGCAGTCCGCGCGGACGGCGAACGCCGCGGATCAGCAGCGCATTGCGTCGGACAAGCAGCTCCTCCCAGACCATGGGAAGTAGCCGGACCGAGGCCATAAAGCTGTAGGCGTATTTTGGCGGCAGCTTCGCCTGCTGCATCAGCGCGTAAAACAAGGCGACCGAAGGAGTCGTCAACACGAACAACAGCCCTTCGGCGGCAAAGGCCACCGCTTTAAACCCGATATGAATCCCCCGGTAAAAGCTTTCTTCGGAGATGCGGAACAATCCCCACGACCACCAAATTTCCGTCCCTTTGCCAAACAGAATCATCGTCGCCGCTGAGGAGGCAAAAATCAGTGCAAAGGGGAACAGAAGCAAGGCGACTTTCCAGGGCTCATATCCGCTGAACAGGAACAGCAGGAACGTAAACAAGATCGCCTGATAAAAAATAAAATCGAGCCGGTGCGTAAATAACGTCAGCAGAAACAGCAGGATCATCAACGCCAGCTTGGCGGCCGGATTCGCCTGGTGCAGCCAAGTCCGCCGCTTCGGGGTCAGAAAACGTCTCATCTTGATATCACCGCCTCTGGACCGGAACTCCCGTGTTGTTTGATTTTCGCGGAGGTGGTATCCGCTCCCCGTCCGGCCGATCCATTTGATCCAGGTGACTCACCGGCACCTGCCGGAGATCGATCCACCCGCCGGGTCAACCGCTGCGACGTTAGCCGTCCGTCCCGCACCTCCCAATGCTGGGTGGCCACCTGCTCCGCAATCCGCTCTTCATGGGTAACCATAAGAATCGCCGTCCCGCGCCGGCGCAACGCCTCGCATAGCTGCAGGATGGCGAACGTGTTCGCCGCATCCTGGCCGAAGGTCGGCTCATCTAGCAACAGCAGCCGTTGCTCGCGCACCGCAGCCGCAGCCACGCTAAGACGCCGCTTCTGGCCCAGCGACAACTGGTAAGGATGCCGCATCTCCAAGCCGGTTAGACCAAACTGCTCCAGATACGCCGTCACCCGACGGTTCAGCGCATCGTCGCCAAGTCCGTCCTCCCTCAGCGAGAAGGCGACTTCGTCCACCACCCGATCGGCGACAAACTGAAACTCCGGATTCTGGAACACAAATCCGATCTCACGAGCGGTCGACTCCAGCATTCGTCTGCGGGCACGGCGGCTGAGCTTCCCTGTCTCGATCCGCTTTCCCTGCAGCACGAATGCTCCCTCTGATGGCAACAAGCCGATCAGGCTGAGCAACAGCGAGCTTTTCCCAGCACCGTTAGGTCCTGTGATCGCAATCCAATCCCCGGGATACACGGCGGCTTGCCCGACTTCAATCACCGGCCGCCCTTGCCGGAACCCGCAAAAATCGGTCAGTTCCACGGCGGCAGGTCCATCCAATCGCCGTTCATCTTTCACCGGCTCTAGCAATCGACGGCCGGCTTCGGTGGCAAAATACGCCTCCCAGACGCCGGGATACCAGATCCCAAACTCAATGAGCTCGGAACGGTACGTGTCAAACACTACGTCCGGTGCCCCCTCGCCCAGCACCTGCCCGTCCGGTCCAAACAACACGACGCGGTCAACGAGCCCCAGTGCCGTCAACTCCTCGATCCGGTGCTCCACGATAATCAAGGTGCGATCCTCGGCCACCTTGGCGATCGCTTGCCAGATTTGCTCGCGGCCCTGCGGGTCCAGCAAAGCCGAAGGCTCATCCAGCAGCAGCACCTCCGGATCGCCAAGCAGCACCGATGCGAGCGCCAACCGTTGCTTCATCCCTTGGGACAGCGAATCGATCGGCACATGGATCTCAGGCAGGTCCAGGCCCACCTTGGCCAATGCGGCCTGCATCCGCGCGGGCATATCCTGCTTCGGCACGCCTAAATTTTCTAAGGCAAAAGCCAACTCCTCATCCACATAAGGCATACAAAACTGCGTATCCGGATCCTGGAACAGAAAGCGCCACGACGAGGGAAGCTGCTGCGCGGACGTGCGCATCGGAATCTCTACCAAGTCTGGAATGATGCCGCTCAGCACCTGGAGCAGCGTCGATTTGCCGCATCCGCTGGGACCCAGCAGCAGCACATGCTCCCCGCGCCGCACCGAGAAATCCAAATCCTTAAACACAAACCGGTCTTCACCCGGGAACTTGAGCCGCAGCTCCCGGACCTCAGCTGCCGTCGTTTCCTTCCGCATCAGTCATTCAACGCCGCATAGTCTTTCGGATCAACCGGTCGCAGCAGCGTCGTAACCCCTGTCGCCTCTACGGCCTTCACGACGGCATAAGCGAAGTACCCGCAGATCAGCGCCGAGCTGACGGCCCGCATCGCATATTTGGCGGTCAAGAGCCATGGCTCGTAATCCTGCACATATCCGTAGAAGAAATCCGGGATAACCGAACCCACGGCAGCTCCGATCCCGGCTAATGCAGCAACGGAGCCGGAAAATTTCCGATACCGGAACGCAGCGAACACCAGCTCCGCCCCTAAGCCTTGCAGCACGCTGTAAAGAATCAGCTGAACTCCCCATTCGCTGCCGAACAAAATTTCCACATGGGCCGCAGCGACCTCCGCGATCAACGCCACCCCCGGTTTGCGGATCAGCAAGAACACCAGCGTTGCAGCCAGGAACCACATTCCGTACACCAGTTCATCGGCCTGGAAGAACAGGGGGGAGAACAAATTGTACACCGAGCTCCAGAAGTGATACACCACGCCCAGCACCAACGAAACCAACACCGTCACCAGCACATCGCTTAGCTTGAGGCCACGCCCCGTTCTTTTTTGAACAACCTCCGACATCTTCATCTCTCCTCTTGATCATTTGGTTTAAATCCTCGCATCGTAAAAAAAACCGCCTGAATAAGCTCAGACGGCGGTCAGGTCACGGGGACGCACGTAGGCACAAAAAGTCCCGGACGATCGATTCTCTACGCTGGCATTATCCAGATCAGATTAACGGTCCGCGGCGCAATATGCCGCTATCTCAGCCTGATTCGCTCAAGCCCCCGTATCCCTATGCGATTGATATAAACATACACCAACTCCGCCCAGGCATCAAGCCTAAATTTGTACAAATCTGTAAACTAGGAGTTACCCGTCCTGTATTGATTTCGGCCTGATTCTGTGTCAAGATAAGCGGAAGTGGCAACGAATTCATCAATACCAATGCAGCATTACTGGACAGACTAGGAGGATGCGATTTGGCCGCGACATGGATGAAATGGATGACAGAGCTCTCCTCCCGGAAATGGTTATCCCGGTTGATGGGCAAGTTCTCCCATTCGGGGGTTAGCCGAGCAATGATCCCTTTTTTCGCAAAATCGTATGGCATTCCGCTGCATGAAGCGGAGAAGGAGCTTCGGGAATATCGCACGTTAAACGAGTTCTTCACCCGCAAATTAAAGCCGGGCATGCGCCCGCTGCACGCGGAGCCGGGAGTGATGATCAGTCCAGTGGACGCGCTGATTACGTTTATGGGCGAGGTGCAATCCGGCACGATCTTGAACGTCAAAGGACAGGATTATTCCTTGGAAGCGCTGCTGGACGGCTCCCCTCGTGTAGAATTGTACAAACACGGTTACGCCTTTGTTCTTTATCTGAGTCCTACCGATTATCACCGGATTCACGCACCCGTGACGGGCAAGAAGCTGGAATGCGAGCACATCAAAGGCCGGGTCTACCCGGTGAACGATTTTGGCATGCGCCATATGAAGAAGGTGTTGTGCCGAAACGAACGCTTGATCACTTACATTTCCCACGACTATGGGGAAATCGCCCTCGTGAAGGTCGGCGCGATGAACGTGAGCAGCATCCAGTACACCGACCCTTCGGCAAAATCCTGGGAGCAAGGCGACGACCTGGCTTATTTCGAGTTTGGATCCACCGTCGTTCTGCTCACCCAGAACGGCACCTTCACCCCATTGCCTGAACTTACGCCCGGACAGAAGGTACGGATGGGCGAAGCGCTGGGCCGGTTTAACTCCGCAAAACCAAGCTAATTCAGTGATCATCGCCCGCCGGCTTCGGCCGGCTCTTCCCCTTTATTGCACCGTAATGCTGCCGATGGAAGTCTCCAGCGCGACCAACGGCCCTCCGCCGCCCCGCTCGCTTCGTCCCTTCGCGGCTCCAATGACTTCGCCCAGTTCGCTGGACGTTTCGAGATCGCAGGCTAACGACGGATCAAGCGTTGCCGTGATGCTGCCAACATCGGTGATGGCTTGAAGCTGACCGCCCGTATCCAGCGTGAGAATATCTAGATTGATGCTGCCGGTGGCTGTACGGATCGATGAATCCCCGGACAGACGGGCATCCTCGACCCGAATCGACCCGACCTCTCCCTTCAGCCGGTAGGTTCCCGTAAGCCCGCTCGCCGCGATCTCCCCGACATGGTTCGTGACTTCAAACTCCTGAATCCCGGCAGGGACCTCAACGACATAATCGATGCGGAATTCGGTAAAATGCAGCTCCTTCTGCGCCCAATCCCATAAATTTTGGTCCGGCGCGCCTTTGGCGTGCACGCGCACCTGAGCCGTATTGCCCTGAGAGGTGACGGTCACCTCGCTCTGTTCAAACAACGTATCCAGCTTCTCCTTACGTGCCGGCAGATCCGCGGCCTGGATGGTCGCTTTCACCACGATCTGATCGGACGTGCCTTCCTTCAACTCAAGACGCCCTACGGCATTCTCCAGCTGCAGCTTGCTGGCGTTGCCGATGGCTTCGCTTGTCGAAAGGTCATGCGAGCGTCCCGTGAACGTCAAATCGTCCTTCCACTCGTCTGCGGCCAGCGCCACCGACTGCTGCACGGATGCCGCGGTCTCGCTAATCGATTGGCTTATCGAATCAACGGTATTCCCCAAGGTCTGCCCCCATTGCTGCTGCAGCGTTTCATTTTCCGCCGGACCGCAACCTGAAGCCAGGGCCAGAAGTACGGCCGATGCCGCCAGCCATGCGATTTGGGATGTACGTTTCTTTCGCATTTTCGTCCTCCTTCTATTTCCATCTATCCTGAGCTTATATCAAGGTTCCCGTGAACCACCACAGGCGCGGGACCGGTTTGCTCCCTAGACTTTGGTCAAGGAGACGGTTCGCAGGGCAAGCGGAAAAACCGCCGAGCATGAAGCCCGGCGGTCGATAAATGAAGCTTATTTAACTTTAGGGTGGGTTGGGTTAGATTAGAGTAGCCTGCTTAGCGGATTTCGGACGGGCTTTTTCCCGTATATTGTTTGAACTGGCGACTGAAGAAGAAGATATCCCGATACCCCAGCGCATCCGCAACCTCGGTCACATTCATGCCGGCATGCAGGAGCAAATGCTGCGCCCGGTCGATCCTTGACTTGATGATGTAAGACTGCACGGACATCCCGATAATTTCCTTGAATTTAATCGAGAAATAGCGCGGGGATAAGCCCGCCCGGGCAGCCAAATCCTGCACTTTGTGGGGAAGTCCGGGATGTTGCAGCACATAATTCGCCACTTCATGAATCACTTCATGCAGTTGGTTGCTGACCTTCTTCTCCACCGGCACTTGCCGCTCCTCCCGCAGCAAATGGATCAACAGCTGCTTGAGAATCAGCTGGGCCTCCTCCTCGGCGGCATAGGCTTTCATCAAGAATAAACGGACGTAACGAGACAACATATATTCGAAATCCAGCGTATCCTCCAGTACGCGGTAGGGACCCGGCACTTCCGTCACGGGCTCATGGACGTCGAAATGAATGTACGTCAGCACCAGCGGTTTCTGCGGGTTGTGCGTGGCACTGGTGTGATCCCCTTTTCGGAACAGGAAGCAGCTGCCTTTACTGACCGGAATGGGTTGGTCGTTCAGGACAACCGTACCTTCACCGCTCCACACATAGAAGAGATCATAATTCTGCAACGGCTTCTCCCGCTTGTGCCATTTCCAACCGGGTTCGCATACGATTTTGGCGAATGCCGGCTTCAATTCAAATGATGATGGTGAAACGTGAAGCATGTCCTTCCCCCCCATAAAAAAAACTACAAACGCATCATTTTGCCTGATCCGTACAGTATCCTGCCCTCCTATTTTAATAACGAGGACAAGTTTATCACCTTTATTATACCTTTAAAGCGCACGGGTTTAAATATCCCCCCAGGCCGCTTTCATTCGAAATACACCCTCAAATGTAAATTGGTTCTTTTTTCTTGTCAATTTCCGGCGTAAGCTGAATGTCAAACAATCGGAGGGGGAACCATCCATGCGCAGAAAAGAATTTAGCATCACAGAAGAGGCGGAAATTCGCGAGTTTTTGCAGGAGATGAGCTTCGGTTTTCTCGGTACGGTAGGCGAGGACGGCTGGAGCCGGGTCACGCCGCTCAACTTCGTTTATGATGGCGAGCATTTCTATTTTCACGGAAGTCTGGCCGGAGAGAAAATGAAGCAGATCACTCGGGATCCGCAGGTCTGCTTCACGGTAGCCAAGGAGTATGCGATCATTCCGTCGTGTTTTACCGATCCCAAGCTGGCCTGCCCGGCCCACTAAGAAAAATAAGCCAAATCCGTTGTGATTTCACCGTGACGTGCCCGAGTCGAAATGATATAATGTTAGGCAGTTTAAGACGTTACTGTCCTAAAATATCAAACCGATTTGGAAGGATGAATGTGATGAACCCACTCGCGGAGCAGTTAAACGAGAGCGTCAAATCCGGCAACCGGCACGTGTATGACATGCTGTCCACGCTGGGCAAGGAAATTTACTTCCCGAAGGAAGGCATTTTAAGCCAATCTGCCGAAGCTTCAGCCCACGCTAAGAAATATAACGCTACGATCGGCATCGCTACCGAAAACGGCATCCCGATGCATCTGGCAGCGATTCAGGACACGTTGTCCGCCTATAAACCGCAGGATTTGTACCCTTATGCCCCGCCAGCAGGCAAACCTGAGCTGCGCAGCGTATGGCGTGACAAAATGATCCAGGAGAACCCGTCGCTCGAAGGCAAGAGCTTCGGCCAACCGATTGTTACCAACGCCCTGACCCACGGGCTCAGCATCGTCGCCGACCTGTTCGTTGATGAAGGCGATGTTGTCATTTATCCGGACAAAAACTGGGAGAACTACGAGCTTACCTTCGGCATTCGCCGTCACGCCGACATCGTGAATTTCCCGCTGTTCACCGAAGACATGACCTTCAACAGCGCCGGATTGCGTGAAGCGCTGCTAGCTCAGAAGGACAAAGGCAAAGCGATCGTTATCTTGAACTTCCCGAACAATCCAACCGGATATACGCCGGGCGCCAAGGAAGGCGGAGAGATCGTAGCTGCCATCCAGGCAGCGGCCGAAGAAGGAATTAATGTGGTCGTCGTGACCGACGACGCTTATTTTGGGTTGTTTTTCGAAGATTCCCTTCATGAATCATTGTTTGGCAAGCTGGCAGGACTGCATCCGCGCATTTTGCCGATCAAAGTGGACGGCGCAACGAAAGAAGAATACGTCTGGGGCTTCCGCGTCGGATTTATTACTTACGCCGCCGAAGACCAAGCGGTGCTGACCGCATTGGAACAGAAGACGTTGGGGATCATCCGCGCCACGATTTCGAGCGGTGCCCATCCTTCGCAGACGTTTGTGCTTCATGCCCTGAAATCTCCGGAATTTACCGCCCAGAAGGAAGAGAAATTCCGGATTATGAAAGGCCGGGCCAATAAAGTCAAAGCCTTGCTCGACAGCGGCAAGTATGGGGACGTTTGGGAATACTATCCGTTTAATTCCGGCTATTTCATGTGCCTGAAGCTCAAGACGGTTGCGGCGGAAGCGCTGCGCCAGCATCTGATCCACCAGTACGGTATCGGCACGATCGCGCTGGGCGACACCGACCTGCGGATCGCCTTCTCCTGTATCGCGGAGGAGCATCTGGAGGAACTGTTTGATCTGATCTATCAAGGGGTCCAAGACCTGCAGGGCAAATAGGCGGCGGGTCCGTCGGAGAACGGCACATTGGCCCACGCACGCCAGCCCCTCTTCTCATACAATACGGTGTACTATCACAATACACCTAAATGGGAAAGGGGAATGAAGATGAGTGGAATTGAAGAAGCGAGAGGCGGCTACGGAGGCGGCTACGGCGGTCACGGCGGCCTGTTCACGAGCACGGGTGTGATCCTGGTTCTCTTTATCCTGTTGGTTATCGTTAGCCGTTCCATCCTGTATTAATCTGCTGAATAAAAAGTTTCCAAGCAAAAACGGACCGTCTCCCACCCGGGAACGGTCCGTTTTTGCTATTCCTCGTCTTCGTCCTCCTCGCGCCATCTGCGCTTCCAGGAAGAACGCATGCCTATCGCCAGCAGCAAGCCTGCGGCCAAGGAACCAAACGTCAAAAGGGCATCGCCGCCCGGTATGACGGCCATCGGCAGCCATAGCAATACCGTGATCGCGAACAGCAATCGGGAGCTTAATCGAAGCGTCGCCGTCTTCCGTGCGCCGGCAGGCAATGGATAGAAGGAGGCTGCCGGTGAGTCCCGATGGGTTTGGCGTAAGGCGGCTAGCTGCATGCCCGACAGGAACACAAACAGCAAGTGAATCGCCGGTCCGAGCCAGGATTTGTCGTTCCATCCCGTCAGCACCATGCCCAGCAGTGTTAGGCGAAGCAGGATGCCCAACAGCTCGCTGCGGACAAACGTCTTGACCAGCAAATAACGGTAGGCCTCGGCCGGCTGCCACGGAATCCGGTTGCCGATGCCGGACAACCAGCGGCGGCGGATCACCTTCTGTCCTTCCGACGGCACGTCCACGAACCAGCCGAGAATCATCTGCACCCGGGCCGCCGCCGTACGTTCAGCGGTGATCAGGTTGTCCCAAGGGACCCTGTATTTCATCGGAAACCGCAAGATCAGGCCGTAATTGAGGCTGACGAGCACCGTGAACAAGGTGCTTTTCCAGGCTGGCTGCCAGATCCAAGCCGCCGTCATCAGCAGCACAAAGCACCAGCGCAGCAAGCGGTACCCGGCTCTGGCCCGGGACGTCGTAATTCTGAGCTCCTGCCAAGCTCCGTAGGCACTTAACGCCTTGAGCAACAGCAGGACGACCAGCATCAGCCATAGGGGCTGAATAACCCCGCCCTCTCCGCTGCGCTGATACAACGGCCAAGCCAGCAACACCACAATATAGAGTCCAACCAGCTTATAAATCAGTCCGTTCCGAAAAGCCGGGGCTAGGTAGGCCTTCATTTGCGTCTCCTGCGGCAGTAAGAAAATTACGTCAGCCGGCTGCGCATAGGTTCGAAATCCGGCATATACGGTCAGCGGACCCCATAACAGCAGCAAAATCCAGCGAATCGGCAAACCGGGCGGAATGTTTTGCAGAAACGCCGTATACCAGGCCGAAAACGCAATAATAAGCAGGAGCAGCAAGACGGCGAGGCCGCTCTGAAAGACATAGGGCAAATACGGGAGCACTTTGCCCCAGAAGGCCGCTCTCCGCCGGCTTCGCAGCGTTTGAAGCTCCATCGCTATTCGCCGTCCTTCACTAAGGCGTAGAAAATTTGCTCCAGCGAAGCTCCCGAGGCTTGCGCCTGCTCCCCGATGTCAGCCAGCGTCCCTTGGGCCAGCACTCTCCCCCGGTGCAGAACGATAAAGCGGTCGCAGTAATTTTCAATCGTTGATAGAATATGCGAGCTTAATAGAATCGAGGCTCCGCCTTGTTTCATTTCCAACATGAAATCAAGCAATGACCGGATGCCCAGCGGGTCCAATCCCAGAAACGGTTCATCGATAATATACAGCGGCGGCCGGGCGACGAACGCACACATGATCATCACCTTCTGCTTCATCCCTTTGGAGAGATGGGCTGACAGGCTGTCCGCCTTCTCTTCCATATGGAACAGCTTCAGCAGATGGTCCGCCCGCTCCCGGTAAGCCGCCGGCTCCACGCCGTAAGCCCGGGCCGCAAACTCCAAATGCTCCCGTACTGTCAATTCCTCATAGAGCAACGGCGACTCCGGAACGAAGGCCAACTGTGATTGGTACGTTTCCGGCGCTTCGTCCCGCGTGTTGCCGGAGATGCGAATCTCTCCCCGATGCGGCGTCATCAGCCCCAGAATATGCTTCATGGTCGTGCTCTTACCGGCTCCGTTTAACCCGATCAGCCCAATCATTTCCCCCGGCTTCACCTCGAAGCTAATCTCGTGAAGTACAGGCCTTCCCAAGCTGTAGCCGCCGCTCAGCTCGTCGACCTGCAATACGGGCAGTTCACTTCCACTCAAACCTAACGCCTCCCACGATCCGCCTAACTGCGCGGCGGCTTATTTTTCAACCACTTCGGAGCGCCTTTATTCTTCCGATCCGAAAGACGCTCCTTCTTCCGCTCCGCGGTTGGCGATGCCTTCCGCGGTCCTCCGTGACCGGAAGCCGGCCGGCCGGAAATCTGCGCGGACGGGTGTGTTCGCCCGCTGCCGCCTTCCCCTGCTGTACGGCCTGCGGTCCCCGATGAGCCTGCGCGGCGAGGAGCCGCGTCTGCGCCGGCCTTGCCGCGAACGGAGGAACGAGTTCGCTTGCCGGAACCCGCCTCGCCGGCATCCACCAGCTTCCCGCTATATAACGCCTTGGGCTCAATCTCAATGCCCAGTTCTCGAGCGAATTTACGCATGATGAACTCTTCCTGCGGCGTAACGATCGATACGGCCAGCCCTTTCCGGCCCATACGGCCAGTTCGGCCGACCCGGTGAACGTAATGCTCGGAATCAATGGGCGGATCGAGGTTAACGACCAGGGCCAAATTCTCAATGTCCAGTCCTCGGGCAGCAACGTCGCTCGCCACCAGCACGCGGATTTTCCCCTCGCGGAATCGCTGCAGCGTCAAGCTGCGCGCCGTTTTGTCCGCATCTCCATATAAAGCTCCGGCGCTGAGACCAACATAATTCATCTTCGCCTCAACTTCGGCGATCTGATCCGTATTGTTGATAAAAACAATCGTCCGCTCCGGTTCGAAGTGGCGTACGATCCGCCGCAGCATATCGATTTTGTCCCGCGCTTCGGATACGAAGTAAAGATGCTCCACCGTTTTGGACGTCCGCTGCTCCGGTTCGATCCCGATTTCAAGCGGCTCCTTCATCTCTTTCGCCGCCAATGCCCGAATATCCGGGTTAATCGTCGCCGACAGGAACATCAGCTGGCGGTCCCGCAACGTCCCGCGCAGAATATGCTCCACGTCTGCCGTGCCGCCGAGCTGGAACATTTGATCCACCTCGTCCACAACAACGGTGAGCAGCGTATGCAGCTTTAGCTTGCGGAGCGCCAAAATTTCGCGGATGCGTCCCGGCGTGCCCACGACAAGTTGGGGATGCAGCTTCAGCTTCTCCAGCTGGCGCTTGATCGCTGCGCCGCCGATCAACGCCTGACTTCTGATCCCCAGCGGTTCTCCGTACTTCTCCGCCTCCCGCAAAATTTGCATCGCCAGCTCCTGGGTTGGTGCCAAAATTAACCCCTGTAACGTCTTCTCCCCAGGGTTAATCCGTTGCAGCAATGGCAGCAGGTAAGCCAGCGTTTTCCCCGTCCCCGTCTGCGACTGCGCAAGGATATCCCGGCCTTCCAGCGCCGCAGGGATACACTCCGCCTGAACCGGTGACGGCTCCGATATTCCGTAGTCCAGCAAGGCTGCGGTCAACTGTTCACCAATTCCCAGCCCGGCAAATGTAATATTCGTCATTTCGCCATTCATCCTTTATTTTCAAAGTACTTGATGTCCTATGCCAATATTTTCATTATATGCGATAAGCCTAAGTCACAACAAATCCACACCGACGCAAATAGCCTGCCTTCACAGGCAGGCTATTTCTTATTCATCATTCGATAGCTTAACCGGTCCGCCAATCGCGGGAACATCTGGTACCACTTTGCTCCTGCGCCGGCGATCCAAGGCAGGTTGATCTCCATCGTGCCTTTCTCTGCCGCCTTTACCATCGCTTTGGCCACGCGCTCCGGCTTGAGCATCATCCAACGCACGTTCTTGACATAACCGCCGCTTGGATCCGCAATGTCAAAAAAAGGCGTATCAATCGGTCCCGGATTAATCGTCGACACCGAAATGCCGTACTCCCGGACCTCTTGGCGCAATGCGCTGCTAAAGCCAATAACCGCATGCTTCGTCGCGGTGTAGGCCGCAGACTTGGCCGTGCCGATTTTGCCGGCCATCGAAGCGACATTAACGATCCGTCCGGAACGGGCAGCCTTCATCGAGGGAAGAACCGCCTTCGTGCACCGAACCATACCTATGTAATTGACGTTCATCATCTCCGCAAATTCGGAAATCGGCATTTGGTCCAAGGATTCGAACTTGCCGTAACCTGCATTGTTTAACAGGACATCCACCCGTCCAAACTCCGTCAGAACCTGGTCGAATCCTTCCTTCACGGAAGCGTCGCTGCCAACGTCCATCTCCAGTACCCGATAAGGTCCGGCCAGACTCGCCGCAACCCGGTTCAGCTTCTCCGCATTCCGGGCAGCCAGAACGACCACAGCGCCGCGCTCAGACAACCTCTGCGCCGCCAAGGCGCCAATCCCGCTGGATGCGCCGGTGACGACAACGATTTTGCCCTCTAACGACATACTCACCTGTAACTTCCCTTCAAGAGGTAGTTCAAAAAGTCATCTTCCGTTCACGAAGCCGCATCAAGAAAGTGATTTAACCATGACTTTATGCTGTACCTAATCTTAAGAGATCATCACTTGAATGTCCAGTTCGCCGATGCCGTCCATCAGCAGTGGGATGTAAAGCGCCTTGCGGGGCCCAATCCCTGCCGCGTGCTCCATCTTAAGGACCTGCGGAGGCGTAATGTCCACAACAATTCCCTGATTGGACAAAATGGTGCTGGCATTCCCACTGATCATGTTGCCGAGCTCGGAGATCGCGCTTTGTCCCATCTCATCCATTTCCGTCAGGACGAATCCGCCCATCATCGCCGAAACGATGCGCAGCGCCACGGCCTCTTGCAAACCGAACACCACCATGCCGCTGAAATGGCCCGTCATTCCGATTTGAATCCATATATGATCCTGCACAGGAATTACTTCTTTAACCCCCATACTCCCGGTGGAAGGCGAAACTTGAACAACCTGTTGAATAACCGAACGTGCGGATTCAAGAAAAGGATTTATGACTTCTGCTTTCAAAAGGATGCGCCCCTTTTCACTAGAAGAATAACTTTACGATTCAATAGACCCGGCATTTAGTTAAAACTTATTATACTTTATTCCTAGGCACAAGTCATTAAAAATCGAATGACGGGGACAAAAGTACTTCTAAAGGATGATCTTGTCGAATGAGGCCGAATGGCGTGTCATTGATTTAGCCAACGAAATTCCCCTATAATGAATTAATCATGGAGGAAGGCGCCGCATCCGGCGCATTTCCCAAGGAACGGGAAAGAAAGGAGGCCTTCTGGTGAATATTAGTCAGTTGGAGACGCTGATTACGATCTCCAAAACAAAAAGCTTCCGAAAGGCTGGTGAATTGCTCAACCTAACCCAGCCCGCAGTCTCGGCTCAAATCAAAAGCCTGGAGGATGAGTTTAATACCGTATTGGTTGACCGCAACCAACCGGTTACCCTGACGGACCGGGGGCAAGTTTTCCTTGAGCAGGCGGAACGCATTCTGGACATCGTTGAAGAACTCAAGCAGAAGCTGTCCGATATGGAGCATACCCCGCAAGGACATATCGTGTTAGGGACAACCACGTCGATCGCAATTCAAATTCTGCCGCGGATCTTATCGTATTTCCAAGACCAGTTTCCGCTGATCAAAACCACCATTCAATCCATGCCCTCCAGCCAGATCTATCAGAACGTGGAGCAGGGTCTTGTCGACATCGGCATCGGGTATTTGATCGAAAACAACCCGCAAGTTCTCTCGTCGGTGCTGTATTATGATACTTTCGAATTCGTCGTCTCGCCGCTGCACCCCTTGGCGAGCAACCCATCTCCCACTCTGGAATCGCTGCGCGGCATCCCTATGATCATGCTGTCTCCCGATACGTTCGGACGCCGGTTTATCGACGAGGTCTTCCGGCAACACGACATCGAACCGCACATCGTGATGGAACTGTCCAGCAGTGAAGAAGTCAAACGGATGGTGGAGATCAATCTGGGCGCGGCGATCATTTCACGGCAATCGATATTACGCGAGTTGAAACAAGGCACGCTAAAGGTTGTGCCGATCCCTGAGCTTGAAGTCACTCACCCGGTGGGCGTCATTTACAAATCCAGCCGATACATCAACTCGGCGATGCAGCAGTTTCTGGGTGACCTGAAGGGCATGCCGGAAACCCATTTTATCAGTTCTGAATAAACCAGGATACGCACGTGCAGATAAGCACAACACCTCAACGCCAACAGAAAGGAGCCGTCTCCCATGAAGTTTGACCTTCACACCCATCATTTCCGCTGCGGCCATGCGGACGGGAACATCCGGGATTACATCGAAGCCGGCCTGGCTGCCGGATTATCGGTCATCGGGATCAGCGATCATACGCCATACTTCGGCCATGATGAGGACCAGCCTTTTCCCCGGATCGCCATGGGCAAACAAGCTTTTGCCGGATATGTTGAGGAAGTGCTGAAGTTAAAGCAGGAATACGCTGGCCGAATCGATGTTCTACTGGGGATTGAATCGGATTTCTTCCCGGAACATTTGGGCGCTTATCGGAATATGCTGAACCAGTATCCTTTTGATTACATTATCGGATCGGTTCACAGCGTTGGAGAGGTCAGCATCTTCAACAAAAATCGTTGGAAGGGCCTGAGCCAAGAGGAAAAAGTGGCCAGCAAAGAGGCCTATTACGATTTGATCCGCCAATCGGCGCGCAGCGGGATGTTTCAAATTTTGGGACACATCGACGCGATGAAGGGCAACTACCCGGCATTTACGGACATTCCCGCCGCACAAGCGATTGACGATACTTTAAAAACGATCGCAGAGCACGGGGTGGCCATCGAAATCAACACCTCCGGGAAAACCAAGCTGAGCGGCGGATGGTATCCTGATGATTCCATTCTCGAGCGGGCCCTTCATTTCGGCGTTTCCGTCACCTTTGGCTCCGACGCCCACACGCCGTCACGGGTCGGGGATGAGTGGGAGGAAGTCGCCCAACGCTTGAAGGAAATCGGATTTCAGGAATGGGTCTATTTCAAAAATAAACAGAAAGTCACCGTTCCTCTGTAGACAAAAAAAGAGAACCCGATCACGTCCTTCGGGTTCTAAGAGAGATATATATTCAAAAGGGGGTCATGTAATAAGTGTACCCCCTTTCTATTAGGGTTTGATCACAGCTATATTTCATTTGTGTAACAAAAACGATCACTTATGTTTCAAAGGACTTCCCTTCGATGATATATCGTTTGAGCGCCAATCTTCGGCCTCTTCGCCCCGCCGGGGAGAGCCTTCCGGCTTCCCGCAGACCGCATTTCCGAAGGACGCGCTCCGATGCCGGATTGTCCGGGCTGCAGCGTGCTTCGACGCAGCCGAGCCCAAGTGTCTCAAAAGCGAAATCCAGCACACTCGCTGCCGCTTCCGTTGCATAGCCCTGGTTCCAATGCGCCGGGGAGATCAGATAGCCGAGTCGCGCAGTTTGTCCCTCAACGTCCCAATGCTGCAGCGAGCATAAACCAATCCAATCTCCTTCCGCTTTACGAATCACAGCAAAGTGAAGATCCCGCAATACACGGTAGGATTCCTCGAAATAGCGGTATAGCCGGCCGGGAAATAGCAGCTTGCCCGGATTGAGTTCGGTAAAGGCGCGCACCGCCGGATCGGACATGCAGCGAAACATCGCCTCCGCATCCTCCGGAAGCAGCCGCCGCAGCACCAGCCGCTCACTTTCCAGGACTGGAAACTGCCGCCGCAGCTGCTCTTTCATTTCCGTCATGTCCCATCCCCCCCCCCCCGGATCTCGCTTCTAAAATCCTGTCACACCTTATCCCCTTGCATCCGTTCCGAGGCGCGATAAATTCTTGCCACCCCGTAATGCACCACATAACAGAAGAAGGTAATCAAAAAGATCCATTTGCAAAACCCCACCATATGCGCCACGTTCGCGGCATCGGTGAAATAATCCGCCGTTTCTCGGAGCACATATCCCGGATGCCTGAGCAAGTCCCAGCTGTTCCAGCGGATAAAGCGGCCGAGATAAATGCCGAAGCTGCTAAGCAGCAGCACGAGAACAGCAAACGCCCAGCCTGCCAAGCCGCCTCCCGCTCGCCGCACCAGGTGATGCACCGATGCCAGGGATACCGTCGCCAGCGCCAATCCCAGCAACGCAGCAAACAACAACGTAAAGAGGTGATCCCAGAACGAAAGCTCTTCCCAGAACCGGATGCCCGCCGCAATCGGGTAACGGTTAAACGGGTGAAGCAAATCGGTGATGAGATACGCGGCATTTGGATAGAAAAACAGCCATAACAGCCCAACCGGAACGCTTAATGCAACCTTGGCCGTCCGCGATGGGATCAAGTGAATCATGTCGAGCAGAACCGCCAGCCCGAGCGGAATCCAAGCCAAAAACACGTTCCAGATCAGGAACAAATAAGGCGGCCGTCCGCCATCCGGCAACCGCGTGCCGATTACATATTTCATCCCGATCACCGTGAAAATGAATAAAACAACATATAAAATCCATTTCTCCGGATACCCCAGCATCCTCCAGCGTTGCAAACCCATCCCTCCCGTCTGCCTTTGACCTATATACGTTTGGAGCCGGCGGATCGTTACCGTGGCAGCGTTCCTCCTCTGCTCCGGGCTGGGGCGGATGATTTTGAGGCTGGAACTTGTTATTGCGGCGTGGTATATAACGGTATAGACAATCTTCATTTAAAAATAAGGAGTTTTCATCATGCAGCCGTTTACCGCACGAACGATTGAAATCATCTCCTCCATCCCGCCAGGCAAGGTGATGACCTACGGCCAGATCGCTGCCGCAGCAGGAAGTCCCCGCGCCGCCAGGCAGGTCGTCCGCATCCTGCATAGCATGAGCGGTAAATACGGATTGCCGTGGCACCGGGTTGTGAACGGGAAGGGGCAAATCGCATTGCAAGAAGAAGCCGCCTTCCAAGAGCAGACATGGAACCTGGAAGCGGAAGGCGTCGAAGTGCTGCCAGGCGGACGGATTGATCTGGATCGTTACCAGCACCAGTACCGCCCGGACAGTCCCAAGGATCAGAGCCCGTAAGGCTTAAGGATATCGCTGATATCCTGATTTAACTGCTTCGTATTCGGCCCTTGCGCAGGGTCGTTGGTGAGTTTATATTTCTGCTTCAGCTTCAACACGTTATACACCCGTTCATCCAGCGTTTCCGCTGAAATGGTGCCGGAGCTGACGGCATCGCGCAGCGCCTGGATCACCTGCTTCTCCTTCTCTTCGTCATGGCCCACCAGCACGATGTTCCCGCCGGCCTGAATGAACTGCACGGCCGCGTCACGGATATCGTAATGCTCCACGATGGCGCCCATCGTCATATCATCAGAAATGATCGTCCCCTCGTATCCCAGCTCCTCCCGCAGCAAGTCATGAATGACCGCCTTAGAGAAGGAAGCCGGATGCTCGGGGTCCAGCTTCGGCATCAACAGGTGAGCGATCATGACGACGTCGGCCCCCTCTTGAATCGCCTGCTTAAAGGGCACCAGCTCCAGCTTCCGCAGCCGGTCCAAATCATGCTCCACAACCGGCAGCCCCAGATGCGAATCCACCGAAGTATCGCCATGTCCCGGAAAATGCTTAACGACCGGAATTACGCCTTGCTCCCGGATTCCCTTCATCACGGCAATGCCCATGCGGCTAACGATTTCCGGCTTCGTGCCAAATGCCCGATCCCCAATCACCGGATTATCCGGATTGCTGTTGACGTCAAGCACCGGGGCGAAGTCCAGATTCAGTCCGAAGCCGGCCAGCTCTTGCCCGATGATTCCGCCAATTTGCCCGGCCAATTCCTCGCTGACGGTATTGCCGATTTTGCGAGCGGCAGGCAGCTTCGTGAGTTCCCCAGGCATGCGGCTGACCCGCCCGCCTTCTTCGTCAACGCTCAGAAACAGCGGTACCGCCTTGTTCTGGTTGGCGGTCTTCAAGCCGTTAAATAAGGTAAGCGCCTGCTTGGTGTCCTGGATGTTGTCTTTATAGAAAATAAAGCCCCCAACGTGATACTCCTCGATGAGCTGGCGAGTCACGTCGTTTGGCTCAGTTCCATCCATGCCCACCAGAACAAGCTGGCCGATTTTCTCCTCGGTGCTGAGCTCATCCAGCAGTTTGGCGGCAGGATCGGCCGGTTTCTCCGAGGTTTCCGGCGCTTCGGGGGTTGAAGGGGACGTCTCTCCTTGGTTCGTTTCCGTCCTGTTGGAGGTGGAACCTCCGTTTCCTTCTCCAACAGAAGACGAAGGATTGCGTGCTGCCCCCGAACATCCCCCGACTACGAGGATCACGAGCAGCAGCAAGCAAGTGATCATCCAGAGGCTTCTGCTCCGATGCGATGTGTTGATTCTGTCCATTCTATCGCCTCCGTCTCTTTTTTGAATGCCTATATTTCACAGGGTTCGCCCCTGCTTCCATTTCTTCTCCGCAATAACCGGTACAAAGTTCTCCATCCGCGACAGCAGCTCGCCCGGTTCCTCGGCTAGATTGATCAAGGCTTCATGCCCAGGATGGACAAAGCCGGCCCGGATGCAGGAATTCACCAATTCCATCAGCGGCTCGAAATAGCCCTGCACATTAAGAACGCCAACCGGCTTCTGGTGGATGCCGATTTGCAGCCAGCATAACACCTCAAACAGCTCCTCCAACGTGCCAAATCCACCGGGAAGAGCGATGAACCCGTCTGCCAGCTCGCTCATCTTTGCTTTCCGGGCATGCATACCCTCGACTTCGATAAACTGCGTCAACCCCGGATGCGCCATTTCTCCGTGAATCAAACCGGAAGGCATGATGCCAATCGCTTCGCCGCCGGCCTCCAATATCGCATTCGCTACGGCGCCCATCAGCCCGTGCCTAGAGCCTCCATAAATTAAGCGGTATCCCCGCTGTGCCATGACTTTTCCCAGCTGTTCCGCCTTGACGCGGTATTGCTCGCCTTCACCAAATCGCGAGCCGGCAAATACGCAAATCGATTTCATCCTCTTCCCTCCTGCAAAATAAATAGACAACACGTGTTCAAGCGAAATCTAACCGTGCGCCGGCCAGATCCCAACGATGGCTGAACTTCTTCAGCCGCGGATGCAGATGGCTCGGCTCGGCCGCAAGCAGAAGCCGGATCTTGACGATCCACTCCTCAAAGGAGGAGAAGGAAGCAAACTGGTTTGCCAGCTCCGGTGTCAGATACAGGAAGTGGGGGGCCGGATAAGCCTCCGTTAGATGACGAAGGGCTGTGTCGAAGGGCGTATACTTTTTCCGCTTGCCTTCCCAGCCTTCCACAAGGAGCGCCGGCCCTGCTCCCTTCTGCTCCCGTCTCCACGCATGCAACCGGTCCTCCCTTCGATAGAAAGGACTCACCGGTTCTTTCGACATCCGTCTCATCGTTTCTTCATGGAGCGGATAAAGGACCAGCTTCGCAAACTTGCGGGTCTCCGCCTCTTCCGCGGCCCGCAGCAGCTCTTCGTCCGAAATCAACTCAAAGGAATCGTAGAAGATTAACGTCCCTTTCCGGCTCGGGGCCGGAGGCTCATAACCAAAGGGCACCTGAATATTCTGTCTCAAGACGTTTCCTCCTCGGTCGTAATTTGGGAGATATGGATAGGTTACCCTTTTTTTTATCAAAAGCTAACGAAGTCCCCGGTCAATAAAATTTGGTGACACCGGCACCCGCCCCAACTCCCGTGACCACACTGACAGCTGACCGATATGATGAATCTCGTGGGCAATCACATGACGGAGGATTTCGCCTTGCGTAAACTCTCTTCCCCATGAATCAGTCACAAGTATTCCGTCCATCTCGGGGGTCCAAGTCTGAAGAAACGCCTCGACTTCCGTATGAAAGGAATCCGACAGCTTCTTCACCAATTCTAAAGACATAAACGATTTGAAGTCCTCCTGAAAATCCGGTTTCCCTTCGATGGTGCGGATCCAGCTCCATTCAACATCAACGATATGAAATAAGGTCTGTAAAATACTCCCCACACCGCCGACCCGCTTGCGCAGCAGCTCTTCTTCAGGGACATTCTCACACCAGTGAAACCATTCGTCCCGGACTTGCCAATTATATTGAAACCACTTTAACATCAACCTAACTCCTTTCCCTGGTAAAGGTACCTTAGACGTAACTCCACTCTTCTCAGCAGTAACCTGATTTTACCATAAGTATCTGGCTCAATTCAGCACGCGGAATGTAAAAGGCCCCCGGACCTCATGTCGCGGGAGCCTTTGGGGTATTGGGCTCATGAGTATTACTGGTCACTGTCGTTAGCATCCGGCGCGGTAGCCGCATAAGCTTCAGCCGCCGCCAGCAAGTAATACGCCAGCCCGGTTTGTTGTCCTTCCAGCATGGTGCGATGGAACTCAACGCTGAGGAAAAAACGGGCCTGCGCCACAAAATCATCCGGAGAAGCAGGGTGACTGTGTTTTTTCCATAAAATTCAGATGTCTTTCGATCAGCTGCCGGACCTCCTCGTCACCGTGGGAAATTCCGGAGCGTAATGCCTCGGCCAGCTTCCCCGTAAACTCCATCGATTCCCGGGCTTGCTCGTTCATTTCCGAGACGTTGATCGGCTCGGCTCCGGGAACTTCCACTCCATAGGTGTGGCGCAAATGCTCCTCCTGCTTCTTGAGCGCTTCACGCCACTCGGCCTCATCGGCAAACCCAACAAATAGCTCCTTCCCGGCTTACTCCGATCCAATCGGCTGATCAGTTCGGCCTTGGAGCTTCACCAATCTCATCAGGATGGAAGCCGCTTCGGCTTTGGTAACTTGGCGCTGCGGGTTGAACTTGCCGTTTTGCCCCTGCAGCAAACCGAGTCGAACCGCAATGGCGACCTCGCCGGGCCGAGTGATTTGTTTGGCATCGCTAAACTGGTTGATGAATGCGTCTTTGCCGAAGAAATTCGCCGCTAATCGGTCGTATTTCACGATTGAGGTAAGCAGGACGGCCAGCTGCTCCCGGGTCAGCTTCTGATCCAGCTGCAACGGCTGGGCCGGGTCGATCCAACCAAGCTCGGCAGCGTACTTCACCACCTGGGAATTCTTGTCGTCCGTTGAGACCTCTGCGGTCGTTGCAGACGGGGATGCCAGCACGTAGCTTGTATAGTAGGGATTCGCCGCCTTAACGGCATAGGTCAGCCAATCGCCCACCGTAATCGTCTCGTTCGGATGAAGGTTCCCTTGGTCATCCGGTTCAAGAATGCGGTACTGAACCATGGTCTTCAAATCCGCCTCCGCCCAATGGCCCTTCACATCCTTGGGCTCGATGTTATTCCCCATTGGTTCCGTGCGAATGTCCTCATAAGTCGTCACCCATTTGCCTGTCACAGCATTCAGCACTTGAAAAGGCAGCACTGAATCCTTAAACTGCGGTGAATAAACCAGGTATACTTTCGGATCCACATAGGTGTTATCGATCATATACCCGCCGATTTGGGTATATTGCAATTCCAATTTATATTTGTCCAAATACGATTGGAGCGCTTGCTCGGCCGTTACAGTTACGGCTTTGCCGTCCGGCAGATTCGCCGGAACTTGGCCGTGGTTCACCGAATAATAGAACAATCGACCATAAGCATCGACCGTAATGAGTACCCCTCCATTGAGCAACGGAAAGTCATTTACGTAACGGTTAAGTTCGAAGCGGAATTGATCCCCGTTCGAGAGGCGACTCCAAGACTCCCCGCGTTCAATCAGCTTTAAGTCCTGGCTCGCTTGCGGATACAGCTGGTTTACCCATTCCAGAGCGCGCTGCTTGGCTTGGTCATAGTTCAGTTTCGCTGCTCCCGACGGGGGCGCTAACGGTTCGCGCGGCTCGCCATAATTAAAGGCTTCAATCTGGAACTCGAGGATTTGTCCGCTCAAGGCATCGACCGTGGCGTACGATTGTGCCGGAAAATAGTAAGGTCCCGTCAGGTTCTGACGCTCCTCTTCCCATCTCAAGCGCCATGTTTTACGCTCCGGGTTCCGGTAATCCTTGTCCAGATTCGGATAACTGAGCTTCCGTCCTTCTGGAATATAAACGGTTTGTTCCACCAGTTTGGCGGCTTCAGCTGACGACAATTCCGTGGTGGACGTTCGCGGCTGGAATGGCTTGGTCCCGGCCGGAACATCGCTGATTGTAACTGTGGTGGAGGTAAGCTCTTTGCCTTCGCCGTTGATCTTGTGCCCCGTCTGGGCGTTAATTGCCAGGGAAGCATCGGAAGCCGGCTGCCAAGCCAGCACCCAATCCGTGATGGCGGCGTTCTTCTGTACCGGGACATACCCCAGTTCAACCTGGAACTCGTCCCGGAATTTCTTCTCCGCATCAGCTCGCGAAACGGCTGGAACGGAAGACGGATAATCCAGCTTCTCCTCTGGCCGGCTGAAATGGATCACTTCTCCATCGCCGGTTACCGTGAGATGGATCGATTCAAAACCGGAGGGCAGGCCGTTCTTCAGAACACTGAAGCTAAAATTATAGTACACGGGGCCAAATAAAGCCTGCGTATCCGAGTAAAAAATCGAATCGTTTTCCTTCACCTCGTCGGCCGATAACGATGGAACGGCTTTGACGATAAAAGCCTTCGCTTTTTCCAAGGCCTGCTCTCTCGTCAATTTCGGAGGATAATATGCCTTGTTGCCTTGTCGCGGAAAACTGATATAGGTACTCATCAGATCTCCGGTGATGGCATCCACTTTGCTGTCAAAGCCGTAGCTCCCATTGCCGACTTCAACCTGCCAATGAATGGTCCAGACATCCTGATTGCTTGGTGCGGGGTACACATTATGAATGCCGTATTCGACCTGAAATACCGTCGCCTCCGCCAAAACCGGGAACAACTCCCGGACCTTGGCAATGGCCTGCTCTTTCGTGATTTTGGCTCGGGACGAATCGGCAGTCGCCTCCCCCTTCGTAGACGCACCGGTTCCCATATTTCCAGTATTTACGATGACCGTCGTCGTTGTTGATGAGGAAGCTGCCGCCTCCTCTGCCAGCACCGCCCCCTGCGGCATGACTACTGATAGCGCAACCAAACCTAGGAATGCCAATTTGACGGTCGGCTTTCTGCGTGCTGCTTTGCCGAATTGATTAAACTGATGCTTCAACCGTTTCACCTTCCCACTTTTCCCCATATTTTCTTTTCCATTGTAAATGGGGTTGGCTGGATTTTCCAGCCCTAAAACGGCTTAGCGAAAAAAACAGCCCGCAGAACCCTCTGCGAGCTATTGGGAAACACCCATGATTAAATCGGCTTCGGCAAGAGCCGTTTTACCTCCATGACGGCTTCGGCAACTGAGTTGGCACGAATCACCGTCTATTTATTTTTTCCCGCCACCCGCAACAGGAACAAGCTTAACCAATTTCGACTCTGCCCCTTGCAGTGTGACGCTCAGTTCCGTTTTCTCACGCCATTCCTCACCGGTCCACAGATCCGTCACGCGGAAGCCGGACTTCCCTTTGTTGTCCATTGCAGCCCGCTCGAAGGAAATCGTCCGTTCCGCCGGCTCGTTCGTGAAATTGAAGATAGCGAGATAATATACGCCGCCGTCCTTTAAGATGTAAGCGTCCGCCGCTGCGGTTCCGGTGTTGCCCTCGATCGGGCGGAACGCTTGCCCTTTCTTAGCCACCGCGTTGACAGCCGCATTCACCAACAGCTGTTCCATATATTCACGGGCGATCTGATTCGCAACATCATCCGAGTTCAGGAACACGGTACCGGAAATCGCCGCTGCGTTTACGCGGGTTTGCGCTGCGAGCAGCGAGCCGCCCTTCGCCAATGTCATATAGTCCGGATCCGTGTAGCGGTAGATCGTACCGTTTTGCCACCAGCCATAGGTCAGGTTGTTTAACTGGTATTCGGTGCTGCTGAGCGAACCGTCGACGTCGCAGGAGATCCGGCGGCTGTGCGCGTATTGGCTTGGGAACAGCGGCGCGATCGACGCGCTGATAAACATCGAACCGTCCAACGCATCAACGATGTAGGCCATCCCTTCATTGTAAGCCTGGATGCCGGTAGATACTTGCGGGTTAAAGTGTTGGCCTTCCAGTGCGCCATGGCTCAGAAAATCCAGCTTAATATACTCGAAGCCATGCTCCTTAAAGCGATTCATATAATAGTCGATACGCTGCTTTGTACCCGGATGGGTCGGATCCACGGCATAGGCGCCGTCCAGCTTCGGCAGCGGGTTCCCTTGCGCATCGCGAAGGACGATATCGCCATAGGTATATTTTCCGTCCGTTCCTTCCACCGTCTGGTTCAAATTATCGCCCCAGTAGACGAACGGGCCGTAATAGATGCCGGCCTTTTGACCGTTCGCCTTGATATGATCAACCAGTTGGCCCAGCTGATCGTCGTTCATATTATCCCAGTAGGAGTCGAGGTTGATATACAGCTGACCATTGTTGTTAAACGACTTCCCTTGCAGCTTCTCCTTAAAGTAATTGGAGGTCTCGCTCACCTTATCGTAGGTTAATTTGCTGCCAACAGCTCCCCAGCTGTTCCAGCCCACCGGAACCCCTTGCGGAACATCGGGTCCAAACGCCAGCGGCGGCGCTTCCACTGCATTTGCCCGCCCGTACGTTTCCAAACCGTCCCGATAGTCGGCAAAAAATCCAACAAACACCTTCGGTGAAGCAATCGTCGTCCCGCTGACCTTGGCATGCGGCAACGAATCGTGCGTGGAGGCCAGAGAAGTGAAGCCGCCATAAGCGTTCAGCTTATTCAGCCGGTCATTGGATCCGCTCCAATAAATGCCTGTTTTCCACGTATCATGACTTACCGAACCCACCACAAAGCCGCGACGGCTGTCGTTGTCGAAAATGGCCGTCAGTTCCGAGCTTTCATAGTTTTGATTGTTCAAATCCGTGTTGATCGTCTTGGACAAATACCGCGACCACGCATCGTTATCAAACGGAGCGACCAGCACCCGGTTGTCGCCGTACCGGCCGATATCCACCCCTCCGCGGCGATCTACGATCAGCGGAGCGATATAATTCGTTGCGAGCGGCGTAGCTTGCTCCGCAATGACCTGGGTGAGCAGGTAATCCTGCTGCTCATAGATATAGTAGATTTGCTTCAGGGTCGGCAGACCGTCCTGTTTATTGTTCACCGTTACCTTGATCCCTTTACCGCCCCGGTCTTGGAATCGCTCTACCTCTTCCAGCTTAAACTCGTGCTTTGCGTAATCCTTGCTGGTTAAGTATTGGTCCAACTGCAGGGAGCCGTAAGCCCCTTGGATCTTCGCCTCTTCCCCGCGACTTTTCCAGCTGTACGCCGAGAGCCCATTTTCCGTATTGTAAAACAGCTTTAGATTGCCGCTGGTCACGCTCATCCCTTTCACGTGCCGGGTCACGGCGATCGGGCCGTATTTCACCGTCTTCACCGGCGCCCCAAGCTCCAAATCTTCGCCGTCCCCTGGATCGGTTCCCGGGTCCGAAGACGAGACGAAGGTCAAGCTGATTTTGTCCAAATCGGGAGCGTACCCGCCGTCATCGTCAAAAGACAACGTATTGTCGCCCGCC
Source organism: Paenibacillus sp. oral taxon 786 str. D14 (assembly GCF_000159955.1). Lineage (GTDB taxonomy): Bacteria > Bacillota > Bacilli > Paenibacillales > Paenibacillaceae > Fontibacillus > Fontibacillus phoenicis. The sequence goes on along the minus strand of NZ_GG695977.1, from coordinate 24,050 downwards.
TGCAAACGAACCTCGAACTCGAATACGCCCACCGTATTCCAGTCCTTCGTCGCCGGCGGCGAAAAGCGCTCCCGCTCTCCGCCATTCACGCTGACCATAAATGAACGGGGATCCCCGGAAATATAGGACAAGCTTAGCTTGTAAACGCCAGCCTCCGTTACGTTGACTCCGTTAAACTGCATCGCTGAGCCTTGGTAAAGGTTGCCTACTTTCGCCCCGCCGGAGCAGGTGTCGCAGGCAACCGGACCGGCTTTGCCGGAATAGGTGTTCGCCGGCGCCTCCGCCTCGAACGTGTAAACCGCCCCCGTCGCTTGCGTGCTCGCTTCCTCAGGAGCAGCCTGCATCGGGGCGATCTGCGCGCCTCCTGTCAGCGAACAAGCCAATATCGCGATCAGCACATATCGGAACACTGCCTTCAACCTCAACCTTTTCCCCGTACCAGCCTTCACGAATCATCCATCCTTTCATCGATTAGTTCGATTACGAACCCCATGTTAAAATAGACAGCGCTTTCTTTCTATAACTCAAAATGCCGATTTATAGCGGAAATTAAAGTTCTTTTCCATTTTCTAAGCAAACAAAAAACAGCCCGTCGTCCTTATTGGGACTTTCAGGCTGCCTGCAGAAGAGAAGACTGGAACTAAAGATCCAGCCGCGTTCTTAAAGCAGTAATATGAGCAAGATGATGATTCCCGTGCCAAGCGTAATTGCCGAGATTATAAGCCAAGCTCGTCGTCTTCCCCGATTCGGGATGGTGGAACGAACGCTCAAAGTCTTCCTCGCTCAGCGATCTCAACAGGTGGGTCCAGCGGCGGTGCAGCGCTTCCAGCAGAAGCAGCGAAGCCTCGATGTCTCCCTCGTAGTCGGCCAGCTTCGCCCAACGGTCTTCAAAATAAGGCCGGATCGTTGGCGTCTCTTCAGTTAGCGCCAGTTTAAACCGGGTGTAGGCATGGATATGGCTGTCAGCCAGATGGTGCACGACCTGCCGCAAAGTCCAGCCGCCCTCGCGGTAAGGGAGGTTCAGCTGATCTTCGCTTAATCCGGCCACCGCCTGCCTTAATCGCGCCGGCAGCGTCTCGATTTCACGTATCCATTGCTCCCGCTGCGCCGCCGTAATCTCGCCTGTGAAGGCATACTCGCCTATCGGATATCTAGGGTCCATGTCTGGTTCGCCTCCTGATCAGGAAATAAAACTGCCACTTTCACTTTCTTATTGATTCTTTTATACCTGATCAAGCTGGCGTTGTCGATATCCTATTCCATACCATCCTGCTTAGGATCATTTCGTTTCGATCCTTTCTTCGATAAAATGGAGCAGCCGTGCATCCTCCCACTCATACATGGCCAGCAGCGTTTCATAAGGGTCCCCTTCCAGCCGAAAAAACTTGCCAAACGCCGGCTCCGTCTTCAAGCCCTCTGCCTTCAGCTTCCGGATCGCCTCCCGGGCCGATGCCCCTCCCATCTCCAGCATCCGGTGCTCAATCACCATATGCCGGTAAGCGTTCTGCTCCGTCACCGGCTTGGGCTGACCAAATACCTCGAACGCCAAGCCGTGATGGGTAAAGTTCGCGACCGTACGCAGGAGTCCGCCGACAATTTTGCTGGAGCAGGTGTACGCCTTGCATGCCCCAAAATAACGCTCCAGCTCTTGCTCAAACCGCTTGGCGTCATACACCTCGCAGATGATGTCCAAGTCGCTGTCGGGCATATCAATATCGAGCGGAATCGTTCCAGCCAAGACCGGATGATAGGAAGCCAGCCTGTCTATCATCTGCAGCTCCTCCATCGCCATGTAAGCCTGACGCTGACGCTCATTGCCTTTTTGCAAATAAGCGAGGTCGAGGAAGTTGTTTGTCATGATCATGCCCCCTCCGATGCCCTTCCAAGCTTCTTCCCATCCTACTTCGCGATGGTTTCGGCCTATCTCTGCCAAGCAACCAAAGAATCTTCCCGTTTAGCTGACTAACGCACCAGCGGTCTGGCTGCGACGCCTTCATGGGTCATTTGCACTGGCTGGATTCGCCCGTCCTCTTCAAATAACATGCGATCGATGCAAACCACGCGATGATTCGCATCGGTTTCACTGAGCGGCCGGCGGTGGTAAACGATGTACCACTCGTCGCTGCCCGGAATTTGCAGAAATCCGTGATGACCGGCGCCGGTGGCGATTTCCGGATCCTGCTGCAGAATCTTGCCTACGCGCTTGAACGGTCCAACCGGCGAATCGGACATGGCGTAGGCTACGGAATAATCCGGTCCGGTCCAGCCCCCCTCGGCCCACATGAAATAGTAAATGCCGTTCCGTTTGAACATGCAAGGCCCCTCAACATAATGATCCGGGGTGATCTCCTTGAACGTGGTTCCATCCTCGAACGTGTCCAGATGAATCATGTCCTCGGTCAGCTTCGCCACATTGCAATGTCCCCACCCCCCATAGTACAGGTAAGCGCTTCCGTCATCATCGAGAAAAACATGGGGGTCAATCGGCTGCGCGCCAAAATGAAACCGATCAATCAACGGCTTGCCCAGCGCATCCCGGTACGGACCCTCCGGCCGATCGGCAACCGCCACGCCGATTCCGCCCAGCTCCTCGTCACTTTGAATGTCGTTCGCAGCAAAATAATAATAGAACTTTCCGTTTCGTTCGATCGGCGACGGAGCCCATAGCGCCCGTCGCGCCCAAGCGATATCTTCCATCGTCAGGATGCGCTCAACCTTCGTCCACTCCGTCAAATCCGTGGAATAGAAAGCATCAAAAAACGTCTGTTCATCGTAAGGGGCCGAGTACGTCAGGTAAATCCAATACCGATCCTGAAAAATCCTCGCTTCCGGGTCCGCATACCAGCCTGTAAATAAGGGATTGCCGGATCTCTTGAGCTGCTCTTCGTTCATGGGGCTCCTCCTTTTTGCTTATTGCATCAACGGACACATAATGCTATATTCTCCGCCGCGGGTATCCATACCTGCATGGGATCATCCCGTCATCCCTAAAGAATACAAAACCGCCCTGCAATCCATGTACAGGACGGTTCCTTAGCGATTAAGATGTTATTTCACGCTCATGTAACGGTCGTAGGCGTCGGTGCGGATTTTCATCAGCTTCTCCAGGCCCATGTCGTTCAGCTTCTTCACGTAAGCGTCCCAGCCTTCGTCGATGCCCCCTTTCGTTACCCACTGGGCGCGCATCGTCGAAACATAAGTGTCGATGTCCGTGGTCAGGGTCGGGAGCTCCTGGAACTCCTCGGCCGTATACATGACATTCGGGAATGGCGTAGTCACGTATTCGCTGCCCATTTTGTCAATCTCCAGCTTCAGGCCGTCGCCAGCTTTCGGGTTAAGCACGATGTTCTTCTCGAAGGAAGGGCTGACGTATTTCGGTCCGAAATCCCGCAGCGATTGCTCCCAGTACCATGCGTCCGCGCTGGTGCCGGCCGGCGGATCCATCAAGGTGTAGGTGCCATCGTCATTCTTCTGAATGACCGTGCCAATCGCGCCCCAGAAGTTCTGGATGCTCGCTTCGTTGGTATAGAACTGGTCGGCCCAGCGGGCGGCCACTTCCGGATATTTGCAGGACGTCGTAATCAACAACTCGTTGCGGTTAAAACTCATACCGTTCGGATTCCCCGGATTGTAACGCTTCCCGTCGGGACCTGCGATAGGCGGAATGGCGACATACTGATCACTCCATTTGCCAAACACCGCGTCCGGCGTCCATTGGTTCGTAAATCCGACGATCGGAGCATCCGCATTCTGCTGTTTCGCCGATGTCATCGTGGCATCCTGGGTGAACAACTCTTTGTCGATCAGGCCATCCGCATACAGCTTATGGGCGAATTTCAAGCCTTCCTTGTACTCCTCGCTGGTTGGATAGAACACCGGTTTGCCATCCTTCACCAACATGTTATTGGCGTTGATGTCGGTAATGCCAAATGGATTCAGGAAATCCGGGGCCAACCCGGTTTCGGTATACGGAATTTCGTCCGCTTTCCCGTTGCCGTTCGGATCCTGCTCTTTAAACGCTTTCAACACGTTGTATAGATCATCAACCGTGTCCGGCACTTGGAGTCCCAATTTATCGAGCCAAGCCTTGTTAATGACCGGCTGGTTTTTCGTTTTCGGACGCGACGGCAGCCGGGTCGGCAAGGAATAGATTTTGCCGTCCGGGAACGTGCTGATCTTCTTCAGCTCCGGCGTCTCGGCCATCGCGGCTTTGAGGTTCGGCATGTATTGGTCAATGTACTCGTCCAGCGGACGGAAGTAACTTAAGTTATTCACGATATCGGAGTCGGAAAAAGTCTGGTCGCCTAATATAATGTCCGGCAGCGTGCCGCTGGCCAGCATGATCGATTTCTGCTCGTTCCAATCGTTCGAGGACACGACCTGCCATTCAATTTTGACATTCGTACTCTTCTCCAAATCCTTCAGCCACTGATTCTGGGTAAACGTATCGCCCATGTTCCCCCAGCGCATCGTCAACACCTTTAGCGTAACGGGTTCGTTTACGATCGGCAGCCCCTCTTTATTGAAGAAGCTCGTATCGCTTGGCGCCGGACTTCCGGAATCCGCGGATTTACCGCCGCCGCACCCTGCGAGGCCAAAGGCGAGCGCTCCCGCAAGAATCAGCGCGGTCCATTTTTTTACCGTGAATCTGCCTGTTTGTTTGCTCATTGCTCGTTCCCCCATTCTTTGATTGTACCATGCCTTACGGTGTCCAATTAGCTTTTGACCGCTCCGATCATCACCCCCTGATTGAAATATTTCTGCAGGAAGGGATACACGCACATGATCGGGACGGTGGCGATAATAATGACGGAGTAGCGCATCAGATTGGCGAGCCGAAGCGCGATTTGGGCTGCTTCCCCGGTCCCCATGCCGGACTGCATCTGGTTTGTGATCAGGATGTTGCGCAGGATCAGCTGCAGGGGATGCAGGTCCGGATTTTTTAAATAAATCAAGGCATTGAAGTAAGAGTTCCAGTAACCAACCGCGATCCATAGCCCCAGCACGGCGATGATCGCCTTGGACAGCGGCAGCACGATCTGGGCGAAATAACGGAGATTGCCGCAGCCGTCAATTTGCGCCGCCTCCCACAAATCCTCGGGAATGCTCGACTGAAAGAACGTCCTTGCAACAATGATATCGTACACGATCACGGAAAACGGCAAGACCATCACCAAAAACGTATCGTACAGATGGAAATCCCGGATCGTTAGGAAGGTTGGAATGAGTCCGCCGCTGAAAAACATCGTAAAGATGAAAAACAACGAAAGGAACTTCCGTCCGACCAGATCCTTCCGCGACAACGCGTACGCCGCTGACACGTTCACGATCAGGCCAATGGCCGTGCCTACTACCGTATACAATATCGTGTTTCGATAGCCGATCCAAATATTTTCGTGCTTCAGCAGCTCCTTATAGCCATCCAGGGTAAACCCCTTGGGAACAAACCACACCTGCCCGTTCGCCACCGCTGACGGGTCGCTGAAAGAAGCGATAACGATAAAATAAAGCGGGTAAATTAACACAATCAGAAACAGCACCGCAAAGACATAAAGCAGCACTTCCATCACTCTGTCGGAAGATCGATTGTTAATTGGCTGCACGGCTGGATTTGTTGCTGAATGGGCTGTCTCCATTTTCATCTCCTTCTCCCCCCTTCCCTACCACAGGCTGTTCTCGCTGTATTTCTTGGAGATCTGGTTCACCAGAATCAGCAGCAGGAAGTTAATGACCGTGTTAAACAGGTTGACCGCCGAGGAGAAGCTGTACTGGCTGCTCAGCAGGCCGATCTTGTAGATGTACGTGGACAAGATTTCACTTGCGGTAATGTTCAGGTCGTTTTGCATTAGATAGACCTTCTCGAATCCAACGCCCAGCAGACCGCCAACCCGCAAAATGAGCAGCGTGATCGCCGTCGGCATCAGCATCGGAATATCGATGTAGCGGATTTTGTGCCAGCGGCTGGCTCCATCAACGGTAGCCGCCTCGTACAAGCTGGGATCAACTGTAGACAACGCAGCAATGTAGATGATGCTGTCCCATCCAACATGCTGCCACACGTCCGACCAGACGTAGATGCTGCTGAACCAACCGGCAGAACCGATCAAATCAGGTGCATCTCCGCCGAACAGTTTGTACAAATTGCCGACCAGTCCGGTGCTCGGAGAGAGCAGAATCAGCATCAACCCGACCATGACGACGGTAGAAATGAAATGCGGCATATACGAGACGGTTTGAAAAAAACGTCGGAACCGGTTCGGCCGCATCTGATTGACCATCAAGGCCAGCCCAATCGGAATCGGAAACGTGGCGATACTGTATAAGCTGATAATGATGGTGTTCTTAATCGTCGTCGAAAATTGATACGAATGAAAAAATTTCTCAAAATGCTTGAACCCCACCCAAGGACTACCGTCAATGCCAAGCGCCGGGCTATAATCCTTGAACGCAATGACCACGCCGTACATCGGTTTGTACGCGAATAACAGCGTCAGCACCACCGCAGGCAACAGCAGCAAGTACAGTCCCCGGTTTCTTTTGATTTGTCCAAGCGTCCGCCTTAGGCCCACTGCGCCGGATTTCATGACATCCCCTCCTTCTTGATCGTCTAAACTCCTAGTCACGCCTTTCGTATGTCCGGCGGCTTCATGTCTTCAGTATAGTGCCCAGCCTGGTGCGTTTATCGGACTCAAACTCGGCAGTAAACGGACTTTTGCTCGCCGGCTCCCATGGGTCCGAAGCCTGTCCCCTTAACCAGCGGCCGAAGGGAATAACGGAATCCGGACTTGATTTGACGCTTTCCGGACTTTCCGTTGGTGTGGATGGGATTCGGTCTTCTTTTTCTAAAGGAAGGATTTATAATAGGGTTAATACCTTTGACAGCGCATTCATAAAGGTGTTCACACTGAAAAAACAAGCTAGTATCGGCAGGAAGAGGCGAGGGGGCCATGGCTAACACCGCGAAAAACAAACCATATCCGATTCGTCACTACGTTAACTTCATGTTTCTAATCTCCTTCATCATCCTGATCCTGGATTTTGTCATCAGCTTATCTGCGGTATCGATCGTCAAGCAGCAATCCACGCGTTTTCTGCAGGATACCGCGGATTTATACATCAACCGGATCAACCACGATTTCGCTTATATCAACCACTATACGGGCTGGACGCTGGCGAACGATGAGAACTTGCAGGCGATGAACGATCACCCGATGAACAGCGTGGAGTTTTTTGAGGGGAATGAAAATCTGCACAAGCGCTTTAATGAGCTGCAAAAAAACTACGGCCAGGAATACAATTTCTTCGTGTATTTGAAGAAACAGGATTTTTTCCTCAACTGTGCGCCGATCAGTATTCCGTATTCAGATTACCTGGAGCTCAAGGAACAGGTCATCGCCAACGTGGAGGCGGGACGGGATGTTTACGAGAAAATTTACTCCAAGTGGACACCGGTTGAAATTAACGGCAGGTACTATATTACGAACATCGTTCCTTTTCACGATAGCTACATGATCAGCCTGGTGTCCGCGGATCAACTGATTCGTCCTTTACGGGAGCTGAATCTCGGCGAGAACGGGTTCGTCTCCCTGGTGGATAATCGCAGCCAGGTCTTAACCAGCCCGATCTCCAACAACGGTGCGCTGCTGGACGAGGATCGGCGACCCTCGTTCTTTCAGAACTTGTTTAAGGGTGGAACGACGGTTAACGGGGAGTTCACGAACGCTTCTTTTCACGTAAAGCTGGTGATCCAGTTCGGGACATTTGAGAAAATCATGATCGCCCAGCTGCTGATCCTCCTGCTCGCCGTTATGATCACCTGCAGCCTGGGGTTCATCCTGATCTACTTCCGGAACAAGGTCCTTCTTCCAATCAAGAGCTTCTCCTATAACCTGGCGTTTTGGACGGAGGAAGGGGAGCCGTTGGCGTTCGAAAGCAGTAAGATCATCGAGCTGGAAAGAGCAAATAAACAATTCATGAACCTGGTCGACCAGATCAAGAAGTTTAAAATCGACTTGTACGAACGGGAACTGGAGAAGCAGCGGATCCAATTGGATTATATGAAGCTGCAGATTAATCCGCATTTTTTCCTGAATTGCCTGACGAATATCTATAGCATGGCGCAAATGCAGCTATATCAGGAAATCGAGCAGATGGCCTTATCCACCTCGCGGTATTTCCGCTACATCTTCCAAAACGATGGCGATTTCGTTAAGTTGAGAGATGAGATCGAGCACGTGCGGATTTATCTTGATATTCAGAAACACCGGTATCCAGATGCACTGGTTTATCGCATTGACGTAGAGGAGCTTTTGGCCGCAGAGACTCGAATCCCGCCGCTCGTCTTGCAGACCTTTGTGGAAAATGCGGTGAAATATGCGGTGTCCCGTATTTCACAAGTACACATCGAATTGGCGGTGCGATTGGAGCGGGAGGATGGCGAGGAGCGCATGACGATCCGGATCACCGATACCGGACCCGGATTCCCGCCGGAGATCCTGGAGTGTCTGCAGAACGGCAGACCTCTGGATCAATCCGCTGGAAACCATATCGGAATCATGAACACACTGCAGCGTTTGGCGTCTCTCTACAACGGGGATGCAGCCGTATCGTTCTCCAACCGGGAGGACGGCGGTGCATGCGTGATCTTATCCCTTCCGGCAGATGCCGGGACGAACAGGAGCGTGGCAGTATGAATGCATTAGTCGTGGATGACGATGTTTACGTCGTCGCTGCTTTAGAGAAGAAAATCGAGTGGAAGGCTCTGGGGATCGATAAGGTCTATACCGCAAACAACGTCGCCCAGGCTCGTGACATCCTGCAACAGCACTCGGTACAAATTCTGATCTCTGACATCGAGATGCCGCAGGGGAGCGGACTTGAGCTGCTCGCTTGGATCCGGGAAGAGAACTATGCCGTCCAGGCTATCTTCCTGACAAACTATGCGGATTTCAACTATGCGCAGAAAGCGATTGAGCTTCAGAGCTTCGAATATTTTCTTAAGCCAATCGAGTTCGATAAGCTGATGCTGATCCTTCGTAAAGCGGTCGCGCGGGCCGAGGAGCAGCATCAGCGGGAGAAGGCGATGCAAGAAGGGGTGCTATGGCAGCGAAATCAGGCCAACCTCTTGGAGTATTTCTGGCGTAAGCTGGTGAACGCGAGCGTGGCCGCACCCGTTAAGCCTGCAGCGGTGGCTCAGGCGGTGGAAGATCAGCAGCTCTCCTACCTTCCGTCCGACATCCTTCAGCCAGTGCTGATTCACGTGTTTCCATACAACGGCAGCTTAGGCCGGGAGGAGAAGGGGTTGTTCGATTTTGCCCTCGGGAATGTATTGGGCGAACTGCTCAAACATCCGCAGTTTGCCGTCGAGACGATCCTGGAGGTGAAGGAGCATCAATGGATGGCCATCCTCAAGTGGAACGCCCCGCCGGAACCCGACGTACTCGCGGAGTTATGCTCCGAAGGGATTCGCAGAGCCAACGCCTATTTGCATTGCGATGCTTGCTGCTTAGTGGGTCTCTCCGATCGGCTGGAGAGTATCGGCCACGTACTGCACCAACTGCTGGCGATGAACGAGAGTTTGACCAAAACCCGCAACCGAACCTATTGGGCAGAGCGCGATGATCTAAAAAAGCAAACGGTATATCATCCCCCGAATTTGACCCGTTTGGAGGAACTGCTTCATCAGAACGATTCGGCTTCGTTCCTCGCCGAGACGGCGCGATACCTTCGCGACTGCCTGGACCGCAAGACGCTGGACACCTCTTGCCTTGCCTTATTCCGCCTGGATATTGTGCAGCTTGTCTACGCCTTCTTGAAGTTAAAAGGCATCGAAGCGCACAAATTATATGCGGCGCGGGCCAATGAGCAGCTGTTGGCGCAGTCTCTCCATTCCATCGAGGACATGCAGGAATACGTCACTTATTTGGTGAATACGGCCATGGCCTATCGGGATTTTGCGGCGGAACCGAAATCCGTTGCCGAGGAGATCAAACAGTACATCCACGCCCATTACGGGGATGAGCTGACCCGGAACGACCTCGCGGAGGTCGTCTACCTCAACCCGGATTATCTCGCCCGCTTATTCAAGAAAGAAACGGGCATCTCGCTGGGCAGCTACGTCATCCAGGTCCGGATCTCCGTTGCCAAGCAGCTGCTCGAAACTACCAAACTGTCCGTGTACGCCGTAGCGAACCAAGTCGGCTACGCCAACTACTCCTACTTCTCCAAGCTGTTCAAGCAAGAGGTCGGAGTCACGCCCAACGAGTACAAGAAGAACCCGCGCACTGCTGCACGATGGCCGGTGGCGGAGCGGGCTTGAACGCTCCCCAAGCGCATGAAGAAGGGCCTTTCCGACGATCGGAAGGCCCTTTTCCCTTGTCTATTTCGATTTTTGCACCTTAAACGTAAATTTCCATTCCGCCGTATTCCCGGAATACCGGCCTCGATTTTCGGTAACCTTTACTTTAAGTGACTTGGTAATGTCCTTGGTCACGGAGGACCCTTTCACCGTTGCGTTAGCTGAGCCGCTCTCCGGAATTTTGTCCTGCTCTTCCGCATACGCTTTTAACTTCAGACTCTCCGATGATTTTAGCTTCAGAGTGACGGTTGAGCCTTCCTCGATTTCTTTGCCATTCACCGATGCCTTGGTATACCACTCATTGCCAACATGATTGTTCTCCACCAACTCAACGCTAACGAGGGTCACCTTGAGTTTGATCGTCTTTGTTGTAGCCGCCGACACAGGCTGAACCAAGCAAACCCAAATCAAGGACAGCATCAGCATAATTTTCAGTGCTTTTTTCATTGAGAGTGCCTCCCTCAAATCATATTTCCAGCAGTGCTCCGCACGGCCTGGGTTCCGCTTCCATTTTACTCCAATCCTTTGACACCCACAATCCTATGCAAATGCAAAAGAAGACCGCCGATCAACGACGATCTTCTTCGCTTATTCACTTATTTTCCAACCGACAGCAAGAACCGCTCCAAAGCCCCCGTATCCGTAATGCTATGGTTGCAATCCCGGTTCTCCAGGCAGACATAATTCCCGTACATGGAGAAGTTGTCCGGCGAAGCATGGGCGGACTTGGTTTTCACCGAGAAAAAGGCAAGCTCCTGATGCCGATTGCAGAACAAGCAATACCCTTTCTTATTGGTCGGCGTGATGCGGCCCTCGATGCCGATGAACCGGCCTTCGTACGGGTAGACGATGTATAGCTTGTTCGTCGCGATGTCCACCCAACTTAAGTACGTCACGTAACGAAAGTCGATGGCGGCGAGATCCGGTACTTTCAGCTTTTTATTTTTAGGGAATAGCTTCTCAATCTGCTTCACCGTAATCGGCGGAAAAGGCTCCAGATATTGTTCCAACGCGCCAAGATATCTTTGGAACTCATAAGCTGTCTCGAAGGTCGCGATTTGACCGAGCATCTGCTTCTGCTCCTCCGTCAGCGTCAGAAAGGCCTCAACGATATTCGTAACGGCACTAAACCTTACTGTCTCCAGAACGCTTCGATCCGCGACGGTTCGCAGGGTTTTCTGAAGAAATTCCGCTTGTTTCTTGATCACGTTATACTGGTGGTTTCTAATAAATGGTGTACACATAGCTTTCAGCCCCTTATTTGTAATGAATCAATTCAATAAGGTGCAAAGCCTGTTATTAGAAACGATAAAATGAATTTTGGGCGATCGAATAGGAAAAAGTATATCAGCAAGTTCGGAAAGCCGCAATTCGATTCCTCTTAAAATCAAACAAGTGCCCTACTCTCTTGTCCACACCGATTCATAGAAACGGAAATATATTATATCACCCCTATGAAAAGGAGTGATAGATTTGGCAAACCGCGATGTACGTCTTGCATTATGGTCAGGTACTAATTTTACTGGCCGCCGGATTCTCTTCAGACGCGGCGGGGTCGCTGTCCGCGATCTTGGAGCGTTCAGATTCAACAATGCACTTACCAGCTTCCGTCTCAGAAATATTGTGCAAAGCTCTCGCGTCACCCTGGTGTTGTTCTCGGGAACGAACTTTCAAGGTTCCTTCCGGGTATTCCGGGGCAGTCAAAATGTGTCCAACTTGGGCAATTTCAACTTCAATAACGTGACATCTTCGCTCATTTTAGTTGGCCGTAATCTGACGAACTCGGAGATCGCTGAAATCCAACGCACCGGAAGACCACCTAGAGACATTCTTATTATTAGACAATAATTGATTACAGGCTCATCGTTGGAAGCAGATCTAAAGAAGCTAGAATTCACCGCGTTCCTCTTACCCGGATTGGTTTCCTCCTTAAATGCACGAATATAGCGAAACGCCCCGGCCTTAGATCGCTCTTTGGCTGGGGCGTTTGTTGTTTAAGCTGCTTTTTTACTTTGCACCTTTGTAAGTTAAATGGATGTGATTCAGGTCCGTACTGCTATCAAAAATAAATTCAAGCTGGTAATCCCCACGGACGTACACTAATTTTTTCTGAGTGAGTTTACCCGATTTAATGGTAGAAGTCGAGTTTGGCATCCCATTTCTTGATCATTTCATCACGTGGATTGCCCTCATCCGCATTCAGAATTAGGGATACATTCAACTCGCCTGAATGTTTGGGGGGTTCTAAACTTGACCATTTTATTCCGTGTTTCGCCAGTTTCATATGTGCCTCTTGCACTTGCTTGCCTGAATAGCCGTGTTCATTAAATAAAAATAATCTTACTAATGCAAAGGAGCAACAATTTCTACCTTCATTCGATCAGGATCCTCAAAAAATACCGCATAATGATCCGGTCCACCTGCATAAGGATGTCTATCTTTATACAGAATAGTAACCCCACGATCTTCAAGCTGATTCGTAATCTTATTTACCTGCTCCTTGGAATTAGCTTGGAAAGCAAGATGATTTAATCCCACTCTTTTTCGGTGATAGGGAATATCTAAGTATTTTTCTCCTGTTTGTACAAAGACAATATATGTAGTTCCGCTGATCCAACTCACTCCCTGGTCCCACTCTTGATAGACCGAATATCCAAGCTCTTGAAAAATCCAATCCCAGAACGCTCTACTTGTTTGGAGGTCGGAAACATTGATTTCGACATGATGGATCATTGATAAGCTCCTTTTTATTACATTCCCTCAAGGATGTTTCTAGCAACCTGGTTTGCTTCATTTTTATTTCCCGCTGGTCCTGATACATATCCCTCAGTAAGATGATATCTCTCATTTATATCATTCAATTGTAACCATACCTTATTAAAATCAGCGGATGTCATTATGGAGCCGATTGAATTTAGTACATGAAACTCATTATTCTTTGTAAGTGTTTCAAAATATTTGTTGCCTTCTCTCTTGAGCTTGATATCATAGACCAAATCGTTATCTACAATCATTTTTCCGATGAACCTATCTTTCCCAAAAAGCACTTTATAGTGCTCGCCGATGATTGATATTTGCGTTTGCTTTTCGAACTCCGTTTCTACCGAGTAAATAGTGCTTCTCAGACTTACTTCTACATGACGGGGACGATGAAAGTCATAAGTGAGATAAAGAATTACAATAAGGAATATACAACATAATGTTATGATCACTCTCTTCTTCAATTGGTCACCTCCATAAGATGAAACCTGAAGGATGTTACGGAGTCTTCAAGTTATTCAATCAAATCAAGACTTAACCGGATCATATCCCTGCACTGAATTCCGTTCTCATAAATCTTTTCAGGATAATGTCTTATAAAAAAATCCCGATCGATTCCAGTAATTCGGAATCCACATTTTTGATAAAGGAATAGCTGACCTATGCTTGAGTTTCCTGTCCCTATTTCAATCGTTTTGACGTTTTGTTCTCTTGCTTTGTCAATTGCAAAATGGATCAGTTTCTTCCCGATTCCTCTTCCCTGAAAGTCTTCACGCACCGCGATATTAACAATCTCCAATGTTCCTGGTCGTGTTTGTAGTAATACAATGACAGCAATAACTTTATCTCTATCATGCAAACCAACATAACACTGACCTCTTTGCAAATACTCCTCGATCATCTCTTGCGATGGATCAGCTAAGAGTAATAGATCAAGGGGAATATCTTCGTGATCCTTAAGTAATCTAATCTTCACATCCATATTTATCTCCCATACATTCTGCAGTAATTGAATCTATTGTTCTTGCATGCATGAACTAATATTCTTTATTGAACCTACAAATTACGTCGATGATTTTGTGTATTGAAATCTAGAAATAGAAAGACCAATCCCACAATAATGCAGAGTGACCCAAATCAATAATTGATTCGCCTTCTTCGACCAAGGAATTCAAACTTCAAACCATAAGACTCATCCAAGAAGAAGGGAAAACGGTGGCGCAGGTAGCCCGAGAAATGGGGCTGCATGAGTACGTTGTACCGCTGGATCGCCGAATTCAAGAGTAGCGGAGAAGCCGAATCAGGTCTGGAGGACCCCTGCACGCGTAAAATTGTCGGCTTCCATATGGACGAACGAATGACGAAGGAGCTTTGTTTGAAGGCCCTGGATCAGGCGTATCGCCTTCAGAAGCCCAAAGGGAACGTGGCTGCATCATTCTGATCGCGGCAGCCAGTACGCATCCTCAGACTATTAGCAGCGATTGAAACAATATGTTATTATAGGTAATAAATGGATTTTCAAAGCCCCATACTCCTAAAAGTATTGCTATTTCAATTAGCCAATGAAATATTTTGTTTTTTTCTTCCATTACTCTTCTTCCAAAAAATGTTTTGTGTCCGGCTGCTTCCGCTTCCTTGCTACTGAAATGCTCTCCGAATCCACTCCTAACTTCGTGCCGGACCGAGGGCGAATGCCCGATGCGTGAATATGGTGTTATCTGTAGTAATCGCCATCTTCGTCCCCTCTTCCAAACGGCAGTTCTATATATTCTTCTATTTCATAATCCTCATCCATTTCAGAAAATAATAATCGTTCAATCTCTTGGTTTTCTATTATCTTCTTCTTTTTCATATCTGTCCTTCTAATTTTATTTTGTAAATCTATTTCCAATTGCTTCTTATATTCTTTATCAATTTGGATTCCCAGTTTTTCTAGTTCTCTTACTGCACACAATAGATCAACAGCAAAATGATTGCTATATCCTCTAACAAGATTCTTTCCATTGTACTTAACTAACCAATGCTTCGCAGCTTGTAGTCTGCCTTCTTGATTAAGTCTTTTATGTCTTGGTGTATTATTTTTCTTTTTCATTTTTCCTCTTGGCTCTTATGAATTTTGCGATTATTACAGATTACGTTCGTGTATTCACGACGTCCTTCCCCCTTAGATAGCTCCTATCTTAGGGGGAAGGATGTGTCCGGCTGAATTCACTTCCCTGCTTCTGCCAATGACATCCCCGAATCCACTTCCGACTCCGGTCCGGACCGAGGAGGCTCGTCCCCCGATGCGCGAATATGGTGTTAGCTGAATTTGCTGTCTTCTACGAATTACTAAAAATAGATCTTTACATCTTTGTAATCATGTATCCCTGTTCCATGCCTGGCTAATCCTTTATTAAACAGCTCCTGGCAGGCTTTATTCAACTCAATTATAAAATCCTTGCTCAAGTCTAATTCATTATGTCCCGGCAGTATTCTTGTTATATGATCGATTCGACTTATCTTCTCTACAGATTTGATAAACAACAATGGATCTGTCGTTGGATAAAATGCAAACAAAGTTCCCTTGTAGATTAAGTCTCCAGTATACAAATAGCCGCGCTCTTCTTCATAAATACATAGATGCCCTGGTGAATGCCCAGGTGTATGTAAGAAAGTTAATGTTCTGTTTCCTAAATTTATCGTTTGATTATCCTTTAATACGGCAGTGGGCTTACCCCTGTATGGCTCATAAGCTTCTATTCTAAAATCAACTGGTAACGGTTTTGTAATATCTCTACCTACATCACGACGTATTACCTCAATAGGAAGTCCAGGTATTCCATTCTCTAACCAATCATTCTCTAACTCATGTACGTATATTTCATTAAACTGCCCATGACCCCCAATATGATCCCAATGAACGTGTGTTGTTAAGACTTTAATAGGCAAAGAAGTTAATTGATCAACAACACTTTTGATATTTCCTATTCCAATTCCTGAATCTATTAGCGCAGCGTATTCATCACCAATAACTAAATATGAATGCACCTTCTCCCAATGGCCATATTCACTTATGGCAAAAGTCATTGGGTGGATTTCTTCAATTGTGAACCACTCATCGGGATTCAATGAGTTTCCCTCCCTTTTAATTTCGTTCTTTACAGCAATTTCAGCTAACGTTACTGTATCTACGAACCCGAGAGGCTTAAAGGAGCGATAGCGACTGGGTCCCACGGACTTAGTCTCGCAGGGTTGTGAGCTGATTTAACTTCTCTGCTATTTCTTCTTGCGAACCAAGGGCGTATCCCGCAGCGTAGATACTATGTTATAGGATGTCAGCGACTTCTTTGAATCATCTATATACCGAAGTTTATTACTCAAGATACCAATTTATCATTGTAGCTTCATTACATTCAATCGCTTCCCAACCTTCACTAGTAATTATTTCTTTCGTGTTTATATCATTGCTTAACATAAGTGTAATCAATGAATCATGAACACTTAAAAATGCTGTATCATTAGTCTCGTACGTTACAATAATCTCTGAAGGTGCCATTTCATAGAAGTTTTTATTTGTAATATCATCTACTAGTATTTCGCCACTTGTATCGAATATTGGTTCAGAGTATTGGATTTTTGTAATTCCCTTTGATTTAAATACTTCAATTATTGTTGCAATTAAGAAGTGAGAGATAAATCTCAAGTTAGTTCTCCAATTCGTTCAGCAGAAACATAACCTCTAAAATAGAAGAATCCTCTCGGTTCCAAAAAAGCAATGGTTTATACTCATCTTTTTCTAGTCCGGGTAACCAATTACTCACAAACTCTTCTAAAATCGCCTTCGTCAAGACTCACCAAGGTTCCACCAACCAAGTAAGTTATCTTATATGTTAACAGCGGTGTAATATCAGGGCGAATAAAGTTTCCAATGCCCTTCGGTAACAACTTCGACTGCTCCGTCGGTCACTTTGATGGCGGTCTGATCATCAATCGCATACGCCGGCCCCTGCATCCCGGCGGCCCATCTCTCTGCAGCTGACATGGTGTTTTCCGGAAGCATCTCGTGGTCCAGATGCGGAAATATTGCAAAATCAACCAGTCCCAGCGCTTCATCGCCACCGGTGGGCGGAGTCCAGCCAACGAAAAATTCCAAGATGTTAGGTGCCATCACCATACTCCCGGCGCTCAGTCCCACATAGACTGTGTGCAGCGACGGCAAGAGGTCTGCCAGCCCGGATTGCCGCATCCAGTGGCACAGGTATAGGGCGTCCCCGCCCGCCACTAGCAGGACGTCCGTCTTCTGGACCAGCGGCACCCAGCGGTCTTCGCCGATGCTTGGCAGCGCTGTAAGCTCCAGCACGCCGACGGACTTCCAGCCCAGGCCGACCATGTGATCCTCGGAATTTCCGCTGATGAATTCCCAGGCTTTGACGCCGGGGCCGACCCAGGGGTGTCCGTACATCGCGGTGGGGATGCACAGGGCATTGGAGTCGGAGATCGGCTTGCCCAGCATGCCAACCAGCGCGTCGTGTATGCTTTTGTTACTGATGCCTCCAGATGTGAGCAGAAATTCCATAACTTCACTCCCTTTCATTGTGTGCGTCTGACGTTTATTCCTTTAAACTTTTCAAACGGGGGTGCGAACGTCTAAGGGATAGCTTAAGCTGGTATACAACCCAAACTGACCTGACATTGTTTCGGTCTTTTAATTACTTCGGACATTGTTTCTATCAAACAATCATTTGCTTTAGTGGACTTCGTAATTTCCCATATGCCTAGGTATTCAAAAAAATGATTGAACTATTCTGCCCTTGCCCGTAGTTTACTAACTAAGAAGAAATCTCTTTTGATTTTTTCCTTTTTTTCGCTGATTTCCTATAACGTTTTTGTATTCACGAAACGACCCAGCCTTAGATAGCTCTTATCTTAGGCTGGGTCGTTTGTTGTCTGAGCTTGCTTCTTCGGTTATTCGTCTGACAACCAAGAGACAATTAAGTCTCGCAGCGTGAATACGGTGTTATATGAAGTGTCACTCTTCATTGAAAGTACTACGATAATATTTCATTCCATTCTTCTTCTGAGATAACTTTATTTTTGACTTTGCTAGACTCAATTGATTCTATAAATGAAACAATGCTTGAAATATTCTTAAAGATTAATAAACTTTCTTGATAATTCAAAATACTGTTGTCATGAGCAAAACTCCTATCATTTCTTACTTCATTAAAAGCTTCCAGTATCGATATCGAACTTTTTAGTATTCTTTCTGTCATTGATGATTCTATATATCCATTCTTTTTGAGGAATTTTATATACTCTCCATAAAAACTATGAAGCGGTTTACTCTTGTCATACGATATCCCATGCCGATCACACAGACTTCTTATATATTTGACCATATAAGTATGAAGTCTATCTAACGCTACTTCTGGTTCATTTTTTTCAATTGCCTCTCTTATATTCTTGGCAAGGAGTTTAAAGTTCATATCATCAATCTGGGGTTCAGTCAAATCAGCTAAGTGTTCAGAGATATTTTCACGTTTAAGTTTTTCTGCGATCTTGATACATTCATCAAACAGCTCTTGTTCTTTATCGCTTATTTCTTCCTCAAACCTTGCTTTCATTTCCTTCCAATAGTTCAACAAATCAATGGTAAGGACAGAAACAATATAATTGTTCTCCAATCTCCATATTGCTCTAAGTCTATTTGCTTTTGAGTCTCCAAAGATAGAATATTTGGGGTCATAAACATCAATATTCACAGAATCAAATACGGATTGCTGAAAACTATTATTAGAAAAATTCAGTACATATCCACCCCCCATATTAAAAATTCTCTCGAGTTTTATTTTTTCAATGTTTGTCAAGTCTGACACCAATGATCACACCCTCAAAAACATATTGTGACATTTCATCTAACGTTTCCGTGTTCACGACGTCCCACCGACTTAAGCCACGAAGTGGCGGCCGCGATGCGGTTAGTCGGTGCGGATGTGTCCGGCTGATTCTGCTTCCCAGCAGCTGCCAATTACATCCCTGAATCCACATCTTACTCCTGCCGGACCGAGGGGCGAATGCCCCGAAGCGTGAACATGGTGTTAGACGAAGTTATTGCCATCTTGATATGCCTGCATTAATGTTCTTATTACTCATTTTTCATTTCATTTCTAATTCTATTCTCAATAACAAGTAAATCTTCTCTTGCATCCTTAGCAATAATCTTCAATATAATTCCCAATAAAATAAGAAATATAGAAACTAGAAATGAAAATATTGTTATAAGTTTTCCAAGCAATTTATCTTTAATATCGTAATCTATAAGCTCATTAAAGTTGCTTGTACTAAAGAAAATAATACCTAAGAAAAAGAATACAACCCCTACTAAAATAAGCCAGATTGATAGTTTTTTGGCTCTTTCAAAATACGGCATAGTAATCCTCCAATCAAATTATTATTTCGATTTAAATCAACAAATTTAAAGTCATTTGATGTGAGGTTTTTACTGTATTGCAATAATTTCGTCTAACGTTCTTGCATTAACGACGCCCCACCACCTTAAGGCTCCAGAGGAACCGGCCGCGATGCGGTTAGGTGGTGCGGGTGTGTCGCCTGTGATAGCCTCTTCGAAATGCCTCGGGCGACCGTGGGACGGCGAAGCCGACCCGATGCGTGAATGCATTGTTAGCTGATGTTGCTGCCTTCTCTTGAAATTTCCCGCGAGGTATTTCTTCTATAATTATCAAATAATTTTTTTATATCCGATTTTCTTGTTACATAGCTAGTTAATACTTGACTATTCTGAACAAAGTTACTAACTTTCTTAATATTGATGTTACAGAAGAAAAGAATCCTTAGTTTTAATTTACCTCTTAAATTATCATCTATGGTTTTCTTAAAGCTAAGTCTTATAAAGAATATCTCATACGCAGCATAGAGTACAAAAAAATATATGTAGATTACAAACATCAATGAAAGGAGTAGCGGTAAAAGAAAGTCCTTAATTAATTCACTTACGTTAATTTGATCTAAGCCTAATATAATTGATCTTATTGAGTGAATTATTACAATGAACCCTATTATAAATAATATAGCGTTGAAGAAGTTCTTTATGATTGCATTTCTATTTTGGTAATCTGCCGAATGTTCTATAAATCCTACAAATATAGAAGAAACGATAATAAGAAACACAATTACAATCTCCCATATTACTCTGAAACTATAAAGGTTAGTAATGAACTCTACGATAGCGACTATTTTGACATTTTCTTTAATCATATTATAAAAGTAGCTAATATCTTTTGCCTTTCCGATTGCAGATGACGCAGAAATTACACCGGTAACGAAAAACCATACAAGTGTGTCTTTCAACTGTCTATATTCCCAGAATCCAATCTTTATTAAAATATAGATCATTAACAAGTAATAAATACACATAGTGATATACCAATATACTAACTTTCTACTAAACATAATTTTTAGCATACCTGGAATTTGTGCTCTTACATTATGTAAAGAGAGTGCATACAAAATAAAAATCAATATCCAAAATCCAATAGCTAGTTCCCTATTGCTAAATACTTGATTTAATTGTGAGAGCCACATTTTATCATCTCGCTCTTTTGTGTTTTCGCAGCAATGTCAGCTAACGTTCTCGTATTCACGAACCCTCACTGGCTTAAGAGGCTTTAGCCCCGGGTCCGACGGACTTTGCCAGTGCAGGGTTGTCTGCTGATTCCACTTCCTCGAAAACCCTCTTGCAGACCAAGGACCGTTAGGCCCGCAGCGTGAATACGGTGTTATCTGCTGTTCCTCGACTCCAATGAAATACTTTCAAGTACTAATTCTTTGTTATCTCGATGATTGAAGCATGTGGAATCTCCTCGATTTCGTACTGTGTCCTAAATGCCATTCCATGTCCTACTACAATCACATAGTCATATGTTTTGTATTTATCAATCACTTTGTCCATTCTATCTTTCATCATTTGTTTAGATTCCCATTTCCTCGTTTCTCCTGCTGGATAAATTCCTTTATGATTATCATAATCTATACTTAATTCTCTTAATTGCTCTAATGAATCATATTGAAAGGTGAGATCTCGCTGCCATTCCCTTAGATCAAATTCGACTCTTAGCTCTAGCTTTAGTTCTTTGGACAGGATCGCGGCTGTCTGCATTGCTCTTGTATATGGAGAACTTATTATAATATTTCCCTTTTTTAGTCTTGGATCTCGTGATGCACTATGTACTTGTTTGATACCGCCTTCTGTAAGTGGGACTAAATCCCGTCCATGTCCTCTAAGTTTATATATTTCGTTAATTTCCCATAATGGTTCGCCATGGCGAACTAAATAATATGTTGTCATTCATTCCACGTCTCTCTATTAATAATTTGCTTTCGAGGAATTGCAGATAACGTTTTTGTATTCACGAAACGACCCAGCCTTAGATAGCTCTTATCTTAGGCTGGGTCGTTTGTTGTCTGAGCTTGCTTCTTCGGTTATTCGTCTGACAACCAAGAGACAATTAAGTCTCGCAGCGTGAATACGGTGTTAAGTGAAGTCTCCCTCTTCTTGAATTGCCCTCACGATAATGGGTTTAACTTCTTTTAGGTTTCTTGTAGCTACTTCCCAAACGATACTTTCATCAATTCCAAAATATTCGTGAATCAAGATATTCCTTAGTCCGATCATATTCTTCCAAGGGACTTCTGGATACTTCCTCTTAACTTCATCGCTAAGATTTCTAGCGGCTTCTCCGATAATTTCTAAGTTTCTTATTACTGCATCCAGAAGCATTTGATTAGCTAAAAACTCATCATATTTAACGGCACCGAGATAAGTTTCTATCCGATTAATTGACTCTAGAATGTCCATTAGTACATTAACCGATCGCTTCACTGATATTGTACCTCGCTAAGAATTTCATCTTTCATATAAGATTTAATGGCATTAGGGGTTACAAGATCGACTTCTCTGCCAAATACAGACTCTAAATAATCCTTCAAATCCAAAAATTCAAATCCTACTGGACGAGAAAATTCAACTAATAAATCGATATCACTTGTTTCCGTCTGTTCATCTCGAGCAAAAGAACCAAATAATCCTATCTTCGAAACATAAAAACGATCCATCAAAAATCTCTTTTCAATCCTTAACTTGTTTTCAATATCTTCTCGCTTCATTGAATTCCCTCCTTGTTTCAAGATTATGTTTTCATTATAACCTAATGGATATTATTTTGTTCGTATTGTCTTTAAAGGGAGATTTCACTTAACGTTCTTGTATTCACGAACCCGAGAGCCTTAAGTGAACAACGGGAACGGGTCGCCAGACTTAGGCTCGCAGTGGTTGTCTGCCTGATCCCCTTCTTCGAAATGCCGCGGGCAGACCAAGGGGCATTAGCCCTGCAGCGTGAATACGGTGTTAGACGAAGTACTTGTCCTCTTTGAGTTTACTGATATAGTTATTATTAAATCCTTAATGTCCTTGGAGGTAATATCTTGAGAAATCTTGTGGACGATTATTTAACTCATAATTTAACCCCTTTACTTTTAGAATTTGGTGCAAATACAGAAGTTGTCTCGAAAGTCTGCGCTGATATCAACTCAAGGTTATCGTCAATAATTTATCGTTGGAGTGATGAAGAATTCCGTTCAACAATACTCCTACATGGAATTGAAGAAGCCACATACTATAGCCCTGTGAGTGATATAAATATAAGGGCACTTGTGGTAGTTTGTATTAGAAATAGCTTGCTAGAGGACCTTTCAAGCACAAGATCTGCAGCCAAAAGTCTTGGTTTATCAAATCCTATTATCTCAGATGACCAAATTAAGAAAATTACTTCGGATGCTATTACTTTCTTCTCAAATAACGACCTGCTGTCAGCATCCCAACAAATCACTAAGCCTCTAGTGGATCCTTTCGAAAAGATTCAATTTGAGTATCCTCTAGCCTGGTATGTAATGAGAAAACTTAGTAAATGTACTAATTTTACAACATTTGGGGCCAAAGAAATTTTGAAAAGTAATGACTATACTACCAACAAAAGTAATGCATCGGATATCTTTGTAGAAGTTCAAAGTGGAATTGACCCCACTATTAATCATACCTTAAACAAAATACTTGAAAGTATTAGAAACAGGAAACAGCACTTTTTCTTTTCGGACTCTTTCAAGATGATAACAAGGCACCCAGAGAAATTGTATAAAATTATTGAATCCGTCCTAAATGCAAATGCTCCAGTAGTGACCTTTAACTATTACATTAGTAATGGCTATGTTGCACGCAGAACTAATTTGTTAAAACCAGCCCACTCAGAGAAAGATCTTAACGAAAAGTACAAGAATACTAATGGCTTAAGAAAGGCGCATTTAGAGATAATTAAAATCATGCGCTGATTTTAATGTTCTGATCACTTACAAGTATTTCGTCTAACGTCTGTGTATTCACGACCCCGAGAATCTTAAGGCTCCGGAGGAGCCGGCCGCGACGCGGTTAGGTTCGCAGGGTTGTCCGCTTGGATCCACTTCTTCGAAATTCCTCGGGCGGACCGAGCAGCCACCAGGCTGCGATGCGTGAATACGGTGTTAGATGAAGTACCCGTTCTCTTCGATTCACTTACACCTCAACAATTCCTTGTGATTCATATGGATAGTCAATTTGTTTCTTGATGATTTCTACAGCATCCTTATTAACTAATAGGCTAACAATATATAAAGCAAGATCAATTGATGTCGATACTCCCCCGGCAGTTATGAGATTCCCATCCTTAACTATTCTTGATTTAATCACTTCTTCACAATATGGCTCTAGTAATTCATAAGCATTGGGATGTGTTGTTGCTTTCTTGTACTTTAAAAAGCCTGCAGCTCCTAGTAAAAGCGAGCCTGTACAAACAGACACTATGTACTTTACCTTATCAGCTTGTCCCAACCATGTGATAAATTC
>NZ_GG695978.1:144578-158465 GCF_000159955.1 Paenibacillus sp. oral taxon 786 str. D14 | reverse complement strand
ACAACAAACAAAACCGCCAGAGGAAGGTTCCTCTGGCGGCCTGGATGACTTGCGGTGAGCATACCGCAAGTCATCGCTTATCCGTCTGATTATTTTACGATCGCACCATTTGGCATCGTATCCGGCACCGTCGCCAGCGTCAGCTGATCGCCTTCCGAAGCGGCGAGGATCATGCCTTGCGACAGCTCGCCGCGCAGCTTCACCGGCTTCAGGTTCGTCACGCAAATCACTTTGCGTCCAACCAGCTCCTCCGGCTTGTAGAACTTGGCGATGCCCGACACGACCTGGCGCTGCTCATAGCCTAGATCCAGCTGCAGCTTCAGCAGCTTGTCGGCCTTCGGCACCGGCTCGCAGGCGAGCACCTGCGCGACCCGCAGCTCTACCTTGGCGAAATCGTCGATGCCGATTTCGTCCTTCTGCTCCGGCTTCTCCACTGCCGGTGCCGGCGTCGACGCCGAAGCGGCAGCCGGGGCGGCAGCCTCAGCCGCCGGCGTACCCCCGGTCATCGAGTTCGAAATAAACTCGATTTCCTGCTCTGCGTCGAGCCGCGGGAAGATCGGCTCGCCTTTGACGAGCTTCGTTCCGGCCGGGATCAGGCCAAACGTCTTGGCGCTCTCCCAGGTCGTCAGCTCCCCGGGAGCGATGCCGAGCTGCGCCCAGATCTTCGCCGGCGCCTGTGTCAGGAACGGCTGCAACAGGATCGAGGCGATACGCAGCGACTCGGCCAGATGCGCCATGACCGAAGCGAGCTCGCCTTTCTTCGCTTCATCTTTGGCCAGCACCCACGGCTGCGTCTCATCGATGTATTTGTTCGTTCGGCTGATAAACGCCCCAATATGGGTGAGCGCCACGGAGAACCCCATGTTCTCCATAACCTCCTCTACCTTGCGGACCGTATCCAGCGCCGCTTGCTCCAGCTCCGCATCAAACGCCGTGGCGTTTGGCTCATAAGCCGGCACCTCGCCGCCAAAATATTTCTCCATCATCGCCACCGTACGGTTCAGCAGGTTGCCAAGGTCGTTGGCTAGATCGGAGTTCACCCGCTGTACGAAGCTTTCCGGCGTAAACGAACCGTCCGAACCGAACGGCACCTCACGCAGCAAATAATACCGGGTAGCATCAAGCCCGTAACGGTCGATCAGCACGTTTGGATCCACGACGTTGCCCTTGGATTTGGACATTTTCCCGCCCTTCATCAAGAGCCAGCCATGGCCAAACACCTTCTTCGGCAGCGGCAGCCCCAGCGCCATCAGCATAATCGGCCAGTAAATCGTATGGAAGCGCACGATTTCTTTCCCCACGAGATGAACGTCTGCCGGCCAATACCGCTCAAACAGCTCTTGATTGTCCGTACCGTAACCAAGGGCCGTGATGTAGTTGGACAACGCATCGATCCACACGTACACGACATGCTTCGGATCGCCTTTGACCTTCACGCCCCAGTCGAACGTTGTGCGCGAGACGGCCAAATCCTCCAGCCCCGGCTTGATGAAGTTGTTGATCATCTCATTCTTGCGGGACTCCGGCTGAATGAAGTCCGGGTTTTCCTCATAGAACTTCAGCAAACGATCCACATACTTGCTCATCCGGAAGAAATAACACTCTTCCTTCACCAGCTCTACCGCATGGCCGCTCTCCGGGCTTTTCCCGCCGATCACTTCGCCTTTTTCATTGCGGATGACATCCACCAGCTGCGATTCCGTATAATACGTCTCGTCAGGAATGCTGTACCAGCCTTCATATTCCCCTTTGTAAATATCCCCTTGCTTCAGCAAACGGTCAAAAATCGCCTCCACGACCTGCTTATGCCGCGGCTCCGTTGTGCGGATAAAGTCATCGTAGGAAATGTCCAGCTTCTCCCACAGCTGCTTGATCCCCGCCACGATCCCGTCTACGAACTGCTGCGGGGTTTGGCCTTTTTCCTTCGCTTTCTGCTCGATCTTCTGTCCGTGCTCATCCGTCCCCGTCAAATAGCGGACATCAAAGCCGCGCAGCCGCTTGTACCGCGCCATGGCATCCCCCGCCACCGTCGTATAGGCATGGCCGATATGCAGCTTATCGCTTGGATAATAGATCGGCGACGTAATGTAAAATGTTGGTTTGTTGGACATCGCGATTCATCTCCTTTTATTTCATGACAAATACAACAAAAAAACTCCCGCCCCATATGGGGCGGGAGAGTTCTCACGCGTTACCACCCAATTTCCCCGCTCCTTCACAGGCTGCGGGCTCCGTTGGTCGAAATTCGACCGTCCGTTAACGCCGGACTCTACGCCATCTCCTTACCGAAGCGCTGCGCATAAAGCGCACGCTGCTCGGCTCAAAGACGGTTCCTCCCGGACCATATTCCAAAGACGCTCCAGACCGGTTTGCAGCTCCCCCGGCTCTCTGTGGCTGGATCCAATCCTTGTACTCATCCGTTCACTGGAAAGTATTGAGGTTGAGGTTGTTCATTTCAAACTTTATATTAAAAAAATTTCCAAACCGTGTCAAGCCGCGCTGGAGTTGGTCTCGCACAAATGCGATTAGGCTTGTCCGCCGCTCAGCGGAGGCGTGCCTTGCTCTCCCCCGCGCTTCTTCTCTACCTTAGGGGGAACCGGATCATAACCGCCCGGATGAAACGGCTGGCATTTCACGATCCGTTTGGCCGCCAGCCAAGACCCTTTCAGCGGGCCATGGACCTCAATCGCCTCCAAAGCATATGCCGAGCAGGTCGGATAAAACCTGCAGGTTGGCGGCTTGAGCGGCGAAATAAACTTGCGGTACACGTGGATCGGCGCCTGAAACGTTTTGCGGACGAGCCCCATCTCAGTGCACCTCGTGTTGCTCCGGCGCGGCATCCTGCGGCTTGCCGTCCGGCCGGCAATTTTTGCAATACCCAAATACCTCAAACTTATGCTTCACAACCTGGAACTGCTCCGGCGCATCGGTCAGCGGCATCGGGCAGAAATGAATCGGATACGTCTTCTCACATTGCAAGCAGATCATATGATGGTGATGATGCCCTTCACTGCTGCAGCTGGCTCGGAACTTCAAACCGTCCTCAAATACGACCTGCTCCAACACCCCCAGCTCCTCCATCACCCGGAGGTTCCGGTACACGGTATCAAAGCTAAGGCCGCTGTATTCCTTACCCATATATTCATAGACGTCCTTAGGGGTCAAATACCCGTCCCGCTCAGCGAACAGTTTGGCCAAGCTTTTGCGTTGGTCGGTAATCCGCAGTCCCCGGCTGGACATCACTTTTATAATCTCCTCGGTCGACAGCATGTGACATTCCTCCCGTCTGCACCTTCGTTCCATGCGTCTCTTCTAATAATGCCCCAAATTCACAGCAGCGTCAATTCGACGGGATCCAACTCCGCGAAACGTAAAAAAGCCCCTTTGCCTTAAAGAAGGCAAAAGAGCGTTAGCGTCTATCTCAACTGTTCAAAATAAACCGGTTCCACTTCTGCTGCCAAGCGACGTCGGACCAAAAGGGATGATGAGGAGCGCAATTGGAGCAGAGCACCATGCCCCAAAAGCCGTGCTCCATCCCTTTTCGTATGGCGTATTCCGCAATAGCTTTGCCGATCGGACCTTCCTCAAATTGGGCGAACAGCGGCGTATAGCCGACATATCCTTCGCCTATAACAACCGGAATGTCGTGCTTCTCTGCCCAATCCGCGGTTTCCTGAAACCGTTCGTCCACCTTCTGCAGCATCGCTTGCTTATGTGCGCCGTAATGCTCATACAAGTATAAATCCCATTTCACCGGGTCGCACCAGTCATGGACGTACATCAGCTTTAGTCCGACCGGATTTTCATGCATTCGCCATTCCTCGCCGACGGGCAGCCGGTAGTCCTCAAACGGCGGAGCATCATCTCTTAGTAGAGATCGTACCAAAGCATTAGGAAATTTAATATTCGGATTACGGATCCCTGTCTCCTCCATCAACTGCTGCAATACGCCGTTAATATACATATGAAAATGGGCGACCTCCTCGTTACCCGGCACACTGTCTTTGGAATAGGGTTCGTTCAGCGTGTAGCAGCCGGTGATCCGAAGATCGGCATGCTGCTCTTGTAAATAGGCAAGCGCCTCCTCCACATAAGACTTCGTATACCGGATCAGCTTGCCAAGCTGCCGGGACGGGATACCCGCCTCCAACGCCATCTGACTCAACCGCCCAAACTCGATCTCATTATGCAATTCCACGTAAGCGATGCGGTCCCCAAGCCCAGCCGCTTTGACGAAGCGGATCAACTGATCCATCGACAAGGCCAAAGCCATAAATCGTTCCTGCGGCGGAATCGCCTGCAGCGCTTCGAATAGCTCCGGAGTTTTCAGGAAGCTTGGGCTCTGTTGATACTCCCAAGAAGATAGGATGATGAACATGTCATATTGCTTTGCCAGCGTGAACAGATTTAATAAATGCTGGTGACCATCGATTTCCGCACCACCCTTGCAATTATACCAGCGTGTCCTGACTCCCACTGAGCCAAGATTGGAGAAGGCCAATCGCCCATGGCGCGGGCCGTCCGCCTTAAACAACAGGCAGGGCATCGCGCAGATGCGAATCGTATTGTAGCCCCTTTCCACCGCCTCCTTGAAGCATTGCTCCAAATCGTGAAACGGCTCACCCGGCATCGTCATCGTATACCAGGAGAAATCCCACATCGTTATGGTCAGTTTGCGGGGAAGATGCGTGCTGATCTTGTACATTCGATTCACCTCTTAGATTAGAAGCTTGATTCCGACGGTTCCGCTTTGCCCCTTATCCCTTCACGGCCCCTGAGGTAATCCCTTTAATGAATGAGCGGCTGCCAAACAGGAAGATGATCAGAACAGGCAGTGTCGACAACCCCAGCGCCGCCATTCGGGCACCATAATCGGTCCGGTGGACAAACCCCAGCGTTGAAACAAACAGCGGGATCGTATAGTTATCGCTGTTATTGATCGTAACTAACGGCAGCAAGTAGTTGTTCCATGACCAGAGAAACACCAGCGTCGCCAACGTGGCCAGCCCCGGCTTAATTAACGGGATAACGATGTTAAAGAAGATTCGCGGCTCCGATGCCCCGTCGATCCTCGCGCATTCGATGACTTCATTTGGCACCGTGTCCTTGATAAACTGCACCATGAAAAAAGCGCCAAACGACCACGCGCTCCAAACCAGAATGACGGAGAGAAGCGTATTGCCGAACCCCAGCGTTCTCATCTCGATGACGTAGCCAATCAAGCCAACCTGGCTGGGGACCATCATCGTAATGATAATGAAATAGCGAAGAAAGCTCCTCAGCTTAAATTGGTATTTAGCTACCGCATAACCGATCATCGTAGCGGTGAAAACGCCGATAAAAACTGCGGATACCGAAACGATCATACTGTTCAAGTAAACCTGTACGAAGTTGGTCTTAAACACGGTTTTCAAGTTTTCCAGCAAATAATCGGAAGGAATCAACGGCAGGCCTTTGAAAATGTCTTCAGAATAATACGTCGACATCATCAACATCACATAAAAAGGGAACAGCGAAGCGAGGGTAACTAGGCTGAGAAACGCCCATTTTACGATCTTCATTCCTGATCCCCCTTCCCCATGGAGAGCTTATAGCTGGCGATTGAGAAAACAACGATCAGCATGAACAAGGCATAAGCGATCGTCGCACCATACCCAAAACGAACATTCATAAACGAATCGTTGACGAACTTCCAGATGATCGTCAGCGCCGCATTGTCCGGTCCGCCAACCTGGCTAGCCGTCCAGCCGCCGTACAACAGCTTCGGCTCGTCAAACAACTGCAGGCTTCCGATGATTGAAGTAACAATGAGGAACACGGAGATATTTCTAAGCAGCGGCAGCGTGATGCGGGTGAAGGTATGAAGCGCTGTTGCTCCATCCACCTTCGCTGCCTCGTAGACATCTTGGGAAATGGCCGTCATCCCCGCTAAATAGATTGCGATAAAGTAACCCAAATTCCGCCACACGATCATAATTGCGATGATGATCCGGGACAGCCAGGGGTCCTGTAACCAGTAGATCCCGTCCTTAAGCAAGCCCATCTTTACGAATAAGGCGTTGATGATCCCTGTCTGCCAGTCAAACATAAAGGAGAAAATGAAGCCTATGGCGACAGGCGTAGTAATATAAGGCAGAAAATTCGCCGTTTAAAAAAACATACGCCCGTTGACCATGTTAAAAATGAGATAAGCCAGAAGCATGCCGGATAAGATCAGGGCCGGTAACGACATCAGCAAGATGACGACCGTGTTGTAAATCGATTTGTAAAACAACGGATCTTTTGTAAACAGCGTCACATAATTGCTGAATCCGACAAACCGTTTCTCGCTGACACCGTTCCACTCGTGAAAACTGAGGAAAAACGAATATACGACCGGATAAAACTGAAACGCCAAATACAGAAGCACGAACGGAAGCGAAAACAAGTATGGCCACAGCCGAAGTCCAAGCCGCTTCCTCGGCTTGCTGTTGACGACCGTTTGGGCATTCATCATGGTTGGTCCCCCTTTCAGGAATCAGTTGGGGTGAGAAACGAGACGCTCTCACCCCGGCAATCCTCCCGATTAGTTAATCGTTGCCTCAGGGGCCTGATTTTTGACAGCTTCCTTGAATTGCTCCAGAGCGCCGTCCACACCGATGCTCGTATCCTTCATCCACAGCGGGAATAGCGAATTAAACGCCGTCTGCACAATCGAATCGTATTTCGTTTGGGTCGATCCCGTCACTTCTGGCACGATGTCGTCGTAGAACGTCAAGCTCAGGTTTTGATTAAAGAACTGATCCAGCTCGGTTCCTGCCTCAAGCCAATCGCGATGCTCTTCGAAGAAGCTCTTGATCCCTGGCATATTCCCCAGCTTCTTGTAGTTCGTTTCCATTCCTTCGGTGGACAAATAACAGAAGTAAATGTAAGCCCAGGCCGCTTCCTTGTTCTTGCTGTTCTTATAGACACTGACAGAGGTTCCTCCGTACGTGAAGCCGCCTTCAGGCGCGGCCATCAAGCCCCAACGCCCGATGCCGTCCGGATCATTAGCCTGCACATTCCATTTGGGACTCCACGGCGCCATCGGGTAGAAAATATTATCACCTTTCGCAAACGACGCGTTCCATCCCGGGGTATACCCCTCATATTTGCCAAGAATCCCGGCGTCCCGCATGGCGAACAGCTTCTCGAACGGCGCCTTCATTCGCTCCGTCAGCTCAATCGTGGATCCATTAATGTATGGCTGTTCGGTTTGCCCTTTCAACACGCGGTAGGCGTCGTCGAAACTGGCGATCATCGTAACCGCACCGCCGCTTTTTTGTTTGACTTCGATCCCTTTTTGGATGAAGGCATTCCAATCCGGCAACAGCTTGGACAATTCGTTTGGATCGTCGGTGCCCAGGTATTCCTTGGCCAGGTCTCTCCGGTACCCGAGTCCAGCCGGTGTAATCGATTGATCGACGCCAACCAGCTCGCCTTTGGTGTTCGAGAGAAGCGGCGGCAAATAATCCAGCAGCTGGTCCTTGGAGAAGTGATAAGGAGCTTGCTCCAGATTGTCGAGCACATCGAGATCAAACAACTGCCCGCGGAAGTTCATTTCGCCCAATATGACATCAGGCACCTCAGAGCCGGATGCAATCCCGCTTTGCAGCTTTTGCATATAATCGTTATTGTTGACGACGGTGTATTTCACTTTGATATTCGGGAAGACTTTGTTGAATTCCGGCACCATCGTGGTCAGGAAGGCTTCATCCCAATCCCATACGACGATTTCTCCTTCAATGTTTGTGGGAATCCCGCCGAGTGAAGGAGCTTCCCCTTCGGCGTTGGACGAAGTCCCACCCGAATTCGACGGTGGCTCACTTGTGTTCCGATTGGCGGCAGAATCATTCTTCGCGCAACCAGCCAATACCGCCGCGATCATCATCGCCAACACCAAGAGCGTCACCCAACTCTTTTTCAGACGCTTGTTCTTCATATTTAACCCCTCCCACAGTCTGTTTGTATCCGCTTACACCGTGATCTTATCATCGCTAGCGATGGGGTTAAAATCTCACAACCCGGTTATTTTACGCATAAATCGGCTGTCTTCCGCGGTGGAGTCCCCGTCCTCGATGGTGAAAGGGAGGCGAATCCTTACTTCCGTTCCTTCGCCCGGAAAGCTCTTGATCTCGAGGCCTGCCTGCGCACCATAGTGAAAATTCAGGCGTTCGCGAATATTTGTAAGTCCGATTCCCGTGGAGGCATTCTGGATTGGCGGTACCGTTTGGGATGTGCTGATACCGATGCCGTTGTCGCGGACGGACACCTCGATAAACCGATCCGATCTCCGTGCAGAGATCCCAATCCAACCTTGCCGTTCGGAGGTGAATATCCCATGATAAAGCGCGTTTTCAATAAGCGGCTGCAGCATCATCCTTAGGACTATGCAGGGCAAAAGCTCCTCCTGAATGTCCCATTCGATTCGAAAACGTCCGGGATAACGGCAGTCCTGGATGGCAGCGTATTTATTCACCAGTTCTATTTCATCCTCCAGGGTCGTAAACCAGGCATCATCGCCGATTTTGATCGTGTTTTGCAAGAGATGGATCAACGAGGCGGTCATGTCGGCCACCTCCTTCGTCCGCCCTGCATGTGCTAAATAAATTACGGTATTTAACGTGTTATAAATAAAATGAGGGTTCATCTGCGACAACAAGAGCTGGATCTGCATGTTGCGTTTTTCCTTCTGTTCTTGCACGAGCGATTCGATCAGCGATTTCAAATCCTTCATCATCCGGTTAAATCCAAGCCCCAGCAGCTCCATTTCGTCTCCGCTTCGGATCTGCAATTCGATATTCAAATCGCCTGCGGACACTCGTTTCATCGCTCGGACCAGCTTCGAGATCGGCCGGGTCAGTTGCACGAGCAGAGGAAGCAGGATCATCATCACCACGATGAGGCTTACGGCCACAATCAGCGTGTAAAAGAGCAACAGCTTGTTAACCCGCTCGTACAAGCGTGATTTGGAGATCACCGCAACTTGTCTCCAGTCCTCCTCCACGGAATCATCAACAATTTCGATATATTTTCCCCCTTCCGAATCGGTATCCGTCCAACGAGTCTCTCCGGGGTTGCTGTCGAACAATGGAACGCCGTCCTGATTTAGTAGAAGCAGACGTTCGAAATCCTTATTGCTCTGTTCAAATAAGCTCGCCAGATCTTTTTGATTGAAATCCAGCACGAGGTAATACCGCTCGTCGCCATCGTCCTTAAAGTTCCTGTAATTTACGACATAACTGATCACCTGTTGCCGACGGTTGAGAAAAATAAAATCATGCGGATCCGAAAAACGCGATTCGCTGCGTCCCATCCGGTAATCGGCAAACCAAGCCTGATTCAGATAGTCTTTGTAGTAGCTGTCATACCCTTGGTAATTGGAAAACACCTCGCCGTCCGGCCGGATAATCATCACGTTTAACAAGCTAGAGTTCATGACGGGAAACAGCTTCAGCTTCTCTCTAACCTTATTTTTCTTGAAGTAGCTCTGCTCGTACGTATCGTTTGGATCTTTGACCATCAACGCATTCACCTCGGAATCGCTGATGATATATTCCGCGGTTTCACGTAATTGCTCCTGCATACGATTGATGAAAGAAGAGGTCTGTTCCAGTTTCGTCGTATTGTCTCGGACGGCTTGTTCCCGCATGATATCCTTGACATACGAATAAGTGACCCAACTGCTGGCCAATAGTGACGAGGATAGGATCAGAGCGCATACGGCAATAATTTTGGTGCGGATCCGAGCACGCATTTTAAATCCGGATAAGTTACTCATCGTGATATTGCTTCCTTTCCGAATACTCCAGAGGATGCTGTCCGGTCACACGTTGAAACACTTTACTGAAATAATGGCTATTGCGGTAACCCACTTTTTCCGCCACCTCATACAACTTGTATTGCCCTGTCGCCAAGTAACGCTTGGCTTTCTCCATGCGAACCTCCGTTAAATAGTCCAGGATCGTACGGCCGGTTTCGTTTTTGAAGCAATGCCGCAAATGATCGCCGCTGATTGCGAGATGCGCGGCAATTTGTTCGGTGCTTAAATCTTTGGCATAATGCCGGTTAATGTATTGGATCGCTTTCCTGACCTTCGCTGAATAGACGTCCCTGTGCTCGTCCTCCATCGCGGCTCGGAACTGTTTTTTAAACCAACGCGCAATGCCGGACACCGAAGTCCAATCATCAGAACCCTCAATATCCCTGTACGGTTCATCGCGAAAAGCAGACCTTCCCTTGCTCATGCGAAGCCGATCCAGCTCCTTGGACAATTCATTACAGAGCATCCGCAATTCCTCAAGTCGGGCCATTTTCTTGACGAGGGTAAACATGGCGTCGATCTCCTCTTCGACTTCGGCAAGGCGATGCTCCTCCGTATAATGACGTAGTCGGTGGATCCACGCTTCCCAATCTGTCTCTTGGCTATCCGCTGCTGAGATGGTGCCTTCCTTTTCTTCGGAATACATCAGCACGCTGTCCATCCCAGTAAAAATACGCAGATCCAGCGCCCTATCCGCCCACGCCGCGGCAGCGAACAGCCCCGTTGCCTCCTGAAACACGGACGAGCACGCGACGGATACCGTTCCCCCTATAGAAGAAACATGCTCGGAATACGCTTGTTTCAAATGCGCGCTCCACTGAAAAAGTTCCTCATGCAGCTGCCTTCGGCTGACCATGCCGTCAAATCCAAGCAAAACGCCGATCCGGGTTCCCTCCGCCGCAATGGTAAACGTCTCAATCCAACGATATTTCGTTCCGTCCTCGACCCCCCATGGCATCTGAATCCCCGTATCTCGTGTGACCATAGGTCGACCCACTGCCGGATAAGGGGTATCGAACTCTAAAGCGATGTACACATACTGGGATCCAAACGAGGCCATATAGTTAGCAAGCGCTTTCAATTCTTCGTTTGAAAGTTCTTTTCCTGCCTTCGCCTGCTCAAGCAATGTCTTGCTCATTTTTCTTTGGATTGCCTTATCCTTATCGATGGTATCCCGGAGCTTCTCCAGTTCCAGCGTTAAGGTCTCCGGCGTTAATTCGTGCTTGACCCAGTAATCATGTACGCCAATCCGCAGTGACTGTTTTACGTATTCGAATTCCTTATAGGAGGTAAGAATCACGATCTTGGCTTGACTCCCGGCTTCCGCCAGCCTCTCGCTCAGGATCAAGCCATCCATGCCAGGCATCCGAATATCCACAAAAATCAGATCCGGTTTCAGCTTGGCCGCCAATTCCAACCCTTTCCGCGGATGAACGGTTTCTCCGGCTACGGTAAACCCTAGGCCTTCCCAATGGACCAAACGCTTCAAGTGCTCGATGGCCAAAATCTCATCGTCGACAATCATCACCTTCAGGTGGTTCATAATTACCCCCTCCTTTTCCTTGCTTTCTTTCAACTTACAGGAGAAAGCGAATTCGCACAATTGATTTCATGCGCAACTTGATGGAGGATCTACTGATTTTGGACGCAAAAAAAGCACGGCGCTCTCGCGCCGTGCTTTAAAGTACATTTCTGTTTATTCGCTCTTCTTCTCCGGCAATTGCTGGAACAGCAGGTTGACGGACAAGTTGCTGCCCGGAGCTGCCGTGAAGACCAGATCTACAGTTTGCTCGCGCTCACCGGTGCGGAACAATACCGCATTCTCGTTAGGCGCACTAAGTGAGCCGGAGGATGGTAAGCTGACAATATTTCCGTTGACCATAATTCCGCCCATATAATGGCCGCCGCGCGGGTTAAACGTGATCAGCGTGTTAGGCGCAACCCGATACAGCTTCACCTTGTAGAGAACGCCGAAGTTTCCGGCATTCATGCGATACTCTCCGGTTGGACCATCGTATCCGATCAGGAATGGATCGCTGGAGTTGTCGCCGATGAGCAACCGGGACGGCGTATTGCCGATCAGCTCGGTCACTTCAATATTGCGAGTGGCTTCCATATAAGTGCCGCGGTTATGGATATCAGGCTTTAAGACACTGAGATAAGGCAACGTCTTAAATGGATCTTGATCCTGATCAACCATCATGACGGTATAATTTAAGGTATGATCGCTATACAAATCCGCAAACAGGGAGATGACATCCCCTTGCTTCATCGCCGTAGCGCTCAGCTCATTCAGGATAATCTTGCTTTCTCCAGGAGCAAACCATGTATCCTTGTATTTGCTGCCGGTTTGCATCGATTCGTAATAGCGTACGACCGAAGCTTTCCCTGCAGCCGTTGCATAACTGCTTGGTCCGCCAAAGCCTAGACTGCTCTGCGTCAACCGCGTCGTTTCGCTGTTGTTGTTCGTCGCGATGACGTACATTTTTACCGGCTTCCCAGTCGAATTAGCGTGGTGGATCATGAAGCGCGTATTCCCAATCGCCGATTCCTTATACAGAATCCCTTTGGAGTAGACCGTTTCCGGGCTGTTGCTCCGAATCAACGTAACCGCATCGGAGGTGAAGGCATACCGAATCCGCTCCCAGCTTGGAACCTGGGTCCCGTCAAACGTATATTCTTCCCCAACCGGAACGAACAGCTTATTAAATTCGTCCCGCGTGTAGAGCGTCTCATTCGTAATCGTAATCGTCTTCTCAACGGTCGAGTACAAGCCAAATTTATTGACAACCTTCAGGCGGATCGTCATTTGACCTGGGGTAAAGAACGCCAGCTCTTTATTCTCCCAAATCCGCTCGGTGATGCCGACTTCATCCGTACTGAGGTCCGTATACGTGATCAATTCACCCATTTTGTAGGTGTCTTTGTCTGTCGTAAAATTCGCCACCGGCGGTGTATGCGGCTTGTCTACATGAATCGTCAGCGTAAACGGATTACTCCACTGGCCGCTGGAATCCTGCACCCGGTAAGTTACGGTGTAATCCCCCGGCGTCATGAAGACATCCTGGCGTCCAATCCATTCCTCGTTCACGATCGGTAGCCCGATTGGCGAAGTCGCATTGGTGATATATTGAACCTGTGTTTCCCCGGCGATGACTTCTTTGTTGCCGATGCTAAACGAAGCGACCGGCAGCGTGTTCAAATTCACGATCACCCGTTTGCCAACCGCATCATAGGAATACGAGATGTTTAACGCCTTCGTGATCGCCGTTAACGGCACCATGAAGTTGTTTTGCGCAGAATAGGATTTCCCCCGCATCGTCTGCGTCACACCGTTAACCTTATAATAAGTCGTATTCAGCTTAAACCGCAGCTCGTCGTTGCCTCGCTTAATGATCGTTTCTTTCGTTGTATTGTCAAAAGACAGCTGGAATCCTGCACGCTCCACAATGGCCCGGATCGATATGTAAGATACGCCGTCTTTCACTTCCATCGGATAACCGGCAATGTATTCCTTCCCGTTCTGATACATCTTCTTGCTGTTCACCATCAGAATCAGTTGGCCGGAGTTGCTTTGGCTCTGCATGCTTGGGTCTGCAGGCGTCGTCACCGGACTTGTTGGCGGTACCGTTTCATCTCCGGTTTCCGTCCCTTCCTGACCCTCTTCTGGAACCGTCTCTCCTGTCGTTCCATCGTTTGTTCCTTGATCTGCAGGCAGATCGCCAGGCTGCACCACATCGGTTGTTGTCCCGTTCACTTCTAACTGTTGTGTTCCGGTCTGTGGTTCCAGACCGTTTCCTTGCCCGATTTCCTCCGCGCTGGCTGGAAGCACCATAGCCACTTGCGATGCGACCAACATCGTGGTGATCAACAATCTCTTAAATTTCATGCCTTAACTCCCTTACTCTCCCATTTTGTGTTACTCCCTTTAACTCACACTGTATTAAACGCATGTATAAAAGAAAAGTTGCTGACAAATCAAAACAATATATTAGCAAACTCCGTCGTTCGTTGCCCGATTTTTCTTATTTTTTGACAAATCTCCG
>NZ_GG695978.1:98240-143569 GCF_000159955.1 Paenibacillus sp. oral taxon 786 str. D14 | reverse complement strand
AAAACGCCCGGAAATCACTCCCGGGCGCTCCTATGAAATTTGGAATCCTGGTTTAAGCTGACGGGCAATACTCCCTGCGGCTGCAGCTCACCGACCAGAACCTTGGCCGCGACATCCAACGAAAACGGACGATTTTCATATAAGCAGAGATAGGTCTCGATCTCAGGAAACGCGTTGAAGTCGTAAGGATTCCGCGTAGATACGACGATCAGACGTTTGCCCGACAGCTGCTGAAGGCGCTGGACGAGCTTCTGCTGACCTTCAGGGATCCCCCCCTCTGCTGTGTAGGTCGCCACAACGATTTGGCTGACCTCTTGACTTTGTTCCAGTACCGCGGCAATCTCTTCGTCGCTGGGCTGCGTTCCAATCACCGTCATGACGACCTGGCCATGAAGCGGCCGCAGCGCATCCGCCAGCGTATATTGATGCACCGCCGGCTCATCGACCTCAGTGCGGTGCCGCAGCTCCGGCCAGACGACCAGCACCGGCTGATCGCTCTGCAGCGGCAAGCGGCCCGCTCCCTTCACGAGCGTCACGCTGCGCTCTGCCGCATGGCGCAGCAGCGCAGCGCTCTCCGCCTCCGGCGTCAGCGGCGCTGTCGTCGCGGTTGCAGCGGCTGCCGCCTGCGCCGCACTGCCGATCCGCTTCGCCTTGAGCGCCAAGATGCGCTCGAGTGAGCGGTCAAGGCGCGCCTCGCTGATCCGGCCGCTGCGCACCGCTTCGGCCACCCGCTCGATCGCCGCACGCTGTTCAGCCAGCGTATGGCTCACGAGCACGAGATCCGCGCCGGCTTCAATCGCTTGCACCGCACCCTCGGCGATGCCATAATATCCCGCGATAGCCTGCATCTCCAGACAATCGGTGACGATCAGCCCGCCGTAGCCCAGCTCCTCTCGCAGCAAGCCGGTCAGCACCCGATGCGACAATGTGGCTGGCGTCCCTTCCGGCTCAAATGCCGGAAAGATCACATGCGCCGTCATGATCGCATCCACGCCCTCGGCAATCGCCTCCCGGAACGGGACCAGCTCAACCTGGTACAGCCGCTCCTTCCCGTGCGGGACACTGGCTAAGCCGCGGTGGGAATCCACGGCTGTATCCCCGTGGCCGGGGAAGTGCTTCGCCGTCGCGATCACGCCTTCGGCTTGATAGCCGCGAACCGCCGCGGCTCCATGCACGGCCACCCGGTCCGGCTGCTCCCCAAACGAGCGGACGCCAATCACGGGATTGGCCGGATTGTTGTTGACGTCGACGCACGGCGCAAAGTTAAAGTTGATGCCCAGCTGCAGCATCTCCTTGGCCGCCAGTCGCGCCACTTCCTCCGTCAACGCCGGATCATTGGCCGCCCCCAGCGCCATATTGCCGGGAATCCGGCTCATCCCTTCATGATCCAGCCGGGCTACCATCCCGCCTTCCTGATCAATCGAGATAAACAACGGAAGCTCCGGTTTGCTGCGCGGCAAGCCTTGCAAGCTTCGTGACAGCTCGGCAAGCTGCTCCACCGAAGCGATATTCCGGCGGAAATAAACTACACCCCCCACATGATACTGCTGCACCAGCGTCCGAATCTGTTCGTCCGGCACCAAGCTATGGAACCCACAAATAAATAACTGTCCGATCTTCTCCTCCAACGTCCATGCTGATAAATCCACGAGCCGTCCTCCTTGCCGCTTATCCATTAGTTTTATGATACGTTTGATTCCTTCTGCCGGTAATCCGACGGCGTCATGCCGGTATACTTCTGAAAGACCTTCGTGAAATATCGCCGTTCCT
This sequence comes from Paenibacillus sp. oral taxon 786 str. D14, assembly GCF_000159955.1. Taxonomy (GTDB): domain Bacteria; phylum Bacillota; class Bacilli; order Paenibacillales; family Paenibacillaceae; genus Fontibacillus; species Fontibacillus phoenicis. The sequence goes on along the minus strand of NZ_GG695978.1, from coordinate 141,799 downwards.
GATAGCCGATTGAACTGCCGATTTGTGCGATCGAACGCTCACTGGTACGCAGCAGGCATTTCGCCATTTCCATTCGCTGTTTGGTCAAATACTCTACAAACGTTTCGCCAAAATGGTTCTTAAAGAGCAAGCAGAAATAACTGCTGCTAATGCCGAGATAGTCGGCGATGTCCTCGATCCCAAAGTCGCGGCCGAGATGGTTCTGAATATAATTTTGCGCGGACATCATTAGCAGCTCCGTAGATTTCTTCGCGGACAGGGAGCTGCGCGCATGCTCGATGAGCGAAACGATGATCGACAGCAACTCTTTCAAGCTCATCGGCTCCCGCAGCCGCTTCCATAGCCCTTCTTCCTGCTCCCTTGGGAGCATGTGCAGCTCGCGCATCTCGCGCAGCAAATGGATGAGCAAATAATGCATCAGCTTCTCCGACGCACACGCCTGCCGTTCATCCAGACCGCCGATGTACGATTTCAATTCCCCGGCGATGCGATCCAAGACCTCGGTGCTCCCGTTGCGCAATCCGGTTCCAAGCTGCTCGATCCAGCCCCATTGCACTTCCACCGCGTCCTTATCCGGGGCGAAATCGTCTGTTGGCAGCGCGTCAGCCTTCACGAACCCTTCCTGCGCTGCTCCCAGAATCAACCGATGCTGCAAGCGATGGTACACAAGCGATAATTCCTGCAAACCATGTAGCCCTGCCGCCATGCACATCCGAACGGGAAGTTCCTCCTTGCTGCGGATGAGCTGTCGGATCCGCTCAAAGCCCGGCATCAGCGTCTCCTCGTCAACTGTCCGATCCGCTGAAGGGGACGGGAACACGAGGCACCATTCCCCCTCCCGGATCTGCAGCACAGTTAAGCCTGGCAAAACTTCGCCAAATACATCCTTCAGCGCATGCTTGATGTGCAGATTCCACGCTTTTCGTTCATGGAGCGTCCAGACGATGGATCGGTGCGAATAACCTTCCAGATCCAAGAGCAGCATGGCGTAACGCCGCTTCGCTTCACCGGCGTCCTCGTCGTCCCACAACAGCCCTTCCGCATCTGTCTCCTGTCCGAGCAAGGAATGTAATAGGAAGTTTTCATTGGCCAGATCAACCACCTGGTTCATCCGCTGCTCCTTGTTCAGGTTTTTGCGCTTCTCGCGAATCTGTTTGGCGATCCCCCGAACCGTCTCCTCCAGCTCAAAATAATTGATCGGCTTGCAAATATAATCCTTCACGCCGTAACGTATTGCAGTTCGAGCATACTCAAATTCCTGATACCCGGTCAACAGCAAAATTTCGCAAGGAATCTCCCGCTCCCGGAGCTCCTGCAGCAGTTGAATGCCGTCCATCACCGGCATGCGGATATCGCTTAAGATCAAGTCGGGACGATGCTGCGAAGCCATCTCTAACGCTTCCTTACCGTTCTTGGCCAACAAAACAACTTCAAACCCCATTTCCTCCCAAGGCAAAACCTTCGACAAGTTCGTGAGTATATGAATTTCGTCGTCAACCAGCAACGCTTTTAATTTCATCGTGATCCCCCGCCTCATATCTTGGTATCACACATTGAATCGTCGTCCCGTACCCGGGCTGCGAGCAAATAAACAATCCGTATCTGCTGCCATACTGAAATCTTAGCCGATCCGACACGCTGCGAAGCCCCAAGCCCCGGCGTTCATGATTCGGATATGGCGCCAAGGAACGATACGCCGGATCGTCCAAATCCGCGTATTGGATCTTCGCCAGCTGCTCATTGGTCATCCCAATTCCGTTATCTTCAACCCTTAGCAGAATGCGGTCTTGCTCCATTCTCCCCGTGACCGTGATCCTGCCTTTATAATCGATGCCCTCAAACCCGTGCTGAATGCTGTTCTCCACGAGCGGCTGCAGCGTTAATTTCAACAGCAGACAGTTCATCATTTCGTCCGGAATATCAATCGAATACTCAAACAACTCCTCGAAACGGAACTTCTGAATTTCCAAATAGCTGCGCATATGCTCGATTTCGAGGCTTAGCTTGATCTCTTCCTTGTCTTGAATACTGATCCGCAAAATATTCGCCAGCCGCAGCACCATTTCGCTGACCTTGCGCCCTTCGTTTTGGACGGCAAGCACGTTAATCGATTCCAACGTATTAAACAGGAAATGCGGCTTAATCTGAGCCTGCAGGACGCGCAGCTCGGCGTTGGCCTTCAGCCGTTGCTCCCGTTTCACTTGCTCAAACAGCTCATTGATTTTATCCATCTGGTTATTGAAGCCCTTCTGCAGCAGAAGCAGCTCATCGTCGCCTTTCTCATCTACCCGAGCTTTCAGGTCGCCGCTCTCTACCTTGCGCATGAATCTGACAATCACACCGATGGTCCCTGTGATCCGGTTCATAAAGATCAAATTAAATAACATCGCCGTCAACAAGCACACACAAATAATGGCAACAAACCATTTGGCAAAGGTCGTCACCTCCTGCGACAAATAGCTCCAGGAAGTAACCGAAACGAGGCTCCACGGATAATCCTGCAATTTATAAATGGAGATGACGCTCTCTTGGTTGTTAAATTTACCTTTAAAGCTCCGATACCCCTCGCCACTCTCCCATTTCAATTTCTTTGGCAGGTACGCTTCGATTTGCTGGCCATCCAACTCCAATTGATAATCGTATAGAATCAGGCCTTTGTCATTCACCAGCATAAACCGGGTATCGCGCATCTGACTGCCCAGCTTCAGGTTCTGAAAAATCTTCTCGAACTCCCAGTTCTTGATCTGCACCACCAGCACGCCAACCCGCTCCAGATTGCTAAGCTCCTTAATCAGGCGGATTTGCGTAAACACGTTGTCCGATCCGGTTAATTCCGGATATTCGTGGGGAGCGATCCATTTCGGTTGGCCGTTAAGGGCCATCACTTCGTTATATAAAGGATGCTCCTTGAATTTTTCGTAGGGCAGCGTCTCGAAATTTTCCTTATTAAATATCGCGATAACATTGGATTGCCGGCCCCCATGGATGTTGTACAAAAACGCGTAGTCAATGGCCGGATGGCTATACAGCAGGGAACGGAAATTTCGCTGATTGGCGTTCAGCTCCAGTTGGGTCGTGGCCGTCAAATCCTGGGTATCCGGGTCCTTGGCTGATAAAGCGGCCTGAAACACCCCTTTGGAGATGCCATTATCCGTGACGTTATTCATCTCCTGAAAGACGTTCTTAATGCTGTAGCTGATCGCCTTCAGTGAATATTCCGCCTGCTGGCTGTATTTCTTCTCAATCGAGTTAAACGTAATCCAAAACGTGATAATGCCTAACACAAACAATGGAATGATGACTAAACCCAAAAAGGCGGTAAACAGCTTAATGCGCAAATTCATCGGCGGCAGCTCCCAATTGGTAAGACTATCCCTATTCTAACACGCCACGATCTAACCCTTAACGCTGCCGGCCGTAACGCCTTCAATTATTTTTTCCTGAAGCACCGCATAGATGATCATGACCGGCAGCACGCTGAACACGATGCCAGCTGACATCTGCGCGTAGTTGGTGTTGTACGCATCGCGGAATCCAACCATCCCGACCGGGAGCGTACGAAGTTCTTCTTTGGATAGAAAATAGTTCGCCAGCAAAAACTCATTCCAGTTGCCGAGGAAATTGATGATAAACACCGTCACGATCGCCGGTACTGTCAGGGGCAGCATCACGCGAAAGAACATCCCCGCTGAGCCTAAACCGTCCATGACAGCTGCTTCTTCAATTTCACCAGGGATCGAGCGCATAAACGCCGCCAGAATGATGACCGAAAACGGAATCGCGTTCGCCACATAAGGCAAAATCAAGGCCATGTGCGTGTCGAGAACGTTCAGGTTCCGCATCATGCTGTAGATCGGCAGCAGCAGCGAGTTGTTGGGGATCAGCATCCCCAGCAGGATGAGCTGGAATACGACCGCACTGAGCCGGTTGAACCGCATGCGAGTCACGGCAAAGGCCAGCATCGCCGCAAACAGAATCGACAAGCACGCCGATAATATACCGATATATAAGCTATTGAAAAAATACGTGCTGATCTTGGCGTTCACCCAAGCATTAATGTAATTGTCAAAAATAATCGACGACGGCAACCCAAACGGATTGGAAGCGATCGCTTGGTTATCGGTTTTGACCGAAGAGAACAACACGAACAGAAACGGATACAAAATGATGAGCAGATACGCCAACAGGAACAGATGCGGGATCGACTTTTTCAGCACTCTCATCAGTATTCAATCCTTTCTGTGCGTCGAACGACCAGGATTTGGTACAAGGCGGTAATAATGATCGTAAAGGCAAAGATCAGCACGGCGATGGCGTTGCCAAATCCGTGACGGAAGCTGGTGATCGCGTAGCGGATCATGTACGTTGCCATGACGTCCGTTGAGCCGGCCGGCCCGCCTTTGGTCATAACTAATACGATATCGGCCGCTTTCATGGCGCCGGCCACCGACAGCATCACGACGACACTGATGATCGGCATGATCAGCGGAAGGGTAATTCGGATCGCCCGTTGGATGCCGCTCGCTCCATCAATCGCCGCGGCTTCGTCCAGTTCACGCGGGATTGCCAGAATCGCCGCCAGCACCATTACGATATAGAATCCGGTCCACTGCCAAGCATTCGTCATCAGGATGGAGAGCATGGCCCAATTTTTGTCCGACAGCCAGTACACCGGAGGAATGCCAAAGATCCCAAGCACTTGGTTCATCAGCCCGAAATCAGGATTATAAATGAACCCCCACAAGATCCCGATGACGGCGGTGGACATGATCGACGGCATAAAGACCGCTGTCTTATACAGTCCCTTCAGCTTCTTCACATTTGCGATTAAGAGGGAGAAGAACACGATCAGCGGAACCTGAATCAGACAGGAGAACAGAATGAAGTACACATTGTTGCGCACCGATTTCCAGAATGCTTGATCCTTGAAGGCCATCTCATAATTGTCCAAACCAATATAGGTCATATGCTTAGAAATGCCGTTCCAGCTGGTAAAGCTGTTGTTGATGGCGTTAAAGATCGGATAGATGAAAAAGGCAACAAACAAGATCAATGCCGGGAGAACAAATAAGCTGTAAATCAGAGGACTTCTGAGCGCTTTATTCATGCCTATACCTCCGTAGTTGGAAGCAAGGGCGTCCCCAGAACCGCTGCCGGCGGGTGACGCCCTTGTTCATGATCAAACTTGAGATTTCACAATTATTCCGCCGCAGCATTGGCTGCATCTTGCGCAGCCTGCACATTCTCCAGCATCTTCGCCGGGTCAATTTCGCCGCCGATGATTTGCTGAATGCCCATGCTCAGCGCCGTATTCACTTCCGCTTGTACGATCGCGTCAAACGCCGGGAAGGAAGTGCCGATCTCGCTTACCGCTGCAAAGATATCCTGCATCAGCGGGTCGTCGGACGCCGTCTTCATTTGCTCCAGATCCATCTTCATGGCTGGCAGTACGCCGTCTTCTTTCAAACCGCGCAGCTGCATTTCGTCCGTCCACATGTTCTTGATGAATTCCTTAACGGCTGCCAGCTTGCGTGGATCCTCCGCAACGGCACTGGAGAAGCCATAACCGTTATTGGCATCCTGCATGACAACAACCGGATCCCCTTCATTTAATGGCGGCATGTTGAAGAAGCCGATTTTGCCAACCATGTCGCCAGCTTGAGCCGGATCACGGAATACGGAGTTCGCCCAGGAGCCGTCCATCATCATGATGGCCTCGCCTGTAATGACTTGGTTTCTCATATCCGCGTATTCAAAGCCGAGCTCGCCTTTCTTAAAGTAACCTTTTTCAACCCATTCCTGATGTTTGGCAATCGCCTTGACCATATTCTCGTCTGTCCATTTCGTTGCGCCTGTCTTGAAGCCGTAAGTGATCTCCGGACCGGCATAATAGGACCACAGGTTATTGGTCGTCATCAGCGGAATCCAAGCATCCTTCGAGGATTGTGCAAACGGAATTTTTCCGTCCGCCTTAATTTTCTCGGCGATTTGCTCCAGTTCCCCAAGCGTCTTCGGCACACTCAGCCCTTTGGATTCAAAGTACTCTTTATTATAGAAATACCCTTCGATGGAACCCCCGATTGGCAAGCCGTATACTTTGCCGTCAAGGGTAAACGGATCCAGTGTCGTAAATTTATCTTTAATGCCCAATTCTTCGATGATCGGTGTCAAATCCAGCATCAGGCCTTCCTTGGCATACAGCTGGGCATCCGGACTGCCAAATACGTCGAAGATTTCCGGCGGTTTGCCCGCGGCCATTTCGCCCCGCAGCTTCTCTTTGCGGTTCACTTCGGAGTCCACCGCATCCAGCTTGATGGTTAAGCCCGGTACAGCAGCTTCCGTCTTCTTGACGACGTCCTCCAGCATCGCCAGGCGGAACTTCTTGGATTCCCCAACCTGGGTGTGGCGGATCGTGATTTCAAACGGATCGTTGTTCGTTTCCGTTTCGGTCCCCGCATTTGACGTGCCCTGGCTTTCATTCGACGGGGCAGGGGCAGCATTGTTTCCGTTGTTGCCGGATTTGCCGCAGCCGGCGAGCAGCGCGGATGCAACAAACACAAGAGACAGCAGCAGCACCAAACTCTTCCTCATGTTAGATAGACCCTCCTCAAACTCGTTTATGTGATACACCCTCATTATAGAAAGCGTCACCACCTTTGATAAGGAGGACATTTTTCTATTAAGGGGATAATATCCTCTAAAAACCAAAATGAAAACGGTTAAACCTAACGTATATTGAGAGGTTTAACCGTTTGGAATTGAGATATTGGATTTTAGTGTAAGAGTATATGACATATATTTCACAAGTTGGCTGCTACTTGCTGCTCGCCTTCACGAATCAACCGATAAGCTCGTTCGATCTCTTCATCCGTTGGCGAAGGTACGCCTTCCAGCGGATAAGCCCAACCGAGCTCCTGCCATTTGTACACGCCCATTTGGTGGTAAGGAAGAATTTCGAATTTCTCCACGCCCTTCAGGCTGCCGATAAATCTCCCAAGCTCCAGTAAATCCTGCTCATCGTCGTGGATGCCGGGCACATACACGTGACGAATCCACATTTTCCGATCATGATCCGACAGCCAGCGGGCCATCTTCAACATTCGATCGTTGGGTTTGCCCGTCAGCTTGATATGCTTCTCGTTGTCGATATGCTTCAGATCCAGCAGGACCAGATCCGTTACATCCAGCAGATCGCGAATTTTATCCCCTTCATTATAGCCGTTCGTATCCAGCGTCGTATGAAGGTTCCAGCGTTTCTTCACTTCCCGGAACAATTCCGTGACAAACGGCGCCTGCAGCGTCGCTTCGCCGCCGGATACCGTCAGTCCGCCGCCCGATGTACGGTAATAGTTCAAATACGGCTCGATCTCGGCCAGAACTTCCTCGACGGTCATCTCCTTGCCTTCCGTCAAGCTCCAGGTGTCCGGGTTATGGCAATATTGGCACTGCAGCAAGCAGCCTTGCATAAAGAGGACGAAACGAATCCCCGGTCCATCTACGGTTCCGAACGTTTCTAACGAATGTATGCGACCTTTAAGCATCTTCGTCACCCTTTCCCTAATTCGCCTCCGATAAAGGAATGAGGAGAAAGGCGATCCAAGCCCAACTCCCCATTTTATCGTTCAGCTTCAATTGTTGCTGCTAGTCAGCAGGTTATTACATTTTGCCGTGGAAGGTCCGGTTGATGACATCCAATTGTTGTTCACGAGTCAACTTGATGAAGTTCACCGCATACCCCGATACACGGATCGTTAATTGCGGATAGTTCTCCGGATGTTCCATTGCGTCCAGCAGTTGTTCGCGGTCAAAGACGTTGACGTTCAAGTGATGCGCTTTGCTGCCGAAGTATCCGTCCATCATCGATACGAGGTTCGACTTCCGGGTTTCCGTGTCTTTACCCAAGGCCTTCGGCACGATCGAGAACGTATTCGAGATGCCGTCCAAGCTGTGCTCATATGGTAGCTTCGCTACCGAGCTCAGGGAAGCTAACGCCCCTTTCTTGTCGCGGCCGTGCATCGGGTTCGCCCCTGGTGCGAACGGTTCGCCGGCTTTACGTCCGTCCGGCGTGCTGCCTGTTTTCTTACCATATACAACGTTCGACGTAATTGTCAATACCGATTGGGTTGGCAGCGAGTTGCGGTACGTTTTATGCTTGCGGATCATGCCCATAAACGTTTCAACCAGCTCTACCGCAATTTGGTCAACGCGGTCGTCGTTGTTTCCGTAGCAAGGGAACTCGCCTTCGATTTCGAAGTCTACGGCAATGCCGTTTTCGTTGCGGATCGGTTTCACTTTGGCATATTTGATCGCACTGAGCGAGTCAGCCGCTACGGACAAGCCGGCGATACCGCAAGCCATCGTGCGGAGAATGTCGCGGTCGTGCAGCGCCATCTCGATCCGTTCGTAGCAGTATTTATCGTGCATGTAGTGGATCACGTTCAGGGTGTTGACATACAGCTTAGCCAACCATTCCATCATTGGGATGAAGCGTTTCATTACTTCGTTATAGTCGAGATATTCCGAAGTGATCGCTGGATATTCCGGACCCACTTGGACGCCGGATTTTTCATCCTTACCACCGTTGATCGCGTACAACAGAGCTTTCGCCAAGTTCGCACGAGCGCCGAAGAATTGCATTTGTTTCCCGATTCTCATCGCGGAGACGCAGCAGGCGATCCCGTAATCGTCACCGTAAATCGGACGCATCAGATCGTCGTTTTCGTATTGAATCGAGCTCGTTTCAATCGATACCTTCGCACAGTATTTCTTGAAGGCATCAGGCAGTTGCTCCGACCAGAGCACAGTCAGGTTTGGTTCTGGAGCCGGTCCCAGGTTGTACAGCGTATGCAGGAAGCGGAAGCTGTTCTTCGTTACAAGCGTCTGACCGTTTACGGACATCCCGCCGATCGATTCCGTTACCCAGGTTGGGTCACCGCTGAACAGTTCGTTGTACTCTGGCGTTCTCAAGAATTTCACGATGCGCAGCTTCATAACGAAATGGTCAACCAATTCTTGGGCTGCTTCTTCAGTCAGCGTTCCTTCAGCCAGGTCGCGTTCAATGTAAATATCGAGGAACGAAGATACACGTCCGAGGGACATCGCGGCACCGTCTTGTTCTTTGACCGCTGCCAGATAACCGAAGTACAGCCATTGGAAAGCTTCCTTCGCATTGTTCGCCGGTCTGGAAATGTCGAATCCGTACATTTCGCCAAGCTGTTTCAATTCACCCAAAGCGCGAATTTGTTCAGAAATTTCTTCCCGCAAGCGAATCACATCTTCATCGATGACATCCACTTCAAGGGATTTCAGTTCTTGTTGTTTTTGCTTGATCAAGAAGTCTACGCCATACAGAGCAACGCGGCGATAGTCCCCGATGATCCGACCGCGGCCGTATGCGTCAGGAAGGCCAGTGATAATCCCGGCTTTACGGGCGGCTCTCATTTCCGATGTATAAGCATCAAATACCCCTTGGTTATGGGTTTTACGAATCGTTGTAAACAGGTTGACGATCTCAGCTGGCAGATCGAAGCCATAAGCTTTGCACGCATTGATAACCATGTTGATCCCGCCGAATGGATGGATCGTGCGTTGGAACGGGGCCGAACCCTGAACGCCAACGATTTGTTCCTTCTCTTTATCCAAATATCCAGGAGCATGGGAAGTGATCGTCGACGGCGTATTCACGTCTACATCCAGGACCCCTCCAGCTTCCCGTTCTTTCACGGACAGTTGCGATACGATATCCCACAACGCTTTCGTGTTCGCCGTAGCGCCTTTCAAGAAGGATTCATTTCCTTCATAAGGATTCACGTTGGATTGGATGAAATCGCGCGTATCCACTTCCTTCATCCATTTCCCAGCTTTGAAGCCTCTCCATGCGTTTTGTGCCTTCGTTTCTGTTACTTCTCTTTCGATCACCGACATCTTGATTCCCTCCATTTATATATGTGGTCGCGGTTGAAGGTCTATCCCGCGCCTCATGATCCCTAAAATTTGTGATACTTTTCACAACTTAGACAATTATGGTACCCGGCCCCGAAAGACCGGGTTCCACTCACTTATTTCTGAGGGATCATTTATACTGTAATCATAGCTCTTCCTATCCGAAAAGATTGTGACAAATATCACATTGAGTGATATTTGTCACCTTTTTTACCCGCCTGTTCACTTATTCTTCAAATCTACCATAGAAGGCATCGCGATAAATCTCAGCCAGCTCGCTGACCAGCGGCAGCTTCGGATTCGCCGTCGTACATTGGTCTTCGAAGGCACGGTCCGCCAGGTAATCGACGCGCGATTCGAAATCCTTCGCATCGAAACCAAGCGCTTGGAACGATTCCGGAATGCCCAGCTTCTTGTTCAGATCGCGCACCGCTTTGATCAAGCTCTTCACGCCTTCTTCCGTCGTGCGAGCCGGCAGACCCAGAATGCGGGCGATTTCTGCATAACGTTCATCGGCAACGAAATTTCTGTATTTCGGCCATGCCGCGAATTTCGTTGGTTTCTTCGCGTTGTAGCGGATGACGTGCGGCATCAGAATCGCATTGGTACGTCCATGAGCCGTACCGTATTGACCGCCCCATTTGTGCGCCAAGCTGTGGTTGATGCCAAGGAATGCGTTGGCGAACGCCATCCCTGCGAGCGTCGAAGCGTTGTGCATTTTCTCACGGGCCAGCTTGTCACCGGTCAGTGCCGATTTCTCCAGGTATTGGAATACCAGTTGGATCGCTTTAATCGCCAGACCGTCTGTGTAGTCGTTCGCCATAACCGAGACATAAGCTTCGATCGCGTGCGTCAGTACGTCCATACCGGTATCTGCGACTGCAACTTTTGGCAAGCTGTATACGAATTCAGGGTCGATAATCGCGACGTCCGGCGTCAGCTCGTAATCCGCCAACGGGTATTTCGTATTGCCGTTGATTTTATCCGTGATTACCGAGAACGAGGTCACTTCGGAACCGGTACCCGATGTTGTTGGAATCGCCACGAACTTCGCTTTTTGGCCGAGACGCGGATATTTGTAGATCCGTTTGCGAATATCCATAAATTTTTGCTTCAGATTGTGGAAGTCGGTATCCGGATATTCATAGAACAGCCACATGCCTTTTGCTGCGTCCATCGGCGAACCGCCGCCCAGCGCGATAATGCAGTCCGGCTGGAATTTCGCCATCAGCTCTGTACCGCGTTGTACAGTCGTGGTCGATGGATCGGGTTCAACGTCCGAGAACACTTCGATGGCGACTGGCGTTTGGCGTTGACGCAAGAAATGTTCGACTCTTTCCACGTAGCCAAGCTTCACCATCATCGGGTCAGTCACGATCATGACGCGGGAGATGTCCGGCATCTTCGCCAAGTATTGCGTCGAGTTTTTCTCGAAGTAAATTTTGCTAGGCACTTTAAACCATTGCATGTTCACGGTACGATGATTCACCCTTTTCACGTTGATCAGATTCACGGCCGTGACGTTCGACGAAGTCGAGTTGCGTCCGTACGACCCGCAGCCCAGTGTCAGCGACGGCAGGTTCGTGTTGTAGATGTCGCCGATACCGCCTTGCGAAGAAGGTTGGTTCACCAGGATCCGGCAGGTTGGCATCCGTTCGGAAAATTGTTGAATCACTTCATCATTATTCGAGTGGATGACCGAGGAGTGACCCATACCGCCGAATTGCACCACTTCCAGGGCACGCTTAATGCCTTCCTCTGCATTCTTCACTTTGTAGCAAGCAAGTACAGGACTCAACTTCTCTGCGGACAATGGGAATTTCGGACCAACGCCTTCGATCTCGGCAACGAGAATTTTCGTTCCGGCCGGAACGTCGATGCCGCACATTTCCGCGATTTTTACGGCCGATTGACCAACGATCGCAGGGTTCACCGCACATTTCTCCGCGTTGATGGCGCCTGCGGTCAGCTTGGCAGCTTCTTCTTTATTTACAAAATAGCAGCCGTTGGCGATCATTTTCTTCTTCACTTGGTCGAAGATCGGTTCTTCGATAATCACCGCTTGCTCGGATGCGCAAATCATACCGTTGTCAAACGTTTTGGACAGGATCAGGTCGTTGACCGCTTGATCCAGATCGGCGCTCTTCTCAATGAAGCAAGGAACGTTACCAGGGCCTACGCCGAGGGCCGGCTTACCGCAGCTATAAGCTGCTTTAACCATCGCGGAACCGCCGGTAGCCAGAATGCAAGCGACATCCGGGTGATTCATCAGCGCGTTCGTGCGGTCCATAGATGGATTTTCGATCCATTGGATACAGTCCGCAGGTGCCCCGTGTTTAACAGCGGCTTCAAGCAATATTTTAGCGGCTTCCGTGCTGCAGGCTTGCGCGGATGGATGGAAGCCGAAGATGATCGGGTTGCGAGTTTTGATGGCGATCAGAGATTTAAAGATGGTGGTCGACGTTGGGTTCGTGACCGGGGTAATCCCCATGATGATCCCAACCGGCTCGGCGATTTTTTGGAAGCTCTCGTAAGGATTGTCTTCGATGACGCCTACAGTTTTTTGGTACTTAATGCTGTTCCAGATATACTCGGTTGCAAACATGTTCTTGATGATTTTATCTTCGTATACGCCGCGTCCCGTTTCCTCGATCGCCATTTTCGCCAGATGCATATGCTTGTCGAGCCCAGCCAAAGCCATCGCTTGCACGATCTTATCGATCTGCTCCTGATCCATGCTCATGAATGCTTCGGAAGCTTTCTTGGCTTTGTCGATCAACGTTTGAATATACTCTTGCGCGGTTGGCTGAGCCTTAGCAGCTACTTCGTTTTTAACAGCCATCTCTCTCATCCTCCTAAATTTTTGGATTAGGGATTTGCTTGCACATAGTGGACTAAGTTTTATATTGTGAAAAAATTCACTTATAAGCGAATCCCTATGAAGCTTGTGTGCTTCTCTTTATGTCTTGATCATAGCACAGGATTTTTGTTTTGTATAGTGAATTTTTTCACATACTTTAAAAAAGTTGAAAGTTTTTCGCTTGCCACGATAAATTTTTCATATATACTTTACATTGTGTACATAGTGTCTCTTTGAAATACTTATCGAATGCTGCGAGCGCCAGTTTATTAATTTGCACCGTTTATAACGTGAATATCCGATTCGACATAGTGAAATTTCTCACAATGTTCACTTTTTCGGGCTTTACAGCCCCCAAAAACTAAAAAAAACGGGTTATAATTAATTTAAAATTTTCAGAAAAATTTGGAGCACAAAGGGGAAATCGATGATGAGTGAAATTGTTAATGCCACCCTGCCCCGCGGCAATACGAGCTGTTTTTCAGAGCAAAACTTCAATCGCCTTCTCGTTACGATGAAAGACAAATCTTATCCCGAGGGGACACATTTGTTCTGGGAAGGTGACTATTCCGATAAACTGTTCTACATCAAGCGCGGCCGTGTGAAGTTGACGAAATCGACGGATGAGGGCAAAGAATTGATCCTCTACATGTATGGTGTCGGCGATATGGTTGGGCAAGCCGATCCGTTCTTCAGCTCGAAGCATAGCTTTACCGCCGAAGTCATCGAAGACTGTGAAATCGGCATTATCGAGCAGAAGGACCTGGAAATCATGATCTGTCAGCATTGCGATTTCGCCATCGATTTCATGAAATGGATGGGCATCCATCACCGTTTGACGCAAACCAAATTCCGCGATCTGATGATGTACGGCAAACCGGGCGCTTTGTGCTCGACCTTGATTCGCTTGAGCAATACGTACGGTGAGCCGCACGGAGACGCCATTCTGATCAATAAGAAGATCACCCATACTGACTTGTCCAACATGATCGGGGCAACGCGCGAAAGCGTCAACCGGATGCTGAGCGACCTGCGCAAGAAGGATGCGCTGGACTATGAGAACGGGATGATCGTGATCAAAGATCTGGTCATGCTGCAAGATATTTGCCACTGCGAGCTGTGCCCGAACGAAATCTGCCGCATTTAACCGCCTAGTACTCGCCCCATATTCGGCGTTAGTTCTAGCGATTTGAACCGTCCCTTGAGTGCAGGGCGGTTTTTTTGCTTTCTATCAACGTGCAAAAAAATCCCCCAATCCTCTTCGCTACCCATTGAGGTTGGGGGATAATTTGCATCTATACTTTCTTGCGCACGGGCGAAATGAACCAATAAGCCATGCCGACGAAAACTGCGCCGCCCACCATATTGCCCAGCGTGACCGGCACCATGTTGTGCAGCCAGCCGGCGAACGTCACCGTATCCGGATGGTTTGGCAGCAGCAACGACAAGCTGAGCAGCGTCATATTGGCCACGCTATGCTCATAGCCGCTGGCGATAAACGCATAGAGACACCACCAGATCAGAACGAGCTTAGCGATATCCTCCTTGGCCCGGTTCGCCATCCACAGCGCCAAGCAAACAAGCCAGTTACACAGAATCCCGCGAAAAAACAGCTCCGATACCGGGGCGCCCATCTTCTTGGCTGAAGCAGCAAAGATCAGATGCTCCGGTGCGGCCGTCTTAAACAAGCCGCTGCCGACGATCAGCAGGCAAAGCATGAGCGCGCCCGCCAGGTTCCCCATAAACACGAGGGTCCAGTTTTTGGCCGTATCGCCGACCGTCGTTCGCTTCGCCAGCGTGCTTGCCGTAAAAAACATATTATTGCCGGTAAACAGCTCCGAGCCGGCAAACACAACCAGCGTCAGGGCGAGTCCGAAGGACATCCCCATCAGCATCGTCTGATACGGCGACTTGGCCGCCGCCAACGGCCCGCCGATGCTGAAGATCAAGATAATGCCTAGACCGACATAAGCGCCGGCCAGCATCGCCGACACGAGGTACCTCGGCAGGCTTTCGTTCATCTTTTCCTTCTTCTTCACCGCCGCTTCCACAATCGCTTCTACATTTGGCGTAAACATTTGTGCTCCTCCCCCAAATCAAACTTGCCTCATCCTTCAAAAATAGCGCGGCGACCTTCCGATCACCGCGCTATCGATCGCCGCACTACGCTCGCTGCAGCTCAGCTGCGGCAAGGTAGACCTGTCCGTCCTCCACCTTAACCGGGAATATCATGACCTGCCCGGTATCCGGTGCTTGAACGAGCCCGGTAGTCAGGTCGATTTTCCAGTCGTACAACGGATCATACAGATAATGTCCCGATACGATCCCCTCGGCCAGCGGTCCGCCCTTCGGATGCGGATTTTGGTTCAGCGCCGCAAATATCCGGTCATCTGATGTTCGGAACACCGCTATCTGCAGGTCGCCCACTTCCACGACACGCCCGATTTGCGGCAGAAAATCCTCCAAGGCGCCAACAGGATAAAACGTTTCTCCCTTACTCTCCATACTCATGCACCATAACCCCTTTCCCTATGAACGCTGTATTAAAGCTGGCTGCTCACTTCTAACGAGTGATACAATTTGCCAAGCTGTTCCTTGTCGTTCAGCACTTTTTTCCATGGATCCGATACTTGCTTCAAAGCAAATTCAATCCGTTCCATCAGCGCTTTGCGGTTCTTGACATCGTCAACGACAACCGAGCGGATATGCTCAAGCCCCATCCGTTCCACCCACTCCGACGTTCTCTCCAGGTAGTTGCCGGTTTCACGGTAGTACTGCATCAGCGCGCCGCACACTTCAATCAATTCCTCATCGGTTTTCACCTTGCACAGCGAATCCGCCAAGCGCGGCTTGATCCCGCCGTTGCCGCCGATGAAGACTTCCCAACCGCCGTCATTGCCAACGATGCCGATATCTTTGGTGCACGACTCGGCGCAGTTACGCGGACATCCGTTTACCGCCATCTTGAATTTCGCCGGGAAGTCCAGCCGCTCGAATTTTCGCTCCAGCAGCGCGCCCATGCCCATCGAATCTTGGGTGCCAAAGCGGCAGAACTGCGAACCAACGCAGGTTTTTACGGTGCGCAACGATTTGGCATAGGCATAACCCGACGGCATATCCAGCTCCGCCCACACTTTCGGCAGATCCTCTTTCTTCACGCCGATCAAGTCCAGCCGTTGGCCGCCCGTGACCTTGACCACCTTAACATTGTATTTCAACGAAACATCGGCGATTTTCTTCAGATCCTCCGGCGTCGTGACGCCGCCGTACATCCGCGGCACCACGGTATACGTGCCATCCTTTTGAATGTTGGCATTCATCCGTTCGTTCACGAAACGCGAGGCTTTCTCATCCTCATGTGTATCCGGATAGATCATGCCCAGGTAGTAGTTGATGGCCGGCCGACACTTCGAGCAGCCTTCCGGCTGCGTCCATCCGAGCACGTTCATCACTTCTTTCGTTGTCTGCAGCCCTTTCGCCTTAATCTCGGCAACGATCTCGTCCCGGCTAAGCGTTGTGCAGCCGCAGATCCCCTGTTTCGCCGTTTGGGTAAAGCCGTCGCCAAGCACATATTGCAGGATTTGCTCGACGACCGGTTTGCAACCGCCGCAAGAACGGGTCGCTCCGGTGCTGGCCTTAATCTCGTCGACCGTCGTCATGCCCTGAGTCACAATGCACTCCACGATCGCGCCTTTCGTAACCCCGTTACAGCCGCAGACGATTTCCTCATCGCTCATCGTTTCGACCGATGCCTTCTTCTTGGTGCCGCCGCAGCAGCCCCGGCCTATCAGCGATTCGTACAACTCATCGGTCATCTCCGCGCCTTGCTTAATCAGCTTCTGCAGCTCAGCCGAATCTGTGATATCCCCGAACAGCACTGCCCCAACCAGCTTGCCGTCCTTCAGCAAAATTTTCTTATAGGTGCGTTTCCACTCGTCCTTGCTGACGATCACTGTATGCTCCGGTCCATCGATAAATTCACCGGTGGAGAATACATCCACGCCGGAAATTTTGAGCTTGGTCGATACGACCGAACCCTCATAAGGCGCGGTATCCACGCCGCTGATATGCTTCGCCAACACCATCCCCTGCTCGAACAAAGGCGCAACCAGACCGTAACAAACCCCGCGGTGCTCCGTACATTCCCCCACAGAATACACACCTTCAAGCGAGGTTTGCAGATAGTCGTTCACGACGATCCCACGGTTCACTTCGATGCCGCTGGCTTTAGCAACCGCAACATTAGGTCGGATTCCCACAGCCATAACGACGAATTCCGCCTCCAGCTCCGTCCCGTCGGCAAAGCGCAGGCCGCGAACCCGATGGTCGCCAAACAGCTCCGTCGTTTGTGCGCCCATCTTAAATTTGATCCCTTGCCGCTCCAACTCTGCTTTCAACATGCTCGCTGCCTGATGGTCTAACTGGCGTTCCATCAGATCTTCCATCAAATGTACAACCGTCACGTCCATCCCCAGTTGCACAAGGCCTTTGGCCGCTTCCAATCCCAACAGTCCACCGCCAATGACGGCCGCCTTCTTGTAGGTCTTCGCCGCCTCCAACATTTGCTTGCAGTCCGCGATGTCACGGAAGCCAACGACCCCTTCCTTATCGCTGCCTGGAATCGGCAAGATCAGCGAATTGGAGCCCGTTGCGATCAGCACTTTATCGTACGGGACGCGCAACCCATTATCGGCGACGACCTCTTTGGCTTCGGCATCAATCCGTTCCACTGCAGTTCCGACATGCAGGGTGATCCCGTTCTCTTTGTACCAGTTCAAATCGTTCAGCACGATATCGTCCAGCGTTTTGCTGCCTTCCAGCACATATGACAGCATAATTCGATTGTAGTTCGGATGCGGCTCGCTTCCGAATACCGTAATGTCAAATTTCGTAGTCAACTTCAGGATTTGCTCTACCGTGCTGATTCCGGCCATTCCGTTACCGATAACAACTAGTTTCTCTCGTTCCATTCCCATATCTTTAGAATGCCTCCTCCCATAAACACCTGGGTCTCATGCAACTTGGCGATAGTTAAAATTTGAAGTGCTCCCATGCTCCCAGTATACTTTTCAAATAAGGAGGACTTTGTGATTCCATTCACATTAATTGTGAAAATTTTAACATACTTTTGTCATAATTTTTTTCAATTTTCTATTGAAAAAAAAATCCGCTCTCCCGGATCATCACCAGAATTGCGGATTCCCTAAGCTAATCGTACTTCTAACGCGTCATCAAGGTAATCTCCACGTAGTCCTGCGGCTTTAATTTCATGTCCAGCCCATTATCCAGCAGCTTCTTCCCATTCACCTTCAGGACCCACTGCTCGTCCTGCTGGGACGTATAGCCGCCGACGGAGATGATCGATTTATGGTTGGGGTTAAACTGAACCATTCCGCTGCGCTTCAAGAGGTCTCGAACGGTGGTATTATCGCTGTATTTATGAACAAAATATTGCTTCTGGCTGCCCCCGTCGATAATCAACAGCAAAGACGCCAGCGGAGGGATCGCTTCATAGCTGTCCACCGTCTTGACGTATACCAACAGCTTGTCGCCCATTTGCAGCTCCTGATCCCAGTTCGTAGGGGCGAGTTCCTTATCATTCAGCCGGGTTCCCCATTCCAATGCCGAATCCAGCGACACTTCCCCCACCGATTGAATGGCGGACTGGTCCTCTGTAAATTTGACAATCCCGCTGCTTGCCAAGGCATGACGTACCGTTAACCCGTCGATATAATCAAAATGCAGGTTACGCGTCACATCAGGGATAAAGGTGCCTCCATCAATCATTAATGTGATATCGTGGGGGTGTTCTACTTCTGTTGTCTGCGTCTCCGCTGGTGTCGGTTGATCCATAATCTGGCCGCGGGCGCACGCCGACGCGATTATGATTATAGCCAGTCCTGCCATACATCCAACGAACCATCGCCATCTCATGTACTTAGCCGCCCTGCCTTTCTCCACATCATTGTCCCCACTTCGGCATGATCCTATTCCTTCATCCTAAGCATACCGGACAAGGCGCAGGTTCTCAAATTTCGGGCATCCCCTGATTTTGCAAAAATAAAAGACCTCCCGTAAATAGGAGGCCTGTCGTATGTTCAGATGTCTTACTTAAGTACGTCGTGATCAACGTAGCGTTCGCCGTTCATTTCGCTGATCAACTCAATCGCGACCTTCGCGCCGTCGCCCGCGGTAATGATCGTATGCACGCTTACCCCGGCAACCGTTCCTGCTGCCCAAATGCGCGGAATGCTCGTACGGCCTTGGCCATCCGTAGCAATCACCGTTTTGATTCGAGGTTCGCGGCCTTCCTTCAGCTCCAAACCGATAGCGCTTGCAAGGTCGGTTAACGCGCCGGTGGCCAATATGATATGGGACGCTTCATAACTGCGGCCGGATTCGGTCTTCACCGTAACCGTTGAACCACCGTTCGTATCGATGTCAGTCACTTTCTCTTCAATGAACTTCGCGCCGAATTTCTCCGCTTGCTCCCGGCCGACCTTCAGCAAATCGGGTCCGGAAATGTCCTTCGCACCGTAATGATTCTCGATCCATGCCCGTTTGGTCATACTGGAGTTGCTGTCCAGAACGAGCGTTTCTTTACCTGCCTTCGCCAAGAAAAGTGCTGCACTAGCTCCTGCAGGTCCTGCTCCAATAACAATTACATCAGCCACACGTACACCTACTTTCTATGATATTCCATGCCGCCCGCTCGCCGGTAACGGCATGTTCGTTGTTTATTTAATCCACTCTTCCGCCCAGGACTGCACTTGTTCCATAACGGGACGAAGCGCCCGGCCTTTCTCCGTTAGTTCATATTCAATCCGGACCGGCGTCTCAGGATAGACATGGCGAACCAGGATTCCTTCACATTCCAGATCCTTCATCCGCTCGGATAACATTTTATCGCTCATGGAAGGAATCTGATTCGAAATATCCTTAAATCGCTTGGGACCGTCCATCAGCGTTTTGATGATCAGACCGTTCCAACGTTTGCCTAAAAACGAAAATGCCGATTCAAATCGCGGACACATTGCCTGGGAATGCTCATCCATAAAATTCACCTCGTTATCATCGCCGACCTAAGGGCTAAAAGCTTACAATTTGTTAGTATATTTCATAATAGCATATTTATTAGAGGAAAGTAAGGGGGATGCCCGGTCATTTAAAAAAACGACCGCCTAGGCGGCGGCCGCTAATATAGTATATTACGTTGGTTGTAACTTATACCCACCACATTTCGGCGGCAGAATCCTCCACCAGCACCTGCTGAAGGTTGCGTACCGCCTTCGTAAACCCTTCGTCGATCGACATCAGGCCGTCTTCATGCTCGATGCTGACGACATAGTCGTAGCCGTACAAGCGAAGGGCGCTGATGATGTCCGCCCAGGTTTTCAAATCATGGCCATAACCAACCGTACGGAACTGCCAAGCCCGGTCCTGCATCATGGTATAAGGCTGCATATCCGTAAGTCCGTAACGGTTCACGTTCACCGGATCAATCGTCGTGTCCTTGGCGTGGAAATGGTGAATCGCACCAGCCCGGCCAAGGATCGAAATCGCCTGCACCGGATCAATCCCCTGCCACCACATATGGCTCGGGTCCAAATTGGCGCCGATAGCTTCCCCGGCCGCTTCGCGCAGGCGAAGCAGCGTGGCCGGCGTATGCACGGAGAAACCGCCGTGCAGCTCCAAACCGATTTTCACATGATGCTCTGCGGCATAACGGCCCATTTCCGACCAATACGGAATCACCTTCTGGTTCCACTGCCAATCGAGGATCTCCTGGTAATCGTTCGGCCACGGTGCAACCGGCCAGTTCGGATATTTCGCGTCCTCGTGATCGCCGGGACAGCCGGAGAACGTATTTACCACCGGCACCTCCAGCAGTTCAGCCAATTGGACGGTCTTGACGAAGGCGTCATGGAACTCTTGCGCCACCGCCTTTTGCGGATGCAGAGGATTTCCGTGGCAGCTCAGCGCACTGATCGTTAATCCGCGCGATTCCACCGCCCGCTTGAACTCCTCCCGCGCTTGTTTATTCTCCAGCAGTACATCGGGATTACAATGCGCGTTGCCAGGATAACCGCCAGTCCCGATCTCTACGGCTTTTAACCCCTGGGCGGCTGCCTTATCCAACGCCTGCTCCAACGGGAGCCCTCCGAACAATACGAGAAATACGCCTAATTTCATTCCCGGTCCCCTCCCGTGATTAATCAAAATAAACGGTCTTACCTGTTCTCGCCGACTCGTAAATCGCTTCCAAAATTTCCGTGACGACCAGCGCTTGCTCCGGCTTCACCAGCGGTTCCTTATCCTCGAGAATCGCCTGCACCCAAGCTCTTGCTTCACGCGTTGCCTCGGTTTCCTGTTTGCCCTCAAAGAAGGCAACGCCGCCCGAACCCAAATCAATCTTCGTTTCATACAGGCGACTCATTTTCTCGCCGTTGATGCGCAGGCCGTTGGTCATGTCCGCGCCGCCTTCCGTCCCGCACAGCAGCGTCTTCGCTTCGCCGATATCCACGATGTTCAGCGCCCAGCTCGATTCAAGAATGATCGTCGCGCCGTTCTTCATCGTAATGAAGCCAAATGCAGAGTCCTCCACTTTAAATTCCTCCGGATTCCAAGGCCCAAACGCATTTGCTGCATTCTCGCGGCTGCCGAGTTTATGGAAGACGGAACCGGTGACGCTCTTCGGCTCGTAGTTGTTCATCAGCCACAAGGTCAGGTCTAGGGCATGGGTCCCGATATCGATCAACGGACCGCCGCCTTGCTTCTCCTCGTCGAGGAAGACGCCCCATGTCGGCACTGCCCGGCGACGAAGCGCCAGCGCCTTGCCAAGATAAATGTCGCCGAGCTCACCTTTTTCGCAAATCTCCTTCAAATACAAGCTGTCGCTGCGGAACCGGTTTTGGTAGGCGATTGTCAGCTTCTTGCCCGTACGCTTCGCTGCATCCAGCATTTGACGAGCCTGCTCTGCCGTCTTAGCCATCGGCTTCTCACACATGACATGGCGACCGGATTCCAACGAATCAATCGTAATTTCGGCGTGGGAATCGTTTGGCGTGCACACATGCACAACTTCAGCATCGCTTTCCTCTAACAGCTGGCGATAATCGGTATACACCTTGGCGTTCTCCCCGCCGTATTGCGCTGCGGCTTTGGCTGCGCGCTCCTCGATAATATCGCAAAATGCGACCATCTCCACCTCAGGCTGCTGGGCCAGGCTTGGCAAATGTTTTCCATTCGCAATCCCGCCGCAGCCGATAATGGCTACTTTCAACGTTTTAGACATGAAGTTTACCTCCTTTTTGCGCATAGTCACGCACCCATTCCATGCTTGTCTGAATGCTCGTGAGCGAATCTCCGGCGCAATGATCCTGCTCGACGATTAACCATTCCACCCCCGCAGCAATCGCAGCATCGCCGATTTCCGTGATGGCAATCTCCCCGCGGCCAAGCTCAACCGTATCCGGCGAACCGTCCGCCTTCTTGACCACGTCCTTCCAGTGCACCAGCGGAAGCCGCCCCGTATATGTAGCGATATAATCCAGCGGATTCGCTCCAGCAAAGGCGACCCAGCAGGAATCAAGCTCAACCTGCAACAGGTGTTCAGGCACTTGCTCGTAGATGGCGTCAAGCACCGGCTTGCCGTCGTGCTGTAACGTCAGCTCAAAATCATGATTATGATAGCAAAGCACCAAATCTTCCTCTTTGCACTTTTCACCGAATTTTTTCAAATCTTCGATGATTTCCGACCAACGGTTGCGGTCTTCCTCTGCCAAATAAGGAACGATGATATAGCGGCTGCCAATCGCTTTATTAAACGCCAATTCCTCGTCGATCGCTTCCTTCAACCGGGTATATGGGGTATGCGCACCAATCGCCGTTAATCCCGTCTCCCGCAAAATCTCCTGTACTTGCTCTGCCGTGCGCCCGTAAAATCCGGCAAACTCAACCCCTTGATAGCCAAGCTCTGCCACTTTGCGCAAAGTTCCTTCAAAATCCCGTTCCAAATGATCTCTTACCGTATACAACTGCAAACCAAGCTTCGTCATGATTTCATTCTCCTCTTCATCATAGTAAGTCCGATTAGAGCTCTACAGGGCTCAACAGGATATGCCGACCTTCCTTCGAGGACCGGGCAACCGCATGCATCGCCTCCAGGACATGATAAGCCAGTTTGCCGCTGGCTCGATGCTCCCGGCCTTCCTGTATCGCTTGCACCATTTCCTCAATACCGCGTCCCCGCTCGTTATCTCCGCTGGCAAACACCGGCGGCAGCGTCTCCCAAGTCTCTTCCCCGGCCCGACGCAGCTTCACCTCACCGGTAAACCAGTTCGGATCAGGGACTTCCAGCGTACCTTCGGTGCCGTAAATCTCAATCCGCGGCAGCATGCTGCCGCCCCGCACGTCAAAGCTGGTCACCAGCGTACCGATCGCCCCTCCCACAAAATCCAGCGTTGCGCTGTAATGGGTTGGCGTATGAACGGGAATCGGGGTGCCCGCTTTGGGACCGGACCCGATCGTCCGCTCCGGAATCTGGCTTCCCGCCGAACCGCTGATCCGGCGAATCGGTCCAAGTAATTGGACCAGCGCCGTCAGATAGTACGGCCCCATGTCGAACATCGGCCCGCCGCCTTCTGCATAGAAGAACTCCGGATTCGGATGCCAGCTCTCCGGCCCGCCGCTTACCATAAACGCGCTGGCTGCCGCCGGACGGCCGATCAGCCCGTCTTGAATCGCCTTGCGGGCCGTTTCCAGTCCGGCGCCAAGGAAGGTATCCGGGGCACAGCCGACGCGAAGATGGCGTGCAGCGGCCAGCTCCAGCATTCGACTGGCATCCTCCAAGTGGATGGCCAGCGGCTTCTCCACGTAGACATGCTTGCCGTGCTCCAGAGCCGCAATGTTAATCGCCGCATGGGACGAAGGCACCGTGAGATTCAGAATCAGGTCGATCTTAGGATGCCGCAACATTTCTTCAACTGTGAATACGTTTTCAATTCCGAATTCCTCGGCCCGCTCGCGCGCCTTCTCCGGAAACTGGTCGGCCAGCGCCACAACCTTCAGCCTGTCACTCTTCGCCAAATGACGGAGGTAAGCCGGACTGATGTTGCCGCAGCCGATAATGCCAATCTGGATGTCTGTCATTTTGGTCACTCCTGCCAAGCAGATGTTTGTCAATTTGATGCGCTACCCATGTACCATGGTATTTCAAATTGCTCCAATGTAAAATGAATAATATGATTGAAACATGAACAATCTGGTCATTTTTTTCGAGAACCCTGTGGAGGACACCGATGAACAAAGAGGTAAACCTGCAAATTTTACATGCCGGCTATTCGTTGCACCGCAAGCCGTTCCACACGACCCAGCCGAACGGGCACGAAAATTATCTGATCCGCCTGCAGACGTTAGGCAAATGCCGTACGCGGTTAAACGGGCGGCTGGAGTTGCTTGAGCCTGGGGATTTGCTGCTGTTTGCCCCCGGGGACCCTTACGAGCTGAAAATCGAAGCCGAAACGAACGGAACAGGCGAACCGGTGGTTTCCAGCGGAGATTACCATATTTTTTTGTCCGGGGAATGGATCGAGTCCTGGTGGAACCGCCGGCCGCTTCCGCACCGCTTGAAGGTTCCCCTGTCCGAAGGGATGGTTGGGGCCTTCCGGCAGATTATGCTGGAGCAGCGCCGCATCTCCAACCCGATGCCGGAAATCTCCGAGTACTACTTGAAGATTCTGTGCCTGGAGATCGAACGGAATTTGCTCGAGCAGCCGCAGCCCACCTATCCTACCTATCTTGCCCACCGTCTGAAAAATTATATCGAAGAAAACGCCTCCTCCCCATTTAAGCTGGAGGACGCTGCAGCCCACGTCGGCATCAGCGTGTCGCGGGCGGTGCATCTGTTCAAGCAGGCCTTTGGCACCAGCATGATTCAATACACGCTGGAGGTGCGGCTGAACATGGCGCGCGAGCGGATTATTTTCAGCCCTCTGTCGCTGGAGCACGTTGCGGAAAGCTCCGGTTTCCCCAGCTACAACTACTTTCATAAAGTATTCCGCAAGCGGTTTGGCATGTCGCCTAAGCAGTTTCGTTTATCTGCCCGGGAGAACAACACTTAACTCCGGAGCCAAAAAATCGCAAAAAAACAACGCCGCGACGGGCCAAATGATCGGCCGCCTGCGGCGTTGTTTGCATGCGTTTTTCCTTTAACTTCCGTTTGTCTGCGGCATCG
Organism: Paenibacillus sp. oral taxon 786 str. D14; assembly: GCF_000159955.1. Lineage (GTDB taxonomy): Bacteria > Bacillota > Bacilli > Paenibacillales > Paenibacillaceae > Fontibacillus > Fontibacillus phoenicis. The sequence goes on along the minus strand of NZ_GG695978.1, from coordinate 116,762 downwards.
CTTTCGCTTGGTGAAGCCGCGCTTTGCGCTTCTTCATGAATTTGCCCAGCAGCACGACAGCGGCGATGATGAGCAGCTCGAAGCCGTATTTAATCCAAGGGCTGGCGAACCAGTCATGAATCAGCGGTTCTTCGACGATCATCTTGGATGCTGTCCAAGCCAGCACGGCTGCCCCAATCGTAATGACGATCGGAAAGCGTTCAGTCAGCTTCAAAATCATCGTGCTGCCCCAAACCATAATCGGTACGGATACGGCCAGACCGATAATGACCAGCATGGTGTCCCCGTGCGCCGCGCCAGCTACCGCAAGCACGTTGTCGAGGCCCATCATGACATCGGCGATGATGATCGTGCGGATGGCCGCCCACATCTGGTTTCCGGCCTTGATCTCATGACTTTTCTCCTCAATCAGCAGTTTATAAGCAATCCAGACTAATGCAAGCCCCCCGGCAAGTCGTAAACCCGGGATGTTGAGCAGCTGCACGACGAGCAGTGTCATGATCACCCGGATCAGAATCGCCCCCAGGGTCCCCCATACGATAACTTTCTTCTGATCCTGTTGCGGCACATTGCGGGCGGCAAGCCCAATGACGATCGCGTTATCCCCGGCTAAGACGAGGTCGATCAGGACGATGGATAATAAGGCCATCCAAAATTCCGGTGACAGTAAGTCCATGTTCTCTCCCCTTTCTAAATGTTCCATGCAACGGATCTATTTTTTCTGGATAACGGCCTCGCCATTCACGTCAATTGCCGCAGGCCTGCAAAGGCTGCGAGACGGTACAATCGGACGTTCGATATGGCTGGGACTACGGGAAGATCCCACCGTTCCAAAAAAAATACGCCGTGTCCGTATTGGGCACGACGCATATACGCATCAAAAAAGACCTTTACCCAATACTCGCTACGGGCAAAGGTCTCGCTAACAACTCTTCGTTGCCAATAAAGCCGGGGTATGTATAACTCCCGTAATGACGACTTTATTGTAACAGCTACTCCCCTTTGGGAACCATGCATGTTTTATTGAGTTATATTATAGCACGCACTTTACGAGAGAACCAGCCTTTTATGCTATCATTTTGGCTTTGTGCCAAAACAAGTTATAATAGTGATGAAATGGAGGGATCCCAAATGAGTTCATCATCAAATTCCAATCTCAAATTAGCCACGTTTGCCGGAGGCTGCTTCTGGTGCATGGTATCACCATTCGAGGAACTGCCCGGCGTTCATGGCATTATTTCTGGATATACCGGCGGTCATACGGTGAACCCTACGTACGAGGAGGTTTGCGCCGGGAATACCGGGCATTACGAAGCCGTGCAAATTACGTACGACCCGGACATCTTTCCTTACCGCAAGCTGCTGGAGTTGTATTGGCAGCAAATTGATCCAACGGACGAAGGCGGCCAATTCCATGACCGCGGCGATTCGTACCGGACCGCGATATTTTATCATGATGAGCAGCAGCGTCTGGAAGCGGAAGCTTCCAAGCAAGAGCTTGCGCAAAGCGGCCGCTTCGATAAACCGATTGTCACCCCGATTCTGCCGGCAGCCCCATTCTATCCTGCCGAAGAGTATCATCAGCAATATCATAAGAAAAATCCGGGACACTATCGGCTGTATCGCAAAGGTTCCGGACGTGAAGATTTCCTGGAGCGCCACTGGTCCGGCCCTGCCGATCGGGAAGAGCTGAAGCGCAAGTTGACGCCAATCCAATACGAGGTCACACAAAATAATGCGACTGAGCGTCCTTTTACCGGAGAGTATTGGGACCATGAAGAAGAAGGCATTTACGTGGATGTCGTCTCCGGCGAGCCGTTGTTCAGCTCCCGTGACAAATACGATGCCGGCTGCGGTTGGCCGAGCTTTACCCGCCCGATCCGGGGCTATCACATCAAGGAGAAGACCGATACCAGCCATTTCATGATTCGCACTGAAGTGCGCAGCCGGCTGGGCGATTCCCACCTGGGTCACGTCTTCGAGGACGGTCCGGAACCAACAGGACTTCGCTATTGCATCAATTCGGCAGCGCTCCGCTTCGTGCCGAAGGCCGATTTGGAGAAGGAAGGATACGGAGAATATCTGTACCTGTTTGAAGATGAGCCAAAATCACAAAAGTAATACCTGAAACAAGAACCAGGCAGCCCCTCTCGGCCGCCTGGTTCTTGTTATTTATGAAGAACAAGCTATTGCTCGCCTGGATCGGTTCCCGCCTTCTTCCGGGCGCGAAACCTCCGCACCTTCATCAAATTGCCGCACGTCTTGTCTTCACAGTATTTCTTCGTCCGGTTACGCGTGTCATCGTAAAAAAACCAGCGGCAATCCGGGTTATCACACAGGCGAATTCTTGACGTTTCTCCGTGAAGCAGCGTTTCGCTGAAGCTGGCGGCAATCTCTGCCCGCACATGGCGCCAGTCCTCCGTCACTGGAACATATTGCAGTCGGATGTCTCCCGGTTCTCCGGACAACCTGCGGGTAACCGGATCCTGCACCAAATGTTCATTGAGCATCTGCCAATCCGCTTCCTCCATCTGGCCGCCTCCCGCCAATTTGACCGCTAAGGCATGCAGGCGTTCCCGAAAATGACGCATGGCCAAGACCTCTTCCACCGGCATCGGTACAGGAGCAGTCAATTGCCAGTGATTAAGGAACCACTGCTGCCAGGTCAGCTTCTCCAGCCGATCTTCGCTGCGTCCGCTTCCCCGCCAATCATGCCACTCGCTGTTCAAAAAATCGCTCCATAATGTCTCCACTTCGAAGCCCCCCAAATTCGTAACGACCTAATCAATAAATAAATGGTTACATTTCTCATTTCTTCTGCTACAATATCATTGTAACCCTTGAAATCGTAATTAGCCAGTTACAATGATAAGGAGGAAATGGAATGAGCATTACCCCCGTCGATTTACTCGTTGTGCAAAAGGACAATACTTGGGATGTCGAGGAATGGATCGTACCGTTGTCGACAGCATTGGAGGGATTGACCGCCGAGCAAGCTGCTTGGGCTCCTCCGGGAGGCGGAAATACGATCTGGCAAACCGTCAATCACATCAATTATTATAACGGGCGGATCCTCAGCCGCTTAAGAGGAATCAATCCGGGCCCGGCCTTAGAAAAAAACGAAGACACCTTCGCCGGAACCGGCGGGACCTCGTATGAAGCGGCATGGGCCGACGTTCTGGCCGAAACTAAACGAATCCAACAGGAATTGCGCGAGGCGATCGCTTCTTTAACCGATGAAGCCCTAGAGGCACCATACGCCAATACGGGCGAGTCGTACGGACACGAACTCTCCCGCTGGATGCTGCATGATGCCTATCATGCCGGACAAATCGTATTGATCCGCCGGCAGCAGGGATCTTGGAGATCCTGATCCATCAAAGAGAAAACGGCCCGAGCCTTAAGCTCGAGCCGTTTTCTCTTTGATGGGATGGTAAGGCAGCCGCATCGGCGTTAGCTGTCCCTGACCGTAATGGACGGTCCAGGTGATCACTTTGCCGGCGATCAGCACTGCCAATATGGTAAACATCGTTTCTTTGAATGGTAAATATAACAATGAGACCGTCAGCACGACCGCATCCATGATAATAAACATTGTACCGATCTTGATGCCGGACCACTGGCTTAGCAGCATGGACAAGATATCGTCCCCGCCGCTCGCTCCGCCGGCCCGCAGTACAAGTCCCGCACCGAAACCGGTGAGAAGACCCGACAGTAATGCGGCCAACGGCAGGTTGCCGTGCAGGTTCATCGACAGCGGCGAAAATTGCTCGCACAACTCGTAAACCAGCGAAAACGTCAGTGATGCCACCACCGTATTCAGCACGAACCGATGGCCCTTCAACCACCAGGCAAGCACCACGATCGGCAAATCAAGTGCGATCATGGTCAAGGCCGGAGGCAGGTTAAACAAATATTTGCCAAGCAACGCCAGGCCAACAAATCCGCCTTCCAACAATCCGTTCTGAAAATTGATGTGGTAATACGTAAACGCCAATAAACTAGATCCTGCTAACATCATTAATAACCGAGAACCGTACGTCTGCCATCTTGCTATTGTCCTCATTTGGAATCCCTCTTATCGTAGTTTGGTTGACCATTCGGCAACACCCTACGGAGTGAGTCCATGAGGAATTCATCCTTCGCATGATTTCACGCTTCTTTCGTAGGTTTGTCGCCGAAATACCGACTAGCTACGAAAGGAGCTAAGTGTAAGAGAGATCACAACGTTTCCAAATCGTCCTTTGGGATTTCGTCCTTCGGGGACTCATGGTATCCTGATCCTTTCTGTTAGAATTTCTTCTATTCATATTATACCACAAAACAAATCATGACTCCACGGGACAGGCGACAAGCCAATTTATTTCCTTGGATTGTGTGATAGATGTCATTGCATTTTAGTAACAGTTCACACATTGGCAATTTTCGATGTGACGAAAGTCACCTTTTGACCATTCAAGCCTTCCTATACTGAGGTGGAACGAAAAATCAAGGAAAGAGGGTTCCACCGATGCTTGATTCAAAGACGATCGAAATCATTAAATCTACCGTACCTGTTCTCGAAGTTCATGGACAAACGATTACGAAAACCTTCTATCAGACCATGTTCAAAAATCATCCCGAGCTGCTCAACGTGTTTAACCATGCCAACCAACGCCAAGGCAAACAGCCTACCGCGCTGGCGAATGCGGTGTATGCCGCTGCGGCGCACATTGACCGTCTGGAAGAGATTCTTCCGGTCGTTCGCGGCATTGCCCAGAAGCACCGGGCGTTAGGAATCCAGCCGGAGCAATACCCGATTGTTGGCGAGAACCTGCTCGCCGCCATCAAGACGGTGCTGGGTGACGCCGCCACCGAGGAAATCCTTGATGCTTGGGCTAAGGCATATGGTGTCATTGCGGACGTATTTATCAGCGTAGAAGCGGAGATGTACCGCGAAGCCGAGCAAAAAGAAGGCGGTTGGCGCGGATTCCGCCGCTTCATCGTTGACCGGAAGATTAAGGAGAGCGACGTGATCACCTCCTTTTATCTGAAGCCGGAGGACGGCCAAGCGATTGCCGCCTATGAGCCGGGGCAATACATTACTGTCCGTGTGAAACCGGAAGGCCAGGAGTTTACCCATCTGCGCCATTACAGCCTGTCCACGGCACCGGGCAAGCCGTATTACCGGATTTCGGTGAAACGGGAGGATGCTGCGGAGGACCGCCCGGCGGGCATTGTCTCGACCTATCTGCATACCCAGATCGAAGAAGGCGATGTGCTCGAACTTAGCGCGCCGGCCGGCGATTTCACATTGAATCCATCGTCGAACCTGCCGCTTGTGTTGCTCAGCGGCGGCGTTGGTCTTACGCCGATGGTCAGCATGTTGGAAGCAGCGCTGCAAGGCGAAATCAAACGCGATATCGTCTATGTCCACGCCGCTCGCAACGCGAAGCACCATGCGATGAAGGAGCATATTGCCGAGCTCGCACGGACCAACGACAATCTGCGTACCTACACCGTATATGAAACGTCCGAAGCCGGCGAAGGCTGCGACAAAACCGGCTATATCGATCTGCCTTGGCTGAAGACGATTACGACAGCTGACAGCGACTTTTACTTCTGCGGCCCGGTTCCCTTCATGAAGGCGGTTCGCCGCGCCCTGAAGGAATGGGGCGTGCCCGAAGAGCGGATTCACTTTGAATTTTTTGGACCGGCTGGAACCCTGGACGAATAAGCGGCATACCAAAAGCGCGGATAACCGGAGCAATCCCCGGTTATCCGCGCTTTTGTTCGTGAAGCCGTTTCTTATGACCGTTCGTGACCATGGCTGCGCAGCAGCCGGTTCACCGTCTCTCGCCGCACGCCGATCAGCTGTCCGATCTCTTCTTGAGTCAAATAATCGGTCAAAGGTACGCCATGAGCATGCTGTCCCAGCCATTTCGTCAGCAGCTCCAGACGTTCAGCCGGCGTCCCTATCGTCAAATGGTCAAGCCGCTCCTGCATGAACCGAACCTTCTCCTGCAACAGCTGCGCGACCTCCAGCGGCTTCTTCGGATCCTCCTGAAGCTCGCGATACCATACCTGCGCAGGGATCGCTTCAACCTCGCTGCGCATGAGAGCGATCGCCGTCCCGTGCACCTCTTTCGGGGTAATCAAGGAATGATGCGGTACCGTTTCCCCCGGGTACAAAATATTAAACAAAACCATGTTCCCGTTCGGGTGCAGACGCGTTACCTTAAACAGCCCGCTCTTAATATGGTATAGAAAAGAACCATCGTCCCCTTGACGGAACAAGATTTCGCCTTTATGTAGGATCATGCCAATCTCTCCATTTCCACAACTGCCAATTAGTTTTATTATAGCAAAAACAGAGAAGACTGTCCTAACCAAGATCAAAACAAAGGCTGTCCCCGTCTATTTCTATGGGGCAGCCTTCTGTTATTACGGCCCATTGAGTTTACGATGCCAAGCTTCATAGCTGTGAACGGCAATGCCGGCAAACGATCCGTGCCTTTTCCCCAGCTCCTCTAACCTTTCCATTTCCCGGTCCAGCGAAGCAAGCGGCAGATCATGGAAGGAGACGCCGGGCCCTTCCCGGCTCTCGCCCAGCTCGACGCCCACCCAGACCCGTTTCTTTTGCCGATCCGCTTCATTTAGCGTCCGCTGTGAAATTTCATAGATGCGGCCTGCAGCATCCCGATAGGCCATAATCGCCAAGTAATCGAACTGATCAACCATCCAGTCGCCCAGCGGCAGCTTCAGGGCTCCGCTCGGGTGATCTATCCGATCCAGCCAGAATGGAACGGCCGCACCGATCGCAAGATCGTTATATCTCGCCTCTTCAGTCCAGATACGGATGCCCTCCATCCATTGCTCTACCACGGTTTCTTGATCGTTCCGCCAACGGTCCAGCAAATAGGGCTCAACGTCCAGTTGGACGCCCGCAAACCGCTCCTCCGGCTTCCCTTCCCGGTTGAAGTCGATCACCCATTTCAGAAACGCCTCGGCTTCGCCCCGATGCTCCCGCAGCGCCCAATCCGGATGACCGCTTAAAGCATGCACCTGGATACCTGCCTGGGAGGCAGCGCGGATGAAGCTGCGGTAACTGCCCTGCTCTACCCCGCTGCCAATTTGCAAGAAGATTGTATTCACGCCCTGCCTGCGGACGAAGTTCAGCAGCTCGTCCGGTTGCTGTTCGATCACCTTCGTTTCCCAAATCCAGGTTGCCTTCGCTTGTGAACCTGATGGCCGGATAAAAGCCAATAACATAAGCAAAGCCAATAGCAGCATTCCGCCAAGCACCAGCAGGGTCGGCCGCTTGCTTCCCGACAACGCCCGAAGGCGGACGAAGATCGGTTTTTTGAGTATCAAGACTCGTATCCTTAACCTACGATCAACGCTGGGGACTCTTCCTGAACTTGTGCAACCGAGTGGCCGATCTTATACACATGCGGCAGCGGATAGTCACGGAACGCATTGCGCGTGTCCACGATTGGCACGCCGAGGTGAGCGATGCCTTCATAATCGAAGTTGCTGTGATTCGTCACCAGGACGATGCAGTCGTAGGCTTTGAATCGATCAAGGTCGTATTCGACGCTGTGCACCACGCCGCCGGATTTTTCACGGAAGCTTGTCGCATACGGGTCGTAATAGTCCACCTTGGCGCCGCTGTCCTTAAACAGCTCGTATACGGACAATCCCGGCGATTCGCGCAGGTCGGCGATGTCCGGCTTGTACGCCATGCCAAGGATCAGGATGCGTGATTTTTTAATCGATTTGGCATATTCATTCATGATTTTGGACGTTTTATTCACGACATAATAAGGCATGTTGTCGTTGGTCGACTGCGCCAGCTCGATGAATTGGCTGTAGAACCGGAAGCCCTTCGCTTTCCAGCTCAAATACATCGGATCCAGCGGGATGCAGTGACCGCCGATGCCTGGTCCCGGATAGAACGGCATAAAGCCAAACGGCTTGGTCTTCGCCGCGTCGATGACTTCCCAAATATCGATGCCCATGCGGTCGCACATCATAGCCATTTCATTCACAAAAGCGATATTCACGCTGCGGAACGTGTTCTCCAGCAGCTTGGACATTTCCGCCACTTTAGGCGAGGACACAGGAACAACCGTTTGGACATATTGGGAATACAGTGCCGTCCCCAAATCCAAGCAAGCCTTGGTAGTTCCTCCGATGACTTTCGGGGTGTTGTAAGTATTAAATTTCGGATTGGACGGATCGACCCGCTCCGGCGAGAAGCAGAGGAAGAAGTCCTCACCTACTGTATAGCCCAGCTTCTCCAGCTCGCGTTGAATCAGCTCTTCCGTCGTCCCCGGATAAGTTGTGCTTTCCAGCGTAATCAGCATGCCTTTTTTCATGTACCGCTTCAACTGATCCACCACGGTGACGATATAGGAGGTATCGGGATCCTGATTTTCGCTCAGCGGCGTCGGCACGCAGATGCTGACCGCGTTAATTTCGGACAGTACCGCGTAATCCGTGGTTGCCTGGAATCGCCCTGTAGCCATCACTTCGGCCAGCGTTTCGGACGGGATATCGTGAATATACGATTCTCCGCGGTGGATTTTCTCGATTTTTGATGTATCCAGATCGATGCCCACCACTCGGAATCCTTGCTTCACCATTTCCACTGCCAGCGGCAAGCCGACATAACCTAAACCCACTACGCCCAGTACAGCGGTTTTCGATTCAATCGCATTCATCAGCTTCTGGTAATGATTGTTCACAGGTTTCTACCTCCATTATGTTCTCTGTATTGGAATCAGATATTATTGGATGCAACGGCGAATTCGCGCGTCGAGTTCAACCGGGGAGAACGGCTTGGTGATATAATCGTCTACCCCGTTTTGGAAGCATAAGCTGATCGTTTTCTCGACCCGCTGCTCCGTTAGCACAACGATTTTAGGCATCTGCTCGTTGCCGACCTTCTGAATTTGATGGATATACGGCAGTCCATCGATCCCGTACAGGTTCAGCTCCGTCAGCACCAGATCCGGCTTCCAATCGGCAATCAAGTCCAGGGCGGTCAAGCCGTTATCGGCTGTCATCGTTTCATAGCCCTGCATATTCAGCCGGATTTGAAGGAATTCGCGTACCGCCGGATCCCCTTCCACGATTAGGACTCGGCTTTTGACAACCAGCATGTCAGCCTTGGTAAAAATATAAATATCATCGGAGTAATTCTGTTTGGCTTTTTCCTCGATTTGACTCAGCACCTGCGGGGTAATCGCTGCCTGCGAAGTGAAGCTGGCCAGCGCCATCCGCGGACGGTAATCGGCAATGCGCTCCTGCAGCTGCTGCTTCAGGCGCAAGCCTTGATAGTGAACCGCATCCAGTGTCAGGCCTGGCAGCAGTACCGCCACGCTTCCTGGCTCATCCCCGCTCCATACATCAAACTGAAGTCCAGGTTCAGACTCCAAAATTCCCCGCACCTGGGATGCCACGTAAGAGGGGCCGCCTGCGGAATAAATGAATACCACCCCGTTTACCTCGCTGGCTGTTTCCCTCACGCGTTGCCCCATGCCGGCGTATAAGCCGGATTGTTCCGTTTGGTTATGCAGTGCTGTCAGGTTTGACATCATTCATTCCCGCCTTTCTTCTTCCGTAAGTTTATCCTTAAGTTTGGTTACTTCTTGGATCCAAGCCTTCCTTTGCCCTATCATCTCCTTTCCGGCAACCGCCGCAAAGCGGGGGAGGGAGCTCTCTGTTCCCTAGGCTGACTTGGCCGGCTTGGCTGTTTTGGCAGCCGAATCTCCTTTGTCCTGCCAGCTTTGACGGGTCATCGTCCCCCAGGAGTTGTTATTGCGCATAAACTGGATATGTCCCTGGATGCGCCACAATCCCCCGAGCTGCGCGTAACCGAAAAACTTTAGCGCCGAGAACAACAACAGCTTGCACAAATCCGACAGCTTGTCGAATCGTTTGAACGCCAGTTCCTCCAGTAAGAGCGCCCCGATACTGAGCACGTAACCGCTGAGGAAGTTGATCAGCCAGAAGATCGCAAGAATCCGCCAGTGCGTCATGTCCATCAGCGTGTACCCAATCAGGGCGAGCAGCCCCGTGATTTTAAAATAAGGGTTCAGCGCTTCAAAAATAATGTTGTACGGCATCGTCAGAAGCCCCATCACCTTGTATCTCGGATTAAAGGCCATGTCGTAGTTCTCGATCATGTTCTTCAGGTTCCCGCGGCCCCAACGCTTGCGCTGGTTCGACAGAATCCGGTACGTGTCCGGCGCCTGCGTCCAGCACACCGCCTCCGGACAGAACGCGATGCGGTACTTCAGCTTGTTCTCCAGCATGTAGCGATGAAGCTTGATGATGATGTTCATATCCTCGCCGGGATACCCGCCGCGATAACCGCCGACGGCAATAACGTAATCCTTGCGGAACAGGCCAAACGCTCCCGAGACGATGATCAGCCCATTGATGGAGCTCCAGCCGATCCGGCCGCCGAGGAACGCCTTCAAGTATTCCGTGGCCTGGAACATCGGCCAGATTTTGCGAGGCAGCGAAACCTCTTTCACTGCCCCGTTCTCAATCATGCAGCCGTTGGCAATCCGCACGTCGCCGCCGATGGCCACCGTTTCCTCCGGATTTTCCATATACATCCGGGCCATCCGGATCAACGCGTCCTTCTCCAGCAACGAGTCGGCATCAATCGAAGAAATGAGCGGATAATGCGCCAGGTTGATGCCGGCATTCAGCGAATCGGCTTTACCGCCGTTCGGTTTGTCGATGACGTACAGATGCGGGTACTTCGGATTGTGGTACACCGCCGTAATCGGTTGGCAGTCGATCGTGTGACGAACGTCTGGATTCGGGAGCGGCATCAGCTCAAATTCTTCCCGCAGCACGCCCAGCGTGTTATCCTTCGACCCGTCGTTAATGACGATGACCTCATAGGTCGGATAATTGAGGGTCAGCAGGCATTTCACATTCTCGATGACCGTGAGCTCCTCGTTAAAGGCTGGCACCAGCAGCGAGACCGGCGGTACCAGCTCGGAGCCGGACAGCGTGTTGTATTTCGAATAGGCCGCCCGGCGGAAGATCGTCAGAATTTGGCGGAACGAGAACGTCATAATCGAAAAATAAATCAAGTTAACCGACATGACGTAATACGTCGCAAACAGACCATAAATCAGCAAAATATCTCTAAGCAGTGGTCTCCCTCCTCTCAAGCGCAAACGCATAACGCCCCAGCGCCGGGACTTGCCCCGGCATTTCTTGGCCGCGCATCGCAGCCATCGCCACCTTCACCAGATCCGGGTTATCCTCCTTCATCAACTGAAGCAGAAGCCGACTGGTGTCCAGCCGCGTCTCCATCAGAATATCAGCGGCGAGATGGTGAATCGGTTTGCCATGACGCAACAGATAGACCAGCATATCTCTGAGCTGCTGCTCATGCTCCGCGCTCTTGGCAATTGAGCGGGCAATGACGATGCTCAGCGGGCTGTATTTCTGATGCTTCAGCATCGTGAGCAGCCGCGGCACCGCCTCCACCGCCCGCATCCCGCCAAGCCGGTAGGCGGCGGCGATCCGCCGGCCGTAGAACAAGCTGTCGAGCAGCTTCAGGTCCTGCTGGACAAAGCCAGCGTTGTAACATAATGCGATCAGCTTCTGCTGCAGATCGCCCTTAAATTGTTCGATCCATTCGGTTACCCGCTGTTGGATCACCCGCCGTTCCAGCTCAGTCAGCTTGCCCGGCGGCAGCGGAAGCTCCTCAGCATCGCCCAAATGAGCCTGAAGGAACATGAAATAGTCTTGGTGCTTCTGCAAGTATTCCTTCGTTTTACGCTGAATGCGCAAATGCCGGATCTTTAAGTAAAACAAGAGCAGTATGCCTATGCCGATCAGCTCCAGGCATACATAAATAAAGGCAATTGCCAGGCCAAGATGCTGACCCGCCATCTTCATTTCCTCCTCTCGGCGCCTGGTTATTCTCCCGTGGTCCTGCGATCTGGCAAGCTGCGGTAGAACGCCTGCAAGGCGTAATAACCGGACTTAAGCCGCTCGGTGTACTGCACGGTTTCCCAAGGCTGCCATACGTATTTGGGGAACGTGTCCAAAGCAACGTTCTCCCCGCTGTCACCGTGATCTGTCCCCGATTCACTTCGCTCCTCAATCCAAGGCACGAAGGTGATGCCGTCGGTCTCGGTCGTCGAGAAGGCGAGGTCCTCCTTCAAAGGCCGGTAGTCGATAACCTGGCGCGAGCTGGGATCAGCGAAGCCCAGCAGCATCCAAGGGATACGCAGTTCTACCTCATTGCCGCTGTACTGCCACGAAGCGAGAGAGTTGAAATCATCGCTTCCCGTGTCGGTTGTGCCGCGAATCAGCTGCCCAACGGTCATGTCCTGAAACGGATGGGCCGATCGGGTATCCGGAGGTTTCATGGTCAAGCTGACCGCCAGCTTCCAAGGTTGAAACTGCACGGTTTGCTCCTCGGTAGGATCGTCCAGCATCCAATAACCGTGCCGCCCGTAGAGACGGCGGTGGAAATCGTAGCTTGGCGCCACCCGCACCTCAGTCTCCTCATCGCTTCCGATATTCACGATCGCTTCCAGGCCGTCGTCTAACCGCAACCCTGGCATCTCCGTCACCGGTTGGTTGCCGCCAGGCTGTGTGTTTGCACCGAGGCGGATGAGCCGCTTCGCAGGGTCGAACGGCTCGCTGAGCCGCAGCCCGACATACACATAAGCTTCGTCATGGGTCACCTGCAGCCGGTCGATGCCAGATGCTGGTTGATCCCAGGCTTGGACCTCTCCCTCCGGCAGGTTGTCCCAATCGTCCAGCTTGCCGTCGATGATGAGATCGTCTTCTTTTCCGGGACCCATGGACAACAGGCCAAATTGTTTTTCGTTCGTAAGCACATTCAGCCAAAAGGCGCGTCGATCCTCCGGGATCTCAAAGCGCATCGTATTCCACGTCTTCTTAAACCATTCATCCTGCCACATGAACAAGATCGCGCCGGCATATCCGGTATCGTAAATATCCTTCGTCAAAGAGACGTTGATTTCACCTTGCTCTTGTTCGTTGTGCCCCCCCTGGTTCCGTCCCCCTCGGCCGAGGTGGGAGACGCCCAGCGAAGACGGGACGCCATATTCGGTAATCATAACCGGGATGTCCTTATAGTAAGCTTTGAGCTCCTGTAAGTAAGCTTTATAGGTGTTGTAATCCCCATTTCCATCCGGAATCGTCTCGAGCGTCTTATCCAGATGGAAAAAGTCGGGATAGTACGGATACGCGTGATAAGCAGCGAAGTATCCTGCTTCCCATTTCACCGGCCGAATATGGGTGGCATCCACACTGGCCAGATCCTCCTCGAACAACGGTTCACCAGGATGCTCCAGCACATCCGTGGTCACCCAATTCGTAAACGTGATCGGATGCTCCCAACCGTAAGCCCGCTCCTTCTGAGCTGTGTCGTCCACCAGCTCCGCGAGCCAGCTCTCAAACGGAGTTGCTTCCTCGGTCGCCGCAAAATGCTGTCCTTGATACGGCGTAACATCCGCGTGCTTGCGGTTCGTATTATCCACCATTTCCGGGTCCCATTCGGTGCCGATATGCCATGCCATGAGATAAGGACCAGCGTTGGCGGTATATTTGCCGCCCGATGTTCCCGGCTGCTTGGGCACCTTCAAATCGCCGTATACAGCTTTGACCGCTTTTTCAATTTCCTTGTGAAAGGCTTCCTTGATCCCCGGAATATAAGCGTCCTGCTGCTCAATGAGCTGCTCTTCCGGCGACCAGATCCCTTGAATGAAATAGAGGGGATCCTTCCCTTTGTCCCGGTTGTATTTGACGAGCGCCTTGTAGAACACCGGGTTGTGCACCGTATAAATACGAATGACGTTTGCGCCCATATCGTCAATTTGTTGGAACCAGCGTAAGTAGTCGTCTTCCGTGATCGGAAATTCCCCAGGAAAATGTCCCGGCACCGTCGCCCCCAGGTTGACGCCTTTGACGAACAGTTCCTCCCAGCGGCTCTCGCCGTCATAGGCGAGAAATTTGTCGCCTTCGGTGCGGAACTTCAGCTCGGTTCCGTCCTCTGCCGCATAGCTGTAATGGGGCGGCGGCCAGTTTAATACGACCAGCACCACGCAGCCTGCGATCAAGAGGCCTGCCAGAACGAGCCCGATCGCTAATCGTTTTTTCGCTAATGTCGTCATCGGATTTACCCTTAGTTCACCTCGCTGTTCTTCTTCTCGTGCAAGTTCCGAAAAGATCGAAGCCCCTGCCGTGCCCGGCCTCTCCTATGAGGCAGCGATCTTACGTACTGCCGCTTTCTATGCAGCTATGCAGGTGATGATCCAGTATGGCCGATTCGCACCTCCGCTTCTCAAAATCACTTTTAATCATGAACCAAGCGGACCTGTCGTGTAACTAGGCTGATGGGAGTGTTTTACAGTTGGGTCTGTTTTCCGGGGGGATACGGATTTTCGGCATACTTGCCCGGTTGGGTCATTTCGTGATAATAGACGTGCAAAATTCATCTAGGTTTCGCTCAATTTTTACACCCTTTTCCATAATGGTTACAAAATTGATACCAAAGTCTTGTCCGAAAATCGCGTCATTCTGCGGTTTTTCGCGATTTGCTTCCGTTACAGCCCATCGCAAAAAAAGCTTCCCAGGTCCCAGCTTGGGACTAGCGTTTTTCCAGCATCCCGGGTGACGCTTTTACGTCATGCCATCCTACCTTGGTCGGCGACTTCTTTCCTAAAAAATGATGTTTTCCCGCCCACTTCCATTTCAGAAGCAAGCAAATTGATTTCACCTGGCGTTAACAAAAAAAGCTCCCGACCTGCCAGCGGCAGATCAGCAGCTTCTTTGGTTTTACCTTGGTTTTGCACAAATTTACCCGCCGTTAATCCGGCGAATCGGCCGCGGCCCCATCATGCCCGCGAACGCGATCCATTCCGGTCCGGACTCGGTCTGAAGGCGCGCCCGCCGTGCGCCGGGATTGACTCGCGTCACGGTTCCTAGGACCTCTCGCCCCTGCCATTCCCAATGAATCTTATGGTTTGACAGCTTTAATGACTGCCGAGACGATATAGTCTTCTACCTTCGACTCAGGAACCCAATCTTTAATAAACGTCCGGGATTCCTCGTTTGGCTCGACTGCGATATCCTTAAATCCACTTTGTGCAAGCATCGTTTTTAGTTCGTCAACCGACGAAGCTCCGGATATGCACCCTGAATATAAAACATCCAGGTCGTTTTTGATTTCCGCCGGAAGCTCTGCCGTTGTGACAACATCGGAAATGGCCAGACGCCCGCCGGATCGCAGGACACGGAATGCTTCGTCATAGACTTGCTGTTTATCCGGCGAAAGATTGATGACGCAGTTGGAAATGATCACATCCACCGTTTGATCCGGGACCGGTAAATGCTCGATCTCCCCTAGCCGAAAATCCGTGTTCGTGAATCCTCCTTTGACGGCGTTGCTGCGAGCGCGACTCACCATTTCCGGCGTCATATCGACCCCGATCACATAGCCGGTGTCCCCAACCTGTCGAGACGCCAGAAAACAATCGAAACCGCCGCCGCTGCCAAGATCCAATACGACTTCTCCCGGTTTCAGCTCCGCGATGGCTTGCGGATTGCCGCAACCTAAGCCAAGGTTCGCGCCGGCCGGAACCGCCGTTAATTCTTCAGTAGAATAGCCCAGCTGCGAAGATACGCCATTAGCCGATCCGCAGCAGCTTGAAGCTGGTGAACAGCACGAGCCCGACTCCACTTCTTGCAAGGCGATTTCCTTATACCGGCTGCGTACATTTTGGCGAATTTGATCATTCTTTAATTGATTCATGAATCCTCTCTCCTTCATTTTAAATATTTGCAAATTGCAAGTATTATAGAAAAAAGACACCCTCAAAAAGGGGCTGAACAGCATTGGCTGGATTTCGCCATCGCTTCGTTTAATAGTTTGATCGAGCGTATGACCGTATCTTTTTCAAAATCGTTCATGTGTGAAAAGATTTCGTTGAAATAGTCATTCATTTGCCGGTCAATCGCCCCCGCAACATATTTGCCTTCTGTCGTTAAGGAAAGAAGATGCACCCTCCGGTCGTTTGGATCGGGCGTTTTCTTGACTAAATTCATCTTGATTAACGATTGGACCTGTCTGCTAAATGTCGTGATATCGGTCCCTAATGTCTCTGCTACTTGCTGAATAGAAGGCTTGTGCTGACGATCAATTTCATAAAGGATATGGCTTTGAATGACGGAGATGTCACAGCCACCCGCAGAACAGCAGTTTTTATTCAGAAAGCCAAAGCGACGAGTCATGATTTGAAATAATTCACGTACATTTTCCACATTTTCCACGGTGCCTCACCTCTCATGAAACAGTTATACCGCATTTATTTGCAATTTGCAAGTATTAACTTTACCTTTATCTCAGGAAATGGGTTATGAGGAGGGCGTAAATTTCGGTATTGACTTTTTTTAATACAAATAACAATATGGTTATATGGTTTTAATATGGGGTGATAATCATGACAATGGAATTTGAAAAGATAGCGGATATTCTGAAAGCTCTAGCCGATCCGACAAGGTTGAAAATCCTCTCTTTGCTCCGTATTCGCGATTGCTGCGTGTGTGAACTGGTTCCCATCTTTAACATTTCCCAGCCAGCCATTTCTAAACATGTAAGCCGTCTAAAAACGGCTGAATTGGTCCGCGAAACGCGAAAGGGGCAATGGGTGTTCTATTCGATCAACGAGAAGCGGTTAGAGGAAATTGGTTATGCTCTGTCCCATTTGCCTGATCTGTCCGAGGAGCTGCGGAAATTGGAGCAACGAGGAATGACAGTTACATGCGAGTAAAGGGAGTGTACAGTAATTGAGTAAACAAAAGAAAAAGCGACTCTCATTTCTGGATCGCTATTTGACGTTATGGATTTTTATTGCGATGGCGATAGGAATTGGCTTGGGTTACGTATTTCCTAACTTTGTCGCCGGTTTGAATGAATTTCAAGTTGGAACCACGTCGATACCGATTGCACTTGGCCTTATTTTAATGATGTATCCGCCGCTGGCGAAAGTACGATACGAAGAAATCGGCCGTGTCTTTCGAAATGGCAAAGTGTTATCCATTTCATTGATTCAAAATTGGCTTATCGGCCCGATCTTAATGTTTTTCTTGGCTATAATTTTTCTCCAAGGTTATCCAGAATATATGGTCGGCCTGATCATGATCGGTTTAGCCCGCTGTATTGCAATGGTTATCGTCTGGAATGATTTGTGCAGAGGGGATGCCGAGTACGCGGCGGGACTCGTTGCTTTCAACTCGATCTTTCAAGTTTTGTTTTACTCCGTCTACACCTATATCTTTGTTACGATTTTGCCGGGATGGTTCGGGTTGGAGGGCGTCGTTGTTGATATTACGATGGTCGAAGTCGCCAAGAGCGTGTTTATTTATTTAGGGATACCGTTTGTAGCCGGAATAATTACTCGCTATTCGCTTGTAAAAGCAAAAGGGCGATCCTGGTACGAAACGGTCTTTATTCCAAAAATCAGTCCCATCACACTTATCGCATTGCTGTTTACGATTATCGTCATGTTCTCACTGAAAGGCGAGATGATCATCCAATTGCCTTCGGATGTCGTGAGGATCGCGATTCCGCTATTAATTTATTTTGTCGTTATGTTCCTGATTTCGTTCTTCATGGGCAAAAAAGCCGGAGCTGACTATCCAGTGACTTCTACACTGGCATTTACCGCCTCGGGAAATAATTTTGAGTTGGCAATCGCTGTTGCCGTTGGGGTCTTTGGAATTCATTCCGGCGCTGCATTTGCGGCCGTGATCGGACCTCTTGTAGAAGTCCCTGTGATGATTGCGTTGGTCAACGTCGCGCTCCGATTTCAGCGAAAGTACTTTTCAAAGGAAGCTGCTTAACATAAACAGGAGGTATCATCATGTCAGATAACAAAAAACTCGTTTATTTTCTTTGCACAGGAAACTCTTGCCGCAGCCAAATGGCGGATGGTTGGTTGAAGGCGCTCGGTAATGATCGGTACGAAGTAAAAAGCGCCGGGTTGGAGGCACATGGGCTGAATCCGCGTGCCGTCCAGGTGATGAAGGAAGCTGGCGTCGATATTAGCGGTCATACATCGGATGTTATCGATCCGGAGATTTTGAATCGGGCTGACTATGTGATTACGTTATGCGGCCATGCAGACGAACATTGTCCGGTGATTTCGAATAAAAACGTCGTGAAGTGGCATTGGGGCTTCGATGATCCAGCCAAGGCAACCGGCACCGAGGAAGAAATCATGAGCCAATTTCGAGCGGTTCGGGACGCGATTAAGTCGCGTGTCGAAAAGTTTCTTGCCGAAGGTTGCTAAAATTACAGAAAAGGCGTGCAGCGTTATGGCACGCTTTTTTGTTTGGCGATCATCAGCCTTCGGAACGACGAAGCCAAGGCGGAGTCCTCGAAGAGCAGAAAATGATTCCCTTTATATATATCTACTTTGCGGGTAGTATCAACTTCGCTGGTACTACCCCAACCCCTGGGCGGTA
>NZ_GG695978.1:0-97255 GCF_000159955.1 Paenibacillus sp. oral taxon 786 str. D14 | reverse complement strand
GGGTACTGGTAACTCTATACTTTTTGTAATATAATTTTTCGATACATTCCGTTAAACAATGCTGATGCATCTTCCTCCACTCGAATATGTTTCTCATACGGCATGATGATTTGTTCGAAATGTCGTCCGATGTCCGTACCCATCGTTGCTACGATGGGACGAAGGATTTTTTTATTACCGGCAAATCCTGCGAGGGAGGGGCAAATTTATCGAAAATGATTATTCGCCCCCCAGCTCGCGTAACCCGAATCATTTCTTGAAAACATCGATTCGGCTCGGGGACAACGGATAAGATCAGATTTGCAATAACCATATCGAACGATTCCGGTGAAAAGGTCAATTCTTGCGCATCCATTTCTATGAACTTAAAATTGGGGGAGTCATATTTATTCCTAGCTTGATCAAGCATTTCGGATGATAAGTCAATTGCAGATACAGAAATATTTTTGTCCATAATGAACTGCAAATCTGCTCCTGTCCCGACGCCTACAAACAAAAAGAACTTTTGCTTTTAGGCTTAATGTCGAGGTTCTCAAAGATCTTTTTCCGTGCCTTTAAAAAAGGACCGGAATTGAAAAGAGAATCATAAAAGGGTGCCCATAACCGATAAATCACTTTATTCCAACGGTTATTCATATCCGATTATTACCTCTGACTTTTAACAGACGAAGGCTATTCAATGTAACAATAAGCGTGGCCCCCATATCTGCGAAAATGGCCAACCATAACGTCAACCATCCAGGGACAATTAGAGCCAAAGCTAAGAGCTTAATACCAAGTGAAAACGTAATGTTCTGCTTGATGATTGCAAGGGTTTTTCGGCTTAGTCGAATCGTATAGGGTAATTTGCTTAAATCGTCAGCCATCAAAGCAATATCTGCGGTTTCGAGGGCAGTATCCGTACCCGCGCCGCCCATAGCGATACCAACCGTTGAAGCCGCGAGCGCAGGCGCGTCGTTAACGCCGTCGCCAATCATCGCAACATTACCATAGTCTTTACGAAGCTGCTTGATGTAATCTAATTTATCTTGGGGCATTAGATCAGCTTTAACGTCTGTAACATTCAAACGCCGCCCGATTGCTTCGGCGGTTGCTTGATTATCACCCGTAAGCATAATCGTTTTCTTGATTCCAATTTCGTGTAATTGCTTAATTACGACTGTACTGGAATCACGCACTTCATCAGCGACTGCTATTAAGGCAAGAATCTGTTGTTCTGTGCCTAATACCATAACCGTTTTCCCTTGTTTTTGTAATTCTTCAATGCGCTGATTCGTTTCAACGCTGATGTCGGAATGAAGTTCAGCAAAGAGTTTCGGACTACCGACGTAATACAATTCCCCGTTTACATTGGCTTTAACACCTTTCCCGGTGATCGATTGGAAATCCTCAACGACTAGGGTTAGGTCTTCTCCGAGGTTTTCCGCTTTACGAACAATCGCGGATGCGAGCGGATGTTGCGAACCTTTTTCGATAACTGCCGCGATTGAAAGCAATTCATTTTCGTTTTTCGTTCCGAAAGTAACGACATCTGTTACTTCTGGAACCCCCTTCGTCAGAGTACCTGTTTTATCAAACGCAATTGCGGATAGTCTGCCGGCTTCCTCAAGGTGAATGCCGCCTTTGATAAGAACGCCATTTTTCGCCGCGTTGCCGATGGCTGTAACAATCGAAACAGGTGTCGAAATGACCAATGCGCAAGGACAGCCGACGACGAGCAACGCTAATCCTCGATATACCCAATCGCCCCAATCTGCACCGACGAACAGAGGTGGAACAACCGCAATACCTAATGCCAAAATCATAATCGCAGGTGTATAGTATTTCGCGAATCGGTCAACAAACGCTTGAGATGGCGCTCTTTCAGCTTGAGCTTCTTCAACAAGGTGAATAATTTTAGAAATCGTTGTATCCTCGACGCGCTTCGTTACTTTGACTTCAAGCAAACCTTCTTCGTTCAATGTACCAGCGAACACTTCATCGTCAATTGTTTTCGTCACGGGAACCGTTTCGCCAGTAATCGCGGCTTGGTTAATGGTTGATGTTCCTTTAATAACAACACCATCCATTGCAAGTTTTTGACCTGGCTTTACAATCATGACATCGCCAACCTGTATATCATCGACGTTTACCGTAATTTCTTCGGAACCGCGGCGGATCAGAGCTTCCTTCGGTGCAATATCCATCAGGGAACGAATGGATTGACGCGCTTTTTCCATGGAGTAACGTTCCAAAACTTCACTGATCGCAAACAAGATAACGACAGTCGCGCCTTCGCCCCATTCTCCGATCGCCGCGGCACCGATGATGGCGACCGTCATTAGGGTGTTCATATCGAACTGAAGCCGGAAAAGATTTTTGATTCCTTTTTTAAATAATTCATAACCGCCGATAATAATAGAAGCCGCGTAAGAAATAGCGGATAAGATGCTTTCCTCACCGTACTGCTCACCTAATAAGTACCCTGCGACAAGCAAGATAGCCGAAAGCAGTACGTTCCAATGTTCTTTCCAGAAAGGCTTTTTCTTTTCAATAGATCGTTGCTTTTCAGGTGTAACTTTCAGGTTTTCAAACGCGCCGGCCTTTTCCAATTCCTCAACTGTAGTCCTTCCATAAACGGTGATTTTAGATGCTCCAAAATTGACTTGCGCGTCTTTTACGCCCGGCAAATTTTTTACATTTTTCTCGAAAATGCCTGCGCAATTCGTACAGGTAAAGCCTTGAACCCTGTAGACGTTTTTATCTTCGGTGTTTTCAATTTTATTTTCCATTGATGATCAACTCCCTCGAATGAGTAGAAGCTAGCTGCACCAGTTGACGAACATGGTCATCTTCCAGCGAATAAAAAACTAATTTACCATCCTTGCGGTATTTGGCTAGGCCAAGCTGTTTTAAGGTGCGAAGGTGGTGTGAGGCTGTGGCCATTGAAGAGCCGATGATGTTAGCCACATCACAAACACATAATTCATCCTCTTCGCACAGGGCAAAGGCGATTTTCATTCTTGTTTCGTCAGCTAAAACCTTGAACATCTTAATCATGCCTTGAATATTTTGTCTTTCGAGCGCATTTTGTACCTTTCGGACTTTAGGTTCGTCGTAACAGTAAATTTCACATGAATCCTTTTCTTTCCTGTTCATATCCTCACCTCAACAATCAAATCAATATTTGATTATCATCATACAATAAATCCATCGATTATTCAAATACTCATTTGATTATTTCGCAAGGGCATCTAAAATATTCAGGTTCGAGATCCACTAATTGTTCCTCTGTATCTATTGGCTCCTTTCAGACCTTTGCATATTTCAGTAAAAAAGAGCTATACCGGAAGCCATCTGCGATGACTTTTAAGGATAGCTCTTCAAGTTTTCCTTATTACAAATCATTTCCACATACCGTCAATAATGTCCGATACCTTTATCCAGCGAAAATCATTGCCATGGGTGAATTTGATGTTTTTTTGTTGTAGATCAATTTTTGTCACGACTCCTGTTATTTCCGTTACATTAAATTCACCGAATAATACTAAAATTACCTCTTTCCTGAGCTGCATTGATTCAGCAATGAGCATGGATATCCGTTCCATTTCTTGATCATCTAATTGTGGCGGCGGACTCTTTCGCAAGTTCTGCTGGTGCAGGATGTAAGCCTCCTTGTGTTCCGGAAGCATCATTCTGGACGATTCGAATAGACCGTTTCCTTGCAGTTTTTTACTCATTTATAATGTCCTCCAATTTTTTGCGCTCGATCCCGCGCTTGGCCCGAAGCTTTTAAAGAAGAGGCCCTCATGATCGCGGTACTTCCGTATTTCTCTTTAATTCGGTCAGTGGTTCTTTCCAACGCTAACTTTGCCTCGCGGTCATTGAATAAAGTAAGTTGGTATTCCTGATCGCTTACCAATTGACTTAGAGTGACCCCGATTTTTCGAATGGGCAACCCATCCCAATGTCGTTTAAATAGTTTTTTCGCTGCATGGAACACCTCATCCGTGAGGTTCGTCGGGTCGGGTAATTTCATTTGTCTGTAGAAGCCGGAAGGGTGATCAAAATCCGCTCCTTGACACCCTACCGAAACCACCCAGCCCATATAGCCTTTCATTCGAGCTCGTTGACATACTAACTCTGAGAGCTCTAATAGGGGAACCATGATATCGTCAAACTCCCAATAATCGTAGGGAAGGGTCATTTGATGGCCGATGGCTTTTTGCAAATCGTGTGTACTTGGCGTTACCGGGGAATGATCCTTGCCGTTGGCAATGAGCCACAGAACTTCCCCGTTCACTCCCCATTTGGCTCTTAATTTGGTCAGGGGAGTCTGGGCCAGCTGGCCAATGGTATATATCCCCATTTTCATTAAATGCCGGCGCATCCGGGAGCCCACCATAAACATCTGATGAATCGGCAACGGCCAAAGCACTTCTTGCAGATCTTTCACAGGCAAGTGAAAAATCCCCGAAGCATTACGTTTGGCGAAATTATCGCAGGCCATTTTGGAGAGCACCTTATTTTCACTAATTCCAATGCGTACACGAACGCCCGTCTCCTTCATGACTTTATCCTGAATGCTCCTCGCAATCTTATCAGGACCGCCAAAAAGCTGTAAGCTTCCCGTGACATCCAAATACTGTTCATCTATGCTGTACGGCTCTACCAAGTCCGTGTAGGATTGATAAATTTCTGTAATTTGCAAGGATACTCTGATGTATTCCTCCATACGGGGACGAATGACCACAAGATCCGGGCATTTGGCAAGTGCCTCTCCCAGCCTCTCTGCCGTAGTGATCCCATATTGCTTGGCAAGGGGACACGCGGCGAGGATAATCCCGGAACGACGCGCGGGGTCTCCTGCAACCACAACAGGTTTGTCTGCATACTCGGGGTGGGCCGCTTTCTCAACACTTGCGTAAAAGGATTGACAATCCGCCAGCATGATGACTCGACTTTTGTTATCGCTTTTCATAGGCCGTCGCTCCTTAAGTCGACGTTAAGATACTTACTCAAATATTGATTAAGCTCCGCTTTCACCAAGCTCCAAAGCATGGAAAATCTATGTTGATAGCCCCTGCACAAATAGCGGGCCTCCATGCCCAATTCAGTACGTTGTTGCTCGAACACCTTGATCCCTCTGTCGCGCATTTGTTTCCGAACCGACGTCAAATCTGCAGTGATCACATCTTGGGCAGTGTGTAAGGCTCTTGCGTACACCACGTCCATCTTTAGCTTTACTGTCCCCAATGCTTTCATATCCCTTTCCAACACATTCAAAAGAACAGGGAGTAAAATGTATTCTTTGACCAACTGGAGATCTTCTTCTGTCTCCAAGGGTGCTGGGGGCATACCTTTCATGAGAACATCCCCTCTTTCCTCACATCGATCCCCAGATAGGCGCAAAGCCGGCGGATCAGTTCCGCCTTGACCAATCCCCACAGCATGGAGAACTCGTACGTATACCCCCGGCATAAATAGCGGGCTTCAATCCCAAGCTTCGTCCGCCGCTCTTCGAATACCTTCAGTCCATGCTCACGCATGCCTTGGCGCACCCGGGCCAAATCCGCGGCTGCGGCGTTCTGCAGCAAGCGGATCAGCCCCTTGTATACCTGAGGCAGCTTCAACGAAGCGGATGCCAATGCGCGCTGGTCTCGTTCCAGCACATCAAGCAACAGAGAAAGCAGCACATATTGCTTGATCATCTCCGCTTCCTCCTGCGTTTGCCAGGGAATAGGGCTCATGCGTCTCCCTTCTTCATACTGTCTGTCATATGCTCACCTTCTAATCAGAACATCTGTTCCTATTATACTCATAATACGAACAAACATTCCCTTTCGCAACAGGTTTATGTTGGATAATTTGGCAGAGCGAAAGCATGCCAAAAAAGGCGGATCCCTTGTCCCTTCGGACTTTGGGCATCCGCCTTCCTTTCCTGCTTGCTGCTTATTGAGCTGTTAAAATCAGCGGTCCGTCCGCCGTCAGCGCGATCGTATGCTCGAATTGGGCCGACAATTTGCCGTCCGCCGTACGCGCCGTCCAGCCGTCATCGTCAATCATGATGCGGAACGTGCCTTCATTGATCATCGGCTCGATCGTAAACACCATGCCTTCCTTGAGCCGAATGCCCTTACCCGCTACGCCGACATGCTCGTAGTTGGGCTCCTCATGCAGGCTGCGTCCGATCCCGTGACCGAGCAGATCGCGTACGACGGAATAACCGTTCGCCTCCGCATGCTTCTGGATCGCCGAAGTCACATCGCCCAGCCGGTTGCCTGGAATCGCTTGGGCGATCCCCAGCTCCAGACATTCCTTCGTCACCCGCATCAGCTTTTCCGCCTCAGGACTCACCTGACCTACCGCATAACACCAGCACGAATCGCCAAACCAGCCGTCCGCCTCCGCAACGATGTCCAGCTTGAGCAGATCGCCGTTCTGCAGCGGCCGGTCCGAAGGGAACCCGTGGGCCACCACATCGTTCACCGATGCGCAGGTTTCGGCCGGGAACCCGTTGTACCCTTTCGTAAACTGCTTGCCGCCCAGCTTCGTAATATGCCGGACTACAAAATCATTAATTTCCTTTGTCGTGACCCCGGGTTGAATCATTTTGGCGACCTCCCGGTGACAATCCGCAACAATCTGATTCGCCCGTTTCATCTCTTCAATTTCCCGCGGCGATTTCAATATAATCATTCAGCTCTCACTCCTTCGAGGGTCCATCGGGTTCGCTCCGACAGCCGATACAATAGCAGACGCGCAATGTCTGCCGCTTCGTGGTCCAGCGTGCCTTGGCGCAGCGGAGAGCCGGCGCAGCCGGCCAGCGCAGCCAGCAACAATTCCGCCTGACGGACGCCCTCTCCCCCAGCGCCTTGTCCCGCCGCTAAGCTAGCAGTCGCAGCGGTCTCTCCGGAACCCGGCGGCAAACCGCGCTCCAGCACCGCGGCGAACGGCAGCAACACCTCGCGGCGGAACGTCTCCGCAAGCGGCAGTGCCCGGGCTTCCGGCAGCAGCTGGAAGCCATCCGCCGCCAGCTTATACAACAGATAAACGCCGTGATCCTTGGCCCACAGCTTCAGCAGCCGGGTACCTGCTGCAACAAGGGAATCGGCGGCCGCTTCCTGCTCCTCCGTCCTCAGGTCGATCCATTCCCCGGCCCGGTCCATCGCCGTCCACAGCACGTCATGCAGCAGATCCCCTTTATTACTGTAATAGTGGTAGACCGTGCCGTAACCAAGCCCGGCCTTGGTCGCCACGTCCCGAATCTCTAACGTCAGGCCTTTCTCAAGAAACACATCGGCGGCCGCGACACGAATTTGAGCAAGCCGGCGCAGCCTGATCTCTTCATTTTGTTCCTTCGTACGCGGGGTCATCCGCCACAACCTCCTTTTATTTTTGACCTACTCTCATGTCAATATAAAACAAAACATGGAGATTGGCAAGCAGAAATGACTCCCGGCGCTTTGTGCCCCGCTCATGTATCGTTTAGCTTATCTCGCCTGGCCCCGGATCATCCCTCCGAGAAAATAGCAAAAGGCCGCCGGGGTACCGGTCCCCAGGGCCTTATCACCCGTCCCGCCGCATCTCTGCGCGCTTGCTCTAGCGGAACATTCCCCATAAGCGCAGCAAGTGAAGCGTATTCCGCGGGTCGATTCGCTGATCGATGACGAATTGGACGATTTGCTCTTCCTGAACGCCGCTCAATCTTTCGCCAAGCACAGAAGCGGCCGTTCTAACGAGCCTGCGCACCTTAACGCGATCCTGCAAATCCGCGCGGGTGAGGCCGTCGACGACCTGTTTCATCCGCTCTTTGATCGCCGGATTTTTCATTTTCAACTTCACCCGTTCGACCAGCTGCGGACTGATTCCATACTGATAATAGCTGGGCATCGTGACTAGCACCTCCTGTCCCGTCATTTCCGGACTTCAACCCTAATATATGACGGTAAGGCTGTCCATAGTGCCTGAAAATCCAAAAGCACGCGGGAAAGCCGCTAGTTCTGTTTGAGGAACGCCGTTGCCTCATGGGTTTGACTCAACCTGAGGATCGTCTCTTCGTATTGCGTCGAGGCGTACGCGAAGAACAAAATATCGATCATGACCAATTGTGCCAACCGCGAGCTGGACGCCCCGCTACGCAGGGTCGCTTCCGGCGCCTGCGGCGTGTACAGCATCAAATCGGCCAGCTCGGCTACTTTATGATTGCCGAAACGGGACAAGCCGATGGTGCGCACGCCGTACTTTTGGGCAACCCGGAACAATTGCAGCACTTCCTTGGTGTTCCCGCTGTAAGAGATGCCCATAAACAAGGCCCCCGGCGGAGCGCTGGCCAGCGCGGCCGCAATTAGATGCTCGTCCTGCAGAGCGAACGCTTGCTTCCCCAGGCGCAGCCACTTTTGTGCGGCATCCGCTGCGACGATCGCCGAAGCGCCTACCCCGTACATATGGATGACGGAAGCCTCTCGGAAGCTGTCCACCACCTGCTCGATCAGTTCGGGCTGCAGGTGAAGCATCATATCTTGAATGGCTTGGAGACTGTTGGAGACCGTCTTTTGAATGACGTTTTGAATCGTCTCCCCGCGTTCAATGTCATAATAGCCTGGTCTTTGCGGTTTGGCATTATCGACCGACAAACGCATTTTCAAATCAGGAAATCCGCTCAGCCCCAGCGAACGGCATAGCCGGGTAATCGCCGCCGCACTGGTCCCCGCTTTATCGGCGACCGCATGGATACTTAAGCCGGAGACTTCCGCCGAAGCCGTCAAAATATATTGGGCCGCCTTTCTTTCCGATTCAGGCAGTTGTTCCAGCATGGCCTCCATTTGCGTAAGTACGCTTCCCGTCGTCACGGTCATCCCCTCCGTATTCCCAATCCGTCTGATGCTATTTCCATTCCCATAAAACGCAAAAGAAACGCGGCGGCCTGGTTAAAGGCAGCCAAACGTTTCTCTGCTGGCTTGTATTATCTATTATGCTCTATAAGCATCTGCTTTGTAAAACCAAAGAAATACGTGAGCAAGAATCCGGCGACATAGGAGACGATCAACCCGGCCAAGTAACCGAGAATCGTCATGCCGATTCCCATTGGGCCTTGAATCAGCGGGATCAGGACGAGGCCGGAAGGTCCAATCGCCACCGAGCCGATGAAGTTCCCCGTCATCGCGAACAAACCAAGCACAGCCCCGCCAAACCCACCGCCAAGACAAGCGGTTACAAACGGCCGGCCCAGAGGCAAGCTGACCCCGTAAATGAGCGGTTCGCCGATGCCAAGAAATCCGACGGGCAACGCCCCTTTGATCATGTTGCGCATTCTCGCGTTATGCTTCAGCTTGATATAAATGGCGATCGCCGAGCCGACTTGCCCCGCCCCCGCCATGGCCAGGATCGGCAGCAACGCCGTGTATCCGACCTGCGAAATCAATTCGGCATGAATCGGAATGAGCGCCTGGTGCAAGCCGAACATGACCAGCGGCAGGAACAGCGCAGCGAGAACGAAGCCGGACAGCGGTCCGCCATGGGCCAACAGCCAAGTTGTTACCTGTCCGATGCCTTGAGAGATAATACCGCTGACCGGCATCAGGAAGAACACGGTAACCAAGCCTGCAAGCAACAGCGCAATGGTAGGAGTTACGATGATATCAATCGCTGCCGGCATCCGTTTACGAATCCATTTTTCCAACACAGAGATCAGCCCTGCGGCCAAAATCGCCCCGATGATTCCGCCCTGCCCCGCATTCAGCTTAATTTCACCAAACAGGGGATAGGTATAAGAGATATTCGCCACCACCGGTGCAACGATGATCGCGGCCACGGCACCGCCAAGCGCGGGCGTTCCCCCGAACTCTTTCGCGGCATTCACCCCGGCAAAGATCGTCAAATACCCGAAGAAGGCCGAGCCAATGACACTAATAATCGGTTGGAGCGTAAGCAGCCAGTCCGCCCCGTTGCCGGAAGTAATCAGGTTATTGATCAAGCCGGCGATACCGTTGATAATCCCGGCCCCTACCAACGCGGGAATCAGTGGAATAAAGATGTTGCCGATTTTTCGCAAGAAATTTTTGAAAGGCGTGTTGTTCTTCTTTTTGAGCTCTGCCTTGATCTCCGAGCCCTCGCGGAGCGTCGCCGTTTGGCCGCCAGCTGCTGCTCCTTGGCCGCCATGCCCCTCTTCTTTCAGAAGTTTGCCAAATTCCTCCGCCACACTATTCACAACACCCGGTCCGAGGATTACTTGATACGTCTCATCATCAACCGCACCAAGTACGCCCTCGATCTGTTTGAGCCCGATTTCGTCAATTTGGCTACGGTCCCGGACCGACACCCGCAACCGGGTCATGCAGTTCGTAAATTGCTCCACATTGTCAGAACCGCCGATGGATTCCAAGATCCGTTTCGCCATAGTTTCATATTTGCTCATTGGGAAGCCTCCTGCTCTCTATAGGATGGTCTTACTTGTTTCTTCAACGTATTGCAGACGCAGACTTCGCAGCCTTACCGATAAACCCTTGGTTCTCCTCCAATTTCTCCAAGGCTACCTCATACGAACATCCTGTCAAAATCATCAGGATCGCTGGTTTCGGTTTCCCTTCGGCAAGGCGCAAGGTGTTCTCAGCGGTTGATGCATCGCAGCCAGTTGCCTCCATCACAATCCGCTTCGCCCGATCGGCCAGCTTCTCATTGGTGGGCTGAACATCAACCATCAAATTGCCGTAAACCTTACCTAAGCCGATCATCGACGCGGTAGACAGCATATTGCAGACCAGCTTTTGCGAGGTTCCCGCTTTAAGCCGCGTCGACCCAGTCAGCACCTCGGGACCGTTCTCGATCTCGATCGCGATGTCAGAAATGGTGCTGATCACCGCATTCTTGTTGCAGCTGATACTAATCGTCTTTGCACCAACTTGCTTGGCGTATTCCAATCCGCCGATGACATAAGGCGTACGACCGCTCGCGGCGATTCCGACGACCGCATCCTTGGCGGTAAGCCCGAGGTTTTGCAGATCCGTCCGACCGAGCTCGGCCCGATCCTCCGCTCCCTCAACGGCCTTGATAAAAGCGTTGCTGCCGCCTGCGATCAGCCCAACCACCTGGTCCGGGGAAGTACCAAATGTCGGCGGACACTCCACCGCATCCAGCAAACCGATCCGTCCGCTTGTGCCAGCCCCCATATAAATCAGCCGGCCCCCTTTTTTGAGCGACTCCGTAATGGCAGTCACGGCCTGGGCGATTTTGGGAATTTCCTCTTTAACCGCTCCGGCTACTTTCGCGTCCTCTTCGTTCATCACCGTAAGCAGCTCGGTCACTTCCATTTCATCCAAGCGCATCGTTCGCTCGTTTCTCGCCTCGGTTGTCAGATTTTCCAGCATATAAGATACACTCCTTTGTTTGCGTCAATCCTAGTTGTAAGTGATTTCGACATAATTATAATCTATTTGATATTTTATTTCAATATATTACTTTTTTATTGAAATAATATGTCAAATCGTGTTACTTCCTGTTTTTTTAAGTTATCAGAAAGTATAAACTTCGGGGCATTGGCATCCTGATATCGCAAGAAAAACTTCCGCTTAAACGCGGTCTGTCAACTTTGAATGTACATCGATAGACGTTTTTCTTATGATGTATTTTGTGCAAAAAAATAA
This sequence comes from Paenibacillus sp. oral taxon 786 str. D14, assembly GCF_000159955.1. Taxonomy (GTDB): domain Bacteria; phylum Bacillota; class Bacilli; order Paenibacillales; family Paenibacillaceae; genus Fontibacillus; species Fontibacillus phoenicis. Next base: position 85,634 of record NZ_GG695978.1, on the reverse strand, counting down.
CCGTCCGCGGATCCCGCGAACGGTTTGATGCTTGCTTGCCGTATCAATTTAATCGATCAGCTCACCTTGAAAAACCTGCTCCCGCCGCAGATATTCCCGCAGCGGTCCGTACTCGGGCGAAGTCCAGAACGCTTCGCCCGCAACCAGCCGGGCGGCATCGTCCCGCGCCGCCTCCAGCACCGCGTAGTCGCTGACCATGTCCGCGACGCGAAAATCCGGCACGCCGCTTTGCTTCGTGCCGAAGAAATCCCCGGGACCCCTAAGCTCCAGGTCCCGCCGGGCCACCTCGAAGCCGTCGTCCGTATCGGTCATGACCTTCATCCGCTCCTGACCTACCTCCGACTTCGGATCGGCGATGAGCACGCAATACGACGCGTGCTCCCCCCGGCCTACACGCCCGCGCAGCTGGTGGAGCTGGGACAAGCCGAACCGGTCGGCGTCCATCACGATCATCAGCGTGGCGTTGGGCACGTCGACGCCGACCTCAACGACGGTCGTCGAGACGAGCAGCTGCACCTCGTTCTCGTAGAACGCGCGCATCACTTCGTCCTTCTCCGCCGCCGTCATCCGCCCGTGCAGCAGCCCGACCTTCATGTTCGGGAACGCCTGCTGCATCGACACGTACAAGTCGATCGCGTTCTGCACGTCCAGCTTGTCCGACTCCTCGATCAGCGGGCAGATGACGTAGGCTTGCCGGCCTTGCGACACCTCCCGCTCAATAAAGCCAAGCACGCGGTCCATCATGCTGTGCTTCACCCAATAGGTCGTGATCGGCTTGCGCCCCTTCGGACGCTCCGACAAGGTGGATACGTCCATATCGCCAAAGGCGGTAATCGCCAGCGTGCGCGGAATCGGCGTCGCCGTCATCGTCAGCACATCCGGGTTAAAGCCTTTGCGCCGCAAAATGCTGCGCTGATTCACGCCAAACCGGTGCTGCTCATCGGTAATCACCAGGCTCAGCGACCGAAAAAACACGTCCTCCTGGATCAACGCATGCGTACCAACCACGATGTCGGTGAGCCCCATTTGCAGCGAGCCAAGCAAATCCTTGCGTTTGCGCCCCGTCACACTGCCGGTCAACAGACCGACCGTGATGCCAAACGGCTCAAACAACCGGGACAGTGAGCGCATATGCTGCTCGGCCAAAATTTCCGTCGGCACCATAAAGGTGCCCTGGTGCCCGGACTTCACCGCCGCGTACAAGGCGATGGCGGCGATTACCGTCTTGCCGGAACCGACGTCGCCTTGCAGCAGCCGGTTCATGCAATAGGGTGAGCGCATATCCTTTAGAATTTCCAACTCCACCTTCTTCTGGGCATCGGTCAGCTCAAACGGCAGGCTACGCACAAATTCCCGAATCGTGGCGTTATCAACCACATGCGCTACCCCGTCCATCCGCTCGTGGTTCATCGCTCGATACGCCTGCAGCTTGAGTTGGAACAAGAACAGCTCCTCGTACACCATGCGGCGCCGCGCCTGCTGTCCCTCCTCGCTGTCCTGCGGCTGGTGCAGCCGCAAAATCGCCGTCTTGCGGGGCATCAGCCCATATTTGCGAAGCAGTTCGGGCGGCAGGATCTCCGGGATCATCTCCCCGTATTGCTGCAACGCTTGTCCAATCGTCTTACGCATCCATTGCTGCGTAATTTTGCCGCCTACGGAATAGACCGGCTGCAAACTGCCGCTGCGGAGCGTCCCGCGGTCGGGGAACTCCGACTCCGACACCGTCAGCTGGCTGCGGCGCATGTCCCATTTGCCGGTCAGGATAATCTCCCGTCCCGTCGTCAGCTGATCCTTGAGGAAATGACGGTTGAACCATGTCGCCGTAAACATCCAGTCATCGGCGATCATTTTGCAGGTCAGGCGGGATTTCCGCCCGTACCGTTGCAGTACCGGAAGACCCATGATTTGGGCCTGCACCGTCACCTTGTCCCCATCCTTCACTTCCGTCAAGGAGCGCAGCCGGTAATCCTCGTACCGGAACGGATAATATTCAATCAAATCATTCACCGTAAAGATGCCAAAGGCGTGAAGCTCTTCTTGTTTAAGAGCGCTCACGCCGCTGACTTGCTTTACGGGGATGTGATGTAAATCCAACTTCATCCCCTCACTTTATAGAGGTAGTTCAAAAACGCATCTTCGGATCACGTAGTTCAGACGCAACCCGGACAGCAGCCTAACGGAACTGAGAGACGTTATTTATCCTTTTTGCAGCGATTACTGTGGCTAACGGAACGGAAAGACCTTATTTGGAGCTTTAGCAGCTTATGATCAGCCTTTCGAGCCAAATAAGGTCTCTGAGTTCCGTTACACCGGGAAATCGCCGGGAAATGGTCAAATAAGGGCCCTCAGTTCCGTTAAAATCGTCCAGAGCCACGGCCACGGACCACAGCCACAACCACAGCCACAGCCGCACCCACACCGCAACTTCCAAACATCACTTCGCCGGCCAAATAAACGTCGCCACGGTCCCCGGACCTACGTGCGTGCCAACCACGGCACCGATGCTGTTGCGGACAACCTCATGCAGCGTAAAGTGCTGCCGCAGCAGAGCCAGGATCTCCTCGGAGCCTTCCGGATTCACGCAATCGCAAACGGCCACGTTAATGTCCTTCACCCCGGCAAAATCATTCACAAACAACTCGATGACGCGGGCCATAGCCTTCTTGCGGCCTCGGACTTTATCGACAGCGTAAATCACGCCCTCCTGGTCCACCGACAAGATCGGCTTAATGTTCAGCAGGTTGCCCAGAATGGCTGCGGCTTTACCGATCCGTCCGCCTTTTTGCAAGTATTCCAGCGTATCGACGAGAAAATATAACCGACGCGCCTTCCCGAGCCGCTCAACCTCAGCTCGAATTTCCTCGACCGAAGCCCCTTGCTTCGCCATCCGCGCGGCATGCACAACCTGAAGGCCAAAACCGTACGTCGCACACAGCGAGTCAATGACCGTGACATCGACCGGATGCCCCAGCTCTTCTTCCAGCATCTCCTTCGCCAGCACTGCGGATTGATAAGTTCCGCTCATCCCGGAGGAGATATGGATCGAAATGATCGGTGAACCGGGATAGGCGGCAAGCAAGTTGCGGTATACCTCCACATACTGAGACGGCGAGGTCTGCGAAGTAGTAGGCAGTTCCTTCGATTTGATCAACTTATCGTAGAACTCTTCCGCGGTGATGTCGATGCCTTCAAGATAAGATTGGTCTCCGAAGGCCAGCCGCATCGGTACGATGTGAATTCCGTATTCCGAGACGGTCGCCTGCGGGATATCCGCCGTACTGTCGGCAATAATGACAGCCTGATTCATAGGTATCTTCATCCTCTCATGGGGATTAGGACTCTACCGAAAACAGATAATAATAAATCGGTTGCCCGCCGTTATGGACCTCTACCTCGACGTCGGGATATTCCTGATGAATCCAGGCCACCAGCGCATTCGTCATCTCTTCGTCAGCTTCTTCACCGGCGAGTACCGTAACGATTTCATCGCCGCCAGCGAGCATCTTGGCTAATAAGCCCTGACTCGTTTCCAGCAAGCCCTCTTCAGTGGCCACAATTTTAGAATCGGCAATACCGATATAATGACCTGCGGTAATTTCCAAATCATCAAACATCGTGTCACGGACCGCATACGTCACTTGACCTGTCTTTACGTGTTGCACGGCGTTCTGCATGTTATCCGTGTTGACTTCCACGCTTTCTTCTTCTTGGAAAGCAAACGCTGCGGCAATCCCCTGAGGAATGCTCTTGCTTGGGATGACTGTCACATTGCGCTCCCCTTCAAGCAAATCACGCGCCTGCTGTGCAGCCAGAATAATATTCGAGTTATTCGGCAGAACGAACACGTGCTGAGCCGAAATCGACCGGATCGCCTTCACGAAATCTTCAGTGCTTGGGTTCATCGTCTGCCCGCCGGACAGGACGACATCCACACCTAAGCTCTTGAAAATTTCCGAAATTCCCTGACCGGAAGCAACGGCGATAAAGCCATAAGGCGCCAGCTCATCCGCAGGAATCCCTGCCGGATCCACCGGTTGGGCCGGTTCTGCCGGAATTTCGGCGAACAGCTCCGGCATCGGCGGCGCGGCATCCATCCCTGCAATCAACAGATCCCGGTGCTGCTCACGCATGTTCAAGATATGAATTTGTGTAATTTCACCGTAACGCAGCGCCAGATTCAGCACGTCGCCCGGCGTTTTGGAATGGACATGGACTTTGATGATCTCGTCGTCCGCGATCACGATAATCGAATCCCCATTGACCGAAAGCGCTTTCCGGAACTGATCCTCGTCAAAAACAGCATCCTTGATTTCACCGATTTTTCGATTAATGAAAAATTCCATGTCATAGAGGTATTCGATATCCTCTGTTTCGAGCTTGGCCTGTGCCGAAGCTGGAGCATGCACCGGTACGGCCGTTTGAGCACGCTGCTCTGGTTTGGCAACTGGTGCGGGGGCTTGTCCCAATGTCGCTGCGGCTTCACTGCTGGCGCCGCCTTGCAGCCATTGTAAAAATCCTTCATAAATATAAACAAGTCCTTGACCGCCCGAATCCACGACGCCAACCTGTTTCAACACCGGCAACAGCTCCGGCGTATTCGCGAGCGCTTCCTTCGCTTTGGCCAGCACCTCGCTCATCAATTCCGTGATATCCGTTGTTCTGCGCGAATAATAGACGGCATGCTTGGCGGCTTCCTTCGCCACCGTCAGGATCGTGCCTTCCACCGGTTTGACGACCGCTTTATAAGCGGTATCTACCCCGCTTTGTAGAGCGGCGGCAAATTGAGCTGCATTCATCTCTTCCAATGATGCAGCATAACGGCTAAAGCCGCGGAACAGCTGGGACAAGATCACGCCGGAATTCCCGCGTGCGCCCATCAACAGGCCTTTGGATAAAGTGGCTGCTCTGCTGCCCAAACCCCCGGTTCCGTGATCTTTCAATTCCGTTACGCCGGCGGTCATCGTCAAATTCATATTCGTTCCGGTGTCCCCATCGGGTACCGGGAATACGTTCAGGGAATTGACGTGCTCAGCATGCTCTGTCAGCCGCTTTGCGCCTGCCAATACCATAGCGGTGAAATCTGTTCCAGTTAAAGAACGCTTACTCAATGAAAATTCCCCTTCCTAGCTTGATACGCGTACACCTTGGACTACGATATTCACCTGATCCACTTCGAGTCCAACGATTTCACTTAGTACGTATTTCACTTTGAGCTGTATGTTGTGTGCGACCTCGGAAATTTTCGTGCCATAACTGACTATAATATAAAGATAAATAGCTAATCGATGATTATCCAGGTTCACTTCCACACCCCGGGCCAAATTCTCGCGCCCCAGCAATTCGGCAATGCCGTCCTTCAACTGCTTTCGGCTTGCCATTCCAACCAGTCCATAACACTCCATGGCGGCCGATCCGGCGATCACCTTAATGGCTTCCTCCGAAATATCGATTCGTCCATATTTGGTCGTAAGATTTACAGCCACGCCTATCTCACTCCTTCCATAGAAATTATTATGGACTAAACTATATTGTACTATAAGACCAGAGAGAAATAAATAAAAGAGTCGAACGTCAATAGCTGTTGACGGAGCTTTTTTTACTGTGATATTATATTTAAGTATTGTCAATAACCGTGATATTGTATTGTTAGTGTTATTTTCAAGACAGGTGTATCTGGAACAGGAGGTGTAATGAATGGCTCGCAAATGTTATGTGACTGGCAAGAAGCCAGGCAGCGGTAACCATGTATCTCACGCAAACAATCGCAATCGGCGCTCTTGGGGCGTAAACGTGCAGAAGGTCCGGATCTTGGTAGACGGCAAACCGAAACGCGTATACGTTAGCACTCGGGCTTTGAAATCCGGTAAAGTGACCCGCGTGTAACAGACGGGACGAATTATAGACAAAAAGCACCTTTTCCTATGGAGGTGCTTTTTTACTGCGCTTTTTCCCTTGAAGTCAGCGGCCCAAGCAATCCTTGATGGCGGGAACCGCCAGGCGCGCTCTTCCGCTGCTTGGGGCGGGTTCTCAGGCCCCGCCCGCTAGTTCTTGTGAAACGTGTTCAGTACCGCCTTAACGAATCCTCCCAAAAACTTAGGCAGCTTGAATGTGTAAAATTTCATCGTTCACCCTCCCCATCGTGCTCATGCCTTCACCCATATTCTATGTTTGATGTCATTTACTCGTGTATTCCCGCCACAAAAAAAAAGGCTACATGAGAACCTTCGCTCATGTAACCAATGTATGCGCATCTTGAAGCGCCTATGCCAATCCGGCCAGGCTCTCGCGGATTTCTGCCATCGCAGCACGCCGGTCAGCTTGGCCAAACACCGCATTGCCGGCAACCAGCACATCCGCTCCCGCTTCTACAACCAGCGGCGCCGTCGCAGCGGCGATCCCGCCGTCCACTTCAATCCGCAAATCGTTTAAGCCCAGCTCATCCTTCCAGGCCTTCAGCTGCCGAATTTTGCGCAGCGTTCCCGGAATAAACGCCTGTCCGCCAAAGCCGGGATTTACCGTCATCACAAGTACGAGATCGACGTCCTCCAGCACCTCGCGAACGGCCGAAGCCGGTGTGGCTGGATTAATCGCCACGCCCGCCTTAACCCCTTGCTCCTTAATCAGGTGCAGCACCCGGTGCAGATGCACGCAAGCTTCCGCATGTACGGTGATAAGATGCGCGCCCGCTTTGGCAAAGGCCGGGATATATTCCTCGGGCTTCTCGATCATCAGATGGACGTCCAGCGGCAGCTTGGTCTGCGGAGCAATCGCTTGCAGCACCAGCGGACCAAACGTCAGGTTCGGGACGAAATGGCCGTCCATCACGTCCACATGCAGCCAGTCAGCGCCTCCCCGCTCTACGTCAGCGACCTCCTCGCCCAGCTTGGCGAAATTCGCCGACAAAATCGACGGCGCGATATAGATGTTGTTGCTCATGACGTCAATACCTCCGCTTCTTGTCCTTCATCTCTTCATAGAACTGTACATAATGCTCATAACGGCTGGCGGCGATTTCTCCATTGTCCGCAGCCTCTCTGACCTTGCAGCCCGGCTCATGCAAATGGCTGCAGCCGCGGAATTTACAGCCCTCCGCGTAATCGGCAAATTCCCGGAAGCAGCTGGATAACTCCTCGATCCCTAACTCGAGAAAATCCAGCTGGCTAAAGCCCGGGGTGTCAGCCACGTAACCACCGTTCTCCAGCTCAATCAGCTCGACATGCCGCGTCGTATGACGTCCCCGGCCCAGCTTGAGGCTGATTTCACTTGTCTCCAGCGATAACCCGAGCATCGCGTTAAGCAACGAGGATTTTCCGACCCCCGACTGCCCCGAGAAGACGCTGATCTCCCCAGCCAAACGGGATTTTACCTCCTCGGTTCCCATCCCGGTCACGGAGCTGGTGACAATGACCTCATAGCCGATTGATTCATACATTGCTTTGACCTGGCGAATGATTTCGGGAGTTTCTTCCGCCCCGTCCTCCTCCAGCAAATCCTCCTTGGTGAGGCAGATCAATGCTTGCAGACCAGCGTGCTCGATATGCACCAGAAACTTGTCCAGCAGCTGCAAATTGAGATCCGGCTCCCGCAGGGAGAACAGCAGCACCGCCAGCTTGGCGTTGGCGATCGGCGGACGGATCAGCTCGGTTTCCCTTGGCAGGATTTCGTCCACGGTGCCTTCCCCGTTTTCGGTGGGGGAATAGACCACCCTGTCGCCTACCAAGGGAGTAATGCCTTTCTTCTTAAAAATCCCTCGTCCGCGGCACTGGATATAAGCATCCGCTGCCCCGTCCTGTGCCGTCGCCGGCTTCACGTAGTAATATCCGCTTAATGCCTTCACAATCAAGCCTTCAGGCATATCCGCCGGCCTCGCTTTCATATCGGTCTGACTTAATTGCCATTGCCATGTTTGTTTCGTTTACCCGCCTTTCCTTTACCTTGGGCTGCGCCTTGCTCATTCTGGAGCGAAGCCAGCTTACCGGATAAGATCATGCCGGTATCGGGTGGATTATCACCCGAGTTCATGTCCATTGTGTCCTCATCTTCCGTACCGCCTTGATCCGGGAATTGCGGCACAGGTACAGTTCCTTGCTTCGCATCGATGTACGAGATCGGGTAAGTATCCAGCAAGACGCCGTCGCGCGTTACTGTCACGTAACCGTTCTTGTTCGGCGCCAGAACCAGGTCAACCGACAGGTATTGCGGTTTGCCTACCTTTTGCGTGCCCCATTCGCGCCCTTCTCCACGAGCATCCCCATACACGATCGTATATTTGCTGATTTGGCCTTCCTGTGCAGGTGCAGCCGGTACTTGGAACGTATAGTTGATCGCTTCCTGCGGATAACCGGTGCTGATAAACAACGTCACTTTCGAGCCTGGCACCACCAGGTCGTCCGGGGCATAAGGCCACTGTTTCGTTACTCTGCCCGCCTCGACCTCAAAGCTCGATTCCTCTTTGATTCCGTCTTCAGCCAGCACCAGCCCTGCGTCTCGGATCAATTTTTCCGCTTCCGCTTGCGTCTTGTTCACGAGGTCCGGCATTTTCACCTCAGACGGTCCCTTGCTGACCTTCAGCACGATCGTATCCGTCTCGGGATCAAATTCCTCTCCGGCTTCCGGCGATTGGCTGATGATCATGCCTGGCTCAATCTCGCTGTTGTTTTCCTCCACTTTCCGCACGCGGGCCTCGTCTACGCCAAGCTCTTTCAGCTGCTGCAGCGCATCATCATAGTTTCCCGTTAATGCCGGCATTTTTGCCAGCGGCTTCTCCGTGCTCACCTTCAAGTCGATGACTGAGCCTTCCTTGACCATCGTCCCCTCCGGCTTGCTCTGCTCATAGACGATCCCCTCGTCCACGCCTTCTTTGTATTCCCGGGTGATCTCCCCAACGGCAATCCCTTTATCGGTCAGGGTCTGAATCGCCTGTTCCTCGTGCAGATTAAGCACGTTTGGCACCGCGACTTCTGGGACGGTCACCAATTTCGTCACGTACCAGGCAACGCCGGCCAAGGCAAGCAGGACGACCAGCGTCAGGCTGACCCAAAGCGCCGGCTTGCTCCAAGCCTTTTTCTTAGGAGCGCTCTCCCGTTCCTCCACCATCGCCGCTCCGCTGTCGCGGGACAGTTTGGACGGCCCTGCCGCCACACCTTGAGGTTGATGCTGCGGACGGATCGCCGGAATGATTCGCGTGCTGTCTTCGTCATGATCATCTATAAAGGCCAATTTCGATTCCATTCTTCGTTCCGGCAACAAGCAGGTTTCCAGGTCGCGCAGCATCTCTTTGGCAGACTGGTAGCGTTCGTTCGGATTTTTCCGCATCGATTTCAAGATGATGTTCTCCACGCTTTGCGGAATCATCGGATTCACCATACGCGGCTCATCGAATTGCTCCTGCAAATGCTTTAATGCTACGCTGATTGGGCTTTCACCAAGGAACGGCAACCGACCGGTCAGCATCTGGTACAACACGATCCCCAGCGAGTACAGGTCGGATTTCTCCCCAGTGGCTACGCCTTTCGCATGCTCCGGCGAGAAATAATGCACCGAGCCCACCACTGAGCCGGTTTGCGTAATGGTCGCCGACGTGACGGCACGGGCAATCCCGAAATCGGTCACTTTGACGCGTCCGTTTCGTCCAATCAATATGTTATGAGGTTTGATATCCCGGTGAATAATTTGGTTATGATGGGCGTGGTCCAGCGCATCGGCGATTTGCGACGCAATGCGAACGGCTTCTTCAACCTGCAGCGGGGCCCGCTCCTTAATAATTTCGTTGAGATTCTGCCCTTCAACGTATTCCATCACGATGTAATGGATCTCATCTTCTTGTCCAACGTCATACACGCTGACGATATTCGGGTGCGACAAGGATGCAGCAGACTGCGCCTCCCGGCGGAAACGCCGGATAAATTCCTCGTCGTTCACAAATTGTTGACGCAGCACTTTGATGGCCACGTAGCGGTTCAGCAGCAGGTCCTGCGCTTTGTAGACAAGCGCCATGCCCCCTCCGCCGATCCTCTCGATAATTTGATAACGACCGCCCAATTCGTGTCCGATCATGAATTCCACTCCTTTTTGCCCGACCCGGCATCCTCATGTTGTTCCAGCAGGGCAACGCTAATGTTATCGTCGCCTCCTGCGCTTAGCGCCAGCTGGAGCAATCGGTCGGCCCGGCCCTGTAACCCAAGATCTTCTGAGCCAAGCGTCAGAGCCATTTGTTCCGGTGTCACGTAGTTGCTGAGCCCGTCGCTGCAGAGCAGCAAAATATCCCCCGGCTCCAGCGATACCCGGTTCATGTCGACCTCGACTTGCTCATCGGTTCCCAGCGCGCGGGTCACGACATTCCGATGCGGATGCACCGTTGCCTCCTCAGCGCTGATCTGATTGTTCTTGAGCAGCTCGTTGACCAGCGAGTGGTCATCCGTCAATTGGATGAGCTGGCCCTGCCGGAAATGGTAGGCCCGGCTGTCGCCGATATGAGCGATTACGCCGTCGCGGCCTGCAAAGATCCCAGCGACAACCGTGGTGCCCATACTATGGTATTCCACATGCTCTGACGCTTTGCGGAATACGGCTTCGTTGGCGTGAAGAATCGCCTTCTTCAATTCTTCCCCGCAAGCCTCCACCGACAATCCTGTCGGCAGCGCCCCCAAATCCTCGGTAATGGTCTCAACCGCCATGCGGCTGGCAATGTCTCCAGCCTGATGGCCGCCCATTCCGTCCGCGACAATCGCCAGCGTGTATCCCGATTCCAGCTGGTCCACCCATGTGCAGTCCTCATTGACGGAACGGACTCGTCCCACATCACTTACAAAAACACAATTCATCATATTCGCTCACCTCGCACCAGACTCCATGTGCTTCGCCCGCAGTTGTCCGCAGGCAGCGGCAATATCATGGCCTTGCTCCCGGCGGATCGTCACATTGATGCCTTTATCCGCCAGTATGCGCTGAAACTTAAAAATATCGTTACGCGACGTTCTCACGTATTTGCGCTCCGGCACATAGTTGACCGGAATCAAATTGACGTGGCAAAGCATATCCTTGATCACGTCGGCCAGTTCCTCCGCATGCTCCGGCTGGTCATTCACCCCGCCGATCAGCGCGTACTCGAACGTAATGCGGCGGCCGGTTTTGGCGATGTAGTAGCGGAGCGCCTCCATCACGTCGTCAAACGGAAAGCGCCGGTTGACCGGCATCAACTTCGAGCGGAGCGCATCATTTGGCGCATGGATCGAGATCGCCAAGTTAATTTGCGTGTTCTCGTCCGCAAACCGGTAAATGTTCGGGACAATCCCGCTCGTTGATACAGTAATATGCCGTTGTCCGATGTTCAAGCCCTTTTCATGGATCATAATCCGTAAAAATTTCATCGTGGCATCATAGTTTTCAAATGGCTCGCCGGTCCCCATGATCACGATGCTGCTGACGCGTTCGCCTTTGGCGTCCAGAATCTTTTGCGCCTGCACGACCTGGGCGACGATTTCTCCCGGCGTCAGATTCCGCTTCAGCCCCCCTAATGTCGAGGCACAAAACGTACAGCCGACCTTGCAGCCGACCTGGGTGGTCACGCAGATGCTGTTGCCGTAGTTATGCTTCATAATGACCGTTTCAATAGCATGATCATCATGCAGCCCGAACAGGAACTTCACCGTTCCGTCCTTGGATTCCAGCTTCGTAATCTCCTGCAGCGTAACGAACGCAAATTCGTCAGCCAGCTTCTGCCGAAGCGCCTTGGACAGGTTGGTCATCTCATCGAAGGAGCTGACGCGTTTCACGTACAGCCAATCGAAGATCTGTCCGCCGCGAAACGCAGGTTCTCCCTGCGATACGGCCCATTCCTGTAATTCTTCCAACGTATAATCATATATAAAAGGTTTCATTTTCACACACCTGTCCATATCTATTTTGAAAAGTTGCCCACTCATTCTTCCCATTTTATCATAAATTGACTTCCGACTAAAGTCGACCTTCCCGCCGCAGCGGCGCAAAAAGGCCAAGCCCGCCGTTTCGAGCGGCTGCTTGACCTTGTCATGTCAATCCTTCTCTATCAACTTCCTGCGGAGTCGAGCAATATAAAATCCGTCCGAATGGGCGTCCTGAGGCAAAATCTGCAGCCCAGCCTCGACCCGCCCAGCGGCAGCTGCCAAAGCACCGCGCTCCTTCCAGCTGATCGGCTCATCCGCCAGCTCGAATTCCGGATGGCGGCTCAGGAAGGAGGCGACCATCTCGGCATTTTCGCGCGGTTCAATCGTGCAAGTGCTGTAGACGAGCAAGCCGCCCGGCTTCAGCAGCCCGCTCACCGAGTCGAGCAAAGTCCGCTGGACGCCGGCGATCTCCGTCACGTCCTCCGGCTTCTTCGCCCACTTCAAATCCGGCTTGCGGCGGATCACGCCAAGTCCGGAACAAGGAACGTCCAGCAAAATCCGGTCGAAGGAAGCTGCCTTCAGCCGCTCCGCGAGTTGCAGGGCGTCGCCCGATAACGTATCCACGTTGTCCAGCCCTAGCCGCTTGGCATGGTCCTCGATCAGCTTCGCCTTGTGCGGATGGATGTCGTTCGCCAGCACCCGGCCGCGGCCCTCCATGATCTCAGCGATATGGCATGTCTTGCCGCCGGGCGCAGCGCAGCAGTCCAGTACATTCATCCCCGGCTGCGGATCCAACGCTTCGGCAACGAGCATAGAGCTTTCGTCCTGTACGGAAATCAAGCCTTCCCGGTACCAGGAGGTCAGCGCCATATTGCCGCCGCTGTGGACCACAATGCCGTCCGGCGAGATCGGCGAGGCCGAGGCTCGCAGCCCTTGCTCTTCCATGAGGCGCAGCACCTCGTCCCGGCTCGCTTTCGTGCGATTAACCCGAACGCTGACCGAAGGCGGCTCATTGTTGGCACGGCAAATCGCTTCTGCGGCAGATTCGCCGTATTGCTGGATCCAGAGCGCGACCATCCATTCCGGATGGGAATGCTCCAGGGCGATGCGCTGCACAGGGTCCAGCCCCTCCGGCAAACGCAGCTCCTCTTTGCGGCGCAGCACGTTGCGAAGCACACCGTTCACCATGCCGGAAATCCCCTGATGTCCCTTGCGTTTCGCCAGGTTCACCGCTTCGTTCACGGCCGCATGCGGAGGGATCCGGTCCAGATATTGCAGCTGATAGAAGCTGAGCCGGAGCAGATTTCGCACCCAAGGCGCTAATTTCGCCAGCCCCTTCGTCACAAACTGCTCGAGAAAATAATCGATCGTGTTAAGCCGCTGAATGGTGCCGTAGACCAGCTCGGTTGCAAGACCTGCATCCGGTCCGGTTAATCCGGACTTTTGCAGCGCCCCGTTGAGCAGCAGATTGCTGTAGGCGCCCTCCTGCTCAACGGCGGTCAGCACCTGCAGCGCTACGCTGCGGGCCGACGCAGCCGCCTGATTTCGGCCCCGCCCGCAGGATGAAGGCGTGCCAGACGGCTGAACCGAACCCTGGCCGCGGCTGGCTTGTCCAGCTGCTTTCGCACCGGTTCCAGGTCCCTTGCCTCCGCCCGAGCCTAAACCCGGCCGCTTTCCTGCGCCGCTCATGACAAGACCGTCCCGACTTGCATCACGCCGCCGCGAATGAAATCGCTGGCCTCCATCGCCTTCTTGCCTGCGGGCTGAACCCGAGTCAGCCATACCGCGCCGTCCCCGGTTTTCACTTTGATGCCCTGTGACGAAAGCTCAAGCACCGTCCCCGGCGCTGGTTCAGACGTCGACGCGGCCCCGCCCGCAGAAGTTCCTGCCTCCGCAGGCTTGGCCACCGCCCAAACCTTAAATACCTCACCGTTCCAAGTCGTAAACCCGCCGGCAAAAGGCACCAGCCCCCGCACGCGATCATAAATTTGCCGCGAGGTCGCGCTCCAATCGATGCGCTCATCCTCCCGTGTCAGATTTGGTGCATAAGTCGCTTCCGCATCGTTCTGCGGAATCCGCTCCGCCTTACCCTCAAGGATCAGCGGAAGCTGCTCCAGCAGCAGCCGCGCCCCGGCTTCGCTCAGCTTCTCGAACAACGTCCCCGACGTATCCTCATCGTCGATCGGCACCACCGTCTTGGCGATCATATCGCCGGTGTCAAGCCCCTCGGCCATGTACATCAAGGTGATGCCCGTTTCTTTCTCGCCGCCCATAATCGCCCGTTGGATCGGTGCCCCGCCGCGGTATTTCGGCAGCAGCGAGCCGTGCACGTTCAGGCAGCCGTACTTCGGCAGGTCCAGCACGCCCTTCGGCAGAATTTGCCCGTACGCCGCAGTGACGATCAAATCGGGCTGCAAAGCGGCGACCTCGGCCACCGCCTCCGGCGCACGCATCCGCGCCGGCTGCAGCACGGGAAGCCCATGACGCAAAGCGGCTTCCTTGACCGGCGTTGGCGTCAGCACTTTTTTGCGCCCCTGCGGCCGATCCGGCTGCGTGACCACGCCTACGACGTTGTACCCTTCGCGCAGCAGTCCTTCCAGCGAAGGCACCGCAAACGCTGGCGTCCCCATAAATACGATATTCATCGGGCGCTGTTCACTCCTTCTCTTCACCCTCAGGGGTAATCTCGTACACTCTTTCCGCAATGTCCGTATACAATACGCCGTTCAGATGGTCGATTTCATGCTGGAACGCGCGCGCCAGCAGCTCGGAGCCCGTATAAGTCACTTCGTTGCCATTGCGGTCCAGCCCTTTGACGGTGACGGTCATGGCACGGCGAACATCTCCGCGATACCCCGGAATGCTGAGGCAGCCTTCCGGTCCGAATTGCTCGCCTTCCTTGGACACGATCTCGGGATTGATCAGCTCAATCAGCCCGTGCTCATCGCCGACATCAACCACGATCACCCGCTTGAGGATGCCGATTTGCGGTGCAGCCAGACCTACGCCCTCCGCGTCGTACATCGTATCCGCCATATCCGTCAACAGTTTTTGAATATTAGGCGTAATCTTCTTCACTTCTTTAGCTACCTGATGTAGCACTTCATCCGGTTCCTTAACAATAATCCGAATCGCCATGATGGCACTCCCTTTCCCGTCTTCACTTTCATAGTTTCTTTTGCTCTTTCCCTATTTTATCCCAAATATATGCTAGCGGATGAAAAATGGATCATTTCTTCCGTGCTTACATCAGCATTTGCGGATCGACATCGATACTGATCTGAAGCAATGCATCGCGCCATTGGTCCAGCGTCGCCGCTGCTGTCTCCTGGACCAGGCTCACCGCATCAAGGTCGCCGCGGTATTTCACCATGCACTGGATCCGATAGCGGTTCTTGATACGCGGGATCGGCGAAGCTACCGGGCCAAGAATGTCCAGCGCCGCCGGCACGAACCGGTCCAGGCTGCCGAACCATCCCTGGCGCTGGGCTTTCGCCCGCAGGTCGCCGGCAAAATTCTCAGCCATCCGCAGCAGCAGCGGCAGCTTCTCATGCGACAGCGTAACCAGGATCAGCCGGCTGTACGGCGGATAATGCATCGTCTTACGCGTCTTCAGCTCCTCGCGGACAAACGATAAATAATCGTGGCCGCTGGCGTGTACGATCGAATAATGCTCCGGCATGTAAGACTGGATAAATACCTCTCCGGGCAGCTGGTGCCGCCCTGCGCGGCCGGCAACCTGCGTGAGCAGCTGGAACGTTTTCTCCGCCGAACGGAAATCCGGGAAATTCAGCGCCGTATCCGCCGCGATTACGCCAACCAGCGTCACGTCAGGAAAATCCAGCCCCTTTGCTACCATCTGCGTGCCTAGCAGTACATCGCCTTTTTTCTCGCGGAACGCCTGCAACAGCTTCTCATGGGCGCCTTTTTCGCTAGTCGTGTCAACGTCCATGCGAATGACGCGGATGCCAGGAAACAGCTTGGCCAGCTCCCCTTCCACCCGCTGGGTTCCAGTACCGAAATAACGGATATGCTCGCTGCCGCATTCCGGGCAAACAGACGGTGCGGCTTCCGCATAACCGCAATAATGACAACGCAGGTTGTTTGACTTCTGATGATAGGTCAACGAGATGTCGCAATTCGGACAACTCGCCACATATCCGCAGGTCCGGCACATCACAAACGTCGAATACCCACGCCGGTTCAGCAACAACACGGTTTGCTCGCCGCGCTCCAGGCGGGCGGCAATGCCTTGATGCAGCGCGCGGCTGAACATCGAGCGGTTGCCTTCCTTCAGCTCCTCGCGCATATCGACGATCTGAACGCCGGGCAGCCGGCTGCCAGCCGGACGCTGCTTCATCTCCAGCAGGATCGGGGCAAACTCCCCGAACTCGCCGCCTCCGGAACGCGCCGCGTGGTAGCTTTCCAGCGACGGCGTGGCCGAACCTAGAATCACGGCGGCCCCATGCTGGCGGGCCCGTCTCACCGCCACATCGCGGGCATGGTATTTTGGCGTTTCCTCCTGCTTGTAGGAGGTTTCATGCTCTTCGTCCATCACAATCAGACCAAGCCGGCTGAACGGGGCGAAGATGGCCGAGCGCGCGCCAATCGCCACTTCCACGCGGCCTTCGCGGATTTTGCGCCATTCGTCGTACCGTTCGCCGGTGGACAGGCGGCTGTGCAGTACCGCCACCTTCGCGCCAAAGCGCCCCTTAAACCGTTCAACCATTTGCGGGGTTAGCGAAATTTCCGGCACGAGCACGATCGCCTGACGACCCGAAGCGATGCAGCGTTCGATCGTCTGCAAGTACACCTCGGTTTTGCCGCTGCCCGTCACGCCGTGCAGCAAGAACACTTCATGCCGCTGGGCGTCCAGCGTTTCCGCGAGACGGCGGTACACCAGCTCCTGCTCCGGCGTGCGCGGCAGCGGCTCGCTGCGTTGGAAGCGCCGGCCTTGGTATGGATCGCGGAACACCTCGACATCCTCGATGACGGCAAAGCCCTTCTCCGCCAGCTTCTTCACGGTACCGGCGGTCACCTGCAGCGTCGACAGGACATCTTGAAGCGACTGCGGCAACCCAACCTCCAGCAAGTATTGCAGCACTTCCTTTTGCCGGCGCGCCTGCGGGCCAAACGACGCGAGCGCCTCCTGCGCCGCCTGACCGCTGACAGCGGCAGCAACGGTTTTGACCGTCTTCTTGCGCACCTTGTCCTTGATCGCCTGGCTTTCCGTCAGCACGCCCCGGGCCAGCATATCTTTGATGAGGCCGGCAGCCTCCGGATATTTAGCCCCAAGCTGATTCATCGTGACGGTATCGGAGGCCCGGACGAAACGTAAAATTTCCTCTTCCTCAGGCGTGAGCAAATGTGGGAACGTAAAGGCATGGTTTTCGCCTTCTGCCCGTCCATCCGCCCCGGTCAATGCCCCTTCTTCAGCTGCGTCATCCGCCACACGAATATACCGCTCGGCCTTGCCCTTCAGTGCCGCTGGAATCATCGCTTGCAGCGCTGCAATCAGACTGCAGGCATATTTGCGGCTCATCCACTCCGCCAATTCCACCAGGTCCGGCGGCAGCGGCGGCATCATGTCAAGCAGTTCCTGAATCGGCTTCATCCGCGCCGGGTCCATCTCCGGCTGCTCATGTAAGGACACGACAAAGCCCTGAACCGTACGGCGCCCGAACGGAACACCTACCCGGCTGCCCACCTCGATCCAGCCGGCCATCGATTCAGGGATTAAATAGTCAAAAGGCCGGTCGGTTTCCCGGCTCGGCACATCAACAATCACTTTGGCCATACGGTAGGTCATCGGTCATTTCCCGCCAACCGTTCGGCAGCCAGCTCCATAATCTGCAACGCCACCTCATCCTTGGTCATCTGCGGCACAGATCGAACTAAGCCGGATGCGTCGTAGATGTTCACGATGTTGGTTTCGGAACCAAATCCCGCTCCCTGCACGGTCACATCGTTAGCAACCAGAAGATCGCAGTTTTTGCGCTTCAGCTTATCCATGGCGTGCTGCTCCACATTTTCCGTTTCGGCGGCAAAGCCGATCAGGAACTGCGTTGTTTTTTGCTTGCCTAGGGTCTCCAGGATATCGATGTTTTTTACGAGCTCCAGCACAAGCGAATCCCCGGTTTTTTTGATCTTCTGTACGGCCGCTTCCTTCGGCCGGTAATCCGCTACGGCGGCGGCCTTAACGAGGATGTCGGTATTCGCCCATGCCGCCTGCACCGCCTCAAACATGTCTTGAGCCGACTGTACGCGGGTAACCGGAATGCCGACCGGAGGCTCCACCTGCGTATGCCCGGCGATCAGCACGACCTCGGCACCAAGGCGCTGCGCCGCTTTGGCGATGGCGAAGCCCATTTTTCCCGAGGAATCGTTGGTGATATAGCGAACCGGGTCAATTCGTTCCACGGTCCCTCCCGCGGTGACGACGACTTTTTTGCCGGCCAAAGGCTTCTGCGCGATGCGAGCTCCCCGTGCAAAATAATCCTTCACCACCCGGACGATCGTCTCCGGCTCCTCCATCCGTCCTTTCCCGACATATCCGCACGCCAGGAGGCCTTCGCCGGGCTCGATCATCATGACGCCGCGCGCCGTCAGCTCCGCCATATTGCGGACAACCGCCGGGTGCTCGTACATGTGCACATTCATCGCCGGTGCCAGCATAATCGGCGCCTGGGTCGCCAGCAGCGTCGTCGAGAGCATCTCATCTGCGATCCCCGCCGCCATTTTGCCGATGATATTTGCGGTGGCCGGAGCGACCAGCACCAGATCAGCCCAATCCGCTAAATTAATATGTGCGATGGATTCGGCGTGTTTTTCGTCAAAGGTATCGGTGTATACGAAATTTTTCGATAACGCCTGCATCGTCAGCTCTGTGATAAATTTGGTTGCAGATTGGGTCATAATGACGCGGACCTCCGCGCCTTCCTTCACCAGCTTGCTGCACAAGGATGCCGCTTTAAACGCGGCAATGCCGCCGGTCACGCCTAATAAAACCTTCTTGCCGGTTAACATCGCTACCCCTCGCTTTCCCCAAACGAAAAAAATAACAACCTCGCGGTTGTCGTAAAAAGAAGCCCGGAGGCCTTTCGTATATGCTTTGTTCTCTGAGTTAGTCTGGAATTAGTCTTTGTTGATCTCTTCCGACACTACGTCATCTTGTTTCAGCTTAATGTAGTCCCCGTAGATCTCTTCGAGGGCAATGCCCACTGGCTTGTGCGACTTCGGTTGCTTCAGTTCGCTCTTCTCGCCTTCGCGCAGCTGTCTCGCGCGCCGGGAAGCCGCAACGACCAAAGAGTATTTGCTGCCGACTTTTCCAAGCATCTTGTCAATCGATGGATACAGCATGTTCAAAAACACCTCTTCTTATTTGGACTCATCGCCATATGAAGCGTTAGCTAGTACGACTTTCGGATTCTGCAATGCTCAGCGATGATAATGGATTGTATTCTCTGGCAAGCTAAATCGATCTCGTCATTGACGACG
Organism: Paenibacillus sp. oral taxon 786 str. D14; assembly: GCF_000159955.1. Taxonomy (GTDB): domain Bacteria; phylum Bacillota; class Bacilli; order Paenibacillales; family Paenibacillaceae; genus Fontibacillus; species Fontibacillus phoenicis. The sequence continues at coordinate 66,273 of NZ_GG695978.1, read as the reverse complement.
GCGTAATCATAATTCTCCATCAGTCCGATCTCATGGGCCGCCACGCTCATGCGGTGATCGATCGTCGCCTGGTTCTCCGTTCCCCGACCTTGAATCCGGCCTTTCAGCTCATCAAGCGACGGGGGAAGCAGGAACACGAACACGCCCTCAGGGAATTTCTCCTTAACCTTGAGCGCCCCCTGAACTTCGATTTCCAAAATGATATCTTTCCCGCCAGCCAGCGTCTCCTCCACGAAATCGCGGGGAGTCCCGTAAAAATTGCCTACGTACTCCGCATACTCCAGAAGCTGATCGTTCTCGATCATTTCCTGGAATTGCTCACGGGTTTTGAAAAAATAATTGACGCCGTTCTCTTCCCCCGCCCGGGGTTGCCGTGTGGTGGCCGAGACGGAATAAACCAGCTCCGGCATCCGCTTGCGCAGCTCAGTGCATACTGTTCCTTTGCCAACGCCAGACGGTCCGGATAATACGATAAGTAACCCTTTAGACATAGCTCTCTCCATTTTATTCGTCGTTGTCTTCTTCCTTGGTGGACAAACGATGAGCGACGGTCTCTGGCTGTACCGCCGATAATATCACATGATCGCTGTCCGTGATGATCACCGCGCGCGTACGCCGCCCGTATGTAGCATCGATCAGCATGTGGCGATCTCTCGCCTCCTGAATGATCCGCTTGATCGGCGCAGACTCGGGGCTGACGATCGATATGATCCGGTTGGCCGATACGATATTACCGAAGCCGATGTTAATAAGTTTAATTGCCATATTCAGGTAGTTCCCCCTAATTTGCTTGACTCACCCGGCGCCGGGTAGATGGCTTACTCGAGATTCGCCGCCTGCTCGCGGATCTTCTCTAACTCGGCCTTCAACTCGACAACCAGGTTGACTAGAGCCAAATGATTGGCTTTAGATCCAATCGTATTGGTTTCCCGGTTCATTTCCTGTATGAGAAAATCCAGCTTGCGCCCTACCGGTTCATAAGCTTGAAGCAGACTGCGGCACTGTTCGAAGTGGCTCTTCAGCCGAATCAGCTCCTCATCGATGTTAGACCGGTCCGCAAACACGGCCACTTCCATCGCAAATCGCTGCTCGTCGTAGTTCCCCTCCAACAGTTCGGCTAGCCGATTTTTCAGACGGCTCCGGTACTCTTTCACGACTTCCGGAGCCAACCGAACCATTTCGCCGTGGATCGCTTCCAGCCGCTGCAGTCGCTCACCCAAATCGGCGGCCAAATGCTTCCCTTCCCGTTCCCGCATACCTAAAAGCCCAATCAGCGCTTCCTCCAAGCCTTCGGTCAGCACCTGTTCCCATCCGGGATCAGCACTGCCGGCCGGGGCTGCTTCCTCGGGCGTCGTCAAGGCATCCGGCAGGGATAGCAAATCTCTGGCGCTTAGCTTCGCGTCGACACCATAGTGCTTGGCGAGCTCACCCGCTGCCTTTAGGTACGCTTCGACGACCGGACGGTTTAATACGTAAGGAAGGGTGCCGGATTCATCGCGTTCTTTACTGATGTATACATCAATGCGTCCCCGTTTGATATGGCGCTGAACCAGGCGCCTTAGTCCGTCTTCGTAGCACGTCCATTCCCGCGGCATCCGCAGAACAACCTCAGCATACCGATGGTTGACGGACTTGATTTCAAATTGGACGACGTAACCGCCATACGATCTGACGGCCCCACCGTACCCAGTCATACTGTGCGACATAGGCATCACATCCGTTACCCTATTGTAATTGATTATGACAACCGAGACAAGTGGGCCGAGTCCCGTTTGGACTTCTCGCGAATATAATTCGTTAAAGCGACATTCATTTCATAGAACATAAACGGCGTCATGAGATAAATTCCGTTAAAATGCTCCATCGCCGTGTCGAGCAGCTCTTTGGCGATCTCGACGCCCATCGCCCGCCCCTCTTCGCCTTGCAGTCCTTCCATCCGCTTGCGGACTTCATCCGACAGCTGGATTCCGGGCACCTCATTATGCAAATATTCGGCGTTTTTGCCGCTGGCCAGCGGCATAATGCCGATGAAGATCGGCACGTCCAAATGCGCCGTCGCCTGCTTGATCGCCACGATCAGCTCCGGATCGTATACTGGCTGGGTCATGATGTAATCGGCGCCGGAAGCGATCTTCTTCTCCAATCGCTCCACCGCTTTGTGCAAATGCTTCACATTCGGATTAAACGCAGCGCCTACGACGAATTTGGCTTTTTGCTTCAAAGGCTTCCCGGAAAAAGAAATCCCTTCGTTCAGCTGCTTGATCATGCGAATGATTTCAAACGACGTCAAGTCGTACACAGAACTCGCTCCCGGCAGATCGCCAAAGCGGGCAGGGTCGCCCGTCACAGCGAGCACGTGGTCGATGCCCAGCGCATCGAAGCCCATCATATGCGATTGTGTGCCGATGAGATTGCGGTCCCGGCAGGCGATATGCACCAGCGGTCTCAGGCCGAGCTGAGATTGGACAAGATGTCCAAGCGCCATGTTGCTCATCCGCGTTACGGCCAGCGAGTTATCTGCCAGCGTGAGCGCATCGATGCCCGCCTCTTTCAAAGCGGCTGCGCCCTCCATGAATTTCCCGATATCCAGGTCGCGCGGCGGGTCCAGCTCAACGATGACGGTATGCCGCTCTTTCACGAGCTCGGTCAAGCTCGGAAGCTTGCGATTCTCCCCGCCGCCGGAAACAGCACCCGTTTCGCTGGAGCCCGCAGGCACCGCATTCGGCTGCTCGTTGAGCGATACGCTAGCGGATAGATGCGGTTCAGGCAGCTTCCGTTCCTTCGCCAGCGGCTGAGCGGCATACCCTTCCAAGGCCTTGGCCATGGCGGCGATATGCTCCGGCGTCGTACCGCAGCAGCCTCCGATCAATCTCGCCCCCAAATCGGCAAAAGCACGGGCGCACTCCCCAAAATAATCGGGAGTCGCTCCATATACATATTCTCCATCGATATAGTCCGCCAAACCTGCATTTGGGAAAACGGACATCGGCACGTTGAGCGGCCCCTCCACGTCGTCCATGACACCCATGATTCCTTTTGGACCGGAATGGCAGTTGAAGCCAACCACGTCTGCCCCTTCTTCAACCAGCGCTCCAAACGCCTGCGGAATCGTAAATCCGTCCAGCGTGCGTCCGATTTGATCGACGGCGAACTGGCAAATGACCGGAACATCCGTCAGCTTGCGGGCTTGTCCCAAAGCGATCCGCATTTCCCCAAGGTCGTAAAACGTCTCGAACAGCAGCGCATCCACCCCTTCGCTCAGCAAGGCAGCAATTTGCTGCTCGAAGTATTTCCCGAGCTCTTGGACGGTGACGTTCGCCCGCTTGCCGCCGCGGATGGAACCAACCGCTCCCGCGACATACGCACGTTCGCCCGCCGCTTGCTTGGCGATCCGTACCGCAGCCCGGTTGATGTCCTCCACCTTGGCCTCCAGTCCGAATTTGGACAATTTATAGTAATTCGCCGAAAACGTATTGGTTTCCAGCAGCCGTGCCCCGGCATCGAGATAACGGCGATGGATGTCGCCGATCACGTCGGGGCGCAGCAAATTAAATTCTTCATAAGAAATGCCGACCGGAAAACCCAACTGGTACAAATACGTCCCCATGGCCCCGTCGCCGACAATAATTTCGCGCTCCAAAGTCGTACGCAAATCCGGTTTCATGCTTCTGCCCCCTGACTGCCGTGATGTTATATCGCTGTATGAATCAATCCCGGCGCAAACTATTATCATATTAATTTATCATAAATCGCTCCGATTGATAAGGTATCGTTCCCGAATATCGCTGGCAGTTATCGTAAAAAAAGCCGGGTCCCCGATCAGGGATCCCGGCAATCGTTCCATCCTAATTTAATGAACCTCTTATATTTCGACGCTGCCTTTGTACACCGCTTCGGCCGGCCCCGTCATGTATACATGATTGTCGCGTTCATCCCATTCGATAAACAGGTCTCCGCCCTTGAGTCCAATCCAGGCGGCACGATCCGTCAATCCGTTCAGTACGGAGGATACCAGTGTGGCGCAAGCACCAGTACCGCAAGCCAGCGTTGGGCCCGCCCCGCGTTCCCATACGCGCATCTCCACCCGCTGGCGGTTCGTCACGGTGGCGAACTCTACGTTGATCTTGCGCGGGAAGTACGGATGTACCTCCAGCTTTGGTCCCCATGTCGTCACATCGAAATTCGGCGCATCATCCACATAGATGACGCAATGCGGATTGCCCATAGAGACGGCCGTAAACTTAAATTCCTGGCCGTTCGTCTCAATCGGCTGGCTCACCACCGGATTCTGATTCAGCGTCGTTGGGATCGTCAGGCCGTCCAGGATCGGTTCGCCCATGTCGACCCGCACCGTTTTGACCACACCGTCCTCGACCTGCAAGGTCACTTGCTGAACGCCTGCTCCCAACGTTTCAATCGTTACGCTGTCTTTATCCACCAGACGGTTGTCGTAGACGTATTTGGCTACGCAGCGAATCGCGTTGCCGCATTGTTCAGCTTCCGTGCCGTCTGAATTAATGATCCGCATTTTGAAATCCGCTTTGTCCGACGGGAGAATAAACACCAATCCGTCTCCGCCGACGCCAAAATATCGGTCACACCACCGAATCGCCAGTTCAGATACGTTATCCGGCAGCTGTTGTTCACCATAAAATACGAGAAAGTCGTTACCTAGTCCATGCATTTTTGTAAATTCCATGCTAACCCCACTCCTGCATCGTTGGATGATAGGGTTAGTCTAGCTTTTGCCAGGTTCAAAAGCTATTGATTTTATGCACGAATATTTGTACTTTTCGCGGTGACAAATGGACGCGGCCCGCTGCTGCGTCGTCTCCGATTGCCTGACCAGACGCTGCCCGCGCCCATCAGGAAGGTCGGAATGCCAGCGGCCACCAGGGTGATCGCCCACTCCCGCGTGCCAAGCGGTACCGTTTTGAAGATCGGCTGCAGCGGTTCAATGTACATTACGCCAAGCAGCAACACAATCGACGACAGGACAGCGGCAACCAGATATTTATTTTGCAAAATATTACGGTGAAAAATCGACCGCGAGCTGCGGCAATCGAACACATGGATCAGCTGCGCCATGACCAGGGTGGCAAAGGCGACCGATTGCGCTTTGACCAGTTGGGCCGGATCCGATGGCGCATAGCGCAGCGTCAACCAAAACGCGCCCAGCGTGCATACGCCGATCAGCACTCCGCGGCTGATGATTTTCCAACCTAACCGGCGGGCAAAAATGTTTTCGTTTGCGCCGCGCGGCTTGTGCTCCATCAAGTCTTTTTCCGGTTGATCGACGCCCAGTGCCATCGCCGGCAAACCATCGGTCACCAGGTTGACCCACAAAATTTGGATCGGCAGCAGCGGCAGCGGCAAGCCCGCCAGCATGGCGAAGAACATCGTCAGGATTTCGCCGACATTGGAGGCCAGCAAATAACGGATGAATTTACGGATGTTCTCGTAAATGCTGCGTCCTTCCTCGATTGCGGCAACGATTGACGTAAAGTTATCGTCGTTGAGGATCAGCGAGGACGCTTCTTTGGAGACGTCCGTGCCCGTCATGCCCATGGCGATGCCGATATCAGCGGCTTTGATCGCCGGCGCGTCGTTTACCCCATCGCCGGTCATCGCCACCACATGCCCGTTCCGCTGCAGTGCCTTCACGATCCGCAGCTTATGCTCCGGCGACACCCGGGAATAGACATAGATGTTGTCTACCTGCTTCTCCAGCTCCTCATCGCTCAGCGCCTCCAGCTGCTGGCCCGACATCGAGGTACCGCCCCGCGGCAAAATCCCCAGATCGGCAGCAATCGCTTCGGCGGTCAGCCCATGGTCGCCGGTGATCATCACCGTTTTGATGCCTGCGCGGCGGCAGACGGTAATCGCGTCCCGCGCTTCGCGGCGCGGCGGGTCGATCATACCGGTCAGACCCACGAAGATCAGCTGCGATTCCACTTGATCTTCATGCTCCGCCCCTTCGGTTGGCTTCAAGTCGCGGTAGGCCAACCCAAGCACCCGGAGTGCACTGCGGGCCATTTGTTCGTTGGCCGCTTGCACTTTCTGCCGGAATGTGCCCGTGAAAGGCACCACTTTGCCATCCCACAGGATATAGGAGCAGCGCTCGAGCAGCATATCCGGTGCTCCTTTGACGAGCGCCATTTTGCCGCCTTGATGGGAGACGATGACGGACATCCGCTTCCGCTTGGAATCAAAAGGAAACTCCAGATCGCGGACATACGTTCCGCTTAAGGCTGCCGGCGTCATGCCCATTTTGGACGCCAGCGTCACCAGCGCCCCCTCGGTTGGATCGCCCTTCAGCTTCCAGACCGATCCGCCTGCAGCGGCGTCCTCCTTCGTCTTGCGGCGGCCGCGCTTCTCCGGATCGTCGTCATAGATGACCGCATTGCTGCACAACGCGCTGATCTGCAGCATCCGGCGCAAGCTTTGGTCATTGCGCAAATCGACGGGCACGCCTTGGTCCAGAATATTGCCAACCGGCTCGTAGCCTTCGCCCGTCACTTCCAGCGATCTGCCTTCCAGCCACAACCGGGTTACGGTCATTTTGTTTTGGGTTAGCGTACCGGTCTTGTCCGAACAGATGACCGTAGCGCAGCCCAGCGTCTCCACCGACGGCAGCTTGCGAACGATTGCTTTGCGTTTGATCATGCGCTGCACACCCAGCGCCAACGCAATCGTCACGATGGCCGGCAGACCTTCCGGTATAGCAGCAACGGCAAGACTCACTCCGGCAAAGAACATGCTGGCGGCCGGCTGCCCTTGCAGAATCCCCAGGAGCACCACAACGACGGTCAAGCCAAGCGCCATATAAATCAAAATTTTGCCGAGCTGCTCCAGACGCCGTTGTAGCGGGGTTTCCTGGACCTCGGTATTTTGAATCAAATCGGCGATTTTCCCCATCTCGGTGTCCATGCCCGTGCGGATCACGATCCCCCGGCCCGTACCGCGGGTGATCATCGTGCCCATGAAGCCGATGTTCTTCTGGTCTCCCAGCGGAACGTCACTTTCACTCAGCACCCCCGCATGTTTGCCCACCGGATGCGATTCGCCGGTCAAAGCGGATTCTTCCACGTCCAGGCTGTTCGTAGATAACCACCGGATGTCAGCTGGAATCCGGTCCCCGCTTTCCAGCAGGACGATATCCCCTGGAACAAGCTCTCTGGCTGGAATGTTCTTGACGACGCCTTGGCGCAGCACATTGGCATGGGGCGCGGACAGCTCTTTTAATGCCCGCAGGGAACGCTCCGCACGGAATTCTTGGATGAATCCAAGCACCCCGTTCAGAATGATGATGGCGATGATTGTGACGGCATCCAGATACTCGCCGAGAAAACCGGAAATCAGCGTGGCACCCATCAGCACCAGCATCATAAAATCCTTGAACTGGTTCAGGAACAGCAGAATCGGGGAGATGCGCTCTCCTTCCTGCAGTTCGTTCCAGCCAAATTCCTCGCGTCTCTTCTGCGCTTCTTCATCGGTCAGGCCCTGTTCACGCGTGACGCCGAAGTGTTGCAGAAGCGCATCACTGCTCCACTGGTGCCAGTTTTTTTGTTCCATCCTCCTTAATTCCCCTTCCGTTTATTATGCAGTATCGGCGTGAAGGCTTTTCCACCTAGGGTAAATGTATTCTAGCCAGTCCCAAATTATCACAGGGGAGCCCTTAAGTTTTTGCCCGAAGTATGGCATCATAGAGGTGGGCTTTCTCGTGAAGCCGCCGCTTTCATACAAAAGTTTCAGAACAGGAGATTATCATAAAATGGCACTCGACGGCATCGTAACCCGAGCGATCGTACACGAATTGCAAACCTGCATCGGCGGTCGCATCAATAAAATACATCAGCCCGCGGAAAGCGACCTCGTCTTTCACCTGCGCACGCAGGCCGGCAATAAGCGGCTCCTACTGTCGGCGAATCCGACGTACCCGCGGGTTCATTTTACGGAAGCCTCGTTTCCGAATCCGCTGGAGGCGCCGATGTTCTGCATGCTGCTGCGCAAGCACTGCGAGGGTGGGACTATCGAAGCGGTGACGCAGGTCAGCATGGAGCGGATCATCCATATCGACGTCCGCACGCGCGATGAGCTCGGCGATTTGTCTATCAAGCGGATCATCATCGAATTGATGGGACGGCACAGCAACATCATCCTGGTCGACCCGGCCACCGGTACCCAGTTGGACGGAATTCATCACGTGACGCCGGCCATTTCCGGCTATCGGATCGTCATGCCCGGCTTCGCCTATACAGCGCCGCCGGAGCAGCACAAGCTTCATCCGCTCGAAGCGGATCGTGCGGCTTTTATGGCCGCCTGGCAAGCGGCAACAGCCGAAGGCAAAGGCACCGGCAGCGGCTGGCTGGTCGATGCCTTCGCCGGGCTGAGCCCGCTGATCGCCGGCGAAATCTATGCCCGCGCCGGGGTCAGCGGCGTTGCAGCGGAGATCGGGCTGAATCCGGAGGAAGCGGAGCGGTTATGGTTAGCTTTTGACGGATTGATGGAGGAGGTTCGCAGCCAGAAGTATGCCCCCATGACCGGCGAAAACGCCAAAGGGAAAAGCATCTTCTCCGCCATTCGGCTCACAAGCGCCCACGGGGAGATTCGAACCTATCCTTCGATCAGCGAATGCATGGAGGACTACTACGGGGATAAAGCGCTGCGGGATACGGTCAAGCAGAAAACGAGCGACCTGCTGCGCTTCCTGCAAAACGAGCGGAACAAGAACATAAAGAAGCTAACTAACCTGGAGAAAGATCTGAGCGAAGCCGAAGATGCCGAACGTTACCGCATCTGGGGCGAGCTGCTGCTGCCTTCGCTGCATACGATCCGCAAAGGCGACACCAGCGTTGAGTTGGTCAACTACTACGATGAAGCGCAGGGAATGGAGACCATCCCGCTGGATCCGCTGCTGACCCCTTCGGAGAACGCCCAGCGGTACTTTAAGAAGTACAACAAATTCAAAAACAGCCTCGCCGTCATCGAGGAACAGATGAAGCTGGCTAAAGAGGAAATTGCTTACCTCGATGGCTTGCTGCAGCAGTTGAACGATGCGACGTTAAGCGATATCGACGAGATCCGCGAGGAGTTGACCCAGCAGGGATATTTGCGGGACCGGGCCAAACGGGGCAAGAAGAAGAAAAAGAACGACCGTCCGACGTTGCACGTCTATACTTCGTCGGAGGGCATCGAAATTTACGTGGGCAAAAACAATCTGCAAAACGAATACGTCACCAACCGGCTCGGCAAACCCAACGATACCTGGCTCCATACGAAGGATATCCCGGGCTCACACGTGCTAATCCGAAGCGACTCATATGGCGATGCGACGTTAAACGAAGCTGCGCAGCTTGCCGCCTATTTCAGCCAGGCGAAGCAATCAAGCAGCGTCCCGGTGGACTGCACCCTCATCCGCTACGTCCGCAAACCAAACGGCGCCAAGCCTGGCTTCGTCATTTACGACCACCAGCGGACGTTGTACGTCACGCCAGATGAACAGCTCATTAAATCGTTGCCGAACACAGTGAAGAACGGCTGATGATTGTTGGCAAAGTCTCAAATGTAAAAGTGCAGTCGAACCCCATCCAAAACCGCCGAATTGAATCAATCAGATGCAAAAGTACAGTAGATTCTCAGCTTCACCTGGGGATTTGCACGGATTCACGCCTAACGGACTGCACTTTTACATTTGCCCAATAAAAAACGGTGCTCCAAAAGGGATCATCGATTCATTGACCCTTTGGACCACCGTTTTTTCAGTTTTTCTCAGCCCGTCTGGCCGCCTCCGCCGCCTGTTTCAACCGTTCCACCGTACCCGGCGGTGCCGTGCGTCCACCCAAATCACCGTGAAAAACAACACCCTGCCGCACGCCGTGATAATCGGATCCCTCGGTCACGATAAGCCCGTACTGCTCGGCCATGGCGGCATAACGGATCTCCTCCTCCGCCCCGTGGTCAGAGTGGTACACTTCTATCCCGTCCGGCTTCCCACGCTCCAGGATCGACCGCACCAGCTCGTCGTCCCCGTACAAGCCCGGATGCGCTAACACCGCCGCGCCGCCTCCCTCATGAATCCACGTGATCGCCTCCTCCGGCGATATACGCGGCAGAGAAGCATATCCTGGTTTGCCTTCGGACAAATACCGATCAAAGGCCTCGCGCATATCCGACACGTACCCCTTGCGGACGAGAACATCGGCGATATGAGGCCGGCCCAAGCTTTCACCCGGACGCAGCGGCCGGGCCACCCCAGCCTTCACTTCCTCCATCGTAATCTCAAGGCCTAATTGCTGCAGCTTCGCGATAATTAGGGTATTTCGCTCCTCCCGAACCGACCGAAGCCGGGCCAAGCGCTCCAGAAGGTGTTCATCCTCGAAATTCAGGAAGTACCCCAACACATGGATGTCTTTGCCCCCGGCGCGGGTGCTGATTTCGATGCCGGGGACAACGTCCACGCCAAGCTCCTTCCCGGCCAGCAAAGCCTCCTCAATCCCGGCAACGGTATCGTGATCTGTGATGGCCAAGCCCGTCAGCCCTTTCTCCTTGGCCAGCCTTACGTTTTCCGCCGGCTTATTCATCCCGTCCGAAGCTTGGGTATGTGAATGAAGGTCGTAACGTTCGTTTGCCATATGTGGTTCCATGTTATCCCATCCTTCATTTTCGCAATGTCTTTTACGTAGTTTGCGGATATTCCCGCAGGAAAGTCAAAAACGTCACCGCTGTGACCGGCAACAGCGTCGATTTCAAGTGGATCGAATAAAACATCCGTTTAAAAGACAACCCTTCAATATCCAGCACCTCCAGCAGTCCCAGCGCCTGCTCATGCTTAACGGAAGAAGGTGAAATAATCGTGATGCCAATCCCGGCCTCGACCGCCGATTTTACCGCCCCCGTGCTGCCGAGTTCCATAACAGTACGAATTTGATTGATGTCAACACCGCATCTCCGCAGTTCATCCTCCATCACCTGACGAGTGCCAGAGCCTTTTTCCCGCAGTACAAAAGGGTAATGAATCGCTTCCTCCACCGTTACAGACCTTCTCCCCGACAACGGGTGGCCTGCGGGAACAATTAGCTTGAGCTCATCCTCCATGACAGGCTCGGATACCAAGTCCGGATGTTGAACCGGCGCTTCAACTAACCCGAAACTCAGCTGGTGATTCAGGATCTCCTCGATGATTTGCGTCGTGTTGATCACCTTCATCACGATTGAGATATGAGGGTATCGCTGTCCAAACGGCCCAAGGAGCCGAGGGAGGACGTATTCCCCGATCGTCAAGCTGGAGCCGAGCTGCAGCCGCCCCTCCAGCATCGATGTATGCCGCGACATGGCCTGCTCTGTTTCACGAATTAACTCCACGCTCTGGCGAGCAAACGGCAGCAAAGTTTGGCCGGCTTCCGTTAATTCGATCTTTTTCGTAGAACGGATCAGTAGCTTCGTGCCGAAGTAATCTTCCAGCGATTGGATTTGCATCGTAACCGCAGGCTGAGTCATGTGCAGTGCCTGGGCTGCAGCCGAGAAGCTGCCACGCTGCGCCACCGTATAGAAAATATGAAGCTGGTGATAGTTTAACGCCATCGTCCGGCACTCCCCTTTCTTTCCATTGCAAAGCTCTCCATTAACAATAGCATGCCCGGGCCAACTACATAAAGTGCTAGTCCCATGAATTGTTGCCCTATCAAAAAACGCCTGCCCTACATCCGATGGCTCTTATCACTTCTGTGCCCTTTATGTGCCCGCATATGGTCTTGTGCGCGCCTCTTTTGCACCATTATCCCTTTCGCTCAGAAATTAGGAATTGTGGAAGGAGGTTTTCTAAATGAGACAGTCCCAGAAAGCTGACCCTTCAGGATTAATTGGGATCAATTGAGTAAGTTGATTTTTTGGTAGTTTTTTCTTGTGTACAGAACATATGTTTGGTATAATTTAAAAAGAGAACATTAGTTCGTAATTTTGGAGTTGGGAAGATTCACATTGGAGGGATCCGACATGGAGTTAGGTATGAATAAAGAGCTGCTTCAACCTATCAGCAGCCGTTTTCAAAGTGAGGCCGACTGTATCGAGGCGATCATCGCTATGAAGTGGCCAGACGGCTTCGTCTGCCCGCGCTGCGCATATACCGAATGCACCCGCCTGTCCTCCCGACGACTTCCTTTGTTTGAGTGCAGAAGATGCAGCTATCAAGCCTCGCCTTTGGTGGGTACGATTTTTGAAAGAACCCATCTGCCTTTGGTGAAATGGTTTCAAGCTATGGAGCTGTTCCTGCTTCCCGACGGTATCTCAGCGCTGCGGTTGAGTCAGGTGATCCAAGTTACCTACAAGACCGCGTGGCTCATGCTGCACAAAATCCGCCATACCCTCGGTGAATGTGATGCCCGGGAGCTGCTCTCTGGAGAGGTGAAGGTGAACCGCGATCAGTATGGGACGGATCCCAACCGCTTTCATCCAGCTTCTCAACCTTATGCCACCGCAGTCGTCGCCGGCTGCACGGTCACGGAGTCTGGTGAGCCCGAGCGTGTGAAGATTCAACTGATACCGCATAAAAGAGGAGGCGAGCAATGGGCTACCCGGCACGATCTCGCTACGTTCATCAACAAGCATGTAGACGTCCATACCTCAACCAAGCGGTGGTTCCCTTTCGTTTATGGGATGTATCTGCCCTTACGGAAAGTCGTGAGAGAAGCACGGGACTCTATCAGACGCACGTATGTCGCCTTGGGAATAACACATTTGCAGGCGTATTTGAATGAGTACACCGTACGCCGTTACCTGCGCATGTCCTTTTCCGAGGAAGAAATGCGCCAGAACATGCTGCAGATGTGCCTGTCCATTCCAGCAATCTCGTACCGCCAGCTAATCGTAATCCGCCGGATCTCAACCATTGCAGATGCGGCTTAATCGAGATGCTTATCAACATATCTATATTTTTCGCAATAAACCACCCGATCCGCTTTTTTGCAACGTATTTTTAACTTTATCAACTTCAGAGCATTTCCTGTTCCCAGTTTCTCTTCCTCCATGACCTGACGCAACGGGATAATCGTTAAAAAGGGGCGGAGAAACTACGTTATCCTGCCACTGCCACCCCCGCACTGGGAAGGACGTGAGGGCCATGAGGGACGTGAGGGACGCCAGGGATGCAGGAGACGGGAAGGATGCGAGGAACGGAGGAGCGGTGTATTTGAGTTGCAGAAAAATCGGTGAAATCGTATTTGACACAACAGGCTAAAATGTCAAAAGAAGCAGACCGGTTAACGGCATGCTTCTTTCCAAATCGTTCTACGTCTTCTTTCTCATCTTCGGCTTCGGCCTAGTTTCTGTCTTGACCTACTCCCGCAGCTCCTAGCGGTGCTTGCGGCTGTTCTTCATCAGCGTCATTCGCCGGGAATGGCGAAGCCAGGAATAATAAGATTTCAAATCGCGCAATTCAATGGTTTCCGACATCCGTCCAAGAAAGGTAACGATGATCATGCGGTGCATCGGGCGTCCGGCAAGGTCGAACTCTCCGGGAATTTCCGCAAATTCAGCCACCATCACGAGATCGTCATCAATTAAATAGACGTCCTCTTCCTTGCGATAATATGGCGTTATGCGTCCCTGCTTTAAACATTCCCAAGCCCATCCGGCAATCTGTTCAACCCCGACATTATCCCGATCAATTCTGTCCTGGTATCGGAGCTTGGCATGGTTCGTTACTACGATATCGGCAACTCTCTTGTCCCCTAGTTGAATATAGAAGGATTCATAGGTTCTCCAGCGTTCCGTTGCCTTGTCTCTCATGCCGCACCTCTCATTGTATAGGTCTTTGTAAATAGATAAGTAAGTGATTTGCCAATAATTAGGTCTTTTTAACTAAGCTCTTTTGCCTATTATATTACATCATTCCCTAATTTTCTACAAGATTCAAGTGTTTTTTGCCAAAAAATAAGGTCTCTAGAACTATAAATCCATAGGAGACAGTATAAACACAAAAAAGCCGCGCAACGAGTAGCTCGCTGCGCGGCTTTGGCATTCGAATCGCTTGGTCTAACCTTCGGTTAGAGTCCGTAGAAGCGGGTTTTGTCCGGGACGTCCTTACTGTATTCGGTTTTAATTTCCCCACGGTAAGACCGCTCAATTTTGCGAACATAGGATAACTTACGGATATTCCGCATCGTCTCTTCCGCCCGATCGGCATTCACATACATAACCACATAATGCATGCGGCGGGATAGATAATGCACGCTTCCGTATTTTTCTAAGTTCCTTGCCGCTTTCAAGTCGCTTACCCATATGATATATCCTGTACGCTCCGGAAACATGACTTTCCCCTCCCGTGGCTTAACTACCTGGAACTTCCGGAAACCAATCTTCCGGAATGATCGGCTGCTTATGCTCTTAGCCGCAGCTGCAACTTCCACCGGCGCCGCATCCGCCTTTCGGATTCGGATCATTGCTTGGCACCTTGATCGTATCGGAAACGGCATAAGCGATCATTTCCGACATCTGGTGGAGGATATCGTCGAGTTCGTTCTCAGCGGCTTTAAACTTCCGAACCGCCTCGAAGCGCTCTAATTCCCGCTCCACCTCGGCCACTTTATCCTTGGCCTCGTGATAATTCGGATGGAAATGTCCAAAGCGCTCGGTTTCCCGGAACAGTTCCTTCTGAGCTTCCAGCTTCTTGACCCATGCCTGAATCTCACTATCTTCTTCCACGCGCTTTTTCCAATACAAATATTCGGAAACGGCGGCGGATTGATTTATCATATCGCCCAATTCATAGGCGTTGATCAGCACTTCGGCCATGTCGACCGTATTCTTCGCGATTACGCTCATGAATTTCATCTCGCTTTTGTGGTTATTGTTCCACCCAACAGGTAGACGTCACTATCATACCACAATCCTTTAGCGAGCAGAAGAGGTTCATCCTTCCTAAGCTCTCATTTGCGTAAGCCTGTTGGGAGAATTAGGCGGATCGCCTGCCAATCTCGGGGTGACAGCAGCACTTCCTCTCCTGGAGTCTCTTTTCCCTGTGCCTCAGATGAGGGTAGCTTACGCACTCTGACTTGCCAATCCGTTTCACTTTCCACGACTGCCAGCGGCACGCAAACAACGCTCTCTCCTCCGATCTGCAGCATCAGCTTGGCAGACCAGGCCAAAGCCCGTTCGATCAGTTCACGGGCGGTCGAGGCGTGATAACGCCGCAATTCCTTCCACCACATGACGGGGATCTCCGACAAACCCGGGAACAGCTCGTCTACTTCTGGCGGACGGGTTTCCGGCTCATAAAAGTGCAGATCCGCTCCTTTATAAATCCAGCCTTGACCCTTCTGCCCGCTCGGCCCCTCATCATTTGACCAGGTGATTTCCATTTCCGTAAGCTTCGGAAGAATCGGTTCATTGGGGGCTGGAGTGCCCCGGTGAACCGGAGCCAATCGCTCACTTTCTAGAATCTTGATCACTTCCGCCTCGCTGTCCGTCGTTACGAGAAAATGAAGCGGACCAATCCGCTCCAGCTTGCCGGCCAGCGATGGCAAATCTGCAATGCGATCCGCGGCTTCCGTATCCGCACAGCTGAGCAGCTTCACTTCGGTGAGCGTGGTACGGCCGATTTCCCGCCCCCATTGGAGCAAGCCGTCGCGAACAGACGCTGGTACACCGGCAGAATGCTCCTCCAGCAGCTGCAGGATCTCCTGCGGCGTACGACCCAACTTGCATGCCTGCTCCAGGCCCGCACGCGTCAAACGGTAGACGCTCATTACGCCTGACGAGGCCAGTTCAGCGCAAGCCTCCAGCTCAAACCGGACCGTAAACGGTACGTCTGGCGGAACCAGCAGCTCGAAATCAGGCTGCACGATCAGCTTCCCTTTCGCCGATGGGGAAGCCGTCGGCGAAGAAGCGTCCCGTTCAATCAGCCAACGGAACATCCGGCCATCCTCCGGATGGCGGCCAAGCTCCATCCAGCCACAGCCGCACAAAGCTTCAAGCCATCCTTCGATCCAAGCGGCGCGCTCCGGTGACAGATCGCCGCTCTCCCCCCCCAGCAGCCCCTGGTCTTGGAGCGAACCCAGCAGTTCCTCCACCGAATACCACGCGCCGGGTTTTAAATCCGGTGCCGTTAGTCGCAAGGCGACATGCTGCAGTCCAACGTCAGCCGGAACATAGCGCTGCAGCTCGCGCATTAGAACGAAGTTCATCGCCGGCACATCCAAGGACAGCCATGCCGCCATTCCCGGGACATCCGCCCGCCAAACCGCCCTCTCCTTGGCGATCAGCCCTAGCGCCAGCAGCAGATCCATCACAACCGCAAGTGCGGGAGAATATACGTCCGGATGCGGATAGTTGAGCTGCAGACCTGCGATGTCTTCCGCTTTCAGCGCAATTCGGTCTTCCAACTTGCTGTGTTCCTTCTGGTGAATCGTCCCTTTCGCCGTCATCCGCAGTCCATTGCCGGCAATCCAGGTCAAAGCGCGGAACAAATCCAACGCCAATCCAGGTTTGGCCTCCCGTTCAAGTTCCACGCGCACCGGGTTCTGCTCCCGCAGCTCCGCGTACCCCCATATCTTCCACATCTCTAGCTGGCGGTCTAGCGGGATGTAAAACAGCTTCTCTCCCCAAGCCTTGCGTACCGCAGCGATTTCTCCAGAGCGCAGGAGCACCGGCAATGCAGCGCGAATGTCGGCTCCGCTCGAGCTGCCAGCCGCGGCGGCGTTAGCTTGTTCCAGCCGAAACGGCTGTCCTGCATAACGCCGAAACAGGAGCCGGAGCGCCTCCATCTCCGCTTCGTTTAATGGCTCCCTAACTGGCCCATCTATCAAAGAATCTTCGTAAGCTGGCATTTCCGACCGCCTGCTCATGCTTCGATCCCCTCCTGCTCGCGCCGCACGGCATACTCATAACCCTGCTCCAGCAAAAACAATTGCCGCCGGAGGGCAAATTCCTGTTCGCGGGTGTTCTCCGACACGAGGGTATAAAAATAAGCCCTGCCGCCGTCTCGCTTCGGCCGCAGAATCCGTCCGAGACGCTGCGCCTCCTCTTGACGCGAACCAAAGCTGCCGGAGATTTGAATCGCCACCGACGCATCCGGCAAATCTACCGCAAAATTGGCTACTTTGGACACGGCCAGAACCGGAATTTCCCCTTCGCGGAACGCCTGAAACAATCTGCTCCGTTCCGCCTGCGGCGTACTCCCGGTAATGAGCGGAACGTGGAGTTCCGCGGCGATGCTTTGCAGCTGATCCAAATATTGCCCGATAATCAGTACCTGACGGTCCCGATGCCGGTCCAGCAATCGCCGTACGATCTCGTTCTTATACGGGTTCTCCGCGGCGATTCGAAACTTCTCCCGCCCTTCCGCCCGGGCGTATTGATTCTGTTGTGGCTCGGGCATCGCCACCCGGATCTCCTGGCAATCAACCTGCGCGATAAAACCGCTCTCTTCAAGCGTTCTCCATGGGACATCATACCGTTTGGGTCCGATCAAGGAGAAGACGTCCCGCTCGCAACCGTCCTCGCGAATCAGGGTGGCGGTCAGCCCAAGCCGACGGGTCGCCTGAATATCGGCGGTTGCCCGGAAAATCGGCGCCGGAAGAAGATGAACTTCATCGTAAATGATTAATCCCCAATCCCGTTCTTGGAACAGGGACATATGCTTGAAGCCCTCCTCTTTGCGGGCTCGATGGGTCAATATTTGATAGGTCGAAACCGTCACCGGTTTGACTTGTTTTTTCTCTCCTGAATATTCTCCAACCGCTTCCGGCGGCAAAGTCGTTTTCGAAATCATTTCGGAAATCCATTGACGTACCGAGGTCACATTGGAGGTTAAAATCAGCGTCTCGCACTGGAACCGTTCCATGGCGGCCAGTCCAACTACGGTCTTTCCCGCTCCGCAGGGAAGTACGACAACACCGCTTCCGCCTTCACCAGCCTTGCCGGCAAATGCAGCGACCGCTTCCTGTTGGTACGGTCTGAGCCGAAACGGCCTTCCTCCTTCCAGTTCCTCCCGGAGAGCAAACTTCAGGTTGCGGCCTTGGTGGTAGCCTGCTTCGTCCAGGACAGGATAACCCAGCCGGGCAAGTTCTCGTTTTAAGCTGCCGCGCCATGCGGCCGGCAGATGGAGATGGCGCTTGTCCACCAGGCTCCAAGTCCCCGCCGGTAAATCCAGTTGTCGGGATAACTGCTCCAGAAAACCCTCTTCTTCGGTTCCAACGTACTCCAGTTCCAATCGGTCCGATTCACCTGGAACCGGACGCAGCTTCAGCTGCCCGAACCTTCCCATCCAGTTGCGGATGTCTTCAGCCGCGCCGCTCGGCAGTCCATATCGGGCCATAGACTGAAGTTCTTCCAGCACTCGATCCGCATCGATCCCGCAGGAAGCGGCATGCCATAATGTGAGCGGAGTAATTCGATATGTATGATAATAAGCCGGGCTCTTCACCAACTCGGCATAATGGGACAACTGTTCCCGCGCCGTTTCGAAGCCGGGATGCTCCTTCTCCAGCAGCACCGTTAAATCTCGCTGAACGATACATGCTCCCGTTTCTATCATCGGTTATGCCCTCCTTTAGATCAGCCTCTTGCAACCAGCAAAAAGAGAAGTCCGCCGCCAAGGCTGCGAACCTCTCCCGCTTACTTTCTCTTCGTCATTAATGTACCTGCTCCGAGATTTCGGACAGAGCCTCCCCGGCATTGTCGGCAAAAATATTACGTACCGCCAAATCGCCAAGCGATACGATCCCGATCAAGCGATCCCCTTCGCATACCGGGAGCCGGCGGATTTGCTGCTCGGCCATCAGTTCTGCGGCCTCGTCCACCGACATGTCGCGGGAAGCGGTTTTGATCCCTTTGGTCATCACTTCGGAGACTGCCGTCGAGCCGGGACGCTTCTCGGCGATACCGCGGATCACCAAATCCCGGTCTGTGATGACGCCAATCAGCTTATCTCCGCCTTCAACTACCGGAATGAAACCCGTGTCGTGTTCTTTCATTTTAACCGCTACTTCGTAAACATTATCCTGCGGCGTCACAGTAACGACGTTTTGGGTCATAATCTCGCTAACTTTTCTCAACATAAATCCCTCCTTTGAACATAGCGTGCCAAAGTAGGAATCCGATTATGCGTGTTCGTCCTGATAGGATTCCGCCATCGCCGCCAGCAGCCCCGCCGCATGCAGCATGGCGTCTTCGTCGATATCGAATTTGGGATGATGGTGCGGATACATTGCGCCCTTGCCGGGATTTCCCGCGCCAACAAACATGAAACAGCCCGGAACCCATTGCAAATAGTAGGCAAAATCCTCCGCCGGCATGATCTTCGGCGACAGCTCGGCCCGCAGTCCGAACACCCCCGGAGCCACCTTCGTAAAACGATGGTATTCACCTTCATCGTTCACCAAGCTCGGGTAGCCCATCATATAGTTGATTTGCGCCTTCGCACCGTATGCTTCCGCCGTGCTTTGGGCCAACACATGAATCCGCTCGCGGATGAGCTCCCGCGTCTCCTCGCGGAAGCAGCGGACCGTGCCGGACAATCTGCAGCGGTCGGCGATGATGTTCTGCGCCGTGCCGCCCTGGATCGAGCCGATCGTCACAACGGCCGGGTCCAGCGGATCCACCGAGCGGCTCACCACGCTTTGCAGCTGCAGCACAAGCGCCGAAGCGGCCACCACGCTGTCCACCGTTTTATGCGGCATGCCACCATGCCCCCCGCGTCCCTGCACATCGATGAAGAACTCGTCGGTCGAAGCCATCAACGGTCCCGGTGCGCTCGCCACCGTGCCGACCGGAATCGGCGTCCACAGGTGCACTCCGTAAATAACGTCCACGCCGTCCAGCGCACCTTCCTCGATCATCGATTTCGCCCCTCCCGGGCAAACCTCTTCCGCCGGCTGGAAGATTAGACGGATCTCCCCGCGAAGCTTCGCTTTGGTGCGGCTGTAGTACTCCGCCAGTGCCAGCAGCGTTGCCGTGTGGCCGTCGTGACCGCAGGCGTGCATCACGCCGGGGTGCTGAGAGGCGTACTCGCACGTTTTTTCGTCCTGGATTGGCAACGCGTCCATATCAGCCCGAAGCGCCACCGTTTTGCCGGGAAGCTCTCCCCGGATGCGGGCTACAAGGCCAAACCCGCCGACATTAGTTGTCGTTTCGATCCCCAGCTCCCGCAACTTATCGGCGACCAGCGTTGAAGTCTCCTTTTCCATGAAGGAAAGCTCCGGATAGCGGTGAAAATGACGCCGCCGCTCCACCATGGATGGAAACAAATCGCTTAACAGCTTCTCCTCCATCGTCCCACTCCTCTTTCCACGATCTCGTTTAGCTTATTGTAGCAGAAAACGGGTGACTCGTTCAGATTTACCTTAAGGAAAGCCGCCGATTTGCGAGGTTTTCCCATGCTTGCACAACCGATGGAAACATAATATCATGGGGATAAGTGTGATAACTTTGATGAAAAAAGTTCACATTTGAATCGATCCGTGAACTTTGGACCAATATTTTGAAGGGGGCACTCTTTACAATGATCGTAGAAAATACCGGATTGGACGGACTGCAAAGCGATTTGGCTTACTTAGACGAAGCTGCGGAGAAGGTAGGCTTCATCCGTTGGCAATGGGAATATTACCGCGCTACATACGATTATAAAATTGAATATAATAACAGCGACTATTACCTCCGCATCAATACACGGGTGGTAGAAGGCAAACTGGAACGTCCAGACACGGTACTGGCAATCGAAGCGGTCTATATGGGGCGGGCCACTTTTCCGCACGGCTTGGAGTATGAATCGGAGATTCCTGCGATGGTCATGAAGACCGCCAATCATAAGTTGACGGAATTAAAGGAACTTCTTGAGGCCTAATCGGTAACGCGATGAAAGAAGGCACAGAGAAACCAAGACGCGGAGCCCCCGATTTTCAGTTGCTCATCTTAACCTTGCTGATGGCCGGTTTCGGAATCGTTATGGTGTTCAGCTCCAGCTCCAGCATCACGCTGGTTGATGCCAAATTTGGTTATGACCCGATGTATTTTACGAAACGGCAGATTATATTCGCCTTAATCGGGTTAGTCGGCATGTTCGTGACGATGAATATCCCTTACGAGAAATATAAGAAGCTGTTTATCCCTGTGTTCATCCTGGCCATCATTATGCTGCTGCTTGTACCCTTTATCGGCGGACGCATCAATGGCGCGACCAGCTGGTTCACGATTGGTACGCTCGGGATTCAACCGACGGAGCTTGCTAAAATCACGACGATCTTGTACCTGTCGGCCCTCATCTCCAAGAAAGGCGAGCGGTTCCGGGATCTAAGAACCGGGTATATCCCGGTCATGGTCATCGTTGGTTTTGTCGCCGGCTTGATCATGCTCCAGCCTGACCTTGGCTCTTGTCTGATTCTTGTGGCTACCGCCGGGCTGATTATTTTCGCCGGCGGCGCGAATTTGAAGCACATTCTCGGTTCCATTGGGTTGCTCATATTAGGTGCCAGCATCGTGCTAGGCGTCGAAGCGTTGTGGGACAAGATCAATCCGCCCGATCCCACCGTCGCTGCGAGCAGCGATTATCGGATGGGCCGGATCGAAGCCTTCCTCGACCCATGGCATGATACGCAAGGAACCGGCTACAACCTGATTCAATCGCTCACCGCGATTGGCCATGGCGGACTAACCGGTACTGGATTCGGACAAGGCATTCAGAAGCTGCATTATTTGCCGAATGCGTATAACGATTTTATTTTCTCCGTCATCGGCGAAGAATTCGGGTTTATCGGTACGTTGATCTTCCTGCTGTTTTATATTTATTTCATTTGGCGCGGGCTGCTCGTGTCGCTGCGCTGCCAAAGCACGTTTGGCACGTTAGTTGGGGTTGGGATTATGGGCTTGATCGCCATCCAGGCGTTCGTTAACATCGGCGGCGTCACCAACACGATTCCGGTGACCGGCGTCACCTTGCCCTTCATTAGCTACGGCGGCTCTTCGCTGCTCGTTATGATGGTCTCGATGGGCATTGTGCTTAGCATTTCGCGCGAATCATCTCTGCCATTGAAGCAGGAACGCACCAAATCGGTGATCATCCGCGAACCAACGCCGTTCGAACTGCGCAGAGAAGCCCGGCGCGGTTTATAATTTGAAGCTAACAAAAGAAGACTACGGAGTGATGATCTCCGTAGTCTTCTTTATGCTTACTGCATATGCCAGCAATCCGGTCATTCGAGGCCGAAAGCGAAACTCAGGTATGCTGCAGAAGGTCAAGGAAGGGGCGATCAGATTTCATCGTCCTTAAACGCCACGCCCTCGACTTTCACGTTCACTTCTACAATTTTAAGTCCCGTCATGCTCTCTACCGCTTCTCGAACATTTTGCTGAAGCATCCGGCAAACTTCGTGGATCGGCGTCTCATATAACACGATAATTCGCAGGTCGATTGCCGCCTCCAATTGACCAACTTCGACCGTGACGCCCTTTTGCACATTTTTGCCGCTTAACCGTTTAGCCCAACCTTCGGAAAGCCCCCCGGACATCGCGGCAATCCCCGGTGTCTCTAGAGCAGCCATTCCGGCGATTTTGGCGACAACATCGTCTGAAATCCGAATTTGCCCGCTATCCAACTGCAGTTGTTCGGTCATGGTCATTCCTCCTTCAACCTCATTAATTTCATTGTAAATCGGAAGTCGTATTAAAGCAAATGTAGACCTTTCGATTAATTTTGAGTAAAATTGTTACATTCAGTTTATTGCCAAAAAATGACTAACTCGAGGTGTTCCATGAAAAAGTTTATTTCACCCGCATTGTTGCTGATTTTCTTTGCACTTAGCGCCATGGGGCATTACGCGCACTGGTCAGCAACGTTAGAATTTGTCATCTCCGCGATCGCCGTCATTCTTGTCGCGGGCTTTCTCGGCCGGGCAACGGAGAGCGTGGCGCATTACGCGGGTCAACGCCTGGGCGGCTTCCTAAATGCCACCTTCGGTAATGCGGCCGAATTGATTATCGCCATCATGCTGGTCCGCGAAGGGCTGTTCGACATGGTGAAGGCCAGTATTACCGGGTCCATCATCGGCAACCTGCTGCTCGTGCTGGGGCTCAGCTTGTTTGCGGGAGGCTTAAAGCACAAGGTGCAAAAATATAACGTCACGTTAGCCGGCATGAACGGCTCGCTGATGATCGTAGCGATCATCGCATTGTTCGTCCCGGCGATCTTCCTGCAAACCCACGTGCTGCACGAGGACGATCGTTTCGCGCTCAGTTTGGTTGTTGCCGGCGTTCTGATTGTCGCCTATATCCTCTGGCTGATCTTCTCCATGATCACGCACAAGAACCATCTGGCAGATATCAGCGAGAAGGACGCGGAAGAGCTTCCGCATGAACATGCCCCGGCCTGGTCCAAGGGGAAGTCGATTTTATATCTGGTGATCGCTACCGTTATGGTTGCGTTCGTCAGCGAATGGTTGGTACATACGCTTGACACGCTGACCGCCGATTTCGGTCTGAGCGAGCTGTTCGTCGGTGCCTTTGTCGTTGCGATCGTTGGTAATGCCGCCGAACACAGCGCTGCCATCATGCTGGCGATGAAGAACAAAATCGGGGCAGCCGTAGAAATCGCCGTCGGCTCTAGCTTGCAGATCGCTTTGTTCGTGGCTCCTGTGCTCATCTTCGTCAGCCATCTGTTTGGCAAGCCGATGGATATCGTATTTACCGTCATCGAGTTGGCCGCGATTGGCGTCTCGGTATTTATCGCCAAATCCATCACGCAGGACGGCCAAACCAACTGGTTTGAAGGGGTACTGCTGCTGGCGGTCTATATGATTCTCGGCGTTTCGTTTTATCTCGTATAACCCTCAACAACAAAACAAGCGTATGTCTTCGGCAACTTCCGAAGCATACGCTTGTATTATTTAGCAGCAACAGCAAATGCCTTACTGTTGTCTATTGTTCATGGCTTCATACAGCGAGGCCAAATTACGTTCCAATCTGCTGAGGATTTGTTTACCTACCGTTTCTTGAATAAGTCCGACGCGAATTGCGTAATCTACTTGTCTGGAGAATCCATACATCTGGGTATCCAGCACTTCCTCATAGAGAGGGCAATAACGTGTGGCCAAGTTCTCCATCTGTACTTCGATCAGCTTCTCAATTTTATCTGCATCTTCTTTCAGAAGATTAAGTGCCTTCAGGTTTAGTTGCTCCTGCAACTCAGATGAAGTCATGCTTCTTCCCCCCTATGTCCAAAATCGCCTACCATTCATCTCTAATCTTAATATTAGACGAAATCGAAAGCCAATACAAGAACCTGCTTAAATTAACCTATCTATGAAAAACCGCTGAGTACCGCTGTTCGCAGGCATTAAAAAACACCCCCGACCTAAGTCGGGAGTGTTTCTCATTGACATTAATCGGCAACAACTTTGACGTCCAACCCGTGTTTCGCAAACACTTCGGTTACGGCTTTCTTCGCTTCTTCCGCATCCGGTCCGTGAACGTGAAGCTCATAGCTCTTCGTATTTACGAGCGTGGTGAAGAGGCCGAGGATACTTTTTACATCGATGTACTTATTGTCCGCTTGAAGCACAATGGAAGAAGTGAACTTGCCTGCTGTTTGGGCAATTTCGACTACCGCTTCATTGTTCGTGGCCATAGGATCCCTCCGTCTTTAACATTGGAAATAACATACTTCAATCATACATTGAATCCGCTTTCCTAGCAAGGAGGATTTCTGATTACTTCAGGTTTTCCGGGTTCAATCCCTCAAGCTCAGGCAGCACAAAAATGCCATCCTTACGGATCAGTACATCGTCAAAATAAATTTCTCCGCCGCCGTAATCCGGACGCTGGATCAGCACAAGATCCCAGTGAATCGAGGAACGGTTGCCGTTATCGGCTTCCTCATAAGCTTGACCTGGGGTAAAGTGAAGGCTGCCCGCAATTTTCTCGTCGAACAAGATGTCCTTCATCGGATGCAAAATATACGGGTTGAATCCGATCGCAAACTCCCCGATATATCTAGCCCCTTCGTCCGAATCCAGGATTTCGTTCATCCGTTTCGTGTCGTTGCTCGTAGCTTCAACGATCTTACCGTTCTCGAAGCGGAATTTGATATTCTCGAACGTAACTCCGTTGTACAGCGTAGCCGTATTGTAGCTGATCGTGCCGTTTACGGAATCGCGGACCGGAGCCGTATAGACTTCGCCATCCGGGATATTCCTTTGACCGGAGCACTTGACCGCCGGAATGTCTTTAATCGAGAAGGTCAGGTCGGTGCCCGGAGCAACGATCCGGACTTTGTCCGTTCTGTTCATCAGATCAGCCAAGGCATCTTGCGCCCGATCCATTTTGGCATAATCCAGGTTACATACGTCAAAATAGAAATCCTCGAACGCTTCCGTGCTCGTATTGGCCAATTGGGCCATGCTGGCGTTCGGATAACGGAGAACCACCCATTTCGTACGTTTCACCCGTTGTTCGCTATGTACAGGGTGGGAATAAAGCGAATTGTACAGCTTCATCTTATCTTCGGGTACGTCGGACAGATCGTTGACGTTAGAACCCGCACGAATGCCGATGTAACAGTCCATCATTTGCATCCGTTTTAAATCGTATTCCGCCCAGGTTTTGATGCCGTCTTCCGTGGCGTATTTCAATTGCGCACGTTGTACAGCCCGGTCAGTAATCTCAACGAAGGCGTTCCCGCCCTTCTTCCCAACCTCTTCCACGACCGCTTTCAGCAAATCACGTTCATCGCCAATCATTTCGACCAGGACGTTCTCTCCCGGTTGTACATTTACGGAATAACCAACCAGGTTTTCCGCCAGCTTCTGAATTCTAGGATCTCGCATCTGGCTTCACACTCTCCTCAATATTCGTTGTGGGATTTGGTATTACAACCCGTGCCGGCCGTCCAAACACCCCATTGGTTTAACCATTGGTTAATTCTTCTGCTATTGTAGCACGATAGGGTCGGAAAGTCAGCCTAACCTAGGATGTCACTCACGCCTACTGATAACCCTCAAACCGGTTATCGGTTCGCAGCACCTCCCGCTGCGGCACGCCTTTGGGTGACAAATAATTCAACGTCGTCTCCGAGGTCAGCCTGGAAGGTAATCCCGATTTGCGGTCAATCGTCAAATGGTAGACGACGGTCGCTTTCATTTGCTTCAGCATGACCGCTAACTGCTTGCTGCCCGTCGTCCAGATCTGCGACAACTCGTTTCGCAGCTGCTCCTTCTGTGAAGCCGGCACCTGTTCTAATTGCGCCAGCCCGGCCTCACGCGTGAGCTCCATTTCCGACAGCAAGCGATCCTTTAACCGCATGGTAGCTTCGGCTGGATCCATCTCGATCCGAAGCACCTTCGTCCCCCGTGCAGCACCGCTTTCGGAAGTGATCGTTTTCTTAGCGGCCATTCGAATCTCCTCTAGTTGTTCCAGCGGGTTCAGACGGACCACCCCTTGCAGCAGCGCATTGTGGTCATCGGATTGCACCAGCCAGTTCCCGTGCTCTAACCGGAGCTTGGCTTCCCAGCCATTCGGCTCTGCTAATCCCGCCGTTTGCAGATGGCCTGCAGGGTTTCCCGCCCGTTGACCCATCGGCTCGCCTCGGATACTTAATTCCCTATGCTCTTGAAGACGTCCCGTATAACTGAAACTCTCTTCCAGCCCTTGCCTGTTTCCGCGCTGCAAGGCGGCTAAGCCGCGAAAGGTTAACGTGTCACATCCCGCCAGCCCGGACCAGGTGAAGTCAAACCACTGCTCCGGCGTCCTCGCTTCGTTGATCCCGCACGACGCCAAGATTAGCGTGACTAGCAGGCCATAGATGATCTTCCCTAACCGATATTTATACGTTGGCCTTCTCCGTGATATCCCCTTCATATGCAAGCCCCCGCCTGAAAAAATAAACCCGGTTCCCCACCGGATCATTCCTTTTGCTAGTTCTAGCAGTATCCTGCCACAGGGACGGTCACTCTATTCGCAGGTTCGACCGGCAACCCAAAAAAGAACGCTCCCGCCGTCCATATGTCCGGTCGAGAGCGTTCTATACCAATAAAGCAACCATTTACGAGGAGGGGGCGTCCTCTCTGGATCCGACTTGCGTCTGGTTCCGCCCGTTGTTCTTGGCTTTATACAGCGCCATATCCGCCTCATAGAAAAGCGACTCCACGCTAAGCTTCTCATCGCCCTTTACCCACTCAGCAATACCGCATGAGACGGTCACCGGCGGATCGGTATCCATCGCGACGCGCAGCCGAATCGTTTCTGCGATTTGGTAGCTGTTCTCAGCGCTTGCACCGGGCAGGTACACCGCCAGTTCTTCGCCTCCCCAGCGGGCGGCGATATCTGTCTTGCGGATTGAGCTCTTGACGATTGCGCACACCTGCTTCAGGATTTTATCCCCGGTTTGGTGCCCGTACGTGTCGTTGACTTGCTTAAACTGATCAATATCCACGATGATTAAGGAACCGTTCGTGTCTTTCTTCTGGAATTCCTGGATCGCATCATCGACGTAATGGCGGGCGTAAAGTCCAGTCAGCATATCGCGATTGGCCATCCGGCGTACCTCCGCATGCAGCGACGCGTTGGCGATTGCAAGACCGATGTGTGAGGATAAGACCTGAAGCAGCTTGTAATTATCATAAGAAAAAAAGCGGGTCTTGCGGTGCGCCAGCATGATTACCCCGTTCACTTCTCCCCGGACGAACAAAGGTGCGGTGATCAGCGAGCGGGAGTTCGTCTCCTCCATAAATCTCGAGGATACCTTCCCATAGGCTTGAAAGTCCGACAGAATGATCGGCTCCTGCGTGGAATATACCAGCCCGCTGAATCCATAGTTTTTCGGAAAATGCTCCTTCGACAGCCCCGGAACATTGCTGGACACAATCTCGAACGTTTCTGTCTCTTTGTTTAATTGGGAAATACAGCAATACTCCGCCTGAAAAATCGATAGCAACTCTTCGGTTGCAAATTGGAAAACTTCCTTGAGCCGCAGACTTTGATTCAGCCGTTTCGTTAATTCATTGATCAGCCTCAGCTCGTTGATCAGCAAATTCGATTGTTCATACAGCTTCGCGTTCTCAAATGCCGTGCCGGCCGTATCGGCCAGCATGCCGATCAGCTGCAAATCCACATCATCGATCTCCTCACGCTGGATGCGCAAGTGGAAAACCCCGTACACCCCTTGTTTGCCACTGAGAGGTACGGCGATTTCCAAATTTCTTTCGCCTTCTCCCTTCGGATCCACGGTTTCCCTAACCTGCATTCTGCCCTCCATGAAAGCCCTCACGAGCAGCTCATCGCCTTGTCCAAGCAATTGAAACGATTTAACCCGCGGATCGAGACTTACATGATCCTGAGACATAAGCAACTCCAGACGGGCATTCGGATACATGCCGGACACCCGCTCGAACACCTCGGTCAGGACCGAATCCACGTCGATCTTATCATGAAGCTTCTGCACCATTTGAAAAAGCTTAGAGCGGCGCTGCTCCTCCCGCTTGGCTTGCTGCTGGATGCGGACCAAATCCGTAATGAACATTCCCTCAAAGCAACGATAAAAACAGGTTTGAAACAGCCGGGCCGCCATCTTGGCTAACAAGATCGCCTCTGAAGTGCAGCTCTCACGAATGAGACAGCCAAACACCGCAAACAACTCGCCATGAATGCGTGTATACACCGGTACAGCCGCATAAACTCCGTCGGCCTTCTGGGCTGCGATGGCTTTGCGCTCATACAAGCTCTGCTTGATGACCTCTTCCATTCCGCTAGGCCAGGAACGTTCCAGCGGTTGCCGCGGGTTCAACGAATCGGCAAGCAGCTTCTCGCCGCGGCTGCCGGCAAGGAAGAAATCAGCCTCGCCGAGTTCCGGCATATCGCTGATCTGTTTGCGCCATTCCGCAAATCCCTGTTGTAATATGGAATCGATGTAGGGAAAATCGTGGGCGTTAATATCTAGCTGCCGCAGCCAATCGGTATAATCGTTGACATCATCAAGCCGCGGCAGGCCGGAAGCGTTATTCAGGTTCAGCATCGGCTGACCCAAGGATTGATCGGCCATAAAAAAGCTCCTTTATATGCTGCGTTGGAATTGTAACCCTTCTGCGATAAATATTAAACGGACAAGCTCTTGTCCTGAAGTTCAAGCTTGTCCATCTCCGCCATATCCGATCTTGTCTGATATCTCTATTTTACTATCTTCCTTAGGGTTTTGCATTATAAATCCTAAGGTTTAAGGTATTTTTTTGGGACTAAAGCCCTATCGACAAAAATCCACCCATCTCTACAAAATCACTTATTGACTTTATAACCTCAATTCATATAATATATATTGTTGATGAAGACTGGATAGAGTCTTACTTAGGGCGTAACGCATGCGAGCACCCTCTCGGTTTTTGTTGCTGACGGGACAGCGGCTGAACTTTCCTGTCAGGGAGCGTATCATTATCTATCCTTCGCTCAACCAAACAAAACCCGCGCAAGTAGAACCCTAGACGAAATTTAACTAACAAAGGAGTCTACCTATACAATGGCACGTTACACAGGTCCTAAATTTAAACTCAGCCGCCGTCTTGGCATTTCCTTGAGCGGCACTGGCAAAGATTTGAAACGTCCGTTCCCTCCGGGGCAACACGGTCCTAACCAACGTAGAAAAGTAAGTAACTACGGAGCACAATTGCTCGAGAAACAAAAACTGCGCCACATGTACGGTTTGGGTGAGAAGCAATTCCGCACCCTGTTCGAGAAAGCGCAGCACATGCCTGGTATCGCGGGCGAAACGTTTATGATCTTGCTTGAAAGCCGTTTGGACAACCTTGTTTACCGTCTGGGCTTCGCGAACTCCCGTGCTGGTGCACGTCAGCTCGTATCCCACGGTCACGTAACGGTTAACGGCAAGAAAGTAGACATCGCTTCTTACCGCGTAAACGTTGGCGACGTAATCGGCCTTCGTGAAAGAAGCCGTGGTCTCTCTTCCGTGAAGGAAGCTCTGGAGAACCGTACGCATGTTCCGGCTTACCTGGAATTCAACGACACGACTCTGGAAGGCAAATACATCCGTTTGCCAGAACGTTCCGAGCTGTCGCAAGACATCGACGAGAAGCAAATCGTCGAGTTCTACAACCGTTAAGATTCGGAAGCAAACCGACCCAAGTTGTTCTCAACTTGGGTCGGTTTTTTTGTGCCTACCTTTGGCTATTTGGTCATAATGCTGTAATCCGTACACAATTGACTTTCCACCAGTCACTTACATACGGTCACTAACGTTTGGAACAGCTCATTTTGTAAGCGATCATCTTCGATCAGGTGCAAGCGTTCAATATGCTGCTTCGGAAAAATCAATAAATGCCCCTTGGTAGCCGGATATAGATCGAAAATACACAGAACATGTATTGACTCGTGTAGAACCACAGCTTCTCGGGTTTCTAATACATTGCAAAGTATACAATCAACCATCATTAGACCCTTTCTCTGACTAAAAGAGGAACAGTAAAGTTCTGTTCCTCTTTTAGCTGATTATGCATGATTATATGCAAAAATTGGCGAGGGATCTTTATATAGTCCATTCCTCTTATTTTACCGACAACTTGGCGAATTTGCGTTTACCGACCTGGATGATCTCTCCGCCCGCCAGCTCTACTTCCGCATTCGGGTCGCTGATCTTCTCTTCGTTCAGCTTAACCGCACCCTGCTGGATGCTGCGTCTTGCCTCCCCATTTGATGCGGCGAACCCTAGCAACGTCAGCAACTTGATCAGACGGATTTTCCCATTGTCCAGCTCAGCGGCAGGAATTTCTTTCTCCTCGATATCCTCCGGCAGCGCACGTTGCTGGAACACCGTTACGAAATGCTCCTGCGCTGCATCGGCAGCTTCTTGACCATGGTACATCCGGACGAGCGTATGGGCCAGTTTCATCTTGGCGTCGCGCGGATGCACGGCTCCCGATTTGAGGCCTTCGGTGAGTTCAGCCAATTCTTCGAGGGACAGGTCAGTCACCAGCTCAAAGTACTTCGTCATCAGCTCGTCCGGCACAGACATCGCTTTACCGTAGATTTCGTTTGGCGCTTCATCGATGCCGATGTAGTTGCCAAGGCTTTTACTCATCTTCTGCACGCCGTCCAAGCCTTCGATGATTGGGGTCATGATCGCGACTTGCGTGTCTTTGCCATATTCTTTCTGCAAGGTCCGGCCCATGAGCAAGTTAAACTTCTGGTCCGTTCCCCCCAGCTCGATATCGCTTTCCAGCGCCACCGAATCCATGCCTTGCATCAGCGGGTAGAAAAACTCGTGGATGCTAATCGGCTGACCGCTTGTATACCTCTTCGTAAAATCGTCGCGTTCCAGCATACGTGCCACGGTCACCTTCGCGGACAGCTTCACGACGTCGGCAAACGTCATCGGTGCCAGCCATTCCGAGTTAAAGTTAACTTGCGTTTTTTCCGGGTCCAGAATTTTAAAGATTTGCTGGCGGTACGTTTCCGCATTCCGTTGTACGTCTTCTTCGGTTAATTGTTTGCGGGTTTCCGATTTGCCGGTCGGATCGCCGATCCGCCCCGTAAAGTCGCCGATGATCAGCTGCACCTGATGGCCGAGCTCCTGAAACTGCCGCAGCTTCTGCATAACCACCGTATGGCCGATATGAATGTCCGGCGCGGAAGGGTCCAGCCCCAGTTTAACTTTCAGCGGCTTGCCGGTCACAACCGACTGGATCACTTTTTGCTTCAGCTCATCCTCCGGCACGATCTCCACAACACCGCGGGAAATCACCTGAAGTTGGCGTTCCACCTCGGCTTGCTGGGCCGCGCTTAATTCTTCCCATTTCATTGCTCTTCTTTCCCTCCATATTCGTTAGTCCTGCTTAGAAAACGGAACGCAAAAAAGCTCCTTCTCATCCCAAGGGACGAGAAGGAGCACTCGCGTTACCACCCTAATTAAAACCGTTTGCGGATCCTGCGGCGGATTGCCAGACGAACCGATGACGGTTTTCACTTCATTCACATAACGGGATTTCCCGGTACCGGACTACTGGCGCATTCTACGCGCGTTCCCCCGGACGGCTCCAGACGGTAATTCAAAAGGGATCCGCCCATTCGGTTCGCAGCAACCACCGATTCTCTGAGCGACGGGATTCCGCCTTCTACTGAGTCTTTCTAAGCCTTTGACGATTTGCAATTTAAAATATTATATAACACAGATGCATTCCCAAAGTCAAATCTACGAAAGCTAGGTCATGAGCAGGAACTAGGCTCCATCACACGCCAAAATACGCTGAAAAAACATCCAAATCCCCTTTTTTATGCTATAATGTTGCTGTTTATAAAGGAGGATCATGCATGGATCATGAGAACGACAAGAACTCCGGCAAGCTGCGGCGCAATAACCGGAGCGAAAAAAACTCAAAACCCGCCCGGAAGCGCAAAAAAGGCAGATTAGCCTGGGCGATTGTGGGTTGGCTCGTTCTGTTTGGATTTGCCGGCGTGATGTTTGCCGGTGGAGCCGTATTCGGATACGTATCCTCCATCGTTAAGGACGATCCGGTACGGTCGCGTGCCGACATTCAAGCAAAAATCAATCATAATGAAATGACAGGTTTCGCCTATTTCCGTGACGGCCAGCCGATTGGCCAGCTTCGCTCGGAAGAGGATCGCCGTCCTGTCACCTATAAGGAAATCCCGCAAATCGTGCTCGATGCTGTGATCGCCATCGAAGACAACCACTTTGAGGAACACATCGGGATCGACTTTAAAGGGACGTTGCGAGCGGTTAAGCAGCGGGTGCTTAAAGAGGACGTGCAGACCGGCGGCAGTACGCTGACCCAGCAGCTGGCGCGACGCGTGTTCCTGAACCTGGATAAGACCGAAGACCGGAAGGTTAAGGAAATGCTGCTGGCACTTAGGCTGGAGCGTTTTTTATCCAAGGAAGAAATCATTACGGCTTATTTGAATAAGGTTCCCTTCGGCAACGGTTCGAATGGGTACCAGGTTTACGGCATCAAAGCCGCAGCCAAAGGTCTCTTTAACGTCAGCAATCTGTCGGATTTGAATATCGCGCAAGCGGCCTATTTGGCTGGTCTGCCTCAGCTTCCCTCCACCTATTCCGCTTTTAACGGGAAAGGGGAATTTAACGAGGAGGCATTCGGGCGGGCGGTCAAACGCCAGCAGCTGGTGCTGCAGCGCATGCTTGAGGAGAACAAAATTACGCAAGCGCAATATGAAGAAGCGATGGCTTTCGATATTAAAGGATCGCTGGCCAAGCCAACGAAGAAGGCTTATGACACCTACCCGTATCTGATGCTGGAGACGGAACGGCAAGGCGCGATCGTCCTTGCGATGCTCAACAATCCGGAGATGACCAAAGAGGAGGTTGCCGCCAACTCGGCCATCCTCGAGGAAGCTCGGCAGGAGCTGCTGACCGGGGGATACCGGGTGTACACGACCATCGACAAGAAGGTCTACAACGCCATGCACAAGGTATCGGAGAACGCGGACAATTTCTCTCCGTACAGTGAGAAGAAGGGCCTGGAGCAGGTCGCCTCGATGATGATCGACAACAAGACCGGCGCGATCCTCGGCATGATCGAAGGGCGCGACTTCTACACGGAGCAAATGAACTATGCGACGCAAATGAAACGGCAGCCGGGTTCTACGATGAAGCCTATCGCCGCTTATTTGCCGGCCCTCGAAGCCGGGTTAGTTCAGCCTGCCTCGATCATTGATGATTCGCCGATTATTTTGAAGGACTACCAAAAAGGCTTCCACATTCCTGTAAACTCAAGCGGCGGCTATAAAGGGCTTGTGACCGCGCGGACAGCTTTGAATGAGTCGCGGAATATCCCCGCGCTTAAGGTGTTTAACAATATCGTTGGCATCGACAAAGCTTGGGACTTTGCCAAGAAGCTGGGCATCACTACGTTGGAAGATGAAGACTACAACGCGCAAACCGGCGTGCTTGGCGGCTTGAAATACGGTGTCACCGTTGAAGAACTGACCAATGCGTACAGTGCCATCGCCAACGGAGGGCAGATTACCGACGCTTATATGATCGAGAAGATTACCGATGCGAAAGGTAACATCGTCTACAAGCATGAGGTTAAGCCGCAGCGGGTCTTCTCCGAGCAAACGGCTTACCTGATGACCGATATGCTTCGCACCGTCATTACGGACGGCACCGGTAAATCGATCAAAAGCGACTTCAAGAAATATGGCAAAATCCCGGTTGTCGGCAAGACCGGAACAACGCAAAACTACGCCGACGTCTGGTTTATGGGTTACTCGCCGGACGTCACACTGGGAGTATGGATCGGGTATCGCGAACCGGTGAACACGTTGTCGGAAGCCGGTAAATCCCGGGCGCGCAAAATTTGGGCGCTCGTTATGAACGAAGTCACCGAGAGCAGACCGGAATTGTTTGCGACCAAAGCGTTCACGAAACCGGACGGTATCGTAACGAAAACAGTATCCGGCTATAGCGGGAAGTTGCCAACGCAGTTAACGCAACAGGCCGGGAAGCTGGTTACGGATATTTTTAATGCTAAATACGTACCAACCGAACCGGACGACGTGCTGATTCGAGCTAAGTACGTGACGTACGAAGGCATCAACTACGTGCCGCTCGAAACGACGCCTTCGGATATGCTGCGTGAGAAGGTTGTGGTGAAGCGCGAAACGCCGATCGAAGTGCTCAAGGAACAGCTGGAGCAGGCGTTCGCCGGAATGTCCGGCAGCCACAAACCGCTGAGCTTCTACCTGCCGAAGGATGCCGGGGAAGATGCGCCTTACAAACCAGATCCTCGCGTCGATGACGGTCAGGCGCCTGCGCCTCCGGCGAATGTCGCCTTGTCTGCAGGCAGCGGAGCAGCTACGATTACGTTTAGCGAAAATACGGAAAAAGACGTGGTCGGCTACCGGTTGTACCGTGCAGACGACGGCGTGACGTTCCAGTATACCGGGAAAGCAGCGCTGGTTGGAGATCCGGCGGTCATTACAGACGATCGATCCGTTGGCTTCACCACCGCGTACTACGTCACGGCCGTTGACGTGGCCGGCAAGGAATCGGCGCCAAGTGCGATCGTCAACGTCTTTGGCGGCGGCGTATTCCCGGGCGGCGGCTCGACGCCGGATACGCAAAACGAGACGCCGGGCGGTAACGACGGCGGCATCATCGGCGACAATGGCAACAACGGTCCGCTTCCTGCATCACCAGCTAACGTGAGCGTGAAGAAGGACGACCGCGGATTCACGGTGAGCTGGGACGCGAACGGTGCTCTCGACCTGGTGACGAGCTACAACGTCTACGTGTCCGATGCCCAAGGCGGCACCTACACGAAGGTCGCTTCCACCTCGGACCCGCACTTCTCGTTCAAGACCGACTCCAGCTCCGTCTGGATCCAGGTCACCGCCGTCAACGTGCTGGGCGAATCCCCGCCGTCGGCGCCGGTGCAGTATAGTAAGTAATGCAAAAGCAGCAGGTGTGGGCCTGCTGCTTTTTTGGTGCTGCTTTTTTATTCTGCTCTTTCTTGTGTGATCTTGTGCTCGTGGGTGCTCCTATTTCATCGAACCGTGAAACGATGTTTCCTTAAGGCTGTCCGTATAAATATATATGATTTTTCGAACATAATTCGCTGCAAACTACCCATTTGGCGGAAATATATTCGATTTTTCACATAAAATCTCAAAGTTCGGGCTTCAAGGGAGCGATTATATATGAAATTTCATATAGAATGGGCCAAATCCGCCATATTTGAGCGAATATATTCGATTTTTCATATATAATTCCGTTTCGGCGGCAGAGCCGCGCCCCCAGCCCAGCCCAACCCAAAGGCGTATACCCCTCTCCTCAAATCATAACCACCCGTCCAACGGGTAATTTGCTCTTGGGGTATAACCCCTTGTTGCCAAACTACGCCTAAAGGCGGCGCTAGCCTGCTCTTTTTTGTATTCCTGCGCTCTTCGACGTCCTATTTCATTTCATAGGCCACTAAGTCCACATTCAAATCGATCCGCATCGACGAATTTGGTGAAGCGCAAGCCTTCTAGGCTCAGGTTGAACCAAGTCATTGCACCGCGAAAACGATGTCTCCATACGCTTGGCGTCAGCAGGATCTGACTGATCCCGCTTAACGATTCAACATTAACAAAGTCCTATTGACATGATCATAATATAAATGAAATATAGTATTGTAGCCATTTATTGTTTTTACAGGAGGCACCTATTGTGAGCCAAAAAAATCCTCGAATGATTCAATCCGTCCAGCGCGCCCTGGATATCATCAACTGCTTTGATTCCCTGCACGTCCAACTGTCGCTAACGGAGATCAGTCAGAAGCTGAATCTGAACATCAGCACGGTACACGGCCTGATTAATACGTTAATCGCATACTCAT
This sequence comes from Paenibacillus sp. oral taxon 786 str. D14, assembly GCF_000159955.1. Classification (GTDB taxonomy): domain Bacteria; phylum Bacillota; class Bacilli; order Paenibacillales; family Paenibacillaceae; genus Fontibacillus; species Fontibacillus phoenicis. Next base: position 29,932 of record NZ_GG695978.1, on the reverse strand, counting down.
ATATCGATAAAAATCCGGACAATGGCAAATACAGACTGGGGCTGGAGTTTTTGCTCAAGGCGAATCTGGTATCACAGAGTCTGGATTTGAAGGAGATTGGACATCCTTATTTAACCGACCTGACAAAAAAATATCACGAAACCTCTCATTTATATATATACCAGCATGAGCAGATTTTTTGCGTGGATAAAGTCGAATCGCCCAACAATTACTTCATCATCAGTTCCAGAGCCGGCCATAAGCTGCCCCTCCATGCTTCTGCCTCAGGGAAAGTGTTCCTGGCCTACATGTCCGAGGCTGAACTTCAAAATTTCCTGAGCAATAACAAACTGACAGCGCTCACCGACCATACCATTACGGACAAAAAAAAGCTCCTCAGCAACCTGCAACAAATTCGGGAGCAAGGCTTCGGAATTGAGAATGAAGAGATTGAAACAGGCGCTTACAGTATCGCCGCTCCGATCCGGGATGCCTCACACCGCATCGTCGGCACGATCAGTGTAGTGGGCTCGATCACACGAATCAAGGGGCAGGAGAGCGAGATTCGAGCCGACCTGCTAGAAGCCGCAGCTGCGATCTCCGGCCAATTCGGGTACCGTGTTCATTCTTTTACAGAATAAATAGCATACACGCGCAGAAGCAGCCACGGTGCGCCGATCAGAATCGGTGGCGGCCGCTTCATACGCCTGTCGGCTCTCTGCTAATCCTCTCAAGATATTCCACCAATACCCTTGCGATTTCTCGCATTCCGGATACATCAGCCAGAGACTCGGCGTCCGGATTATAATTGGTGTTTGTGTTTATGTCATACGTTATCGGTTTTGCCTACCGCGTCGGTAATACATTCAATTCCGGCGAAGCTGATCCCGTTCTGCTCCAGGAGCGCTTCATACTTGGCAATCAGCGGGCTGGATCCCTCGATTACCTCGAACTTCGTTCTTTCAGTCGCGCAAGCAGTGCGTCATCTATGGCATGGGCATTGCGCTGATTCCTAAAATCGCCGTCAAGGATCAGCTTATTCAGCATGCACTATCCAGCTTCTCCGTTGCTCGGGGAGAGCTGCAGCCATTTTATTCACAGATTGTATTATCCAAGAACAAACATATCACCGCACCGATCAACGATCTCACCTCGCTGCTGACGGTACATGAGTTTGCGGCCGGCTAAAGGCGGTTAACATTGAAAAAGACCTTCCGGCCAGACTGGTCAAAAGGTCTTGATGGTACGGCAGAATAGAGAATCTACTTCGCGAGAAGCAGCAAAGCATGATACAGCACCTCGGCTCCCAGCCCGCAATCCTCCTTGGAGCTCCACTCCTGCGGATGATGACTGATTCCATTCCGGGAACGCACAAAGATCATCCCAAGCGGCCATAGGCCGCTAAACTGCATCCCGTCATGGCCGGCGCCGCTGACCAGCTCCGGCAGAGGGTCCGGCAGCCCGGCAAGCTTCCCGGCAGCAGCGATCGCTTCCTTTACCTCCGGAGAGCTCGGAGCCGGCGCGACTCTTTGCAGCAACTCAAGGGTGAGCTCCGTGCCATGCTTTCGGCACACTTCGCCCGCGTAATCCCGGATGCGGCCTTCCAGCATATCCCGCTCGGCCTCTTCCACGTCCCGCAAATCCAGCGAGAACTGTACTTGCCCCGGTATAACATTGACGCCTCCGGGCAGGGTCTGAATTTTGCCAATCGTGGCCACGGCATTCGGAAATTTCCGGGTCTCTGTATAGATGTAGCTCATGAGCTCTGTTGCCGACTGCAGCGGATCTCTGCGCAGGTTCATCGGCCTCGCGCCCGCGTGACCGGCCTGGCCTTTGATCGTGAACTGCTGCCACAACGGTCCGGCAATTCCGGTTACGAGGCCGACAGGCTGACCGATACTCTCCAGCACGACCCCCTGTTCAATATGAAGCTCGACGTATGCCTTGACCTGATCCGGCTCTCTAGCCGCCTCTTGCACCCGCTCAGGCGCCAGGCCGGCCGACCTCATCGCCTCGGCAATCGTAATGCCGTCCGCATCCGCATGTCTCAAATTTTCGGGACGCAGGGTGCCGGCGACAGCGCGGCTGCCGATCATGCCGAACCCGAATCGGGAGCCTTCCTCATCGGTGAAGGCGATCACCTCAATCGGATGTGCGGTAGCGATGCCCTGCTCCTGCATCGTCTGAAGCGCCTCTATGGCGGCCAGCACGCCCAAAGGACCGTCAAACTTGCCCCCGGACGGCACCGTATCGATATGTGATCCTGTCAGCACAACAGGCGCTGCCGGGTCGCTTCCTTCCCGCCGTCCGATCAGATTGCCTGCCGCATCCTCGCGCACGGCAAGGCCCGCTTCCTTCATATAGCGTGCAACCTGTTCCTTGGCCGCACGCTCCTCGGCGGTAAACGAAAAGCGGGTGACTCCCCCGCTCTCCTGCGCGCCGATCTCGCCAAGCTCCATCAGCCGCTTCCACAGGCGTCCGGCATTAATGATCATCGCCCTCGCCTCCGGCCTTTTCCTTCTTATCGGCGTCTGTATTGTTCTCGTTGTCTGCTTCATTCATTTTAAATCGGAAATGGCAGTGCCCGTCCTTGAGCAAATATTTATCATGCTCCACTTCAAAATTCGGATTATATCCTCTCGCAATGGCCGGATCGATCATTTGGCAGTACAGAATGCCGTACTCCTCCATGCCGTCCTTCTTCCACTGGTCGCCAAACGCGCAGCGGGTAAAGTTCTGCTCGATCTCTAGGGGATGGTACTCCGTCACATATTCAAACAGGTCGCTGCGTCCCATATCGTAATTCGGCAGGTAGCTGTGAATGTCATTAGGCTGTCCGGCCGCAGCCGCACGCCGGGCGATATCTCTGCCCCGCTCCTCACCGAATGTGCGAACCCCTTCGCGAATGGCGTCTTTGCCCTCTTCGCCGAAGCGGTCAACAACCGCCTTCGAGAGATGAGCAAACAGTTTCGCCATAATAGTATACGGATCTACCGGCTCCAGACTTTCATCATGATCAATTGTCGTATTGGATTGCTTGTCTGTCGATTGTTGTCCCATTATGAATACCTCCCAGGTTCAAAAGTGTGTCGGTGTCTCTACCTTCTACCTTAGCCTTAGCACCATTATCCCTTATGATCAGGTTGCAGGCCAAGCTCTGTCTTTTCACTTCTCCTGGCGCCCCTGTCTTTGATACTCGTGTCTCATCTTTGATTCTCGTGTCTCATTCCCGGCGCGCCATTGATCTCGCATCTTGGAGAGCTGCTTCCATATGCAAAGAAATGTCCTTCTTCCGAGTTTGTCGGTCTCCTTGTTGCCTGATCAAACGGGATATTGTGCAAAGCATACAGCAATAGCGATTATTTATGTCCTACAAAGGCTCAAGCTGACTTAGGTGCTGATAAAAGTTAAGTTATATAGTTGCAAGCTTAATGCTTCGTCGACCCCAAGTACACGGATTTGACAACATCGTTGTCTCTCAAGTTCTCGGCGGCGCCGTGCACGACGATACGCCCCGTTTCCATCACGTACCCCCGATGAGCCGTTGCCAGCGCCATGCGGGCATTCTGCTCGACCAGCAGGATGGACACGCCCTCTTCGTTAATTTGCCGGATGGCGGCAAAAATCTCCTTCACGACCAGCGGAGCCAGCCCCATGGACGGCTCATCCAGCAGCAGCAGCTTCGGTCTGGCCATCAATGCGCGGGCAATGGCTAGCATCTGCTGCTCGCCGCCGCTCATCGTCCCGGCCAGCTGCTTCTGCCGTTCCTCCAGCCGCGGAAACAGCCCGTACATTTTATGAATATCGGCGGCAATCTCGGCCTTGTCACGACGAACATAAGCGCCAAGCCGCAAATTCTCCAGCACGGTCAGATCAGGAAAAACGCCGCGTCCCTCGGGAACCTGGGAAATGCCCAGCTCCACAATGCGGTGGGGCTCCAGCTTGGTGATATCCCGGTCTTCAAACCGGATGCTTCCCTCCGCGCTTTTGATCAGGCCGGAAATGCTGCGCAGCGTCGTTGTTTTGCCGGAACCGTTCGTTCCGATCAGCGCTACAATTTCCCCGCTGTACATATCCAGATTGAGCCCCTTCACCGCCTGTATAACGCCATAATTCACCGTCAGCCCCTGGATTTCCAGCAGCTTGGGACCCTCCTGGCCTGCCTGTAGACTCTTCGTCACGCCTCCTCGACCTCCCCGCCCAGATATGCTTCGATGACATTCGGGTCGTTCTGAATCTGCGCCGGATTGCCCTCCGCAATCTTCACCCCATAGTTCAGAACAACGATGCGGTCGGAAATGTCCATCACCAGGCCCATGTCATGCTCAATCAGTATAATCTCGATGCTGTACTGGCTGGACAGCCGCTTGATTTTCTGAATCAGCTCGGTCTTCTCGACAGCGTTCATTCCGGCCGCCGGCTCATCCAGCAACAGCACCTCGCAGCCAGTCGCGAGCGCGCGGGCGATTTCAAGCAGACGCTGCTCGCCGTACGGCAGACCGCCTGCCAGTACATCCAGCTTGTGCTCCAGGCCAACCATGCCCAGCTTCTCCACACAGTCCTGCACGATTGCCGCACGCCTGCGCTGGAGCGACGCCTGGGATTTGAAAATGGCCGAGAACATCCCCTCTTTATTGCACTCGGCATGGGCGACCAGCACATTCTCCAGCACGGTCATGTTCTTAATGAGTCTCGTATTCTGAAAAGTTCTCGCTAGGCCAAGCTCTACTCTGCGGTAAGGCTTGAGCTTGTTAATGACGGTATCCTTGTAGCGAATCGTGCCGGAGGTCGGGCGATAGATGCCCGTAAGCAGATTGAACAGGGTCGTTTTTCCCGCCCCGTTCGGGCCGATAATCGATAAAATCTCGCCGCGGCGTACCTCCAGGTTAATGTCGCTCAAAGCCGTCAGGCCTCCGAAATTCACCGACACGTTGTTCAGTTCGAGTACCTTCTCCATCATTTGTTCCCAACCTTCTTCACGTTTCCGTAAAAGTTACGTTTCCGGTATTGCTCGCCCCAGAATCCCGAAGGCTTGAATATCATCATTAGCACGATGGCCAGGCCAAGCAGAATCATTCGATAATCGCTCACATATCTCAAGATTTCGGGTGCCGCCACCAGAATGACCGCACCAAGCACAGAGCCCGGCAGACTTGCAGCTCCCCCTAATATGACCATCGCAAGGATATTCACAGAATCCAAATACCGGAATGCATCTGGACTGACATACGAAATATAGGTCGCCCAAAATGCACCGGCGGCACCGGCGAAAAATCCCCCGACGGTAAAGGCCATCAGCTTGTAATAATTCGGACGGATGCCGACCGATTGAGCCAGCGTTTCATCTTCGCGTACCGTCAGCAGGCTGAGGCCGACGCCCGAATGCACCAGTCTATGGATGACAACATAAGTGATCAGCACCAGCAGCAGAATCAAGTAGTAAAACTCCAGCTTGTCCCTGAACACAAAGCCGAAGAGCGAAGGCGCCGGAATGCCCGGCAGGCCCATCGGGCCACGGGTCAGATCGACCCAGCCGACAAAAATAAGCCGGACAATTTCTCCGAAGCCGAGGGTCACGATCCCTAAATAGTCCCCCCGCAGCCGGATGACAGGACTGCCAAGCAAGAAGCCGAACAGCCCGGCAATGGCAGCCGAGGCGGGAAGCGCGATCCAGAAGGACAGATGGAAATGCAGCATCAGCAGCGCAGCGGCATACGCGCCGATCCCGTAGAAGGCCGCATGCCCAAGCGCAAACTGCCCCGCATACCCGATAATGACGTTAAGGCTCAAGGACAGCATGGAAAAAATACCGATCATAATGACAACATGCAGCAAATAATCATTGACCAGCTGAAGCACAATCGGAAGGACAATGGCCAGCACAGCCGCGGCGGCCATGGCCGCTTTCTTGTTCATACCTATCACCTATACCTTGTTGATCTCTTTGCTGCCAAGGATGCCCGAAGGTCTGATCAGCAGTACAATGATCAAAATTGAAAATGAGATAACGCTCTTGTATTGGGTCGAAATATAAGCGCCGCCGAGCGTTTCGACGAGACCAAGCAGCACGCCGCCCAGCATCGCGCCCGGGATGTTCCCGATCCCGCCGAGCACCGCCGCCGTAAATGCGTTAATCCCCGCCATATATCCCATCGTCGGATAGACCGCATTGTAATAAATGCCGACCATAATGCCGGCACACGCTGCCAGCGAGGAGCCGATGGCAAAGGCAAGGCTGATCATCCGGTTCGTGTTGATGCCCATGAGCGCGGCGTTGGTCAGGCTCATCGAGGTCGCCCGCATCGCGGTCCCTGTTTTCGTCCGGGTTACGAACAGCTGCAGACCCAGCATCAGCAAGAAGGAGAGCAGCAATATCAAGATTTGAATTTCAGAAAATGTGATGCTCCCGAACGTGTAAGTCTGGCTACCAAAAGTGGTCGGGAAAGGATGCATTTCCGTCCCCCACAATTTCTGCGCCAGGCTGACCAGGAGCGTGGACACGCCAAGAGCACTGATCAGCGGCACGATCCGGTCCGCCAGACGCAGCGGCCGATAGGCGAGCCGCTCGATAAGCATGCCAATCCCCGCCGTAACGGCAGCGGATAGCAAAAATGCGAGATATAAAGGAAGCTGGAATTCCTGCATAAAAAAGAGGCCCAGAAAACTGCCGATCATAAAGATGTCGCCATGCGCAAAGTTAACAATTTTCAGTATGCCGTACACCATCGTATATCCGAGAGCGATCAAGGCATAGATGACGCCGATGGTCAGCCCATTGGTCAATTGCTGGAGGAACATGCGTAACACCCCTTCAAAGCCGAGGAACAGGAAAACGAGCTTTCCTGTTCCAGGTTCACGTAATGACTATTATTTATAAAGTTCAAATTTGCCGTCCTGAATCGTCAGACGGGATGGCTCTGTAATCACATCACCGTTCTCATCAAAACTGATAACGCCTGTAGCGCTGCTGTAATCTTTCAGTGTTTCCAGATAAGACTTGATCGCTTCGCGATCGGTGCCCTGTTCCTGAATCGCCTTGATAATGACCGAGGTTGCTACGTACGAGTATGCAGCATACGTATCCGGCTTGCTGTTGTACTTGGCCTGGTATTCCTCGTCAAAGCGGGTCGCTTCAGCATTGTCGCCGCCCGGATAGAAGAATCCGATCAGCTTGAAGCCCTCCACCGATTCCTTGCCCAGATCTAGCAGCGCTTCGGAATACAAGCTGTCGACGCCGATGAAATCAGCGTTCAGGTTCAGCTTCTGTGCCTGCTGGGCGATCAGCGCCGCTTCATTATAGAAGCCGCCGATAAAGATCGCGTCCGGCTGCTTCTCCCGGATCTTGGTCAGGACGGTGCTGAAATCCTTGTCGCCCGGATTGTAAGCTTCGGCAGCTACAACCTCAACGCCGTTCTCTGGCGCGGATTGCTGGTAAACGTCCAGCAGCCCGAGTCCGAAGTCGGATTGCTCGTAGATGAGAGCTACCTTGCTGTAGCCCAGTTCCTTCGACCAGCCGGCCAGGTAATCAGCCTGGAATGCATCGGTCGTAATGACGCGGAAGGTGTATTCCCCGGCATTCGTCACAGCCGGCGCGCTGGAAGATGGCGATACTTGAACGATTTTATTCTTGTTGTATACCGGAGCTGTTGCCAGCGTCGCCGAGCTGTTGAAATGGCCGACCACGCCCAGAATGCTCTTGTCGGTTACAAATTTATTGGCGACGTTCACCGCTTCGTTCGAATCTCCCTTGTCATCCTGAACCACAATTTCGACTTGCTTGCCGTCAATGCCGCCAGCCTCATTGATCTGTGCAGCTGCCAGCTCGGCGCCGTTCTTGAATGCTGTTCCATATTGGGCCTGCGTGCCTGAGATCGGTGCTGCTAGACCGATCCGGATCGTATCCCTGTTAGCTTGGGAATCGTCGCTTGCTCCACATCCGCTCAGCAGCCCTGCTGCCAAGCCGGTGATCGCAAGTGCGGATAAAAATCGTTTCATTGTAATCCCCCTTAAAGATGAATTAATCCTATGAGTTAAGTATGGCTTTATTATAATGAATCGTTTTGAAATTGCAACACAAATTTTTGTATAGTCATATAAGTTTCGATAATGTCAAATAATACAGCGGGCTGCAAATGCCCTTAGTGCCATATTGAATGATCTGGATGATTGTAGTCTCGGGCTGCTGCTGCTCAGCCTTCTTTCCAGCCAGCTCGACAATGCTTCGCTGATCGTAACAGCCGGTTGGCTTCTGTTCGCAGGAATCGTGCTCTTCTCTGGGAGCTTGTATTCATAAGCTTGACCGGCATCCGGAAACTGGGGGCCATTACGCCGCTTGGCGGCCTCTGCTTTCTCACGGGTTGGCTGCTGGTGGTCATACAGGCATTCCAGGGACATGATTTCGTCCATAAACTGCTGAACATTACTTCGGATCCCGGCAACGGTATGGTAGAACACATTGTTAATCACATCGGATTTCAGCCATTTTCATAGACCTTCAACAAGGTTGAGTAAAGGTGTATGTCGATTTCGTATAGCTCAGCTCTTGACGATGCATCATTTTCGAGACACCACGAAGCGAATAGATATAACCAAATTTCAATTGATCGTCGTATCCGATTGGACTTCTGATCTAAGCTGAGTGGGTGGAGTCAGTGGTGTAACTGCTTGCTGAAGTGATGAAGATGATAAGGCCTCGCTATAATCTGAAAAGGAATTGTCCTGCCCCTGCGCCCTGATCATAAATGCGTATGTAGTTGCCGGTGCCAACCCCGTTGCCGTAAATTTGCTTTGGTCACCGGAAACGATCCCGACCAACTGGTCGTTGCAATAAATCTCGTAGAATTTAATCGTTTCGGGGGTTGAGATGATCTGCCATCCAAATGAATCTATGTAGGAGAAATTTACTATTGAATAAATATTTTGCAATTCAATTATTAAACACCAGCATTTGTAGGAAACAAAACTCGTCAAAATATATATGATTTTTCGAACATAATTCACTGCAAACCACTCGATTGGCGGAAATATATTCGATTTTTCATATAAAATCTCAAGTTTTGGGCTTCAAGAGGGCGATTCTATATGAAATTTCATATAGATTGGGCCAAATCAGCCATATTTGAGCGAATATATTCGATTTTTCATATATATTTCTGTTTCGTCGAGAGAGGTCGCGCCCCCAACCGAACCCAACCCAAGAGCGAATCCCCTCTCCTTCTCAAACACAAAAGTCCCCTCAAGCCTCAGCTTGAAGGGACTTTCTATTTCTATCCTTAATCCTCAATCGTCGACAAATCGCCGGCTGGGAGGTTGAGCTCCCAGGCTTTGAGCACGCGGCGCATGATCTTGCCGGAGCGGGTCTTGGGCAGTTTGTCTTTGAATTCGATTTCGCGCGGAGCGGCGTGGGCGGACAGCCCTTCCTTGACGAATTTGACGATTTCCGCCTTCAGTTCCTCGGACGGTGTGAAGCCCTCGCGCAGCGAGATAAACGCCTTGATGATCTCTCCGCGCACCGGATCCGGCTTGCCGATAACCCCTGCTTCCGCTACAGCTGGGTGCTCAACGAGCTTGCTCTCGACCTCAAACGGACCAATCCGTTCGCCGGAGGAGTTGATCACGTCGTCGATCCGGCCCTGGAACCAGAAGTACCCGTCCTCGTCCATGTAGGCCGTATCGCCGGAAATATACCAGCCCGGGATGCGGAAATACTCCTCATACTTCGGCGCGTTGTTCCAGATGAGCCGCATCACCGACGGCCATGGGGTGCGAATCGCCAGGTTCCCCATCCGATACGGCGGCAACTCCTTCCCATTATCGTCGATAATCGCCGCCTGAATGCCCGGCACCGGTCTGCCCATAGACCCCGGTTTGATTGGCATCGACGGATAGTTGCAGATGAGCTGGCCGCCCGTTTCCGTCATCCACCAGGTGTCGTGGATGCGCCGGTTGTACACCTTCATCCCCCAGCGAACAACTTCTGGATTTAACGGCTCACCGACCGACAATACGTGACGCAGCGACGACAGATCATATTGCTTAATGATATCCTGTCCTGCACCCATCAGCATCCGGAACGCAGTAGGCGCGCTGTACCAAACGGTGACTTTGTACTTCTGAATCGTTTCGTACCAATCCGCCGGGCTGAAGCGACCGCCGCGCACGACGTTGGTCACCCCATGCAGCCACGGGGCAAAAATACCGTAAGATGTGCCGGTTACCCATCCAGGGTCCGCCGTACACCAGTAAATGTCGTCTTCTTTCAGGTCCAACACGACATTGCCGGTATGATAATGTTGAATCATTGCGTTATGCACATGGTAAACGCCTTTAGGTTTGCCGGTTGAACCCGACGTATAATGCAAAATTAAGCCATCTTCGCGGTTCACCCACTCGATTTCAGCCTCAGGGGATGCGGCTTCCATCTCCGCCTTATAATCTACAATACCGTCCCCAGCCTTCACATCGTCGCCTACAACGATGATCGTCCGCAGCGTCGGCAGCTCTTCACGCTTCACCCGCGGCAGCAACGCCGACGTCGTGACGAGCACAACCGCGCCGCTGTCCTCCAAGCGATCCTTGACCGCCGTTTCCATAAACGCCTCAAACAACGGACCAACAACCGCACCAACTTTAAGCGTGCCCAATACACTCACATAGAGCTCCGGCGTCCGCGGCATAAAGACGAAGACCCGATCCCCCTTCGTGATTCCGTATTTGCGCAGCACGTTAGCAAATCGGTTCGTCAGCCCCTGCATGTCCTCGTACGTATACGACTCCTCGCGTGTCGGATCGCTGAACAACAGCGCTACGCGCGAGCCCTTGCCCGCATCGACATGGCGGTCGATCGCCTCGTAAGCCATGTTGACTTTGCCAGTGACGTACCAGGAGAACTTCTTCTCGACATCCTCCCACTTAAAGTTCTTATACGCCTCTTCGTAGTTGCCCATATTGGACGACGGAACGCCCGATGAAATGACTTCCCCTTGCAGTTGACTCATCGTTTCATCCTCCCTTAATCTTTGGAAATCTCCAAGCAATAGATCAAAGTTTATGAAAACGGATACATAGCAACGTAAGTTGAAAGCTTTGTTCAGCGTCATGGGTGAGGGCATCCGTTTTGATCGAAAAAGCAACGACAGAACTTAAACGATTGAGGTGGTTTTCGAGGACAACGATCACATCAGCGGACTGAAAATGTGAAAATTTTATGTCGGAGAACATTATAGCACACGTTTTCGCGCACAGGCTACACTTTTCATTTTTTCTTTTTTCTGTTATAAGTGAGGGGAACGAGCAAAGGAGGCGGTTCCATGGAACATAAAAAAACGTATATCCGCCACACCCTGCCCCATCAGCAACGTGAGATTGTTGTGGAAGGACCCGTATCCCCTTCCCATCTCCAAACCTTAAAAATGCATCCCGATCTGGACGCATTCCGCAAGCCTGCAGATCAACATGCCGCGCTGGTGGAAATTGCCGGACTTCCAGAGGGACGTATCATCCTGGCCCGGGAGGATTCGACCATTGTAGGATACGTCACCTTTCACTATCCCGACGAGATGGAGAGGTGGTCCCAGGGCAATATGCCCGACCTGATCGAGCTGGGAGCCATCGAAGTGGCCGACGACTATCGGTCGCTCGGAATCGGATCGAAAATGATCCGCACGGCATTTGAAGACGAACAGATGGAGAAATACATCGTCTTTACGACCGAATATTATTGGCATTGGGATTTGAAAAACAGCGGGCTATCCGTATGGGAATACCGCAGCATGATGGAACGGCTGATGAAGACGGTCGACATGGTCTGGTATGCTACCGACGACCCGGAAATTTGCTCCCATCCGGCTAACTGCCTGATGGTGCGGATCGGTAAGGAGGTTCCTTTGTCCTCCGAGGAGCAGTTTGACCGGATTCGTTTTCAGCAGCGTTTCATGTACTGACAGTTAAAAAGGAAGGCGTGATGAATCCATGCCTGGAAGCGCTTTATTTGTCCACCATGAACAGGCGATGAACTACCGGTTTCACGACGGCCATCCTTTCCATCCGATCCGGCTGGAATTGACGATGGACTTGCTGCAGGATCTGGGCGCGCTAACGCCGCAGCAAATGCACCTGTCGCGCCCGGCAACCGACGAGGAATTGCTATGGATCCATCAGCCGGCGTACGTTGAAGCGGTTAAGCAGCTGAGCCGCCCGAATCCTGAGGCGGACTGGATCACGCGCGGCGAGCAGTTCGGGCTGTTGGACGAGGATACGCCGTATTTTCCCGGCATGCATGAAGCGGCAACCTGGGTCGTCGGAGGAACGATTACAGCCGTAGAGACCGTGCTCTCCGGCTCCACAACCCACGCCCTGCACCTCGGCGGCGGCCTGCATCACGCCCTGTCGGCTAAAGCCGCCGGCTTCTGCGTCTACAACGATGCTGCAGTGGCTATTGACTATGCCCGCCGCAAGTACGGCGCACGCGTCCTGTACGTCGATACGGACGTCCACCACGGAGACGGGGTGCAGTGGAGCTTCTATTCAGACCCCGATGTTTGCACTTATTCCATCCATGAGACGGGAAAATATTTATTCCCAGGCACCGGCTTCCTGCCGGAGCGCGGCGAGCATCAAGGCTATGGCGCCTGCATGAATCTGCCGCTCCAGCCTTATACGGAAGACGCCTCCTGGATGGAATGCTTCGAGGAGTCGATCCGGCGATTAGCCGCGCATTTCCGGCCGGATGTGATCGTCAGCCTGCACGGCTGCGATGCCCACGCGCTGGACCCGCTGTCGCATATGCACTGTAGCATGGCGATCTACCGCGATATGCCGGCGATCCTGCACGAGCTGGCCCATACGTATTGCGAGGGACGCTGGGTTGCGATGGGCGGCGGCGGTTATGATTTATGGCGGGTCGTCCCGCGGGCGTGGAGCTTGCTGTGGCTGGAGATGAGCGATCATCCGTTGATCGCTTCCCTGCGCCGCAACCCGCTGCTTCCGCTGCCGCAAGCCTGGATCGACCACTGGCAGCCGCAGACCCCGTTCCAGCTTCCTGCCGCTTGGCTTGACGACCTGTCCCATTGGGAGGGCATCCCCCGCCGGGCGGAAATTACAGCAAAAAACCGCGAGAGTCTCGCGGTCGCTTTACAGGATTATCCCTAATACTCAGGTGGGGCTGGCTGAACCCCGCCTGAGTTTTTATTTTTTCAGCTCACCCACATGCTGGACCATGTCATTGAGAATAGCAAACGAACGCTGGGCCGCCAGCGCGGTAAACTCAGCAAAATTCACATCCGCAGAGCCGTCCGCCTTGTCCGAAATGGAGCGGAGTACAATAAACGGCACCCCGTTCCGTTGGCATACCTGGGCGAGCGCCGCCCCTTCCATTTCGACGCAAGCGCCGTCCAGCTCCCCGTATAGAACCGAGCTAACAAATTCCGGATCCGCGATAAACTGGTCGCCGGACAGCACCCGTCCGACCCGATATTGATGGTCCGTGCACTGTCGGGCGCAGGCCTGATCTGCCAAGCGGATGAGCCCGGGGTCAGCCGGAAAGTCGGAGACGTCCTGGTACGGCGTAATGCCGCGCGCAAAGCCCAGCGGCCGCACGTCCATATCGTGCTGCTGGCAAGTTGAAGAGATGACGATGTCACCTACGTTCAGCTCGGGATGCACTGCTCCAGCCACCCCGGTAAACCAGATCGTATCCGCTCCAAAACGGTCGATCAGGACTTGCGTTGTGGCTGCGGCATTCACTTTGCCGACGCCGGATTTACACACCACCACGTCCTGCCCATGGAGTACGCCCTTGACGAAACGTGCCCCAGCCGCGTCAACCGCCTCCTGGTGCTCCACCTTTTCGAGCAGCAACGCAATTTCTTCATCCATGGCCCCCATCAGGCCAATCGTATTGTACATGGTTCATTACTCCCTCCGATACTCCCGTTCATCCGTGCGGACAAGTTGTATCGCCCTGTATTTCCTCAAAATGCTCAAAAAAGCTCCTTATGCAAGGAGCTTTTTGTCCGTTGTTAACCTTTTTCATATATATCTATGTGTTACATATCTCTCTAAGCCGAAACACCTATAGCAACCGAAGCCTTACAGGTGGCTAACAGACAAGCGTAAGATCGTCTCGTGCGGCAAAATCACCCGAGGGTTCTCAACCGTTTCCTTCTTCATCAGCTTCGTCAGTAAACGCATCGCTACCGCACCAAGGTCGTACATCGGCTGAGCGACCGTCGTCAGCTGAGGACGCACCATCGAAGCCATACGGATGTTATCCACGCTGATGATCGAGAAATCATCCGGCACCTTCAAGCCTTCGTCCTGAATGCTGTGGATGGCGCCAATCGCCATTTCATCCGTTGCGGCGAAGATCGCTGTCGGCCGTTTCTTCAGCCCCAGGAAATACTTCATCGCTTCCACGCCGGATTCATAACGATAGTTGCCGATCCGCACCAGATCCTCTTGGTACCGAATGCCCGCTGTTTCCAACGCACGCTTGTACCCCTGGAATCTGGCATAGCCGTTCGCCGGATCCTGCAACGTTCCGCTAATCATCGCGATTTCGCGGTGCCCATGGCGGATCAGCGTGCTAACTGCGTCAAACGCTGCGGCTTCATGATCAATATCCACGGATGGATATTGGCCGTTCTCGTCACTCGTTGCGCACAGCACAATGGGTACCGCAGACGTCTGGAACGCTTGAATATGCTCCTCCGTTACGGTTCCGCCCATGAACAGGAGCCCGTCCACTTGCTTCTCGAGCAAGGTGTTGATGACGCGAATCTCCTTCTCTTTCCGTTTGTCGGCATTACACAAAATAATGTTATAGTGATACATGTTCGCAATATCTTCGATGCCCCGAGCGATTTCTGCAAAAATCGAATTCGAAATATCGGGGATAACCACGCCTACAGTGGTGGTCTTCTTGCTGGCAAGCCCCCTGGCTACGGCATTGGGCCGGTAGCCTAACCGTTCTATCGCTTCGTAAACCTTTTTCCGGGTCTGCGGTTTCACATTCGGATTGTTATTGACAACCCGGGAAACCGTGGCCATCGAGACGCCTGCTTCACGTGCCACATCATAAATGGTAACCGTCACATTCTTCTCTCCATTGCCAATAGATTTTCACTCATTCATCCGGTAAAGATCCAGAGCTTCAATTAAATTTATGATACGACAAAATACTACTTAATGCAATGATAACGCTTCACTCAGCGCAAAATCTCTTCCAACGCCGACTTCGTGATCTTGGAATGGGACGTGTGCCAAACGGCTTGTCCATCTTTAATCAGGATCGCTTGTGGGGATTCATGCTTGACGCCAAGCCGCTCGGCTGCCTCGTTAGATACGTCTCGGTTCTCGATGACGTAAATCAGCCCGTATGTAACGTCTTCGCGCGGAGTCCCGTTTAAATAAGCCTCCGCTTCCTTATGCGCCCCGGCACTGATCGGGCAGCGGGTACTGTGCTTGAATAGCAACAACGGCTGGTTTGAGGAGCGTTCCAAAGCATCGTTCAGCTCCTGGATCGATTGTATTCTCATCCATTTGGACATGACAACTCATCCCTTTTTGTTCGAATAAGAATCTCCAGATGTTCTGTTGATATCTTAACAAAAAGAGAAATGAAAATACAACTTTTATTTACAAAATGATTTGCAAAAATCGAGTAAAATCGTCAATTAGCCTTGGAAAGTTGTCGATTCTTGACATATTTAGACAATTGGGATAGACGTTTGGAGATTTCGTTCATCCAGTCCAGATCGCCCAGGTTCTTGGCTCCGCCGTACAGATCCAGCAGCATGTTGATTCGTTCTTCGCATTGCTGCTCCAGCAGACCTTCAAAGGATTCGTTATCCGTCCCGTCCCACTGACGATAGATGCTGAAGATCAAGTCAGCCAGCTCGTTCCGCTCGGTAAAATAAATGCGGCCGCTCGGCGGCTCCTTCTTGAGCTCGGTCAGCAGGTCCGTCAAATTCGACTTCACCTCGGGAAGCACCTCGTAGAAGTCGCAGTCTTCACACTCGTAAATTGGAACGCGCTCGATTTCATAGATTCCTTCAAAAATGACCAGCCTGAAGCCCAGGTTCATCATTTTCCCGCACTGACAGTGCTTACGCACAGTACCACCTCATCTTAGTCCTCTGCATTTTTAGTTCCGATGATTTTGTTAGATATAAGTAAGCCCTTCGTATCGGAGCCTCCGCTGCCTTAGATTGCTAGAATATTCCACACCGCTCTTTGCAGCTCGTGACTTTTGACGTGCACCGATAGACGTTTTTGATAGGATATGGTTCTTATTCGACCCGTCTGCGAGAATCTCCTTCTGTTAGCAAAAAGTACTTTAAATTGCCATATTTGGAAGGCTTTCAGAAGCCGCCGGGCATAGGAATAGTCATCATTTTTGATACAATTAAAATATTGAATCGAATTTTCGTCAAGTACCATAAAAGACAGGAGGAGTTGGATTTGAGATTAATTGGCAAAAAGATCGTTGCCTTAGTAGATGAAGAGTTCGAGGATTTGGAGCTATGGTACCCTATTTACCGCGTTCGCGAAGAGGGAGCGGAGGTGCATTTGGCCGGCCCGGTGAAAGGCAAAAAATACATCGGCAAATATGGCGTCCCCGCCGAAGCGGAATTTGCCTTCGAGGAAATCGATGCCAGCGCATATGACGGGATTCTTGTCCCCGGCGGCTGGGCGCCGGACAAGCTTCGCCGCTACGACAAGGTGCTCCAGCTCGTCCGCGAGCTGCACCAAGCGAAGAAGCCGATCGGGCAAATCTGCCACGCCGGCTGGGTGCTCATCTCCGCCGGGATCTTGAAAGGCGTGACCGTAACGTCCACGCCAGGCATCCGCGACGATATGCGAAACGCTGGCGCGATTTGGGTCGACGAGCCCGTCGTCGTGGACGGACACATCATCTCAGCGCGCCGCCCGCCGGACTTGCCGGCTTACGGCAAAGCGTTCGTGGATGCGGTGGTGAGGCAGCGGTAACGGTGTGTGTGAGGCAGTGAGTGAGCGGGTGCGGTGTGAGGTAGAAGCGTGTGGTGCGGTGCGGTGTGCGGTGACGGCGTACGGGAGCCACGTGCGCTAACGGTGCGCCGAAGTGGCGTGTAGATGCCGTGTGTGGAACGGCGTGCGGTGCGGTGAGCGGTAGTGGCGTGCGGCAGTGATGTGCCGCTCCCCGCCGGCACCCTACTATGGTTAAGCAGTTGGGAGCTGTGGCACCAAGCACGGAGCAGCAGCTAGTGGCGGAAGGATACTGCAACTAACCTTCGCCTGCAACTAACCTTCGCCTGCTTCCGCCAAGTGTAAAAGTGCAGTCTAATCCCTTCGAACTTCCCGAATTTCGAGATTCAAATGCAAAAGTGCAGTTCAGATCGGCTTAAAAGCTCATATTAGGCCCGATTTCCTCAATATCTACTGCACTTTTGCATTTCAACTAGCCGTTCGGGGCATGTTCGACAAAAACCGCCTGCACTTTTACATCTCAGCGAGGGAAGTTAGTGCGGAGTGAGTGCGAAGCTAGTGCAAACAAGCGAATCGAGCGCGAAACGAGCACGATGCGAGCAGAGCCAGCGCAAAGCGAGCGAAGCCATCGCCGAAGCGAGCGCGAAGCATTGCAGCGCAACCGCACGCCAAGGCGCAGCATAAACAAAACAAGGCCGTCCCTGGTGTCGATCCTGACCCGAAGGGACGGCCTGTATTGTTTATTTGCCCAAACGCTCTTGCTCCAGCTCGTGCGCGTAGCGGACCAGCTCGGCTTCGACCTGATCGCTGGTCGGTAAGCGGTAGCAGGCTGCGCCCACTTCTTTGCTCTCCCGCGAATCGGAGTTCAAGATGCGGTGCTTCACCCGCAGCAGCGCCTGCGGCGACATGCTTAGATCGGTGACGCCAAGGTACAACCATAACGGCACCGCTTTCTCGTCCCCGGCCATTTCGCCGCAGACGCTCACGGTGATCCCGGCATCCTTGGCCGCTTGTACCGTTTGACGCAGCAGTCGCAAGACGGCCGGATGGAACGGATGATACATGTGGGCGATCTGCTCGTTCATCCGGTCAACGGCGAGCACGTACTGTACCAGATCGTTGGTGCCGATACTGAAGAAGTCCACCTCTTGGGCCAGCAGATCGGCAATCGCCGCCGCGGCCGGAATTTCAATCATAATGCCGACCTGAATATCGGGGTCGTAAGCGATTCCTCGCCGGGTTAAATCCTGCTTGGCTTCCTCCAGGATCGCATTCGCCTTGCGGATTTCCTCCAGCGAGGAGATCATCGGATACAGGATTTTCATTTTGCCGTAAGCGCTGGCGCGCAAAATAGCGGCAAGTTGAGTTTGAAACAGCTCGCGGCTATCCAAACTGATGCGGATTCCGCGATAACCCAGCACCGGGTTCTCCTCTTCCTGCAGCTCGAAATATTCCAGCTGCTTGTCGCCGCCGATGTCGAGCGTCCGGATGACGACCGGATGCGGACCTGCCTTCTCCGCGACCTGCCGGTACACTTCAAATTGCTCATCTTCCCCAGGGAAAGTGGACCGGTCCATATATAAAAATTCCGTGCGGAACAAGCCAACGCCTTCCGCGCCGTGCTTTAAAGCCAGCTCCAAGTCCTTCACGGAGCTGATATTGCCGGCGAGCCGCATGCGTACGCCGTCCTTGGTCACCGCTTCCACTGCAGCCAGCAGCTGCAGCTGTTCTTTGCGGCGGCGCTGCTTCTCCGCCAGCTCCGTATACCGGGCGATGATCTCCGGCTCTGGATTCAGATATACGCATCCTTCGTCGCCGTCGATCACCAGCAGATCGCCCGTTTGTAACGGCTCGGTCAGCTTGTTCTCCAGCCCCGACACAAGCGGAATGCCAAGGGCCCGCGCCATGATCGCCGAGTGCGACGTTTTCCCGCCGGCCATCGTGACCATACCCAAGACGTTGTCCGGGTTCAAATGGACCAATTGGGAGGGGGAAAGCTCCTTCGCCACCAAAATATACGGCTGCGTATCCGCCGGCAAGGTGATGTCCGGCGTCCCCAGCAGATGCTTCAGCAGGCGATTGCCGACATCCTTGATGTCGAGCGCCCGTTCTTTCATATATTCGTCATCCAGCAGGTCAAACATCGTGACAAAATGATCGATCGCTTCCTTGACGGCGACCTCCGCCGCCTTGTATTGGCGTTCGATAATCCCCTGGATCTCGCTCATAAATACGGGATCCTCCAGGATCGCCAGATGGGCATCAAAGATACCGGATTCCTCCGCACCCACCGTCTCCTTAATCTCGTTCTTCATCACTTCGATTTCGGTTTTGGACGTGCGAATACCTTCGTACAACCGCTCGAATTCCTTGGCGAGATCCACCTTCTCCATTCGGCGATCCGGTACGTCCCATTCCCAGGCGGGCAGCACAAAAGCTTTGCCGATGGCGACTCCCCCTGCTGCTCCGATCCCCTGTATCATGTAGTGACCCCCTAGTCCTGCTTGTAAGTTCCTAACCCAAGGCACTGTTCATTCTTGAACTTTCTCTATAGGATGCCCTCTATCTATTTCATTATGGTAATCCTAGCCCCTTAAATTTGTCAAAGAAAAAACGCGCAGCCCAAAAAGGGCCCTCCGAACTCGGACGGGTCCTCTTGGATAGGCTTAGCTTAACTGCGTTTTCCGATCAGAATGCTATCTTCGACCTTGATGCAGCGGTCCATAATGACGGTCAGTCCGCCTTTCGAGGCGATCTCATAAGCTTCTTCGCTGAAGATCCCCAGCTGCAGCCAAAGTACGCGGGCCCCGATCTTCACTGCTTCCTCCGCGACCGGCGGCGTCTGCTCACTGCGGCGGAATACGTTGACAATATCAACCGGCTCCGGGATATCCGACAAGCTCGGGTATACCTTCTCCCCCAGAATTTCACCGCTGACCATCGGATTCACCGGGATAATGCGGTAACCATTCTGCTGTAATGCTTGAGCAACCATATACGAAGTCCGGTCAGGTTTGTCTGACAGACCCACGACGGCAATGTTACCGGCGTTTAACAGAATCTCCTTGATTTCCTCACGGCTTGGATTCGCAAATGCCATTTTGGCCATCCTCCTTTGTCGGCGCCGGCCCAGCCAGCGCCTTGCCTCTTAGTTCAAGTTTATTCTACCCGTTCGATAGATGCACCAAGCGAAGTGATGTGATCAAAAAATTGCGGATACGATTTCGCCACATGATGCGCATCCTTAATCACCAGCGGCTCCCGGCAGCGAAGGCCTACGACGGTCAACGCCATAATGACGCGATGGTCATAATGCGCATTGATTGTCACGCCGCCTTCGAGGCCTGACGGACGCCCGTGTACGATAATTTCCGACTGGCGTTCTTCGACGTTCGCGCCGGCTTTTTTCAACTCGGTCAAAAAGTCGGTGATCCGGTCGCATTCCTTGTAGCGTAAATTTTCCACGTTATAGAAACGGGACGTCCCATCGGCGAACACCGCAGCCGCTACCATCGCCAGCACAGCGTCGGTTGCCGCGTCGCCGTCAAATTCCACCGGCCGCAGACGGCCATTCCCTTGAACGTGCACCGTACCGTCCTGATGCGTCAGCGGCACGTCCATCATCTGCAGCACGTCCACCACGGCACGCTCGCCCTGCTTGCTGTGCTCCGCCAGCCGGTGAACCTTCACGTCCGACTTCGTCACGGCTGCCGCAGCCAAAATCGCCGCCGAGCCGGGATAGTCGCCCTGCACGGTATACGTCTTCGCCTGATAGCTTTGCCGTCCTGGCACGCGGAAATGCATATAATCGTCGCTGGCATGGATCACGATCCCGGCTTGCTCCAGCACTTCCAGCGTTTGCCCTACAACGACCTTCGATTTCAGATCGTTGAGCACCTCGATTTCGCTGTCTTCATCAAGCAGCGGCGTCAGGAACAGCAAAGCGCTCAGGTACTGCGAGCTGACCGATCCGGATACGCGGATCTTCCCGCCCTTTGGCGCGCCGCCGCGAATGGTAATCGGCAATTTCCCTTCGTTATGGCTAACTTCCACTCCAAGCTGCCCCAAGGCGTCGATCAGGTCATCATGCGGCCGTTTGCCCAGCGAATCCGGATACGTGTTCACGAACGTCACCTCCGGGCAGAGCGACGCGATTGCCATCAGGAAACGGAGTACCGCCCCGGCATTCCCAACGTTCAGCTCCTTGACGTCCTTCGGCCGCCGTCCAAAGCCGGTGATGACGATCTTCTCCTCGTCCTCTTCCAGCACCGCGCCCAAATCGGCGATGCAGCGTCGCATGGCGTCGCTGTCCTCGCTGTGCGCCGGGTAATAAACCGTGCTTGTCCCTTCCGCCAAAGCCGCAACCAGCAGGTAACGGGTTGTATAGTTTTTGGAGGATAATGCTCCGATTTCGCCCTTTAACTCCGGCGTAGGCCTAACGATAACGTCCATAGTGTTCACATTCCCCTTTGTTGTGATTAATCAAGAACCGCGGTAATGCGTTAAAATTTCAGCCGCCACTTGCTCCGCGCTTTTCCCCGAAGTGTCTACGGTCAGATGGGCAAAAGCATAAGCATCCTTCCGTTCCTCCAGCAGCGCGGTGATCCGCTCCTTCGCGCCTCCGGCCAAGAGTGGCCGGCCCGGATCCTCCCCGACCCGCACGAGAATCTCGTCGGCCGTCGCTTGAAGCGCCACCACCAGACCGCCGTCCCGCATCGCCAGGCGATTCTCCTCGCGCAGTACCGCACCGCCGCCGGTGGCCAGCACAATCCCTTGCTCCTGCAGCGTTCTCCGCAGCGCCGCGGTCTCAAGATCACGGAAATAAGCTTCTCCTTCGGCCGCAAAAATATCCGGAATCGACCGCCCGGCCTCCATGGCAATCCGCTGATCGAGATCAACGAGCTTTAAGCCGGTTTCGGCGGCCAGCAGGGAGCCGACGGTTGTCTTCCCCGTTCCCATCATGCCGATGAGCACGATGTTATGATGCAACATTTTATCACCTGCTTGCTCTGCATAGATCCTCAAGGCACTCGCTCAGAGTAAACTTTTTCATATCATAACACAGGCTGTCCTATTTTCACCATGAAAAAGAAGCCGGAAGGAACGCTTTCGTCCCTCCGGCCTCGGGTTGAACCTAACCTGTAGTTTAGAACCATTGATGGTGGAAGACGCCTTCCTTGTCCACGCGTTTGAACGTGTGCGCGCCGAAGTAATCGCGTTGCGCTTGCAGCAGGTTCGCCGGCAGGCGTTCCGTACGGTAGCTGTCATAGTAGGACAGCGCGCTGGCAAAGCCAGGAACCGGAATTCCGTACGCCACGGCGGTGGAAACCACGTTGCGCCATGCGTCCTGATAGCTTTCCACGATATTTTTGAAGTAAGGGTCGAGCAGCAGGTTCTTCAGCGCCGGGTCACGGTCATACGCTTCCTTGATGTTATGCAGGAACTGGGAGCGAATGATGCAGCCGCCGCGGAAGATCATTGCGATGTTGCCATATTTCAAATCCCAGCCGTATTCTTCGGAAGCGGCGCGCATTTGCGCAAACCCTTGGGCATACGAAACGATCTTCGAAGCGAACAGCGCTTTGCGCACGTTCTCGATAAATTCCTTCTTGTCGCCGCTGAACGCCGGTTTCGCTGGTCCGCTCAGGATTTTGCTGGCGGCTACGCGCTCTTCTTTCATCGCCGAGAGGAAACGGGAGAATACCGATTCGGTGATCATCGAGAGCGGTACGCCAAGGTCGAGGGCGCTTTGGCTTGTCCATTTTCCAGTACCTTTTTGACCGGCAGCATCCAGAATCACGTCGACCATCGGTTTGCCGGTTTCTTCATCGTATTGCGAGAAGATGTCGGCGGTAATTTCGATCAGATAGCTGTCCAGCTCGCCTTTGTTCCATTCGCTGAAAATTTCGTGCAGTTCCTTGGCATCCACGCCCAGCACGTCTTTCAACAGATGATAAGCTTCGCAGATCAGCTGCATATCGCCGTATTCAATGCCGTTATGCACCATTTTTACGTAATGGCCGGCTCCGTCCGGACCAATATATGTACAGCAAGGATCGCCGTTTACTTTTGCGGAAATGGCCGTCAAAATCGGTTCAACCAGCTTATAAGCGGATTCTTGTCCACCCGGCATGATCGCAGGCCCTTTCAAAGCGCCTTCTTCACCGCCGGATACCCCGGTGCCGATGAAGCGGAATCCTTTGGCTTCCAGCTCTTTGCTGCGGCGTTGCGTATCTGGGAAGTGCGCATTGCCCCCGTCGATGATGATGTCGCCTTGATCCAGGTAAGGCAGCAGCTGTTCAATCGTAGCATCGGTCGCCGGACCAGCTTGTACCATAATTAAAATTTTACGCGGCGATTCCAACGAGTTCACGAACTCTTCAACGGAAAACGTGCCGACGAGGTTTTTCCCCTTGCCCTCGTTGTTAAGCAGGTCATGCGTCTTCTCAGGGGAACGGTTATATACGGACACAGTAAAGCCCCGGCTTTCAATATTCAGGGCCAAGTTCTTGCCCATGACGGCCAAGCCGATGACGCCGATTTGTTGTTTTGACATGGTCTCCATCCTTTGCACACTATTTTTTTCAATATTATCATTTTAACTCTTTTGTGTACAGAAGTGAACCCTGGCCGTTAGCCCAAAAAACAACCCCCAACGCCGTGGGAGCCAAGGGCTTGCCATTCGATTTTAGGTTGTGGGTATTCCTTTAGGATGAGCCGTTTCCATCATTACCATTCAAGCTGCATTAGTTCCATTCTCAGCTTGCGCAGCCGCTCTTTGCAAGCCTCCGAAGCTTCGGCATCCCCCTGTTGGATGGCCTCGAACAACCGCTCCAGCTCGGTGTCCAGCTCCTTCTGCAGCTGTGCCAGCCGCTCCTCTGCCGCTTCGGATGCAAACATCTCGGCCATTTGCGCCATGTCGACGATGGGCCCTTTTTGAAAAATAACCCGATGCTCCATCCCCGAAATTTCTACCAGCCGAATCACTTCTCCAAATAAAATGTTCTCGACTAAGATCTGACGATCCCTAATCCGTTTGACCACCGCATGACCGCGCAGGTCGCCGATCAGCTTCTCCAGCCATTCCGCCAGCTTGACATCCCGGATGACATAATCGCCTACCAGCTTGTATCCTTTGGCGAGACGCTGAAACCGCAGCTTGGTCAGCTTGCGTCCGGTGCGAACGGAGATGATGAAGAGCGATTCGTTTTCGCTCCAATATAAAGAATACCCGTCTTGGATCAAGTCGCGGATCAATTGTTGTATGTGCCGGCGGTCGAATCGGAGTTCCAGGTTGCAGTATTCCACTTCGTAACTTTTGTTCACGGCACTCCCTCCTAACGGTTTACCATATCTTATACTTCATCTTATGTAATGGAACTTGGTTTATTGATTATTTTTGCCCCGTTCAGGCCGGAGTTGCCGCGGAAAATATGATATACTAGTACCGTTGCACATCGAACCTAATCAGATCCATGCCGAAAGTTGGAGGTACTGCACGATGGCCTTTGAAGGATTTACGACACAAGATTTCGACGCCCTTACCGTCCCGGGTCTGGAGTCCCGAATGGAAGCGATTATAAGTCACATTAGACCTAAATTGGAGACGCTGGGTGCGGAGATGGCCCCCTACCTGTCCGCTTTATGCGGAGAAGAGATGTTCCCGCATGTGGCCAAGCATGCCCGCCGGACGGTGAACCCGCCGAATGACACGTGGGTCGCCTGGGCGGCCAGCAAGCGCGGGTATAAAGCGTTGCCGCATTTTCAGGTCGGGATGTTCTCCACGCACCTGTTTATCATTTTCGCCGTCATTTATGAGAGTCCCAATAAGGCCGTGTTTGCCAATTATTTAGACAAGCATGCGGCGCAAATTAAGAAGACGATCCCGGACGGGTTCTACTGGTCCCTGGATCATATGAGCCCGGACGGCACACCGCATCGGGAAGCGGATACCAAGCAGCTGAAGGCCTGGGCCGAGAAGCTGAAGACGATCAAGAAGTCCGAAGCCCTGTGCGGATTGCGGCTGGAGCGGAACGACCCGATCGTATCCGACGGAACCAAGCTGATCCGCACGGTTGAAGAGATGTTCCAAACGCTGTTGCCTTTGTATAAAGGCGCGTTTTGAGCTTGGAGCAGAAGTAACCTAACGGACACCAGAGACGCTAATGACTGTCCTAAGCGACTTCCCGTTGGCTAACGGACTGAGGAGGCCTTATTCAAGGAATAAGCAGCAATCCGGCTGCCCATGTCCCTGGATAAGGCCTCTGGTGTCCGTTACAGCGGGAAATGACCGGGAAATCGGCCAATAAGGTCACTACGGTCCGTTACACACATGGATGGCCTGCCTTCTGGCTTGCACTTCAAGCCTCCCTGACCTTATGGGTTGGGGGAGGCTTTTTGCGTGCGGACGAGGCCGAGGTGCAGGAAGAAGAGCAGCGCCATCGTGACCGCGCTGGCTAGGAACGGTGCGGCCGGGCCGAGCAGGTCCCACATTTTGCCGGAGATGATCGGCCCGACAACCATGCCGGAGCCCTGGATCGTCAGAAACAGGCCCCAGATCGTGCCTTTTTCCCCGCTTGGGATCATTTGCGCGATCATCGTATTCCATGTCGGGAGGATTAACGCATAGCTGCATCCAATTAGGATCACGAACGACCAGACCAGGGCGACCTCCCGCGTCATCGCAAACAGGCCGATCGAGAGCGCCGCCAGGGCGAAGCCGATATGCAGAAACCAACGCGTCCCCATCTTGTCGACCAGCTTGCCCACGGGGATCAACCCCAGGACGGTAATCCCGCCGCCGATGACCAGCATGGCGCTGAACGTCTCCGGCGACAAGCCCAGCTCCGTCCGGACGTACAGCGTGATGACCGGCGTCAGCAGACCGACGGCGAATGATTGCAGGAACAGCGCCGGGTATAACAGCGGACTGACGTGTAAATGCGTGCGGATATGGTGAATCGAAGCACGCAGTTGACGCCACATCCCTCCGATCTTGGCGGAGGGGGAATGGCCGGGGACGGCAGCTTTGGCCGTGCCCGCGGCGGTGGAGCCGCCCGATTTTCCCGGCAACATCAACGACACCAGCAAGACCAGCGCCAGGCATCCGAGCAGGAACCAAAAGATCGGCTGATACGAATCATTTAAGAAAAAGTTGATCAGAACAGGCCCCAACCCGGTTCCACCAAGGCTGGAAATTTGGATGACGCCCATCGCCGTCGCGAAGTTGTTATTCTCCTCCGTGACCGCAGTGATGCCCATCAAGACGCAGGGCCAGAGCGGCGCAGTCCCGATGCCGAGGAGCGCGCAGCCAAGCACGAGAAACCCCATGGAGGGAAGGAACGCGATCATCGCTACAGCGCCTAGGGTGATGAACAAACCCAAGCTCATCGTCCGGCGAAAGCCGATCCGTTCGATCAGCCAGCCTGCCGGGCTGCGAAACAGATTATCCCCGATATACTGCATCGAAAAAGACAACCCGATCGCAAACGCGCTTAGCTTCAGCACATCCCCCATATAGACCGGCAGGATGGATACGATGAGCGCCCCCTTGACGAACTCCACCAAAAACATGATAAGCCACAGGCTGGCGAACGTGGGATTCAGCAGTTTTTTCCTTGCGATGCCGCTTGTCAGTTCCACGAAAAAGCCCCCTCTCCTGGTTTCCGATCACCGGTTCTCTTACATTTTGTCCTTTTTTGTCGGCAAATTAACCCATGTTCCGTCAATTTTGCGTAAAAACCAGCGGGTTTTGCTTGCATTCCAGACGCATTTTGCTATACTCAAGCTTGTTTGAAAATTATGTAGATGAAAGGCAGGGATGGCCCGTATGGATCATCAAAGCACGCCGCTCTTCACTGCTCTCAAAAAGCATGCGGCCGGCAATCCCGTTCAGTTTCACATTCCTGGGCACAAGAAAGGGCTCGGCACCGATAAAGAATTCCGAGAATTCATCGGCGATAACGCCTTGTCTATCGACTTGATCAACATCGCCCCGCTAGATGACTTGCACCAGCCAACAGGCGTCATTCAAGAGGCGCAGAAGCTGGCCGCCGACGCCTTTGGCGCGGACTACACCTTCTTCTCGGTACAAGGGACCAGCGGAGCCATCATGACCATGATTCTATCTGTTTGCTCTCCGGGAGATAAAATTATCGTCCCGAGAAATATCCATAAATCCGTGATGTCGGCCATTATCTTCGCCGGAGCGAAGCCGGTGTTTGTCTCGCCGGCGCAAGACCCGAATTTGGGCATCGACCACGGGATCACAACGTCCTCGGTCCGCCGTGCGCTGCAGCGTCATCCCGACGCCAAGGCGGTGGTGGTAATCAACCCGACGTATTTTGGCGTTTGCGCCAACCTGAAGGAAATCGTCGATTTAGCCCACAGCTTCCATGTACCGGTGCTGGTGGATGAAGCGCATGGGGTGCATATTCATTTCCATGAGAAGCTGCCGATGTCCGCAATGCAAGCGGGCGCCGATATGGCAGCGACCAGCGTACACAAGCTGGGCGGCTCGATGACGCAAAGCTCGATTCTGAACCTGAACACGAAGAACGGGTACGTGAATCCGCAGCGCGTGCAAACGATCATCAGTATGTTGACAACGACGTCCACTTCCTATCTGCTGTTGGCTTCCCTGGATACAGCGCGCCGCAATTTGGCGCTGCACGGACGGGAAATGGCTGAACGGGCGATGGAGCTGGCCGAATATGTCCGGTCGGAAATTAACCAAATCGAAGGCTTGTACTGCTTCGGGCGGGAGATTTTAGGCGGAGAAGCAACTTATGATCATGATCCGACCAAACTGACGATCCACGTTCGCCACTTGGGGATTACCGGCTATGAGACGGAAAACTGGCTGCGCAAGCACTACAACATCGAAGTGGAGCTTAGCGACATGTACAACATCCTGTGCCTGATTACCCCAGGGGATACACAGGAGACGGCCGATATTTTGCTGACCGCGCTGCGGGAGCTGTCTAAAACCTATTATAAGGAAAATAACGCAAATGAGCTGATCGTCAAGGTCCCGGAAATCCCGCATTTGTCGTTGATCCCGCGGGATGCATTCTATGCGGATACCGAGGTCATTCCGTTTAGGGAATCGGCTGGCCGGATCATTGCTGAATTTATTTATGTGTACCCGCCGGGGATTCCGATTTTGCTTCCGGGTGAAGTCATTTCCCAGGACAACATCGACTACATCCTCGATCATGTCGAGGTCGGCTTGCCGGTAAAAGGGCCGGAGGATCGGTATATCGACAAGGTTAAGGTGATTGTTGAAGCGGATCCGATTTTTTAATTCAAATCGAGTAGGATGGGTACTATCCCCATCCTTACCCAATGTACGGAAATGGCCGCAAGGCCTATTTGAGTGCCATTGTTGACGGATATGACAACTCTGTTGTTTCATGGGTGCTCAGCCATTCCAATAACAATAAGCTTGTTATGAATACGGTAAAGAAAGCTTTTAAAAGAAACCCGAATGCTATGCCGCTCTTGCACAGTGATCGCGGCATTTTCAATATACTTCGCCGGAATACAAACAACTTCAAAAGAGATACAAGTTTACAACAAGTATGTCCCGTGTAAGTCGATGTTTGGACAACCAACCCATTGAACGATTCTGGGGTACTTTTAAAGCAGAAAGCTTTTATCTGGAAAAGTACGATACATATAACAGTCTCCTTCGTAGTGTAAGAACTTATATCCATTATTACAATAATTTTCGATACACCGAACGACTAAACGGCTTATCCCCTAACGAATATCGACGAGCAGCTTAACTAAGAAAATAATCCCCTCAGTCTTGATAACCGAGGGGATATTGAATACTGATGATTTTGTTTTTTAGTCTGTCTACTTGACAGGGAGCACTTCAGATTCCTGGCTGGCCTAAGAGAGCATACAAAGCGCTCATTCTCAATAAATTATTTTTTACTATCTACTATATTGTTTAACTATTTTACCGTCCTTTTTTGATATTAAAAAAGTAGCTATCGGCACAGATGCTTGATCAAAAAAGATTACTTTGTAGCATCGTATATGTTTACCTTCCTCAGTAACAGTATAAACTTCATTTGTTTCTACAAAATATTCTGTTTCTAAAACAGTATATTTCTCTTGAAATTCATTGAGGGCTATATCATTAGCTGTTTCTAGTGTGATGGTATTTGAACAACCTGCAAGTAAAATCGGAAATGCCAATAAGCAAAATAGAAGTCGCTGCATAAAATTAAACTCCATTAACAACTGACATACTGATATTTCCCCAATTGTTATAGTACATTTGATTGCGAGCATTTTCTAAACTGGTTGCTGCATTTTTGCTATACTGTAATCTCGAATAAGTACCATATGCTGTTGAAGTTAACCCTGCAAATAGAGATAATGCTCCACCATAATTGAGGACGATTGTAATCCACCCTGCCGGACCTGTTCCCCAACCAACTACTAGCAACACGAAAGAGGATAATGCCAAGGCCCAGCCTAATACCTCATAAAAAGTATTTGATTCCATATAATCAACTACATTTGTTTCGTAATCATCAATGTATGATCGAAAAGTATTGAAAGCAGAGGCGTTTTTGCTATCTCCTATAGTCGTACCTACATATTTAATGTACTTTTGACTTTGTGCAGACAAAGCTTGTGCTACAAAATTACCATTAGTGTACTCGTAGTTGTAGTAATTGTCATATGCGCCTGCTCTGTCTAATGCTTGAATCTTCATTTCATTTTTTAACTTATCAATTTTCATTTTCAAATCTAAAAATTGTTGCCTTGTAAAACCCTGAACTTGCTCATATTTCACATCTACTAACAATTTACTTTTTTCTTCAATATTCTTTTCTATTGCTAGAGCTTCAGTTGAGTTAATTTCAATGGGGCCGTTCTGTGATTTATCCCTAGTTCGATTTACTGAAATAGTTGTCAATTCATTTTTGTTAAATCTCAGTTCTCCTGTCTTCTGTTCTGCAAGCCC
>NZ_GG695979.1:148054-155703 GCF_000159955.1 Paenibacillus sp. oral taxon 786 str. D14 | reverse complement strand
TGCTTTATTCGAAAGAGCCTTAGCTCAAATCATGCTGACGATTATAAATAATCGTTAAGTTTATTGACGCGTTCCATTTGTTCAGTTTTCAAAGAACTTGCTTGCGTTCGGCAATCACCGAAGGTGAAAATCAGTTTTTGTCGAACAGTTATTTATTATACTCATTTGGTCGAATCATGTCAACTTCTTTTTTCGACAGCTCGTAAAGCTTTTCTACAGCATGTCGTTCGAAGCGACAAGTAATAATTTATCACGCCGGAAATCATTTTGCAACATGAAATATTCTCCAATGGCGAGCGGTCATTTCACCAAGAAGCTTGAGTTAGTCGAAGGACTTGCTTCCCTTGATTCGCGCTTTCTCCGCCGGATCACCCAAATGCCAACTCCGCTGCAGGACACAAGCAGAAAACCTGCGGCTAGGCGCAGGACAAGATCATAATCGCCTGTAAATGCACTAAGCCCAGACGAGCCTGCAACAACCCCCAAAGAGAAGAAGGCGTAGAACATTCCAAATGCCTTCCCCTTGTGTTCCGGACGAACATGCCCAACGAGCAGTGCATTTAAGGAAGGGAAGAGCAACGCAAAGCCTAATCCGTAAACCGCCATAACGGCAAACATCCCCGCTTGTTGCCCGATCATCGACAAAGCCAAGAGCGACAGAATTACGATCCCCCCACCCGCAGCGCATAACCGCAGAGGCGATACCCGATCAAACCAACGGTTGCTGGGCAAAATAAACAAGTTGATAGCCACGACACCAAATACGCTAAGCATCAACCCGGCAGCTTGGGCGGGCAGGCCTAACGCTTCCGCTTTAAGAGGAAGGCTATACGTCAGTGCCCCCATAGCA
The DNA here is from genome assembly GCF_000159955.1 of Paenibacillus sp. oral taxon 786 str. D14. Taxonomy (GTDB): domain Bacteria; phylum Bacillota; class Bacilli; order Paenibacillales; family Paenibacillaceae; genus Fontibacillus; species Fontibacillus phoenicis. The sequence goes on along the minus strand of NZ_GG695979.1, from coordinate 154,853 downwards.
AACATCAAGGCAAAAGCACCATAATAAGCCGTAGCAGCCGCTTCATTGCGCAGCGTAGCCATAAACGCTTGGGCAGCACTAATAGAGAAAGCGTCCTGGTCATCTGGCCGATCCCGGCCATCCCGAAGCTTTCCGAACACAACCAGCGCTCCCCCCAAAAAAAGCAAGGCCGAAGCTACAACGAACAACCCGTCCAATCCCGCACTTGCTTTCATGATGCCGGCCAAAGCTGGTCCCAAAATAGCAGCAACACCAACCGCCGCACCGGAAAGAGCCATGGATCGCCCCTGGGCCTGAGCCTGGGCTGCGCGCGATACCAACGTAAATGCGCTCGGCACCAACAAACCGCCGGCAAGCCCATGCAGGACGCGAACCGCCAAAAGCGCAGCAGGCTGCCGAACCATCGTGTACAGCAACAGAATTCCGGCCGTCGAAACCAAACCGGCGAGCAGAACTTTTTTCCCTCCATACCGGTCAATCCAGAACCCCGCCAGCATGTTCCCTATCATATTGGTCAGGGAGTACATCCCCACGGCAAGCCCGATTTGAAACGAACTCGCCCCAAGGCTCAGCGCTAGAGGTCCCATAACCGGAAGCTGGATAAATAAATCCATAAAGCAGATGAAGACCAGGAGGTTGATGACCCATTTTGCATTTGGCACATTTCGCATTGTTGGCTTATTTGGCATGTCGTTCTCCTCAACCGTTTTCTTTTGAAAATTATACGATATAACCCTCCCGCAAAACCCCAAGCAATCGACCGGAATGATGGCAATCTTCCGAAATTTCAGGTTACGCAAAAAAAGAGGGCCGATCCCTGCTTCCGCAAGGAATCACCCTCAAAATGAATGGGGGCCAGGCCACCCCACTATTGACCCGAGCTCTCGGACGTCTCCGCACCCTCCGTTGTTACTCCGGACGCGTCGGATTCCGCGTTACCTTCAGTGCCCTTCTTCGCCGCTTCATCCTTCAACGCCTTGTCCAACAACGCTTGAGCCTCATCCTGCACTGTTTGCAGGGCTTCATCAATCGATTTCTTCTTCTCCTGAGCTAGCTTCATCTCTCGCTCCAGAATCGGCTGGTATTGCATATAGAAATCGTCTGGTATTTTCGCGTAGTCGCGGCTTGAATTCGAATCGAACTTCGGTTTCAGTTTATAGAAAGCCTCCAGGTTGACCCCGTTGTATTCGGTGGAAATCCCCATCCGGGACAGCAATCCGTTATTCAACGTTCTGGATTTGACCCTGGCGAATTCTTCACCATTAATAAACTTGATAAACTCCCATGCCGCATCCGCATTTGGCGAATTGGCCCGGATCGCGAAGATATCGCTAAAGTACAAAGACCGTGTCGTCTGAGGATCGGCAGGATCCACCGGCCCGGCAGCAACACCAAGCTGGAATGGCTTGTAATCTGTAATGACATCCTGAGCCTGCTTCATGTCTTGCAATAAGTAGGGGCTTTCCACAGACATAGCCACCCGTCCCATCAAGAAAGGCCGGCTCTTATAGTACTCTTCCATCGTCCCGCCTTGGAAGCCATTTTCGTCGGGAATATAAATCGCTTTGGAGTCAATTGCATCCATCGCCAGCTTATACGTTTGTTTCCAGGAATCCGTATTGATCGTTACCTTCATCGTGTCCGGATTCAAGAACTGCAACCCCTGGGCGGATGCAATGTACGAGGCCAGATTTTCCATCGACATCCCGTATTGCACTCCAAATCCATAGACGCGGGTATCCTTATCCCCTTCCGTTGGGAAGCGACGCGCCAAGTCGAGAATTTCCTGCCAGGTCATCCCGTCATGCGGAAGTTCGATACCATATTTCGCAAACAAATCGGCGTTATAAAAAATCGCGTTGCCGCTAAAGGTCGGAGCCAGCCCGTATAACTTGCCGCCGCCTTTCTCCTTCAGCAATTCGATGAGCGCCGGATAAATGCTCTCCGTATCATATTTATCCCGCGCGATGAACGTATCCAGTTCCATGAGCTTCCCATCATTCACGAATTTCTCGTAGTTGCTGGAGTCCAATAGGATGACGTCCGGCTGTTCTTTCTCGAGGAAATCAGAGAAGGCTTTCTCATAATCGATCTGCTCACCATTCGAGCTGTTGTAGATGCTGTTCATGTTGACCACTTCGATATTTACGTTCGGGTGCCCGATCGCGAATAAATCACCGTATTGCTGAAAAAAGTACTGTTCATCCCAAAACATGATTTTAAAGCTCGACGTTTGCTCCTTCTCCTGCGCAGGGCGGCTGGTACAACCTGCAAACAGCATGCAGGCCAGTACAATCAGCAGCCCCTTCATGAACTTGTCCCTCTTCATTACGACCTCCAAATGAATGTTTTTTAATGATGACTCTATGATAATAACGTATGTAAGTAGTGATAGTTTCATATTTTGGTAAAAAAAACCGACCCTCTTTGCAGCTACCTGCCTTGAGAATCGGTCTATAGATGAGCGAGATCAGATTAGCTCAGGTTACCCGGAACGGATTTGGATACCCGGCCGGTTTTGACGTGTGCGGGCTGTGCCGCGGAACGGATGACCTTCATGCCTATCACCTCCTTGCTAGGGTGTACAGGAACTAGGCGCCCCCCAACACCGTTAAGACAAAGCTTCGGAAGTAGGAGCCGTCGCTTCCCGCTGCGCTTGCAGCCAAATCGTGCGCAAGGTCTTTTTGATTTGACGTTTCTCATAAGAGCAAGGGCGATTCCCCGTCCGCATCCGGTACAGCGGGCAGTGGTTCCCTTGGCAGGCCGGCCGGAAGAAACAAGCCTGGCATTTCTCATCCGTCTCCTCGCCGGAAGTCGTCCACAGCGCCAGCTTGTCAACATCGAGATCCATCGTGCCGTCCTCATAAATCCGGCCTAAGCGGTTATTGTCCTGCTCCAGTGCAACCGAGCACTTATACAGCATACCGTCCGATCCAACAATCAAGGAGTTGGGCTTCGCTGCATAACAAACCGCTCCCGTTGGCAGCAAAATATCCGAGATAAACGAACTGACCGTAAGCCCTTCAGCGATCGCTTGCTCGTTGAAAGCCCAAATGCTGCGATCTTTCGTTCGCTCATCGCATACCGGCAGATTGAGATCGTTCTCCCCGCCCATACACCCAACGGGGCGAAAATAAACTTTAAACCGCGGATCATCCCCAAATAAATCGCGAAGCACCGGGATGAACCGGGAAACCTCCTCCAGATTGCTGTTATCGAAGTTCACGCGCAAATTGATTTCAAACGGCCGGTCTACCTCTTTTAATGACATTAAATTATTTACGATGGTTTGGTAGGTGTCCCCGCCTCCGTTCAGGCCGCGGCGGGCGTTGTGCGTTTCGCCTTCTCCATCCAGCGTCACCATAAATCGCTCCACGCGAAGATCCAGCATCTGCTCGAATCTGTCACGTGTCAAATAATATCCGTTTGTCGACATTTCCGCGCCGTATACCGCTCCGTTTGCCTCGCAGGCGGCCATGAACGAACGGGATAATCGTTCAATGACATGTGGGACCAACAGCGGCTCTCCGCCGTGCCAGCTGATCGTCAGCTGCTTCAGCGTGCGGGCGCGCTCAGCCATATAAGCCTCCAGCCCCCGGATCACCTCCTCGCGCATCGTCGCCCGAGGAAACGATTCATAACAATACGTGCAACGGAAATTGCACGCCTCCGTCACCAGTAATACCAGATGCATCGCATCCTGCGCATGCATGGATTGATGCAGGAACAAGGCACGCCGCAATTCGTCCGTATCGCCGGGGACAAGGAACCCCTGTTCAATCAGCGATTCGTACAGCGGAGGCGCAGGTTCAGGAACGGGCGCGGCCGGGGTCAGCCACTCCAGAACCTGATTCCGTTCGGCAGGCGAACAGGCGGCAATCGCCCCGGTGTAGCTGTTGTACAGCATCAGTCCGCCGTCATCGGTTTCGCTGTGCGCATTAAAGCGCGAAGGCTTCCACTGTAACGCATCGTGATTCATGTGTTCTCCATCCTTTTTATGATGATATTTAACTATCGAACCCTCCGGTCCACCGCCCTATGATGAAGAAAACGCCGCTGGTTTGCCATGATTCTCGTCACTTTTGTGATCGCTGGCCGCAAAAAAATCCCCGAACCCACCCGCGGATGTCCGCAGATGTGCTCAGGGATAGGAAAAGGAATTGGTGTAAGCTCTCTATGCGTTCTGATTTCTATTCGCTTTCGTTTAACAGCCGGATCAACTCGTTCTCGTCTTCGATGACCGGGATGCCCAGCTCCTGGGCTTTCGCCAGCTTGCTGCCGGCCTTCTCGCCGGCGATGACCAGATCGGTCTTCTTCGATACACTGCCGGTCACCTTGGCGCCCAGCGCCTCAAGCCGTTCGGTTGCTTCGTCCCGGCTCATCTGATGCAGCGTGCCCGTCAGCACGACCGTTTTGCCGGAGAAGAAGGAGCCCGTCACCGGTGCGGCCGACTTAACCGGAGCCTTCGGCGAAACGCCCAGCTCCAGCATTTTGCGGATGCCCGCCTGATAGAACGGATCGGCAAAGAAGTTCACAATGCTGTCGGCCACAATCCCGCCGATGTCCGGCAGAGCCGTCAGCTCTTCCGTAGTGGCGGACATTACCGCTTCCAGGCTGCCGAAATGATCGGCCAGCACCTTGGTCGTCGATTTACCGGTGTTCGGAATGCCCAACGCGAACAAGAAGGAAGCCAGATCGCGCCCTTTGCTCACCTCGATCGCCTGGAGGAGTTTGTTGGCTTTCTTTTCGCCAAAGCGCTCCAGCTTGATTAGGTCATCAAACGTCAACGTATACAGATCAGCCGGCTCCCGAAGGTTCAGCTCATCGTGCAGCTGCTCGGCGGTTTTCTCACTGAACGTCTCAATATCCATGGCGTCCCGGGAGGCAAAATGCGTAATCCGCGCCACAATTTGCGGTTTGCAGCCCAAGCGATTATTGCAGAACAAATGCGCGCCCCGCTGCTCCAGCGGCGTGCCGCAGGCCGGACAAACCTCAGGGTAGATGATCTCTCCGCCTTCCGGTTCGTCAGGCACTTTGCCGAGAATTTCCGGAATGACATCGTTGGACCGACGGATGAATACGCGGGTGCCCAAAGCGTACTTCAAGTTTTTGCGTTCGATATCGCCGATGTTGTTGAGCGTACAGTTTTGGACGGTGACGCCGGCCAGCTCCACCGGTTCGACTTTGGCCAGCGGCGTGATTTTCCCGGTTCGCCCGACGTTCCAAGAGACGGACTCCAATATCGTTGTCGTCTCTTCCGCTTCAAATTTGAAAGCCACCGCCCAGCGCGGGAACTTGTCCGTATATCCCAGCACTTCGCGTGTGCGCATATCGGTGATTTTGATGACGGCCCCGTCGATGAGGTAATCGAGGGTCGGACGCTTTTCCACGATTTCATGAAGCGCTCCGATCACCTTGTCAAAGCTGGCATGGTAGGTGACATAAGGGTTCACCTTGAAACGGTTGTCCTTGAGGAAGGCCATCATTTCCCGATGATCCTGAAATTTCAGGTTGTCCGAATACCCCACATTGTAGAAAAAAGCGTTGAGCTTGCGCTCCGCCGTTGTCCGCGGGTTCAAGTTGCGCAAAGCGCCGGCAGCGGCATTCCGGGCGTTCTTCAGCGGCTCAGCCGCCGTCTCGTTATATTTGGCCAGCACCGACAAATTCATGATGCCTTCGCCTTGCACCTCGATGGTGCCATCCCGGTAAGGAATGGTCAGCGGCACGGATTTGATCGTTTTGACCTGGGGTAAGATCCCCTCACCAACGACGCCGTTCCCCCGGGTGGCAGCCTGAACGAGCTGTCCATCGGTATAGGTGAGGTTGAGCGTCAACCCGTCAAATTTCAGCTCGACCACGTAGGTCGGATCTGGCAGCGGTGTAGTTGGGTTTTTGCTGTTGTAGTCGGCGATCAGCTTGAGAACCCGGTTGTTCCAGTTCAGCAACTGCTCTTCGTTTTGCGCTTTGTCCAAGCTCCACAGCGGAGCCAGATGGCGGTGTGGCTTGAAGCCCTCCAGCAGCTCGCCGCCCACGCGCCCCGTCGGCGAATCGGGCAGGGTGATCCCCGTCTCCGCCTCAAGCGCGGTCAGTTCATCATACAACTGGTCGTATTCCTTGTCGCTGATGATCGGCTCGTCCAAGGTGTAGTAATGATAGTTGTAGCGGTTCAGCTGCTCGACGAGCTGCTCCATCCTTTGCATCGCATCCATGCAGGGACAACCCTCCTTCAGGTAGGTATGTTATGTATAGCAACGGAGGAACCCGATTGGGTTCACTCCGTAGGTTAAGCGATTGGGGCAAGTGCACTATGTGCCGCCCATGATCTTAAGGGTATTTTTTACCGCTATTTATCGGGAATACGCTAGTTTGCGGAGAATAAGGGAAAAATATGGCGCTATCCCTAGCCAATCCAAGCAAATCTGGGCCATAGGAGCAAAATAAGAACATAAAATGGTCTTATTTCACGAGGAAGGCCCGATTCAATGATCATAAGGACATAAATTACCCTTATTTTCTACTGATGGAGCCCACCCCACCTCTATTCTCCTCAACCTTCCCCGGATTGAGGCAAATATACTCGGTTATCCGCCATCGGTCACTCGCCGTCGGTCACCTTCGTGATCGGAGCGAATCCGGCCAGCAGCCGCTTGACCCCCACCGGTGCGGGGAAAGCGATCTGCAGCTCCGTGTCGTTGCCGGTGCCTTTGATGGCAACGACCGTGCCCACGCCCCACTTGGCGTGGGCGACCTTGTCCCCGGCGCTGAAATCGCCGGGGGCGGTCTTGGCGGCGGCTCCTGA
>NZ_GG695979.1:138270-147601 GCF_000159955.1 Paenibacillus sp. oral taxon 786 str. D14 | reverse complement strand
CACGCGACCGCCGTCCTCCTTGAGTTCCTCGGGGATTTCATCGAGGAACCGGGACGGCGGATTCGCCGTCGTGCGGCCGAACAGCGTGCGCATCTGCGCGCACGAGAGGTACAGCTTCTCCTCGGCCCGGGTGATGCCCACGTACGCCAAGCGGCGCTCTTCCTCCAGTTCCTCGTTATCGAGGAACGCCCGGCTATGCGGGAAGACGCCTTCCTCCATGCCGATGATGAACACGACGGGGAACTCCAGGCCCTTCGCACTGTGCATCGTCATCAGCACAACCGCGTCGTCGTTTGGTTTCTCCGCGTCACTGTTATCGTTCATGCTGTCGATATCGGCGATCAGCGCCAGATCCGTCAGGAAGGAAACCAGTGACTTGTCTTCATTATTGTTCTCGAATTCCATCGTAACGGAGAGAAACTCGTCGATGTTCTCCAGCCGCGAGCGTGCTTCGAGCGTATTTTCATTTTGCAGCTCCAGCCGGTATTGGGTGACTTCCAGCAGCTTTTCCGTCAACTCCGTAACAGACAAATACGGGACCATCTGATGCAACCCATGAATCATGTCAAAAAACTCAACCAACGCATTCCGCGTCCGCCCGGCAATCCCCAGATCGTCCACAACCTCAAGCACGCGGTAGATCGACGTCCCTCGCTGCGCTGCAGCATCTGCCAGCTTGGCCACGGTCGTATCGCCGATGCCCCGTTTGGGCACGTTGATGATCCGCGTCAAGCTGATATCATCATCCGGGTTGGACAGCACGCGCAGGTAGGCGAGCAAGTCCTTGATCTCTTTGCGGTCATAGAACTTGATACCGCCCACGATCTGGTACGGGATATCCGATTTGATCAGAATTTCCTCGATGACCCGGGACTGCGCGTTGGTCCGGTACAAAATCGCATGATCGCGGTAGTTCCGCCCGCTTTTGACGCTATTATGAATTTCCGTTGTAACAAAATACCCCTCATCATGCTCCGAATTCGCGCGGTAAACCTTGATTTTGTCACCGTCGCCCTTATCGGTCCACAGCTTCTTCGGCTTGCGTCCGGTGTTATGTCCAATGACTTCGTTGGCCGCGTTCAGAATCGTCGACGTGGAACGGTAGTTCTGCTCCAGCAGAATCGTCTTGGCCTCAGGATAATCCTTCTCGAAATTCAGGATATTGCTGATATCCGCCCCGCGCCAACGATAGATCGACTGGTCGCTGTCGCCAACGACGCAGATGCGGTGATGCTTGTCCGCGAGCATCCGGCACAGCATATACTGTGCACGGTTCGTATCCTGGTATTCGTCAACGTGGATGTATTGGAATTTTTTCTGATAAAAATCGAGCACATCCGGCGCTGCTTTAAACAATTCGATGGTCTTCATAATCAGGTCGTCGAAGTCCAGGGAGTTGTTTTGGCGCAGCTGTCTCTGGTATTGGGCATAAATCTTCGCCACGATGCCTTCAAAATAATCGCCGATCTTCTGCTCATACTGCTGCGGCGTGATCAATTCGTTCTTCGCTGTGCTGATGGCCGCTTGAACCGCCTTCGGCTCAAATTTCTTCGTGTCGATGTTCTGTTCTTTCATGCAGTTGCGAATGACCGACAGCTGATCCGTGGAATCCAGGATGGAGAAGTTGGAGGTGAACCCGATCCGCTCAATATCCCGCCGCAAAATGCGTACGCACATCGAGTGAAACGTAGACACCCAAATGTCCCGTCCCTCCGGACCGCCTACTAATCGAGATACCCGATCCTGCATTTCACGGGCGGCTTTGTTCGTAAACGTAATCGCAAGAATCGCCCACGGCGGAGCTTTGCGCGTTGCGATCAGGTAGGCGATGCGGTGCGTTAGCACGCGCGTCTTGCCGCTGCCTGCGCCGGCCATAATCAGAAGCGGCCCTTCGGTCGCCTCAACGGCTTGTCTTTGCTGCGGATTCAGGCGGCTTACCGCCTCTTGTATGTTCACAGGTTGCATCAAACTTGCTCCTTCCATAGAAACATCTTCTTATCGTCATTGTGCACCTTTATTTCTTAGCGGTATCCTTCACCGCCGCTACCGTTTCCAGCGCCCGCTCCAGGTTATCGTACACCGCGTTGCCTACAACCACCGTATCGCTCACAGCAGCTGCGCAGCGCGCAATTTCGGCATCCACGATCCCGCCGCCATAAAATAGACAGGCTTGATCTAAGGTTCGCCGTACGTCCGCTACCAACTCAAAATCTCCGGTCTGCCCGCTGTATTCCAAATAGACAATCGGAAGCTGAAGCAAACGATCAGCCACTTGGGCATATGACCGGGCTGACGCCGGCTCCAACAGGGCTTGCGCCTCCGTTACCTTAGCGACCGTTGCCTCCGGATTGAGCACGAGATACCCCTCCGGCACGAGCAGTTCCCAAGGGATCAGGTATCCGTACTGCTCGATCGCCTTGGCATGCTGCCCGATGATCCAATCTTGATGTCCTGCGTTCAGTACGATCGGAATCATATAGAGATCAAATCCCGGCACCACCGCCTCAAGATCGGAGATCTCCAACACGCAAGGAACCTCAAAACGGCGTACGCGAGACAGCAGGTCCACCGTATTCTCATAGGTCACCCCGCTCGATCCGCCGATCATCACGGCGTCTGTCCCTGACAGACACACCGCTTCCAGTGACCGATCGTCCAGCTGACGGTCGGGATCCAGCTTAAACACATGCCGCCAGCCAGCTATCATCTGCTTCAATTTCCATTCCTCCAACGACAAATTCAGCAGAAGGACCGCGAAAAACGGGGCATTTCGCTCCGCCCCGCTCTCTCATCCATCTGATATATGACTACTGTTCATGACTAGATTTCCAGTTCTGTTTCTAGTCTATGTTACCGGGGGTACCCTGTCAATGTTCGCGTCAGATGCGAACACAAAAACGCCGCAGTTCTTGCGGCTCTATGATGTTCCTTATAACCTTTTTGGCGCCTCTTTGCGCGATTATCCCTTTCGTTCAGACGGGTGAGGTCTAGCTGGCGTGATCATAGAGGAGATCTTGTAGATGAGGCTGACTGGAGAGCGGATCACTTCCTCACTCCCTGATGCAAAGGGATAATCTTGAGAAGAGAGCGGACAACCTACAACCTATGAGTCCCCCTTCAAGATGCGGTTTTTACCAGGCAAACCCGTCTAACAAGGACAGCATTCCCGTGTTTTTCGCCAAATCCGCCTCCGTCAAAAAGTCGGTGTAGAAGCCGTAAGCCCCCATCCTTTTGAACTTGGCGATGGTCTTCAGGTCGTTGATCGTATGGATGTAAGAGGGCACGCCAATCCGGTTGAGCTCCTGGATCAACTGCGCGTTCGCCCGCGTATCCGACATGGTGACGGCTGCGAGATGCTTGTCCGCTGCAAAAGCCACCACTTCATCGTCTGTATCATGTGTTTGGTATAACGTAAAAATCACCGAGTCAAACGGATAGATCGATTGGACAGGCTCCAACATCTCCCGGTTGTAGATTTGCGGCACCACGCGCTTCAGGAGCTCTGGGTCCTTCGCCTTGGCCTCATCGACGATCTGGGTGAAGATCTGCTGGATTTCGTCCGGGCTAGACTGCTTTGTGTCGGTGACGATATACACATCCGGGTACTGCTCCATCAACTCCAGCACATCGTCCCAATCCAACGGCTCGTACACACCTTGAATTTTCGCCGCCTTAAACTCGGCGTAGCTCAGAACCGCACCTTGTCGATCCGCTGCCAACTCGTCCTCCTGCCCTAATTGCCGGGTGAAGCTCTCTCCCCACTCATGACGCGCCACGAGTCTGCCTTCACTGCTGAGCAGCAAATCGACTTCAAACACGCGGAAGCCTTGATCATAGTTTACGAGAAAGGCGTCATAAGTGTTCGTATACGTCAGACCTTCGATCCCGCCCATAGCGTGCGCTACCATACGATGGGCTCGAAAGCCATCTTCCTCCGACTTTGGCGTCTCCGGCAGCCAGCTTAGCGCCAGCAGCACGATGCCCAAGATCAGCAGGAGGTTGTAGAAAAGTTTATTTTTCATGAGTATATGATCCTATTCTACTTGGAGGTGTTCGACCTAAAAAATGTCGTTTATTGTCAATGGTCATTATAGCATATCTCACAACGTCATAGAGTTCCGGTAGATTCAGGAATACGGTTGACGAATGCGCACATTTTCTTTATGGTCTTTCTATGCCAAACCCCTATGGAGGACATTATGGAGAGAAAGACAAAACTGGAAGAGATTGAAGCGCTTCGCGGGATCGCCTTCTTAGCGGTCGTGCTGCAGCACGCCATTGCCGGCTTGTTTGTTCAACCCGACATGTCGCCGTTATCCGTCAGCTTGGGGACAACCTTTCTGGGATTGATTCGGTTCGCTGTACCGCTCTTTGTGTTTATCACCGGCGTGGTGTTGTTTTATAATTACGACCGATCCTTTCAATATGGACGTTTCTTAAAAAGAAGAGGGCAGCAGGTCGTCCTTCCCTATCTGTTTTGGACGGTCTTCTACTATATATGGGTGAGTCTTCGCAGCGGAGATGCCGTTTTCAGCCATTGGAAGGACCTTCTTCATGTGCTGGAGCTGGCTCTGACGGGAAAAGCCTCGTATCACTTGTGGTTTATGGTCATGATTATCCCGTTTTATCTGCTGTTTCCCGTGTTCCGCCTGTTTCTGTCCGGTAAGCGGCCGGCTCCGATGAACCTGGCTGTAACTTTAGCGTTCCTGGCAGCCAACTTGTTCTTGCTGGAGGCGCTGGCGAAGGGCGTTTTTCAATCGGATCAACCTATCTTGAACACCCTCTATCGCTTCTTGGACCGAAACTTTCTGTTCTGGACGTTTTATTTCGTACTAGGCGGATGGGTCGGCTTGTACTATGAACGTTGGAAAAAAGCCGTACGCTCCCTCTGGGGCATCAGCCTTGCGCTTACTGTACTTTTCTTGATCTATATAGGAACCAAAATAGCCGCCATCAACCAAGGCGCGGCAGCTGGCGACTACCTGGCTAGTGCCAACGTTACAGGGCCGCTTAAGCCGCTGATGCTGTTGGCCACGCTCGCGATGCTTCCGTTTCTTTTTTATGCGGTACAGCGTCTACTTACCCGGCCCACCAAGGCGGGGCTAACGTTAAGCCTCATCGGTAACTACTCCTTTGGCGCCTATCTGGTGCATGCCTTTATTCTGCGATATACGAACCTGCTGGCCTTAAATTATCTCGGCGGCCTTGGCGTATACGCCCAGACTCTCATCTCCTTTATCCTGTGCGCCTGCGTCAGCGTAGGCTTGTGCATCGGTTACCGAAAAATGAGAGATCGTTGGCGGAAGGTGTATGTTGGTGCGGATCGAGGAATGGCAGGGTGAGGAGTTGGAAATAAAAACGGCCTCTTCGAAATGAAGAGACCGTTTTTTGTGCCAGGGATAGCCCCGTTAGTATGCGTTTTTATTGACGAAACCATTTACGACGGTTTTTAGTACGATTTTGATATCCAATAAGATTGACCAGTTCTCAATATAGAAAATATCGTATTTAATCCGCTCCTCGATCGATGTGTCCCCGCGAAGCCCATGGGTTTGCGCCCAACCGGTGATGCCCGGCCGGACATGGTGCTTCACCATGTATTTCGGGATTTCCTCCTTAAACTGATCCACATAATAAGGCCGTTCCGGACGTGGTCCCACCACACTCATATGCCCGGCCAGTACATTAAAAAACTGCGGCAGCTCATCAAGGCTCGTCTTCCGAATAAAGGCTCCGAACTTGGTACGACGCGGATCGTTTTGGGTCGTCCATCCCGTGTCCTCAACCCCTTCGGGCAATACCCGCATGGAACGGAACTTGTACATTTGGAACGTCCGTCGATTCAGCCCTACCCGCTCCTGCTTAAAGATGATCGGGCCTTTGAATGTCAGCTTCACGCCAATCGCAACAATCAACATAATTGGCGAGGTGATGATGATCGCCAGCAGCGAAAAGACGATATCAAATATCCGCTTGGCGACCCGGTTCCCGGCCAAATCCAGCGGAATATCTCTAACGTTAATCATCGGCATTCCCGCAAAGTTGTCAAAGTAAGGCCGGGCCGGCAAATAATCAAAGAAGTCCGGGATAATTAACGTTCTTACGCCGGCTTTTTCACATATGGATATAATTCGAGCATATCGGTGATGCGCCTCCAGCGGGAGCGCCAGAACCACTTCGTCAATCAACTTCTGTTCCAGGATACGCTCCAACTCATCGATCCTTCCGAGGATCGGTTTATAGCGAGCTGCCTCGCCTCTCTCCCAAACTTTCTGATCATCTAGAAATCCGACGATCTCATAGCCAAGTTCAGGATATTGCCGCAAATTATCATGGAAGCGTTGGCCCAATGATCCGGCTCCAAGAATCAAGACAAACTGTTTATTGTAGCCCTTCTTCCGCAGCTGCTTTAGGGCATTTTTCAAGAAATACCGATAGAACATGATCAGGAGCAAATTGAACGTCATGTATATCGCCAAATAGTGACGGGAGATGTCCACTTGCCGGAAGAAGAACATCAAGCTCAGCAGAAGGAACAAGCTAGCAACATGAACCTGCAAGATCTTCCAGGCTTCATCGGCGAAGCGCTTTTTGCGTTTCGGGGTGTACAAGGAAATTAAGATACCCACTACCACCGCAATCGCACCATAGACGACGCTCCAGAAAGCATAAATTTCCACAGGAAGCGGCTGCTCGTACTGAATCCAACCGCTTTCGAACTTCACCCACCAAGCAAGCAGAAAGGAGATTTGGATGAAAACAAAATCCGTCAGCATATATAATTGAGTTAAGAACCGTTGGTTCTTACGGATCATGATCTCACCTCCACTTTGACTTCCGCCGACTCCGGCTGGTTTGCGCCCGATGGAGTTCTCGTGCCTACCGGGAGTAATCTATTTTTAGCAAGAGATAAGAGGAACTTTAATGAAATACCACAGTAAACGGCTGCATTCGTTACCCAAGAATAGTTGCGAAGATAATGCTTCCTATGAAAAACCCACATCGCGCGGTGAAATTCATAGATGATCTTGAAAGGCTTACGCCGGCTGCTAGCTCCCTTATAGTGAACAATGTATGTAGCAGGATGATAATGTATCCCCCAACCCGCTTGCTTGATGCGATAGCACCAATCCACATCTTCTCCGTACATAAAAAAGGTTTCGTCCAAACCGCCAACCTGACGAATCGTCTCCTGTCTCACCAGCATAAAGGCGCCAACAAGGCAGTCGACCGAATACGTCTCGTTCGGATCCATATACCCGAGCTGATACTGGTTAAACCGCGGATTGTCCGGGAAGAGCTTCGAGAATCCGAAAGCATAGTAAAAAGACGCGGAGGGCGTAGGAAAGCCCCTTCTGCACGCTTTATCCAGCGAACCGTCCGGCAGGATGACTTTGCACCCTGATGCCCCGAGCTCTGGGTGTTCATCCATATAGGAAACCATAATCTGAAACGTATCGGGCTGCACTACGGTGTCTGAATTCAAGAGGAGAACATAGCGTCCCTGCGCGATCGCCATCCCTTGATTGTTCGCTTTGGCAAATCCCGTGTTCTCCTGATTCGCGATCAGCACCACTTCCGGATACTCGGCTCGAATTGCCTCCACGGAACCATCCCTCGAAGCATTGTCCACCACAATGACTTCATACGAATAGACCGTCTCGGAGTCGTATACCGACCGCAGACAGTCCAACGTCAGCTGGCGCGTATTATAATTGACGATCAATATACTTAAATCCATGATTTGTGCGCTCCGAATCTACAAATAAAGTAATCTATCGACATTATAGCACATCATGGCGTTTATTTTGATTTTCTGCGCTGTATCTCCCGTCGTTTCTCCCTCAATTCTGGCAATTTATCAAAAAAGTCCTTCCAGGCCCCAAGGACCTTAGGTTCTCTTAATAGCATATACCCATTACTCGCCAGTTCGTAGGCAAGTAGCTTCGGCAGATGTTGAATCCAACGATATCCCGATAGATTCTTATAAATCATTTTATATCGGTTGATGTAAGAATATTGGCGAATGAACAAAGGCTGCGTATGACGGCTCCCCTTCTTCCAACCTCTCTCATGGGTCGCTACGGCCTCCGCGCAATAATAGGCTTTCCAGCCAAGCAAATTTGCCCGCCAAGCTACATCAACATCCTCTTTGTAAGCAAAAAAATCCGCATCAAAAAACTCGCCATCAATCGATAGCTCATCGATCATCGCGCGTCTGTACATGGCCGCAGCACCGGATACGCCAAATACTTCACCGGATTCTCTCCATTGACTTGCCGATCCCCCCGCCCCACGGTCAAATGCACGCCATATCCCGTTCATTACTATACCGGTACTGTCCACGACATCCGGGGACGACTTTAGGATAAGCAACCCCGTGGCACTGCCCACCTCTGGACGTTGCTCCATGATCCCCACAAGACGCTCGACATATTCGGTTCCAAGCTGTACGTCCGGATTCAACACCAGCACATAATCGCTTTGGGTCATGCAGATCCCCTGATTGTGGGCTGGAGCGAATCCGGTGTTTGTTGGATTTACAACCAAGTGTATGTTGTTCACATGTGTTTGTTCAATGTAGGCTCGTACCCGCTCTACCGTCTCGTCTTTGGACGCATTATCGATAACGATAATTTCCTGGATCGGATAGGTTTGCAGGCGAACGCCATCCAGGCACTCCGCGATATCATTGGCGCTATTGTAGGTGACGATCTGAATGGTGACAGATGGATTCATGGGGTGAGGTTCCTTTGCTATGGTTTATAAAAATTATATCAAAGCATATTTGGAACATATACTTTAGTTTGCAATTAGTCAACTTTTAACCGACTATTATCCTGTAGAGCATTTATGGTGGTTTGATTTATACCAACCTGATTCCGGGTTACTTTCATCGTCTTGGAATGAGACTCTGGGAATAATCGATATGACCTACTGGTTTTGGAGTGTAGTCTACTCTATAACATGGTGAGTGAAACTTAATTCTTACGTAAAGAGAGGAATTTGTCTTGATCGTGAGCGCCGGGGACTTTTGGCGATGAGGGTGTAGTGTGGTATTATAATTTCGTAATATTCATAATGATAAGAAAGTCCTATTATAGCGAATTCTTGTACGTTAGCTATTGATCAGTAAGTGGTATCTACCTCAAATATTAATAAACGAGGCATAATCAATAAAAATCCACCTATTCCTTGGATTACCTCTATTGTAGAGTAAATCGAGTTAGCCCCTTTTTTTACTGCAGGGTTCGTACAAATATAACAGCACAGTATAAAACTTGTGAGGTTTATGAATTAAATACATTAAGACAGGGGAATTAATATGATG
>NZ_GG695979.1:135244-136394 GCF_000159955.1 Paenibacillus sp. oral taxon 786 str. D14 | reverse complement strand
GTAAATTTATCCATTGATAACGGAAAACTTTTTTTTAGTTTTACTCCTGAGGACCAAGACATTACTGTAATAAATGATAAAGTCAGAATGGATAATAGGTATTGTTATGTGCAAATGCCAGAGGATTTTAACTTAGATAATGTACATCCCGATGCAATTGCTCTAGCTGTTATATTAATGATTGATCCTTTTTGCTCCAGTATCAAATTACCTTTCAAAATATCTGAGGTATTTCAACAAACTTATGAAAAAGTAACTAAGAAGAAGATTGGACCTATTGATCCAAGTCTAAGCCCGCGAATTGCACCGGTAAATTCTTTGCCCGCGTGCGCATTTAGTGGCGGCGTTGACTCAACAGCAGCAGTTGAGTTGCTGCCAAAATCAACTGTTCTTTGTTTTTTAGACCGTACACCTAATGAGAAATCTTTATATAACAAAGATGCTGCATATTACGCCTGTGAGATGATGGAACAGCAAGGATATATGGTTCACAAAATTGAAACAAATTTGGAATTCATTAGAAGTCCCGTTGGTTTTCCTGTCGATTTTTCTAATTCTGTTCCTGCCGTTCTGCTTTCTGATTATATCGGCTTCGACAGTATTGCTTTTGGAATGATTCTCGAATCTGCATATCGTATAGGATCTGGAACATTCGAGGATTATTCTCAGAGATCGCATTACAAAAAATGGAATGCACTGTTTTCTGCAATTGATATGCCCCTTAATTTAGTCGTAGCTGGTATTAGTGAGGTTGGTACATCGCTTATTTCATTAAAGTCATCATACGGTAAGTATGCTCAGTCTTGTATGAGAGGAGTACGAGAGAAACCGTGCATGAACTGTTGGAAATGTTTTAGAAAGATCTTACTGGAGAATGCACTGAAACGAATAAAGTTAACTGATGCTGATCTTGATGGCTATTTCCGAATAAAGTCAGCCCAAAATGCAATAATGACAATGCCAATTAAACATGAGAACGTATTGACCTATACAACCCATAATTACGATGGAGATCATAAGGCGATGAATGCATTAAAAAGGAAAGTTCGCGGTGATTTCGACGAAGTGAACATCAAGTGGATGGAGAAATGGTACAATCCATCTGCCATCCTAATTCATCCGAAGTATAGAGAGAGTGTTATAAATAATA
>NZ_GG695979.1:132008-134005 GCF_000159955.1 Paenibacillus sp. oral taxon 786 str. D14 | reverse complement strand
ATTTCTTGGCACAATGGATGAAAATGATGAAAAAAATATGCAAATGTGGGACGGCTTAAAATGGTCCAAGACAAATTTATATGGAGAGTATTCAAATGATCTCGAGAATGAGATAAAACTTTTGAGTATTAAACACTAAGATATACATGACATAACCAGCAACAACTATAAGAATTGATTAAATTTAAATCTTAACAGTAAATAGACATATTATCGGAGCCAAAGGAATTAGCTCATAGAGAAAACAAATTTTAAAGCACCTTCATAAAAACGCAGCTATATCATACGATATGGGGACAACATTGGAGGTGTTTTTTTATTTGTAACAAGAGTCAGTTATTCCTTAGAAGTTTAAAAGAGGAGACTAAACATAAGAATGACCAAAACAGCATTCTGAAACAATTAATTGTTCATAATAAGAAACATTACGTTTCGGTAGGAGAAAAGTGTTTTCGAGTATTCATTCAATATCTCTGGAGTCTGTAAAATAGTTTGTGTAAACTCCTAAACCCAGTAAAATGGAAGACATAGAAAGGTTGGGGAGAATACATGGGACTTTGGACGAAAGAGCAATTGCGAGCCTTCATTAAGGAGAACAAACTGGTAACAGCACAAGACGCGCAGAATGCTTTGAAAGAACTGTTTGCTGAAACTCTTCAAGAAATGCTGGAAGCAGAGCTCGATACGCACTTAGGCTACGAGAAGCACGAGGTCAAAGCCAAGATGACGCCAAATAGCCGAAATGGCAAGAGCAAGAAGACGGTGGTCAGCGAATACGGAGAGCAGGAAATTGCAGTTCCACGGGATCGGATGGGTGAGTTCGAGCCCGTTGTTGTGCAGAAACACCAGAAGAATGTAACTGGCATTGAAGATCAGATCATCGCCCTGTACGCCAAAGGTGTCAGTACACGAGAGATTCAAGACCATCTGCAAAACCTTTACGGTATCGAAGTCTCGCCTACGCTCATTTCCAATGTCACCAACAACAAAATCGTGCCTCTCATTAAGGAATGGCAGAATCGGCCGCTTCAAGGCGTCTACGCGGTCGTCTATATGGATGCGATTCACTTCAAAGTGAAGCAGGACGGAGCCATAGTTAACAAAGCGGCCTACATGGTGATTGGCATCGACCTGGACGGAAACAAGGATGTACTCGGTATGTGGATCGGGGAGAATGAATCCAGTAAGTTCTGGCTCAGCGTGCTAAATGACCTGCGAAATCGTGGTGTCCAAGACATTCTCATCATCTGTGTGGACAATCTGAGTGGTTTCTCCGAAGCGATTGCGGCCTGCTATCCAAAGACCGAGATTCAAAAGTGCATCATTCACCAGATCCGCAACTCCACTCGTTACGTGTCGTACAAGGATTTGAAGAAGGTGACTGCCGACCTCAAGCCCATTTACAAAGCCGCAACCGAGGAAGGAGCGCTGCTAGAGATGGAGCGCTTCGAGGAAGTCTGGGGCGCCAAGTATCCGCTTATAGTCCGCTCTTGGCGCAACAACTGGGAGGAGCTCTCCACCTTCTTCAAGTATCCGCCTGAGATCCGCAAACTCATCTATACCACAAATATGATTGAGAGTTACCATCGGCAGCTTCGCAAGGTGACCAAGGGGAAGAGTATTTTCCCTACCGATGAAGCCCTGCTGAAAATGCTCTACCTGGCCACGATGGATGTGACACGAAAATGGACAGGCCGTGTCCAAAACTGGGGGCAGATGCTCCTTCAGCTTTCGGTCTTCTTTCCGGATCGGGTCAGTAACTATTTACGTTAGAAGCGCCAAATCCCCCTCGGGGGGATTGCTTGGAATGAGTTTACACAGAAATCTTGACAGACCCGATCAAATCAAGAGAATACATTTCTTGCCCTCAATTTAAACTAAACTTAACAAGCAATCGAGGTTCACTTCATACACCGTTTAGACTTAAATGTGTTGTTTTGATCCATATTTCACAAACGTGAAGTATACAGCACCTCAATAGTGATTAGCTTTTTTGA
>NZ_GG695979.1:125529-130265 GCF_000159955.1 Paenibacillus sp. oral taxon 786 str. D14 | reverse complement strand
CTATGATGCTTACTCAATTCCCTCAAAAAATCCTTCAAGCCTTCCCTCCAGAACCGTAAATCCTGTAGTCCATTTGTACGGATCGCCATATGATCCAACACTGAGTATCGCGGACGTTGTGCTGGCCGAGGAAACTCCTCGGTTGTACATGGCTCTACTTGAGCCATATAATGTTTCCTTAATATGACAGAAGCTTCTTCAAAGATAGCCTGCGCAAACTCAAACCATGTACATTCCCCTGTATTTGAAGCGTGATAGATGCCATATTTCTCGGTTTGAATCAATTCCAGCAGAAATGTTGCCAGATCTACCGTGTAAGTAGGCGAACCCTTTTGATCGTTTACAACGTTAAGTATCGGTTTTTCCTGCCCAAGCTTCAGCATCGTCTTCACAAAATTTTGCCCATGCAAACCGTATACCCAGGATGTTCGAACAATAAAAAATGTGGAAGATAGGCTCTGAACCAAGATTTCTCCGGCTCGTTTTGACTTCCCATAGACACTCTGGGGATTGGTATTATCGTATTCCTGATAAGGTGAAACATTGGTTCCATCGAAAACATAATCCGTACTAATGTAGCAGAACTTCGCCTTCACTCGCTCAGCCGCTAACACCATATTCCGGGTTCCTACGGCATTCACGGCATACGCCGCATCGACATCGGTTTCCGCCTGATCGACCGCCGTGTAAGCTGCACAGTGGATGATCGCATCGGGTTTAAACTGTTGCACACGTTCCAGACACATCGCACCATCGGTAATATCCAACGAGTCCCGATCGCATGGCAACACAAGATGTCCTGCATTCTCAAAAAGATGCACGACATCATGGCCCAGCTGACCTTTTGCTCCGGTTACAAGCACTCTCATGATGGATCACCCAAACGATTACCATACTGTTTTGCGTAATACTCTTGGTAGGCCCCAGTTTGAATTCGAGTCCACCATTCCTTATTGTCCAAATACCAACGAATGGTTTCCTTAATTCCAGTTTCAAACGAGTGCTTTGGCTTCCACCCCAGCTCCTTCATGATTTTGGTAGGATCAATACCATACCGGCGATCATGCCCAGGACGATCCTGCACATGCTTGATCAACGATTCCGGCTTGCCGAGCTGCTCCAAAATCGTACGCACAATATGCAAATTGGTTCGCTCATTATTTCCGCCTATATTATAAATTTCACCGTCACGTCCGTGATGAATTACTAGATCGATCGCACTGCAGTGATCCTCAACGTAGAGCCAGTCACGAATATTTAATCCGTCGCCATAAACGGGCAGCGGCTCATCAGATAATGCTTTAGAGATCATCAATGGAATCAGCTTTTCGGGGAATTGATACGGCCCGTAGTTATTGGAACAACGTGTGATGTTCACCGGAAGCCCAAAGGTTTCATGATATGCACGTACAAATAAATCTCCACCCGCTTTGCTGGCGGAATAAGGACTATTGGGTGCCAGCGGAGTCTCCTCCGTAAACAGCCCGGTTTCCCCCAGCGAACCATAGACCTCATCGGTAGATACTTGAACATATTTCCCTACCCCATGCTTTTTGGCAGCATCCAACAACACCTGAGTCCCCAACACATTGGTCTTCACAAAAATATCCGGTTCCAATATACTGCGATCTACATGCGATTCCGCCGCAAAGTTAACAATGACATCAACGCCTTGAGCAATTAAAGCATCCATGGCCTTAGCTTCCGTAATGTCCGCTTTAATAAACGTATGATTCGGATTGCCTTCCACCGACTTCAAGTTTTCCAGGTTTCCGGCGTAAGTAAGTGCATCCACATTGAGAATCTGATAGTTCGGATGCTGCTTCAGCATGTATAGCACAAAGTTGCTGCCGATGAAGCCGGCACCGCCTGTAACGAGAAGTTTCATCTGAAGGAATCCTCCTAATCGAAATTCATTTCAGCCTCCGCAAATGTTGGATGCCTCCGGTCTTTGTCCGAAAGCAACGGTTCACTGACCGGCCAATTAATCTTTAAAGCTGGATCATTCCATAGTATGCCGCGATCATGTTCCGGAGAATAATATTCGTCTACTTTATAGAAAACTTGGGTGTTCGGTTCAAGGGTGCAAAACCCATGAGCAAAGCCTTTAGGCACTAAGAGCTGACGCTTGTTTGCTTCACTTAAAGTAACCCCAATCCACTGACCAAAAGTTGGTGAGGACCTGCGGATATCTAATACCACATCATAGATGGCACCTGTCAGGACGCGGACCAGTTTGGCTTGCGCCTTCGGATTCAGTTGATAATGTAATCCCCTCAGGACACCTACTTCTGAAGACAAGGATTGATTATCTTGGACAAAATGATAGTTAATCCCCAGTTGCTTCAATACAGCTTCATTATAACTCTCCATAAAAAAACCCCGGTGATCTCCATGTACCACCGGTTCAAGCAAGAAAACCCCTTCCAATTTTAATGGGGTTAATTTCATAACCAAGCTCCCTCCCGTCAAAGCTTGAGTTGCCCAAATTCCTCACCATATACTAAATCCTTAGCCAATTCATTAGCTCTAGCCAATGACGAATGCGTCCCTGCATCCGTCCACCAGCCTTGCAACACATCAAAGGTGAGTTCTCCTCGTTTAATATATGCATTATTGACATCCGTGATCTCCAATTCGCCTCGTGCAGACGGCTTTAGGCTGCGAATGATCTCAAAAACTTTATGATCATACATATATATTCCGGTCACTGCGTAACTGGATTTGGGTATCCGAGGCTTTTCTTCGATGGAGATGATACGATTCCCTTCAAGTTCAGGAACGCCAAACCGGCTAGGATCTGGAACCTTCTGAATCAATATTTTAGCTCCAGTCTGCTGATTTTTAAAGTGTTCAACATATGGTGTGATGTCATCAGCAAACACATTGTCACCGAGTATAACGACCATTTGATCGTTTCCTACAAACTGTTCAGCCAAGCCAAGAGCTTGCGCAATTCCCCCGGCTTCATCCTGCACTTTATAAGTAAAGGAAACCCCCATCTCACTCCCGCTGCCGAGTAAACTCACAACGTCACCCATGTGCTCTTTACCGGTAACTAACAGAATGTCGGTAAGTCCTGCTTGTTTTAGCTTATATACGGCGTGAAAAACCATGGGGTACTTTCCCACAGGGAGTAGGTGTTTGTTGGTGACTTTAGTTAAGGGAAACAGGCGAGAGCCTGTCCCGCCTGCTAGGATGATGGCTTTCATTAGTTCACCCCAATCGGTAGTTAGTCAAATGAATACATTTCTCCAGATAGATTTGTATCATTATATAGAATAAGAACAACATTTATATCGTGATCTTTGATATACTGGTAGACACTTTTTTCTTTATAGTGCCGCAAATCTAATACATAGGTATCAGAGAAATGTTGTGCTAAGAAAGGAACTATTGCATTTGCATAGGAATCTTTTAAAACAAGTAGATTAGTGTTGTTTTTGTTTTTATAGTGAAAATGGATTTCAGCCATGTCCCCCGAAGAAAGACCAGCATAAGTAATCTCTCTGTTTGACAGTTTCGATCCAAACACTTCTGAAAAGTTACTCAATATTTTACCCTTCGAATTTATAGCTGAGAATTCTGTTAAATCCTTTTGGGTATCAGGATAATAACCACATTGATATTCAGAATCAGAGTCCACTAATTTGAATAACTTTTTACTATAGCTACCCACAAATTTTGCGTTGTCGTTACATCTAATCGTATAGTCCTTTATAGGTTCCTTAGAATTGGAGTCTAAAAGATTATTCATTTTACTGATAATGATGGGATATGCGTTTAACGCTCCCTTGAAATTCCAATGATGATCAGTTTTAAAATACATATCTTCTAATTCATCTGCAGAATATAAGTCAGTAAAATATTCTGGTAGATTAATATAATTTATCCTAGAATCCAGTTTCTCCACAAAATAATTACGTCGTTCATTACCGATATTTTCGTTCAGATAATCTGGATATTTTTTCGAAAGAATATTTTTTTATGTGGGGCCAAAGCTAAGTATAATGAAACTCCATTAGAATCAGTATAACTGGCCAACTCATTTATTTGCTCCAAGGAGGTCTTTAACTTACTTTTCTCTATTAATGTCGTTGGCGCTTCCATTAACCATCCATCTTCACCTATAACAACCCCATTAATAATAGTCTTACGCATTTCTAATTGAAGTAATGTATAGGTTTTAATTAATAAATCCCTTTCAAACAATTGATCATTATAATATGATTCAAAATTATCAAAAAATTCACCTGACAAAAGTCCTTCTTTACTTACTTTAGGCTTTTGGGATAAGGATCTATTCTCAATATCTGAGGTCAGCCTATCTGTTGTTATCCAAGAAGTCAATCCATAAATAGATATACCGCCTATAAATAAGACAGAAATTACGATACTGGTAATTTTGTTCATAAAACTTAGTCCCCTAGTAAACGAATAAAAAGTTTAAGTTCTAAAATCTAAAATAGATAAACGGGTTGTACGTGGAATTTGCCAGAAAAATTGTACTTAGTAAAAATAAAAGAAAAACAGCTGACGGAACTACAACAACTTCATAAATCGGATATTTAGTAAACATTCTTTGAATTTTTTCTTTAATAATATTAGCTACCGGTATACATAATAATAGTCCCACCACAAAGTAAATTCCGTAATCATGCAAATAATACAGTGACAGTCTATCTATAATATTATTAGAGTTAACCCCAAACATCACTTTTAAATATTCGAAAGAG
>NZ_GG695979.1:117959-123932 GCF_000159955.1 Paenibacillus sp. oral taxon 786 str. D14 | reverse complement strand
GATTGTCTGCTCTAAAGAAAACCCATCCAATCATTATTAGTAATATGGCATAAATATGTTGAAATGGTAACCAGGTTTTTTTCAACAGATTACCTAATACAAATTTTTCAACAGCAATGATTACTCCAAAATAAATCCCCCAAACTATGAAGTTCCAACTTGCCCCATGCCAAATCCCAGTTAAGAACCATACTACAAACAGATTTCTAAGATATACCCATGTTCCCTTTCGGCTACCCCCTAAAGGAATATAAACATAATCTCTAAACCAACTTCCTAAAGTAATATGCCACCTTCTCCAAAACTCTGTAATATTTTTAGAGATATATGGGTAGTTAAAGTTGATAGGAAATTGGAATCCAAAGATCCTTCCTAAGCCGATTGCCATATCTGAATATCCAGAAAAATCAAAGAAAATCTGTAGTGTATACGCAGTTAAGCCAATCCAAGATAGAGAAGTAGAAATTGTGTCAGGTGACTTGGAAAAAATTTCATCAGCAACTAATGCTAATTGATTTGCAATTAGCACTTTTTTTGATAATCCAATTATAAACTGAATCGATCCTTGTGCTATTAAAGTGATATCTGCTTTTCGCTCCTTTAATTGCGCTGCAATAGATTCATAACGTACAATTGGACCTGCAACCAATTGAGGAAAGAATGAAATATATAAAGCTAAATGTATAATGTTTTTTTGAGGTTCAGACTCTTTCCTGTAAACATCAACAAGATATGATATAGATTGGAAAGTATAGAATGAAATTCCGATAGGCAAGGCGGGTGACGAATACGAAATTGTAATGTTAAAAATTTCACCTAAGTTTGATAAAATAAACCCTATATATTTATAATAAAGTAAAATACTAATGTTTATAAGAATAGAAAGAGTTAATGCGGTTTTTTTGTAAGTATAATTTTTATCAAATTTATTGATAAGTATCGCTAAGACATAGTTAATGACTATAGAAAATATCATTATTAAAATATACAAAGGCTCGCCCCATGCATAAAAGAAAAGACTAGAAAGCAATAGAAATAAGTTTTTCAACTCAGTTCGCACCAAAAAATATCCAATTATTACAATTGGTAAAAAAACATAAATAAATACTATATTGCTAAATACCATCAAGACACCCCTCTACATCGAATACCCTTGTCCACTGTAAAGTTTATACATGATCCTATATAACATTGGTGAACAAAAGGATAAGCCCAAACAAATAACCTGTTTAGATGAAAACAAGTAATACTTCATCGATTGAAAAAGCATTCTTCTACCTTTTCGTGTATCACCAGCTAACGAGAGATTATGCCCATACGAAAATAGAAACTGGGCTGCATATTCTGGCCCAGCATCTACAAACATTTTTTTATGCAAATTCCATATTAATTCATAACCTCGAATCATTTTACTCATGTCTGAAGAAATGCTATTTTCCGTATAATGAACCCTTACCAAAGGTTCATCAATCCATATGAATGGATAATAAGCTGACAACCTTAACCATAACTCCCAATCCTGAAATCTTGGCATTTGTTCATTAAAGCCACCTACTTTTTCAAGAAAGGTTTTGGGAATAAGGACAGTCGGTGTGGCTATAAAGTTCCCCAGAAGTAACTGATTATGTAAGTTTCCTTCTTTGGGAAGATTTACATATTTGCGACCTCTAGGTATATACTCCTCCGAACCATATTTATAGCGAATAAAACTCGAAAAAATAATAGAGGGGGATCTGTCATTAATAAGTTCTACCTGCTTTCTTAATTTATCAGGCTCCCAATAATCGTCACTGTCCTGAAAAGATATCCAATCCCCTTTAGATTGCCTTATACCAATATTTCTTGCAGCAGCCGCACCTACATTTTTATTCAAGACAATATGCTTTATCCGCTCATCTTCAAAAGATAAAATAATAGCGCTTGTGTTATCAGTGGAAGCATCATCCACAATAATTAATTCGAAATTTGTATAACTTTGATTTAGTATACAGAAGATTGAATTTTTTATCGTTTCTTGTCGGTTATAAACTGGCATAATGATGCTAATCTTGGGATTATGATTTGACACGTTATCCCCCCCTTTCACTAAAATAAAAATAATTTATTATGCTCTTACTACTTTATCTGAAGTAACACCACGGTACACTCCTCTAGTATCAACAATAAGAGAACTATGCTCTAAAATCATATTGTAATCAAAATCATCATGATCCGT
Organism: Paenibacillus sp. oral taxon 786 str. D14; assembly: GCF_000159955.1. GTDB lineage: Bacteria > Bacillota > Bacilli > Paenibacillales > Paenibacillaceae > Fontibacillus > Fontibacillus phoenicis. The sequence goes on along the minus strand of NZ_GG695979.1, from coordinate 121,717 downwards.
ACTAATTACAACGCAGTCCATTTGTTTTAAAACTTCTGGTGTTATATCAACCGAATTCAAATCAAAATGATGTTCCCTCATTTTAGGGAATCGTGGAAGATAAGGATCCGAGTAAGATATTCTCGCCCCTTTAGCACGCAAAAGTTCTAACAATTCTACCGAAGGTGACTCCCTAACATCATCGATATTCTTTTTATACGACAATCCAAGCACCAAAACTTGAGAATTCTTGACTGACTTCTCTGCTTCATTTAAAGCATCTGCAATCTTGTGAATTACCCACTCTGGCATTGAGGTATTGATTTCACCAGACAACTCAATAAATCGGGTATTCAGCCCGTATTCCTTAGCCTTCCATGTCAAATAAAATGGATCGATTGGGATGCAGTGTCCGCCAAGTCCAGGTCCTGGGTAAAAAGGAGTAAAGCCAAATGGTTTTGTAGCCGCAGCATCAATAACTTCCCAAATATCTATATCCATCCGATCAGCAATCATCTTCATTTCATTCACCAAACCAATATTAACCGAACGATAGATATTCTCTAGGAGTTTTGTTAATTCTGCTGCCTTCGTCGAAGTAAGCGGGATTACTTTGTCAATAATACTCTCATAAAGAGCAACGCCAACTTCTAAACACTCTTTAGTTGTACCGCCAACAACTTTAGGGATCGTTGACGTAGAAAAATTAGGATTACCTGGATCTTCCCTTTCGGGGGAATATACGAGGAAAAAGTCTTTACCAAGTTCTAATCCCATACTCGATATTCTAGTTGCTAATTCTTCATCAGTAGTGCCTGGATAAGTTGTACTCTCTAAACTCAGGAGTTGTCCCTTCCTTAGATAAGGTAGTATAGAATCCATTGTATTTACAATAAAGGAAAGGTCAGGTTCTCTGTATTTATTTAGAGGTGTAGGCAAGCAAAGAATAATTGCATCAACATCACTAATGACAGAAAAATCTGTGGTTGCCGTAAATATTTTTTGTTCAGAAACTTTTTTGATCTTTTCAGACGGAATATGTTTGAAATAACTAATTCCATCATTAATGTTCTGAGTTTTAATCTCATCAATATCGAAACCAATTACTTTTATATTATTATAGGCAAATGCCAAAGCAAGTGGGACCCCAACATACCCCATTCCAATAATACCAACAACACATTCTTTGCTTTTTATTTTCTCAATGAGTAAGTCTTTCATAATAAAATATCCTCTCCCAGCTTAATTTTGCCGCCGTAATACTTTTGAAATTTTTCTTTAACATTTTGATTAACCGGGCAAAGCTGACATGAATTTCCGAAGTGATTCGTCACTTTTTTGATACAAATTTCTATCTCATTAATCGATATTTTCCTGCTAAAAATCTCTTCAGTTACAAGTACACTGATCTTATTAACCTGCATAGAAGGAATATATTTTTGATTATGTTGAAATAATAATGAATTACCAATAATGAGATGCTTGCAAGATATTCGTTCTCCATAAACTAGCATTTGTACATTTCCATGATCAATTAAATTTCGTATGCTATCGCAAATGTTAGAATTCGTAGAATTATAATCATAATAATATACTTGAATTATCCCAATGTTGACTCCTTCATTCGACATCTTCTGAATCATACCCAGTAGATATTCATTTTCATCTCTAAAATCAGATGCTATAACAATATCAAAGGTTCTATACTCATTTAGATTCCCACGTTCAGGCATTAACGGATTAGGGACTGGAAAAGGTCTATTTATTTGGGGAAACTCATATTTTAATTTAGTGGAGGATTTATGGAATCTATTGAAACTATCAAAATACTCCTTACGAGCTCCATAAAAAAAACCATTAAATCCGAAATATCCATTATCCGTTAATGAACCTGAAGATACCCTTGACAAAGAAAGTATACACGTTTTGAGATTAACAATGGATTTATCTCCATGTACTTTTCTTATTCTTCGAATAAACTCACTATCAGCACCAAAACGAACACTATCCCAATAACCAACAGAACTTAAAATTTCGCATCGTCGAAACATTAGGGAAGAGAAATTATTTGAAATATAGCAGCCAACCTTACCTTTTCTTACAAAATCCAAGTTCTCAGTTATTCGAGATGTTTCAGATGTATTTCCCAACACTGAGGGATTATCAATTAAATGCAAAATTTGTTTTTCAAGTTTTTGCGGATGTGCCCAATCATCAGCATCTTGACAGGTAACAAATTCACCCGTTGCTATTTTTAACCCTAAATTTCTAGCAACATAGGTTCCGCTATTTGTCTCTGCTCTAATCAATATGACTCTATTGTCAATAGATGCATATTCCTTAACTATGGAGACTGTGTTATCAGTACTGCAATCATCAACAACAATTAACTCCAGATTTTTCCATGTTTGGTTAAGTATTGATTCTATAGATGTTCTTATTACTTTTTCTGCACAGTATGTGGGCATAATTACTGATATTTTTCTGTTACTGTATTGATAATTATTATTAAATGATTTTAAGCTATTGAAAGAATTCTCATTTTCATCTTCTATCAGTGTCACCTTAGAGTAATTGTTTTGCACTAGAACTTTGTTAATCCAACTCAATTTTAACGTTGGATCATCTTCTAAGTTAGCAGCTGCTAATAAAGAGTTCATATCCTTCGCATCTAGTGCCATAAGAAATTGTACTTTCTTTTTCGCCTCATGGATTCGACCCAAAATTTTCAAACATTCTACTTCTATTATCGTCGCTTTTTTTATTGTATCTTCTTTACTGGTATTATTTAGTACAAAGGGAAGAATAGATAACGCTTTTTCCGCATCCTCCTTAGTTCCCTGCCCGCCATGCCATACGAATAATTCCCAAGCTGCTTTGAGTTTTAATTTTAAATTATAATTATCATTGGTAAAAATTCCCCATAGTTCTTGAACAGCTTCTGCTTCAAAGCCATAGGAGTATAATTTCTGTTTTAATATCTTTACATAATTATTTGGTAAAGAAGTGTATTCAAAATCTTTTTTTCGTTTATTATTTCTTATAAAAAAAGACATGTATCGCAATGGGGCAGTAATCTTCCACGAATGGCTGTTTTTAAGTTGTTGTAACTTTTCTAATTCATTTTTTTTAACTTGTTCACTTTTCTCGTATTCCTCTTGTAATCTTACAACTTGGGATTCAAGAAGCCTTAATTGATTTTTTAGTATATTTTCCTTCTCTAATTCATGTTTAATATTTGAATTAAGTTTGTTAAGTAAGCCTTGCAGTTTCTTTAGTTCTTCTTCTTTTTCATTAATATTTATTTTATCCATATTAACCTCCTATCTCTTTTTGATTTTTCCAAAAAACAATCTCAAAGGTTTTGTTACTTCCCATGAACTACTAGAAAGTATTTCGTGTTTTTGTTTTTTATATTTAGCAATCATATCTTTATTAATCCCGCTTTTTTTCTGTAGATTTTTCATCGTTTCCTTCTTATCGTTTATTTTTTTCAAATACTTAGTTTGCCGCTCAATAATTTCCTTCTGGGTTATAGTTGCTAATTCAAGTTCATTTTTGAGATTAAGAATTAATGTATTTAACCTTTGCTCGTAAGATATAGAAAGCAATTTATTTTCAAGATCTTCTAGTTTATCTTCTATTCTTTGGTTCCTTTTTAATATCTCACTAAGATATGAATCTTCATTGTACATACTTTTGGTCATATTGTTTATTTGATCTGCATACTTTCGAGTGCTATTTACATTAAGAATTTCGGATTTTAAATGATAATAACA
>NZ_GG695979.1:104737-116340 GCF_000159955.1 Paenibacillus sp. oral taxon 786 str. D14 | reverse complement strand
AGATTAATCTCCTATTTTTGGAAGAATTAAAAAGTGGTTCCTGGACAACAATATAATAATCCGGCTCACGTCCTGTCCATTCAAGCAATTTTTCTAAATCTACAGGATCATGAATATGTTCAAAAGAAGAACCTTCTTCCCACATAAAAGGAACTGAAATAAGAACTCGATCACTAATTTCAAATAATTTCCTAGTAAACGGAACTACATCTGGAATATGTTCAAGAACCTGAAAACATGTTGCAAAATCATACTTGGCTTCAGGTTTGAAATCCATAAAATCCATTTTGAATCCTTTTACATTTTCTGATTGATAGGGGTTGTTAATATCAAGCGTATGTCTAATAGGGATCCAGTTGAACCTTTCTATATATTCAGCATTCGATGAACCTACATCAATTAACGATTTGGCGTCATGCGCAAGTGCTTTTACCATATAATTAATATAGCGGTAATACATGAAATTCGACCTTTTTCTCCAATACGACTGTTCGGATAAATTAACTTGCGCCACAATCTCCACCCCTTACTATCAATCTACGAATATGAGCATTATAGCTAAAAAAGTCCTCTAAATACGTGTAAGCTTTCAGAACTTGATTTTTTTTAATTTCGTCATTTTCAATAATTATCCTCAGTTTACTCTTCACTTCCTCAGGTGTAGCATAAATCGCAGCATCCTTAAATAATCCCTTGTAATCTGGTGGTATTATGACTGGTACACCTGCAGCCATTGCCTCAATAATGACTCGCCCAAAAGCCTCTACGCATTCAGGGTGAATATAATACACAAAAAAATCCAATCGACTTAAAAAGTCAGCAGGATGCATCTCTCCAAATTCATAAACTCTCCAGTTTTTAGGCAGGGACCCTAAAATACTCTTAGGGATGTTTGCTCCACCTAACACATGTACTTCGTACGGATCTGAGTCTGGATATATTTGAAGGATCTCATCCGGATCTGAAGGCCACTTTACATACTGGTCTCTTGAGTGTCTACCAATTCTGATTTTCTTATCATGACGAACCTTCTTTTCTCGTTTCCATTCATCCAAATTAATAATGTTAACCCAGTCTTCCTTGGATAATTGAATACTTTCAAGTTCCTTCGTGTGGTATTCCTCTAGTGTTCTTCTTACTAAAGGACCAATAGGATACCAAACACCCGTCTGTCCGAAATAACGGTGTAAATTTTCCTGACAACGTACTATGTCATACGCAATGGCCCCATTTTCTCCATAATCGACTTTTGGTGTTTGATTCACAATAACACATATCCGTTTTGCCTTAACTTCAGGGATATACAACTGTAGTTCTTGAAGTACAGGAGGATGTCTAATTATCAATACATCACATTCCACCTTTTCTCCAAAAACTAACATCTGTACCTGGTCTCCATCAATTAGCTCTCTAATTTTACTGTTAATTTGTCGTGCACCACTTCCTTGATAACGGGACATTTGAATAAGTCCTGTTTTTAGCCCTGCCTGTCTTTGTGCTTTAATCTCTTCAACATTTGAAGAAGTCGTACCACCAGTAAGTCTCAAGTCTGAGGCAATAATTACATCAAAGTGTCTAACTCCTGGCAATTTACTCTTCGGGTACATCGGTTGTGGAATTGCAAATGGCCTATTTCCCTGTGGGAACTCATAATACAAACTTGTCTGATGAGCATGATAATAGCTGAATGCTTCAACATATTCTCGCCGTGCCCCATAAAAATAGCCATGGTATCCAAATGGCCCATTCTCTGTTAGCGAGGAATCGGAAACTCTTGTGAATGATAATGGACCTAGATGAAGACATTCTACTGCCTTTTCACCGAAAACTTTTTTTAGTCTACGTAAAAACTCTCCATCTCCACCAAAACGAACTGAATCCCAATATCCCACCTTATCAATTACCTGCTCACGTCTGAACATTAAGGAAGATAGATTTTGAGATAGGTAACCTCTTTGTTGTTTTCTCCGATAAAACAACAGATCATTGGTCATCCTACTTTGTTCCGTTAGATTCGCTATGATTCGGGGGTTCCGCATAAGATGTACTACTTGACGTTCAATCTTTTCAGCATGGGACCAATCATCAGCATCATGACAAGTGACAAACTCACCAGTTGCTGCTTTTAAACCAATATTTCGTGCTACATAAGTACCGCTATTGGATTCTGCACAAATTAGCTTGATACGGTTATCCTTTTTCATATATTCCTTTACAATACTGACCGTATTGTCGCTACTGCAATCATCGACAATAATTAATTCTAAATTATTCCAGGTTTGAGTTAAAAGGGATTTCAAAGCCGTTTCTATCACAGAAGCTGAATTATACACCGGCATAATAACCGAAACTAGCGGCGCCTCTCCTCGATCACCTGCATTTTGACTAGCCTTTGTTTTTAAACAATCGTATGGTGCCTTATATGACGGCAAGGTCGACTCCAATACAACTTCAGCCAATCCATGTAATTTCATTAACTCATTAATCCAGTAAAGTTTGGAATTCACATCTTCTTCCAAGTTTGCAGCAGCTAATAGAAGATCTCCTTGTCTCTGGGAGAGTAAAATGTTACTCAACAATCCCCTCGCTTCTTGCTTATTCCCAAGCGATGCAAGTATTTCTGCCTGCAAAATTGCCCCCTGTTGTATCCTAAGCTTAGAGTTCTCATCTTTTAGAGCTTCAATTAAATAACTTTGCGCTACATGGGCATCTTCAAGAGTATGCTGATCTGCATGCCACAAAGCTAATTCCCATTGGGCTTCTCTTTGTGCCAGTGGATTCGAATTATCCGATGCCAATCGTCTCAAATCCTCAAGCGCTCTTTCAACAAAGCCCAATTCCAGTAATTTGTACTTAATTTCTTTAATATGAGACCCAACATTATACTTTTGATTTTTAGTCAATTTTTTTAGTAATTCTTTTTGATGAAGTGACAGTTTATTTTTTATTAACTGTTTTTGACTTTCTGTAAGACGACTCATTGCAATGCCAATCAAGTGATCTATTAATTTCTGCATCCATTTATTGGTTATTAATCGCTTCAACATTACCTTGACCCCATTTTAGCATTACGGTTTTCTTTAGCCTTTTGAACAAATCCTCTATATTCCTCAATAACTTTTTTGGGTTCTCCATCGCTAACAATTTCGCCTTTATTTAACCAAATTGCTCTTGTACAAACCTTTTCGACAAACCCCATGCTATGTGAAACAATGATGACAGCTTTTGCCGAATTAATCATTTCTTGAATTTTCTCACTCGCCTTTTGGTTGAAAGCGATATCACCCGCTGATAATGCCTCATCAATAATGAAAACATCCGGTTCAAGAAAGGCAGCTATACTGAACCCTAGTCTAGATTTCATACCACTCGAGTATTGCTTAATAGGTTCCTCGATTCTCTTTCCCAGCTCAGAAAACTCAATAATTTTATTCAAATTCTCATCTATCTTTTTTTTGGGTATCCCTAGCAACATTCCGTTAAGATAGATATTATCTCTACCTGACAATTGACCATTAAATCCTGCTCCATAAGAAAGCAGAGCCGTAGTTTTACCTGTGATGGATAATTTTCCTTCATCAGGAACCAATATATTGGTTAACACTTTGCAAAGTGTACTTTTTCCTGCCCCATTACGCCCTATAATTCCAACAACTTCACCTTCGTGCACATCTAGTGTAACGTTTTTGAGCGCCCAATATTTTTCACGATTAAAATGATAAGAAACCCCAAGATTTTGAGATTGAATAATTTTTAAATCAGTTTTTTTATTCATGACTCCATTAATATCGAGTCCTGTTGTCTTTAGATTTTGAGGCTTTTTTTTATTTGTTTGGACATGTTCCTCGTATAACTTGATTATTTCCTGAGGATCCCCAATCTTCTTAACAGCTCCATTGTCTATCCAGATTAGTCGATCACAGTTTTCTTTTGCGTATTTTAAACTGTGAGTAACCAGCACGACCATTTTCGCCCTGGTTACCATCTCCTTCATCTTTTTTGCTGCCTTTTGACTGAATTCCAAGTCACCTGTATTCAAAGCCTCATCCAAAATCAATATTTCAGGTTCAAGGCATGCTGCTACACTAAATCCCAATCTAGCTTTCATCCCGCTGGAATAGTATTTTACTGGACGATCAAAAAAATCACCTATTCCAGAAAACTCATGTATTTCAGTTATGAATTCATTAATTTTCTTTTTATCAATGCCAATCATTGTCCCATTAAGATAGACATTTTCTCGACCTGTCATTTCTTTGTTAAACCCAAGGGCTAAAGAAAATAAAGCAGTAACCCTACCATTGACATAGAGTTCCCCTTCATCAGGCTGTAAAACACCCGCAATAAGCTTACATAACGTGGTCTTTCCCGAACCATTTGTACCGACAATTCCCAATATTTCACCTTTATAACCTTGAAAACTAATATTTCTTAAAGGCCAGAATTCCTTTGGTTTCGCTGTACTCCATTTTCTTCTCAGTAGGGATTTATACAATAATGACTTATAGTCATCGTTCTTAGTACCTGTAGAAAAAGATACCCCCACATTTTCTAAAGAGATAATCGTATCTATATCATGATGGATATTTGTCTCTGAGCTTGCATTTTGATGTAACAATGTCACTGCCCCTTTACAGCGCCTTAATAATTTTATGTTCATGACGACTGTAGAAATAAATTAGACCTAGAACAAAGAAAGTTGAAATAACACCTATTGATAACAGAACCTTCATATCTGGTGACGTTCCATAAATAAAAATATCTCTATATCCTTTTAGCATATAGGAAATAGGGTTAATCTTCTCGATCCAAGCGTATTCCACAGGGAGTCGACTCCCTTCCCAGATAACAGGAGACGCGTAGAACCAAATTCTCATTACATGGCTCAAAACGTTATTTAAATCTCTAACAAATACAGAGATATAAGCCACTATTAAACTTATCGCCATTAAGAACATTAACTGAACATTAAGAATTATTGGTAAATATACCAATTGCCAGTGTGGTCGAATCTTGAATATAAGGAGAAATATTATTATAACTACAAGGCCAAACAAAAAGTTAATTAATTGAGAGACCACTCTCGTTAGGGGAAATATGGCCTTTGGTAAATTTACTTGTTGGATGATTGATGAATATTGAACTATAGATCTGGAGGAGTTATTTATCGAAGTATTCGTCCATCTCCATACGACTTGCCCAATTACCAAATAAACTCCGTAATTTTCTCCTCCTCTACCCATAACTATCACTACTAGAAAGTAATAAACTAGTGCACCAAGTAACGGGTCCAGCAACCACCAGAAATATCCCAAATAGCTATTTCTATGTTCTGCCTTAAGTCCAGATTTAACTAAGTATAAAAGTAAGTCTTTTCTCTTCAAAAGCTCAGACAAATACATTTTCATGCTACAAAGCGCACCTTTCATGGATAACACCTATCCTCCTTACCTAATACATGAAGAATAGGTCACATTATGTTAAAATAATACCCGTATCTATTCGCAAAGGAGATAAACACGTGTCGAAACCAGTATACGGGAAAATGGCCGCAGCGTCGAGAAATCGGGAGAAGTTACCTGCGGCGCTGTTGGTGTTGATGATTGGGTTGATTTTGTTCCTGGTTTGGGCGCCGTTCCAAGCCGGGTTGTTTAACGGGCTTGTCCTAGACTTCGAGAGACCCATCTATTGGGCGGTGCTTGCGGGAAATCTACTAATGCTAGGCTGGGTTGCCACCTATTTCAAAAGCCTCAAGCTAGAAGACCAGCGGGATTGGACGGCTTTGTTCGTTCTGCTTATTCCCATAACTTACATTATCGCACTGATTTCGGCAGCAAGCCAGTACTTTGCTTCCAATATGGTGCTGATTCAGTCGCTTTATGCCTTTATGTTTGTCATTTCATTGTATTTGCTGCAAAACCGCAAGTCGAACCTTGTCATTGAAACGACGGTAATCACCGTTGGATACATCATTGTGCTTTTTGGCCTGTTCAACTGGCTGGGACAAGGGAGAACCGTATCGGCCATCGTTGGCTGGTTTACGGGTACGGTAGTTAACGGACAATACACCCAAGCGATCTGGGTGGACGCGAACGGTCCACGTCTCGCTTCGGTGTTCCAATATCCGAATACGTATGCGGCGTTTTTGATGGCATTTTTCTTTGTAGCCGTCTTCGCCATTACACGTTCAAAAAGATGGTACAGCCAAGCAATCCATGCATTTATGCTTGTACCGATCGCCCTTTCGATTCTTTTAACGTTATCCCGGGGCGGTTTGGTGTTTTTGCCGATCGTATTTATCATCTTACTGTTGTTCCTAAAGCCGGCCAAACAAATCCTCTGGATCGTATACTGCCTGATCGCCGGAATCGGTACGCTGGTCATTGCCAAGCCTGTCACAGAGCTGGGACAGCAATTCCATCTGGGACAGATCGGTGACCCGGCCAAGGGCTGGTTCTACGTCCTGGCAGCTTCCATCGTGCTGGCTGTCATTGCTTGCCTGATTCAACGTTTTGTTGCTCCTCGATTGGAGAACGGAACTCGCAAATGGGCAAGCAAGAAACTTGCCAGCTTGTGGCTGCCTCTCGTTTCGGTACTTGCGGTTGCTGTTTTAGCTGCGTTATTCCTCGGGACGAACCTGAAGCATATATTGCCGGGGAATATCGGGGAACGCCTGGAGAACCTTAACCTGCAGCAGCACAGCTTCCTGGAACGGATGACTTTCTATAAGGATGCAGCGAAGGTGGTCAAAGACTATCCGATTATTGGGGCCGGCGGCGGTGCCTGGGCGTCGATCTATGAAAAATACCAGAACAACCCATACACCAGCCGTCAAGCACACAGCTTTGTGATGCAGTACTTGGTTGAGGTAGGCCTCTTAGGCTTCCTTGTGTTGATCGCATTTTTGGCTTTTATTTTCTATAAATATATTCGTGGATATATCCAAGCAGATGAACAGAAGCAGGAGTCCTATTTCGTCTACTTCATCATTGTCCTTTCGATCCTGATGCACAGCTTGATGGACTTTAACATGAGCTATGTGTTTCTGGGTATCTTAGTATTCCTGGGGCTTGCAGGGATGGCAGCAACGATGGACAACCAACCGGTCAAAAAGTTCACCGTTAAACCGGGAACGATGCGCGGGTTGTACAGCACGATCATGGTGGTCGCTTCCTTGATCTTGATCTTTGTATCGATCCGGAATATTCAAGCCGTCGATGCTGCGGCCAAAGGCAAAGAATTGATCGCGACCAGCACAGATTTCCAGGAGATCAAGGCTCCTTTGGATAAAGCGCTCCAGAAACGCAGCGGCCAACCCGATGCGGTACTGTACTTAAGCTCTCTGTTGCAAGCCGGGTTTGATCAAACGAAAGACGAAGCATTCTACAATCAGGAACAAACTCTCCTCACGAATGCGCTGAAAAAAGAGCCTTTCAACAAGGATATGTACAAACAACTGATTAAGCTGTACCAGTCCAAAGGAGAGTACGACAAGGCTTATGAGGTATACCGTGATAACGCGAATCGTTATGCATATGATATGAGCTGGTACGAAACCCTGATCGTCCAATCCTATGAGCTTGGATATCAAAAGCTTGGCGAACAGAATCCCTCTGAGAAAGAGCAATATTTCAAAACCGGGTTAGCCGCCTACCAGCATGTTGTGGATGGGGTAGAGCACCTGAAGACGTTGCCTAAGGGGCAAATGCAGGGGAATCCATTTGAGATTACGCAGCCGATGGTCCTAAATGCTGGTAAAATGCAATTTATGATGAATGAACCGGCGAAGGCAGCTGAAATCTTCAAAGTTGGAATTAAGGATGATTTGTCCGATAGTACAAACCGCGAAATTGCCCGTTGGTACCTAGCTGCTTTGCAGAAGACAGGAGCTACCGACCAAGCGGTGTACGACCGATTGCTGAAGGTTGATCCATCCGAAAAGGCATCGATTGAGCAGTTGGCTAACCTAACATTCTAAATACTTACAGCAAAAAACCGGTCTCTCCTTTAAGGAAAGGCCGGCTTTTTGTTAGTTTAAGCTATCCAAGATAATCTCTGACATATATTTAATTAACTCATCGCGAAGCTCCGGATTTTCGAGGGCGTAGTGGATCGAAGTCTTGATGAAGCCCAACTTCTCGCCGACATCGTGGCGGGTGCCTTCGAAGTGGTAGGCCAATACTCGTTCAGTTTCGCCGAGCCGCGAAATGGCGTCGGTTAACTGGATTTCTCCATTAACTCCGATACGCTGGTTATCCAGGATATCAAATATCGCAGGTGTCAAAATATAACGTCCCATAATCGCCAGATTGGATGGGGCTTGGCCAACTTCCGGCTTTTCCACCAGTTGCTTCGCCTCGTAGACACGATCCCGAACCGCCACCGGATCAACGATCCCGTATCGGGATACCTCATCCCAACTCACCGGTTGAACCCCTACGATGGAAGCCTGATGTTCACTATATACTTCGATCATCTGCTTCAGGCAAGGTACTTCCGACTCCACAATATCATCGCCGAGCAATACCGCAAACGGTTCATCGCCGATAAACTTGCGCGCACACCAAATGGCATGGCCAAGGCCTTTCGGTTCCTTCTGGCGTATGTAATGAATATCCGCCATTTCCGAGGATTTGCGGACTTCTTCAAGCAATTGGTACTTGCCCTTCTCGTTAAGGTTATATTCCAGCTCAAAAGAGGTGTCGAAATGGTCCTCGATTGCCCGCTTGCCTTTCCCTGTTACGATAATAATATCCTCAATCCCGGAAGCCACGGCCTCCTCCACGATATATTGAATCGTCGGCTTATCGACGATGGGCAGCATTTCTTTGGGCATGGCTTTCGTGGCAGGTAAGAATCGCGTTCCCAGCCCGGCTGCGGGAATGATGGCTTTGCGGATTTTCATGAAATGACGGCTCCCTCGTACTTAAATGATCTACCTAGTGTCATTATACCATATCCAAAGTAGACCGTTAGCAAAAAGGACCCAGGGATTCCCCCGAGTCCGACTTAAGGCACAAGATATTTTATTTCTTAGAAACAGAACGAAATTAATGAGTCCAAAATCTCCGCCATGTGAAGCGCTGAGGAAGCTCTTCCTCGTTTCGGATCCGATTCCCCGGTTCCGGCGTGTGCAGGAAACGTTCCGTGCCGAACTCGATTTTGCGGTATTCTTGTTCGCCGTCAATTTCCAATTGTCCGTGTACACGAGTCACGACTGACTGCATCTCGAGGAAACCTTCAAACATCACCTTCACCCTCCTAAAGGTTTGTGAAAACTACGGCACAAGCGAGATTTAGACGGGGTTCAACTTACAATCGTCTAGTTTTTCAACGCGATCTGAACATCGCTAAAACCCGCTCTACAACTCGCTTGTTTACGCTTTCATTATAGCATATCGACAAGATTTTTATAAGCGATAAAGAAGGGTTATCGCCTCTTTGAACAGCGAATTCACAAACGTTCCACAAGTTGTATTTGATAGGAAAACAGATGTCTTTGCAGGGTGTTTTTCTTCAAGATTCTGGAATTTTTAGGATTGACTTTTTGGAGTCCAAAAAGTACTATTTATTTGTGGAGTACAGAAAGTGAGGTGAGAAATCTGAGTCCACGAACAGGACGGCCAAAGAAGGACAACCCCAAAAATGCCAGCATTAAGGTACGCTTCGAGGAGGACATGAATAACGCATTGATTGCATATTGCAACAAGCATAACTTAACAAAAGCCGAAGCGATTCGATTGGGGTTGAAACTGCTTTTGTCCAAGCAAAAATAAAAGGAAGCGGCTCACTCTCGCAAAAAGATCTCGCCACTTCCCCCCAGAGGCAACCCTCCAAAGGAAGGCCGCATAAATATGCTACCATGTGCTGCCCTCCCTTTCAAGGCGCTGCCTCTCTATCAATAAGGAGGATGCGTATGAGTAGTCTGATTGAAGAGCTTTATACCGGGCATATTTTGCCGGACGAAATGATTGTCTCCCGAGATCCGAAGTATCGTCCTCTATGCCGGCAAATCTCGGAGCTTACGGAATCATGGCGTAAGAAGCTGACCGAAGAAGAATTTAGCGAACTGGAATACCTGATGGAGCTGCAGGCACAAGCTAACGACATGCATTCGATGGCAGTGTTTAAATACGGTTTCAGGCTTGGCGCCTCCCTCCTCACGGAAGTACTCACCGGTACAGATGAGCTTGTCCGGCATCCTTCCACCCCTTAAATCTCGCAAACCTTGGAAGATAGGAGCGAATCGGATGAGTACGAGTAATGTTGGGCTCCTCTGCAAAAAAGTTCGCAAACGTGTATATTTTGTATCGATTGTGATACAATGAAAGTAATTATTTAGGAGCCGTGCTTACAGGGCACGGCTCCGGGCAATAGCCGCTTTTAAGGGCGGCAGGCTGTGTAGGATCTCAGTACAAATAGACCGATTCCTTTGCCGAGGGCGGTCTATTTGTGTTTATGGAAGGAAAGTATCAGGACCATTAATGTCGCGAATGAGATCATTAGCGTTAATGCTTGATAAACTTCCATTTGGCATCCCTCCCTTCCTAGAGAATGAGAGGTAGCCGACCGCCCTTGCAAGCCTATTCTATTGCTTATCTAATATTATACCATACTTGTTAAGTAATGGTATTTTCTCGTGTTACAGCAAAAAGGGAGCCCCCTACGGTATAACTACCGCGAACTACGGGGACTCCCTTCGTTTTTTATTTTACCAACTGTCCGCGCGTGACGCCGAGTTGGTTGGTCGCTTTGAGGGTTTTCCATACCTGGGTGCCGCTGATTTCTCCACGCAACGCTTTGTTGTAGAGGTCGATGACCTCATGCACCTGCTCCGGCGTTTCTTCGAGGAACTCAACACGGTATTTGGACACGCCCAGCTCGAGAAAATGGTTCAGATACTCTGCGCCCGACTGTTCGATGGCGTTGTACACCGTGTTGCGGCAGCCTTCGTCCACGCGGACGGGGTGGGACATGCCGATCCGGTCCTGCAGGGAAGCGCGGTGTTTTTCACACGGGCGGCCGCAGTTGGTGTAGTCCGTTCCTTCACTGAGGAAGGTGCAGTACACGCAGTGCTCCGTATGGAACATCGGCAGATGCTGATGGATAACGATCTCCATGTCGGCCGTGGGGCTGACCCGGAGCAGATCGACCATCTGCTGGATGTTCAAGTCGTAGGACGGCGTCACCACGTCGCAGCCGACCTCCAGGAACAGCTCGGCCGTCAGGTGGTTGGCGATGTTCAGCGAAAAATCGCCGATCAACCGCGGATGCACGGCCGACGGGTTCTCTTGCCGGTGGCGCAGGTAGTAATACAGCGCCCCGGTGTTGCGCACCAGCACCGCGTCGGGCTGGAGACGCAGGATGTTGTTGTGATAGCCGTTTTCGCCCGGCATGTGGATGCGCGGCGTCGCCAGCGCGATTCTAGCTCCGGCTGCGCGAACGGCTTCAACTGCTGCCGGGAATTGCTTGATAAACTCGAAGTCGGCGTAGATGAACGATACGCCGGCTTCCAAGGCAGCCTGCACCTGCGGCAGGCTGCGGCACAGCGCGGCGAGCTGCGCTTCGCCGTGCTTCACCGGCGCCGCGGCCCCTGAGACACG
>NZ_GG695979.1:100065-104370 GCF_000159955.1 Paenibacillus sp. oral taxon 786 str. D14 | reverse complement strand
CGGATGCTGTTCAGCTCTCGAATCGGCAGGATGACGTCGCCATAAAGCTCCGCATCCAGCTTCTCGAGCTGAAACACCGTGCCGCCGAGACGCCCGAACTGCTCTTCGAGCAGAGCGGCGTCCATCGGCCGTTTTTGCGCGACCTCGAGCTCCAGCTCCGAGTCGACTTGCACCGTCGTTCCCTTCTGTACATCCGTCCAGAAGGTATTCAGCAGCCCGCCGGCGTGGCCCACCGCCCGCACATGCACCGGGAAGACGCGGTACGGCTTCTCGGTCTCGTACGTCTGGCGCAGCCGCTTGTCGAGCGCCGGGTCGTTCGTCTTCCAGATGCGATCCCCGACGTGCACGCGGCGCAAATCCACGTCATTACGTCCCGGCACGATATCGACGATCCAACCCTCTCCGGCTTCGCCTTCCTGCTTCACGCCTTGACGGCGCAGGTCGTAGACGCGGCCGCCTTCTTCTTTTTGCGTCGGATCCCCGGCATCAAACACGATCCCGTCCCCACGCTTCAGCGGCGCCTCCAGCTTGCAGACGACGCCGTCGCGCAGCACCTTCTCTACGCGGCCCAGGTACACGCCCCGGCTTTTCGGGAACGTCCCGTCGACCAGCTTCTTATTGTTCGTCCCCTCCAGGAAGCCATGCGTAAAGCCGCGCGAAAAGCTCTGCTGCAGCTCACGGATCTCCTCCTTCGACGGACGCGTATCGTCCCCGTCAAAATAACGGTCAATCGCCTTCCGATATTTGCTCACCACGTTGGCAACGTACTCCGGACTTTTCAGCCGTCCTTCGATCTTAAAGGAGGTCACGCCCGCCTCAATCAGCTCCGGCATGATGTCGATCGCCGCCAAATCCTTTGGCGACAACAGGTAGGCGACATCGCCCATCGGCTTCTGCTCCCCATCGACGATCAGGTCGTACGGCAACCGGCACGCCTGCGCGCATTCGCCGCGGTTGGCCGAGCGCCCGCCCCACATTTCTGACGTCAGACATTGGCCAGAGTAAGACACGCATAGTGCCCCGTGCACGAACACCTCCATCGGCAGCTTCGCCTGTTCCCCGATGACTTTGATTTGCTTGAGGTTATTTTCCCGGCCCAGCACCACGCGCTCCAAATTCCACGGCTTCACGAACTCCACCGCTTCCGGCGAAGTGATCGTCATCTGCGTCGAGCCATGAATCGGAAAATCCGGCGACAACTCGCGGATCAGCTTCACCAACCCGAGGTCCTGCACAATAACCGCATCCACCCCCGCGTTGATGCACGCCTCAACCAACTCTTGCGCATCCCGCAGCTCGTCCTCGAACACAAGAATATTGAAGGTCAGGAACCCCTTAACCCCATAACTATGCAAAAAAGCCATAATCTCCGGCAGCTCGTCCATCCGGAAATTGTTCGCCCGCGCCCGGGCATTAAACTTCTCTACGCCAAAAAAGATCGCGTCCGCCCCGTTCGCCACCGCCGCCCGCATGCAATCCCAATCGCCGGCCGGCGCCAGCAGCTCCACATCCTGCCGCGTTAACGTCGTCTTGCTCATGTATGTCCTCCCAATCCGGCCGCAGCCGGCGTCTATTCTACTTGATTGCAAAAATTCAAAATTTAAGCGAATTATCAACTTATATATTCTAGCAGACATTGCCCGTGCACTCTAGCTTTTCCATCCATTCGCAAGGAAAAACATGGCGCCCGCCCTCAGGGTCCTTACGCCCCTTCTCAGGCCTCTTTTACACCATTATCCCTTTCGTTCAGAAAAGGGGATCAAGAGAGGGGGCGAAATGAGGTAGCCTTGTCCGCGCAACCTATTCTCTTTTTGCAAGCATTGTCCGTCCCCAAACTCTGACGCAACGGGATAATCATCAAAAAGAGCCCCAAACACACCTATCCTATCCGAAGCGTAGCCCGCCCTCCAACCACAAGATCCCCTGTCAAACAAAAAAGAAGCCAACAGAAGCCCCAGCTTCCATTGACCTCTTGCTATACTTAACCGTTTCACTTCGCCCGCGACGCATGAATGATTTCTGCCGCCTGGCGGATAATTTCATCCAATGATGCTTCATCTGTGGCATCGTACTCATCAATGTTCAGCCGCAGCACCGGGCAGGCATCAAACTCCTCGATCCATTTTGCGTACCGTTCATGCATATGCTCCCAATAGGAGACGTCCGTCTGGATCTCCATTTCCCGGCCCCGCAGCCGGATCCGATTCAGGATGGACGATAGATTCCCTTCCAGGTAAATAAGCACGTCTGGATGCGGAAAATACGGCGTCATCACCATCGCCTCAAACAAGCTGGTGTACGTCTCGTAATCTGTCTTGGACATCGTGCCTTGATCGGCATGCATTTTGGCGAAAATCCCGGTGTCCTCGTAAATCGAACGGTCCTGAACAAACCCGCCGCCCGCTTCAACGATTGCCTTCTGCTCTTTAAACCGCTCCGCCAGAAAATAAATCTGCAGATGAAAGCTCCAGCGCTCGAAATCCTGATAGAACTTCTCCAGATACGGATTGTTATCGACCTTCTCCATCGAAGTGCGAAAGCCAAGCCGGGCAGCCAGCGCAGTGGTCAACGTGGATTTACCAACGCCGACGGTACCTGCTACCGTGATTAAGGCGTCTTTAGGGATGTGCAATTCATGACTCATCTTTTATAAGTGCTCCTTTATCTTCGCAACGATCTGCTCAAAATGCTCCGGATGCTCCACAAAATCCAGCATATTGCCATCAATCGTAATCACGACCGTCTCCGGTTCACGCGTTTGAATCTGCGTAATCGCCGTTTCATAATCCTCGATCAACCGCTCCAGATAGCCGGGATCGATGTCCTGCTCAAAGCTGCGGCCGCGTTTTTCGATTCTTTTTAACAAGGTCGCCAATTCCGCCCGGATATACACAATCACATTGGGTTTAGGCAGATCGTCGGTCAGCAGATGATAAATCTGTCGATACTTCTCCCGTTTGTCCCCTTGCAGCGTCCGCTGGGCAAAAATCCAGTTTTTATAAATATGATAGTCCGACACGACCGGCACCCCCCGGGACACATAGTTTTTCACCGTATCCTCCAATTGCTTATACCGGTTGCACAAAAAGAACATTTCCAGCTGAAACGCCCATTCCTCGATATTTTGATAAAACTTGTCCAGGAACGGATTCTCCTCCACGATCTCCTTCAACAGCGGAAAATCAAACCGCTCAGCGAGCATCGTGGCCAGCGTGGTTTTTCCGGCTCCGATGGCGCCTTCCACGGCGATAAACGGGCATGGCTTCTTCACTTGAGGGTCCTCCCACATCTCACTTGCCTGAAAAATAGACTAGAATATTGTATCACAGAATTCAGGCAAACGGCTTTTTCATTTTAAGTAGGCTAGTAGAAGAGAGGTGATAAATGATTTGGAGAAAAAGGTACTTATGGTTTGAGCTTACAGGAAATTTTGAAGTTATGTCGAATTACTGTATGGATGAACCTATAGGAGGTAAGCCGATGAGAAGAAGAGGAATCGTTCGAGCACTGGATGAACTCGGGCGTATCGTATTGCCGATTGAATGGAGAAGGGTATTAGACATCGAGGAAAAGGATCCGATGGAGTTTTTCATTGACCCCGATTCTCGATGGATCATGATTCGTAAATATCAATCTCAAGCCTGCATGTTCTGCCAGACCCTGGATAACCTGCTCTATTATCATGAAAAATTTATTTGTCCCTCTTGCATCCAGGAGCTTCGTCTTCAGGCTACCCTGGAACTCAGTTCACCACCTGCCTCGCCGGGAACAGAGGAGGTTGCGGTAACCGCATCCGCAGAAAATAGGGGGCCGGGTCGTCCCACCAAGGATATCGCTGCAAGTAAACGAGGTCGAAAACGCGGTAAAGCCTACGAACGGCTATTGGAAGCCATGCGCACCCACCCCAACTCCACACAGAGTGAATGGGCCAGAAGGATAGGCATTTCCCAGAGTCGGGTGAGTCAACTACTCCAGGAATTAAGACAATCCGATCCAGCTATGAAAACGATGAAAAAGGATGGCCAAACCTAAAAAGCTCCTCCCTCTAGGGAAAGGAGCCATTAGTCCGAATACAATTAATGCGTCACGAGCGGCCTGAAATCATCCCGACTCGACAGATCCGCATGGTAAAACGCCACATCCCCATCCTTCAGCGTGAAGCGCCGACCGTAAGGGTCTACAACGCTCCGTGCAAATCCTTCCATGCCAGTCCACTGGTTCATCAGCGGCGCGCGGATATATTGAAGATATGGCTTCTCCGTCTCCCCGTTTCGCACCGTCTCGATGTTGAAGTTCACCACGATC
>NZ_GG695979.1:83878-98535 GCF_000159955.1 Paenibacillus sp. oral taxon 786 str. D14 | reverse complement strand
ACCACGATATACCCTTTTTTCAAAAAGATCTCCGACCGATCCGTCAACCCGCCATGCGTCCGTCCATACTCCGCTACGTTCGTCCCCGCCGGGACGGCGTAAAGCTCAGCCGGTAGGCTATATTCGCCATACCATCGTTGCACTGCGGCATTAACCCGAGCTGGATCAACGCCCGCAGGAATTCCCGTCTTCGGACCGATCAGCGTGCGGACGCCCTCCGGTAACCGCAGCAGGCTAAAGCTGCCGACGGGTGTTTTTTGCATCGACTGCTTCTGGATAAACCGCTGCACGAACTGGCTGCGACCAATCCCGGCTATCTGGTCAAACGTGTAGTCGTGATCGTATTTGTAAAGCGCTGTATCCGTCAACTCTTCCATCGGCACATTCCGCAGACGATCATTCAGAATCACGTAGCGCTGCACCTGATCCAGGGCTGACCCAATCCGAACGTAACTCCTGTTCCCGGTATGGTAATACAGATCGACGGGCTGACGCTTCCCGCTTACGGCGTCGATGAAATCAAACGAGGGGGTAATCACAATTTGATCTAAAGGCCCGAACATATTCCCTTTGGTTTTCAGATCAAACTTGAAGTGGTATCCCGTTTTGATGACCGCGTTTTTGTACAGCGGATGGCTTCCGGGGCGGATCGGCAGCGTATACTGCGGCGTATTACCTCTTGGCGCCCCATCAATTCCGTTGAGCCCAACCCAGTAAACGGCCCCTGTGGGCACCGGACTTCCCGGAGCCGTCCGAAACACACTTTCCCAGTTGTAATCGGCGATATCCGTCACTTTAAGATCGAACACCCGCCCAATCACGTCAACCGGCACCGTGCCATAAGCGATATGATGGGTGAGGTTCAAGTTGGCGTTCGTCTGCTCCGTCGCTCCGGCCGGCGCATTATGCGCGATGGTGCGGAATTCCACGGTATAGAACCCTTCATCCACCCAAACGGGCAGGTAGAAGTCAAATTGCTCCCGAGCCTTGTCGACTTCAATCCAGGTATTTTTCGGATAAAATCTCGCTTTCGCCCCCTCATAGACATCAAACGGGAAGCGAACCTGCTTGCTGCCGATATACTTCAAATAGTCCCGGTTGCCATACCCCAGGTAATTGGCATGCTGGCCGCTGTTTGGCATCGTGACGGTAAACGGCCGGTCCAAAATCACCGCCGAACGCCCCGCCGCCGGCGTCGTCTTCTGATTGTGCGCCTTGTCGTCGGAGACGCCGGGGTACATCACTACAGGTGTATGTACGGTCACACTGTTGATCCCGTAAATAGGATAGCTTTTGTCGGAGCCGCCATTAATGTTGCCGCTCATCAGCCCGTAATAGATCGTGCCAGCGCTAGGTTGGTCCGCCTTATTCGTCTTGCTGGTGGGGATCACATGACCTGGACTGTACAGCACGTTTTCGTTGATCTGCGGCGCTGCTGGGATCTGACCCGGCCGTGCTCCCGATCGGCTCGTTTCAGCGCCATTCATAATGGTGTTTCCGTTGAATATCAGGGTGTCATTCTTCACTTTCACATCTTCTACGGCACTCTCAGCAAAAGAACTCAAATCCTCCCCGCTTGGATCAGGTCTCTCCTCCCCTCCTGACATACTGCCCGGCGGTGCTTCTACCGGATTTTCCGGATCCGGTGGCGTAAACCCATGTGAAAGGTCCGTTGAATATGTCGGTGGCGTGTACCCTGAAGGCCGTATCCGAATGCCATTGCCTTCAAAAGCGTAATTTAGCAATGCGGCCTCGTTAATTTGATACACTTCCAGGTTATCGATCACCCAAAAAGAGTATGGACGTTCAATCGTGTACGATTTCGTCACGGTTTCCGTGTCCGTTTGCGGATCCGGCTCCTTATAGGTTGTGCCATCCGGCCCTTCCACCTCTTTGCCTGGATCCCACGTTAACGTATACTCACGATTAACCGTAATCTCAAAGGTACATTTCCCGGCCATCTCAACGAATTTATTTTTCGATAAGTAGCTTTTGGCAAAGACATTCCCATAAAGGCTTTCGGAAGTCGGAATCCCATCCAACACATTAAATCGCTCAGCCCCCCGACTATCTGCTTTAATAACTGCGCTTACTGCAGGATCATTTAAGGGAACATCAATGACATTGCCGCTTGGGGCTGGTTGAGTGCATTGGCCGCCAGGGGGAGGGTCTGTAGGATTCGGCGTGCCTCCCCCACCGGTTCCTACGGTTATTGTGGCTGATCCGTATAACCAGTAAGGTCCTTTTTTCCATTGGGCTGTGATTTTCGCCGTACCGGCAGATTTTGCTGTTACTTTCCCTCTTGAATCAACTGTTGCTACAGCCTGATTATCGGAAGACCAAGTTGTCTCAGAAGCCAATGTCACATCGTACCAGTTATCGATCCAATTCGTCATATTATACTCCTGTGTGGATACCTCGGCCTTCATGTCCTTCGTCTGCCCCACCTGCAATGTGGCATTTTCCAATACCCGCATCCTTTTCTTCTCCAGTACATATCCCTTGTAATTTACAAACATAGGAATATAGTACTCCGCCATAAACTTATCTGCCCCATCCGCTCGGGTTGCGTATTTATATTTATCAGAATAATCTAATGGGTATCCTGTAGAAACTTTAATTGTAGCGGTCGTACTTCCAGCGTGAAATACAGGTTTAGAGCCGATGGGCTCATAACTATTTGATTCTCTCCATTCCATATCTTCAATTTCCAAATCCTTTATGTACGTTTTCGAAAATGTATTTTTTAAGCTATCCTCCATTAAATCAGGAGCGTATGCTCCCATGTTCAACTCGAAATCCGTACGTTTCTTTAAAGGTACCGCAGATTGACCACTACTATG
This sequence comes from Paenibacillus sp. oral taxon 786 str. D14, assembly GCF_000159955.1. Lineage (GTDB taxonomy): Bacteria > Bacillota > Bacilli > Paenibacillales > Paenibacillaceae > Fontibacillus > Fontibacillus phoenicis. Next base: position 95,692 of record NZ_GG695979.1, on the reverse strand, counting down.
AGTTCCAGTCTCAACTCGTGTTCCATTATCAAAAGTAGCAGTCCAAATGTCAGTATCAGTTTGTACCCAAACAATTTTGGGTCTAGCCACGTCACTTCCCTTCACTAACACTTTTATCTGCTGCATTTGTGCAGGTCCATTGGGAGTTATTTCAATGTTATCCGAAGGATAACCATTTAAGAATGCTGCTTTTGATCGATTAGGAAATGTGGAGAGTATAAGTAAAAATATAAGTAAAATGGCTAAGCACCTCTTCAATATTCAGCCACTCCTATTATTTATTACTCAGAGACGCATACGAACCATCATCTGTTTTTATACTATCTCTTAATTCACGAGATGAATCTAAAAAAACCTCAACCCATAATGTAATCCCATTAGGGTTGTTATGCTCTTTAAAAAATTTTTTTGACTCGATATGAGGTAAAGTTTGATACCCGTATTTATCCATAATACTTTGATTAAGAATTCTACTCCCAGCGACAATGCCGTCTCGAACACCGTTCATGTAGTGTCCTACGCTAAAATCCTGAGCTTTCGGGTAAATTGTAATATGAATGAATGCTCGATATACCCCAGGTTCGTCAAGCCTACTATTATAATCCGATTCATCTACAAACAAAGGAGCATAAATGCTGTCGATATTCTTGAAGTCTTCCGTATCAACAACGATATAATGATGCAGCTTCAGACTACCTGCATTATTCCGAAACGTGAGCGTTTTTTCCACAACATCATTTAACGAAGTATTGCCTGTTGTGAAGGGGCTGATCGTCTCCAGATTCGTACGTTCCGTGCCCACTTGTCTCAGTTCCTTCAGTCCTAGAAAACTCCCCGCTTCTCTATTACTTACCTGCTCGTAATTTTGCAGAATGATGGCTGTCTCCGCGCGAGTCGCTTTCTTATCCAACCCAAAGGAGCCGTCCGGATACCCGCTCATCAGCTTTGTCCCTAACGCGACGGCAACGTACGAAGATTTCGACTGTGGAATCCCCGGTTTAAAATATTCTCTCACCGGGATTACCGTTGTCTTGGTGTCCTCCAACGCTTGCTTAAAGTCATCATTGTTGGCTGCCAGTCCCGACGTCATCCACTTGGCCATTTCAAAGCGGGTGATCGGCGTATTCGGCTGAAACCCGTTCGGATAGTCGCTCGGCTGAATAAAACCAAGGGATACCGCACGTTCGACCTCCGCTTCACTCCAGTGTCCCGATAAATCCGAAAACGAATGCCCCGTCACCTCTGACTCCTCAGCTTTAGCTACCCGCGCCAATAAGGCCGCAAATTCAGCTCGAGTTACTGTTCCATTCGGCTTGAAGTTTCCATCTGCATAGCCTTTGAAATATCCCTTGGCCACGGCTGAATCAATCGCCACTTTAGCCCAGTGCCCCTGCTTAACGTCTGGGAACCCGCCAGCAGCATGAAGGTGAGGCTCACCCGGTATCAAGCTGATCACCAACAATCCAACCAGCCACACCATCAGCATCTTTTTCACTTTCATCACTCCCACGCCTAATTTTTTAGATTTCATGCAAAGGAAAAATATGTATCTTCACTTATTCGCTACCATTCGCTGTATACCTCCTTTGTTCTTGCTTTTCTGATAAAATCATCCATTTGTTGCAAATAAAAAACACACCTCGCCATCTAAAAGATGTCAAGGTGTGCTTCACCTGGCCTTATTATAATCCAGATCCTGTAAAATGAAAAGACACCTTACTCCTTTATCAAGAATAAAGTGCCTTGGCTTATTTCACATAATGAAATATGTATCGCTCGCCTTGGCTTAGCTAAACCAGGTCTTAATCATGATCGCATCCGATGCCAAAAAGACCAGCAAGCTGATAATCCCGAAAGCGATCGCGAACAGGTTCTTTTTCGGACGCTCTCTCAACAGGCGGATCACGCCAATAAAAATCACAATCGTAAACAAAATCATAAAAATATCGAACCCGTTAAAATTCGTTGTTTTTGCTGTTTCTTCCGCTGCCTGGAGCAACATCGCGAAACCTCCTCTTGAAATCCACGAAATCACAACTCTTCTTCTATGTTATCTTCCCTCTGGTTCGGATGCAAGAGGAAAGACAAGATTTTGTCAAAGTTTTCGCTGAATTTACGTGTTTGTTGCCGGATTTAAGCTTTATTTTATGCAGGATATCATTGACAAATACATTATCACCAGATCTTTAGTTGTTCATAAGGAAGTTTTATGCCCGAAAGCCCCCTTACTTTATTTACGCTCTCAGGCTTCTATGGTACCATGAAAAATAACCTTATTCATAGTTTTATTGTCGGAATTAATGAACGGGATCCATTGAGGATTCTTTACCCAAACGTAACATAGGGAGGTTATCGCATGGCTTATGAACCGATATGGACCAAAGAGCCGGAGAAATTAAACAAATTCGAGTTCGTCAAATTGGAAAAAGACGGGCTGGACGTCATCCGCACGATTATTGAGGAGTACGCGGTGAAAGGCTACGACTCGATTCCAGCTGACGATATGGATCGTTTCAAATGGGCCGGCGTATATCAGCAAAAACCAAAGGATGGTCACTTCATGATGCGCGTGCGCATCAATACCGGTATTATGACCACGAAGCAAGCACGTGCGCTGGCGGAAATTTCTCGCTTGTACGGCCGCAACCTGGTGGACGTGACGACACGTCAAGCCATTCAATTCCACTGGCTGCGGGTGGAGAACTTGCCGGATATTTTCGAGCGTCTAGATAAGGTTGGTCTGTATTCGTTTGAAGCCTGCGGTGACTGCCCGCGTACCATCGTAGGGAATCCGCTCGCCGGGATCGACAAGGATGAATTAATCGATACGACGGAGATCGTGGAGGAAGTGAACCGATTCTTCCTGCTAAACCGTGACTTCTCCAACCTGCCGAGAAAATATAAAATGTCGATCTCCGCAAACATCTACAATAATGCGCAAGCGGAAATCAACGATTTAGCCTTTACACCAGCGGTCAAGGTGATCGACGGAAAAGAGACCATCGGGTTCCATGTCATGGTAGGCGGCGGTTTATCCGCGAAGCCGCATTTAGCGAAACCGCTGGATATTTTCGTCAGACCGGAGGAAGTGCTGAAGGTTGCGATTGGAGTCACCACGATTTTCCGCGATTACGGCTACCGGGAGAAACGCCACCACGCTCGCCTGAAATTCCTCGTCGCCGACTGGGGACCGGAGAAATTTAAAGAGAAGCTGATCGAGCTGGTTGGTGAGCTGGAGTCGCGCGGGGAAGATAAAACCGTCGGCTGGCAAGCCGCCTATTTCGACGGGGTGCACCCGCAGAAACAGGAAGGCCTCAATTATATCGGCCTTAATGTACCGGTTGGCCGGTTAAACGCCGATGAACTGGAGCAACTGGCCGATGTAGCTGACCAATACGGCGAAGGCAAAATCCGCACCACAATGTCGCAAAATATTTTGATCAGCGGCATTCCGGACGACAAGGTGGAAGAAGCGCTCAAAGCGCCAGTTCTTCAGCGGTTAACTCCGTTTCCGAAGCATTTTATGAGCCGGACCGTTTCCTGCACAGGCAATGAATTTTGCAACTTGGCCATCGTTGAAACGAAACGCCGTGCCGCTGAAGTTGCAGAATACCTGGACCAGCATGTCGAACTGGACGAGAAGGTTCGCATCCACTTTATCGGTTGCCCAAATGCCTGCGGCCATAAGCATATTGCCGATATCGGCTTGCAGGGCTCTCTGATCAAGACGCCGGAAGGTATGGTGGATGCATTTGATATTGCCGTAGGCGGTACATTAGGCGGTGGAGCAAACGGGCCGCATGCCCAGTTTAACCAAGCGCTTAAAGGCCGCGTCAAAGGCGACCAAGTGGCATATGTTCTCGAGCAGTTGCTATTATTCTATAAAACGAATCGCAATGCGTCCGAATCCTTCCATGATTTCGTTCGGCGCGTCGGAGTTCCGGCATTCCAAGAACAGCTGAACCAAATTTTAGCTGCGGGAATCGCCTCTTAAGTAGAGATGCTTGAGCATCTTCACTCGACATCTATTGAACTAGACTGGTACCCTATGGGGGCCGGTCTAGTTCTTTCTTTTGGCCCTTTTTGCACGATTATCCCTTTCGTTCAGAGTGTGGATCAAGCGAGACTGGGAGTGCCGTGTGAAAAGGGCATGCCTTACTTTCTGTATCTCATTTCCACGATCTGATGCAACGGGATAATCCTCAAAAAGAGGGGGCCAAGAGGGGATCGGACAGCTATATCGATCAAGCCAAAAAAGGAGCAACCTCTAAATAGAGACTGCCCCGATTTCTTCTAAACGACTTCCCGATCTTTCTCTTCGACTTGGTTTAGTTCCGCGGTGCGTTTCGTATCCCGCTTGAGAATCGGCGCCAGATATCGTCCGGTATAGGATTTGTCTACCTTCACGATGTCCTCCGGCGTGCCGGTAGCGATCACCGTTCCTCCCCCGCTGCCGCCTTCCGGCCCTAGATCGATCAAGTAGTCGGCCGTCTTGATCACGTCCAGATTGTGCTCAATCACAAGCACCGTCTCGCCGGAGTCAACTAGGCGATGAAGCACCTTGAGCAATCGGTCGATATCGTCGACATGCAAGCCGGTTGTAGGCTCATCGAGAATATAAATCGTTTTGCCGGTGCTGCGGCGATACAATTCCGAAGCCAGCTTCACACGTTGGGCTTCCCCACCAGACAACGTCGTTGCCGGCTGCCCTAAGGTCACATAACCTAAACCAACGTCCATCAGCGTTTGCAGCTTGCGGTGAATTTTCGGGATGTTCTGGAAGAACTCCGTAGCATTCTCGATCGTCATCTCCAGCACATCGGCAATGCTCTTGTTTTTATATTTGACTTCCAGCGTCTCCCGGTTGTACCGTTTGCCTTTGCAGACTTCGCAAGGAACGTATACGTCCGGCAGGAAGTGCATTTCAATTTTGATGATCCCGTCGCCTTTGCAGGCTTCGCAGCGACCGCCCTTGATGTTGAAGCTGAAGCGGCCTTTCTTATAGCCGCGTACCTTCGCCTCGTTCGTCTGCGAGAATAGGTCGCGAATATCGTCAAACACTCCGGTGTACGTTGCCGGATTGGATCGCGGCGTACGCCCAATCGGAGATTGGTCAATATCAACGACTTTCTCCACGTGCTCGAGGCCTTTGATTTCCTTGTATTGGCCTGGACGCACTCTCGCCCGGTTCAAGTCGCGAGCCAACGTTTTATACAAAATCTCGTTGACCAGGGTCGACTTACCGGAGCCGGATACCCCGGTCACCGCCGTAAACACACCGATTGGGAATTTCACGTTGATGTTCTTCAGGTTGTTTTCCTTCGCCCCTTTGATCTCCACCCAGCGACCATCCGGCTTCCGCCGAGACAAAGGTACCGGGATAAACTTCTTGCCGCTCAAATATTGACCCGTTAGGGAACGCGGATCGTTCATGATTTCCTGAGGTGTCCCTTGCGAGATCACTTGCCCCCCGTGAATCCCTGCCCCCGGCCCGATATCGATGATATGGTCCGCGGCTAGCATCGTATCCTCGTCATGCTCAACGACGATCAATGTATTGCCGAGATCGCGCATGTGGGTTAACGCCGAGATCAGCTTATCGTTATCCCGTTGATGCAGCCCGATACTAGGCTCGTCCAGGATGTACAGGACGCCCATCAGGCTAGAGCCGATTTGCGTCGCCAGCCGGATGCGTTGCGCTTCGCCGCCGGACAAGGTTCCAGCTGCACGACTAAGCGTCAAATAGTCCAAGCCGACGTTCACCAAGAACCCAAGCCGGTTATTGATCTCTTTCAGGATCAGGTGGGCAATGGATTTTTCCTTATCCGTCAGCTCCAGATTCCCAAAGAACTCCCTTGCTTCGCCGATCGACAAAGACGTCACATGGGCGATGTTCTGACCGTTCACCGTTACGGCCAGAACCTCTTTCTTCAAACGGTGGCCATGACAGGTACCACAGGGCTTGGAGCCCATAAACTCTTCGATGAACTCACGAATGCCCTCCGAAGCCGTTTCCCGGTAGCGCCGCTCCAGGTTAGGGATAATCCCTTCAAACGTCACATAGGCTTCTCGACTCATGCCAAAATCGTTCTCATAGCGGAACCGAACCTTAACATCACCTGTGCCATACAGCAACTTGTCCATCTGGTCCGCTGTCAGCTCGGAAACCGGTACATTTTGCGGGATATTAAAGTGCTCACAAACCGATCTCAAAAACTGCGGATAGTAGTTGGAGGTGCCGCCAGCCCAAGCCTCAAATGCACCCTCCTCAATCGATTTGGAAGGATCCGAGATGAGCAGGTCCTTATCGATGATCATTTTCACACCAAGTCCGCCGCACTCTGGGCAAGCCCCGTACGGACTGTTAAACGAGAACATCCGCGGCGACAGCTCTTCGATACTGAACCCACAGATCGGGCAAGCATAGTTCGAGCTAAAGCGAAGCTCCTCTTGGCCAATAATATCAACGAGAATTTGCCCGCCGGACATTTTGAGCGCCGTTTCGATAGAATCAGCCAGCCGGCTGCGCGCATCTTCCTTCACCACGATCCGGTCGACGATGACCTCGATGGTGTGCTTCTTGTTCTTCTCCAGTTCAATATTCTCCGACAAATCGCGTTGCTCTCCATCCACCCGAACCCGGACGAAGCCTTGCTTGGCGATTTCGCTGAGCAGGCTTTTGTGCTCGCCCTTTTTGCCGGAAATGACAGGAGCTAAGATCTGCAATCTCGTTCGCTCCGGATATTGCATGATGCGGTCAACCATCTGCTCAACGGTCTGCGACGTAATTTCAATGCCATGCTCCGGGCAGTGCGGATGACCGATCCGGGCGTACAACAGACGAAGATAGTCATAGATTTCCGTAACGGTCCCTACCGTTGAACGCGGGTTGCGGCTTGTCGTCTTCTGGTCGATGGAGATGGCTGGGGACAATCCTTCGATCGAATCCACATCCGGCTTATCCATTTGCCCCAAAAACTGCCGGGCATACGCAGACAACGACTCCACGTAACGGCGTTGCCCTTCGGCATAAATCGTATCGAAGGCAAGCGATGATTTGCCGGAGCCGCTCAACCCCGTAAGCACGACAAACTTGTCGCGCGGTATCGTGACATCTATGTTTTTCAGATTGTGCGCTCTGGCGCCTTTGATGACTATATTCTCGCGACCCAACAACTTCATCTCCCTTTTTTATATGATGTTTAAAAATCGGCTTCTCATCACGATGCTATTCACAGGAGTATCTTCGACGTCGAATCTTGAATTCAGTCAGTCGCTCCGTTGCTCACGTAGCCCTAACTACGCTCCGCTACTCACTCCCTCCTTCATCCAACCTTCTCGGTGCTGAAAACCCGATTTTTAAACTTGATTTAACTTTCACTTCTCTAAAACCGGCTTCCCATCACGATGCTATTCACATAGGGTTGGTTTGCCGACGCTCCACTCCCAGGGCGCCCGGATTCTAACGGAACGTAGCGACGTTATTCGTTGATTTCCTGGATATTTCCCGTCCTAACGGAACCCAGAGACCTTATTCACCAGCTATAACGACGTTTAGTGCATTATCAAGCCAAATAGCGTCTCCTCGTTCCGTTAGAACGAGAAACCTTGCTCTCTAGAGCAAATAAGGTCTCTCCGTTCCGTTACAGCAACTTACAACCTAAGAGCCCCGTATCAGCCGCCCCAAGCCAAGGGCCATAGGTCAGCGCTCTTGTTTGGCTACCCTATGGCTGGCTCATATTTGCTAAACGGGGCAGCAGCTCGCCTACGCTTATGCCTCTGCCCGCAGCTCCAGGATCGCGTCGCGCAGCTCGGCAGCGCGTTCGAATTGCAGGTTCTTGGCCGCTTCTTTCATCTCGGCCTCGAGACGAGCGATCATCGCTTCGCGATCGCGCTTGGACATCTTGCCCTTGGCATCGGCCAGGTAATCCGCTTTGCTCTCCGCGACCTTGGTCGCCTCGATCACGTCGCGGACCTTCTTGCGGATCGTCTGCGGCGTGATGCCGTGCTTCTCGTTGTACGCGATCTGGATTTTGCGCCGCCGCTCGGTTTCCTTGATGGCTTTATCCATCGACTCGGTGATCGTATCGGCGTACATCAGCACGCGGCCGTCCGCGTTCCGCGCAGCCCGCCCAATCGTCTGAATCAGCGATCGCTCCGAGCGGAGGAACCCTTCTTTGTCGGCATCCAAAATCGCCACCAGCGAAACTTCCGGCAAATCCAGCCCTTCCCGCAGCAGGTTGATCCCGATCAGGACATGGAACGTCCCCAATCGCAGGTCGCGCAAAATACTCATCCGCTCCAGCGTTTTGATATCGGAGTGAAGATACCTTACCTTGATTCCGACTTCCTTGAGGTAATCGGTCAAGTCCTCGGCCATCTTCTTGGTTAACGTCGTCACCAGTACGCGTTCGTCTTTGGCAATGCGATCGCGGATTTCTCCGATCAGATCGTCGATCTGCCCCTTCGTTGGCCGCACCTCGATGACCGGATCCAGCAGACCTGTCGGACGGATAATCTGTTCGACCATCGTGTCGCAGTGCTCCAATTCGTAAGGCCCCGGCGTCGCCGAGACGTAAATCAGCTGCGTCGCCTTCTCCTCGAACTCCTCGAACCGCAGCGGACGGTTATCCAGCGCCGACGGCAGGCGGAAGCCGTGTTCTACCAGCACATTCTTACGCGCCTGGTCTCCATTGTACATCGCCCGGATCTGCGGCAGTGTGACGTGAGACTCGTCGATGACGATCAGCATATCGTCCGGAAAATAATCCAGCAACGTATACGGCGTCGCCCCCCGCTCACGGAAGGTTAACGGTCCGGAGTAGTTCTCGATGCCGGAGCAGAAGCCGACCTCCCTCATCATTTCGATGTCGTACCGTGTCCGCTGCTCCAGGCGCTGCGCCTCCAGCAGCTTGCCTTGCGCGCGGAATTCCGCCAGCCGCTCTTCCAGCTCGCGTTCAATGTTCTGGAGGGCGATCTTCATCGTTTCTTCCTGGGTCACAAAGTGAGACGCCGGGAAAATCGCCACATGCTCCCGTTCGCCAACCAACTCGCCGGTCAGCACGTCAATCTCTGTAATCCGCTCGATCTCATCGCCAAAAAACTCCACGCGAATCGCCTTCTCCCCATGCGAAGCCGGGAAGATCTCGAGCACATCGCCGCGCACCCGAAACGTACCGCGTACAAAATTGATATCGTTCCGTTGGTATTGGATATCCACCAGCCGGCTTAAAATCTGATTGCGCGGTTTCTCCATCCCTACCCGCAGAGACAGCACCAAATTGCGGTACTCCATCGGCGAACCGAGACCGTAAATGCACGACACACTCGCCACAATGATGACATCCCGCCGCTCGAACAGCGCGCTAGTCGCCGAGTGCCGCAGTTTATCGATTTCTTCATTAATGCTGGAATCTTTCTCGATGTAGGTGTCGGAGGAAGGAATGTAGGCTTCCGGCTGGTAGTAGTCGTAGTAACTGACGAAGTAATCAACAGAGTTTTTGGGGAAAAATTCACGAAATTCGCTGGCCAGCTGCGCTGCCAACGTCTTGTTGTGCGCAATGACGAGGGTGGGGCGTCCGAGCTTCGCTATCGTATTCGCGATTGTAAACGTTTTACCCGTCCCCGTGGCCCCGAGCAGAGTTTGGTGCTTTTTCCCGGCCAGCACGCCTTCCACCAATTGACGCACCGCCTCCGGCTGGTCGCCTTGCAGCGTATATTCGGAGATCAGCTCGAATTTATTGTCGCTAACCACGATTTCACTCATTGTCCAACATCACCCTATCGTCTAAAATGGAATACTAGAGGCATCATTTGACATTATTTTTATCTATGACATGAGTTGGTTACTCAAGAAGTTTGTTTCTACATATAAACTAGGATCGTCATCCTTCCGATGAATAAACCAAGCTTAACCCCTGAGCCTTTCCTAAATTTATCAAAATAGGAATAGGTGTTCCCATGTATTATACCTTTTTCATCCTATAGATGCAAACGGTAAGTCGAAGATAGGAGTTGTTCATATTTCATGGATATTGCAACGTTGATAGGCATCATTGTTGGTCTCGCCGCCCTTGTTGGCGGATTTACGCTCGAAGGCGGTCAATTAGGCGGTCTGTTGCAGGTTACAGCCGCTTTAATTGTGTTCGGCGGCACCTTTGCAGCCGTGTTGATCAGCTTCCCGGTCGCCAAGCTGCGAACGGTTCCGAAGGCGCTGGCACTCGCGTTTATGACCAAATCCCCGGCGCAGGACGGCGTGATCGAGGATATCGTGGAGATGTCTTCCACTTCCCGGCGCGAAGGCGTCTTGGCTTTGGAGAAGAAGGCGGCGGAGCATCGGGATCCTTTTTTGCGCGAGGGTATTCAACTGGTGGTGGACGGAACGGATCGGGCGATGGTGCGGCAAATCATGGAGCTGGAAATCGATGCGGTATCAAAAAAATATGACGGCTACGCCAAAATCTTCGAATCGGCTGGCGGATACGCCCCAACGATGGGGATCATCGGTACGGTGATGGGACTCATCCACGTCCTTGGCAGCTTGTCCGAACCGACGGCATTGGGCCCTTCGATTGCACTTGCTTTTACGGCGACGTTGTACGGGGTGGCCAGCGCCAACCTGATCTTTCTTCCGATCGCCTCCAAAATCAAAGCGCGCGGCGATGACGAAATCGACCGGATGGAGATGATGCTGGAGGGGATTTTGTCGATCCAAAACGGCGACCATCCTCTGCTTGTGCGGCGGAAGCTGGAGTCTTTTACCGCGGAAACCGCGCGTCTTCTGCCGGATGACGGTCCGGCGGAAAAACCCGCCAGCTTCGGAAGCGGCGCTCGCATTCAAGCCTCCGAGGAGAATGAACTATGAGACCGTCCAGCAAATCGGGGAAAATGAACGAGCCGGACGTTTCGACGCGTGAATCCCGCCGGCGTGCACGCCGCTCGGAACGAAACGATGCGAAGGACCGCTGGATGATCACCTATGCGGATTTGATTACGCTGTTGTTGATTTTTTTCGTGATGATGTATGCCATGAGCCGGTTAGACGTGGAAAAATATGAAGTTGTGACCTCCTCCCTCCAGCAAACGTTTAAAGGCGGCGATTCCATTCTGGAGTTAGGCAGCGGGATTACAGGCACCGCAGACCGGTACAGTCACAAAAATCCGCCAGCCTCGGCAGATAGCGGCAGCAAGCAAGGCGAAGGACAAGGCACGACAGGACAAGCGGATAGCAGCGGACAGGCTCCGTTGACCGAACGGGAGCTTGCTTTTCGCAAGCAGGAGGAAGAGCTCGCCAACTTGATGAAGCTCATTGAGAGTTACATCAAGGACAATTCGCTGGAGGATCAAATCCACGTGGCTGACTTGCCTCAGGGCATTTCGATCACGTTAAGCGACCGGTTTCTGTTCGACACCGGCAAGGCCGACCTCAAAAGCGGCTCCGCCAAAACGCTCGCCAAGCTAGCCAGCTTGTTTCGGCAGCTCGACACCGTGATCAGTATTGAGGGCCATACCGACAACCTGCCGATTGTGTACGCGTCGGAGTTCAAAGACAACTGGGAGCTGTCGGGGGCAAGGGCACTTTCGGTGTTGCGGTTTTTCGTCGACAAGGAGAAGCTGGATCCGCAGCAATTCCAATACGCCGGCTACGCCGACACCCGCCCCGCCGCCGACAACGACACCCCCGAAGGCCGCCAGAAGAACCGCCGGGTGGAAATCACGGTGTTGCGGCAGTTGCAGCAGTAGGGGGGATGTGGAATGGGACTACGTTTGTTTGAGCGTCCGCAATGATGCTGGCGCTCTTTTCCCTTATCCCGC
>NZ_GG695979.1:80729-83213 GCF_000159955.1 Paenibacillus sp. oral taxon 786 str. D14 | reverse complement strand
GGAATGACGTTATTTGCTATTTCCCGGACGATTTCCCCGGCTAACGGACCGGAATGACCTTATTACTTGTTTTTTCGTTATTTATGTCTGATATCACGCCAAATAACGTCACTGGAGTCCGTTAGATTTCACGAGGGGGAACTGTGAACGAAATAAGGGCTCTACGGTCCGTTACCGTTACAGACAACATAACACCTGAGCTTTTTATGAAGCACTCAACCATTGCATGCATACGTCAAACGAGATAAACTAAGCTCAAATCGGACGTGAAGCACACGCCGTCTTGATACCTCGCCCCTTAGTGGTGAAAAGGTATCGGGACGGCGTTTTTGTTTTCACAATTGGAGAAAGGTGGAGATGGGATGAAATTTGAACAAGCATTTGATGCGTGGATGGCACAACAAATGGAGGAGGAGAAGAATCCTAGACGATTGGAGCTCCTCAAAAAGGGGTTGGGGCACGGCACCATGGAGTTTTTGAGGTTCGTATGGTTCCCTGCCGTTGGACAATTTGATCACTTATACCCGGAGTGGGAGGTACGCGACTTTAATAACGGTTACCGATACTTGGACCTCGCTTATCTCCCAGGGGCAGGCTCGGCTAAGGGAGCGATTGAGATTCAAGGATACGGCCCCCATGCAAGAGATCTAGATGTCCGACGTTTTAAAGATTTATGTTGGCGTCACAGTTTATTGGCTTTGGATGGTTGGACGTTACTCCCTATCGCTTACTTGTCTATTGTAGAGGAGCCGAAGCAATGCCAACAGCTGGTCCTGTCTTTTGTCGGCAAATTCATGACCCTTGCAGTACAACCAGATTTAGATTGGCTTGAGGCGGAAACAGTACGTTTTGCGAGACGTCTGCTACGGCCCTTTAGTCCATTGGAACTTTCGGAGCATTTGCGGATTACGGATCGACACGCCAGACGCATATTGCACGGGTTAGCTCAAAAACAGCAATTATCTGTTGCAAGCGGGAAGCACCGATATCGGACATATTGTCTTGTGCGTTGAGAAGCGGGGGTCGGGCAACTTCCAGCAGTGGATTTGCCGTATGGTGGGTCTACCTATATGTGATGTGAGACGTGGCTCTCTGCTCCGGATTTCTAGCTAAGATGAACGTAAACAAAAGACAGCCCTCCAAATTGCTACATCTCGTAGGTTAAAATGGAAAGTGTAAACCAAACCATTTCAGAGCTACATAGCAAAGGAGAGCTGATACTATGTAGTCTACCACAAAATTCGTCGGTTTAGATGTATCCAAAGAAAAAATTTCGGTTGCGATTGCAGATGTGGGTGGGGAGTCACCCCGCTATTATGGGACTATCCCTCATACGGCGGCGGCATTACGCAAACTTATCAAGGAACTGGGTCCGGCCGAAAACCTCTCGTTTTGTTATGAGGCCGGTCCCACAGGCTATGAAACTTACCGGTGGATTACTTCCATGGGAGCCGAGTGCGTTGTCATTGCGCCTTCACTTATTCCCAAACGCCCCGGCGACCAAGTGAAAACAGATCGACGGGATGCGGAGCAACTCGCACGTTTGTATCGTGCAGGAGAACTCACTCCCATTTACGTCCCCGAGCGGGAAGATGAGGCTCTGCGAGAATTGGTTCGCGCCCGGGAAACGGCCAAGGAAGATGCCCATCGGGCTCTTCAGCGGATCTTGAAGTTCCTGCTTCGTCACCAGATTGAACCGCCAGCCACCATAAAGCGTCGCTGGACCAAGAAGTATCGCGTCTGGTTAGGGCAGCTTACGTTCCCGTATGAGTCCGTGCACGTGGCATTCAGTGAAATGCTTCATGCCTTAGATGAAATCGAGCAGCGCAAGGGGCGCCTAGAAAAAGCACTGGTCCAGCAAGCTGCGACCGGTTCTAAGGCTTCTCTGATCCAAGCTCTTCAGTCCCTACGGGGGATTGGATTGCTTACAGCCATTACCCTTGAGACACTTGACAAGCTCACGCCGGAGCACGAGGCCCGGGAGCAAACGAAGGTTTGGGAGAGAATTTGCGTGGTCCGTTTGCACTAGGTTTTGAAAGAAACTGACCGTGCGTCTCTAGCTTTGCAAAAGCTCTCCTTGACGAAAGTAACCAACCCACGGATAGCAGCGTGCCGACCGTCGCTCGCATTTTTGCTCTCGCGCCACGTGCTCAGGCAGATTTAAAACCGAGGGCTTGACAAAAACGTTCATAGCAACGGACCCAAATGACCTTATTTTCGATTTCCCGCATCATTTCCCGTTCTAACGGACTGAGGTGGCCTTATTTCAGGTAAAGTAGGACAGTTCATCCTAATTTCAATCAAATAAGAGCATCTGGGTCCGTTACATTCTCATGGCTGCTTATCTCATGCAAATAGCGTCACCTGGGTCCGTTAGCGAACGCAAAAAACGCCTGGGAGGCCTTGCCTCTCCCAGGCGGGTTTGTCGTCGCACCGCGCGGCAGCCCGCCACCGCGGTGCAGCCATTGGCCGCCGCAGACGCGT
>NZ_GG695979.1:46323-80108 GCF_000159955.1 Paenibacillus sp. oral taxon 786 str. D14 | reverse complement strand
TCGTCCGGCGCGAGAATCGCGCCGAGCTGGTGGTGATCGCCGGCGTAGATGGCGCGCTGGAGGAATTTGCTCTCGCCCGCGAGATTCTGCACCTCCAGCTTGCAAAAAGCCGGGTTGATCCGCAGCGCCGCATGCAGATCTTCCTTCGTTGTCACCGGCATGCCGTTGACCTTCACGATCGACTCGCCGGCCCGGATGCCCAGCTCTTCCGCCGGACTGCCCGGCAGCACCGCGAGCACCTTGAGTCCCCCTTGCGGATGGACAAACATCGGGCTGCGCTGCTGCTCCTCATAGCGGCTCAGCCAAATCAACGCTTCGTGCAGCCCAAACGCCGCGATTGCGGCCACCAGCATCAGCGGGCTCCACCACGCCGCAAGCAGCGCCAGCACGGTAATGACTGCACCATACCCCAGCAGTCGACCAGACGAAACGCGCGCCTTATCCTTAGGCAGCATCCCCAACGTCATCTCCGAAAATCCGAGCACGATCGGCAGCCCCATCAGGCTAAAGCCGTCTTGCCATGCTTCCCCGCCAAACAATGGCGTCCACGGCAGGACCCCGCCCAACGTCTGCGCCGGGACGAGCAGGAACAGCGGCACCGGCCACAAGCTTTGCATTTGATACCCGCCGATCAGCTTGCCCCGTTTGCCTTCAAAAAACAACGGCCCCGCAAACGAAGCGCCCTGCCACCGGACCAACAGTCCCTCGGCCAAATGCAGCAGGCCGACCAGACAAAGCAATGCCGGAATATCCAGCTCCCGAATGACGCGAACGACGTCGCTCAGAACCGCAACCCCTGCCGTATCCGGGATCAGATTGAATACAAACTGGAGTACCCCCAGCAAGCCCACGGCGTAAGCGAGACACAAATAGCGGATGCGGAACAGCATCAGCACCAGCGTAACCACCCAAAGGCAGAGAATTCCCTCCATCGTCAGATTCATTCCGAGGAAGACGAAGACGACGGAAACCGCCAGCCCCGCCAGCAGCCCGCCAAGAGCGGTTCGCCAAGTCTGCAAGCCCCATCTGTGCAGGCGAACATGAAACAGACGGCGTTCCAGCACAACCTGTCTGCGATAGAGCAGCAGGATGACGATGATCGAGATATAGTAGAACGGCTGCAGCAATAGTTGCGCCCCTGCTTCCGCCAGACTCCACAATCCTTCCAGAATGAGATCCAAGAGGTATTCACGCTCCTTTTTTGGTGTATAAGTTCAAGCTTGTCATCTTGCCCTAGGAGTAATGATCGGTTTACCTATGTACTCCAACGAAATTCAGCAAAAAAGAGGGCCGCACATCAGCCCTCTAAGGGATTCGACATTCACTTCGCAATTTCCTTCCGCATGATCTCCAGCGCACGATTTAACTGCATGTCGTTTTTCGGATCGCGGATTTGTTGGATGATGCTGGCTTCCAAAGCCTCGGCGGTTTTCGCGTCCAGCACACCGTTTGCCGTAAGCTTCTGGTCTGTTTGGAACTTTTTCAGCGCCTTCTCGGTGTTTTTATCGAAATAACCGTCCTTCCGGCCCGGATTGTATCCGAGTCCGTCCAGCATCGTTTGGGCGCTTTTGATATCCTCACCGAGCATATCGTATTTGTACGTTTTTTCCTTATTGATCGGAGCTACCGTAAAATAGTCCGGCTGGGACACCTCAACATCCGGCTTGATCCCCTTCTTATGAATCCATTCGCCGTTTGGCGTCAGCCACTTGGCGATGGTGATCTTCAGCATGCTGCCGTCGCCCATTTCCTGACTATAGCTGGATTGCACCGTTCCTTTGCCGTAAGTCGTTTCACCGACCAGCTTCGCTCCTGCGGATTCCTGCAGGGCTCCGGCCAAAATCTCCGAGGCGCTTGCACTGCCCTTGTTGGTCAACACAGCGATCGGGTAGGATTTGCCGCTTCCCTTGGAAACCGACTGCTGCCGACGCTTATATTTATCCTCGATTTGGACGATGGCTTTCCCCTTCGGCACAAACTGCTCCGACATCGCCTCAACGACGTCCAGCACCCCGCCCGGGTTGTTACGCACATCGATGATCAAGCCCTTCATGCCCTGTTTCTCAAGGTTTTCCAGCTCTTTCTTGAAATGATCCGCCGTATTCAACGAAAACTCGGTCACCGTAATGACCCCGATTTTGCCATCCTTCATCTCGGCATAGACCGTTTCCAGCGCAATGTCATCACGGACGATCTCGAATTCCAGCGTATCCGCAACTCCCGCCCGTTTAACCTTCACCTTAGCCGTTGTGCCTTTCGGGCCGCGAATTTTGGCCACCGCCTCATTCAAGCTTAAGCCCTCAAACGACTCCCCGTTCACCGACAACAGGATATCCTTCGGTTGAATGCCAGCTTTTTCTGCAGGAGAGCCCTTGATCGGGGAAACAACGACGACATTGCCGTTCTCCATGGACACCTCTGCCCCAATTCCGGTAAAAGACCCCTCAATCTGCTCCGAGAATTGCTGCGCCGTATCCGGGGCCATGTATGAGGAGAATGGATCCTCCAGCGCATTCATCATCCCGTCAATCGCACCATCAATTAACTTGTTCGTATCCACGTCCTCGACGTAGTTTTTTTGGACAAGCTGCAACGCCGTCTCGATTTTTTTGATGTCTTGCTTCGAGCCGGTGCTGGCCGTGTCGGCAAAACTTCCGCTGCGCAGCGGTCCCGTTCCAGCAAAGCTCCATTCCCCCGTCAGCGTTAACGTCAACAAGCTGCTGACCAGCATGGCTGCGACAACGAGCAGGGCTACCGTACGACCTTTAAACATCCTTGATCACCGCCTCCGAAAAATGAACATGTCCGGGCGGCGTGCCCGGCACGTCCGAATTTGAACGTCACATAGTATATGTTCCACCCATGAGAAATATTTACAATTTAAGGTGGATTTAAAATTGGCTTCTTATCACGATGCACTTTCTAAGGAGCATAATCGACGTCGAATCTTGAATTCAGCCGAGTCTTCCGTTGCTCACGTAGCCCGTACAAGCTTATGCTTCCGAAGTCGTTTTCTACGAAAACGTTTAGCTCCGCTACTCAGTCTCTAGCTTCATCCAACCTTCTCGGTGCTAATAACCTAATCTAACGGTGAAAACGGACCCTGCCCCAAAGAGGCGGTATCCGTTTTCGCTCGAACACTATAGTTATTTTATTACAAATAAGGCATTGGGTCTACCGGGTTGCCGTTGATCCGGACTTCGAAGTGGCAGTGAGGACCGGTGGAGTTGCCTGTGCTTCCAACTTCGGCAATTTTCTCGCCTTTCTTCACTTTCTGACCTTTCTCCACTTTGATGCCGCCGTTGCGGATATGACCGTAAAGCGTCCAGACGTTATCTCCGTGGTCGATGATGACCGTGTTGCCGTAACCGCTCCACCATTCTGCGACGATAACAACGCCGTCCTCGGCGGCATGGATGTCCGTGCCTTGCGGAGCAGCTAAATCGATGCCGGTATGGGTCTTCTTCACGCCGGTAATCGGATGGATACGCGTACCGTAACCGGAAGAAAGGCGGGCGCCATCCACCGGCAATCCAAACGAGCCGCCGTTGCCCTTAAATCCGCCGGACCCGGACGAACTCTTATTGTATTTGTATACTTGGGCAGCCTTCAGCTTGTTCTTCTCTTGTTCCAGCGCCGACCGCTTCTTGGCCAGCTCAACCAAGAGCGCTTCTTGCTCCGCGCTGATATCTTCGGATTCCTCAATCTCTGCGTTGTATTTCGCGATCAGCTGCTGCTTCTCGTTCTCTTTCGCTTCGAGATCACTCTTCCGCGACTCGGCATCCGCATAAAGCTGCTTCACTTTGGCATAATCCTGCTCCAGTTGCTGCTTCTGTTGCTCAATCAGTTCCTTATCCCGTTTATGCTCGTCCAACAGGATATGGTCTTGATTGGCAATCGCTTGGAGGGAGTCCGCGCGCTCAAGAAAATCGGTGAAGCTGGTAGAGGACAGCAGCACATCTAAATAGGAAACGACGCCATCCGTATACATCAACCGAACGCGAGTGTCGAGCAGGTGGGATCGCTCTTCAATTCGTGCTTGGGTCTCGTCCAACTTTTGCGCGGTTTCGCGCAAATCCTCTTCCGTTTCCTCAATTTCGAGGGAGATTTTCGTTAACTCGTTGCTGACAACCTCAATCTGACTCATTAATTGCTTCAGATAGTTGGTGTTTTTATTGACGTAATGCTGCGCTTCCTGCTTCTGACTCTCGGCTTTCTCCTGCTGCGCTTTGGCCTGCTTAGCCTGCTCCTGAAGCTGCTTCAGCTCTTTGTCGATCTGGCTGATGGTTTTGGTCTTGGCGAAGCCTTCAGTAGGTTGGAAAATCAAAGCGGCTAATGCGACAACGGTGAGTGTGGTTATCCATTTCTTCAACTTCGTTTCCCCATCCTTCTTAAAAGGTAATTAAAAATTCCGACTTTTGTAGATATAACAATGTATCGGCTCGTTTCCTTCGCTTCCTTAATTCCGTTACACCTTCAAAAACTTCCGAATCGACATCGTACTTCCCCAAATGCCAATCAAAAGTCCTAAGCCGACAAGCAATCCGCCTAGTTCCAGACCGATTTCTTGGAGCGGTACCAGCTGAATGGCCAGCGTCACGTCGGATTTGACCGATGTCACCAGCTCGTTGTAACTAAAGAACAGCACGCCTACGGTGATCAGGGAACCGATCAGACCTATGAGTGCGCCTTCTACGAAGAAAGGCCAACGAATAAAGGTATTCGTCGCGCCCACCAGCTTCATGATGCCAATTTCCCGGCGACGGGCTAAGATGGTAACCCGGATCGTATTGGAGATGAGGAACATCGCCACCAGGGCAAGACCCGCTACAAAGGCAAATCCGATATTGCGGATCGCCCGCGTGATTTTGAATAACTTTTCCACCGTACCTTGTCCGTAGTTAACCTTATAGATCGGCTTCTCCTCGTATTTATCGTTCAGGGCATTAATCTTGCTGGCTACGTAAGGCACCGTAGTAGGCTCAATGACCTGAACCTCAAACGTATCAGGAATCGGGTTCGTCGTCTCGTCGTACCCTTCCAGCAGGTCCTTGCCTTCCTCGCCGAGCTTCTCCCGGAAATCCTTGAGACCTTCGGCTTTAGGAATCAGTTTCACTTTGCTGACTTCTTCCATGGAGCCGATATCGTTATAGATCTGGTCGCGTACGGCTTCGGTCACATCTGAGTTGAGGTATGCTTTGATCTGTACCTGGCTGTCCGCCTCATCGGCAAACGCATTGACGTTCAGCACAAGCAAGGTGAACACGCCTAAGATCAGCAACGATACGATGATCGAGGTGATGGACGCCACCGACATCCAACCGTTGCGGAACACGCTCTTTGCGCCTTCCCGCAAATGCCGCAAGAAGGTGCTAATAGTCATAACCATATTCCCCTCTCAGCTGGTCTCGCACGATATTGCCGTGTTCAATCGCGATAACGCGCTTGCGCATCGTATTAACAATCTCTTTGTTGTGGGTAGCCATAACGATTGTGGTGCCGCGGAAGTTGATTTCGTCCAGCAGTTGCATGATCCCCCAGGAGGTCTCAGGATCGAGGTTCCCTGTAGGCTCGTCCGCAATAATAACAGATGGATTATTGACGATCGCCCGAGCGATCGCCACCCGCTGTTGCTCACCGCCGGATAGTTGGGATGGATCGCGGTTTGCTTTATTTTTCAGCCCGACCAGGTCGAGCACTTCCATCACGCGTTTCTTAATAATCTTCTTCGGGGCTTCGATAACCTCCAAAGCAAAAGCCACGTTCTCGTAAGCCGTCAGCTTCGGGAGCAGACGAAAGTCCTGGAAAATCACCCCGATATTTCGGCGCACATAGGGAATTTTGCGAGGTTTTAGCTTGCCAATGTTAAAGCCGTTCACAGAAATCTGCCCCTTGGTGGGCACTTCTTCCCGGTAAATCAGCTTCATAAAAGTCGATTTCCCTGCGCCGGAGGGACCAACCAAATACACGAATTCATTACGGTCGATCTTGACCGAAACGCCTTTAAGGGCGTGGGTACCGTTCGGATATGTCTTCCAGACATCCTGCATTTCTATCACTTGATCACGTCCTAAATCTATGATTCCGTTTCTATAGGTGGCCCTATCTTACATTCGACATGTTCCAGCCAAATCCTTTAAAAGTTGAGGAAATTCCTTGAAGTCCGATATTTATTGTAACAAAGATGTTACCACTTGAGTACCCGAAAGTTTCCAGCTGTTTGATCATACAAATAGTTGTACAAGGTTCTTTTCTATGAATCTCAAGGGCTGCGGCCTAAAGGAGACGGCGATGAAAAAGAAACATTTGGCAGCTATATTCCTCTGCATTGGGCTTCTCGGCGCTGCAAGTTGGGGAGCGCTCGCACTTTATGTCTCACAGGACACCTTGCCTGCGGGCACCGTTGTGGCCGGACTGGATCTGGGCCGGCGCCAGCGTGATGAAGCGCTGCGGCTCCTTGACCAGGAGATCGCCGCATTAAACCGGAAGCAAGCTGTGTTTGCGGTCGACGGCAGCACGAAAACCCTCACCTGGGCGGAAGCCGGGGTTACGTTTGATGCAGAAGCTTTTCGCGAAGAGGTGCAACGGCTGGAAGAGGGCTCCTTATGGGAACGAGGAGTGGCGAGAAGAAGTTTTCATCGGCAGTGGACGCTCACCATCACCTTCGATCCGCAGAAGCTGCAGACGGTGTTTTCCCCTGAATGGGAAAAGAATCGATTCGGCTCCCCAGTGAACGCCGTGCGAACGATTACGCCGCAAGACCAAATTCGCTATTTGCCGGGAACGGCCGTGCAGCGCATCGACTGGGACCGTTTGTTGGAGATGGTGCCAAAGCAGCTTGGTGATGAAGTGCGTCGTTTGGAAAAAAATTCATGGCATGAACCAACCTCAAACGCGTTATCGAAACAGCTTCCTACGTTGCAGTTTACCGTGCCGCTCAAAACTGTAGAGCCCGAAATCACCGTAGAATGGCTCCAAAAAGAAGGCATCCGCCGCAAAATCGTCCAGTTCTCCACAAGCCTGATGTCCAGCGGGACCGGGCGGGTGCATAACGTGGACGCGGCAGCCCGCAGCATCGACGGGATGGTATTGGCTCCAGACGAAGTTTTCGATTACAACGAAGTGATTGAGTATGCCGAGAAAACGTACGGCTTCCGGGAGGCGCCGGTTATTTTTGGAGGGCGGCTGACCCCTGGGGTTGGAGGCGGGATTTGCCAAGTGTCGAGCACGCTCTACAATGCGGCGGTTCGTGCCGGGCTGACCATCGTGGAGCGGCGCAACCACTCCCTTCCGGTCAAATACTTGCCCAAAGGTCAGGACGCCACGTTCGCCAAAGGCTACATCAATTTCCGCTTCCAAAACACCTCCGGCCACCATCTCCTCATCCGCGCCGAGGTGAAAAACGGCCAACTGACCGTTAAGCTTTTTGGCGATATGCCGGAGAACGTGAGTTATTCCCTTGAATCCCGTACAACAGAAGTCATTTCCCCGCCAAACAAATATGTGATAAACCGATCCTTGCCTGCCGGAAGTCAACAAGTGCTTGTGCGTGGGAAGCAGGGATATGTCGTTGAGACGTACCGTATCAAGAAAGTGGACGGCCAGACGGTCGAGCGCACGTTGCTCTCCAAAGACACGTATCCGGCGCAACCAAACGTAATCGCGGTGCGTGAGGTCAAGGCTGGTTCGACCGGGAGCAGCAAAGGCGGGGGTTCGGGTAGTGGCGGCAGCAACCGCGGGAGCAACGGGAGTCGTAACAGCGGTAGTAACAGCGGTGGTGCAGGGGCTGGGGGCCAAGGTGGCAAGGGTGGATCGGGCAATTCCAGCGGCAGCACCTCTTCGGAACGCCTACCCAAACAGATCTTGGAGGACGGCGTAACTGGGCCGAATTTTCGATGAGAATCGCGGGGAGGAGCCAATCCCCCTCCCCCTACCTCCTCGATCCCAGCGATAGCGGTAAAAATAGGCGCTATTTCGTCAATTTCATGCCACTTCACTGAAATAAGGGAAAATTGTGGCGTTATTTTACGATAGGAAGCCCAAACTCACGCTGATTGCGACGTTTCCTCAATTATAAGGACATTTTTTTCCGTTATTTCCCCGGAAATTGTCTGGGAGAGTCAAATAAGACCATAAAAGGGCGCTATTCTCCTCGCAAATTACAAAAGAAGCCGCTCGGCGTCGAGCGAAAGTCGATAGGAACGAACGCGTACGCTGCCGCTGGCAGGTTGGATCCACTGTTTCTCAGACAGTTGTCTTAGCCATTTGCGAGCTGTTTTGCTTTCCACTCCCATCATGTGACAGATATCCCCCGGTGTTAAAGGTCTCCCCGCGCGAAGGAACTGACGAAGCAGCTCCCTCTCATGGTAGTTGGCCTGCAACAAAGAATCCGCCTCCCCCAGCCACCTTCCCATAAACTGCTGCAATGTTTGCTGACAGTAACGCGGGTTCTCGCTGACGTCATCGTATGTAAATCGCAGCACCTTCCAACCATCCAGAATCAAGTCGTTTTGCCGCCGACATTGGTCGGAGAAGCGATCCCGGCTGATCCCGCGCAGATGCGGGCCATATCCGTCGATTTCAATGGCAAGCTTAATTCCGGAACGTAGGTAAGCAAAGTCAAGATAGCGGTATCCGTCTTTAAAATCGGTCACCTCATATTCAGGATGAAGCTGCCGAAAATGCCCGAAAGCGGGCCACCATACTTTTTCGACAAATGCCTTTTCCGCATACCCATGCCCCTCCCTCAATCTTCGTTCTCTCTCCCCTTGCCGGCGTCCCAAATGATCGCTGATCCACTGCGCATACGTCTCCTGAAATCCCATCCAACCAACCTCCTCCAATGGAAAAATAAAACGCCTTCCGTCGACGGACGAGACAACTACATCGTCCAACAACAAAAGGCGTGTGCTTCACGGCTCTATATTTGTTTTGTGATTTACTCATTATTATACCACATGCTCGCCATATTCTTCCATATATTTCTCCAACTGGCACAGGTGACCAATCACCCAAAATTTGCCGCACGATGTAAACTTGAAGTATACTGGACTGCATCTGAGACCTGCCGCAACGTTCACAATAAATTTACTGCATAAAATATTTCGCGGCGTCTCCAAACTAGGGTATCAAGCTTCGAACTAATCTATCCTTGTTGCCGAAATCGCGATGTAAGAAGGAGGCTTCCTTAATATATGAATAAAACGATCGCATCTGCCTCTACCCCAGCCTTAAATCAGACGCGCAGCGCTTCTGTTTGGCTGCTGGTAACCGCCGTGCTCCTGACCGCCGCCGCCTTGCGGTCGCCCATCACCGGTGTAGGCGCCCTCATTGGCGAAATCGAGGCGGCCACGGGCTTGTCGCACGCGATGTCGGGCATGCTGACGACACTGCCGCTGATCGCCTTCGCGGTGTTTGCGCTGGCTGCACCCGGCTTGTCCGCAAAGCTTGGGATCGAGCGGACGCTGTTCTACAGCATGGTCCTGATGACCGGCGGCATCCTCGTCCGCTCTCTGCCGTCCGTTGCTGCGCTGTTTGCCGGCACCGCGTTGATCGGCATCGCGATCGCGGTCTGTAACGTGCTGCTGCCTGGGTTGATCAAACGCGACTTCCCGCAGCAAGTCGGTTTGATGACCAGCCTGTTCACCACGTGCTTGACTTTCTGGGCGGCGATTTCCTCCGGGATCAGTGTACCGCTGTCCCAAGGTCCACTGGGGTGGCGTGGCGCATTAACCATTTGGGTGGTGTTGACGGCGATCGCCAGCTTGGTCTGGCTGCCGCTGTTGCCAAAACGCACCGAAGCTGGCCAGAACCTGAACAAAGCAACCGTTGCGGGCCGCTCCGCCACCCCGGAGGGTGAAGTAACCAACACTACGGCACGCCCGCAGTCCGATCTGAGCCAAGCTTCCGGCCCGCGCCTTCGTATTTGGCGTTCACGGGTTGCCTGGCTGGTGACGATGTTTATGGGCTTCCAGTCGATCCTGTTTTACGTCAGCATTTCGTGGCTGCCGGACATTCTGCAGGAGCGCGGGATGAGCGCCGAACAAGCCGGCTGGATGTTATCAATGATGCAGTTGATCAGTATGGCCGGCTCGTTCCTGATGCCGCTGTACGCCGCGCGGTCGGACAGCCAGAAGTGGATGACTGCCGCCACTGCCGCGTTATGCGTAATTGGCTTCGGCGGCATCTGGGCCGGATCGGTCGCGCTGGCCCCACTCTTCATCCTCTTACTTGGGATTGGTGCCGGCTCCACCTTTGGCCTAGCCATCGTTTTCTTCTCGCTGCGCTCACGCACGACGGAGCAAGCCAACGCCCTGTCGGGCATGGCGCAATCCATCGGTTACATATTGGCCGCGTTTGGGCCAACGCTGTTTGGCTATCTCCACGATCTCAGCGGCAACTGGGACACCCCGCTTGCCGTGATCACGGGCGTGTCGATGTTAACCGCCCTCTTTGGCTACGCCGCCGGGCGCAAGGGATATGTCGACGCACGATAAAAACAGCCCCAAGCCCCGCAACGCAAAAAGCTGTCCCCGAGGACCTCTCATAGGCCCCATGGGGACAGCTTTTTGCTTTACTGCCAACCTCAGCTCGTTGGCTGTCCTTCCAGCTGCGGCTGCGGCTGCGGCTGCGCCGCCGGCTTGTGCTTGAAGATCGGCATCAGGATCATCGCGCCTAGCAGCATGATGATGCCGGATACGGCGTAAATGCTGACGAGCGGAAAGAACTTTTTCAACACGCCGGACACCGACATCATGATGACCATCATGCCCATGAACATCGGGCTGAGTACACCATTGACGCGACCGACATAGGATTGCTCCGTCCATTGCAGGATCATCGTGTTGATCCCGATCTGGATGCAAGGGAACGTCAAGCCGTTCAGGAACTGCAACGCCAACGTCAACGGAACGCTGGTCGACAGCCCCATCCCCACGATACAGACGGCGCTGACCGCCATCCCGAAGGCTAGGAGCATTTGGGGCGGGATCTTTTTAGCTAAGCCCATAATCACACCGCCGCCAATCAGCATCGCAACCCCGTTCACCGCCAGCAAAAATTGCAGGAATTCCTTAGGCTGACCCAAACGTTCAGTGACGACAAACAATCCCAGAGTTTGGATAATCCCGACCGAGAAGCCGGCGATGGCAAACGTGGCGCCCAGCGCCTTCAGCACAGGACTCCGCCATACATAGCGGAAGCCATCCGCCAGTTCCTTGCGGATATTCGAGGTTTTCTCTTGTTTTTGCTCTAGCTCTACGTCCGCCGGAAGCCGGAATAGCACCAAAGCAGAGATCAGGAAAGCCACGCCCATCACGCCAATCGAGATGTAAATCCCAAATTGGTGATAGGAGTAAATCCCCAGCGAAGGCCCAATCACCATGAAAATAGCGACCAACGACTGGAACAACGCCATCCCTTGTTGCACTTTATCCGGATGGACATGCTGCTTGAACAGCTTCATGACCGACGGTTGCGAGAACTGCGACAGAATCGCCGAGATAAAGGTCGCAAAATAGACCGTTTCCCACGAACCGTACAGCAACGTCAGCAGCACGGCGAAGACCGAGACGGCGGACAGGAAGTCGCACCAGATCATCGTCCGCTTCGGCTTCCATCGATCCGCAAACGCCCCACCGATGAAGGAGAACACGAAGATCGGGGCAAACTCTACGACGGAAATGAGCGAGATCGCAAGCGGATCGTTATTGGTCTGGTCTGTGACGAACATCAGAATCGCAAAATTGCGGACCCAGATTCCAATCTGCAAGAACAGGTTAGAGATCAGGATTGTCTGGTAGAACCGATTCCGGAACAAGCTCCCGGAACCAGGCAAAGCCTGTGACTCGTTACTTTTCACGTAAACACCTCATTATTGCTCAGGATAAACTATAGATTATCCATATTTCCTGGAGGGATGTCAAATGTTTCTTAGATTACCTTCTTTTTCGAAAAAACTTACTCCGAGACCGCCGGCTTCGCTTCGTTACGACCGGCCGCTTCGGCCCCATACGCTCTCATTTTGGCGTTGCCCATAAAACATACCGTGATCAAAGCCAGCACAGCCGGCACCAGCGTCCACCAAAACATCGTCGTGATCGACTTCGATAGATCCGCGACGATCTGCTCCAGAACCGGTGCCGGAATAGCTTTACGCGCTTCGGAAGCCAGCAGGGTCCGCGGATCGTCCATGGATGGCAGCCCGTCGGCTCCGCCGCCCATAGCGGATAACGATTCGCTTAACCGGTTCGCAAACAGATTGCGCTGCACGATCCCAAATATGGTAATCCCCACCGTCATCCCCAGCGAGCGAATGAACGACATCGTCGAGCTGGCGGCTCCCCGCTGCGAAGGTCCAAAGTCCTGAATGGCCGACATCCCCAGTACAGAGAAGGAGAACCCGACGCCAAAACCTGCGGTGGCCATATAAATCGACAGCAACGTCTTGGTCGTGTCCGGCGTAATTGTCGCCAGCAATGCAATCCCCACGATAAAAATAACAGCCGATAAGATCATCACGTTACGGAAACTGGTGCGCTGCACGAGAAAGCCCCCGACTTGAGAAGCAACTACGGAGCTCAGCGTCATCGGTAGCAGGATCAAGCCGGAATTGGTGGCTGTACCGCCCGTGACCCCTTGTACGAACAAGGGAATGTACACCGAAGCTGCGATAAAGGCCGCACCGTAGAACAACCCGGCGAGATTGCTGCTGGCAAACAGCCGCTTCCGGAACATTGCGAAGGAAACGATCGGCTCCTCTGCTTTACGTTCCACCAGCAGGAAAATCGTGAACAAGACGGCAAATGCCGCGAACAGTCCAAGAATCTGCTCAGAGTCCCAGGCGTACAGTTGCCCGCCCAGTTCCAACGCAAACATCAGGGCAACCACCGCACCAATCAAGGTCACTGCACCCCACCAATCGATGCGTTGCTTGGAGTGAACGGCCGATTCTCGGTAAAAAGCCAGAATCAAGAACAAGGCGAGAATGCCAATCGGGATATTGATGTAAAAATTCCAGCGCCAGTTCAGATGGTCGGTAATAAACGCCCCAAGCAGCGGACCGGCCAGGCTGGAGATCCCAAATACTGCGCCAAACAAACCGCCCATGGCGCCGCGTTTCTCCACCGGGAACACATCAAACACGATGGCAAAAGCGATTGGCATCAGCGCTCCGCCCCCGATCCCCTGGATCGCGCGGTAGATGCTAAGCTGCACGATGGTGTCAGCCGTACCGCAGAGCACAGACCCTAGCAGGAACATGGCGATGCCAAAAACAAAAAACCGTTTACGTCCATACATATCGGACAGCTTGCCGAAAATCGGCATCGCTGCCATTTCCGCGACCATGTACGCGGAGGTCACCCATACGTATTTATCCAGGCCGCCCAGCTCAGACACGATGGTGGCCATCGCCGTGGACACGATCGTATTGTCCATGGCGGACATTAAGATGCCGAGCAGCAAACCGGCAACAACGAAGCCGAGACGGCCGCTTTTTTGCGCGTTCATCCTTATTCATTCCTCCAAACATTCAAGTGCTCCCCCACCTCTGCGTGCGGGTCTTGATGATAATGTGTTGTATATTCCACGAGCCGGATCCGGCAGCCGGGACCAATGAAGACATCCCCGCCGCGCACGACATCGGCTACGGTATTTTCCAAGCGAATGACATCCCCTTCAATCATCTTCGCCTGCAGCGCTGGTGTCCCCCAGGGCTTAAACAACGACACCCACTTCCACGTGGGGTGCGGGGCGATGCGGATTTGCCCGCCGACGATTTCACCGGCCTCACTACGGCCGAACATCGCAAGCTCCACTCGCTCGGCGTTGATCGTACCTTGGGTTTGCACGGACCCTCTCAGGCGTAACCGCTCGGCTTGGCAGTCGCCGTTCAACTCGCAGCTTCCGAACAGCCCGATCTCCTCCCCTGCGATGCCGCCATCGATGCGGATTTCCCCATTCAGCTTGGCTTTGCCGGCTTGAAGGCTGCCCCGGACGTTAAGGGTGCCGGTGAGGTTCAGCTCTTCTCCGCGCATCGGTCCGGTGACTGCAATCGTACCTGTCGCCTTGACGGTCTCGGCACGCAAGCCTCCATCAACCTCCAGCGTCCCCGTGCAACTTAAGCTGCGACAATCTACATCTCCGTTGATTTCACCTTCGCCGACAATTTTGACTTTATTAAAAAACCCGCCGTTTGACGTCCCGTTGCCGACGATTTTCAAATCGGCGCTGCGGTCTTGCATGACTTGTTCAGCCATCCCCAATCCCTCCTTCGTGATCCTTCGTTTTATTTCTGTTCCGCGTGCCCGACCGAAGCCTGCGGCGAAACCTCATAGTGTTCCTTATACTCCACGCGGCCAATCTCGCAGTCCGGTCCAATCACTACCGAGTTGCCGCGTACCACTTCGGCTTTCGTCCCCTCTAACCGTATGTCATCGCCCTCGATCACATCGGCCGTTAACCGGGAAGCCCACAGCGGGGAGATATAGTCCAGCAGTCGTTTGCCTTTGCGTTGGCGGACTACGATCTGTTCCCCGCCGATTTCCTTGGCATGGCAAGGGCCTTCCAAATCAATCTTCAGCTTTCCCGCATTCAGCATCCCGCCAACCTGAATTTGGCCGTATACCTCCGCGGTTTCAAATTCGGCATTGCCTTCCAGCTTTAATGCGCCGTCCACCTTGGCCGTTTCTCCGATCACAGAGCCCCTGGCTTGGAGCATCCCCCGGACATGCAGCGAGTTGCATCGTACATCGTTGCCGACTTTAAACATCCCATCCAACTCGAATTTGCCGCCCTCCAGCAACCCATCCGAGGAACCGGTGCCGTTGAGGCTGAATTCGTCCGCATGGATCGTTCCTTTGATTTTCAGCGTTCCATTGGCAGTAAGCGCCTCGCACGTAATGTCTCCGTTCAGCCTAGCAATGCCCTCGGCTTGGATTTCACGGTACGCGCCGCCGGATGCCTGACCTACGCCGTTAATTTTTAAATCCTTAACGCTCCGTTCTGCCATTATCCTTCACTCCCGCTTACTAATAGTTTTAATTCCTCTGAACAGCGCGCCAGCGATAACCGAACGATCGTCCGGACACTGCGGTCTACATAGATGTCTCCATCCCCCGGCACCAGGATAAAAGCGGCTACCCCCATTTTGCGGATGAGATGCACGCCGCATTCCTGCCCGGCCAAGCCCGGTAAATGATCCTCGAGCGCCTGAACTAATAAACGCCCTTCCTCCAGGGAAATATCCCCGCTTTGCAGCAGCTTGTCGAGCACGTAGACGATCAACATCTGATCGAAGCCAAAGTTCGGCTGCGCCTCTTTCTTCTCTGTGGTCTCCATATATAAGTTCAATGATGTTGATGTAACAATGTTTCGTTCCAAAAGTTCGCCTGCGCTTAAACGGATATCCTTCGGACTCCCCGAGAAGACGTCCGCCAGCGCATCCAGCGATAAATCATCCTTCATGCCCAGAATGCGGTCAATGCGCTGCAGGATTTTTTCCCTTGGAAAATACGTTTCCTGCCCGGTAAAAGACGATTTGCGGATAAACCACTGCTCCGGGATCAGGTTCTTGCGCTTCCAGCGGTACAACTGTCCATACGAAATACCCGTCAGATCCAGCAATTCCTTCTTGGAAATCAAATCCTCATTCATTGTCATGCTCCTTTCATTGCACAAACAGCGTAACATAACATTGTTACGTTGTAAAGCAGGCGTGAATGGAGATCGATCCAAGTCGTTGCTGCTATTCATCTTAATCGACCCTTTGGTCTTCTCCATCCGTCTCGGGGCGGATTTATGCGCCCGGCCCGGGGTGGAAATCCGGCAAAAAATGCCCCTTCGCCACGAACTGTGACTAGGGGCATGAACTGCATTGATTCGATGTTTATCCCTTTAGAGCTTAAACCGGTCGATCTGAGCATGCATATCCGCTGCCATTCGAGCCAAGCCTTCCGATGCGGAAGAGATCTCCTCCATCGACGCCAGCTGTTCCTGGGTTGCGGCCGTCACCTCTTGCAGGCCCTCCATGCTGCTGGCCGAGGTCGCCGCGATTTGTTCGACCGCGTGAGCGATTTGATCGGCACTCGCTGACATTTGTTGCGTAATGGCCGACACTTCGTGAATTTGCTCCGAAATCCGCTGCGTCGACCGCTCGATCGCTTGGAAAGCCGTTTGCGCTTCCTCTGTCACGGCTCTTCCTCGCTCGACATTCGTATTCACCTTATGATTCATCACTTCATAGGCTTTGCTCGTAAGTTCGGTCATCTGCCCGATGGTCCGCTGAATCAATTCCGCCGTCGCTCCGGACTGCTCCGCCAATTTACGCACTTCGCCCGCTACCACGGCGAAGCCGCGTCCTTCCTCGCCGGCACGCGCCGCTTCGATCGCTGCATTTAGCGCCAGCAGATTGGTTTGGTTGGCAATCTCCGTAATCGCGCTGCTCATTCCGGCAACCTGTCCGCTGAGCTCATTCATCTGCTGCAGAATCTCCGCCGATTCCAGCGTTGACCGGCGAATCTCTTCCATTTGCAATCCGACGAGGTTCACCTTCCCGCTGCCCTCCCGGACATCCTCTACCGTTTGCAACGACGACTCAACGATGAGACCGGACGCGTCCGCGATTTTCCGGATGCCTTGGGACATTTCATCCATCGTCTTGGCGCTTTCTAACGAAGCAGCGGCTTGTTTCTCGGCATGATTCGAGGCGTCCGACACCAGCTGGGCGACATGCTCAACCGCCTTGGCATTCTGCTCAGTTCCCGCATTTAATTCTTCGCTGGAGGCGGCCAGCTGGCTGGCCGTTTCAGACATCTCCCCGTACCATTTCCCGCAGAGAGGCCAACATGCCGTTGTAGTTCGCGGTCAGCTCACCGATCTCGTCCTTACGCTTCGTGGCTACATCCTCGTTCAAGTAACCTTCACTCACCCGTTTGGCCGAGCGGTTAAGCCGCTCGATCGGGCGCGTGATGCTCAAGATCACGAGGATGAGCAGGATGCCCGCAACGATCATTGAGACAGCCAGGACAATGAGGGAAGTCCACATGACTGGCTTTGAGGCGTCGCGGAATTCCTGCACATCCAGAACCCCAACGATTTTAAACCCGGTCAGTGGGTTGGTCGTAAAAAACGCGCTTTCTTCCTTCCCGGTTTCTGGATCGGTATACGTCAAATAGCCCGATTCCGCCTCATGGATTTTCGCCAGATGTTCACCTGAAGCCTCTTCACCAACCGTTTTGGTCGGATGCGAGACGAACTTGTTCGAACGGTCCAAGATATAAATATACCCGCGTTCCCCCAAGTGAATGCTGCTGACGTCCGCATTCAGTTTTGCCAAGTCCAGGGCGACCGTGATCGCTCCTCGATGGTCTTTTAACGCGCGGCTGATATAAAGATTAAAATTGCCGGTCGTCGCCGATACAAATGGATCGATGATTACGGTTTCCTCCGGGTTTTCCATGGAGGTGATATACCAATCCCGTTTGCGCGGGTCATAGTCCTGTTTGCCAGGATCGGGGGCTTTCATCCACGCTCCGTTCTGATTGCCAACCACCAGATTCTCTAGCTCTGGATGTTTTTCTACGAAGAGGTCAATGAGTTTCCGCAGCTCCGGAGATTTGGCATCCACCTGGGCGGAATCGATTTGCTGCACCAGCTGCTCCACGTTGCGAACCTCTGCCTCCACGATATGGTTAATCGTATCATTCAACAGATTTACGCTCGATCGGGTGTTGTCATCCATTTGTTCATGTAACTGTTCGCTGGCGCGGGTATAGCTGGAGTAAGAGGTCGCCAGATTAGGGACCGCCAGCAGTACGGCAAAAATGATGAGCATCCGGTTGCGTAAGGTACGGACCTCCAGTAGTTGTCGAATCTGCATCCATCTTTTTTCATCGTCGTTCTTCTCCTTTTATTTTGTAATGGGCATCCTGTGCTTCTTGTTGTCTGCCAAGGGTTGATCAACTACAAAACCGCGCCAATGTTGCTTCAGTCTGAGTCAATGCACCAAAATAAAAGGCTTGGCAAGATAAGTTATTACTATATTTCGACAAAAACCGACGAATCCTTTAGTGTTTTCTGAAATTTTCATGTAATTTCCATAAAATTCAAAATGTACAGAAGGCGCCCTCTCGAGGGCGTCGAAGCAAGGTAAATAAAAAAAACAGCCGTTCGTCTATCGACGAAGGCTGTCTCCGAGCTCTGCCTGCGAATTGGCTAATCGCTTATTTACTTTTTTCCAGATACTCTTGCGTCCATTGGCGGCCCGCTTCCAGCTTGCTCTCTGCACGTTCGATGGCAGCCGTCACTTGAGCAGTAGCTGTCCCGCCGTATACGTTACGGGCATTCACGACCGTCTCCGGCTGGAGCACGTCATAAATGGTATCGTCAAACAATGGCGAGAACTGCTTGAACTCGTCTAATGTCAGATCCAGCAGGTATTTGCCGTTTTGAATGCAGTAAAGGACGGTTTTGCCGATGACCTCATGCGCCTGACGGAACGGCAGACCCTTGCTTGCCAGGAAGTCGGCAATGTCGGTGGCGTTGGAGAAGTCCTGGTTGACCGCTTCGCGCATCCGCTCCTTGTTCACCTTCATCGTGGCGATCATCGGCGCGAACAGCTGCAGCGCTCCTTGCAGCGTGGCGACGGTGTCGAACATGCCTTCCTTGTCCTCCTGCATGTCCTTGTTGTACGCCAGCGGCAGCGACTTCAGCACGGTTAACAGGCCCATCAGGTTGCCGTAGACCCGGCCCGTTTTGCCGCGAACCAGCTCCGGCACGTCCGGATTTTTCTTCTGCGGCATAATGCTGCTGCCGGTGCAGAACGCGTCATCCAGCTCGATGAAGCGGAATTCGGTGCTGCTCCACAGCACGAGCTCTTCGCTGAGACGCGAGAGGTGCATCATCAGGATGGAGGCGTTCGCGAGAAACTCGACGATAAAGTCTCGGTCGCTCACGGCATCCAGACTGTTTTCATACACCCCGTCAAAATGCAGCTGCTCGGCTACAAAATGGCGGTCGATCGGGAACGTCGTGCCGGCCAGCGCCCCCGCGCCCAGCGGCAGCACATTGATCCGCTTGTAGCTGTCCTGCAGGCGCTCGATATCGCGTTGGAACATCGACACGTACGCCAGCAAATGATGGGCGAACAGGATCGGCTGCGCCCGCTGCAGATGGGTGTAGCCCGGCACAATCGTGTCGAGGTTCGCTTTGGCTTGTCCCAGCAGCGCCTCCTGCAGCTCCTGCAACAGGCCCACGAATTCGACCACCCGCTTGCGCAGGTAAAGGTGCATGTCCGTCGCTACCTGGTCGTTGCGGCTGCGCCCGGTGTGCAGCTTCCCGCCAACCGGCCCCACCTCGTCGATCAGTTGCTTCTCAATGTTCATATGGATGTCTTCGTCCGACACGGAGTATTCCATCTCGCCGCGGCGGATCTTCAGCAGGACCTGATGCAGACCTTCCTTGATCTTCTCGACATCCTCTTCCGGCAAGATCCCGCATTTGCCCAGCATGGTCACATGCGCGAGACTCCCTTGCACATCCTCCTCCGCCAACGCCTTGTCAAACCCGATGGAAGCGGTATACTCCTCAACTAAACGGTTGGTCTGCTTCGTAAAGCGGCCACCCCACAGCTTGCTCACCTGACCCACTCCTTAACTTTGAAACTTGATTGTTATTCCAATCAATCAGAACAGAAACAGAAGGAAATGTATTCGAAATTTCGACTACATTTCCTCGCGAACCATCGAAATTGCAGATTCTATTCGAAAAATCATACACATTCCCGCCTCATCCCCGCAAAATGCTCAATTATATACGAAATTTCATACACATTGGGGTCTAATCGCTGAAAATCGGCGAATTGTATTCGATTTTTCAAATAGATTTTGGGTACACCCTTTACTTGCCGCTGTTTTGCGCCACACCCGCGCCGACTTTCAGCCGCAGCGCGTTCAGATGGATAAAGCCAGTTGCGTCGCCTTGGTCGTACGCTTGCGTAGGATCGGCCTCCATCGTGGCGATGTCTGGGTTGTACAAGCTGA
Organism: Paenibacillus sp. oral taxon 786 str. D14; assembly: GCF_000159955.1. GTDB lineage: Bacteria > Bacillota > Bacilli > Paenibacillales > Paenibacillaceae > Fontibacillus > Fontibacillus phoenicis. Next base: position 60,069 of record NZ_GG695979.1, on the reverse strand, counting down.
CCGGACTTTTCACGCCGGCAGCGATGATGTTACCTTTGTACAGCTTCACGCGCACGGTGCCCGTCACGTTCTTCTGGCTCTCCGTCACCAGTGCCTGCAACGCCAGGCGTTCCGGCGCAAACCAGAAGCCGTTGTAGACGAGCGTGCTGTAACGGGTGATCAGGCTGTCGCGCAGGTTCATGACCTCGCGGTCCATCGTCAGCGATTCCATTTTGCGATGAGCCGTGAACAGAATCGTTCCGCCCGGCGTCTCATATACCCCGCGGCTCTTCATGCCGACAAACCGGTTCTCCACCATGTCGACGCGGCCGATGCCATGTTTGCCGCCCAGCTCATTCAGCTTCTCCATGACCCCAAGCGGGCTCAACCGTTCGCCATTGAGGGCTACGCAGTTCCCTTGCTCGAACTCCAGCTCCAGATACTCCGGTTGATCCGGGGCATCCTCCGGCGACACGCTGAGCAGGTACATGTCTTTGTTTTCCGGGGCGGATGCGTCAAACCACGGATCTTCCAACACGCCGCTTTCATAGCTGATATGCAGCAGGTTGCGGTCCATCGAGTAAGGCTTCGCTGCAGAGGCTGTTACTGGAATGCCATTCGCTTCTGCATAGGCGATCATTTCAGCGCGTCCCGGGAAGCGATCGCGGAACTCGCTCAACCGCCAAGGGGCGATCACGCGAATTTCCGGAGCCAACGCTGCTGCTGCCAGCTCGAAGCGCACTTGGTCGTTGCCTTTGCCGGTAGCGCCGTGGGCGATCGCCGTTGCGCCTTCCGCGCGGGCGATTTCCACCATGCGCTTGGCGATCAGCGGACGGGCGATGCTGGTACCCAGCAGGTATTGCCCTTCATACAAAGCGCCCGCCTGGAACATCGGATAGATGAAGTCTTTGGCGAACTCGTCGCGCAGATCGTCGATGTATACTTTCGAAGCGCCTGTAGCCAAAGCCTTCGCTTCCAGCCCGTCCAATTCTTCCTTCTGGCCGATATCAGCCGTAAACGCGATAATTTCGGCATCGTACGTTTCTTTTAACCACTTGAGAATGACCGACGTATCCAGGCCCCCGGAGTATGCCAGTACGATTTTTTCCTTTGCCATGATTCCTAGTCCTCCCGAAAAAAATTTATCCTATCAATGCGGCCATCAGCGCTTTCTGCGCATGCAACCGGTTCTCTGCCTGATCAAAAATAATCGAATGCGGTCCGTCGATCACGCCTTCGCTGACTTCCTCGCCCCGGTGAGCCGGCAGGCAATGCATAAAGACGTAATCCGGCTTCGCATACCGCGCCAGCTGCTCGTCGACCTGGTAATTGCGGAAGGCCTCTTCGCGGATCTTCTGCTCTTCTTCAAAGCCCATGCTTGCCCACACGTCGGTGTAAATAGCGTCCGCTTCTTGTACCGCCGCCTTCGGATCGCGCACCACTTCAATAACCGCGCCCGTCGCTTTGGCGATTTCTTGCGCATCCGCAACGATTTGCGGGTCCGGTTCATACCCTTCCGGGCTGGCCACGGACACGTGAACGCCCAGCTTCGCCCCGCCGATCATCAGCGAGTGCGCCATGTTGTTGCCATCGCCCACGTAGGCCAGTTTAAGGCCTTGCAGCTTGCCCTTATGCTCGTAAAGCGTCTGATAGTCGGCCAGCACCTGGCACGGATGAGCCAAGTCGCTCAGTCCGTTAATGACCGGCACGGTAGCATAGCGGGCCAGATCGACCACCTTATCATGACCGAAGGTCCGGATCATGATCCCGTCCAGGTAGCGCGACATGACCCCCGCCGTATCGGCGATCGTTTCGCCGCGTCCAAGTTGGATGTCGTTTTTGCTGAGAAACAGCGCATGACCTCCCAACTGATACGTCCCCACTTCAAAAGACACCCGTGTCCGCGTTGACGATTTTTCAAAAATCAGCCCGACGGTTTTTCCCAGCAGCGGTTGGTACACCTCGCCGTTCTTCTGCTTGCGCTTGAGCTCAATCGCCAAATCGATCAAATAGTGGATCTCGTCAGTTGAATAATCCGTCAGCTCGATAAAATCGCGGCCGCTTAAATTCATGCTGCTGCGTTTCGATGGTTCCAGCAAAGTCATTGATTAGTTCCCCTCCTTGGAAGTATAAGCGGCGATGACGTCTGCCAAAATCGCTACGGCCTGGTCGATCTCTTCCTTCGACACCTTGAGGTTTGGCAACAGCCGAATGACCTCAGGGCCGGCGGTGACGAACAGCAGTCCATGTTGTTGTCCGAGCAGTACGATGTCGCCCACCGGTCCGGCGCACCCAATGCCGATCAGCAAGCCTTTGCCGCGCACTTCTTGGACAAACGGCTCGTCTTTAAACGTCTCCTTCAGGAGCCCCGTCAAATATTCACCCATCTCTGCCACATGCTCCGGAATGCGCTCCTCCTGCATCGTCTCCAGTGTGGCAATGATCGCTGTCGTCACGATCGGATTGCCGCCAAATGTAGACGCATGGCTGCCCGGAGGGAACGCTTCGCGCAAATACGCTTTCGCCAGCATCGCCCCGGCGGGCAAGCCGCTGGCAATCCCTTTCGCCAATGTAAAAATATCCGGCTCGATGCCGTAATGCTGATGCGCAAACCATTTGCCCGTACGGCCCATGCCGGTTTGGACCTCGTCGATGATGAGCAGCAGCCCCTCTGCCTTGCACAGCTCAGACAGCTCTTGCACGAACGCCGGCTCCACCGGGTACACACCGCCTTCGGCTTGCACCATTTCCAGCATCACTGCCGCCGTTTGCGGGCCGATCGCTGCTTTCAGTGCTGGCAGGTCATGCAGAGGTACGGACTTGAAGCCTTCAGGAAGCGGTAGAAAACCGTCCTTGACCTTCTGCTGGCCGGTCGCGGTAAGCGTAGCCAACGTCCGCCCATGGAAGGATTGGTTGAACGTAATCATCTCGAAGCGGTTCGTTCCTTTCACCTTTTGATGGTAGCGCCGCGCCAGCTTGATCGCCGCTTCGTTTGCTTCGGCGCCGCTGTTGCAGAAGAAAACGACGTCCGCGCAGCTAATCTCCGTCAGCTTCCGCGCTGCAGCTTCCTGCTGCGGAATATGGAACAGGTTGCTCACATGCCAGAGCTCATCCAGCTGAGCCTTCACCTTGGCCGCCACCTTCTCCGGGGCATGCCCCAGGTTGGCGACCGCAAGACCGCTCATGAAATCAAGGTAGCGGTTGCCTTTGTCGTCCCACAGCCAGCTGCCTTTCCCTTTAACCAAATGAATCGGGTACCGGGCATAACTTGGGAACAACGCGCTGGGGCTGCTCCCTTCCGCCGCAGCTGCTACGGCGTTTGCTCCGGTGCCCGGAGCCGTTGTTGCTTCTTTCAGATCACTTTGCGCCATCGTTTTTTCCACTCCCATCTACTTAATTACTAATATAACCTTCCGACAGCCGCTTCGCTACGCCATCCGCACGATTCGGGTACCGATGCGTTCCCCGGACAGCACTTTTCCGAGTACGCCCGGCTCGTTGCCGCCTACAATCACTGCTTCCTTGACACTGCCGCTGATGCAAGCCACGGCGGCGCGCACCTTCGGGATCATTCCGCCGTAAATTTCCCCGGTGGAGATCATATCCTCGATTTGCTGTACGGTAATGGAATCGAGTACTTTTCTTTCGGTTCCGGTCATTTTCAAAATTCCGGGCACATCGGTGACGACGATCATACGTGAAACCCCCAGTGCCGAAGCAACCGCTCCTGCGGCCGTGTCCGCGTTGATGTTATAACGTTGTGCTCCGCTGGCATCAATACCAACGGGAGCAATGACCGGAATGTAGCCGAGATCCAGTACGCCGCGGATCAAATCCGCGTTAACACCCGTCACATCCCCAACGAATCCGACTTCCTTGCTGTTCGCAACCGGCTTCGCCTGCAGCAAACTGCCGTCCACACCGGATAAGCCCAGCGCTTTCCCGCCGTTCTGAGCGATGCGGCGCACGATCAACTTATTAATACTGCCGGCCAGCACCATTTCTACGACGTCCAGGACTTCATCCGTCGTATAACGCAGTCCGTCGACGAACGTGCTCTCAATCCCCAGCTTACCGAGGTTCTCCGAAATGGCTGGGCCGCCGCCATGGACGATCACCGGGTTTGCCCCTTCTTTTTGCAGCTTCACCAAGTCGGCAAAAAAAGAATTCGGCAGCTCCGCGAGCGTGCTGCCGCCACATTTCATCACAAACATTAGTCTGCCTGCTCCTTTCCGGAGTTCATCTCATCTGATAAATGATTTAGGATATGAATTCAAATTAAGTGCGATAAGCCGCGTTAATCCGGACGTAGTCATAGGTCAAATCGCAGCCCCAGGCGGTGGCTTCGCCTTGGCCGTTATGCAGGTCAACGGAGATGTTGATCGTGTCGCCTTTCAGGTAAGCAAGCGCCACATCCTCATCGAAAGGAACCGGACGCGAGCCCTCCAACACGACGATGTCGCCAAGCTTGATGTCCACCGTCTCCGGGTTGACCGGCTCACCCGCACGGCCGACCGCAGCGATGATGCGGCCCCAGTTGGCGTCGGCGCCAAACACCGCCGACTTCACGAGGCTCGAGCCAACGATCGTCTTCGCGATCGCGCGAGCCGAATTATCGCTTACGGCGCCGCGCACCGTCACCTCGACGAGACGTGTTGCGCCTTCCCCATCGCGGGCGATCGCCTTGGCCAACGTCTCACACACGTGGCGGAACGCCGCAGCGAACGCGTCCCAGTCGGCATGCCCGGGTGACAGCTCCCGGTTGCCAGCCAGCCCGCTCGCCATCGCCAGCAGCATATCGTTCGTGCTCGTATCGCCATCGACGGTGATCATGTTAAACGTCACGTCGGTCGTTTGCCCGAGCAGGCTTTGCAGCGCCTGTGGCTCAATCGCGGCGTCGGTCGTGACGAACGCCAGCATCGTGGCCATGTTCGGGTGGATCATGCCCGAGCCCTTGGCAGCCCCCGCGATCGTCACCTCGCGGCCGTCCACGTCAAGCTTCACGCACACCTCTTTCTTCACGAGGTCCGTGGTCAAAATCGCCTGGCAGAACTGCTCGGCCCCCTCGCCGTTCGCTGCCACCGCCGCCGGCAATCCAGCGATGCCGGCGCGGACGCGGTCCATCGGCAATAGCTCGCCGATGACGCCGGTGGAGGCTACGGCGACTTCGTGTTCGCCGAGCCCAAACGCCTCCGCCGCCGCAGCGCGCATCGCGTACGCGTCGGCTTCGCCTTGCGCGCCGGTGCACGCGTTGGCGTTGCCGCTGTTGACGACGACGGCCCGCAGCCGCTGCCCGCTGGACGCGACGCTCTCACGCGTCACTTTCAGCGGCGCCGCCTGGAAGACGTTCGTCGTATAAACAGCGGCGGCTACCGCCGGCACCTCGCAGAGGATTGCGCCGAGATCGTTGCGGGTCGTCTTCTTCAGACCGCAATGCAGCCCGCCGGCCTGAAAGCCTTTTGGCGTGGTGATGCTCCCCTCCGGCGCTGCACGAAATAAACTAACCACTCCCATGACGTACTCCTTTCACAAGCCTAAATAAGTTGATATCTCCCTATGGGTAAACCGGTGTGAACTTCAAGCCGGTCGTTTCCTCCCAGCCCATCATCAGGTTCAAATTCTGAATCGCTTGCCCCGCCGCGCCTTTGACCAAATTATCAATGACGGACACGATCGTCAGCCGACCTGTACGTGCATCCGCCGCAAAGCCGATGTCACAAAAGTTCGAGCCGAACACTTCCTTGGTCGCCGGCCACTTGCCTTTGTCCCGGATGCGGACGAACGGACGTCCTTCGTAATATTGACGGTACAGCTGGATCAAATCTTCCTCTGTATAGGCGCCCTTCAACGTGGCGTACATCGTGCACATAATCCCCCGCGTCATCGGCGTCAGGTGCGTCGTGAACGTCACCGTGACCGGTTCACCGGTGATTTTCCCTAAGGTTTGCTCGATCTCTGGGATGTGCTGGTGCTTGTTGACCTTATATACTTTCATATTTTCATTGATTTCCGCGTAATGGTTTGTCAGGTTCATGCCCCGGCCCGCGCCGGATACACCCGACTTGGCATCGATGATGATGCTGCCCGGATCAATCCAGCCTGCACTCAGCGCCGGGATCAGACCAAGCAGCGTAGCGGTTGGATAGCAGCCCGGGTTGGAGACGAACTCCTTGCCTTTCACCTCATCGCCGTAAATCTCCGCCAAGCCATACACCGCCTGCTCAAGCAACGCTGCTGCCGGAGCCTCATGTTTATACCAAGCCTCGTATTCACGGCCGTCTTTGAGCCGAAAATCACCGGACAAATCAATAACCTTCAGTCCAACCTCCAGCAGCTGCGGCACCAGCTTCGTGCTGACCCCGGATGGCGTTGCGGTAAATACCACATCGACCTTCGTCGCAAGCTCCACCGGATTCAAGCCGTCCAGCGGCTGAACGATGATCTCGGATAAATGCGGGAACCCGTCCGTTAAGGGCTCTCCCGCGCTAGAAACGGAAATCACCGAAGCGATCTCCACATGCGGATGTCCCCATAAAAAACGAATCAGCTCCACGCCCCCATACCCCGTGGAACCGACGATGGCTACTTTTATTTTCTCCCCGTTCACAATGCTAACCTCGCTTCCTCTCCCGTTGGATCAAGCCTATGAAATCAACAATATGCATCATTCCGTTGTAAATATGTATTATTATACGGCTGAACTTATATAAATACAACAACTCTCACAAAAATTTACCCTCGCATGTCAGGCCTCTCTCGCCGTCCAACTTTTGTGCAAGGTCTGAATCAGGTATATTTAGAAGGTGCTCATGTACCGCATAGAAGGAGGAGAAGCAGAAGCACCATGTCGAACGAAAAAACGATCGCATTCGTATACGCTCATCCCGATGATGAAACATTTGGGTGTTCTTATTTAATCCGGCAAATCGCCGATGAAGGAGGCAAGGCGGTGCTGCTGACCGCCACCCGGGGAGACGCGGGTAAAACCGGTCGCTTAGGGGAAATGACACGCGAACAGTTAGCTGCCCGCAGGGATCAGGAGTTGGCCAAAGCCGCCGAGATCCTCGGCATCTCCGTTGTCGAGCAGCTGGGGCTGCCGGACGGCAAGCTGAAGGAGGCGGACCCGGCGATGCTGCGGGAGAAGATTGCCGACTTCTTGTGGCGCCATCAGGCGGAGGTCGTCGTGACGTTCCCGGAAGACGGTCTATCCGGACACCCGGATCATATCGTCATCCATCACGCCGTAAACGATGTCGTTTTTGGCGGCCAAGCGCCTACCGTGCAGAAATTGTATTATAACCAACTGGGATCGTATACTTCGGATCATTCCAGCGTGCTGCGCGTGGCGGCCGGCAACCGTTGGGAAGCCAAACGCCAAGCCCTGGCCGCCCATGAGTCGCAAATTTGGAGCGTGGAGCGGGTATTTGGCGTTTTAGGACCGCAGGTACCGCCGCATCACCAATTCGAGTCATTTGAGCTGATCTGGGAGCGGGGCGAACGGTATCCACAAAAAAACGAGCAGTCTATCTATGATGGCTTGGTTTGAATGCGACACCCAAACAATAAACCGTCCGAATCAATTCGGACGGTTTATTTCTATTTTGCGGGTATGTTCTTTTTCGGGGCATGCGTCTCCCCGGACGTATTAGATTCTCCGGACCCCTTTTACACCATTATCCCGTTCGATCAGAGCAAGAAACACTTCTTGATGAATGATCTGCACAGGTCAGTTCACCCCTGCCCTAACGATCATCTCCTGAAGGAAAGGGATAATGGTGCAAAAAAGCCCAGCAGAGTTCCCCCATGCCGAGCTTATCCCCTTTGGTCAGCCAGCACCGGAGAGATCAACCAACTACCAGAAGTCACTGCTCTCCCTGCACCCTTTTAAACCCTTCCCCCAATACCTCATGTGCATTCGTGATGATGACAAAGGCATTGGGATCCAGCGTCTGTACCAACGTCTTGAGCCGCGTGACTTCGCTCTGCCCTACAACGACCATCAGCACGGTCCGCGCATCGCCGGTGTACCCGCCGTGACCGTCCAGCTTAGTCAGCCCCCGGTCCAGGTGAGTGAGCACAGCCTGCGAGATCTCCTCCGTCCGGTCGGCAATAATGTAAGCGACCTTCGTGTAATTGAAGCCCAGCTCGATGGCATCGATGATTTTACCGGTGATGTACAGTCCGATCAGGGCATAGAGCGCTTTTTCCGGGGTCAGCAAAAATAACGCCAACACAATCACAATCCCGTCCATCATCACAACGCAAACGGAGAGGCTGAGGCCGCTGTATTTTTGAATAATTTGCGCCAAGGTGGACAGCCCGCCGGTGGATCCCCGGCCTCGGAACACAATACCGAGTCCTATCCCCACCCCGATGCCTCCATATAACGAAGCCAGCAACGGATCTGTCGTTGGTACGGGAATGTCCCGTGTCAAAAAGACGAAGAACGGCAGCACCACCGTGCCCAGCAGAGAACGGATGGAGTAGTCCCGCCCGAGCAGCACGTAGCCTGCGATGAACAGCGGGATGTTCAGGGCCCATTGGGTGTAGGCTGGTTCGATTCCAAATTGCGACTGAACGATGATAGATAACCCCGAGACACCGCCCGAGGCGATATGACTGGGGACCAAAAACAAATTAAACGCCAAGGCAGTGATCAGCGAGCCTACGATAATCATCAACGTATCCAGCGTATGGCGTATCGGACCGGTGACCGGAATATAGTCTTGAAATCGGCGTTTGCGAACTTTCGGCGGCATTGCTCCCCCTCCTTACTTGCATTTCATGAAATATGTAAAAATAGAAAAACCCACCCGTACCAAACGTGGCCAAGGTGGGTCGTATTTAGTAGCGGCTCGGGCGGGAAGGCACATCAAGGCGCTCCCGTCCCGCTGATTAGCTCTCCGTCTTAATCTGGCTGCGCAGATAACCGTCGATAAAAGCGTCCAGATCCCCGTCCATCACCGCGCCGACATTCCCCGTCTCCACGTTCGTCCGGTGATCCTTCACCATGCTGTACGGGTGGAACACGTACGAGCGGATTTGGCTGCCCCAGGCGATATCCGATTGCTCGCCGCGGATCTCATCCAACTCGCGTTGTTGCTCCTCGATCTTGCGTTCGTACAGCTTGGAGCGGAGCATCGTCATCGCCCGTTCTCGGTTCTTGATCTGTGAGCGTTCGTTCTGGCAGGTCACCACGATCCCGGTCGGGATGTGGGTAATCCGCACGGCCGAGTCGGTCGTGTTGATGTGCTGACCGCCGGCACCGCTGGCGCGGTACGTATCGATTTTTAAATCCTCATTACGGATTTCGATCTCCACGTCATCGCTGATCTCCGGCACGACGTCACAGGAGACGAACGACGTATGCCGGCGTCCGGAAGCGTCAAACGGCGAGATCCGCACCAGCCGGTGAACGCCCTTCTCCGCCTTCAGGTAGCCGTAGGCGTTGTAGCCTTTGATCAACAGCGTAACGCTCTTGATCCCGGCTTCGTCGCCCGGCAGGTAGTCCAGCGTCTCGACCTTAAAGCCGCGTTTCTCCGCCCAGCGAGTATACATCCGCAGCAGCATTTGGCCCCAGTCCTGGGACTCGGTGCCGCCTGCGCCAGGATGCAACTCGAGAATCGCGTTCATTTTGTCGTACGGCTGGTTCAGCAGCAGCTGGAGCTCGAACTCCTCCAGCTTCTTCACGAGCTTCTCTACGGAGTCTGCAACCTCCGCAGCCAGCGATTCATCGCCTTCTTCCTCGGCGAGCTCCGCCATCATTTCCAGCTCATCGTATTCGTTCTGCAGCGCCGTATATTGGTCCACCGAGGATTTTACCGCATTCATCTCCGCGATAATCCCTTGAGCTTTCTCGTTGTCGTCCCAGAAATCCGGTGCCGCCATTTTCTCCTCATAGTTGGCGATCATCTCTTGCTTCAGATCTAAGTCAAAGAGACCCCCTAAGGTTGGTTAATTTCTTTGCGATTTCGCGCATGTCTTGTTTCACGTTCGCATCGATCATACGGTAGATCACCTTTCTTTGTAAAAGTTTATTTGTAGCTGCCACTTTGGTTTAAAGGTAACGCCCTTTTGTACCCTTATTCAACTCCCGGGCACCGAATTTCAAAAAATAAGGACAAAATCTACCTTTATTTCATTCCTAAACCTGGAAAAACCCTGTTTTGAGCCATAGTCTGCAAAAATAAGGCCAAAAAACTCCCTTATTTACCAGACATCCGCCCAAAAAAGCAAAATAAGGCCCTTTTTTACCCCTATTTCGCCTGTGGCTGAACCAACGTCGAGGTGGCTACCTCGGATGAGCCAACATCGGCGCGGCCGCTGCGGCCGAGAACAGGTTTTCCCTCCAAACGGGGCAAAAGCGGGCAGCCTAAGGAAATCCTCAGGCTCCCCGCCGCACCCAGCTTATGCCGAACATTATGCGTTTTGGCCGTGGCAGTGTTTGTACTTCTTGCCGCTGCCGCATGGGCACAAGTCGTTGCGGCCGATCGTTTCGCCGCGTTTGACTGGGCGTTTCTCTGCCGGCTCGCCGCTCGTGGTGATTTTGTTCTCATCCACGACCGCTTGGCGTTCCTGGTTCGTTTCGATCTGCGCCTTCATGATGTACGTCGCGACTTCTTCCTGAATGCTGGCGATCATCGCGTTGAACATCTCATAGCCTTCAAATTGATATTCGCGCAGCGGATCGGTACCGCCGTATGCACGAAGATGAATGCCTTGACGCAGCTGATCCATCGCGTCGATATGGTCCATCCATTTGCTGTCGACAGCACGGAGGGCGATAACCTTCTCGAACTCCCGTACCATTTCCGGACCAATCGCTTCTTCGCGAGCGTTGTATTTCGTCAGGACGCGTTCAAAAATATACTCGACCATCTCATTCGGCTCTTTGCCCCACAGATCGTCTTTCGTAATGGCGCCTTCGTCCAGCAGCTTGCTGTTGACGTAATCGGCAACCTCTTGCAGTTCCCAGTTCTCCGGCAACTCGTCAGCGGTATGGGCTTCAACCACCCGTTCGATGACCGGCTTGATCATATCGAGAACGATCTGCTTAATGTTCTCCGATTCCAGCAGCTCGCGGCGCTGTTTGTAGATAATTTCACGCTGTTGGTTCATGACGTCGTCATATTGTAGGACGACTTTACGCACGTCGAAGTTGTTGCCTTCTACGCGTTTTTGCGCAGACTCGATCGCACGGGTGATCATCTTGCTCTCGATTGGTTGGTCTTCCTCGAAGCCAAGACGCTCCATCATGTTCAGCACGTTGTCCGCGCCAAACCGCTTCATCAGTTCATCGCCCAGCGACAGGTAGAACTGTGTGGAGCCTGGATCGCCCTGACGGCCGGCACGACCGCGCAGCTGGTTATCGATCCGGCGCGATTCGTGGCGTTCGGTACCTATGATATGCAGGCCACCTAATTCGGCCACGCCTTCGCCAAGCAAAATGTCGGTACCGCGGCCCGCCATGTTGGTAGCGATCGTCACGGAACCCGGTTCCCCTGCGTGAGAGATAATTTCGGCTTCCTCCGCATGGTATTTCGCGTTCAGCACCTTGTGCGGGATGCCTTTGCGCTTCAGCATCTCGGATACGCGTTCGGAGTTCTCGATCGAGATCGTACCGACGAGCACCGGTTGTTTTTTCTTATGGCGCTGAACGATTTCTTCGACAACCGCCTTGAACTTGCCGTCAACACTCTTGTAAACGACGTCCGGCAAGTCGATACGACGGTTCGGCCGGTTGGTCGGCACTTGCAGCACTTCGAGGCCGTAGATTTTCTTGAACTCTTCTTCCTCGGTCTTCGCCGTACCGGTCATCCCGGCCAGCTTGCGGTACATCCGGAAGTAGTTCTGGAACGTAATCGTCGCCAGCGTCATGCTTTCGTTCTGTACCTCGATGCCTTCTTTGGCTTCGATCGCCTGGTGCAGCCCGTCGCTGTAACGGCGACCTTGCATGATCCGGCCGGTAAATTCGTCGACGATCAGCACCTCATCATCGGTCACGACGTAATCGACGTCGCGGCGCATGATAACGTTCGCTTTAAGTGCCTGCACCACGTGGTGGTTCAGGGTAACGTGTTTATGATCGTACAAGTTATCAATGCCAAAAGCGCGTTCCGCTTTAGCGACCCCTTTTTCGGTCAACGAAACGGCCTTTACTTTAATATCAACGGTATAATCTTCCTCCGGCGTCAGCGTCTTCACGAAACGATCGGCTGCATAATACAGCTCGGTGGATTTCTGAGCTTGGCCGGATATAATGAGCGGTGTCCGCGCTTCATCGATCAAAATGGAGTCCACTTCATCAATAATGCAATAATACAGCGGCCGCTGTACCATCTGTTCTTTGTAGAGCACCATGTTGTCGCGCAGGTAGTCAAACCCAAATTCGTTGTTCGTGCCATACGTGATGTCGCAAGCGTAAGCTTCTTGTTTCTGCTCATGCTCCATGCCGTTGAGGTTCACCCCAACCGTCATGCCGAGGAAGTTGTAAATCTGCCCCATCTGCTGGCTATCGCGTTGTGCCAAATAGTCGTTGACGGTAACGACATGCACACCTTTCCCCAGGAGCGCATTCAAATAAACCGGCAGGGTTCCGACCAGCGTCTTCCCTTCACCGGTTTTCATCTCCGCAATCTTGCCTTCATGAAGCGCCATGCCGCCGACCAGCTGCACATCAAAATGACGCATCCCCAGCGTGCGTTTCGAAGCTTCCCGTACTGTGGCAAAAGCTTCTGGCAACAGCTCATCCAGCGTCTCGCCTTTCTCGATCCGTTCCCGGAACTCGGCGGTTTTCCCTTTTAACTGCTCGTCCGAAAGCGCCTCAAATTGCGGTTCTAATGAATTAATATAATCGACCGTCTTCATCAGACGTTTGACATCACGTTCATTCGTGTCGCCAAATATCTTCTTTACTAATCCCAGCATGATTTACCCCTTTCACGCATAAACAGATGATTTGCCTAAATTGTAACAGTTTGTAAGGCACGCCGCAACACGCCCCGTCACGTCTGCATTGCGGTAAAGCGCCCTTGTATACGAATAAAGAGCCCTATCCGCGGGCGGATAAGGCTCGTTTCCTTTGCGTTAGTATCACAGGAATTACCACCTCGTTTGAAACAACTTGCCATGATTGCACGGAGTGCAGGGGGTTAATCCTGTTCAATCAAACCGTATTTGCCGTCATTGCGCTTGTAGACGACGTTAACTTCCTTAGTGTCGATGTTCGAGAAAACGAAGAAGTTGTGTCCTACCATATTCATTTGCAAAATCGCTTCCTCTACGTCCATCGGCTTCAAGGTAAAGCGTTTCGTGCGAACCACTTCCAGCTCTTCCTCGCCTTCATCCAGCGCAACGGAGCCTGTGGTCGCGTCCTCTACAAAGAGGCTGTTCTTCACGCCCTTCTGGCGCAGCTTACGGTTGATTTTCGTTTTGTGCTTGCGGATTTGACGTTCAAGCTTGTCCACAACCGCATCAATGGATGCGTACATGTCGTCGCTGCGGTCTTCCGCACGGAGCACAACGCCGGTCAAAGGAATCGTTACCTCGACCGCGTGCAAGCCTCGTACCACACTTAACGTGACAGTACCGTCTGAGGTAGGGGGTGCATCAAAGTACTTGTCTAGTCGGCTGAGTTTCTTGTCTACGTAGTCACGCAAGGCCTCAGTCACTTCAATCTGCTGTCCTCGAATACTAAAATTCATAGGGCACTCCTCCTTTGCTTTGCACCTTTATTATACCATGACGTAAAGGCAAAGTAAAAAGTGC
>NZ_GG695979.1:33123-45004 GCF_000159955.1 Paenibacillus sp. oral taxon 786 str. D14 | reverse complement strand
AAGTGTTAAAGGGCTGTAAACCACCGCGACATCCGTAAAAAGACATGCAGACGGCCGGCAAATTCCCCGCGTTTTCAAGCCCGGCGACGCTTCCCGGTTCTCCACCGGGATTTCAACAAAATCGTGAACGCCGCGCCGCATGCCGCCCCGATCGTATCCAGCAGCACGTCCTGCACCATCGCCGTCCGCCCCGGCGTAAAGCTCTGGTGCAGCTCATCCGTGCAGGCATAGAGGAACGCGATCAGGATCGCGAAGAGCAGTCGCCGATTGGAGCGCCCACAACCGCCTAAGGCGTAAACCAGGAATGCCGCCAACAGGGCATAACTGCCGAAATGCGCTGCTTTGCGGATAAAGAACTCGATGAAGCTCGCCCCGCCCACACGATCTACGCTGATCTCATGCCCGCCGTAGCTGAACCGGATCCCGCCGAATCGGTTCTCAATCCACTGATCCGAGGTCTTTTTCTCGATTTCCTGCACCAGTGACTGCTCCTGATAAGACTGCGAAGAGAACCCGAACAGAATCACCATCATCGCGATCGCCGGCAGCCAGCGCAGCCAAGGCCGAAGGTTGTGCAAGGGAGGTCACCTCATTCGTTTGCGAACTCATTCATTTTACGAAATTATAACATAAGAAAAACGTCTATCGACGCACATTCAAGTAGACAGAATATCATAAGAAAACCCCGGGTTTCCCCGGGGAATTGCTAGCGAATCTTTAATTGTTAACCATCGTACCGTTCATATGTAGGTCGGCTGTGCCGGGATGATTACAGTTTGATTACGTTAGCGGCTTGTGGACCACGTGCGCCTTCAACGATTTCGAACTCGACGGATTGGCCTTCTTCCAGCGTTTTGAAGCCTTCAGCTTGGATCGCGGAGAAGTGTACGAATACGTCGCCGCCTTCTTCAGTTTCGATGAAACCGTAGCCTTTTTCTGCGTTGAACCATTTTACTTTACCTTGCATGCACTAACATTCCCTTCATTATCAAATAAGAGTGTGATCCTTGTAACCAAGCCCCACATTTTTGACTATACCATCCGAGCTTATCCGGTGTCAATTGCCAAGGAAAAGGTTTTACTGTAAGGAATTTGTAGATATTTGTCAGGGGATTGTCGGAAATGTGGATGGCTGGAATAATCACTTTATCCCTTTATTAACCCAGAAGGAGAGAAATCGAAACTGATTGCAAAGTATATTTATTCAACCATTAATCTGACCAATCCACTCGAATAGTCAAATGTATAAACGTTTTGTTTCGTCGTTACCCTTACATTGGGGAGTTGAAAAGGATGTTCTGATTCCGACTTATAATTTCCCATAACCAAGTCAAAAAATTTAATAAAGTCAGCATCCATCCCGTGATGGGCTGTTTTAAAAGCCCCTTTATATAGAGTGGTATCATTTACGACATTCAATCTACAGTTTGGGATAGAATTACAAAAATTGATTTTTTCAATAATTCCGATTAACTGGTCATAAACACCATGAAAACTAACAATATTTGATTTATTTTCGAACTTACGATAAAGAAAAACTAGATCCATCACGTCTCTATCCAAATTCAAGTCACAAACGTAATAGCGTTTTTGTAGATTATGAGAAGGTACATTTCGAATATAATCTAAGTAAACAGGTCTCAGGTAAGCGGAATTGTCTATAATCATAGAAAATAAATGTGGCGCAAAACGATTACAAAGGTAAGCCAAGTAAGCTCCATGAGACTGCCCTGAGCATATTATTTTGCGTCCATTGAATGGTATTCCATTCTCTTTCAATATTTCTTTAACCATCAATACAGCTGTCAGATTATCTAAAACTTGCATTAGGGACATATCATTAAAATTATCCAATGATTCCAACGTATCTTCCAGTTGCATGTGCTCATATCCAAAATAATCACATTGAATACAAATTAGATTATATTGATCTGCAAATTGTCTACGCATTTTTTGATAAACGTTGCTTCTAGCATGACCACCATATCCAGGAATAAACAATATTAGCCCCGTGTTCTCGTTCACACCTTCAGAGGGTTCAGAAAAATATATACTCAGTTTTCTTCCATGTCCTGTGTATATATTAGGATGGGCATCGACAACTATTTCATGTTGAATTGACAAAAAGAAACCTCCTAATACCAAGAAACTATCATTTTCGGATAAACCGATGATACACCTTCTTCACGGCCTCAATGACATCTGTCACATCTTGATTCGTCATTTTCGGAAATAGCGGCAAGGTAATGGCTGTATTGTAATAGCTTTCTGCATTAGGGCACAAGCCGGGACGGTAACCCAATGATTGATAGTACGGCTGCAAATACACCGGAATATAGTGAACGTTGACACCGATATTCTCCGCGCGAAGTGCTTCAAAGATCTCTTTCCGGCTTGCAGTAAAATATTCAGGCAACCAACGAATGACGTAAAGATGCCAGGATGATTCGGCCATCGGATGCTGTTTCGGAATGACCAAACCAGGCAACGTGGAGAAACACTCATTGTACATTGAAGCGATCTCCCGTCTTCTCGCGACAAAATCGTGAAGCTTGTCCATTTGGCTTGCTCCCAGTGCCGCTTGCATATCGGTCATTCTGTAATTGTAGCCAAGCTCCTGCATTTCGTAATACCATGGCCCGTCATTCTGGATGAGCTTGTTTGGATTTCGAGTCATCCCATGATTGCGGAACAACAACAACCGCTCATAGTAACGCTCATCGTTCGTCGTAATGATCCCGCCCTCACCGGTTGTAACATGCTTGACCGGGTGAAAGCTGAACATGGTCATGTCGGCCCAAGAGCCTATTTTCCGCCCGGCATAGGAAGCTCCCAGCGAATGCGCAGCATCCTGGATCACCACAAGGTTGCGATCCCGCGCCAGCATCGAGATTCGGTCCATTTCCGCCGGCTGCCCTGTAAAGTCAACCGCGATGATCGCTTTGGTTCTTTCGGTGATCTTCGACTCAATCTCTGAAGGAGCGACATTGTAGGTATCCATGTCGATATCCGCAAAAACCGGCGTGCCCCCTTGGTAAAGGACACAGTTGCTGCTAGCCAAAAAAGTGATCGGTGTCGTTATCACTTCATCGCCTTGACCGATCTCCGCCGCGAAACAAGCTCCATGAAGTGCAGCTGTACCATTCGCAAAGGCTACGGCATATTTGGCACCTACAGCATCGGCGACTTTTCGCTCAAACTGTTCGATCGCCGGCCCTTGGGTGATGAACGCCCCCCGCAACACCTCCACCACAGCTTCAATATCCTGCTCATCCAGCCATTGCTGACCGTAAGGCAGCAGCGTTTCGCGAACCGGGCGGCCGGATTCATGTTCCTTTGTCATTTTGCGTTCCCTTCTTCCTTCATGGTCGCTTTACCTATTCCAAGCCTCCGGCCTGTATCCATTCGCGCGTCCGGGCGATGCCTTCCTCCAACGTTACGCGCGGCTCCCAACCAAGCAACCGTTTCGCTTTCTCCGAATTGCACAACAGCTTCTGAATTTCACTCTGCGGATGAATATGCTCTACATGACGGATCCGTGAAGGGTCCCCCGCGATCATCAACGCCAAATCGTTAATTGTGATATCTCGCCCCAACCCTGCATTCACAATCTCGCCGTTAACGGCATCGGAATAACCCGCAGACACGACAAAATTGGCGCAATCCTCAACATAAAGCAGGTCGCGAGTCTGGGTGCCTTCTCCGTAAATGCGGAGCTCTTTTCCATCCAAATCATTTTTAAGGAAAATCGCAACCACTCCGCCCTCACCGCCAGTCTTCTGAAATGGACCGTAGGTATTAAACGGGCGAATGACCACGGTCGGCAGTCCGTAGGCGTAGTAGTAAGAGAGGACCATATTTTCCGCAGCCACTTTTGCTCCGGCGTAAGGCGAAGCCGGTTTTGTTGGATGCAGCTCCGTGATCCCGGTCTCATCCGTACACCGGTCATAGACCATGCAGGTGCTCATAAACACAACTTTCGTATTGTATCTGCGGCACTGCTCCAAGATATAAAAAGTCCCGACCGTATCGTTATTAAACGTGGTTCGCGGATCATCGATGGAGTCTTGGACGTTAATCGACGCGCCAAGATGATAACAAATGTCGAATTGATGGGCAGCGAACAGTTCCTCTAAAAGAGGCTCGTCCAAAATCGTCCCCCTGATGAACTGTTTCAACCCCGGATGGCCCTGAAACTCCTGAAGATTGGCTTCCCGTCCGTTCGACAGATCATCCAAAATCCACAGTTGGTGACCATCCTCTAACAACTTTTTGGCAACCCATCGGCCGATAAATCCAGCCCCGCCGGTAAGTAAAATGTTCAAAGGAATGCAGCTCCTTCTATAAATATACTTCTACATATTATTAAAACAAATCCCAGGTTACAGGAGTTCCCTTAGATGCATCTTTGTTGATCTTTCGGCCAAGCAGTTGATCCAGATATTTGGTCGGAAGACCTAACCCGGGACGGATAGCCTTGATGTTCTCGCGGGTAAATACATCGCCTTTCTTCATATCCTGTGAAATATATAAAGAGCGCCGATGTTTCATAGACTCTTTTTCCCGATCGGTTGGACCATACGACACTTTGCCTAGAGACTGCCAAGCCCGTTCCGTCTCCACCACGAGCACGGACAGTTCTTCGGGTTCCAACGAAAACGCGGAATCCACGCCGCCATCTGCACGCCGCAGGGTAAAATGCTTCTCGATCACGGTCGCTCCTAAAGCGACGCTCGCTACCGAAACGCCAACTCCCATCGTATGGTCGGAAATCCCGACTTGGCATTGGAACAACTGCTCCATATGAGGAATTGTTACGATATTGGTGTTCTCCGGAGAAGCAGGATAAGTGCTGGTACATTTCAGCAATACGATATTTTCGGCCCCTGCTTCCCGGGCCGCCCGTACGGTTTCATCCAGCTCGGCAATCGAGGCCATCCCCGTCGAAATAATTAGCGGTTTCCCCGTTGCTGCCGCTTTACGAATCAATTGGATGTCGGTGTTCTCAAATGAAGCGATTTTGTAAGCCGGGACATCGAGGGATTCGAGGAAATCAACAGCGGTTTCGTCGAAAGGGGTGCTGAAAGCAATCAGACCAAGCTCTTTACAACGCTTAAAGATCGGCTCATGCCACTCCCAAGGCGTATACGCCTCCTGATACAAATTGTATAAAGAGCTGCCTTGCCACAAGCTGTTAGGATCCTCGATAAAAAATTCACCGTCATGAATGTCCAGTGTCATCGTATCTGCGGTATATGTCTGCAGCTTTAAGGCATCCGCCCCCGCTTGGGCCGCAGCTTCAACGATAGCAAGCGCACGATCTAGGGACTGATTGTGGTTTCCCGACATTTCCGCGATAACAAACGGCTTATGATTTTTGCCAATCCAGCGGTGAGCAATTTGAAAATCCATTGATACGTCCTCATTTCTGCTGAAGTCATGAAAACTACTCTTTCTGAGCAAATAAAACAATTGAACGACCGAACCCAAGTTCAGCCAAGGACTCATAGAACCGGTTGAGCAGTTCTTTACGCCCCGTCTTGATGAAGGAGTTCTGGAAGTTTGTCGATATATTGAATCGCCTGTTCCAGCGTAACCTCAATTTTCTGATTTTCCAAGTGGTAAAACAGCTTGTACATTTTCACGTAATCTTCCATCGTATCGATCGTGAGACGTACGTCTTCACGCTGCAAATGCTTAAGTTCGGGCTGGATCTTGATCATGTTAAATTTCTCAGGATGATTCAGGATATACGGTGTAACATGCTCCCGCTCGTAATCCGATGTTGCCTCCTGGGCTGCCCGTATCAAGGCTTGGCGGGTAAACACTTCGATTCCCGTCCCGTAGGGGACGTGTTCCATGCCGACGTAATCCAGCCGATTCGCTTGCAGTGCGGCTAGCCCTTGATCTATAAATCGTGGTTCGACCAGAGGATTGTCTGCGGTAATTCTTACGATGAGGTCTGCGCCAGAATGCTCGGCTGTTTCGTAAAACCTTTGAAGAACGTTGTCCAACGGGCCCCGGTAAACAGAAACTCCTAGTCTACGACCGGCGATCTCAAGCAAATCGTCCTCCGGTTCCGCAGACGTTGCCAACCATATTTCATCCACGCTCGATGATTTTTGGGCTTGTCCGATGACCCGTTCAAGCAAGGTTTTCCCATGAAGATCTTTTAGCACTTTCCCCGGCAATCGTTGCGAAGACAACCGGGCTTGAATGATTGCTGCGACTTTTACCATGCCGTCCACCCGCCGTCTACAGCGAGATTTTGCCCTGTAATATAAGATCCGGCAGAAGATATTAGAAGAAGGACAGCCCCTTTGAGCTCATCGGGAAGGCCGATTCTCCCCAGCGCGGTTTTGTTGCTTAATTGAGCGATGAACTCCTTGTTCTGCTGCGTTTGTTCATTTGGAAAGGGTCCTGGAGAAATCGCATTCGCCCGGATCCCTTTACGGCCATAGTGACAGGCAAGGTATCGGGTAAATTGGATGATCGCCGCTTTACCTGCGCCATAATTGGCCGGGTTGTTCTGGCCGGAAGTCCCGTAGATTTCCGGATTAGGCGAGACGACACCGTACATGGAAGCGATATTGAGAATGGTCCCCTTCCCCTCCTCCAGCATATAGGGAAGAACCGCTCTTGTACAACGGAACACGGCGTTGATGGTTCCATCGATCCCCTTTTCCCACTGTTCCTCCGTGAAGCTCTCAACGAATCCCGGCGAGCTTACATTTGCATTATTGATTAAGGCGTCAATGCGGCCATACTGCTGAATCGTCCGTTCAACCCCCGCTGTTACCGATTGGCCATCTAATACGTCTAGTTGTAAGCCAATATGCTTGCCGGAGTATGTTTGCGTTAGCGTTTCGGCCAAGAGAGTGCATTTATCAAGATTTCGGCTGGCGATCACAACGTTAGCGCCATATTCGGCCAGTGCATGACACATCGCCGTCCCCAGATAACTGGTGCCGCCTGTCACCAGTATGGTTTGGCCGCTCAAATCGAATAAACCGTTCACTTTGGTTTCCCCCAACAGCTCGGATTTAAGATATCGTCAGAAATTTGGCCGAACATGCGCTGAATGTCATCTCTTACTCCCTGCGGAAGCACGGGAAGCCGCATCGCTTCGATATGTTCACGAAGCTGATTTTCGGTTTCACAACCAACGACGATTCGCCCGATTTCCTTCAGATCCCGAACATAGATCAGACATAATTCGGCACATGTAAGATGAAGCTCGGATGCCAAAGCATGCAGTTGTTTGATATAAGGAACTGCCTTCTGCAAATAAGCTGGAATCTCGTCGAGCGGCATCAGCAGCAATCCCTGCAAAAAAACACTTCTGGCATGAATCTCTATATGCCGGGAACCTAGTTCAGCTAACAGACCGCTTCGAAGCAGGCGGGTATCGATGATATTTATCGGGACCTGAATCACGTCTAACCCGTCTAGTTCCAAATAACGCTCCACATCCTCAGGCGTATAAACCGAAATCCCTACTTTGCCGATCAGGCCATCCTGTTTGAGCTCCTTTAACCACTCCACCGCAAGCCCATCATGCGAAAACATGCTTTTGGGGGAATGGAGCAAACAGTAATCTAAACGAGAAAGATTTAATCGTTCCATAGATAGGAGGACTTGATCCTTCATGCCCGTTCTCGCTTCCGCGGCGGACTGGACCTCCCCCTCGAAAGGGTCCGGTATTTTTGTCACGATCTGAAACGGCTGATTTTGTCCTGCTTCCCTAAATGTTCTTATATACTGGCCGATAATCGTTTCGCTTTCCCCATAGCCGGAGGCCGTATCGAGCAATTCTACGCTGCTTTGGTTCGCCAGTTCAAGAATGCCCCTTGCTGAACTGGGGGAAGGTTGGCCTGTCTTGTTGGCAATACCGTAGTTCATCCCTAGTTGTGCTGTTCCAAGCGCCAATTTCATATTCTGACTTCCCTTCTGTATTACCTGTGCAGCATGGTCCATAGTTCATCGAAGTGATGGATTCGATATTCCGCTTCATAAGCGTCAGGACGGTTTATAGCAGCAAAATTCCCGCGCATGATTCTGACTGTTCGGAAGCCTAAAGGCTTAATGCCTACAAAGTCTTTGTTGGGATTGTCGCCTACGTAAACAACCTCTTCCGGCTGCAAATTCTCCCGCCGACAAATGTGCATAAAGCAAAGCGGGGATGGCTTCTCGTTAGCGATGCCATACCGCCTTGTAATGTAGCACTTCCGTATATTCGGGTGATCATAAAGCCCCAAGGCTTGCAGCTTGCGAAGCTGAACAAACTTATTGCCGTCAGTCACGATATAAATCTGAAAGCTGCTCCCTGCATTGTTTAATAGTCTGCGGGCATCGTCATACAGCTCAATTCGCGGCGCATGGCTCCGATATACTCCCAGACATGCTTTGACGGCCTTTCCTGTTCGTTTCCCGAGCTGTTCAAGCAAGACATCGAAAACCTGCCCTCGTCCGTTCTGTTCAAGTTCACGAAACATGATGGTCATCGCCTTGTCGGCAGGACATTGAAACTGTTGCTCCACGTAATCCGCCACGGCGCGAAATCCGCTGTTCACATAGGTGAGTTCTTCGTAAAGCGTATCATCTAAGTCAAATACCAGCGCTTTTACTTTCACTGAATCATATCCTCCGCATAACGCACCAACCGTTTTTCATGTTCGCTGCGAATAAACGGATATTCATCCAAATCGGCTCCTTCCGCCTCGAGCAAGAACCAGTAAAAAGTATCTAAACCGGCAACCACGCTGAGTCTGGAAGCTCCTCCAAAACGGCTGTTACATTCAATAAAATGAATTCCGCCTTGCTCATCGATGATCGCTTGGAATACCGCGTGCCCGTACAACCCCAGCTTTTCGGCAAACGCGGCACACATTTGTTCTAACTCCGCATGGCGGAAAGTTGTGGTGATCTGCGATTCCCCGCCAATGACAAGCTCTCGCTTGCGTGCTACAACTCCCTTACACTTCCCGTTTTGTTGCACATAAACATCGACACTAACCTCAAAGCCGGAAATATAAGGTTGAAAGATTGGCTGTTCCAGGCCTTGGGCATGCTTAATAGCGTCTTCCAGAGAAAGCTGAATTCCGATCGATTGCGAACCCGCACCAAAGCGCTCTTTGACGACATACGTCGAATTTGCCGGCTGAACTTCCTCAATTCGCTCGCCGGTAACGATGACCGGAAACCCCCATTCGGACCCCTTTTGATAGAACAACTGCTTGTCCAAACAGATCCGAACGGCTTCCACATCGGATACCATCACATGCACACCTTGACGCGCCAGTTCTTGCTTCGCTTCGGCAAAATACGCAAGTTCGCCGTCCCGAGTAGGAATGATATAACGAATGCCTTGTTGTTTGCACTCTTCAAGCAACTGCTCCAGGGATAAATTTTTCAGAAAAGGCATCGTCCAAAAGCGGTCTACAAAAAAACGGCCGATAGCCTGCTCATTTACATCCCCGCCAATGAGTTGCAGAGGTTTACCTAATTTGGTAATGCCGCCCGCAACACATTTGAGCAACGGAACCTTCCGGGCCACGCTTGTAACCAGTACGCCGTTACCACGATGAGCTTGTTCCGGATCTACGGAGCTGGAAGACATAAGCGCTTTATAATGGCTGATGAGCTCAGGAATCGTGTCCTCCAACTGCCGGTTCGGATGCCAGCCTGTCCAAGCCTTAAAGGTGGACATATCCGCTTCCGAAGCCTCAAAGGGAATATCACTGTCCATCTCGACATGCTGCATATCCGGAAAGTGACGATGTAATATATTTAGCACATCTTCTACCCGTCGCGACCGCCCATTACCTAGGTTCACAATCCCCGTAGCCTCGCTTAAGGCGAGCCGCAGTAGCCCTTCCGCCACGTCCTCGGCATAGATGTAATCAAACATTCCTTCCTTGCGGTATACCTGAATCGTCTCCTGATTCAGAAGAGCCCGGATCCAACGGGATACAATATCGCGGGAGTTTTTCCCATAGACGCGGTAAATACGGGCGGAGACTGTCTTTAGACGCTCCCCGGCAAAATGCTGCAGAAACCGCAGCTCGATTTCGTGCATCAGCTTGGCCGCTCCGCACAAATTGCGCGGATGAATCGGTGAGCTTTCCGTAAGAGGGGTGGCTTCCTTCGCCGGCTGTTCAAATTGATACTGGTCCGGGTTATAAATTAAGTAACTGGAGGCAAAAACAACCCTTTTCAAAGAGCCGATGTCCTTCAGCAAGTCCATCAGGTGATGGCTTAGCTTTAAGTTATGGCGATAATTTTCTTCCCAAAACTCATACGTTTCCTCCGAGCGCTCAAAGGTAGCCGCTAAATGAAAAAAATATTCCGGGGAGAATTCCGCCAACTCCTCTTTCGAGATCTCATTCAAATCTCCTTGGCGATAACGAACCGAAGCCGGCAAATGGGGGGGTCTTGGTTTCAAATCACCAATCAATACATCGGCTCCTGCATTGACAAGCTTATGAACCAATTCCGTTCCGATTACGCCGGCTCCACCGCTGACAAACACTTTTTTTCCTTTTAGCATCGTAAAGCTCCTTTTATGCACCGTAGTTAACTTCCTGTCACTAAAATCCTCATTACCTTCAATATCGGTCATTTCCGTGACTCATTTCACGGGTGTCAAGCAGCCGTGCAGTAAAGAATCTACGTAGTGACCGTCTATTCTGACATGTTCCTTCATTCGCCCTTCGAACTGGAACCCGCTCGACTCCAATATTTTAATGTGGAGGGGACGAATGTCAAAGGTTTCCGTAAACAAACGATGGAGTTGCAGCTCCTCGAACGCGATATGCTTCATCAGGCTAAGGAAGGTTGAAAAATCGCTGGTGTACTGCGCCACTTCTTCCTCGCTGCTCCGCTCCGTCTGCACCAAATACGAAATTTCCGCCCGGCGATTCACCCAATCCAGATTGGTTAAACCGCCGTAGCCAATGTGCCTGCCATCATAATAATAACTGAAGAGCATCAAATTCGGATGCTCCACGTTATAGGACGGGAGCACGATCTCGTGGTAATAACGGCGCTGATCCTCATCCGTCAATATCCGGGATTGCCGCAGCACCGCCATCTGTTCATTCCGCCACTGCTTGATGGCTTGCATCTCGTGTTCGCGGAGGGGACGAAGTTCGTAGAGGTTGTTCGTATAGATGTCTGAACCTAACAGTAAATATTTCATGGATTCCATTAAAAATTCTCCCAATAAGAATAAAAATGTTATGAAACACAATCCTCTGGGTTAGTTCCTATTTCTTGCCTTAATTTTGAAACCCGCAATGTTTTCAAACATTCATATACACGGTATAACCAGTCCAAGTTTTTCAGTATAACAATTAATAGAATAGCTTGGGGCAACCACCCAGATAAAGCTGAGATAGAAATTATAAAAAACACAGTAAACATGTCAAAGCCCGGTATAATTCCTCGATCAAGAAACCATTGTTTCCACTTAGAACGGATAAGTTGGTTTTTTCTAGCAAAAGGCAATACAAATTTATGAACCACCACCAAATCAATCAAAATAGTGAGTGGTAAAGCTAATCTCAACCATAATGGTAGATCAACCCCAAGTGCTAGTCCAATAAACAGAACCCATCTCACTACTTGATCACTAATCCGATCTAATTTAGCCCCAAATGGAGTACAGCGATTAGTTAGCCGAGCCAGGTTGCCGTCCGCACCATCAAAAAAATGATGGAGTTGAAGGAGGACAGCGCCTAATATCCATTGCTGAAACAAAAAAGAAAGCCCTGCACCTACACCAATCAACCCCGTAAATACGGTGACCATATTGGGAGTTGCTTTAAGATCAAAGACTAATTTTGTAAAAAACGGATCGATTAAGTGTGCGTAGTACCTA
>NZ_GG695979.1:11954-31386 GCF_000159955.1 Paenibacillus sp. oral taxon 786 str. D14 | reverse complement strand
ATTGCATATTCAAATTCTCGACGTTGACTAACCACATATTTCGCTTTAAATTTTCGGTATTTTTCTACTAGCATATTGAATTCTCCAACTGTTTGTTGACTAATTCTAAATCCTCGGGAAAGTCAATTTCCGTACAAAGTACATCGGATATATCTATCGGATGAACCTTTAAACCTCTGGATATAGCATCTTCAATTCCTTTTTCAAAATAATCATGATCATTACATTGCTCAAGCGTCTCGATCAATAACGAGATATCCTCACGAATAACTTTATTAATTCCCACTGCTTCACCTTGAGGGTTATCAACAGTCTTTGAAACATTGACGATAAGCCCATTGGAATCAGTAATATACTTTACTTCTTCATCTCCAACTCTTGCTGTACTAACAGCCATACACGAGGCAGAATATTCGACCATACGTCCTATGATTACCGGATCAAACACGACATCTCCATTTACCCAAATAACATCTTCGTTTGCTACCTTCTTTAATGCTTTTAATAAGCTTTTAGATGTATTTGTAGTATCAAAATAATCATTGTAAATAAAAGAGGCATCCGGCACCGCCTCCATGATCAACTCTTTCTTAAACCCCACAACAATAAAAATATCATCGATACTTACGTAATGTAAAAATGCATTCAATTGATTTTGCATAATTGTTTTTCCGTTAGATAGTTTGGTTAGTGACTTCGGATGGGGTTTTCCCAATCTTGAACCAATACCAGCTGCTAAGATAATAATCTTCATCGTTTTCACCTCAAATGATGGCTATGTAATCCTCTTTTTCAATAAAACCCATTGTTTCTAGTTGCTGTGCAATATCCAATCTCCAGCCAGAAGCAATAAAAATAAAGTTATCTTTCGTCAATTTTTTGGGGTTAATTACTGGGACACCTTGCTTCTCTGAATCCCACAAAGAGCGATTATTATCCACAAAACAAGCAACCGGAATATTATAACGTTTCAAGCTGCGAAACACTTTTTCTCCGACTACCCCGGTACCGAAAATACAGATATTTCTTGTCTCAGACTTTTTATATATGTCTAATATTCGTTCCTCATCATACCAAAAAACTTTATTACTCATATATTTTTGAACTGCAAATTTATTTCTTTCCCACACTTTGTGGCGAATGTTATTAAACAGCTTTTGATTTTCGAAGTCAGCTTTCCATTCGTCCAACTCTACTAATGCACCTGGTTTATTATAAAACTCTTCCCATTTCTCATCATAGGTCTTCCAATCATGGTATTTCATGGACAACTTATGATCCGACTCAGCCATAAGGATCGTCTTCTGGGCAAGACGTTCTTCATCCATTTCATTATCATGATAAATTAGGCTCATCGGTGAATACATTTGTTTGAAGCTCTGGGGGTAAAGCTTAAAAATTCTCATTGAAAGCTCTTTACCCTCACCCCCATAGGTAATTTCCTCATTCCAGCCCCCAACCTCGAAGAAAACATCTTTTTTGATTGAAACGTTCCCCTCTAGATAAGGGATAGCCGGAAAAAATTCATTCCCTATATAGTATTTACTTGGGCGCTCGTTAGAAGGATGCTCTGTTAAAGGGATGGAATTACCACGAACAATTAGAACATCAAACCTTCTGTGACATAATAAGTGAGAAATCACGAAATCCTCATCCGGTATCCCATCATCATCAAGAAAGAGGAGGATCGGAGCCTTCGCATATTGAGCACCTATGTTCCTGCCTACACAAATCCCAACATTATAGTTAAGTGAAATGTACTTATCAACAAAAGGGACTAGCATTTGCAGTTCTTCATCATTGGCACCGTTATTGACAAATATCAATTCGAACGGAACATCATGCCTTTGTTTCTTTAATTTCTCAAAACTCTTGATAGTATTGGGATGAAACTTCCAAGCTATAACAATAACAGAAATGACAGGATCGGAAACATCATTGCGAGACTCGACATTTTTGATGGCCTCGATGTATCGCTCAAATTCCACATCCAGACCTCCTCGTATAGTATCTTTAAAAAGCTCTTTTAGGTTCATTTCCATCCCCCGGTGGATGGAAAACAGACTCCAAATTTCCAGCTTATTCTTTTGAAAATCCCATCAGGGATCCGGGGCAGCTCATGGCCCGAAGTGTGTCCTCATACGCGAGGGTGATGGATCTGCGCGTGCGCCGGAGGCATCCCGGAGTCCATTCCCTGAATCCCTAGCGAAAGGAGGAATTTCATCTGAAGCTTTTTGTCGGTATTGATGTGAGCTCGCAAGAGCTCGAAGCGTGTTTCATGAACGTAGGCATGGGAAGTTTCCAATTCGATTAAATCAACAGCTTGACATCATACCGCTGGACTTATTTATTTTGTTGAGAAATATAGTAATCTATTTCCTTCCATACTCTTTGAGAAGCCTTATTGTCTTTGTATTTGAAAATTAGATCTCTAACCGTTTCTCGTTCTGCTCTGTAATAATCCTTATTTTTGCTGTACTCATGAAGATGGAAACCTATCATGGAAATGTCTGATACTTGCGGACCCGGAAGCATCTGACTGTATGGTTCGATCAAAAACCCCCTGCGGTTCGAATATTCAATTTCATCCGGAATGTAGTAGATTAAAGGAATATCCTTCAGAAGCAGATCGTAAGCAACCGATGAGTAATCCGTAATCAGTGCGTCAGCACAATTCAGCAATTCGTATAGATGTACTTGAGCACGACTCAGCATATCATCTGTAATATAAAATATTCTTTCATTGCTTGTTCCACCCAGCTTGTCATAGACACGATATTCATGAGGGTGTAATTTGACAAACAAAATTGAATTTGTATCAGATAATATTGAAGTGAATGATTCCTCCTGTACAACAGTGCCAAAGATATGATCCCAATTCATTGACGAATCTAACTCTCGTTTCTTCCCTTCCCTCCATGTAGGCAGATAGAAGATCACATTAGACCCACGCAAGGATATTCCAAATAATGATTCCAGTTTTTCTTTCCCGTCCTCTTCAAAAAGAAAATCATTTCTCGGCATCCCTGTAATTCGATATTTGTTTTGCCTATAGGGAAAACATGCATTAAAAAAAGTATTGTAAAGATGCGAATATGACATAACTAAAGCTGTATTTTTAGAACGTTGGTCCTGTGATTTTATTTGATTGTCATTGATACTTGGAGAAAGTAATCCCATTGTTTTCAACGGAAAACCATGCCATAATTCAATATTAATAAAACCTTCCTGATAGATGCCATCAAAGTGCGAAGAACAAATGACATCATATTCCGATAGCTTTGCATAGTTAGAAGCATCTATTAAATCAACATCATATTTTTCTTTTATATACAAGGGCATATATCTAAAAAGCGCTAACCCCTGGTAATTAGAGTAGTTCAAATTCACTAAAGCAATTTTTTTTCTATTACTAACTCTCCTAGAACTCGCAGCCGAATTCAGTACCTTTTGATAATTTTCCCTTAAAGCTCTCGTATGTTCTTCATGATTTACGGGGATTATTTTGTCGTATGCTATTCCCATTTCCAGTAATTGAGCCATCATACTTAAGGATTGAAAGCTTGCGAGGAAGACGACATCAAAATCGTTTGCTTTAGCCCGGTCCACTGGGTAAATCGTTAACTCTTGAATTTTCGTATGATGTTTTTCCGGATTATTATCAATAATATACTTTATTTTTACTATCTCTCGGTCCAAAGAATTAATGAAGGTCAGGGCTGTCACCCCGGATCCAAAAACAATTGCTTCCATAACTATCCTTCTTTCAAAAAGCTAATTTGAAAATCTTTCAAAAAATGCATTTGGGTTGGTAAAGTAATGAGCATTTCTTTTTATTTCCTCTTCCGGCCAATCCCACCAACGAATTGAATTCAAAATATCAATTTCTTTCTCGTTAAATCGATACTTAATTACTTTTGCTGGGACTCCACCAACTACGGCATAATCTGGTACATCTTTTGACACCACTGCACCGGCAGCTACTATTGCACCATTACCGATTTTAACTCCAGGTAAAATAATGACTCCCATCCCAATCCATACATCATTCCCGATCTCAATCGAATTATTTTGAGACACCTCGTCTCTGATTACTAAATCCTCGTCATCCAGGAAACCAGGAACTTTTTCCACACCATTAAAAACAGTTTTCCGATCGTAAATAAAAGGGTGTGTTGTTATTTGCGCAGTTGGATGATTAGGGTAAGCAATCTTAACGTTATAATTTATAGAAGTAAAACTACCTATCCTTTTTATTAAGGTTCCTCTATGACATAGATTCAAATACCCATATGTATACTTTCCAACAGATACACCGTTAATTATTTTATCCTTTTGGGGAGAGTCGTCTGGAGCAAGTAAAGCATGAAAATGGATTTCCTTTTCTAACCCCATTGATTTCAGTTGATGTGCGATTTCTTCATAAAATGAACTGGCTATCATAATTAGAAGATCTGATTTATTTTCAAGCTCCAAATTTGCAGGTGAGTAAACAGGCCGCCCCCAAAACAACTCCCCAAGTTTTGCATTATTACTAAGGTAATATTCGATATCTATGTTCTTTTTTCTAAATGCTATAGTAGTCAACTCAGCCATACTGCCTGTACCAAAAACAACAATTCTTTTATTTAGCAGACGTTTGATGTTATGTTCCACGTATCGGTCCAAAAACTCAAGTAACCTAGCATCCGTTCCATCCCAACTCATTTTCAAATACCTCCACAAATTAGTACAAGAGTTTTCAGAACTTCGATCTCAGGGTATCTTTTTATATGATGACTAGATTAACGCTTCTTGAATCAACCAAGCTTTTATCAGGTCTTTACTAATACATTGACCTTGATCAGGAAAAATTAAATGAGTCGATTTTTCTTTGTCTTTGTTATGAAATCTAGAATGATGACCAGGGATGATATACATCTTTTCAGACTCAATGGATACTTCCATCTCTTCCTTCGTCATTAGCTCTTCCACCATCTTCTCACCATCCCTAGCCCCAACAATTTCTACCTTTACTTGTTCAGTTAGATTAAAATTCTGTGTTGCTATATCAACTACGACATCTGCTAGATCACCGAGCTTTATAATGGGCATCTTCAGTACAAAGACCTCCCCGCCTTTAGCTAGGCTATTAGCTTCTAGGATTAATTCAATCGCTTGACTCGGAGTCATCATATATCTCAGCATATCAGGGTCCGTAAGTGTAATTTTACGTTGTTCGAGAATTTGCTTCTTAAATAGAGGAATCACTGATCCTCTGGAACCCATCACATTCCCAAAACGAACTGAGGAAAAAACCGTTGATTTGGCTCCTTTATGATACTCCGCAGCCGAAATGAGGCGTTCTGCAGTCAGTTTGGTAGCTCCATATGCATTGGTCGGCGAGATGGCTTTGTCCGTACTTGTAAAAAGCACTTTCTTCACTTTATTATCTAAAGCCGCTTGGATCACATTTTGTGTGCCGATCACATTGGTTTGAACGGCTTCGAACGGGTTATATTCACAAGCAGGGACATGCTTCATCGCCGCACAGTGAAATACATAGTCGATTCCTTCCATCGCTCGGCTTAACCGTTGTTGATCGCGTACATCTCCGATTAAGAAACGCAGTTGCCCCGCATATTCTTGTAACTCCTGTCCCATCTCAAACTGCTTGTATTCGTCGCGGCTAAAAATACGAATAACCGCCGGCTTTTCTTCCAGTAATCTTCTTGTTAGATGCGATCCGATCGTTCCTGTGCCGCCGGTAATAAGTATCTTCTTTCCTTCATACATCTTATTCATTCGATCCTCCCAGTAATGCCGTTCAAGTCTCCAGCCAGCGTCTCCAATCGTTCAATAGAGTCGCTTAGCAAGCTTTTCAGTTCAGGTCCAAAGGCTAGAAGTTGATCCACCAGTTCGCCTAAATGGGCGACAATCAGTTCTGCTTTCGCCAAGGGATTTTGGGCCTCGACAATCGCTGGAACATGCTTCATATAGCTATTTACAAAATGAGACGTGCCGAATGAATAAAATAAGAAACTCTCATTGGCAGTAATGACTTGCCAACGCTCATTTACTCTAACTAGCCCCCGACTGACGGAATTAAGATTTCGATAGTTTCGCTCTCTTTCCAGTTTTTGAACCTCTTTGCGAAGATCTCGAAGCAGTTTTTCTAATTTCTCAGCTTCCTGCAAGATTCGTCTAAGCTTATCCATCATAGATTGTAGAAGTTCCCATTGTTCCGATTCCGTTCTGGCTTGCATCAGCTGACGAATATCCAGATCCATGTCTGGTAATCCCATCATTTCCTTGGATATAACATCCATCGGGATCCAGTCAGTTCCTTCGATTACCGCCCCACCACGTGAAGAGTTAATGACCCTAATCCCTTTCAGTTCCAGCGCTTTGATGTTCATCTCGATATTTTTCCTTGTGAGGGTCATCACTGGGGTACTGCGATTTTTCCCACCATGCACGTTGTCAACCCAGTCATTGGCCACTTTCAGAGCGTTACTTTTCGTCGCCTCAGACAGGTGATTTACCCCTGCGCTATAAAACTTTCCTTCGGGATAAGACAGATCTTGACCAATCATGATAATCTGTTTAGCACCCAAATAATTGGCCAATTGTAAAGCTGTTCCCGTTACCGAAGCTGTCGCTCGAAATCTCGGCACCCCTTGATCCCTGTAAAGATACTCGCTTACCGGGTCTTCTACAAAGGTGGCAAAAGCCAAATCGTTGTGATAAGAATCAAGCACTTCAAAATAAGTCTGTGTAATAAACACAAGCGGAGATCTCGTACTATCTACCCTGCGAAAAACCAATGAGTTCGCACGACCGCCGTCCATCGTTACGACCAGATCCGGATCAATTTCAAAATGCTGAAGCGCTTGAATACTGGATCCTGCTGCAATAATAAAACACTTCTTCTTTAAATCCTTCAGATAATGCACGTCGATTTCAAGCGAAGGTCCCGAACCAACGATAACGACATTTCCGCCTTTCAGGACATTTTTGAGCGATAATACTGATGGGTACTTTACAGTAAACGGAATATTACGGAGTATATTCTCAAGCCAGGTTTTCTGGAACTTCTCAAAAGTTTGGTTATTCGATAAATCATTAATGACAGATTCCTGGACTTTTTCTCTTAACGACTTTAACTTATCTGGGTGCAGCCGCTGGTAAACAGGTGGAGCAACGATAGAAAGTTCCCCTGACATCGTTTTGGTGATCGTCTCTGCGAGTTCCGCCAGGATCAGTTCATGGTCACCTACTGCCATCAATTTGATTTTGTCATCAGAGAGTAAAGTTTGGAGATTTCGATGACGAAGCAATGCATTAAATGCTTGGACATCCGGTTCAAGAACGGTAATCCGCTTGACCTCCTGACTTCCAAGCAGCGCCTCAAGAAAATATCCCATGCCGATCCCAAACAGAAGAACCTGATCCGTAAGGGTGCCGTTGTTTGACAAATTCGTTATCCACTTCTCAGCTTCGATCTCCGGATCATATTTACTGTGTAAGTAATTTACTGTCTCGCCCCTTTGTACTTTCAAATTGGGCATCCCGTTTGCAGTTGGGACTACTTCATATGAGGCATCCATTGCGTCGTTTAAAACGGCATTCAACAGATTGGGGTACATTTCCTTAAGATAGATCAGATTCTGTTCAAACATATTCACGATAATCCACTCATTTTATTGCGGTTTTGGAATTGTTGCAGTGCAGGCACCACTTCATATTGCAGTAAATCACTTACGCCAGTAAAGTCATTGTTTTCAACGGCTTCCATGATTTCTTGCAGAAGCTTCTCTAATGTACTCAACGTAGACGTTAGGAAATCCGGACTCGCATGATACTCAGCCATGGCATACAATTCACGGTCAAATTGCATAGACTTCACAATCCACTGAAATCCCTCCAGCAATTGTCCAAAAAGTGGCTGGTTTTCGAGTGTCAGTCCACCATACAATTGATCAGCTACGTCTAATGCCCCCGGCACAAATCTCTCCAAATATTCGTCAAGAGCTTGTTCCGTGTCTTGAATGCTCTCCATCGCCGAAAGCGTATGGATATTCACCTCTTTGACTTCTTGAATATTCTGTACGATATATAATTCATAGGCCTCATAAATCGCCTTTCCGTTCACTTCAACAAAGTGAATCAGTCTCTGATCCTGATAGATTCGACTAGTGGAGCTTTTCCACCATTGTTCAATCTCATCAAGGTTATTCTCGATCCAATCTACCTGTTGCCCGTCTACGGCCACTTTCATTTTGCCACGTCCTCACCTGTAATCTAATATACCTAGTATATCGGATAAAAGCCGGAGGGAATGTATAGAGAATAAAAGGCAAAAGGCCCCCAAATAATGGGAGCCTTTTATGATTCTTCTGATAATTAGCCCAACAGACGCAATACTGCTTGAGGTGCAGAGTTGGCTTGAGCCAGCATTGCAGTACCAGCTTGTACAAGAATTTGGTTCTTCGTGAACGCCGTCATTTCTGTAGCCATATCAGCGTCGCGAATCCGAGATTCGGAAGCAGACAGGTTCTCAACCATAACGCCCAGGTTGTTAACCGTATGTTCCAGACGGTTTTGCACGGCACCAAACGTTGCACGTTGCGTGGACACTTGGCTGATCGCACTCTTAATTGCAGCAATTGTCGCATTTGCCGCAGAGGCTGTCCCAACGCTCAAGTTACCAATACCCAAGTCGCTAGGTTTCATACCAGACAAGCTTACGGAAATTTCCGTATTAGCATCGGAACCAATTTGGAAAGTTACGCTGCCGCCACTCTTCAACAGGCTAATACCATTGAAGTTAACTGTAGCAGCGATGTTACTGATTTCACCAATCAGTTCGTCAACTTCCAATTGGATCTTCGCACGGTCCGTAGCATCATAAGTTCCGTTTGCTGCTTGGTTAGCCAGCGTGTTGATCCGTTGCAGCATGGAGTGTACTTCAGTCAAAGCACCCTCAGCCGTTTGGATCAAGGAGATACCGTCTTGAGCGTTGCGTTGCGCTTGCGTCAAACCGTTGATTTGGAAACGCATTTTCTCGGAGATTGCCAAGCCAGCAGCATCGTCCGCAGCACGGTTGATCCGGTAACCGGAAGACAATTTTTCCATTGTCTTGCCCATTTGCGTGTTGTTGAAGTTCAGGTTGCGGTTAGCGTTCAACGCGCCAACGTTGGTGTTAATAAACATTCCCATCTTAAATCATCCTCCATGATTGGTTTGTATTGGCTACATCCTTGTGGCCTAATCATTATATCGGCAGGTAAGAAATACAACTTTATACCTAAAAAAATTATTTTTTCTCATCGAAATAGAGGGCATGATTCCCCCTGCGGTCCATGCCGTAGTACGCATTCATCAGCTTCTTCTGATCCTTGACCGTCTTCAAGCCAGTTCCCGCTTCACCAACGCTGTGCTGCAGCTTGTGATCAACCTCTCTTAAGCCAGCAGCGATTCTCCTAATCAAATCTTGAAGGTAGCCGTCCGAATCCTTTAACTCCTCGGGCTCCGGTTGTTTCAAGCGATCAATTTGAGCACGAATTTCATCCCACCGGGCGGACAATTGCAAAAAAGAGTCAGCGATATGCTCCCATGAATCGCCCGATGACAGCAAATCGCACTGCGCATTGGTGCAAGCAAGCAGTTCCTCGTACAATTCCCGTCTTCCCGCCTGATCTGAAACTCCGTTCCTACCCAAGGCTGACCTCCTTACCGATTTGCTCCCATGCCGACTTCAACTCGTTTAAATGTCCAATGATTTCTTCGATGTAATCCGGATTTTTTTTGATATTCGCTTGAATCAGGCGATCGATAATATATAAATAGAGATTTTTTAAGTTACGAGCCAGTTCTCCTCCTTCTTTCTCGTTCAGAGAGCTGATTAACTCGTATAGAATGGCTTGGGTTTTCTGAATATATTGGTTAGTCTCTTTAACGTCGCCACTTTGAATCGCCCTCTGAGCACGCATTGCATATTGCACGGCCCCATTGTAGAGCATGAGAATCAGACGGTGCGGGGAGGCTGTCTCATATTTGTTTTTCTGATAACTCTGATAGGCGGAAATATTTTGAGAAGCCATAAAGCATTCATCTCCTATAGGAAGCTTAATATGAAGAAGACATGAGCGAATTTAGTTGCCCCGCTAACCAGCTTTGCTGGTTTTGTAAATTGGACAGAGCTACCTCAAGCTGCGAGAATTGCTTATTCAGAGCTTCCTCTTTAAGCTTGAGTCTCTCATTCATGCTTTCCATCTGATCGGTAATAAAATCGATATCGCTCTGCAATCCCTGGATTCGCATCGCAATAAGGCCATTCGTACTCGTCCAACCATACAGACGATCCTTGGCTAGAGTCCCCAATCCATTCTCACCTTGAAACAACTCGGCGACAGCTTCAGGGTTTTCAGCTAGCTTTTTCTTGAATTTATCCTTATCAAAGCTAAGTTCGCCAGTCATTAAGGAGGCGGAAGTGACCCCTTTATCGATTTCCAAGCCAATATCGCTTAATAGCTTTAAATTGTCGCTGCTCCCTACTACACTGTTCACGATATCATACAATTCACTTTGAAGATCTCGAAGGGTCGAATCTCCTTGCAAATTCGTTTTGAAATTGGTATAGGAGCCATCCGAGCCTTTCGTATTTTCAATTTTCTTCGTATTTTCGCGAATCAATTTGACTACATCGTTGTACGCTTTAACAAAATCGTCAACCTTCGATGCCAACTTATCCGTGTCTTGCTTCACTTCGACATTTACGGTGCTGTTCTCTGCCAGTAATTGCAAGGTTACACCGGGAATGGCGTTGGCTACTGTATTACTCGTACTCGTTACACTTAGGTTATTGACTTCCAAAATGGCCGGTTGGGCAGCAACTTTCTCCCACATTTTAAAGCTTCCAGTACCGCTGATATCGACCGTTTTACCGGTTTCTTTAGCGGAAATCACCAGGCTCTTGACTCCTTCTGATCTTTGAACAACCGAAGCTTGAACATCCCCGAATTGCTTATTAATTTGACTAGCAATGAGGGACAGCGCTTCGCTGTATGTCTTCCCAGTGAAGTCGTCATCATTTAACGTAATCGATTGGCCGCCAATCTTGATCGACTTGGCCTCCGCCAAAGCGGCCGAAGTAAATTCAATATCTTCTCCATTGGCATCGGTAACCTGCATCCCGGCGGTTGCATTCACCTGTTGCTTCGCCAGTTGGATAACCTTCACGGAATAACTCCCGTTAATGGCGTTTTCGCCGCCGGTAGCCGTCAACTTGGTTGAATCAGAGCTCGTCGCGCTGCTGACATTAAATGCACCAAGGTCGGAGAGCGCTGTGGCTGCATCCCGCAACGTTTTGAGCTTTAAATTAATGTTGTTAAAAATCGTTTTATTGTTGGATATCGCAGTTTTCTTAGACTCCAAATTGGTGTAAGGAACTTTCTCCAGATTCATCAACTGAGTAATCAGCGTAGATGTATCCAAACCGGAAGCCAAACCCGTTAAACTTACTCCCATGATAAGCTCTCCTTCCCGCTAACCTATATTTTCTCGTCCATAAACATGCCGATCATTTCTTTCATCTTAATCGACAAGTCGATTAGAAATTCCGGAGGCAGGCTGGTGACAACCTCTTTCGTTTTGGCATCAAGCACCTCAACATACAGCTGTTCCGCCTCTTCATTGTACTTAAACTTAAGTTCTTTGCCAGAAGAAGCAATAGACTCGTTAAGCTTTTTGACTTGTTCCATCATTTTTTCTTGTTGTTCTTCCGAAATCGACTTTGCCCGTTGATCTTGAATGTTAGCACTATTTTGGGCCAAAGAAGGTGATGCCTTGGCGATTCCCATCTCGCTAAATCTCTTGGTGTCTTGTAAATTAAACTCCGTTCGGTTGATATTCATAGAGCCCACCTACTTTCAAAATTCACATTTTAAAATTTTTCAGCAGGTTCAGGATTTGCTCTTGCTGCAGGTGACTGGTTTGCTCCTTCGCTGCCAAATTTTCAGCGACGATCCCCTGGTATAGTTCCTTCCTTAGGATCGATACCTCTTTAGGGGCTAAAAAGCCTATTTTGATTTGATCCCCTTCGATGCCTAAAATTTGGATTTGAATTTCATCCCCGATCATAACCGTTTCTCCGACTTTTCTTCTGAGAACCAGCATTACTTCCCCTCCTTAACTTGAAGAGGGTGACGAATCGGGAATTCTTGATCTTTAATCACATACTGGCATCCCTTTCTGGAGTGAGGGGCCAACAAAACAGGGGCCATCAAGTTGACATACAGGTTCTCCTCTTGAATGTTGACAATCAACATCACGCCTACATCCTCAGGCGACGAAATTTCCATTAAACTAATGATGTCCTCCGGGATGCGGAAACTGTAGTTTTCAACAACTTCATGGGAGGGAAGCAGAATAAAGCTCACTTGATCTTGCAAAGCATGCAATACATAGAATGGGGTATCCTTCATTGGAAACAAAGCGTACTGCTTAATTTCCGTTAACCCCAATATGCCTGGTTCGAACGAATATATTTGCTCTTCTTCGACTTCAAGCAATCCGTATGCTTGACTTTGGATTTGCATCATTTAGGAAGAGCTCCTCTCGGATTAACATGGATTTCGGGGGGATAAATTCGAAAGTCGATCACAACGCCATGCTTGGGAAGAGCGTCGATCGTCAGTTCCTTTTGGCCGTTTCGCATATACCGTTCAAAAGCGATTTGCCCAAACACATTCTTCTCGCCCGATTGAATCCGTGCGATTCGGTCGCCTTCCCTCGCCTTTGACGAAATGTTCTCCAGGATGGCGCGTTGATTCTCTTGATTCAGCTCCTTTAATAAGGAACTGGGGCGTTTAAGCCCCAAATCTTCATATACGCCGGTCCAGTCCGCCTCCATTTCAGGCGGGGTTAGGTGAATCGTAAGTTCCGCCGGCCTGTACTTCCCCCAATCGGCTGGCAAATCGGAACCGATCGCTCTCATGTTATCCCCCCTAAAGGTAAATCTTTATCTTAAAAAGTCTACCAACGAGATTTGCATAATTCTCGCACCTGTCGATAAAGCAGCCTGCAGAACATTTTCCTTCATTTTCAGGTCCGTGATCGCTTCCGCAAAATCAACATCAGCCACATTCGAACGTTGCTCCCGCAAGCTCACTTGATCATCTTGAATCCGGTTGATCATTAGATCAAAGCGGTTCATGCGGGCCCCGACTTCGGCCCAGCTTACATTCAAACGGTCTACGGAAGCATCAATTCGATTCACGCTATCTTGAATGCCGTCAACGTCGTCCCCCTCAAGCGCTGTTGCTAAATCATTTAGCACTTGAAAGACATTATCCGGGGTGTTGGCATTTCCAAACACAACTTCACCCGTAATACTAACGGGGATCTTCACCGATGGGCTAACGTTAAGATAAAACAAGCCAGGATCGGTTGTTGCAGAAGCAGCCCCGCCCACAGTATAAGGGGCTTGATCCGTTTTCTGTCCGTTAAAAAGATATCTACCGTTAAAGGTGCTGTTCCCAATCGTAACCATCTGCTCATAGAGCTGTCTGATCTCAGAAGCAATCGTCCTGCGCTGCTGGTTATCCAATGTCCCGTTGGCACCTTGAAGCGCCAAGGTCCGGGCGCGTTTCAACACATCACTCGCTTGCTGAAACAAAGAATCCATCGTTTTCAGGATTTCCGTCCCGGTCTGTGCATTCAGCAGGAACTCCTCGCTCCGCGCCAAATCCGTATCGTATCGCATCTGATAACCGACGCCGATGGGGTCATCGCTGGGTTTGCTGATTTTCTGGCCAGTGGCCAGCTGTTGTTGGCCGGTCGTCAGCGATGAATTGATATTCCGTAAATTCTTAAGCAGCTGCAAGTTCTGCATCATGCCTGTTACTCGCATTGGTCGAACCTCCTCATTCTCACCTTAGACCGTTATCGGGACTATAGTCCGACGCGTCCCATCGAATTGATGACGCGATCCAACATCTCGTCCACCACCGTCATATTCCGGGCCGCTGCATTATAAGCTTGCTGGAAGCGAATCATATCGGCCAATTCTTCGTCCATGGAAACCCCACTTACGGATTGACGCAAAATTTGTAAATTGTCAGTCATCGTTCGTTCGTTCTCATAATTGCGCTCGGTATTGCTGGCCCGGATCCCCAGATCGGCCGTTAAAGCCCGGAAGTAGTCGTCCGTCGTACCCTCGGAAAGCGAGGTGAGCGCGTCAGGGAACTTGAAGATCGCATCTCTTAAGCCCGCGATCGCATTCGCAATGTCGCTGTTCCCCCGAATCGTCGTATTTACGCCGTTGATCACCTCGTATTGCGAGGAAGCCGCTATTTTATTCGTATCTGCTAGAATGTCGGGATTGACTTTAATATCATCAATGGAGAACGTTCCACTGTCGGATACAAAGAAAGGAATTCCAGTAGAGCTTGGCTTCGTTAAGGAGTAGCCCAGTTGATGTAATCCATTAAACCCTTTGACCATGACATCCATGGAAGAAGTAATCTTGGAGCCGGCCGGGATCACCGTACCTGCGGCTACGGTGCCCATCCCATCAACTGTAACATCATTTAACGCTACAATATCTGAGGACGTAACGTATCCGTTGCTTAAGGTAACTTTGATATCCCCAGTCACCAGGGTGCTGACTAAACCATTTAATTGGTTGCGGATCAAGTCCGTCTCCTGCAGGGATTTGACATATCCGTTTAATTGTCCCGCCGTAGCTGTGTTCGCATTAGCTGCGGTCAGCGGCGTAACAGTGTCACCCGTCAGTACGTTAACCCCCGCCGAGGTGATGTTCACCATCCCATTCTCGTCTTCGGTGTATTGAACATCCACAATCGTCGACAATTGATCCAACAGCAAATCCCGCTGGTCACGATAATCGTTGGCATGATCCCCAAAGCTCTCATTGTCGCGGATCAGCACGTTCAGCCGAGCAATATTATCGAGAATATTGTTGGCCTCCAGCACTTTCTTATCGATATTCGTGTTTATATCATTTCTCAAGTTGTTCAAGGATTCACTAATATGCTTTAACGTATCGACCAAGTTACTGGCCGCGCCAGCGACAGCTACGCGGGCACTCAGCAAGGAAGGATCCCGGTTCAAGGTCTCCCACGAATTCCAGAAATCGTCCATAACAGCGCTAAGCCCGTTACCTGAAGGTTCATTAATGATATTTTGAATCGCGGTCATGCTCGAATTAAGAACTTCCCATGACCCGAGCATCTGATTTTCCCGACGGAATTGCGTGTCCAAGAAAGTGTCTCTCACCCGCGTAATGCTCGTATACTCAACCCCGGTCCCCAATTGTCCAGGCTGTGCACTTTTCGTCATGCCCATTGCCCAAATCGGATTGGCTTCCGTCAGATTCACCCGTTGGCGTGTATATCCTTCGGTGTTCGCGTTGGCAATGTTATGCCCCAGCGTCTGCATGGACACCGTATTTACAAAAAGCGCTCGTTTACTCGTTTCTATCCCATGAAAAGTAGAGGTCATCTTTTATTCCCCTTTACCCTTGCGAATGATTATGCCTTCGTATCAAACATGCTTCTTGCCGATGCTTTCTTATCTTGAGCCAATGGAGGGGAGTACGTCGTGCCTTCGTCTTCGCCGCCAATCATCAAATTCAAGGAGAAATCAATAAAAGAGAGCGATTGTTGAATTAGTTGCTGATTCAGATCGTTTACCCGTTTCAGTTCCATCAGGCGCTCACCAAGCTTCCGTCTAGCCTCATCCAGCATACGCTTCTCTTCCGGATCAAACACGAGCCGGAGAAGCTCCGATACCGTTAATTCCAGCTGAGATCGGATGCCTTTGCTTTGCAGGAAAGTCTGTGCGGATGCAAACAGTTGTTTTTCCTGTTCTTCGATGGCCTTCACCAATTTCGATTCTCGGGACATCACGCGAACCAGTTCTTCATAACTTCGCCCTAATATGGATTGCTTCTTCAATTCCATGACTTCAAGCAATTCGGCGTGAAGATCATCCATCTGCTTCAGAATTTCGATGAGTGGCTGAACTGACATACTAACCTCCTATTTCTCGTTCAGAAAAGACTTGAAGTAAGGGACAAGCTTGTCGGCGAGCTTGCGTGCTTCCACCTGATAGGTTCCTGCGGAAACTTGCGCCTTTAACTCTTCAATCCGCTCGGCCCGCTCGGGATCGATTCCGACCTCCTGCGCTTTCAAGAGTTCCTTGGCTTCCGCCGAAATCGAGACCTCATCCTTGCGGCGAGCTTTGTTATCTGTATCTTTACGTTGCGAATCAATCTGGCGTTGATAGTTATTGATGGCTCCAACCCGTCCAGTTTCATTGATTTTCATAGGGCTTCACCTTCCTTCCAAATAGAAAAAGCCGATAATCTTTACTAAGTTTATCGGCGGCACTGAAATTATTTTTAATAGCGAAGCATTGGATGTTTAAGAATATTATGCCAAAGAATCACGGTTTTAGTCATTGGGGACTACGGAATTTGTCGATGGCGCTGTAAGCCCCACTTCCGCTCTTTTCTCCCGATTCGTTTCTTCTGGAAGTGTCCTCTTTCAGGGCGGAGTTCAAATCCCGAGTCAGCCGGGCACGGCATGAATCGCACATATTCCCGTCACGAATCAAGACACCGCACACTTCGCAAGGATACATCATATTTGGGTTATTGGCGATCGAAATGCGCCCCTCTTTGATGAACTTGGTAATTTGCCGAATGGATACGCCCGTCGCTTCATGAACCTCTTGGATCGTCGCAGACTTCTCCTCACGCAGATACTTCAGGCACTTCTCGTACTCTGCTTCAATATCTTTAATGCAAGAAGGACAAATGTCTCTGAAATTTTTAGCAAACAGTTTCCCGCAGCGTGGACAATTTCCAAGCTCCATCCCCATGCGCTTACAGTCCTTTCTTGAAAACATCATTTGATGTTAGATTACCTTATGACTAGGTCATTCGTCTATAACTTTATCAACAATTTTGAAGAATTTTGTAAAAATTTAGGGTTAGGAACGTGCCCAGGTCAAGCAATAAATTTCGATCCGTTTCCCGATTTGTCCCCCCAATTCGTGCAATACACGAGAGCAGGCCTCCAACGTACTCCCCGTCGTATAGACATCATCGACGAGAAGAATACGTATCGGCTCGGGTGAAGGTTCAGTTAGAGTTCGGGAAAAAGGATCTAGTCCTGCCGCTTGAAAACGCGGGAGTTTCTTCTCTGCAACTTGCGGCATAGTTTGTAACCTTGGCGGATAGGAATCATCCCATGAAACCGCGCCAAACCAAGATGACGCCCAGGAAGAAGTTGAGTTTCGATTCGATTTGACCTCGTTTACTGCAGCCAACAACTTGTCCGCAGCGTGGGCGGTAAGTTGAAATGCATCATGCAAATCATGCAGACGTTCCCAGCGGGTCTTAAAGCTTTGCTTCTCGGTATGACGGGTGCGTTCCAGCAGGTTCAGCAAAGGAATACGCCCAGCGGACGCAGCGCCGTAGGCCAGCCGGGCCGCTTGATTGAACCCCCGTTCCTGCATGCGGTTGTGGCTGACCGGTACAGCCGTCACGGCATGGAACCGGAAAGGGATCCCATTGCGGTTACCAGTTGAAACGGCTTCGTTGATTTCTTTGACCATACGCCGATACGCCATTCCCGTCATCCGGGCAAGAACCGTACCATACGCTTCATTGCCCCGATACTTGTATTGGGCAAGCCACTCCCGCATTAATGGGCTATATATAACCGCGCTTCGGTTCATGACAAAACTGCGGGGCGCTTGTCCCGTCCGGGTGCAGTCCGGGCAGCCCATCGGCCGGCCGCAGATTCGGCAGCGGGGGCTTTTGATCCAGGGGATCGAGAGATAGCAGGACAAGCATATTTCCGGGTAACCTCGGACGCGTTCGGAAATTGTTTTGCCGCAGGTTAAGCAGGGAATCGCGGGCGGTGCAAGCAATTGCTGCAGCGGAGAAAGCAAGCCCGTCCAGGAAAAAGTGCGTCCCTCATGAAGCCAGCCCGTCCCCGAGGACAAGGAGTTCGAGGTGAAGTCATCCGCAGAATGGACTCCATTCGCCGTTTCCGAGACCTTCCTCGTCGCAGCAAAAGCTTCTCCGTTCGCCTGTTCAAGGCAAGCTTTGCCCCCTAGCCGCTCATAAGGATTTCGCTTAGGACATGGGGATGTTTTCACGCGACTCCAATTTCGGCTCCGCATCCGGAACCCGCCGCTTGCAACACTCTGGGATGACTTCATCATATTATTGAACCT
Source organism: Paenibacillus sp. oral taxon 786 str. D14 (assembly GCF_000159955.1). GTDB lineage: Bacteria > Bacillota > Bacilli > Paenibacillales > Paenibacillaceae > Fontibacillus > Fontibacillus phoenicis. The sequence goes on along the minus strand of NZ_GG695979.1, from coordinate 13,131 downwards.
CCTTTACCTTTATAAAGCCGTTTTTGTAAGCAGCCGCGTTCATCATTCGGATTTGCCGAATCGCGTCACGCTGCGACTTGGTCCACGCCGGTGCGGCAAACACAACCTTCCCGTTCGGATCGTCCTTGGAGCGGCCAGCTCTCCCTGCCATTTGGACCAAAGAGGCTTCATCAAACAAATCGCTGTCCGCATCCACTATGTATACATCGCTTTTGGGTACGGTGACGCCGCGCTCTAGTATCGTTGTCGTCACCAGCATGCGAATTCGTCCTTCCCGGAAGGCGAGCACTTTCTCGCTCCGGTCCGGATCTATGGAAGAGGTCCCCTCAATGGGGAGCCCAGGAAAATAAGTGCGTAAAAGTTCGGTAAAAGCCGCAATCTGGCGAATTCGGGTGACGAAGATAAAGATCTGCGCCCCGCGCTGAACGGAATGCTGCAGAGGGTGAAGCAGAGCAGGGGGCAAAAAGCGGCGAAGGAGGCAAACCTCCACGCTCGCCATGGCGATTCTTTCAGGAACCGGTAACGGGTAGCCGTGATATCTTGCCGGCACTTTAGCGTGTGGCAGCCGGCCCGCCCGGATCTCTCTCCGCATTCGCGCGGGCGGCGTTGCTGACAGGAATATAAAGCGGCCTTCCGGTTTGCAAGCGGCCTCCGCCGCAAAATTTAACATTGGGTCATTGTGATAAGGGAATGCATCCAGCTCGTCGATCACGACCAAATCAAACGCCTGGTAAAACCGCATCAGCTGATGGGTTGTAGCCAATATCAACCGAGCTTCCTCCCATCGCTGCGGGCTTCCTCCATACAAGACAGCCATCGGCTCCTCAGGGAACGCCTTCGCCACCCGCGGCGCCAACTCCAGCACGACATCACGGCGCGGCGTCGCCACCAGCACCCGGCCGCCGCTATCCAATGCATAGCGCAGCAGCGGGAAGATCATTTCGGTTTTGCCGGCGCCGGTTACGGCCCAAAGCAGGAAGCGCGGCGGTCGTGGCTCGGTTTCCATCTGGCGCGAGAGGGAGCGCCGCAAGACCAGGGAGAGAGCCGGCCTTCCGTGAGCCGTTGCTGCCCCTGGCCGCTGCGCAGCAGCTTCCTGCGCTTGCGCCAGGAAGCGCAGCGCCTGCCCTGCCGCGCTGCGCTGGGCGGGGCTCAGCCCCCACCGGTCCAGCAGGGACCC
>NZ_GG695979.1:0-11878 GCF_000159955.1 Paenibacillus sp. oral taxon 786 str. D14 | reverse complement strand
CGATCCCCCGCGCCGAGAGTCATGCTCGTCGTCCCACTCCCTCACGGTCGGCCCGCCTACTCCATCCATCTGCATGGAGTATTGCCCCTGATCGCACACCTCCGCTTTAGCACCCAAACCTCTCACTTTATTAATGCTCGATAAGGCTCTTTTTCCCGTGGCCCCGACCTTTTTCTCCATCCACATTCCCGTCCTCATCTCCCTTTCCGTATCCTTTTCTAATTCCAATGTGTCCTCAATCCGTCCCGTCAACCTCATTCCCATCCTGGGATCCCCGCTATTCCCGCTATGTATAAACATCCGTCCCCATGCCGTGACTTGGCCATCCTTCACCAGCCACCCCCGGTGCCGACCTACCAGGGCACCCTCATCTAACGGCTCAGCCGGATGAATCAGCCTAGCCTCCGCTTTGATTTCCTCCTGCAAGGTCCGCATCAAAAAATGATCCCATTCCCGCTTTGCCCACCGATCCATCTCACTGAACGCCTTGAAGGAATCTCTAGCCTCAACCGCCCAACCGAACGGTAACCCTTCCGATAATAAATAGATTGCGTGCGCCCCCCTATCTATCCACCACAACAAGTCAACGTGCAAATCCAAACTCGCACGAAGCTGCCATCCTGACTTAGTGCGTACGGCATACAGACTCCCTCTCACAATTTCCACCGTCCTCCTAATTTCTAACATCTTTATCCATATTTCAACAGTTTTCGGATAATTCCTCTTTTTCTGATCTTAGTTTTTTTCAATTTCAAAATTTCTCCGTTGCTTCGACTTCTTTCACCAAAATCCTCACACCTCATGTCGCATCTTGTACTCAATAAAGCGCCCATATTGAGGTACCCTAATGACCCCGAGATACCTATCGCCCCACAATAGAATTGGCTTCACGTAACGGAACTGAGTGACCTTATTTGCCTATTTCCCGGCTATTTCCCGGGATAACGGAACCTGCAGACCTTATCCGGCCAAAAAGAAGGTAAAACTCCCACACATGGTGCAAATAAGGTCTCCTCGTTCCGTTAAAATCCCCATTCTTGCAATCCCAGGCAAATAACGCCTCTGAGTTCCGTTAGAACGGCCACCACTTCGAGCCCAGGTGCACATTGTGCTCTGCATATTACAAGTTACTCATGTCTTCTAGGCACTGCTCGTAGCTCTCATCATCACTCGTACTCACTCCCCGCCGCCCAACCCGCTTCACACCACTGACCACCACCGTCCACCTCCAATGCCACTTTCTGATTTTCCTATTACAACCTCTTGTTACTGCTCTGCCTCCCACTTCCCGTCACCTTATTTACTCACCTTCACACCCAACCTCCTCAATCCCCCCCAACCGCATCCTTCTCTCCATCCACATCAATCTGGACCTCAGAGCTCCCCGCCGCCCCATCTCACCCGTAAAAATGCAAAAAAGCACACTCCTCGGCTTCTCGCCATAAAAGAGTGTGCTTCACACTTTAATCTGCGCATAGCTATGCGCCTGCTTAGTCATATGTTGTTTACACATGGACATATGGAATTTTGTCCGCCTCCCGCGGTACGCGAAGGTCGATGCAGACCGGCGCGTCCTCGGCCACCATGGCCGCATGCGCTTCCACATCCTCTTGCTGCACCACCGCCAAACCGATGACGGTGAGCTCTATCCCGCCTTGCTTTTCGAGCTTCCGCAAGATCGCCAGCGTATCGTCCTGCGAGCTTTCGTCCAACACCGTGACCTGCAGGGATAAACCACGCAGCCGCGCATACCACGAGAGCGCCCGCAAATACCATTCCAATTGGTTCTCATGATTGCTCGTCACCAAAATATAATGAACCCTGCAATCCTTCCGTTTTCCCTGCCGAACCATTCCGTGCAAAACATGGACCAACGCCGCAGCCAAGCCGTAGCTGAGAAGGATCCAGCCAATATAAGAAACCACCGTACCCACCTCCCTTATAGCGACAATATATGCCGCCGCCAAGAGGTCGGTTACTGGGCTCGCACAGAAGGAGCCGCAGAGCAAGGTATATCAACAAATCCGTTAGCCTTCCACCCACTATGTATATTGGCCGGTGCCGTTCGTTCGAGAGGCGATCATGATGCAACCGGGACACCAAAGCAGTCAAGACACTGGATGTAACCGCAACTTCGCCTCACTTTTCAAGATCATGAATAAAATGGTAACCCCGGCCGCAGACAGCCTCCTGTCCGTTTCCCGCCAAGCCTCCAAAACCCAGCTGCAGGACGGTAAGCACCATTTGGAATCCCCCTGCAGTCTTACAGGGTGACCCAACCGAACTTAATCGCATTAATAACCGCTTGGGTGCGATCGTCGACGTCCATTTTTTGCAAAATACTGCTGACATGATTCTTAACCGTCTTCTCACTAATAAACAAATGTTCGCCAATCATCTTGTTGCTGCGGCCTTCCGCCATCAAGCGAAGCACTTCGGCCTCCCGGCGGGTCAGCGGGTTGTCGTCGCCGGCTACGAATTTCACGCCTGCTTCGCGGATCGCGGTATCCTCGGCAATCGCTCCCGTTTCGCTCAGGTATTCCATCCGGCGCAGCTGCTGAATCAATTTGCCCGTCACCTTCGGGTGAATGAACGCATTGCCCTCTGCCACCGTGCGAATCGCATTGATCAGAGACTCCGCCTCCATATCCTTGAGCAGGTAACCCGTCGCACCTTTGCGCAGCGTTTCAAAAACATAACTCTCATCGTCATGAATCGACAGGATGATGACCTTCACATCCGGCAGCGCCTCGCGCAGCTCGGCCGTAGCGTCCACGCCGTTCAGCAATGGCATGTTAATGTCCATCAGTACGATTTCCGGCTGAAGCTGCAAGCAGCTTTCCAGCACCTGGGCGCCGTCGCCGCATTCGCCAACGACTTCGATGTCTTCCTCCATATTCAAAATCCGCTTCAGACCCTCGCGAAATAACTGGTGATCGTCCGCCAGGAGAACTTTAATCACTTGTCTGGTTCCACTAGTAAGACTATCCATCCTGGTACTCCTTTCTCTTATCTGAGTTGGTTGGGATATGAATGATGATTTTCGTGCCCAAGTTGGCCGCCGATTCAATTTCCATCCGGCCTTCGAGCAGCTCCACTCTCTCCCGCATGCCTATCAATCCAAAGTGTGTATGCTCTTTCGTCTTCTGTTCCAGCTGATCCACTTTGAAGCCTAACCCGTTGTCGGTTACCACAATCCGGATCATTTGTGCCTGGTACGTGATTTCAACGCCCACATAAGTTGGAAAAGCATGCTTCGCCGCATTGGTCAACGCTTCCTGCACCAGCCGGAAGATCGCCGCCTCCATCGGAGAGGACAACCGGTGCTCTTTCCCCCGGGTTTCGAAGGTTGCTCTTATCTTCGTTTTTTCTTCGTAGTCATGAACATACTTCCGCAGCGTCGGAATCAATCCCAGATCATCCAATGCCATCGGCCGCAGGTTGAAAATAACCTTCCGCATCTCTTCCAAACTCGAGCGGACCTGCGCTTTCAAATCTACTATTTCGTCCTGCACCAGTTTAAATTCCTGCTTAGCAAGCATTCTTTCTACAATTTCCGTCCTTAGCACTAGATTCGCCAGAAGCTGGGCAGGACCGTCGTGAATCTCGCGGGAGATCCGTTTGCGCTCCTCTTCCTGAGCCAAAATAATTTTCAATCCGATCAACTGACGGTTCTTCGCAGATTCCAAAATCCGGGTCACTTGTCCTAATTCACCGGAAAAATACTCCAGCACAACACTCATCTGCGAGCTGATCGTTTCGGCGCGCTCCACCGACTTCTCCACGTTGCGTGCACGCTTCTGCAGTTCGTCGCGGCGAGCCTTCAGATACATTTCCTTCTCCCGGTAAATGAGCAGGTCGAGCTGGAGCTGGGTTGCTTTTTCATAGGCTTGCTTAATATCTTCCTCGGTATAACGCACGAAGTCCCGGCTGACTTCCGTCAGCCGGATGCGGGACTTCCGATAGTTGACCTCGAGCTGGTCTACCTTCTCTACCGTTTCCGCCGTTTCCTTCATGACATTCTGTAACTCGTTATTGAGCATCTTCAGCTCATTCCGGGCCGAATCTAGTATTTCCAGGATCTGCAGCTTGCTATTTTCCAATACGCTTACAGCGTTATTAATAACGCGATCTATGGCATCCGCTTGAAAATCCACACAATCCTTCTCCGTTTCTTAGTCCGAATAGTCCCAGACTAATCATATCATGATTCGAGGGTAATGGATTTGGTTTTCTGCTCCCAATTTACGCCAATTCCAAGCTGTTCGGAGACCAAACGTAATGGGACCAAAGTCCTTCCATTGACAATAATTGGCGCGACTTCCGCTTTGGAAGAGACCCCATTTAGCAAAAGTGCCTTCTGCCCCACCGTCAGCTCCAACACCGTAGCACCGCGGGTTACCGTGATTTTTTTGGCCGCCGCGTTCCATGCGGCGTTCCCACCAAAGACGTCCAGCACGTACTTGATCGGCACGTAGGTCGTATTGTCCTTAAGCAATGGAGCAACTTCCAGGTTTTGCTTCTTCCCGTTAACCGTCATCGACTTCTGGCCGATCACCATAACAGCCTTCGCACTTGGGAAGTCCGGGCTGCTGCCGCCGGCTGCAGGAGCCGTAAAGCGAACATTGTCAAAAGAAACGCTGCCCGTCAGCGCCCGTTCGTCCTGGCCTTCTTCGACGTTTACGACATAAAGCCGCTTCAGCTTTGCCGGGAATTTGATGTTATTTGCGGTCAGATCCGCCGTCAGCGTCTTCCAGCCGGTGTAATCCATCGGACGCGCGAGGTCGATGTAAACTGGCTTGCCGTCCGCGTCAGACAATTCGGCGCGTACCCAGTTCAGACTCGCATCACCTAACACATCCACCGTCAAAGTCGTTGCATTATCCGGAATCGCTCTGCCGCTTGTGCCGTTAAATTGGGCATAAGCAAACTTGCTGCCGGTACCGCCGGTCAAATCATAATCGAGCTTCAACACTTTGGAGTTTGCGCGCTCTCCGGTTCCTTGCACAATGCTCACGGTTCCTTTGGCTTCAGCCGGAAGGCCGGTGAAGGAGATCGGGTAAGTCATGTTTTCGAAGCTTTCCCAGATCGTTTCAGTGGAAGCCGACAGCACGATCGGTGTTCCATTAAAGCCGTCATAGACGGGCGTCGCATACGCAAACTTCGCCCCATTGTTCACGGACTGCACTGTAAGCACACCGCCTTGTACGCTGGCTTTCATACCGCTAAATGTCCATTTTACCGATTCCGCTGGAACGTCAACCGTACGTCCATCCTTCAGCTTCGCGGTTACAGCCACTGTGACGCTGGTTCCTGCTTGCAACGGAGCGAACGTTGTGCCCGGTGTCAAGCTTTCCAAGTCCGTGCCGCCCAGTACCTTCACATCCATACTGGTTTTCGCTTGCCCGCTGGTAGCGGTAATTTTGGCCGTCCCTGCCTTCACGCCTTTAAAGCCGCTGCCGGTCCAAACCACGTTACCGTTACTAGCCTGCCAGGAAGCTTGGATGCCGCTCGTATCGATCGGATTGTAATACGTGTCATAGCCTTTCAGAGCGTACGGCACGGTTTGCCCGATGAACAACGTGGAAGATCCGCTGACTTTGAGACCAAGCAGCGAACCTTGCGGTGCCGTCGTAAATACACCAAGCCCGTTAGCAACCACACGTTGCCCCGCCGCCCCATTGGACGTCGTAAAAGTGAGCTGCGGTGTCGTTTCTGCCAGCGGCCGCGTGACCATCGTTGTGGAGCCGCCGCCGTCCAGGTTCAAGCCTTTCCAGACACCGATTCCCGTCATGAAGCCTTGCAGCTCCTTCAAGGTGAGGCCGGTGCTGTTGCTGTTTTTCTCGGCGGTAATGATATAGGCCGTTTTCCCGTCTTTGGAGTAACCTACTGCGGTCCGTGCCACGGCGCTGCCTCCGCTGATCGATGTCGTTGAACGGGTAAACGCCGATGCTTTGCCTTGGTCGACCAATAGCGTATGACCGCCGATCATCACTTTCAGATCCGCCGGGTCTACCAGTTGTCCGTCAGTCAAAGATTGCAGCTGATAAATTGCATCCACGCGCTGGCCAACTTGCAGGTGAGAAGCTACATAATCCGCCGCCGTCCCGTGCGCACGCAAAATATACCCATCCGCCGGCACCGGTCCCGGAATTGCCGCTTTGATGGAAATCTGCGTAATCACGCCGCCTTGCACCAGCACCTCGGTTGGTGTCGTTGAGCTGGCCGCCGGACGTTCCTCCGACTTCCAGGCACTCGTATAAATAAACATTTTATTTACGTGGCTGTAAGCCTTGTCCGGTTCAGTCATATAGGATTCCTGGTTGATGCCCGCAAGCGGAAACGTCGAACCGTCCTCGGCGAACACCGTGCCGCTGAAGCCAAAACGGTCGATCAGCGGGGTCCCGTCATTCCGCACGGCAAAAGCATACATCCCCTGCAACTGAGCCGGGCTGGTGACGACTGTTCCTTTCGATACAGCCGATCCCATCGGAACGCCTTGGCCGCCGGTCGCAAAGAAATCGCCGTTTACCCCGGCGACAGCCCCGGTTTCCTTGACCATCCCTTCCACGCTTTGTCTCGTCGTTACTTGTCCCCCTTTGCCGGTCATCACGTCCAGTTGGACGTAAGGATTCGTCAAATCCACTTCAATGACATCGGTCAGCACCTTCACCGGTTTGCCCGACCGGGTCACCGTGTACTCGTATTTCACGAGCTTGGCCCCCGATGTGATCATTTCTTCGCTAAGCTTCACCGTTTGGCTTGCTGCTGCTTCCGCAGTCAAAGCCGGTCCCGTGATCGGTCCAATGCCAATCACAGGCTGAATCCATATCAATCCCGCCAGCGTGACAAGTGCGATGCGTTTGCCGCTCTTTGCCACCAGGTGGGCCAACTTCGAGTTTTGACGTTCGACAACTTCCAGATCCGTATTCACTTGGGTTTGGTTTCTTCCGGTTTCGTCTCTTCTGACTACCATTTTGTTAGACAACTCTCCCATCTGTTCATGCTTCTAACACGCTTCTATAAAGCTAGTCCCTTATTAATAGACTACTTTTAAGCCGAAAAGTTACGAAATTTAGCAAGATTGTTAAAGGAACCTATCAATTTCTTTAACTTTTGTGGAATATCTATGTGGGTAATGTGGATATTGGGGATAAATTCTGTGGAAAACTAGGATAACTTTTGTTCGTTCCTCTTATCGCATGTGCTTAACTTCTGTGGATAATGTGGATTTGGTAGATAACTTGTGAGCAAAACTTTCCCCGAAGGAAGGCCTCGCTCCGCCTTGCTCAACTCCGAACACCGCACTTATGCACATACGCACTTACTCACAAACACATTTACAATCTGCACGCCCCTTCTCGCACCTCTTTTACACGATTATCCCTTTCGTTCAGAAGGGAGAGCTTGAGATTTTTCGGTTCCCTTGGAGCGCCGCTTCACCCAAAGTAACGGTTGCTGGGGCAGCTTCAACTGAGCATCTCTCCCCTCTTCTCCACAACCGGATTCAAACTGATGCAACGGGATAATCCCCGCAAGAGATCTGGCCGCCTACACCCCCTCCTCAGTCAAAAAAAATCCCGACACCTGGGTTCCTCCCCTAGTGCCGGGAAACGTTGTGGATTAAATGTAGTTCAGTTTATCCAGGACACGTTTCAGCATGACCGCCGCTTGCGCACGTGTCGCATTGCCTTGCGGCTGGAACGTATTTGTCGTCACACCTTGAATGATGCCTTCCTTCACGGCTTTGGCCACCGTGTCCTTGGACTGGATCTTGGCCGCGTCCTTGAACTTCGTTAGCGTTGCCGTGCTCGCACCGGTCATCGACGTATTGTAGCCGGCGTATTCCATCGCCCGCACCATCATCAGCGCCATTTGCTCCCGCGTAATGTTGCTGTTCGGCTTAAACGTGCCGTCCGCGTTACCGTTGATAATCCCGGCCTTCGCCGCCGCCCCGATATACGCCGCCGTCGTACCGGAAGAAACGTCCGGGAAGCGACGGGCACTAGCCTCATCCCCGGCCAGCCCCAGCCCTTTCGCGATAAAGACGGCGAACTCCGCGCGGGTAATGTTTTTGTTTGGTTCGAAGTTCGTGCCAGAGTTAGATCTAGGTTCAACAATGAGCTTGTTTGCAAGTTCAAGGATGTCATTTTTAGCCCAGTGTGTGGTCGTATCGCTAAAATAGCTGTAACCCAATGCAGGACCGATCGTCGTATTTCCCGTGATCGTTCCGTCAAACAATAGATTCGCTCCGCTGCTTGTCACTTTGGATGGAACATGGCTCAAAGCACCCGATGTCGTATCATACTGGACCAAGGAAGCTTGGGCTGCTGCCGAAGCTTGCCCCGCCGCCCGGTAATGCAGTTGTCCGGTAAAATCCAAGCTTCCACTGCTTTGAGCGCCTGAAGCGTTCGTTGCAGACACCGAGATTTGGATAGGGTCAGCAATAGATGAGATGTTGATACCTGCTGCTGTCGTCGGTCTTGGCAATTGGTTCTTCGATACCGGCTCCAATTGGATGAACAGGTTCGCGCTATTGATCGAGCTCACCATTAAGCTTTGGTATAGCTCAGAGAACGGGATTTTCTCAATGGGAAGTTCAAACAGCGTGCTTCCGTATCTCACCGCCAAAGAACCCGTTTTGCCGCTATTATAATATTCCATAAAGCCTGACATCGGAATGACTACCTGAGCAGCCTTCTCCGTTGATGGAACTTCAAATACAAGCATTCGGTTGCTTACATTACTGTTGCTAAAATATTTTAAAGTTTCGGCAACCTTCGCACTATCCAACGTGTATTTATTTACGATGGTGCCATTGGTTAATCGAGTGCTGCTTGTCGTTGCTGAGTTAGTCCCAAGCACATATCCGCTCTTCCCAAAGTCGGAAGTGCTCAATGCAGTAAGGTAGGATGGGACCCCATTAGTTGTACCCGTACTTGTTTCCGTATCCGTCAGATTTTGCAAAGTCAAATCGCTGAAGCCCTTAACTTTAGTACCCGTCGATTGATATAAAGGGGTTGCCCCTTCCATATAGGACAGCTTCACCGTTTGAGACTTCGTCACCGGAGAGCTCAGCTTGATCGTTAAGGTATCTCCGCTGATCGAAGTGCTTTGAATCGTCCGGTTGTTCAAATCTACCGCGACATAGAACTGCGAAATGGATAGATTCGAAATCGGCATTAAGCCTCCATTAAACGTCACCGTAATCGTATCTCCCCGCACGATAGCGGAGCGAATCCCTTCCATCACCAATCCATATGATACAGGTTGCAGATCGATATAACCGGCTAAGTTGCCGTTCAGATCGGCGGTTCCTCCTATACCAGAAACGTAAGACAACGTGACGTTTTGCGTCTGTGTAAAAGAGGAAGCTAACGTCAGAATCACTTGATTATCTATAATCTCGACATTTGTGACGTAAACAGGCAAATTGTTAACCAATACAGAGAACTGGCTCTTCATCGGGAGACTCGATGTACTCAAAGCTTCATTATAAGTTAGTACGATCTTATTCCCCGATCCCTCGATGCTCTTAATTTCTGGTGGTTTAGTATCATTAGTATTTTGTACATAATAATCACTAAAAGCTGCAATATTCTGCCCCCGGATGTCTTGCAACGGATACGAACCTGGTGAATATGATACCTTCACAACCTCACCATTGGATACACTGCTGGATAAATACAGCGTGACAATACTTCCACTTTGCGAAATACTTTTGATCCCTTTGGAGCGCCCATCTGCGGTGACGGAGAACTGTCGGTAAGCATTACTCGAAACGCTTTTTAAGTCATCTGAGAAATACAGAGTTAAGGTGCTACCGCTAACAAAACCCTCACTAGGCTTGGGCAGTACAGAATTAATGCTGTTTGTAACATCCCGAGAAAAACTCGCTGCATTGTTGCCCGACTTATCCCGGATTGGCCGGACACTATTTCCAACATAACTGATGGTCACTTTCTGTCCAACCGCAACCCCCGTCTCTAACGTGACATAAACGCTGTCTCCGGATACAGACGCTGAAGATAATTTCCGGGTCTCGCCGTTAACCGTAACGGTGAAGCTCGAAGTTAACAAACTGACCGAGGAATCCAGCGTCTCATTATATTGCAAACGGATCGTAGAATTGCTGTACATCGTTGCATTTTGCAATACTGGAGCGGTTTTATCCGCTGCCACGGTTTGGAACGTCCAGCTTGTGGTTCCCTTTAATCCGGCAAATACAGAGCCAGGTGAAGACAAATCTGTTATAACCCCCGGATCGATATCTACATAATAAGTTGCCCCTGCATCTAAGTTTGACGGAGTGATGATTAACTCCTTTTTGTTGGATGGATTCACTTTTACTGGTGCAGTAACTGGAGTATTTACACCTTGTTTATAGAGTCTCACTCCACCTGAATTACTTAGATAATCAATCTCCTTATTAAATGTAGCCTTAAGTGTGCTTGTTACTGCATTGTTTACACTTTGATCTCTTGGTGACACGGATACGATGCTTAATGTGGTGGAAGCAGTCGTTCCTGTTGTAAAGGTCCACGTTAATACATTACCCGGGAAGTTGTTACCCGCACTATTCAATAATCGATTCCCATCACTATCTTCAAAGGCACCCGCCGGGACTTCAATCGTATAAACCGTGTTTGGAGTCAGGGCCTTTTTAGGCGTAATTGTGATCATTTTGGAGTCACCCCCGGTGACTTCAGGTGATGTAACACTAATAGTTTGTTCGGTTTGGGATCCCTTCTTAATCAGAATGTTCCCGTTTACGGGGTATACATTCCGACTAAAATTAATAGTTAACGTCGTTAACGGGCTGACTCCCGTTGTCGTGGGGGCATACTGAGTCACCCTTACCGGCGAGCCTTTGACAGTGAATGTCCATTGATTTGCATCGCTTATTCCTTGATAAGGTGTCCAATCCGTATCTTTAAAAGCTTGTTTATCGACGAGTACATAATAACGTTCACCTGCTGAAAGCTTCTTTGCAGTAAACTCAACCAAAGATTTCCCATCCGTTTGAGGTGTTATGACACTAGCAACAGCGGGGATGGTTTCTACCGTTTGGTTATCGGAAACCCGGTTAATTTTAATGCTCCCGGTACCGGCTTCCACCGCTTCGCTAAACGTCATGCTAAGGACAAGATTCCCCGAAATTAAAGGAACCGGCTGGCCCGTAGGTGATACAGAGTTGAGGACAGGAGCAGTATTTCCTAAAGATACGGTTGTAAAAGACCATTTAATTTCCGGTAATGGATTATTAGTATCCACTTCAAGAAAAGTTTTTTCAGGGATTGTAACGGTATATTTCACTCCATTTGATAATGAAGGAGGAGTCAGGGTTATTTCCTCAAATTCCTGAACAACGCCTTCCGCTGGTTTTAGAGAGATAGTATCCGAGCTTCCTTCCAAACCGGTGACTGTGATGTCTGCTTCTACAAAACGGATCTTTTTTGCAAATTTGATCTTCAATTTCGCGTTCAAAGGAACGCCCTTCTCTCCGTCCATCGGGCTGATTTCAGTAATCCCGGCTTGATCCGGTAGAGCTGCAGCAATCGCAGTTTTACTTAAGGCAGATAACTTTATATTCGGCATTGCTACCCCCGCCAAAGACCCACTAAATAAATTAGTTGCTAACAGAAGCGCCAAGACACCTGAGATTTTTCTTCTCATTTTATTAAAATCCCCTTTCCTACGACGTGCAATTATGTATGTTAGCCACATAGGCAATTAAGCGCATACCTAATTATATTAACGGCAAGATAAGACCCCAAGTTTAGAAATTAAGAAAAACGCCTGACGGCGTCCTTTAGTTCGTACGATTTAGTTCATACGTGCAAAATAGCCGGGTGTGGGAGAAAAACTTATACCCGGC
>NZ_GG695980.1:139408-140508 GCF_000159955.1 Paenibacillus sp. oral taxon 786 str. D14 | reverse complement strand
GCTATTTATCCTTTTGGAGGATAAGGGTCTCTACCATGGCTGTCTTTAGATTGAATCTTACCATCTTTACCATGAATCACTAGTTCTGTGCCTTGGTTTTTCGCGATATGCCGACCAATTTTTACAGCCTCTTGTTTAGTATCGGTTACTTTCGTCGGTTTGTTACTACCTTCTGGTTTTACAGCCCAGCCGTCTTTGTGCGGTACAATGTGCTGATTCGGCATGCTACTACTCACCTCCTCTCATAGGAAGAAAGTTCTATGTAAAAGAAGGGCAATCCTTCCTGTTGTCGAAATATGAGGTTGGGAGACGAAAATAGTGGAAATAAACGAAGAACAAATTTGGATTCTGAGCCAGCTAGTAACCGGAAAAGTTCAGCAATTATCTGATTTTCACGGACTGCTTGATGAAGAAGATCCTGCTAATCATGCAAAGGAACTAGCTTACTACATTCATTAACTCGAAAAGAATGGGTTGTTATGGATCGGTCGGGGAGCGTTCACAACGGGCGGAGACACTCATCCTAAATACGAAAACAACATAAGAATTATTTGGTTTGAGTCGCTTCATCCAACACCTAAAGGTAGGTTAGTTAGAGATGGAACATATTAAAGCACCCTAACAGGTGCTTTTTTCATGCTCAAAAGGATATTTCTCCTAAATGTCGAAATAATTCGACTACGAGGGTGAAAATATTGGATGTTATCCCTAATGACAATACACTTAACTTGCTGGGAATGGAATTAATAAAGCTGCTAGCTATGTACATTTTATTGCCATCCTTAGCGGTTGCTGCAATTCTAAGACTCCTTAAGATCAGAGGGAAGGCATTGGGGTGGCTCAATATGGCTGCGGGACTCGTTGGTTTGTATTTTCTTGGAATGGGTTTAAAGTAGGGTGCGTGGAAATGGAGGGATGGACAATGTCTGATGGCTGAATTAAATGAAACTTTTGTAAAGGTTCCGCACTGGCTTATGAACTACTTGATGACAGCCGATCTTAATATGACTCAGTTCCAGATCCTACATGTGGTGATACGTTAAACGAAAAATTCAATGCAATACAATAGACAGCCTTTGACTGCTTAATCAGTCGAAGGC
>NZ_GG695980.1:126955-137914 GCF_000159955.1 Paenibacillus sp. oral taxon 786 str. D14 | reverse complement strand
ATAGAGAGTAAGGAAACTCTTAATAAGTCAAATGGAGGAATTTAATATGTCTGAAAATGTATTTAAAGTATCTTCAAAATCTTCGGTTAACGCACTAGCTGGTGCTGTGGCTGGAGGCATCCGCGATGGAAAGGTGAAGCTGGAGTTACAAGCCGTTGGTGCAGCAGCTGTCAACCAGGCGCTCATCCCAAGGTATCAACCTGACTTGTATCCCTGCTTTTGTGGATGTGACGATTGAAGGAAAGCAGAGAACTGCCATGAAGCTAATTGTCGAGTCTGAGAGCCATTGATTAATGACAAACTTTCTTGAAAGTGGAAAGGGGTGGGAAGGATGTACTTTGCTAACGAACAACACAAAATTAATTTTCAACGTATTGCAGCGAAATTTCCTGACGTAAAAAAGGCAAGAGATTATTGCGCTGCTTGTTACATCGGAGCATATCCTGAGATTTTTAAATGTTTCACTTTGGAAAAACAAGTACATGGGCCATTTGACTGGTACTTTGATTATTTAGTTGATCCGTGTAATTTTGTCATACGAAGAGATTGCGGGGAAACAACTGGTGATACAGCTCCGCTTACCGGACAAACTAGATGCTTGTTGGAGCTTGGCCTGAATCTTTGGAATGGTCGTGATTTTGATTTATCCGTGGGTCTGTGCTCTTGGGATAGAGAGCTATACCTTGTAGCACTACAGGCCATTGATTTGCGCCGCTCTTCTCCAATATTGTCATTAACTCAATAATTAGCTTGGAGGAATCGTTCATATGAGCACATTAACAAAGCCTGAACGAATTCGTAGTAGAGAAAACATCCAGAACATCCGTGAAGAATCTGGACATGCCTGTGAGTATGTTGATCCTGTTACTGGAGAACGTTGTAGTCATCCAGCAGAAGGTGAACCTCATCATATTCGTACGCTGGCGGGGATGATCGAAGGGAAAATCTAATTCATTTGTGTGGTTGGCATCATCGGTTGTTTCATGATGGTAACCTGGATCGAAATGAATTGCTCACTATCGTTGCCAAGCGTGAAGGGCTAACACCAGAGGAAGTGGCGGATATTTTGAAACTGAGCTATCAGCCTCCTCCAGCCCAGCCAGCCCCTCAGCCCAAGGTTGAGGAACTGCTGCAAGCGTACATCCAGATTGATGAACAAGAGCAAGAAACAAGGTTCGTTAAAGGGCAGTTGCTGGATGCAATGTTGGCTGCCGGAGCCAAGCAAAAATTCCTGTCCTCGCAGATTGGAATCAGCCCGGCGCAAATTCGGGAGCTGGTGCATGTCTATCGGACGTTCCCTACACCTGAATCGCGACATCCTGCACTGAGCTGGTATCACCATCGCGTAGCTAGCCATTCAAATGAACCGGCTGCTATGTTGATTAAAGCTGGCGATGAATCCATGAGCACTAGAGAATTGCGCAAGGCCATTCTGAAACAAGAGGGGGCGGAACAACTTGTTAAGCAAGATGAAGATCAGGAACAAAAGAAGGCTCAGCGGTTATTGGCATCTGTGCAAAAGATGTTGGATACCGGAAGCGAGGCCGCCCAGTGGTTTAAAACTAAATTAAAGCAGATGCTTAAGGAGGAGCAAAATTGATTTTAGAAAATGTGCTAAATATGCTTGATCGTGATCATGCCAGACGAGTCAGCAAATTTTCAATGTCACTAGCACGCCAATTGGGTTTATGTGAGGATGAGATTCACCTCATCGGTCAGGGAGCTTTATATCACGACATTGGAAAAATAGCTATTCCTACGTCTTTGCTGGAATCGAAAGAAAAGTTTAATGAAGATGAATATAGGTTGATGCAACGGCATGTAGAGTACGGATTATCCATTCTATCTGTACATACAGGCGAAGAGATTGAAGCGGCGAGGGAGATTATTGCCTCACATCATGAACGTTGGGACGGTCGTGGCTATCCTCATGGTCTAATGGGTGAAGAGATCCCACTGTATGGTCGTATCGTTGCTGTATGTGATGTGTTTGATGCTTTATGTTCTGATAGGCCATACAAGGCAGCTTGGCCTGTAGGAAAAGCGTTGGACTATATTAAAGACCAAAGTGGAGAGTCGTTTGATCCAAGAGTGGTTGAAGCATTCTTGCAGATGATGGCAGAGGGGGTAGCGGTATGAATGGGGCTTCTCATCTAGTTGGCGGAGTGACCGCCGCAATGGTGCTTGGCATCCACTCTCCAGCCCAGCTTGCTGTTGTAGCAGTATCATCCTTATTGCCGGATATAGATCGTCAGAACAGCTTATTAGGGCGTTGTATTCCTGTTTTACCGAGTGTCTTAGAGGCTACTTTTGGTAAGAGAACATTGACACACAGCATCATTTTTGGGCTTTGCGTATGGTTATTGCTTAGCATTCATTCAAGCTGGCAATGGCCTTTTTTAATTGGTTATGTATCCCATCTGATGCTGGATGTAATAACAGGTAAAGTTGCCTTGCTATGGCCTCATCACTGGAAATGGGGCGTTCCGTTATTTGGAATCCCACCTGTTTTTGTTGAGACCATTGCAATTGCCGCTTGGGGAGCGTGGATGGTACTAGGTGGTTATAGTCATTTTTATATTGCTTAATGTAATCAAAAGCTTCTACACACTGTTGTGGGAGCTTTTTTACTTTTATCGAGAACATATGAAGGGAGGGGATTGCATGTTTGCAGGTTGGATTAGCAAAAAGTACGGCATTGCGTGGTCGGTAAGTGAGTTCCGGAAAGACAAACGAGTAGGAGTATGCAAATAGGGAGGTCATTCACTTGAAAAGGTTAAAGCAGATTTTAGTTGTTATGATGGCAGGTTTGTTGTTTATGTTCAGTGCTGTCCCTCTTCAGAATTCTGTACATGCACAGAGCATCAAGGAGAGAATTCAAGGCAGCCAAGGTAGCGAAGTATCTAATTTGGAGAAAAAGGTAGATGAATCAACCACTGCTGGTGTTGATATGGCGCGGCGCATTTTTGTAACGCTCACAATTATCTTTGGGTTGTGGCTTGCTATCAGCTATTTCCGGGCAGGTTTCTCACCGGATACCTTAAGAGAGACAAAAGGTAAAATTGTGTTTTTCCTTGCTTTCTTAATTTTATCATTTTGGACAGAAGACATCTTAGGGGCGGTCTTCAGGTTATTTGGCATAGACCTGTCCAAACTGTGAGCTGTGAGGAATTACTATGTGGGGACAATATCATCCGATACCGTACAAAAGTAAGATCAAAGAAAAGTTTATTACGATCTTTGGCATTGGTCTGAGTCTTAGTCAAGCAGCTTGGTGGACAGTTGGAGGATATCTATCTGTTCAGATGTCTAAGGTGGTTCCGCGCATTGGAACAGACTGGTTTTACTCAAGGCTGCACTACTCCGTACCGTTCTTAATCTGCATGTATCTTTGCTATTTCAAACATACCGGGACTAACCTCCCGGTATGGAAATACTATTATTTAATGCTCCGCTTGAGACTCCGAAATAGAAAATTTTTGTATAGGAAGGGAGGAGCGTGAATTGACTTTTTTATTCATTTTAGCTTTAGTGGCAGCAGTGTTTTATTTAGTGAAATATCAAAAAAAGGAGCAGCCACTTACCGTCCAGGACCTAATTGGAGCGAAAACATCCAAGATTACCTGGGATGGACTTGCTCAAAACGGTAATCAATACCGTTTAGTGGTTGAAGTTGAACCTATTAACCTGGATAATGCCTCAATTGAGGAAAATAAAGCAGTCTGGCTTAACTTTCTTGGACTGATTAACACGATCTCGTTGCCGTATACATTCATCACGCAATCACAACTTTTTGAGATGAAGGATTATACGGATGCCTACGGACAATCTGTTCAAGAGCTTTCTGACGAATATCCGGACTTGAAAAAGTCGGGTGACTTGGTGAGACAATACTTGATAGAGAGTCTGGATCAAGGCACGATCAGAAATTATCACGGCTATATTATTTTTGAATACGAACCGTTGAAGGCAGAGACAGGTGTGGCAGGGACAGGGAGAATGAATGCAATTTTGGACAAAGCCGCTCCTAAAAAGAATAGCTTGTCTGAAGAAGAACAGTCCGAATTGGCACTGCAAGTATTAGAGGAAGCCGAGAGCATTTTATATGGTTTCTGTGAGCAAGTAGGAATGCGTTATCAGCGGCTTGATAAGGCAGGGGTTTGGAATTATACCTATCAAACTTTACAGCGTGAGCTGGCTCCACAAGCACGGATGATTGATGCTATCCGGTCCGACAGTTTTAAAAGGATGAAGCAATCTCTGACAATGGAAGAGATTCAAGGTGCATAAATATCGGTTGAAATGCTAGGCTAATTTTTCTGTACAAGAAGGTGGAGTTGCAATGTTTTGGAGGAAAAGTAAAAAGAGTGTGGGGCTGATTGAAGATAGTCAGCCCCTTCTTGATATCGGAAATGCAAGCGGAGTTGATTTTGCTGCACCCTCTTTTGTGCGAGAAACAATTCCTCAAGATACAAGCTCTAACCAAGTAAAGCTTGATGACTATGCGGTAGAAGTCGGTGGTACGATTACGCCAACTCGATATTTCCGTAGTTTTTATGCTGAGATTTCTTCGGGCAACACTTGGGCAGGTATGTTGGATTCTCTAATTCGTGGTGATCATGGTAAAGGGGATGTGGACTTAGCGATCCATGTCCAACCTTCATCAAATGATCGGGAACTGGATGAGATCGGTCGGCGGATTGCTGGGTTGTTATCAGATTTGGCTGATGAGAAAGATGTTCGCAAGGTTGATGCTATGCGCGACGAGATCGCAGATTTGAAAGAGCGACAAAAACGCATTCGTTTGAATGTTGAACGCAGTTTCAGGGTCTCTATTCAGGTCATCGTAAGCGCCCCTGAATGGAAAGAACTCATGAAGCTGTGTCGCTCGCTTGTCCAGCGCTTTGCTGGGAAGTCGATCTATCTCCGATCAGCCGATGGTCAACAACTTGCGGCGTTGCAATCCGTATTACCTACAGTCAAAGCCTCCGCAGTACAAAAAGAGCATGTCCTATCGTTAGAAAGCTCTAATGTGGCTGATCTTTTCCCATGGGGTGGTGGTAGTCTTAATCACCGCAGCGGTGTGGTAATAGGCAAGGATAGAATGGGGAGACCAGTATGGCTTGATAATTGGCATCCCGAGTTAGCCAACTATAATATGTGTATTATTGGGCGTTCCGGTGCAGGTAAGACTTTTGTTACTTTGCTTATTACACATCGCTCATCACATATTGGTAGACAAATCGGAATTATTGACTGGAAAGGAGAGTATGGCGACTTTCTTCGTGCTTTGGGCTGCCCATTTATTGAACTCCACGAGCATTCTAAGCATCGTATCAATCCATATGATGTTGACATTACAGAACTTGCAGACGGGACAAGATTTGTTGATATCGAAGAAGCGGCGAATTCTGTACAGGCATTAGTCTTTAAAATGATTTCTGTTTATGACCGAAGTGTATTAACAGGCGAAGTGAAAGTATTTATTGGTCGAGCTATAAGACAGCAGTATGCGGAGTACGAGATAACTACAGACCCTGAGAGCTTATATACGACAGATCAAACAATGCAAGGTCAAGGCATTTTCAGGACTGGTAAGGTAAGAAAAGCAATGCCTGAATTGATTGGGTTATGGGAGAAAATGAATGCCCATAAAAGTGAAGCAATTCGAAAAGCAAGTGAGTTGCTACAGCCATTTACCAGAAAAGGTGAAATGAGTTCATATTCGATATTTGACGGTCAATCAACTATTGAACTCAAAAGTGCGCCTATTTTCGGATTCGCGATTAACCGGCTTGATCCTGAGATCATGCGTCCAATTGGTTTATTTGTTACAGAACGTTGGATGATGGAACGCTGGGCGAAGAAACATCCAGAGGTCAAGAAACTCCTTATCATTGAGGAATGCCAGAATATCTTTCTTGACGAAGATTTTGGAGCGGTTTGGGCAGAGAGTGCGTTTCGTGAGGGCCGCGCAACAAATACGGGAATTGTGCCTGTCACTCAAGGCTTGGAAGTCTTTACTCGTTCTCAAGCTGGCATGGCTGCAATTAAAAACAGCCCAATCAAAATTATTGGTATTCAAGAGGCCCTTGATATTGATGCTGTTCGCGGCAAACTGGCGTTAACTGAAGGGGAAGCGGATTTCCTCGTTTATCAAGCTCGTAAGGGAGATATGCTCGTCAAAGTCGATAACCAATCGGTTATTGTACATGTAGATGCATCCCCATATGAGCATATGTTGTTTACCACAGACCCTAATGATCCACTATACGCCGAGCGAAAACGGTACATCAAGGAAAGAGCAAGAGCTGAAGGAACAGCATAAGAAGGGAGGGAATAAGTTTGCGCCGCATTACGATCATTTCGTGTTTATTTCTAATGCTGGTTCACAGTTTTGCCCTCGCAACTCCTGCCTTTGCAGCCGAAGAAAAGGGTATTATAGGTAAGCAAGTCGAGGAATATTATTCGGACGAGGATAACAAGCCTGGCTTGATGGAGCGAACCCTTTCTGATGTCCTCATTGGAGCGGCTAATTTTTTGATAAAAAAATTTAATATGAAAGATGTAACTTTGCTGGTATTCGGCAAAAATCCCGAAACATCCAATGATGGGTTCTTGCAAGGGGGGGATGAAGGTCTTCGGTCTAATTTATATCTTGGAGTATTTTCCGAGGGAATGATGGATGCGATAGACGCGATCTACACTACACTTGAGCACTTTATACCGTATCCTATTTTTATTGCTCTTATACTGATGGCTTTTTTACTTCTCTGGCACGGATACACTGGAGAAGGCAGAACAAAGGCCAAAGATTATGCAACAGCCTTCGTTGTAGGGCTAATTTCCTTGAGATTCGGTATATATCTATGGAAATTCATAGCTACAATTGTTAGTTGGTTTACAGACCTAATCTGGGCGGTTATGGTCGATTACGGACTTCGGCCAGGACTGTTCCTCAATACGATTTGGGGGACCGGTGAAGCCGGATACGACGATATGGTCAGTTATCGAGGATTTGTGGTTGCTGTATTAGTGCTATTAGCAGCACTCATGACTGCAAAGCTAAACTATGACTATACCATGCGATCTATTAATCTGATGATTCTACTAGTAACGTTTGTTGTGTGCTGTATGTTGACCTTGTTCCCTCGTTATCGCAACGCTTTGCAAACATGGTGGGATCAGTTTGTTGCCAATATGATATTGCCCGTTGCCCATGCTTTGGCATTAGGGCTATTTTTTTTCTTGCTCTATTTTAGTAGTGATGGTGTATCTAATTGGGTGATTGTGGCGTACTTATTTGGATTTTCTTCTATACAAAGTCTTGTTCAAAGGCTTTTAGGGACTGAACAGCCAGACTCAAAAATGGGTCGAGCATTAGGTTTTGGTACGTTACTTGCAATGGGTAAAATGTTTTCTGGTAAAAAAACTAACGGTGCTAACGGTAAGTCGGGGGCGTCGAAAGACCAGCTGGTAGGAGAGAATAGCTCATCTGATGCAATCGGCGGTATGTCTGGTGATGCTACGTCTGCGGGGACAAGAGGAACCGTTTCTGGTACTTCGTCTTCGAGTGCAATGTCTGGTGCTAAGCCGAATTTCAGAAATAAGACGGCAAATATAAGTAAAAAGGTCGCAGGTTTCGCATTAAATCAAGGAGCAAAAGGCGTTGGGGCCGCTTTAGGAGCCTCAGTTGGATTGATGGCAGGTAAGCCATTAGAAGGAGCATTTGTTGGCGGGGCTGTTGGAGGAGGAATTGGAAAAGGTGCTCAGTTGGTGGGAAAAGGCGGCATGTGGTTAGGCAAGAAAACATACTCCGGTGCACAGAAGGTCGCAGATTGGGTTAACAGCGGTAGAGAGGAAGCTATAGAGGAACCGCAGCCGTATGAAGAAAAGCCAATGCAACGTTTAACGAACGTTGTGACTGAACAGCCTTTCAGACCAAAAGCAACAGGTGGAGGTGTTATCAATGAGGGTGTATCTATAAATGGTGGGAAGTTTGATGGGGATAATACTGACAAAGGAACAAAGACACAGGGTAAGTCGAACTTTGCTGAGACTGAGCCGACTCGTGCTCGTGGATCCGGAAGTGCTTCTGGAAATGTTGCCGTAAACCGGGGTGTTAGAACCAACGGTGAAAATTTTAAAGGTAACATTATTTCAGATGGTGGAGAAGTCACAGGAGGGGTCATGGATGCCAATAAAATCAAGAATGCGAATGGTGAAACTGTAAATTCATCTTCAAGAGAAAATATTCCGTCTCCAAAATCAGGGCCTGATAAGTCTCCATCAACTGGAGGTAAGCACTATAATTATTATGTTTAGGGGGAAAGAATGGATATTGAAAAAATACTAAAGCAAGGAGGACGAGTACTCCTTAACAAAGCATTAAAGCCGATATTGAAAGCTATCCTTCCTTATGTACTGGCTATTGGAGGGATTGCACTACTGCTGTTTTTGCTCTATTTTATGATCTTTGAGCTTCCGAAGCAGTCAGTGATAGGGACGTTCGATACAATCAAGGATCGTACATCTGGTTTTTTCTATGGTACCAAAGAAGACTCAGATGAACAGTTGTTTGATGAGTATCAGGCTATTGCTGACCGCTGGCATGAAGAGTTAACAGCAGAGCAAGAATCTCAAGTCCAAACCTATGCATTGAATTGGCAGTGGCTGGCTCAGGTGGATCGTTCACTCAACGATCCATCTTTTTTTAACGCATTTTTAGATGAAAACGTCAAGGAAGTAGTGCTAAAACCAGAGGAGACTTTTAAAGAAGTACGCCCCAAGTTCACATGGAAAAGTTCTGAGATTGTTACGGTGAAAGAGGTTTGTCTTCGAAATGAAGATGAGGATGGTGAGGTTACGTACGAAAAGTCAACAGTGACTGAACGTCAGCCCGTTCTTCTTCTGAAAAAGGCAGAGACGATTCAAAATGATTATGTCTATACTTATGATTCAGAAACAACAACTGAAACTTCCCCATCTCCATGCGGTGATCTGACGACAACTGTAACCCAAGACAAATTACAACGGATTGAACCGATGTACAGTGAAGATTGGGAGCCATTAAGAGAAATCCTTAATGCTCATGGTGCCAAGAGAGTAGAAGATCAGGATTTTCTTCTGGAATACTGGCTTTCATATCTTTCAGATGGTGACGGGGAAGGTGATTCCTTAATTGGATTTAATCCAGTTGGAGGAGAATTAGTTTGGCCGACAGAGGGGAGCAAGATTACATCCACTTTTGGCAGCCGAGTCCATCCAATTACGGGAATTATTAAACTGCATGCAGGCGTGGATATTGGGGTTCCAATAGGTACACCTGTCTATGCTGCGAAGTCGGGAAAAGTGATCTTTGCGGATTACATGGGGAATGCAGGTAATGCAATCATGATTCAGCATGATGGTATAGAAACAAGGTATTATCATCTTGATAAAATTAAGGTGGAATCGGGTCAAGAGGTTGAAGCAGGGGAAGAAATTGCTGAATCAGGGAATACTGGCGGTTCAACAGGCCCGCATTTACACTTTGAAGTGCGCGTAAATGGAGAGCCTGTGAATCCGCTGGTTTATTTCGGTTACGATGAATCATCCGATATATTGACTTACCGCCCTTTGGATATTCCTGTATTACTTGAATGGTTAGGCAAACGAAATTCAATGTTGGCTACAAAAGAGATATTAACCATGATTGACGATGCGGCAAAAGCTCAAGGAGTTGATCCTTATTTGCTAATTGCCATAACTGGAGCAGAACAATCCTTTGTTCCAAAAAGCAATAAGTATGCGGATAAGATAGTGAAGAATCCATGGAATGTCTTTGGAAGCTGGCAAGAGGGGAGGGGGGCTGAATTAACAACCAAGGATGCCGCTATAATTGCGGCTAAGACGATAGTAAAGCTTTCTAAGGGAAAGCCCAGTACAGTTAGTCCTATTGCTTGGTTAAGTGATCCTGAAAATCCAAACGGGGTATATGCAACAGGAACAAATTGGGTTAAAAACGTAACTAGTATTTATGAACAATTATCTCAATTAGGGGATTGACGGGTGTCCAAAGTCGAGATACAATAGTATTGCCCTTAGCGAAGCTATGGACTTTTAATTGTAAAAATATACCAAAACAACAACCTCTATTTTAGGGGTTGTTTTTGTTTTGCTATAAAATGGAGGAGTACAGATGATTTTAAGAGTTCGGGTGTTGTTAATGGCGATTATTTTGTTGGTCAGCCATGTCCCTTTAAATACGGCTTTTGCTTCAAATAATGCATCGATTGAAGCATCTATAACTCAGGAGATCAAAGACAATTCAAAGACATTTGATCCTGAAAAAGTGGGGAATCGCTTAAACGAAAAGGGGGAAGAACTTTTTTCTGCCGTTCAATCAGGAAGTAACTTTTATATTTATCTTGCACTTGGTATTTTTCTTATCTTGCTTATCGGCGGTCTATTCTATAAAAAGCTACTTTCAGTTGCATTTTTGCTCTTGTTATTATCCATTGTTGGATATCTAATCATCAATTTCTGGCCGCAGATATTTGACGGAGTGATGTCTATTTTGAATTGGTTGTTTGATGGGAGGAGCGAACAGTGAAACTACACCTGGTGTTTGATTTGTCCATTCTAACGCCACTTGCTGAAGCTTTAGAAACACAAGGTTATTCTATTGCTGGTACGGATGTAACGCTTGAGCAGTTTGCAGTTGCTGCATCAGCAGGGCAGGTAGATGCGGAAATTGCAATTGTTGATGGAGGGCTAGGAGTAGTACATAGGCAGGATTGTGTGAACTTCTTGAAGGAAGTGCGCATGCGCGTACCAGATACAAGACTGATTGTTATCTTGCCAGAAGTAGATAGCGAGTGGCAAAGAAGTTTGGGGATGTACGGTATATATGATGTTTATGCCGCCGAACAATTCGGAATAGAGGATGTACAAAGATGGATTCAAACGAAAAAAACA
>NZ_GG695980.1:99489-125469 GCF_000159955.1 Paenibacillus sp. oral taxon 786 str. D14 | reverse complement strand
CATTGGCTGATATTCCTGGCTTTAATCCTGAATTACCGGCGTTTCAAAAGAAAGTTGAGAGGAAAGTTGGATTTTCTTTAGAGAAGAATAAGGGGAAGGTTCAGACGCTGTTGTCCGACTGGACAAGGGGATTTAAACGGGCTGAAAAAATTACTGTACCGGTAAATGATGAAAGTAAAGAGAGAGAAGCCCGTGAGTTAACAGATCATGTAGAGAGTCCTGTTACTTTAAAAGAAAAACAGGAATATGTAGACATGGATAAGCAGAACAAAACCGATTCTCAACCGGAGAAACTGCCGATCTATCATGTATCCCAGCCCTACATCGTTGCAGTTGGGGGACTGGCACGTAGGAGTGGTAATACACACACAGCCCTCCAGATTGCCTATGAGACAGCGAGTAAGGGATTGAAAACGGCTTTTGTTGAATATAGGAATAAGCCCAGACCATCAGACATCGTGAGTTTTGCTACAGATTTTGACGGTTTAAAGTTCAAGCGACACGGTATTGATTTCTTCCCTAATCGTTCACCATTTGATGTAGCTGAAGTTTATACGCTCGAGTATGACTCAGTTATTCTTGACCTTGGCGTATTGGTGGATGAGAACGAAGGAAGATTAAAAATGAATTCGGCTGCGCAAGAATTTTTGCGTTGCCCATATCAACTCATTACGCTCTCAGCTGCACCATGGGATTTGCACTATATCGTCCAACATCTGAACGAACTCTCTGTTCTCTTGAGAAAATCATCATTCATCATTAACTATGCCGATGAAGATATGATCAAGGAATTTAGAGAGATGTTCCCATCTATAACCTCTATTATGAATCTTCTAGAGGCTAATCCATTTACGGATGCAGGGGAACTTGCTTATTGGCTGGAGCAGCCCAAGGCAAAAAGAAAACGATGGTTTGTACATTGAACTACTCCACCTTAATTTCTTACGAAATTTGAAGATGGAGATTCCTAAGAACACCTTCGTAACCGAAAGTTTTTTATTAGGCTATCCCCGCAGTTCCTGCGGTTAGAAGTCTTATGGCTTCATTTTTAAGATTCCTACTTGCGTTAATATCCCTGTCGTGATGTGTACCACATTCTTTGCATTCCCACTCACGCAATGCGAGATTCTTAACGTCTTTGTTGCGGTAGCCACAACTAGAACATAGTTGACTGGAAGGGAAGGTTTTCGCAACTGTTATAACCTGTTTTCCGTACCATTTTGCCTTGTATTCAAGCATGGTGCGAAACTCTGACCAACTTACTTCACTAATAGCTTTTGCTAATTTGTAGTTCTTTAACAGATTGGATACTTGCAAATCTTCAATCCCGATGACATCGTGGTTTTTGATGATTTCGGTAGAGATTTTATGCAGGTAATCCTTTCTTGCGTTCGTCATTTTTTCATGTAACCTTGCAACCTTGATTCGTTGTTTATGCCAATTCGAAGAACCTTTTTTTCGTCTTGACAGTATACGTTGTGCTTTTGCTAATTTTTTCTCCAATGTACGGAAGAATTTAGGATTCTTATATACTGTTTCGTCTGACAAGATCGCAAAGTCTTTTAACCCAACATCAATACCAATAGCAGAATCTGTTTTTGGTAATGGATTCACTTCTGTTTCGACAAGAATGGATACTGAGTATTTGCCACTTGGATGACGTCTAACTGTAACGTTAAGAATTCGACCTTCAAGTTCGCGACTTTTTGCAAAACGAACAAGACCCAGTTTCGGTAATTTGATTTTGTTACCAACAATGGCGATATTATTGTTTGTGTGCTTTGTCGTGTAAGATTGTACCTTATTCTTCTTAGACTTGAAACGTGGTGCTTTATTCTGTTTCTTGAAGAAACGAGAAAACGAATCAGCGAGGTTTTTGAGTGAGGATTGAATCGCAATGCTATCGACTTCTTTTAACCATGCGAATTCTTTCTTGAGGTGGGGAAGTCTGGCGGAACAAGCATGGTAGGTTAAGCCTTTGCCGTTTTCTTTGTATGCTTGATTCCACTTGTCCCAAAAATAATTAAACACAAATCGACTGCAACCAATCGTTTTGGCAATTAGAATTTCTTGTTCTTTATTCGGATAGATGCGAAACTTATATGCTTTATTGACTAGCATGATACTCACCTCTTTTCACAGGAACATTTGTTTCTATTATAGTATACATTCATGTGAAAGTATCCCCATTATTTGAAAAATACTAGTTAGATTGTTGAGGGTTATCCCTTGTCCGAAGGCGATTCATCTCCACCCTGCTTCGCTGAGGATGGAGTCTTCTCGCCTAAATACAATAAAGTAAGCCTCTACTCTATTTTTGAGTGGAGGCTTTTTTTATTTAAGAATGAGGGGAACATCTAATCCCCGTGATTTTTATTCGGAAAGGAGACACGAAATGCTTAGATGGAAGAAAGAAAAAGAACCACCGCGCTCACCGACAGGCGTTATGGTTGCACTATGGAACCCAGCGGGTACAGATTCTTCACTTCTCTTAGAGAAGCTGTTGAATCTGGTAAAAAAACGGGAAGAAACGGCCGTGGTTGTTGAGTTTCCATGTTTGGGTTTGCCGCGCGTGGCTTACCGCATGGGGGTGTCGGAGCTGGAGCATGCACAGTCGGTGGATCAGTTGCTGATTGACTATGATAGGGGGATGCTACAGGGGATTCACCAGTATTTACATCACTTTGATGGGTTTGATGGATTACTGATTCAGCCCAAGAGCAAGCCTGACAGCCCTACGCTGATTAAGCTACAGCAAGAAAAGACGCTGAGTGAATTGCCCGCGTATTTGAAAGTCCATTTGTCTGGATATCACTACGTCTTTACGGTCCTGCAGGGGCAACTGATTCATCCAATGACCTTTTTCTCGTTAAAAGAAGCAGATCAAGTCGTGCTAAATATGAATGAGCCGGTTGAAATTATTCGTACTTATGCAGCCTACAAAACGCTAAAACAGGACTACGATGTGCAGAATGTAAGCTTATTTAGTAACGAGTTTAGAAATAGTGACTTTAAGGAAGAACCTATTCTAAGCCGTCCAGAACAATTATTTGCATTATGGGAGGGAGAAAAGGATGGCTATCGGATTGATCAATCCGGCAGAGTTCGTACAGTACCGTCGGCCTGAAATTAAGGCAACCAGTACTCGCAGCAAGACGGACGACGAAAACCTAAAGACTTTGCTGGAGCGGACGCAGCAATACCTTATCACAAACTACAATGATGAGTTTGTCCGGGCAATCATTGATGAGCAAGCACGGAACAGGGTCAAATACCATATCTCAGACTTCATCCGGGATCAGCGAGACTTGAAATTTAGCATGGATATTAGCGAAGTTATTGACTATATCCGTACTGAAATTACGGAGATGGGCGTGTTGCAGCCGGCACTGGATGATCCAGCAATTAGCAGTATTGAGATTAACGCTCCTGCGGAAGTGATTGTTGAGCGCAATGGGTTTCCTGTGCATATGACCGAAATTCGTTTTCGCGACAACGATCATATTTATCAGACCATTGATAAAATGCTTATGCCAATTGGTAAGACACTTACTGCAAATGAGCCTGTTATTGACGCGAATTATCGCGGGTTCCGTATCAATGTAATCATGGATGTGACTAGGGGAGGGGTCAGTACCCACAGCCCGATCATCTCCATTCGCAAATTTCCGCCGGATGTATTTTCGGATGAGGAATGTATTTCTTACGGAAACATTTCAAAGGAAATATCCGAATTTCTTAAGGATGTTCTACCTTATGGGGTAAACTGCATCATCGCGGGGGGAACGAATAGCGGAAAAACCACGCAACTCATACGCTTTCCTCAGTACTACGATCCATTGACCCGATTTTTCTGTATTGAGGATTCCGAGGAAATGTTGCTCAAAGCTAAGCTTAGCTATCAGGATTATCCCAATATCGCTTCCGTAATTGTAAAGGAGCATGAGGATGATCGAAAAGCTTATCCCATTCCGAAACTTGTGAAAACGAGCCTTCGACAGAATCCTGATGTTATTTTGATCGGTGAGGTACGGGATGAATTTGCTGCCAGCCAAGCCCTTGTGGCTGCGAACACAGGACATATTGTCCACCTAACGATACATGCTAATGGAACAGAAGAGGCTGCTGTGCGGTTTTTACAACTTTCAGGAAATAATCCTATGACTGCATCACAGATCGTCATGTCCTTTGACCTGATTTTGTTTCAGAAATATGAAGCGAGTACTGGGAAAAGGGTGGTCTTTGAAATTGGTGAATTGATTGGTTTTGAAGGTGATAAGCCGATTATTCAACCAATATTTCAATATGATCCAGTTCGTCGTCGATTTAATCAGACGGGAAAGCTGACAAAGCTAAAACGAAAACTGATTGCCGAAGGCGCTCCTGAAGAAACAATATCTCGTTGGTGTGAGGAGGAGTGAGTAATGTCATTATGGGTCAGTTTCATTTACTTTTTTGCTTTGTCTCTTGTAACATTGCTGCTGGTCGTTCCTAATGCCAATGCAGGTAAGGGATTCACACTCTCCAAGTTTCTTGGTTATGAGCAAGTGCGTAAGGAAGCGGAGACGGTTGGGTGGTCACTCACCTTTCGGGAGTTCGCTTTCCTGGTTATGTTTTCCGTTGGTTTGATCGGCTTGATTGCCTTGTTCACAGGAAACTACTTTTTTATTGCCTTGGGAGCCGTATTGTCTTTTACATTGCCAAGAACGATTGTCCTGAAAGTGAAACGAAAAATCAGACAAAACGTCCTGTTCGATCTTCCTTCAAACTTGCGTCTTTTTATCAGCAAGTTAACTGATTTTCCGAACGTCCAGAAAGCATTAGAAAATGCAGTGCTTGATATGGACGGTGTGACTAAGCCGATCTTCGAAAAAGCATCCAATCAATTACGCGTGGGGCTTCCGATTGATCGAGTTTTTGAAGAGATGTTAAGTGAACTGAAGATCAGAAAGATGGAAGACTTCTTGGATAAGCTCAGAATGGCTCAGATGGAAGGATTTCATCCTCAGTCATTGGATAGTTTGAAGGAAACCGTGGATGAGATTGGAGAGGATATCACTCAGATTCAGGAACTGGACATTGAAGCTAAAAGCAAACGAAAACAGCTTTTTACTGTCATCGGTATGGCGTGGATGATGCCAGTCATGATGTCCTTTATGAACAATGGCAATGCAAATGTCTTTTTAAATACTTTGCATGGTCAGATTTATATAGTTTCCTTTGCAGCCGCAACGCTGTTTTCTATAGGAAAAGGCGACGATTACCTGTCGCTTAATCTCGACAAAGTTTAAAAAGGGGGGATGTCCATTGATTGTATCTAATATCTTGCTGTTTCTGTCCGTCATGATTATTTCCGGACTGGCACTAAAAGTTTTGTTGCCCAGTTTCGATATGGAAAAGCGCTATGCGAATCAGGCAGCGTTACTTCAGAAAAATCACAGAGAGTTACGGCAACTGAAAATGGACCCAATCACGGTTATGTTTGCAGAAAGGCTCATGCCGAAGTTACTCAATCTTCGGCTGCCAATTTTTAATGGGAAGCTTCGTCGGATGTACAATCTGCTTGGAAAAGAAAACACCTTTGAGGAAGAGCTTGCTGACAAAGCGGTTAAATCGCTTGCCGGGAGCCTTCCTTTTTTAGTGCTTCCTTTTCTGCTCGATCTTCCAGTTCTGTTTTTAGCCATACCGTTGGCAGTAGCTGTGTTCTTTTTTGCGCAACTTGGTGAAATAACCAAGGCCTATAAGCGCAGGCAGGAAGAGATCACAAGGGATTTGCCGCAGCTCATAAGCAAAATGATGATCGCTCTCGAAACAGGCAAGTCATTCTTGACGACAATTCAGAGGCTGGAGGAAACGAGTGGTCCCCGGATGAAGAAAATGCTGGCACGGCTCAATGCCAACATCCGCATTATGAAACTCACCGATGCCGTAGATTTGTTTGCGGCTGAAACCGATGTACCCGTCATGCGGGACTTTGCTGCTGCGGTAAAGATTGGGGTCAATAGCGGTTATGGAGAAGCCAAGAAGTACTTCGACAGCATTAAGGGAGATCTCCGGAAACTCCGGCTTGCTGCACTAAAGGAAGTCACCCGTAGCCAGCCAGAGAAGATTAAGATGCTATATATTCTGGTGGCTCTTCACGCTTTTGCAGCCGTCATTATTGCTTTTATTGATATTTTTTCACAAATTCAAAACTTATAAAATTCAGGAGGTAATTGGAATGAAAAGATTTTTGAACAAAGTGGTAACTTGGAAAAATGGTGTGGCTGAGAAGTTGGTAGTTCGTACTGAAACAGTTGTACTCAGACTGGCAAGACCTTTACAAAATCAACAGGGGGCTTCAATCGTAGAAATTTTGGGTTATGCCCTGTTAGCTGTACTTGCTATTGTGGTTGTATGGGGCTTGATCAAAGGCTGGCTCCCTACTTTCTGGCAATCCATCACAGGTAAACTTGACAACCTTTCTTAATGATTAATACCAAAAAAGCCACGGGAGGAGAGAGAAGTTCGGTGCTTAAAACATGGCTAGCTCCGCTCAGGAATAACCGTGGAGCTGTAGGTTCCATTCCACTCATGTTTTTCACGCTGGTCGCAGCCATTTTTCTCTATCTTGGTATCGACTTGTACGGTTACATCGTACAGCAGCAGAAATTGACTGTTGCTACAAATGAGTTGCTTGAAGTTATCAAGGCCGAGAATGGTTACGATAGTGCGAATCGCGAACAGTTCAATAGGCTCATTCAAAAATCTGGTATTGATCCGGCTAGAGTAACTCTCACGGCTACTCCGAAACTTGTGGAAAGAGGAAATACCGTTGAGGTTGAGGCTAGTATGGAATATGAATGCATCGGCCTAAAACCGCTGGGAAAGACGGTAAAGCTCCCAATACGCGTAAAGCAAGATGGTTTAGCTCGTACATTCTTCCGATGACAGGGAAGTGATCTAATATGTTCCGAAATCTGGCGCTGATATTATTCGGCGCCTTTGCTTTGTTTTTTCTCACTGATTTTCTGGTAGTCTACAACGCCCATATCAAAATTGAGAAGGCTGTGGAACAAGCGCTTGATGGAGCGATTATTGCTGGTGTCGAAGAAATAGAGCACCAGAGAGGGAGGTTGGAACTAAATGAATCTATAGCTCAAAGAACGGTTCATAACATTTTGAAAACTAATTTGAAACTAAACACCGACCTAACCAATGATTTTTTTTCGAATAGTCACTTGGTGACAACAATTTCCTACCTGAACACAGCATCAAAAGTGCCAAGAATTGAAGCTCAGTTTGATACTCGTGTGAAACTCGTTGCGGGTAGGATTTTAGGATTTAATTCTTATCCATTAACTATCAAGCGCCACACACCTTATCTTGGAGAATTTAAGTAACAGGGAGTGAAATGTATTTTGAAAAAATTATGGAATAAGGCCACACGACGATTGCTCATCGTATTTGTCGCCTTAATTTTGGCTGGAGTAGCCGTTGTTATTCAGAGTAGCATCGTCAATAAGCAGGTGACAACGGAATTGGTTTATGTGGCAGCAGATAATTTAACTCCGTATAGTCTGGTGGAAGGTAAGCTCGTACAACGTAATGTTGTGAAGAGTGAAGTTCCAGATGATGCTATCCGGGATTTGAAGGAGCTGGAAGGCGAATCTTGGGTAACAACTGAGGTTGGAATTCCTAAAGGAATACCAGTTTCCAAGTCGATGCTTATCCCGGCTAAGGAAAGCAAATTTGGAGAAAGTCTTGAATTAAAAGACGGAGCGATGTTTGTTGGTGTCAAGACGGACCAGGTTAAGAGTGCCGGGGACATGATTAAGCCGGGAACCATTGTTGATGCTTATGTGTACATCAAGGGGCAAGACCGACAGCCATCCGAGTTGGTCACTCCTTCTGATGATCCTTTGCTTAAAGGTCTACTCATTAAAGATAGACAGAATCAGAACGGTTATGAACCTCAGAGGGAAGGATCGGGGAATCAGAATCCGATCCCAGCCATTGCGGTCGTAGAGACTACTAATCCAGATGTGGCAGCAGCACTGATTAAGTATCAACAAGAAGGAGAGGTTTACTTCACCCCGACTGGTGTGAACGTAGATGTGATTCCCTTAGAAAAAGAAGTAAATGCTGCTCAAAGCCCTGATGAAGTTTACTCATCCCCATCTGGTACGGAGTCCCCTGATCAGTGATTAGGGGACTTATTCTATAACAGGAGGTTAGAGAATGTTCAGAAAGTCACTTATATTTTTGATATCCGTAGCTATGTTTACATCTACACTGCTTGGACAAGGCCCACGTGCATTTGCTGATGATAAAGTTCAGATCAGCATTAAGGCTGATCCTAAGATTGACATTGCACTGGCAGCAGGAAGCACGAATTTAGAATTGTCCAATTTCGAGCAGGATTTAAAGGCTAAATTAGCTGCTAAAGGTGTAGATGCTAATCAGTTACAAGTACAAGCTTTAGAAATGAAGTCTATGACAGCAGAAGATACATTTGATTGGCAAATATATGACCATATTAATTATCCAGAACCGTATGGTAACTCACTTTATCGGCATATTATCGTGAGTAATAAGGATATAAGTTTCTATGGTTATACTGATAAAGCTCATAAAGATTTTATGTTTATGCCAGATTCCTCTGCGGAGAAAAAAACTTTCACGTTCGAGGTTTTAGAGCAAAAAATGGACTGGCATACACTCGAAGGGGCTGGATTCTTATTTAATGCAACCATTAACACTGGATACGTTTCAGGATATGTTATTTTATTCGGTCAAACGGAAATCAAATTATTTGAGCTAAATCAGGTAAATGTAGATCTTCTTCGAAATGGCACTTATAATTCATTAGCCAATGCAGGAAGGCTGGTTTCTACATTTCCAAGACTTGCGGTGACTTCGCATCAAGTCAAAATAGAGGTAACTCCAACTAGTATTAATATGTGGGATAACAATCAAGTGTTAATAAATAACTACACTTTAACAAGTAAGTATGGGAATGGGTTTGGTCCATTTGCAAGCTATACAAGCCATGGTTGCTCTTCTGTATCTTCCTTTACGTTTAAAAATATAAAAATGGAAACGAAAAAGCCAAAGCAATACAGAGAGGTATTATTGCAACCAATCTGGAGGGAAGGGTCAGATCGCTTTATTGTCAATGTTGATAATAATGTGATTTCCGATTTAAACAGTACAACGGCTTCTGGAGAAATTTTAACACGTATGATTAATAACGCTGTTGATTACGTAGCTATAGGCTCTTCAACTAACCAAGAACAGGCCATTGCCTTTATTACACGTAACAATGGTAACGGAGTATTTATTAATGGGAATAACTATGCAACTGCGATCGATCAGCTAGCAAACTATATCTTCACTAAAATCAGATCGAATGGCAGTTCACAATACATGATCCTTGATGAGGATAATCATCTTGAGGTTAATCCATCTTCATTCATGAATAATACCCAAACACCAGAATTTCCAAATGGCCGTTGGAAAATTGAACATGATAGTACGTATTATGAGAACAGTACTGGTCAAGCCCAATGGAGCGGAAGATGGCAAAAGGATTTGCCGCTGAAATTTGATAAACCAGGGCGCTATGAAATCTGGTTTGGCGAAGACCACCCTACACCACAATATCTCTATGTGCATCGTAGACCAGTAGCAGATTTTACACTAAAAGTTACGAAGGGGACTAGCAATTACACGATTACCGTTAACAATCAGTCCTATGATCTCGACATGGAGTCCACACCAACAAAGGGGATTGCACAAACGGAGTGGAAATGGCGCGAGACAACAGCCACCACATGGACAGATGGCATGATTCCTGGCAACCTTCCTTTGGGTAAGGACTATTTAGTGCAACTTAGAGTATTGGATTATCAAGGAGCATGGAGCCAACCAATGGTACGTTATGTTGCTACCGGTTCCACTGCATTGAAGCCTATTGCAGATTTTCGAGTTCCAGATCAAGTGACCAAGTATAAAACGCTTGAAATACAAGATCATTCGTATGACCCGGCTGGCAGAAACATTACACAAAGGGTTTGGAGTATTAAGAGAGAGGGTACTGAGATATACTCTGGTTCAACCATGATAAGTAACTTTTTAGCTTACGGTGCAGGGGAGTATACAATCTCATTAAAAGTTTTAAATGATGCCAATTTGTGGTCGGATGTATTTCAGCGTCATATTACAGTGACGGAGGATTTATCGGCACCTAAAATCTCATTTAGTCCTTCTGATGCAACTTGGACAAGCGATCCTGTATCTGTCACTATTCATTATTTTGATGATAGTGGATTGAGCAATAAATACTACAAAGTGACTCAATCTAACCAAACTCCGTCTTCATGGGATACGGCAAAAGATATTGAAAATATTACACTTACCAATGAAGGTCAGTGGTATATTCACGCTAAAGCACAGGATATTGCAGGGAAAGAGACCACGATCTCAGCGGGGCCATACCAACTTCAACTGTCCCCGGATATTCCTGTTTTAAAACTCAATTCTATTGGTGAGAACTGGTCCGAGATCGGATGGTCACTGCCAAACCACTCTTTAGGGGATGGATATCAGTATAAAGTTGAGAATATTACAACAGGACGCTCATGGTTAGTGAACCATCCAACGGATCATATCAGGGAAGAAGGATTGGCTGCTGGATCGATTTATCAATACCGCATAAAGGCGGTGAATCACGTAGGAGAAAGTGAATGGAGTGAACAGTTTGAAGTGCTCACTCTTCCGGCTCCTGTTGATGGTTTGAAGGTATCATTTGTGCCAAATAACAGTGGGACGGTCAATGTCTCGTTTGATGATGTTGAGTCTGCTGTAAGCTACCAACTCACTATCAAAGAGGGATCTGATATTGTTTATGAGGAGGAGCTTAACACCGCTGGAACACATCAAGTAACAGGACTAGAGGGAGGCAAGCAGTATACTGTAATTGTAACTGCTCATAATGCAAGTGGCGCTGGTCAGAGTAGTGTACTTGGCTTTTTATCTCTTCCAGCAGCTCCGGGCGAATTCCAATCCGTTCAGATCAGAGAAACAGAAGTGGAGTTGTCATGGACGGCATCGCCAACCGCAGCGCTGTATGAAGTGCTGCGTGATGCAGTAAGTCGATATAGCGGGTCTGATCTATCCTTTACTGACACCGGTCTGAAAAGCGGAACAGAGTATGATTACTCGATTTCAGCTAAGAATGAATCTGGGTTCGGTGATATCGCTTATCTTAATGGGGTTTTGACGCTTCCGGGCAAGACGAAGATTACTGTCGATGAGATTGGTAAAGATGTGGTCAACTTTTCAATTGATACGGTTCGTGGTGCTGAGAAATATGTGGTGCTGGTGAACGGAGTGAAGGAAAAGGAATTGGCTCCTGAAACAAAGCAATTTGAAATCGATTCTCTTAATTCAGGCACTGAATACACATTTGAAGTCTACGCTGAAAACCGGAGCGGTACTGGCGTAGCCAACAGAGTAACAGTCCGCACTTTGCCTGACAAACCGGGTGAATTATTGATTACAGACATTTCCGATACAACGGCGAAGCTTAGTTGGCAGCCAGTAACAGGAGCGGATAAATACAAAGTTACAGTAACGGATGACGTGTATTTTGAGACATCTGGGACTGACATTTCGCTCAGCGACTTACGGGCTGGGGAAACTTATCAGTTGAAAGTGCAGGCCGGTAATGCATCGGGATATGGTGAGGCTGCTGCTAAGACATTATTAACATTGCCGGCCAGCCCCGATGTGCGGATAGACAATGTTCAAGCCACTCAGTTTACCTTGGTTTGGGACGAGATTCTTAGCGCAACGAAGTATGTAGTTCGCAACGAGCAGGGTGAGATTATTGGAGAAACAAAAGAAACTAGTTACACTATCAAAAATCTGAAGCCTGGCTCCACTCATACTGTTTACGTATCCGCCGTGAATGAGACTGGCGAAGGTAAAAAATCCAGCTTCACTCAACGCACTCTTCCGGGTGAATGGGGCATCGATCCGAATGATCCTCAATCCAGTCAACCAATCACTGTTGGAGACCGAGGCGAGCATTCTGTAGTGATCGTTATCGATCCGGTTGAGGGAGCGGATCAGTACAAGATTGTTGACGACGCTGGTAACGTCGTAGGCATCATTACTGCCCCTGAGACAGCCAAGGAGATCGGAGGACTGGAGAGTGCCAAAGAATATGACAATTGGTCGATCATCCCGATTAACGACGTCGGAGAAGGTCAAGCAACTCCTGTTCCGCCGTTTGTGACACTGCCGTCGTCAAACTTTGAGGTGTCTGTTGGCAATCCGACTACATCTTCGCTGACAGTCACAGTAGATAGTCAGTTAACGAATGAAATCTTTGTCTATGCAGTGAATGGGAAGGAAGTACATCGTGGTAAAGAGAAGTCATACACCGCGAGCAATTTGTCATCGGATAAGGGCTATACGTTTACTGTCTGGACAGAGAACAGCGCTGGAGATAAAACCAAACCAAAATCAGCAACTGGTAAGACGCTGTCACTTCCATCATATGGTGGAAGCAATTTGTTGCAACCGAAACCTCCTGTAGACGAGCAAGAAACTGCGCATCCGCATACGGCTGAGCCTCAAACTCATACGGATCAGGCTGGGTTTGAGGACATTGACCGCAGCTTTGCTAAGGAAGAAATTCTTGCACTTTACGCCATGGGTATCGTCAAAGGCGTGTCTGATTCCAAATTTGAACCGGACCGCCAAGTGACTCGTGTGGAGTTTGCATCAATGCTCGTGCGGGCTATGGAGTTACAAGAAGCATCTGATGCAGCCCTTACCTTTATGGACGTACAACGGACGGCGTGGTATGCGCCAGAACTATCCGCCGCTGTGTTAAATGGCGTCGCCAAAGGGTTCAGCGCGAAGGAGTTCCGTCCATTTGACCCAATCACACGGGAGCAAGCGGCTAAGATGATCGCTAATGCGGCATATCAAGGTAATGTACCTGCAGCCCAAGCCAATTATAAAGACGCTGGTCTAATTGCTTGGTGGGCGAAACCGGAGGTAGCTGCTCTGACTACTGAGCGAGTTATCACCGGTTATCCAGATCAGACATTTAAGCCAAAACGTGACATGACACGGGCTGAGTGTGCTGCTTTAATTTATCGGTCCTTGGGACTTATCAATTAATAAAATTATGCAACAAGGCACTTATCAAATGATTCATATAGAATTTGATAAGTGCCTTTTTCTGTTATGTATGCTTATTAAAACCTAGGATTGTTGTTACGTGTATAATTTCATTCAATGGTATCCAAACCACCTTATCCGGCGATTTTATTTTTACCCTACTGCGATCCTTTCCCCAGCTTGGTAAACCCGCAATCTTGGATTGATCTTTTAAGGTCAGTATAATTTCGCAATTGGATTTGACAGCATTATCTATATACCTATATATTGAATTCACCTCCAAACATAAATCATTCCACCGGGTAAAGTTTGTATAGTTCGGCATGGAAAGATGTTGTCATTTATTTGGTAAAACGTAGCAACGATTCCATCTTTTTCGTCTTCTTTTTATTATATAACAAACCCATACCTACGTGGGTTTTATTTTTTTTAGATTTTGGGTTGAGTTTTGCTGGGTTCTCAAAAAGAATGCTTTAAAACTATACAAGATTTACAGTTTGTTCAGGAAGCGTATAAATAGTACGAAAGGTATTAGGAGTAGTACCTTTAATACTAATTATTGTATCTATTATTTGAGTTTACGCCACTCCTATGGTAAGGTGAATTTGTATTGTGTGGGGGGAGTTTAATGGCACTAAGTTACAACAAATTATGGAAGTTACTAATAGATAAGAACATGAACAAAGTAGCTTTAAGAGATCAAACAGGTATTGGACCGTCCACCCTTTCTAAGTTAACAAGAAATAAAAGGGTAAGCATGGAAGTACTTGAGAAGATTTGCAAGGAATTGGGCTGCAACATTGGTGATATCGTAGATTATGTTGAAGATTAGATAGAATGGAGATATTATACAATGGATACTAATTTAAATAGCTTAGAGATGATGAGCAAGGAAGAACTTCTCGACTTTGCTAAGAAAATGATTAGCGGTGGCATAACATTATCGTTTAACGGAAAACGCACAGCACAAGTAATTGAGCGTAAGGTAATGCCTCGTATAGTTAAAGTCAATAAAGAGCTTAGCTTTAATGATAACAGCATTGAAGGAAACAACATTATCATAGACGGTGAAAACCTTCAAGCTATGGTAACCCTCTATAAATACAAAGGTCAAATAGATTTAATCGTTACAGACCCGCCTTATAATACTGGAAAAGACTTTAGATATAATGATAAATGGGATACAGACCCCAATGACCCGGATTTGGGAGAACTCGTAACATTAGAAGATGGGTCACGGCATACAAAATGGATGAAGTTTATGTTGCCAAGACTTCAAATGATGAAAGCGATGCTAAAGCCAAATGGGGTTTTAGCTATTTGTATCGATGAGCGTGAATTTTTCCATCTTGGCATGTTACTTAATGAAGTTTTTGGAGAAGAAAACAGAATAGGCATTATAAATTGGCAGAAGTCATACTCACCTAAGAACGATAGTAAGCACGTATCAACTGCGACTGAATATGTTTTAGTTTATGCGAAAGATAAAGCTACAGCCAAAACTAATCTAATGCCGCGTGAACAAAATATGGATTCAAGGTATTGGAACCCTGATAGTGACCCATTGGGTGTGTGGAAGAAGAATGGTGACGCAACCGTAGCTACTCCTACAGAAAAAGATAGATATGGAATTCAGTCACCATTTACAGGTGCAATTCACTATCCGGGAAAAAGAGCATGGTTAAATCCTAAAAAGAAAATGAAAGAATGGTTAAAGGCATGGGGGTCAGATTATGTTGAAAAAGATATTAATGATGGACGCGCTAAGGCTCTTGTAATAAATAAAGCGGCTTTACCAATAATACCTAAAGATATAGACTTGAATGACTTTCCAGTTGTGGAGTCAGAGGATGTTTTTAATCATCCCTCTATTGTTAAATCACGAAAAAAGGCAGAAAATGTTCTTAATAATATGGTTTGGCCTACACTTTACTTTGGGACAGATGGTTACGGACGACCTTCATTGAAGAGACATTTGACTTTTGTTAAGAAGGGAAAGGTACCCATGACCTATTGGGCTGATGAGGATTATGATGAGCCATTTGTATTAGAGTCACAGTCATGGGATCATGAAGAGTCGGGACATAGCCAGGCAGGTATTAACGAATTAGATGCAATCCTTGGTAAGGGTCATAATTTTGAAACCGTAAAACCTCTAAAATTGATAAAAAAGATAATACATCTTTGGTGTCCAGCAGATGGTATTGTACTTGACCCTTTTGCAGGGTCCGGAACAACTGGGCATGCTATTCTGGAACTCAACGAGATAGCTGGTACTAAAAGAAGGTTTATACTTATTGAAAAAGGTGAAGAAGAAGATAGATATGCAAGTACACTAACTAGAGAGCGTATCAAAAGAGCTATTACTGGTGAAAGAGTCAATAAAGACGGAACAGTTGAAAAACTGGAAGATGGATTAGCTGGTGGATTTGAATATTGGGTTCTTGATAAAAAGGTTGATGCTAAAGCGATTCTTGAAATGAAACGTGAAGAACTCATCGATGTCATCACAACGTCACACTGGGAAGATGACAATAGGAAGGCTACTAGTGTTATTGAGAAAATAAATAAGGATTACAAGTATTTAGTTGGTAAAAACATCCTGAATGAAGGCTTCTTCATTATTTGGAACGGAAAAGACTCAGTTGGTGAATTAAACCAAAGTACCTATATGGAGCTATTAGCGGAGGCGAAAAAAGAAGGTGTCAATACGCCATTCCATGTGTACGCAAGATTCCAAGTATATCAGACACCTAAAGTAAGATTTTATCAAATACCTGATAAAGTACTTATGCACTTAGGCCTCAATGAAAATAGTGATAGATATAATAATGAGGAGGACTAACAGTGGAGCTAATAAAATTCCAGATAAATGCATCGGAGATGATTGCGACTAGACTTGCTGATTATTTAAAAGACCCCTTAATGAGGACAAAAGATGAGATAATACCTTTTTATCAAAACCTATCATCAATAACTGGTTCGGGCAAAACACTTATTCTTGCGGACTGTATTGAGCAGATTCGGGTATACTTGAACACACAACCTATAGTGTTATGGCTATCAAAAGGAAAAGTTGTTGTAAGTCAAACCTTAGAGAACCTATCTACTGGTAAGTATGCGGAGAATATTCCTAATTATGACGTTAAACCATTGCTGGATTGTAAGGAAAGAGACTTACAGGATGATAAGAAAGGACTAATCTTAATAGCTACTGTAGGTAAGATAAACCAGAAGGATAAAGAAGAAGGCGACAGGCGAGTTTTTCAAACAGGTTTCGATAATGCCGACAGTTCTTTATGGGATATGCTCAAAAAGAGACAATCATTCGCAGGAGTGAAAAGAGATTTAATAATAGTTTATGATGAAGGTCATAACTTATCAGACCAACAAACTCAAATACTACTTGACCTATCACCAACTGCCTTAATTGCAGCAAGTGCCACCACTAAAGTACCGAAAGCTTTAGAGTGGTATATTGCTCGTTTGAAAAATGAAAAGGGCATGAAGGATAAGGATCTGGTTGTTGCTGTGAGCAATAAGGAAGTTGTTGATAGTGGGCTTATTAAAAAGCATATATCTCTAGGTGGTTATTTAACACCTATGGAATTAGCAATCAATAACCTTTTAGAGGACATGAAGGAAACTGAAGAAGCAACTAAAAAGTATGATTGTAGGTTCTTACCAAAGGCTATATATGTGAGTGACACGAACATGTTGCTTGCTACATCTGAGGTTGATAATCATTTAGTGCCCTTCGATCAGAGACGAGCAAGACCAATTAAGATATGGAAACACCTTGTTGCGCAAGGTGTTCCTCCGGAAGAAATTGCAGTATACTGTAATTTAAAATTCGATAAGAGATTTCCTAAGCCTGATAACTTTAATTTGTTTAGTGGTGGCGACAACGATTATGAAGAGTTCACAAAAGGGAATTATAGGCACATAATATTCAACCAATCTCTTCAAGAAGGTTGGGATGATCCTGCCTGCTATTTCGCATACATTGATAAAGATATGGGGTCAAGTACTCAAGTAACTCAGGTCATTGGTAGGGTTTTAAGGCAGCCAAATGCCACACATTATCCCGATGATAGGTTGAATATGGCGAGTTTCTACATAAAAACTGATGAGAAGGACGTTTTTAAATCAATACTAGAGGAAGTCAGAAAAACATTATCTATTGATATACCCGAAATTTCATTATCTTATCACATTGGCAGCGGTAAAAATAAGATAAGACCTACTGTAGAACCAAGATATGAAGTTGATGTACCGGACATTGCTATTGTATCTGATAGGGCTATGGCAGAGATTAAGAATGTCGTTGATAAGATGATAGACTATTCAAAAGATGATATGAATACTATTGGCGAAGGCAGTACTATTAAATTCATAACAGACATTGGATCCAATGAGGATGGACGAGAGGTTACAACAGTAACAGCACATAGCAACAAAGTTACTGTAAGATGGATTTTCAAAAGAGAGCTTGATAAATTAGCCAAGAATGCCATAACTATATGTGATATATCCTCACCTAAATTTGACGCACTTGTTGAGTACAACAGCAATGCAGCATCTTATGTTAAGGACGAAGCAGCCAAGATTGCGGAAATCTATAGGCAGAACTCAATCATCATGCAAAATCCAATTGATACAGTTCCGGTAGGGGAAGTTATCATAAATGATGAAAGTATAGAATTTAAAAATTCTGTACATGTAAGGTATAGTGATTTCAACGACTTTGAATTGGATTTTGCAATGGAACTTGATAAAACAGGTTTAGTTTGGATGAGGAATCCTAAGAATGGCGTCCTGAAAATTAAGTTATTGGATGGAAAAGGCACTGATACCTTCAATCCTGACTTTATAGTTTGGACAGATGAAACAGTTTATGCCCTTGATACCAAAGGAAACCATTTAATTCATACCGACAGTGTAAGGAAGCTATTCTATCTTGAGAAGGCATGTGATGGTAAGGATTTAGTCATTAAGCTAATAAGTGAGAAAAAATATAATGTTCATGGGCAAGTAATAGACCAAAATGGCTATACCGTTTGGCAGCTTAAACAAGGGCGAATCTCGCCAATCACATGCTCAACAATAAGAGAAGCAGTAAATATATGTATATCAGATTAGGAATTTATTAGAAAAGACTGATTGATTAAGGAGAATACCTTCAAGAGAATGCAACCATGTCGTATGATATGAGAGA
Organism: Paenibacillus sp. oral taxon 786 str. D14; assembly: GCF_000159955.1. Lineage (GTDB taxonomy): Bacteria > Bacillota > Bacilli > Paenibacillales > Paenibacillaceae > Fontibacillus > Fontibacillus phoenicis. Next base: position 107,072 of record NZ_GG695980.1, on the reverse strand, counting down.
CAACCTTGGAGGTGTTTTTTTTTCGTTGGCACCCCGAGTAAGCTACCCAAAAGAGATTAAGATGAAGGCTATTGAAATGAGAATGGCTGGTATCCCAGTGAAATACAAAGGTTGGGAAAACACATGGGACTTTGGTCAAAGGAACAATTACGGGCTTTCAACAAGGAGAATAAGCTGGCTACTGCAGAGGATGGGCAGAATGCCTCTGAAAGAGCTGTTCGCAGAGACGCTCCAAGAAATGCTGAAGGCCGTGATGACGAACACTTAAGCTACGAGAAGCATAAGCTTAAGGCCAAGATGACGCCCAATAGCCGCAATGGCAAAAGTAAGAAAGCATCGTAAGCGAGTAAGGCGAGCAGGAGATTTCCGTTCTCCGAGACCGGATGAGCGAGTTCGAACCCCTTATCGTGCAGAAGCATTAGAAGAACGTTACAGGCATCGAGAATCAGATCATCGCGCTCTACGCCAAAGGCGTAAGCACACGGAAGATTCATTTTTCGAATTTCAATCTTAATTAAACAGACCAGTTCGTGAACTGGTCTGTTTGTGTAAATGTTATAGATCTTCACATTCCTCCGTGATGATCCATTAGGTGAATAATTGGCGGAGAAAAAAGAATAATCAATGAGAGACTAGACATAAATAGTACTGCCAGTTTTCTTTTCATTATTATACACCTCTGTAATTATTTTTTGGTAGGCTTCTATTAAGGCTTTATCGCACTTTTCACGTAAGCTTTCAAATAGGCCTACACACTTAATTATACAGGTTTTTTCATTAATAGATTCTGATTTATTTAAACTATCCACTAAGTACTTAAAACCATTCTTATAGAGGCCTTTGCTTAGGTGATAGTCAGCTAATTCAAAATAAAGGCGTGCAAGACGTTCTTCAATAGTCTGTTTAGTATAAACATCATTTGAATGTTCTGCTTTGACTATTGAAGAAATATCAAATCTTTCAAGAATGCTATCAACATTATAATGATAACGATTGGCCGCTTCGATGATATTCAATAAAGATAGCAATCGTTCGTCTTTGTTGGATTCAAGATACTGGATGTATTCTGGTAGTACGCTAAAATCTCCAGCTGACAACTTGGTGACCATTGTATTCATCTTAGCCCAAGCATAGAATTTTTCTTTCCAAATAAGCGTATCCTTATCATCTTCTCTTACCCAATCTAAGTTTGCGTACAATGCAATGTACTGCATGGCTCGTTCATAGTCTCTCTTGCTTTCAAAAACGCTGCCTAAAAGTAGATTTGAGTAAGCTATATATGTGAAAAGTGGTATTGTATGTTTATAGTCTTGATGATTATATTTTGTAGTTCTTTGATATAGGATTTCAGCCTTGTTTTTAAGTTTTTCAGCCGTTTCCTCTACTTTGTCCCACCGGCGTAATGAACGGTATGTATTCGCTAAATTCTTCAATGCTTCCAACTGATCATACTCATCCAATCGATCAACGAATAATTCAAATTGTATTGCTGCTTGATAATTTTTTTCTTTGATCATTTCCAAGTTTGCATATAAATAAGCGATACTGGCAGAGAGCTAAACGTTCTGAATGCTGATTTCTTTCACTGAGAGCAACATTTTCATATAAAATGATAGCTGCTTCTTTTTTACCGCTTTTGTAGAAATCTTCTGCTACATCAAAGAGGTGTGAGGAGTACACTAGGGTGTCGAGCAGCAATTGAACGGCCTTATGAATCAAGTCCCAATTGCCAATCTCTGCGCACCCATAGATAAATGGTTTAATTCTGCGCCAATTGGGAGTAGATTCTACTAAAACTTCTTCAAAATACTGATTGTAGAAATAACCTTTTGCTAAACCCATACATTCAGTGATAAGGTCCAATTGTTCAATACTCAAGGTTCGGTTTCCATTCAGAATGTAACTTAATGTCCCGATATTTAAACCTATTTTTTGAGCAAATTGACTTAAGCTTAATCCCTCCTGCTTCATAAAATCATTAAGTCTTGTAGTAATCGTGGTTGCAGAATCCATACTAACCACCGCCTAGATAAGATTTTCCAATATTTCAATAATATCCAATATTTGAATGATGGTCAATTTTACAAAATCAGCAGTTGGCTGAAAAATATCTTCACTTTGCTTAATTTTAGGGCTATACTTTGGGTATAGCAACGTACAACAGTATACAACTGTGAGCATAAAATAATTATTAGAGGAAATAATTTAAAGAGGATAAGAATGAATAAGCTGCAAAATGTCATGATCTATTTCATAAAAAACTTTCCTCAAAGCTTGGGTAGAACAAAGCTGATAAAAGCAATTTATCTTTTGGATTGTGAGTGGTACAAAATATACGGTTCCACATTTACAGGAATGACTTACTTAAGGGATAATAATGGACCATTTGATACTGCATTCTACGATGCTAAAGATTATTTGCTTATCCAAGGTATTATTGAGGAAATACCTTATTCTTTTGCTGGTGGTCACGGGTTCGAGTTTCACATCGGAAAGAACTTCCCTGAGGAAATTGAACTGGATGGCTTTGTTCGGTATCTTGCCGATGACATTATCAATGATCTTGGAAATTCAGACCTCAATGGTTTTTTGGCTAAGGCATATTCTACAGAACCAATGATTGCTGTGCAGAATAAAGAAAAGCAAGAGGGTAAAAAATGTTATGGGGAGGTATTGGATATGAGTAAATTAAAGGATTCCCCAAAGCCCTTATTCTCGCTCGGACAAATTAAGGAGGTTGCAAAAAATCTCGATCTTTCAAGTCGAGGTTCGGATGAAGAATACGCAAGTGTGGTTAATAAAGAAATTGAAGAATTAAGACTATTTCGGGAGAGAGTAGCTGAGTCATGGAAACTAATCCAATAGATAGTCCTATTGATATTCGGATATTTAACTACGGAGAAATATATATGATCAAAGATAAATTAGTATCGTTTCCCGAATCAAGATACACTAGTGGACGAACTCTACATGATAAAAGGATGGTATGTATTATCCACCACTGTGAATCCAATGGGAATAAACACATTTGGACGGTAAATGCCGCTCCATTATCAACAAGAACTGATATGAAAAGAGATACAGATTTAGAATTAGAACCAGAAGAAGGGAACTATTTCAACAGAAAGAGTTTGATTCGGTTGGGTGCAGCCCAACCATTTTTGAAAGTAGATTTAGAAGGGCCGGTTGGAAAACTGAACACCGGGCAGCTTATGTTACTATCTGCACTTCAACTTAAACTAGCTGGTATTGATATTTGAATATAAGTTAGCAATGGTCAACAAGTGATGAATGATACTTTACCCAGTCAAAAACGATGTTCTGATTATGTCTCTATGTACGAACAAACGCTCTTGCATTCTTTCTGCACAAGGTATATAATGGATTTAATCAAGTAGCGAAGCTATAAACTAAAAAAATGTAAAAATATTACATTTACAAATCAACTCCACTAACTTTAATGTTGGTGGAGTTTTTCGCATTTTATAGAGGCTGAAATATAGAGGAGGGAGAAATAATTGAAGGGTAATTGAGTGAAAACAGTGCTTGGATTATAATGGAATCTATGTTGTGTATTCGGAAGTTTGAAGGCTTTTAGAAATCAATAGGGTATGCGAATACCCCACTAATTCAGAAAAGGGAGTTGTAGAAATATGTTTAAGAAATTAGGACTTGCTTTAATGTCCACAGTCATGTTGCTAGGGATGGCCTTGGGATCGGCTTCGGCGGCGCAAACAGTTTATGTTCAGGTTGATGGGAAGAACGTGACGTTCCCTGATGCGAAGCCTTATATCGAGAAGAATAGAGTGTTGATTCCTGTGCGGTTTGTATCTGAATCGCTGGGTGCGAAGGTGGATTATAAGAAGGAGACGGTTGGTAAGAGAGTAAGCCGGACGGTGTACGTAACTTTGGGTGAAAAGAATATCAGTCTGGAGGTCAACAGTAACAAGGTGCTGGTGGATGGCAATATCGTTACCTTAGATGTTCCAGCCCGGGTTAAGCAGGAGCGCGTGTTTGTACCGCTGCGGTTCGTGAGTGAGGCATTGGGTGCAACGGTGGAATGGAAGTCCAGTCAAAGCCTTGTAAGCATCTACACAGGTAAGGAAGTGACGGAGCCTGAGCCGATTCCAGAGGATGATAACATGTATAGCACTGAGTTTGAATGGAAGGCTGGCTATACGGAGCTGGCGAAGGAATTGTTCGTAAATAACATGAAGGTAGAGAATGGGAAGCTGACGTTTACGCTTCCAAAGGGAGCTACAGCTCAATACTATGCTGCTGATGGTGCGTCTACCTATCTCACGCCGGGAAAGACATACACATACTCAATTGGAAAAGGGACTGGATTTGTTTCGTTTGCAAAAGTATATGCTGGTCGTGATGAACAGGAAGGGTATTTTATTAATTTGGATAGTAGCTTTAATGAGGATTTGGCTGCTCATTTTGAAAATGTAAAGGAACCAATTGTAGTGAATGCTGATGGCTATACTGCTGCACCACTGTCTGAAGTACAGGTTATGGCCCAGGCTTTTAAATAACTTAAGTAGAACATAAATGCTATTAGGGTCCACAAATTTGTGGGCTCTTTTTGTTGCTCGTTATACAAGGAGGAAAAATATGAAGAAAAAAATAGGCTTAATAGTGGCTATATTATTTCTTGCAACATCTGTCATAGTATCAGCTGCTGTTTCCCCAATGCTGTATCAATATGTGAAGTGGGAATATGAAAAAACGGGGGAACAATTTGCAGGTTATATTCCAGCACTTGAGCGTAATGTTTCAAATAACCCGTGGAAGCTGTATCAATGGAAAGGGATTTTTACCTTTGCAGATGGTCAGAAGCATATTATAGACAATTACGACGTATTTGCCGTGAAGGAAAAGCCTGGTGATCCTGTATTTTCAGATCAAAACGGGTTTGGCTTGACTTATAAGAGTAAGGAAGCTGTAGGGGAACTGTTTGATGCAATATGGTCTAGCCATATGAATGTATCTCAGAAGCAACAACAGTATTTTCGAGATACCTTTACTGTGCGCGGAACGGATTATGATTCTAATCATGAATACTCATATCTTGTTAGCCAATTTAAGTTCCTTCGCACCTCCGGCATCGTCAGTCGCATGGGAGTCCAATTCGACCGTACCCAAAAGATTGACGGCAAAGGCCATGCCTACTTTAATGTCACTGCTTGGCCAACTTTGAAAGTCACACAAGGCGAACAACTCACGGTGAGCTTTACAACTGCTGGGGTTAATAATAGCTTGCGTCAAGTCGATGTTTATGCGCTGCCCAAAGGAGCATTCCCTGACATGACTAAGCGTGTGAAGCTTACATCAATCACCACAACCGATACTGAGTACAGCAATACCGTTAAGATCGCCAGTAAAGAGCTGTCACGTGTACTTGGAAAAGAGGTAGACATTATCGTAGATGATGGCTACGGACGTACTCAGATTGAGAGTATGACATTGGCAGATGATATCAATATGGACTATGTTCCGACCAAGCTCACGCTAACTGAAGGTGGTCAGCTTTGGGTCAAGTTCCGTTATGACGGCGATGAAGACATTATCTCCGGTGACTATGCAAGTGAACGTGGAATGCCAATGACAGCCAAGGTTACTATCGGCGGTGCGGTTTCTACCAACTTTAACCTCTCGTCCATGTACAAGGATTTGCCAGAGCAATTCACTGTAGGGAAAGAGTACAGTTATATGCTTGGCAAGATTGAAATCAGTGATGATCCAGGCACATATTACATCAAGGCAGATGTCACAATAAACAATCCAAATCATCCAGACAGGGCGCTGGAATCACCGAATGAGGCGTACCATAATAACGAGATCAAAGGTGGCTGGACGATCGAGCGCAAGGGGGCGGCGAACGATCTGATCGCCCAATCCATTACCGCCAGCCCATCGGCGCTGACTGTAGGTCAATCGTCTACCGTGACAGCAAAGGTGAAGAATGTAGGGACTACGGATGTTTCCAATGTCCTGATACGCTTCATGGAAGATGGCAAGAAGACCATCTATGAAACCAGAAAGAACATGCCTGCTAATACGCCGATTACTGTAGGCGGCTTCAAGTGGACAGGAAATACGGGTATCCATACCTTAAGCGTTCATGTAGACCCCGAGAAGGAAAAACAAGATAAAGATCGTTCTAATAACGTAGCCGTTACTGGTTGCTCTGTAACCAAGAATGGCGGCGATGCTTATTGTGATACCACGAAGCCGGAGGCAACGTGGGATGTGACATATCCATTGATTACAGGCTATCCAACCAAGACCAGAACGGTGTCTTGGACGGACTCAGAAGGTAAACGACATACTTCTACGGAAAGCTACACGGATTACAGCGACCCGATTTGGGAGAATCGAAAAGTAACCTATAATGAAAAGCTTACCGTTTCGGCTGAACTGAATACAAAGCAGGGAATTCCTACAGCCCCGCCTTGGAAGCCGGAAGAAGAGAAGGAATCAGATCGTGAAAGCCGAGGTTCGTGGGAAATCATTCCTTGGGCTGAGGAAAATGGCTTGAATCCAAATGAGGTTACGCGTGCCGGTTATGGTGTAGAGATCAAAGCAACGACAAAATACACCACAGATTGGGAAACCAAAGTCCCTAAAGGCTTAGAAGGGACGGCTAAACCCATTGGGGGTGAGCTAAAAGGGCCTACTGAGGTTAGGGTCTATATTTGGGACACCAACGGTGATTATGTGACCAGCATTGGTCTAGTTAAGACAGGTGGAGATGATAAAACAGCAACATGGGAGCTTCCAGAAGAGCATTTCAAATCGAAGTTTCTTGACATCTATGAACGAAAATTTTATACGGATGTCAAAGCTCCCGATGGAGAGTATACGTTTAAAATTGTAGCCATGCACGCTGGACAGAATGACTTATCCTCTTGCATCATCAAGAAAATAACCATTTACGGTAGCATGTATGATGATTGGCAGACGAAGCGAGATACATCGGAGTGGTACAAATAAGGGCATTGCATGTATGTAATTTCAGATTTATAATAAAAATAAGAAAGGGGCGGCGGTAACCGTCCCCTGCAACAGCCGCTTTTAAGGGCGGTTCGGCATTAAGAAAAGATAATGCTTATTAAGAAATAAGACCGAAACCTTTTCTCAGGAGGGGCGGTCTATTTCTTTTGGTTAAGGATCGCTAAAACAATTGTAACTACCAGCGTCAGTAGCGCGATAATTAGCGAACTGAAACCGATCATAATTGTTAAAGCGTCTTTAACTTCCATGGCATCACCTCCCTTCCGAGAGGTTAGCCGACCGCCCATATAGCCTTTCTGTTGCAGTTTTAATTATATCATAGACGACCTCAAGCAGTCTCTTCGGAGGCTGCTTTTTCTATTAGTAGAGGGTTAGGTAGTAGAGGGTTGGGAGGAAGAACATGAACAATTTACTGGAGTCGATTCCGCTGATAATTCTGTTAGGGGTAGCCACGTATACAGATTTGCAGTATAGAATCATACCTGATTGGTTGAGTGGTATAGGGATTGGATATTTCCTTATATTTCGGCTATTCCATAATGAACAACCTTTTTATTATTTGC
>NZ_GG695980.1:87033-97958 GCF_000159955.1 Paenibacillus sp. oral taxon 786 str. D14 | reverse complement strand
TTATTTGCTAGGTGTTTTAATTGGAGCAGGCTTGCTTTATGTATTTGCTGTCTTAAAACCTGATTCATTTGGTGGTGGAGATATTAAGCTAATGGCAGTGGTAGGTATGGCTCTTGGCTGGCGGCAAGCAATGTTATTTTTGATTATTATGCTCACGTTTGCTTGGTTATTTGCTATAGCTTTCAAATGGGCTAGGGATGGAAGAAAAAAACTTCCATTAGCACCGTTCTATTTAACGGCATATTTTCTATTTATAATTGGAGGAATATGAGTTATTGAAAAAAATAGAAGAACTTTGGATGTATTTTTTAGTAGATGAAAATGATCGTGTAGTAGAGCAAACCATGCGCAAAATGTTAGAAGAGCAACGTAGAAGATTGATAAGAAGATGAACAAATACCGTTCAATAGCCTCTACCCTCAATTGGGTAGGGGCTTTTTTTGTTTTGCTAAAGGTTGAAGGGAGGTAGACGATCTTGATGAGCAGAGAAGCCATTTTGGATGCGCTACTATCGGCTACTGCTGAGAACGAAAATATGATGTGGATGTTGGCAGCACTTAGAATGGCAGAACGACCTGTACAGAAGGAGCAGCTAAGGGATGTAACCAACGCCTTGTACAAAAAGATACATCCTGATGTAGAGCAGGAGAAGTTGCCGATTAGATCAAGGCATTTGCTGGATGAAGCGGCAGCGATGTTAGAAGGAGCATCGCTGGTTCAGGTAGCTGAAGTAGCAAAATCCAAGCGATACACATTATCCCCATTAGGGGAAGAACTACTCAACTATAGGCAATATAAGCTGATGCAAGAACGAATCAAACGAAAGGGAGCGGAGCAATGAATATCAGTTTGAAGTATGGTTTTCTGGGGTTAGGGATGGGAGGAACTTCAATTGCTCATGCATGTGCTGGGATGCGGTTATCTGCCAAAAGTGAGCAGCGTCCTTATACGGCCTTATTGATTAACAGTAATGAGATGGATCTTCTCAAACTGCCAGATTATCCGAATATTAAGAAAATCAAGCTTCCAGGATTTGAACGTGGGGTAGGTCGGGATATTCAGCTTGGGCAGGAAGCATTCAATGTTCACAAGGAAATTATTGCAAAGACACTGCAGAGCTACTTTAATGACCGGGATTACATTTTCATCTGCTGTGGTTTAGGCGGTGGTACAGGAACAGGTGCGGTTATTGAAGCTGTTCGTCTGCTTCATGGAAAGGGCTTTGCAGGGCGATTTGGTTTGTTGCTTACGTTGCCACGTCGAGACGAAGGTCGGAAGGTTCTAGACAATGCCTTGCAACGTCTGCAAGTGATTAAGCGGGCGATGCAAGGCTTAGGAGCGATTGTTGTAGTGGACAATGAAAAGCTGTTCCAAACTGGCTTGAATAAAAATCAGAGTGTGGAGGATTTCATGAAATCATGTAATCGCCATGTGGCACGGCTGCTCCACGATCTGAACACAGTCACAGCCAGCTACAAGCCATATGGTAGCTATCACTTTGATGCTTCGGAATGGTTGAACATGCTTAAGACAGGTGGCTGCTTACACATTGGTAAGTGCGTTCTTTCCGCTCAGGCTGTTGACCTGGCTTCTCCAGTAACCTATATGGAAGCGATCAAGCAGAGTGTGCTAAACGGGGAGTTGTCAGCCGGTTACGATCTTCAAGACGCAACAAGCAGCGCAGTTAGTATTGTAGCCGATAGTTCTACGGCAAGGCGCTTGTTCACTCATGCTTTTGTGGAGCAGATTCAATCATTCCTGCACGAGAGTACCCCGATTTTGGATGAGAACCCTGTGGCTACCTATGTTGGAGATCAGCCTGGGCAAGTAACAGTGTATAGTGTGTTTGCAGGGTTAAATTTTCCCGACAGCGTGAAAACATTGACGGAAGAGCTGGCCGAACTGGAGCGCAGAGCGGAAGAACGAAGCCAGAAGACAGATACCATTGCAGAGGCGCTAGCACGAGTCAAGCCTAGGGATAAGAAGGCAGCTGTCGATCTGGAGGCGTTGCTTGAAGATGATCCTGCACCAAAAACAGCCCAAGAGAAATCTGATCCCTTTGATTTTCTAAACAGTCTGAAGTGATACGCTTCAGATAAGCCTTTGTACAGCGGATAATGCGGCAGATAAAAGTGACAAGTGATGCACATATAAATTAAAACCAAAATGGAGAGTGAATCAGATGTCGTTTTGGGAGCAGCGTACTCGAAAAAGAACTGAAGAGTTGGAGGAGATGTACAAACAGGCAGTAGAGCTTTCTTTCAAATTAGGAACGGCTTTATCAGAATGGAGGACGATGCTGCCAGAAAGTACCTCTCCTGATCCGAAGGCGTATCCACCATGTATCTATAGAACGTACATGCTGGGAGATAATCCAGTTTATCAATTCTCGTATCAAGGGATGTTGCCTCTTTATCTGAGAGACAAGCATTACGGCAATCAAATTAAGGACTACTACACTCAAGCTACTATTCAGGCCACAATGGAAGCAGTAGCGGCTTCCCAAACAGAAACTCCTGTTCTGAGTTCGGCCTTTATTTATATCTGTCATTTTTTTGAGGATTTATTGATCCGTGATCTGGACAATCGTAACCGTAGCGCAATAATAAACGCGATTCGATATGCTGGATTGATCAAAGATGATTCGTGGAAGGAAGTGGAAATTATGGAATCTGGATTCTTGGATGTTAATCGTAAAAACCATGTTCAAGTCTTTGTTACACCTTCCCAAAATGCTTTGAAAATGATTGAAAATATTCGTAAAAAGTACCGGGCCGGCCATGATTTTTCGGGTATGTTTGAACCCGATAAACACCCCCTATGAGTTGAACCCGTTATTTTCGGAAAGAACTTTTTAAAAATACGTGCTGGATATTGGATTGTACCCGAAACGAAATTAAGGCTAGAGCGGAAAGGTGGGAAGAGGCTACCGCGAAACGCAGTTGAGCGATAGACTCTGACCACCCCGTCCTACGCCCCCCGTCCATTAACCCATAAACCGTCCCTGACAAGACGATGTATCTTAGAATGCGGGGCAGTAAATTTCCAGCAGAAAGGAGGTAAACATGCCAAGACAACGTGAATGGACAGACCGGGACCTGAGTATATTGCAGGAACTGTATATACTACGGGAAATGACGAAGAAGCAAATTACGATGAAGCATTTTGCCAGTGAGAAGTACGCACATAAACGGTTATATATCATGAAGAAGGAAGGACTCATAACTACGAATGTGTTTGGTAAGAGAACCGCAGGTCGAACAGTCACGGCGGCTTATGTTCGATTAACCGAAGCAGGGATGGACTTGTTAATTGAACGTGGCTTATTGGACGGCAAGAACTATCGTGCACGGGATTTGGGGCTGTCAATTCAACAGCGGCAGTACATTACGGATGCGAACGAGCTATTCGTGCAGATCCCCGAAGTGCCGTATATGGACTCTCGCCAGATCAAACGCAAATACAATCTCAACCGTGGTAATCTAACGGTCGGTGGATTCAGAAGTGACAAAGGGGATTATATGATCTACATCCTGATGCCCGATGCCAAGGAACAAACGCTAGTGAAGATCATCAACGAGATCAAGAAGCACATGAAACTACGAGGATTTCTGGTGTATTACAAGAGCCAGTCCGTTAAACGCACTTTTGAAACCATGAGTGAGAAGATGAACTTGGTAACAGGCGGTATCCCGGTTCACTTGCTGCCGTTTAATGAGTTAGGGATTCAAATCACAAGGGAATACATCCTGACAAACACGTTTTTGAAGCTACAGAAAGTACTTAAACCGTATGGAGAACTGAAAGAAGTGGGAAATTCCAGCAAATACGGATTTGAATACGGTCTGGTGCAAAAAGAACGGATGGGACCGTGGAAAGACCCCTATGTCATCGAACTCCTAACGATGAACATGATGACTTTGAAACGATGTTTAACCAACTACTCCATAGGAGTAAGCCAGACAGTAGGACGAAGAGTCCTCCTTTTTTGTTATGAGGATGAAGTTGAACACTACAAGCAGGAGTTATCAACCGCAGCACATGTGGATATTGTGGGTATTTCAAAGAATTCCCTTTGAATTCATTTGAACGAAGATTTGAAAGGAAACTTATATGCCATGATCAGATTCGTAAGCTTATTGCTCACTCTTGGCGGGTGGGCTTATTTGTATTGGCGCTTACCGGGTTGGCCGTTATTTATTCCTTGGTCACTTAGCATCGTCGGTTTAATCATCTATTTATACGGCTGGGTGTTAGAACGGGAGAATAAGCTAATTTACTTCTTCACCAGCCTGCTTTGGATTGGGATAGCGTTGTGTCTCAGACTGAAAGAGGAGATTATAGCGACTCTATCCTTTCCGTTTTCGATAACAGGAACGGTGCACACAGCCTTTATAGCAGCACTCATTTTGTCCTCGTTCCTTACATTTACCAATTACAGACTCGAACACAATTTGAAAAACCGTCGAGGCAATGTGAACAAGCAACAACTTGTTCATGTCAAACCTACGGCGGCTGATCGTTGGAAAAGGTTTAAACGTCTATTTATTTCCTCCAAGACAGAGATTCGGCTGAATTTGGGTGAAGAAATACCTATGAAGGATTGAGGTCATAAACCACACGGCTAAAGCCGTGAGCTTGCAGCTAGAATAAATCTGCCGCGTTTGGCTATATGACAGTAGCCCTGCTCGCAATGATACGAGCAGCCACATTGTCGGCTGGAGCAGCGTACCCACAGCATTGACAATGGAATGTATCTCTGGTCGCTCGGTTCTTTTTGTCGATCAGTCCGCATTCCGGACATGTTCGGGATGTGTTGCGCGGATCAACCAAAACCACTGGTACACCAGCCAGTCTAGCCTTGTACTCGATAAACTGGCGAAGCTGATAGAACGCCCAAGAAGAATGTTTCGCACGCTGAGCCTTTTTAACCGTCTTCTCCGTCCGTTCCCGAATACCTTTGAGGTCTTCGAGAGCAATCATAGACCGAGTGCCTTTGGCTTTCTCAACAATCTTCTTGGAAATGCAGTGGTTTATATCGCGTACAAAACGCTGTTCTTTGCGGCGACGCTTTTTAAGCAAGCGTTTAGCAGATTTGGTGCCTTTCGCTTGCAATTTCTTTCGCAAACGACGATGACGAGCGCGAATGCTGTTAACCTTTGAACCAGAAAATACTTCGCTCGTGGAATCAACAGCGATATTCGCAATACCAAGGTCAACGCCAATTACGCCTTCTGGCTCAAACGGTGTTCCGTCCGGCAAATCAACCACAAGGAGGAGATAAAATGATCCGTCTTGTAAAATCAAGTCGGCTTGCCCGCGAACCCTGCGGCCCTGCAATACGCCTTTGTGGTAGGCGCTAATAATCATAGGGACGTCAATGCGTCCTTCAAGTGTAAGTATAGATGCGTACTCCAGCCCTTTGAAGGACAGAATACGCTGGTCATACACGACGGCCCCAAATTCGCGGAAGGCATGGACGGACTTGCGTTCAGTTTTGTAACTTTCTGCAACCTTTCCGATAGAGCGGACAACCAACTGCGCCGACAGACCGAAGCGCTCGCGGACGTCGTAATAACAAAGCTTTTGGATACCAATTTTACCGAACGTTTTGGATTCAAAAGAAACTTTGCTGATGTAGTTACACGCTTCATTGAATCGTTTCATGGTGTCCAATAACTTTCGATGTTGTTCACTATCCGTCAACAGTTTGATCTTCATCGTGCAAAGCAAGGAAATCACCCCCCTTTGCAATCTATTATACCACAATTATTGAATAAATTAATCAATAGAAAGGAAGGTGAGAGCATGATTCAATGGGGAGGCAGTGATATGTTCACGCATATGCTTGTTGTTGGCCCTACCCGCTGTGGAAAGACAGCCACTTTACTCAAGCCAATGATTTATCAGTTGCTGCTTCTGAAGAAGAAGGGGGTTCCACTAGGACTTTCTGTTGTGGAGCCTAAAGGTGATGTTGCGGCAATGGTGGCAGAAATGTGTGATGCAATGGATATGCCCTGTGTCCATGTTGATCCCACCATAACTCATAGCGCGAGGTTTCCTGTGATGAAAGGAGATGAGGACGACGTAGCTGAAGCTACGGTAACCGTCTTAAAGTCGATGTTCGGGAAACAGGAAGCATTCTTCGCTACGGTTCAGGAGCTTGCCGGACGCAATATCACCAAGCTTTTAAAACGTCTTTACTTGGATGATGTTAACCTGGGCGATGTACTCCGAACGATGCGAGATCAACGAATGCTGGAGGATAAGGTACAGGAACTTCGTTTTAAAGAGGGTGAATCCGATCTGGTTCAGTTTTTCCAATCGGAACTGCTTGGGGCACAGAAGGAAAAATATCAGCAGTTTGTTATCGGGCTTCGCGCCCAGCTTGAGAACTTAACGTCTAACCGGCATTTGGAGCCAATCTTGACCGGACAATCCGATTTCGACATGGACAAGCATTTTGCTTCTGGCGGTGTATTAGCTGTAAATACGGCCATGGGTAAATTGCGGAAAGCCGGGGATGCCTTTGGTCAGTTCGTCGTGATGCATTTGCAGAGCGGAACATTCCGCAGGCCGGGCACAGAGCGCACGCGCATCCCTCATTTTATGATCGTGGATGAGTATTCCAGATATATTAATCCCGATGTGGAGTTGTTCTTATCCATTGCAGCGGAGTATCGAACAGCCGGAATATTTGCTATCCAGTCTTTGGGGCAGCTAGAAGTTGAATCTGGCAAGATCAACGCGAAGGCCATGAAGCAATCCATTATGACGAGTTGCCGTAACAAAATCGCTTTTGGCGGGCTATCTTATCAAGATGCTGTTGAATTTAGCCGGGAGTTCGGCAAAAAGCAGATCATCAGCAGACAAAGCACGTTTAAACAGCAATTGTTATTGCCTAATCTATTGCCGGAAAACTATCGTGATACGGAAATAGAAGAGGATCGCATTTTCTATACGCAAATGATGGACGGTTTGCCAAAGTTTCATTACGTGGCGAAGCTGCTGGACGATGGCACACCTTTACCGCCGAAAATAGGCAAAGGTTCATTTATTCCGAGGGACTGGAAAGAACGGCGGGAATGGGAAGTAAAGCGGCAGTGGTGGAAAGGATTTAGTATCGTAATCAAGGGCAAAGGCGCTAAGGCTGTACAGGAAAATTTGGCACTAGATGAGCAGCCTGATGTAGAAACGACTACATCCCGCTTGAAATTTATATCTGAACCTATCGAAAACGAGCCGATTGTAGACGAAGGTGATTTAGATACCGTAACGACAGAAAGAGAAGAAGATCCATTTGAGTAAGTCCCTCAGCGCAAATACGTTGAGGTTTTTTCATATATCAAAAAAACAAATTTCTGGAGGTAATGAACATGAGTGAAGAGTTGAAAAGAGTTTTGATCGAAGGTTATAACGAGGACAAGTTGGAACAAAGCAGCTATGATGAAGGCTGGGCGCAGATTTATAGTGCAAGACAGAATGATCTAGTCTTGCAAGCTGAATTAATTGGCCTTGAACCAAAGCTGAACAAGCTGTGTGGCGTGGTTTTGGTTGGTGGGGTAAGAGGCTATATTCCTCAAGAATTCTCTGGTACAAAGGATGCCCATGAATTTCGGCGGTTACTTGGAGAACCCGTTGCCTTTAAGATCTTGAGCTATGATCGTGAAGGAGATACCTTCATCGCATCCCGTCAAGCAGCCCTGGAACATATGGAAGGTTTGACGTGGAAATGGCTGGAGCAAGATGCGGTAATCACAGCGGTAGTTCGTAATGTTACGCCCAAGGTATTGATGCTAGATATTGGCGGTATTACAACGGAGTTGCCGGTTCAGGAATATGGTTATGGATGGGTAGATGATCTTCGTGAAGAAATAAGTGCTGGGGATCACCTCAAAGTAAAGGTGGTAGAACTGGATAAAGAAAATAAAATCGTGAAGGTTAGCAAGAAGGCAACAGAGAAAAGTCCATGGCCGGATTGCGCAAAACGTTATGTATCCAAAGGAACATACAAAGGTAAGGTCTCCGGTGTAATGGAATATGGCATCTTTGTTAATCTTGAGCGCGGAGTCGATGCTCTGGTTCCGCATATCCGGTTCGGAAAAGTGAAGCGGGGCGACACGGTTTATATTCGGGTCCGCGGAGTTGACCCTAAGCAAGAACGGATTTATGGGCGGATTATTCCCAAAAAGTGAAAGGGGCGATTCTCGCCTCTTTCCTTACTTCAGTTTTAGAAAGGAGCTTTGTATGAAAACATCACCCTTCTCTATTACGCATGAATGGACGTTTAAACCTGCTTCATTTCCGGAAGAGCTTGAACCGGGATATGCTCCATTACGAGCGGCTACCGAAGCAGATGGACTCAGATCGCTTGGTTTGATCGGCTGTATGGGAAGTGTTCAGATGGGGCGTCTATTCCAGTGGAAACGACATCAAGTCCGGCGCATGTTAGCTGAGAAGAAGCTGATTCAGCACCTACTTCTCAAGAACAAGAACACGATACCCGTCTATACGATTGGCCCGCGAGCTGCGCAATTACTCAACTTGGAATGGTCACATGAGTTCTGGAGAACATGGACAATGGAACAGATTTTGTCCCATTTAGTGTTTTTTCAGTTTTGCTGTGCCATGCGGGATAAACAAAAAGCGTTTCAAATTCATGCCGCTCCTTATCCCTTTACGGGGAGAGTTGAGATTGGATCTGAATCCAGAAATGTATTGGTGATCCGTGGTGATACCAGTCACTTGCATGCATCATTACGGCACTCGTCGTATCCCATTATCGCAATATCAGAATCTCTTGAAGCAGTTATGCCGTTGAATGAACTTTTGAAGGAAGCGAAGTTACTACTGGACGCTGACCTGAAACAAGAATATCGTTTCTACAGGCAGATCAAGGGAGAATGGGTAATTAAGTAAATGTCTTGGGAAAAATCTCCTTTCCTATTGAAATACGAACATATGTGTGGTAAATTGTTCCTATAAAAAGGAACATACATTCGTATTATAGGGAGGAGTTTTGGACTATGGACAACCAAGAAAACAGACAAGCGGCACTAGAAAAGGCTTTGAAGGAAATTGAGAAGTCTTATGGGAAAGGGGCTGTCATGAAATTAGGGGAGGCAGCTCATGTCCAAGTTGAAACCGTTTCGAGCGGCAATCTTGCTCTTGATATAGCTTTAGGTGTAGGAGGTTTTCCAAGAGGACGAATTATTGAGGTTTATGGTCCAGAATCCTCCGGTAAAACAACAGTGGCACTACACGCGATTGCTGAAGTACAGAAGTTAGGAGGACAAGCTGCTTTCATTGACGCCGAACATGCACTTGATCCACTTTACGCGAAGAATATAGGCGTTAACATTGATGAATTACTGTTGTCCCAGCCCGATACCGGTGAACAGGCGCTTGAAATTGCAGATGCGCTGGTGAGAACAGGAGCGGTAGATATTATCGTAATTGACTCTGTAGCGGCCCTTGTTCCTAAAGCAGAGATCGAGGGAGAGATGGGGGATTCTCATGTAGGACTTCAAGCCCGACTCATGTCTCAAGCGATGCGAAAATTATCCGGTTCGCTTAGCAAATCCAAGACGATAGCTATCTTTATTAATCAACTCCGGGAGAAAGTCGGTGTATCGTTTGGAAGTCCGGAAGTAACTCCTGGGGGCCGTGCATTGAAATTCTATTCATCGGTTCGTCTTGATGTACGTCGTATGGAGACGATCAAATTAGGTAATGAGATGGTGGGAAGCCGGACACGTATTAAGGTCGTTAAGAATAAGGTTGCACCACCGTTTAAGCAGGTTGAGGTTGATATGATGTATGGTGAAGGCATTTCGAAAGAAGCAACCCTTCTTGATCTCGGAGTTGAACTGAATGTAGTTGAAAAATCAGGTTCGTGGTTTTCTTATGCCGGTGATCGTTTAGGGCAAGGCAGGGAGAATGCTAAGCAGTTCTTAAAGGAACATCCGGAGGTAGCTTTCAAAATCGACAGTGAGATCCGCGGATCTGAGGTAGAGCTGAAACCGGTACTGGAAGAAGCGGAAGATCGGGAATTTGCAGCCGGATAAAATGAGAACGTATGATTGCACTTTTATAATCACAATGCTATAATATTCCTGTAATTATATTTACCTCTACACTCCCATTTGCCGGAGAGAAGAGTTGCCTGTATAGGCGATAATTGTTGTACCTCCCCTACAAAGCTTTATAGCTGAGGATAAAGTAGGATAAAGCAAATAACCCGACATCTCCTGTGCTGAGAACAAGGGAAGAAGAGTACCGAAAGGCTCTGATAAAGCTTCAGCCGCACGCGCATGTGTAATTTAATGTACTGATAATGTGAATTAAAGCCGATTTTTGCATGGATTATTCTGTGCAGAGATCGGCTTTTTTTATTTTCTCAAAAAAATGAAAGGGTGATCGAAGCGTGTTTAAACACTGGTTTAAAAAGGGCAAGCGGCAAGATTCATTAGTTTCACGTCATAAGCTGGTTCTGCCTAATGAGAGCGAATGGACGAAGTTGAAGCTAATGTGGGAGAAATCCAGAAATGAGCATAGCTCTTTAGAGCAAAGTCTTATTCAGGCTGAAGCAGAAGCCTTTGACCGAGTTAAAGGGATGCTTGAGGAGGCTCTATCGTTATTGGATGACGCCTGTGTCGAAACAGATGGAATGCTCAAAGTGAGGCTCCAACAAATCTGGAGTGATCTGGATGAGCTTGTGAAGAGCTATACACTTTAATAAAAATCAGATTCCCATTTTCCAATAGCATATTGAGTAAGCGGGGGAATTACCAAAAAGCAAATGAACGGCAGGAGGGGCGGAATATTAGGACATCCCTTTCTGACAGTAAATCAACTTCATGACACTGTCGTGATCCTTAAAATACCCATGTAGATTGAAGCAAACAACAGTAAAAATGGTGAAC
>NZ_GG695980.1:84661-85695 GCF_000159955.1 Paenibacillus sp. oral taxon 786 str. D14 | reverse complement strand
GCTAATCTGTGCGTTCCCATCCAGTAAGCAAAACGGTGTGTATCTCGTGAAAGTGGAGCCTCATTACAACGATTTGATTATTACGCATGACTGCCCTGCATGTCATTTTGGACACAAGCAATGCAAGCATGTTCAAATGGCTGCGGAAGCTTACGAGCGTTGGCAGTGGTGGGAACCTAAAAAGCAGATTCACACGGTTACGCGCAAAATTGTTCTTTCGTCGGAGTGGGAGCAGATACAACTTCCACCTAGCCAAGAAGAACAATTAAGGGCAGTGATCGACCATGCTTCCTGACATTCTGGACGTTGCAGACCAGAACGGACTTATTATTAAGCCTTCCTCTCAATCGAGGGAGGAAGTTCTCTGTAAATGTCCATTTTGCCATGAGGATTCTAAACCGGGAAAAAAGCGAAGATACTACCTTTCTCTCAACACCAAAGACCAGGTGTTCAAATGTTGGTTTTGTGGGGAGAGTGGGGGAGTACTTCGCTTTATTTCTCTTTTGGAGGGAGTTCCGGAAGAACAGGTCCGGCAGAGATATCGTAAGCGGAAAATTGTGCATCCAGCTGAACGACTCAGCCGAAATCAACGAAAGTTATTGAGGCAACACACAGGAGGCAAAGAGCCTAATTGGAAGCTAATGAGAGAAAGAGATTTTGCCTATTACATGCGTTCTATGGATCTTCTTTGGGAGCAGTGGAATGAGTTTCTGGAAACAGAACGGCAAGGCGCTTATCTCTGGCTGATCATCGGGATAAAGAACTTTAAATATCAAAAGTACATTGAGCGTATCCGACAACGCGAGAAAGAAATTGAAGCTCCCTTATTGGACGATGTGCTCCAAATTTATTCTTGTTCAGTACGTCCTAAGTGGACGGAAGACGCTGAAAGATTTGTCTGCAATTTTAAATCTGTAAGTCCTGAACCTGAAAGGGCAGGCATGAAGACGGAGGATAAAAGATGAGCTTGAACCAAGCGGTATTAATCGGAAGACTGACAAAGGACCCTGAGCTACGTTATACACCTTCTGGTG
>NZ_GG695980.1:79595-84426 GCF_000159955.1 Paenibacillus sp. oral taxon 786 str. D14 | reverse complement strand
GGGACCAATTCAGCCGGAGATGGATGGAACATCTCTGATGAAGATTTGCCATTCTAATGCTGTACTCTTATTCCCGGCTCTCGCTTTATGAAACTTGCCCTTATCGATTTTACCAAAAGTACATTTTAGGTAAAAAAGAGCCAGTTACTAAACCACTTGCTCTTGGAAAGGCAGTTCATAAAGCAATTGAGTTAAAGATCAATGGAATATCTGAGCATGAAGCCATTATTGAAGCAATTATCGAATCAGATTTTCATCCCGAAGTGACTTATGAAGAGATTGCTTCATTGGTGCAGCGTGCTCCAGAAGTCAGGGGACAAACGGAAGTTCATTTTGTACTTCCACTTGGAGATGGCATTCAACTTCAAGGCTACATTGATCTTCTGGAAGAAGAACGATTTTGGGATTGGAAATCGAATTGGCGGCCGTACCGAGCTTATGATACAAGGCAGCTTGCATTGTATGCTTGGGCAATTATGAAAATGAGAGGACTCCGGCAAGTCATGGGGACATTGTACTTTCTACGCTTCAGGAAAGCAGAATCGTTTGTATATAACGAGTCTGATGCCAATGAAGCTAGAGAATGGGCGCATGGTTTGGCGGAAGAGATTGAAATGAAGAAGTCTTGTCTGGAATCATTCCCGGATATGGCTTCTTCTTTATTTCCACCTACACCAGGCAGCCATTGTAAGCATTGTCCGTTTGTGCTGGAGTGTTATTTAAAAAAGGGAGAAAGCTGATTCGGTATAAAAGGAATTGTAGAGTCGCACTCTTTGCGAGTGTGCGGATTGAAATGTTACAATGAGCTTAACAATACCGAGCGGAAGGAGGATCGTCATGAACAAGGAGGAAAAGTCAGTGGAGAACACGGGCAACGTTGCTAAGAAAAGTGCACCTATTCCGAAAGATGTCACTGTATTAGGACCAGGCTATGAGTGGTGGTTTGAAAATACTGAGGACGATGTTTATGACGAGAAGTATCGGGACTAGGTATTGTCGTGGAGATATTTGGGTGGCTAAGTTTTCGTACTATGAAGATCCAACTCAATATAAAATGAGACCTGTAATTATCATTTCAAACGATATGCTAAATGAATCGGACGATGTTATTATTTTAGCGCCGATCACCAGTGCGCGTCCTCGAAATGATTATGATGTTGTTATAGATTATTGGGAAGACGCTGGCTTGGATCGTCGCCTCCCCGTTATTTGGCAGTTTGTCGGACAAGCACGGCTCCTTGCCTCTGTTGACGGCCGGATTGTTGGCGATGTCCGGGACGTTAGTTGCTTTAGGTTTTCTTTCCTCCTCGTATCCGATGTTTCTATTAATTACATTGATTGTTTTGCTGGGTGTATCCATGGGGATGATCACTTCGCCCAATACGAGCCTGGTGATGGGCCGTGTGGATCCAAGCCACTTGGGGTTAATCAGCAGTTTACTCGCGTTGTCGCGGAATCTTGGCATGATGTTCGGCACTGCGGCAGGCGGCGCGTTCATAGCCGGCGCAGACGGTTATCGGATGGTTTTCGTCCTCTGTCTTGCGTTGGTGTTCGGTTCCTTAGTTCTCCTGCTTGTTACTGTTCGTCAAGCGCGGCACCGTCGTCGCCATGAGGAGACGGTATTGCCATCCTAAAAAAAGCCATTGCCTGGACGTTAACGTCCAGGCAATGGCTTTTTGGCGTGATTCGCTTACAATGTGACTCCCGTTTTGAAAATAGCCAGCTCGCGGACCTCGTTCTGCTGTTCCGGGTGGGTTGACCGCTGGCTACCGCGATAACGTAATGGAAAAACTGCTCCAGCACTTCTTCTATCGCGTATCCAGCAAGACCCCGGCGTTGAAGTCCATCCAGTGCTGTTTCCGGGCGAACAGTTCGTTGTTCGTGGCGACCTTGACCGTGGGGACGAAGCTGCCAAACGGAGTCCCGCGGCCGGTTGTGAAAAGGACCAGCTGGCAGTCGGCGGCGGCCAGCGCAGAGGAGGCGACCAGGTCATTTCCTGGTGTTTGCAGCAGGCTAAGGCCTTTCTTGCGCAGCTTCTCGCCGTATTTCAGGACGTCGACCACCGGGGCGGTCCCGGCTTTTTGCGTGCAGCCCAGCGATTTGTCCTCCAGCGTACTAATGCCGCCGGCTTTATTGCCGGGCGAGGGATTTTCATAGACAGGCTCGCCGTAGAACAGGAAATATTGCTTAAAATCGTTGATGAGAACAACAATTTGCTCGAACACCTCTTGACTCTCCGCGCGGGCCATCAGCATCTTCTCGGCCCCAAACATCTCGGGAACTTCTGTTAGAATCGTAGAGCCGCCCTGCGAAATGAGAAAATCGGAAAAAGCGCCGAGCAGCGGGTTGGCCGTAATGCCGGAGAAACTGTCCGAGCCGCCACACTTAAGCCCAACGTTCATCTCGCTGAGCGGCACCGGCTCCCGGCGATCGTTGCGCGCCGCTTCAACCAGCTCTTCCAGCAGTGCCAGACCGGCTTCCAGCTCATCCTCGACCTCCTGAGCCACCAGAAATTTGACGCGTTGCTCATCGTAATGGCCCAGCCGCTCCCGGAACTCGGAAACGACGTTATTCTCGCAGCCTAGTCCAAATACGAGAACGCCGCCTGCATTGGGGTGAAGCACGGTATCAGCGAGAATGCTGCGCGTCATGAGATGGTCTTCCCCAAGCTGCGAGCAGCCATAGGGGTGACTCAGCACAGTAATGTTATCGAAGGGACCGAGATCCGGGTGCTCCGCTTTAAAAGCGCGGATCATTTGCTCCGCGATTCCGTTCACGCAGCCGACCGTGGGCACGATGTACAGATCGTTGCGTATGCCGGTTTTTCCATTGGCCCGCCGGTATCCTTGAAAGGTGAAGGAACGCTTCGGATAAATGACGGGGTGCAGGTTCGGTTGATACACGTATTGCTCCTCGCCGGCGAGGTTGGTTCTGATGTTATGCGTATGCACCCACTCGCCAGGAGCGATCGCGGTGACCACATGGCCAATTGAGTAGCCGTATTTTGTAACGGACGAACCGGCGGGGATGGCGGTGAGTGCGATTTTATGGCCTTGAGGAATGTCCTGCGCCGCACGAACAGACTCCTCGTTAAGCTGGAGTTCTTCACCGGCTGTAATTGGCTGTAATGCTACCCCTACATTGTCACGCGGGTTCATTTTCATTAATCGTCGCATAAGCTGCCGCCTCCCAACCATTGTAATGTCGCTCGGGCGCCAAAAGCGTCCAGCTTCCGCACATATTGCTCCAGGGTTCCCGCCAGTTCGGGAACGCTGGATAAATCCTGCCCCCACAGCTCCGTTTCCCGTAACAGGACCGGGATCACTTCAGCGGGCTGTGACCAAGCTTGATCAAAGAGGGCCAGCACCTCCGGGCTGTCCTTTCGCGCAAGCCGATCCCCCCGATAACCAACCAGCAAGGCGGCGAAGGCCAGCGTGATTGGCTTTGGCAGCTCGCCCCGTTCCCGCTGGTAGCGCAGGAGCACAGGCAGCAGCCGGGTTTGGAACTTGGCGATGCTGTTTAGTGAGATCGAAGCCAGCTCGTGGCGGATAAACGGGTTCATGAAGCGCTCACGTACAGCCTCGGCATAAGACAGCAGTCCGGCTCTAGGCAGATCAAGCATCGGAACGATCTCCTGCTCCAGCAGTTCCTTGACGAACACAGAGAGATCCTCGTCGTTCATCACATCTTCGACCGTTGTTAGCCCGGCAAGCAAGCCCGACGCGGCCATGGTCGTGTGGGGGCCGTTTAACAGATGAACCTTCTGCTTGTGGTACGGACGCAGGTCTTCAGTAAAGATGACGTTTAACCCCGCTTCGGTTAATGGCAGCCGTTCAGGCAGCCAGGCAGGGCCATCAATCACCCACAGCTGGTAAGGCTCGGCGGTTACCATCAAATGGTCTTGATGACCGAGCTCTTGCGCCAGTTGCTCTGCTTGCTGCTGCGGGTATCCGGGAACGATCCGGTCTACGAGGCTGCAGCAAAAGGTGTTCTCCTGTTCAAGCCATTGGATGAACCCATCTTGCTAGTTGCGGGTCGAAGTCGACCCTATAGTGTAATGACTAACAGTCAGTAAGCATGATTCACTGTTCCAGATTAGATCAGGAGATCTTGGCCACGGACTGTCGAATCACCAATGCCGTTGGGACGAACAAGGTCTCGCTGGATGGTTCAGTTGGTTGTTCCTGATCCGATGCTCCTGGGCCAGCAGGCTGCATTAGCTCGATCAGCTTGCGGGTTCCGAGTTCGCTGATATCGGCGACCGGCTTACGGATGGTCGTCAAGGCGGGGTTGGTGTATCCAGCGAACACAATATCGTCGAACCCGATCAGCGACACCTGATTCGGCACGTTCACCCCCCCGGGCGAAGCAGACGTTCATCGCCCCGATCGCCATATCGTCGTTCGCGCAAAATACCAACGTTGGCGGCTCCTTCAGATCCAGCAGCGCGTTCATCATCCGGTACCCGCTATCGATGCTGTAATCGCCGGCAACTTGATATTCAGCAGGGAGGGAAAGACCGTGGGCGAGCAAGCTTTCCAGGAAGCCTTGCTTCCGTTCTGTCGCAGACCGAAAGCCTGCTTTGCTTTCCATGATGGCCAGCCGCCGGTGGCCTTGATCGATGCTGGAGAAGAACAGTCCGATCGTGTACGTCCTTTTCAGTTGGGACGATCTAATCGTGCCTTCTTGCTGGCAAACGAATGGGTATGATCAGCTGCATTATACGAACGTCAACTATCCGATTCCCTACGATCCGTCGTTTGTGCCGGATGACAATCCTGCGGGAACTTATGTAAGGGATTTCAATCTGACCGAAGCATGGACGAAGAAA
>NZ_GG695980.1:27909-79319 GCF_000159955.1 Paenibacillus sp. oral taxon 786 str. D14 | reverse complement strand
TTGCTGCCTTCCGACCTATCCGAAGGCAAGCTGCGGTCAGAGATCGAAACGACGGGCAGCCTGACGGTGCAAGCGGAATTGCGGGATCCGGCGGGTAAGCTGATCGGACGTCATGAGGCACAAATCGACGGCAAAGAGGCGATTGAGCTGGACGTGCCGCAGCCTCAATTGTGGAATGCTGAGCAACCCCGGTTGTATGAGCTGATTCTGACAGCGGGTCAAGAAGTGCTGCGTTTTCGGGTTGGCTTCAAAAAGGTGGAGATCACAGATGGCATCTTCCGCATCAACGGCCGCGCCGTGAAGCTGAAGGGAGTGAACCGCCACGATTCCCATCCGGAGCTGGGGCAGACCATTCCGGTGAACCATATGATTGCAGACCTGAAGCTCATGAAGCGGCATAACATTAACACGATCCGGACCTCGCATTATCCGAATGACCCGAAGTTTCTTGATCTATGTGATGAATTCGGGGTTTACGTCATTGATGAGCGGATCTGGAGTGCCATGGTGTGACCAGAACCGGTGAACTCGAAGCAGGGGCTTTCCATAAGTTGTCGAACAATCCGGATTGGAAAGAAGCGTTCGTGGAACGGGCGGTTCGCATGGTCGAACGGGATAAAAAACCATGCCTCCGTCATCATCTGGTCCATGGGCAATGAATCCGGATACGGGGATAACCATATCGTCATGGCGGAATGGACAAAAGCGCGGGACGCCTCACGTTTAGTGCATTACGAAGGAGCGGATCCCCGGTATTACAGCAATTCGGACACGTCCTGCCTGGATTTGGACAGCCGCATGTACCCTTCAGTGAAGGAGATCGAGCGGTATGCCCTCGATGAGAACAGCACCAAACCGTTGTTCCTTTGCGAATATAGCCATGCGATGGGTAACGTTATTTTGAGCGGCGCCGGCTCCGGCTCCTGCGGCCCGCAGCTCGCAGAGCCTTACCGTTTTGCCGAGGAGTCGTTCGATTTTGAGCTAACCATCCAGCCGATATTTAAGGAAGAAGAATAGAGATAGCGTATAGTTGGTGTAAATAACCGTTCCCTGGCCAAGCGGCTGGGTGAGCGGTTATTTCTTGCTGCGGGGGAGGAGGAAGAGTTGGTCTATCCGATCCCCCTTTTTGAAGGATTATCCCGTTGCATCAGGTGGTGAATAAAGAGAAGGAGTAACCGTAAGTAAAATTAAAAAAAGAAAAAGCAAAGAAGAGTAAGATGCCCCAAAGTTAAAATTTAAAAGGAGTAGATATAAAGAAGTAGGTATATAGAAAAGGAGTAGATATTGATATTGGTATTTTTGTATATAAAAACATGGATCTAAAAGTAGATTTCGATATAGATCATAATATATATGAAAAATATATATTAAAGTAAATATTTAGAAATGGTTAATCAGATATAGATTCGAGTGCAAATCTGCATGCTGAATTATGGATTCTCCCGATGCCTGTTGTGCCGAGAGATTAAGCAGCCGTTGCAAGATGGATTAAGCTGCGGTTGCAATGGACGGATGGTTCCGATGATGTGCGATTAACTGGCGGTAAGGGATGGCGGGAATGGACAAGCACATTTGCAGCAGGTTTTGGCGCATCTCTTCCTCGGAACAAGTCATGCGCAGGTAACGGCGGACGGTGTACTCATTCAAATACGCCTGCAAATGCGTTGTTCCCAAGGCGACATACGTGCGTCGGATTGAGTCTCTTGCTTGTCTCACGACTCTCCGCAAGGGCAGATACATCCGATAAGCGAAAGGAAACCACCGCTTGGTTGAGGTATGTTGTCCATCGACATACTTGTTGATGAATGCCTCAAGATCGCTCCGGTCAGCCTGTTGCTCGCCCCCTCTTTTATGCGGAATCAGTTGAATCTTCACTCGCTCGGGCTCGCCAGTCTCCGTGACCGTGCAGCCGGTGACGACGGCAGTGGCATAAGGCTGAAAAGCTGGATGAAAGCGTTTGGGATCCGTCCCATACTGATCGCGGCTCACCTTTACTTCTCCAGAGAGCAAAACCTTCGCCTCACATTCGCCAAGGGTATGACGGATTTTGTGCAGCATGAGCCAAGCGGTCTTGTAGGTCACTTGGATTACCTGACTCAACCGCAGCGCCGAGATGCCATCCGGAAGCAGAAACAGTTCCAGTGCTTGGAACCACTTCACCAAAGGCAAATGGGTTCTTTCAAATATCGTACCCACCAACGGCGAGGCTTGATAGCCGCATTTTCCACATTCAAATAAAGGAATATGTCGAGTGGACAGACGGGTGCAGTCGGTATAAGCACAGCGCGGGCAGACAAAGCCATTTGGCCACTTCATCGCGATGATCGCCTCGATACAGTCGTCTTCGCTTCGAAAACGGCTGCTAAAAGATTGGAGCTCTGAACTCGTACTGATCTCCATGTCCGATCCCTCCACAATCAGAAATGCGCACATTTGTTCTTTTTTATTATTATACCAAACGCATGTTCGTTCATCAAGAAAAATATTCCAACCCCCATCTTTTTCTAAAAGGTCGGATGAAATGATCCCCTATAAATTAAATGAATAAATCCCCAATTACTGAACGAAAGGGATAATGGTGCAAAAGGGGGGCGCAAAGGAAGGGACAGGGTATACAACATTTTTCATTTTGTGTTGCCCAAAAGTATATTTAGACGAAAGCTTGACGCGAAAATTATTAAGGAGTATATTATTAACCGCTAAAATATTTAAGTAGTAAAGTAATTAAATTATGAAATGAATCGAATCGAACGGCTCAAGGCAGGAAGGAGGAGAGACACGTTGGTGAAAAAAGAAGAGCTGTTCGAAGTTACCTCGATGTTTCGAATGCTGTTCAAGGCGATCACCCAGGAGTGGAACAAGCGCGGGGGCGAGTTTAACCTTAGTTTTCCGCAATATAAGATGCTCTACATGCTCAATACTTCCGGGACGCATACCGTATCACAGATTGCAGAGAGCTTGGGGATTACCTCCGCAGCCATCACGGGAATTACGGACCGGCTGGTCACGGAAGGATATGTGAACCGTGAACGCGGGGAGAACGACCGCCGGGTTGTCAACATCTCGATTACCGATCGGGGGAGAGAAATCATGAATCAGATCACCGAGCGGCAGAAGGAGATGCTCGAGGGGATTTTTGATCAGTTGCATGAGGAAGATCTACAGCATTTGCGGCGAATTCTTGGCGTGGTGCTTGCAAATATAGAAAATAAATCATAACGGAGATGGAGAAACTTCATGGAACATTTATCACTTAAACGTAAAGTTTCGATCATGATCGCCATCATGGCCGCGATGTTCTTCGCCGCCATTAACCAGACGATCGTGAGCACAGCCATGCCGCGAATCATTTCGATTCTGGACGGCATGGACTATTATACTTGGACGATTAACATTTACTTGCTGACGTCCACAATTGCTACTGTCTTGGTCGGCAAGTTGTCCGATATGTACGGGCGGAAGCCGTTCCTATTGATTGGGATATTGCTCTTTATGGTGGGCGCATTTATGACGGGGACGTCTTCGAACGTGTTCCAGTTCATCGCCTACCGCGGGATTCAAGGAATCGGTGCCGGTGGCCGTGACGAAGTTCGGCGCCCAGGCAGGCATGCCAACGGTTGACGAAGTGCGGCATGGGCAGATCCGGGTCAAACGGATCTACGAACCACCGGCTCCCGAAGACGGATATCGCATCCTGGTGGATCGTCTGTGGCCGCGCGGGATGAGCAAGGCCGATGCGGCGATTGACGAGTGGATGAAGGGGATCGCCCCGAGCCCGGAGCTGCGCAAGGAATTCGCGCACCGAATGGAACGGTACGCGGAATTTAGCGCCAATTATCTGCGGGAATTGAGTAGCCGCCCGGAATGTGCCGTACTCGCGGACCGGATCCGCGATATCGCACGTGAACGTCCGGTCACCTTGCTGTATGCCGCCAAGGACCCGGTGTATAATCACGCGAACGTGCTGCGGCGTTGGCTGTTAGATGAGTAAAGCAAAAAGCTGCTCCCTCGCTATAGAAGCGAAGAAGCAGCTTTTTTTCGCACGAAAGGAATTGCTGCTAGGCGACCGCCGCGCTGTCAGCTCTCCTGCAAAAACCGTAACCCCTTGTGAACTCCATCCCCGGCATAGATCACCGGATTTAGCTTGTCAATTAGCAAACGTCCCTCCGCGCTCAAATAGTCCTTGGCCACAGAGCGGCTGACGATTCGTCCAAAAATATGGGTCAGGCCCGGGAACTGTTCGCTTTCGACAACTTCAACGACCCGACAAGCGATGGAGATCGGGCATTCCTGGATCGACGGGGCGTGGACATGCTCCGAAGCTACCGGTGTCAAACCGGCTGCGGCGAATTTGCTGCCCTCTGCACCGGAACGGGAACCGCAGTAGTTAATCGACTCCTGCAGGGAGAGATCCGGTAGGTTCACCACGAAGTCGGCTCCCGCTTTGAGATGCTGCGCGGCATAGCCCTTGCTGTTGTAGCCCAGAACAATCAGGTCCTTCAGTGAGTAAGAGGACGAAGACGGCGTCACGTGTGCAACTCCATGTTCATCGTAAAAGCTGGTTAGAATGACCGGAAAACCATAGTACATTTTTTCAAAATTAACCTCGATTTTCTCCATGTTGCATCCTCCTAATCCTATATTTCTTATCAAATCCCTCTCTATTTGAAGATAACGCTGTGAAAAGAGCGACAAGGTGATTCCGGTCACATGCCGATAACGCGGAATGAAGGAGGATGGACAACTTCAAAGCAAACTAAAAAGCTCCTGGACACAATCGTCCAAGAGCTGATTTTGCTTTTTTTTTCGATGTCGACCTTATCCGCTTAACGCTTCACCCAAGCTAACTCCAAATCCATCTCCCGGATGCATTCATCGGAATCGTACCGGTTGTTGTCGATCGGCGGCGTCACGGGGTAGGCCTGCATCTCCTCTGCTGCATGTGGCCGCAGGATCGGGTCCAGCGCGTCGAGATCACTAATTCCTTCATCCAGCCACCGGGTCATGTCCTCGGGGGACAAAATCGCCGGCATCCGGCTCTCAAATTCTCCGATCAGCGGGTTCGCCTCCGTCATGACGAGGGTACAGGTGCGAAGCGGCTCGCCGCGCGTATCCCGCCAAACTTCGTACAGACCAGCGACCCCAAAGATACCGCGGTTTTTGAGCACAACGCGCACGGGATATTCCTTCTTGCCGTCTTCTTCCAATAATAAAGCCATTGCAGGGGATCACGCAACGCTGCGTGCTGATGAGCCGATCGTGGATGAAGGAACTTCAGAGGCAATGTGCCAAAACCGATGTGATCTTCGGCATCGAGCCGACCGGACGCTACTGGTTCCCGCTGGCGGAATTTCTGCAGCATGAAGGCATTAAAGCGATTGTCGTTAATCCCCACCATGTGAATAAGAGCAAAGAGCTTGAGGATAATTCACCGACGAAAAACGATTACAAAGATGCCAAAGTGATCGCGGATTTGATCCGAAACGGAAAGTACACCGAACCGAAATTCCCAAAGAGCGTCTATGCGGACTTACGCATCCTGATGAATCTGAGGGAAAAAGTGATGGTGAATTTCGGGCAAGTCCAAAGGCGGATTCAAAACTGGCTTGACCGCTTCTTTCCGGAATACCAACAGGTGTTTAAAGACTGGGAAGGCAAAGCATCGCTTATCACACTGTCTGAGTTTCCGACGCCACAAGACATCGTATCTCTAGGCGCCTATACGATTCTGAAGCGTTGGAAGCAAGACGTGAAACGTGCTGTAGGGATGAAGAGAGTGGAGCAATTGGTTCAAGCCGCCAAATCCTCCATCGGACTAACCGAAGGTATCGTCGCAGCCAAGATGGAGTTGAAGGCTTTATTGGAGCAATACGAATTATTCGCCCGGCAACTTGAAGACATCATGCAACAGGTGGAACAACTGCTTGGGTAAGTTCCCGGTTCCGAAGAAATGCTGACGGTACCAAGGGTCGGAGTCGTCACGCTGGCCGGATTTATGGCGGAAGTCGGAGATCTACGAGGCTACGATCACGGTCAACAAATCATACGTCTTGCCGGATTCAACCTGAAAGAAAACAGCTCCGGCAAGAGGAAGGGCAAGTCCACAATCACCAAACGTGGACGATCCCGCCTTCGGGCATTGTTGTTCCGGGCGGTACTGCCGATGGTAGCGAAAAACGCTGAGTTTAAAGCATTGCATGAATATTACACAAAACGTGCAAACAATCCATTAAAAAAGAAGCAGTCCATCGTCGCCCTATGTGGAAAACTCATTCGAGTGTTATACACGTTGGGGACAAAACAAATTCGTTACAACCCTATCGATGTTTTGGGGCCGTTACGCCAGTCCCAGCTTCAGATGGCAGCATAATAGAAGGTTCAAACATCAACATAGAAGGTTCAAACATCAACAGTTGCATCACTTAGGTTTTCAATCACGACAACAGAAGCATGGAGTAGCCACAGAAACAATTTCCATAAGGGCAACGACCCAGTAAAGGAGCAAGAAGCGGCGTCCACCCCTTGAGAGGCAGGACGAAGGAATGTGAGGGCTTAGACCCAGTGTGACATGGGAGGGGAGATTAATGAATAAAAAATATTAGCGGTAATAGGGTGTCCGACAGGGATTGCCCACACTTATATGTCGGCTGAAGCTTTAGAGCAATCAGCCAAAGAGATGAATATTTCTTTGAAGGTTGAAAAGTGGGAGGCAATGGGAGTCGAGGGCGGTATTACGGAGGAAGAAATTGAAGCTGCACATGCGATTATTATTGCTGCAGATACGGATGTTCAGGAGGCGCGTTTTGAAGGAAAGCCGATCGTTAAAATTTCCTGTGGCGGAGGCCATTCGGAATCCAAAGGGATTGCTGGAGGAAGCATTGGCGAAGGAAGCGGCACCAAACAAATAGGAGACAAAACAAGAGACACAAACAAGAAAGCCGCAGCGTAACGGGATTTATAAGCACCTGATGACAGGGGTTTCCAATATGCTTCCGCTTGTCGTTGCCGGTGGATTACTCATTATGAATAATATTTCGCTACTGGATTATCATGCATAACAGAGACTATAGCAGCCTGCAGAACTTGCGATATTCGCCTGGAGGCATACCCTCCCATTTGTGGAATATCCGAACGAAGTAATGCACGTCGGAGTAGCCGATCGTATGGCCGATCCATTCGATAGTGCCATCTGTATCGCGGAGCAGGCGCTTCGCCTCAGTATGACGGATCTGCTGGACAAATTTATTTGGGCTGACGCCCATACATTTTTTGAACAGACGTCCCATATAATCCACGTTGATGTTTAGCATGTCCGCCATCTTCTCGTTGGACCATCGATCCCCCACATTCTGCTCAATAGCAGAGGCAAGTTCGGCGATTGCCAGCTGCATGCCTGCACTGGCATTCGCCCGATGCTGGTGATGCCGGAATGTTCTTGACAAATGAGAGAACAGCTGCAGCAGCAGGCCTTGGCAACACATCATGTACCCGGCGGGCCGATGAGTGAATTCATGGATGATGGATTCCAGCACGCTGTATACCTCGGAGGTTGTATGCATGCTGCCGGTGGTCATCCATTCATGGAACTCCGCCATATCCGGCATAGTGCAATAATAATCATCGTCTTCATGATCAACGGAAACAATGATGTCCTCATCCTTAGTGATACGAAGCTCGTCGTAAAAATCGAAGTGAACGCCTAGAAACAGCGCATCCGGATCCGATAGGACCTCTACCCGGTGCTTGAGTTTTGCGGGCAGCAGGAAGAACTGACCAGGTTGAACTAAATACGAAGGCTCCGATTCGATCTGTACCTCGACTTCACCATGTTCCAGCAGCAGGATCTCAAAATCCCGAATACGCCGTTCAATGACGCGTTCCTTGGCTTGTCTATGTTGCTGTGCCCAATGCACAACCGGGTTTAATTGTTTGGCTTGCGATGATGACTGCACTATAATTTCCCTCCTGTTTAATAAGTCGGTAAAGTACAACTATTGACCTCAATAGTTCAATTACAAAGAAGTATGGACATGATAACATAAGGGATATCAAGAGTCAAAAACATTTCGAGGAGTGAATAGGGATGTCGGATTTGAATAATCTACCAGAGCTTTCAAGTGATTATCAGCTTTCCAAGGAGCAAATTCAACAGTTTCAAGAAAAGGGACATATCAAGCTGAATCAGGTAGCTTCGAGCGATGAGGTTGCCGTATACCGTTCTATCATCGGGGAGAAAGTGAAAGAGCTTAATTATCATGATAAGCCGATAGAAGAGCGAGATACTTATGGCAAAGCTTTTATCCAAATATCTAATATTTGGGAAAAATCCGCTGAAATCCAACGCTTCGTATTTGCGCGCCGGTTCGCCAAGATTGCAGCCGAGCTGATGGGGGTAGATGCGGTTCGAATTTATCATGACCAGGCGCTGTTCAAGGAGCCGGGAGGCGGAATCACGCCTTGGCATCAGGACCAAATCTATTGGCCTGTAGATACGGATAACTTCATCACGATGTGGATGCCGTTGGTTCCAGTCTCTGAGGATGTGGGCTCGATGAACTTTGCGAACGGCTCCCATAAATTTGGTTATATTAGCAAGCTGGCTATTTCTGATGAATCACAAAAAACGTTGGGTCAATATATCGAGGCCAAAGGTCTTGAGGTTGAAAATTATGGTGCACTGGCAGCGGGTGACGCAACCTGGCATTACGGCTGGACGCTGCACAGCGCACCTGGCAATCCGACCAACACTATGCGCGAGGTCATGACAGTTATCTATTACGCAGATGGCGCAAAGGTCATTGAGCCGGATACGAATGCCCGCAAGAAAGACCTGCAAAAGTGGCTTCCAGGCCTAGCTCCTGGCGATCTGGCGGCAAGCAAGCTTAATCCTATTGTCTATAAGAAGGATGTATAAGATCACAATTGGCGAACCCCAGTCTGCATGCAGGCTGGGGTTCTTTCTTGAATTGTATTCTTCCACATATTCTTGACCAAAATAGAATAGAGAGTTATAATCTAAATGTCAAACAAAACGAAATGTATTCCGAAATTTATATTTAATTTATAGTAGAATGGTTTTATATCTTATAAAATTCAAGAGAGAGGGTATGGGAATGAAAAAAGAAAGCGCTGCAACAATTCGAGCCAAACAATATACAAAAAATGCTGACTGGTTCTGTGAGTTTAAGTATGAGCCTGTCGAAGGCTTGGGGTATGAAGAGGGAATTCATCGCCGTGATCCGAG
This sequence comes from Paenibacillus sp. oral taxon 786 str. D14, assembly GCF_000159955.1. Classification (GTDB taxonomy): domain Bacteria; phylum Bacillota; class Bacilli; order Paenibacillales; family Paenibacillaceae; genus Fontibacillus; species Fontibacillus phoenicis. The sequence continues at coordinate 70,075 of NZ_GG695980.1, read as the reverse complement.
TAGTGTAATTAAGGTAGGAGACTTATATTATGTATGGTATACGAAGTCGGTAGGAGAAGCCGTTGGTTTTAACACAGGCGATCCGGATAGTAAGGTGTTCCCGTGGGATCAATCCGATGTGTGGTATGCCACCTCTCCAGATGGCACAACCTGGACTGAACGTGGAATGGCAGTCGGACGGGGGCCGAAGGGGTCCTACGATGACCGAAGTGTGTTCACGCCGGAAATTCTGCATCATGATGGCAAGTTTTATCTTGTGTATCAAGTCATTGAAGGACAATATCTACTTAGAAAGTATGAGAATATTGCAATGGCAGTAGCGGAATCTCCAGAAGGTCCGTGGCGTAAGCTCGATGCTCCTATTCTTCGTCCTGCAATGAACGGCGAATGGTTCGGTGATGATGATAATCGCTTGACGGTGAAGCATAAAGGCGATTTCGACAGTTTGAAGGTGCATGATCCTGTTCTGTTCTATTATAATAATCAGTTCTGGTTGTATTATAAAGGTGAGCAGAAGGGTGAAGAGATGAACTTTGGCGGACGGACAACCAAATGGGGGGTAGCGATCTCAGATCATCCTGAGGGTCCATACGTGAAATCGGAATATAATCCGGTTACCAATAGCGGTCACGAAACCTTGCTTTGGCACTATCGAGGCGGCATGGCTGCACTTCTCTCGACAGATGGCCCGGAGAAAAATACGATTCAATATGCACCTGACGGCATTAACTTCGAAATTGAAGCCGTTATCAAGAATCCACCTGAAGCGGCAGGACCATTTCGGACAGAGGATACAGATCGTAGTCCGTTGGAGGGCATTCGTTGGGGCTTGTGCCATAATGTTCACACGAAATGGAATCATATTCTCAAATTCAGAACGGTTGAGGATTATAAGCATTATTATGCGAACAAGATTAATCCGGAGGTTCTCTGGTTAGGGAAGAAAGCGAAACAAAAGAAGGATTAAGAGGGATGAGCCGAGTTGTCTGCAAGGACGCTCGGCTTCTTGTATGCACACAATAAATAAGGACTCTGGCTCAAGAGCCAACGTCCTTTGTAGAAGTTAGGAAAGGTAGATGGAGCGCATGGAAGGCACGAAACCTAGTCGTTTGGAGATAAGAGAGGACTTCTCCTTGACATACGATTCCAGTTCATCCTGCTTTTCAAATATGCGAGCGGTTGGCCCGGCTACACTGATGGCTGCAATGACCTTGCCTGTATAATTAAAGATGGGTCCAGCGATGGAGCTTAATCCATCATCGTATTCCTCGCGATTGATGGCAATGCCCGATTGTCGGATCTTGCTCAGCTCTTGAAGAAATTGCTGATGGTCTGTTATCGTCGTTGGCGTATATTGCTTGAGCCCTTTTTCGTTGATAATCTTGTCGACAGCCTCAAGCGAGAAGTACGCCATAATGGCTTTCCCGAGACCTGTACAATGAACGGGGTTTCTTGAACCGAGAATCGCATTCATAATGACGGATGCGCTTCCGTCTACTTTATAAATGTAGATTACTTCACCTTCATTATAGACGGCGAGAAACGCAGTTTGGCCTGTTTGCTCAGCCAAGTCCTGTAAATGAGGAATCGCAGCTTCTACCAGATCAATGTTATGAAGTCCTGCCATACCGATTTCTATGGCCTTCAGTCCCACAAAATATTTCTCCGTTGACGGTTCCTGCATCACAAACCCAGCCTTCATAAGTGTCTCCAGTATGCGATGTGTTGTGCTCTTGGGCAACTGAGTCGCTTCCGATAATTCACCGATTCCGGATCCGCCTTTATTTAATGACAGCTGCTCAAGCAGAAATAATGCACGTTCTAACGTAGAATTTGTTTTATTCGCTTCAATTTTCAAAGAAAGCACCTTCTTTCATTTCATCTCTATTCCGTTATTTTAATTAATGTTTTGATATGAGTCAATCTTATTTATAAAATGGTACGTTGTTCTGATTTTATATTGACTAAACGCATTGTGTGTAATAACATTTAATTAATTGGAACGATTGGTTTCTGATCAATGATAATAAAGGGTGAACACAATGGCTAAAAGAAAGAGAATTACTGATATTCAAACCGACTATTTCCTCGTACCTTTGGTGGAGCAACTAGGAGATGCACGACATGGCATTCATTCTCACTTCGAATTGATTACCGTCACGATTGTGTTGGAGAATGGCAGTGAGGGGGTTGGATATACCTATACCGGAGGTGTTGGTGGAAGGGCGATCTGTCAGATGATCGAGCATGATCTGAAGCCATTTTTGCTTGGGAAGGACGCCAGCTGCATCGAGAAGCATTGGGAAGAGATGAATTGGAAGATTCATTATGTCGGTCGTGGAGGAATCGCCTCGTTCGCGATCTCGGCTATCGATATTGCCCTATGGGATCTTCGTGGGAAGAGCAGTGACGAGCCTTTATGGAAACTGCTTGGCGGTCATGCTTCTTCTACAAAAGCCTATGCGGGTGCGATCGATCTAAATTTCACTAAGGATAAGCTGCTGGACAATATTAAGGGTTATTTGGACAAGGGGTTCCAGGCAGTCAAGATCAAGCTGGGTCAAGAACGATTAGTTGAGGATATTGAACGAGTGGCAGCTGTCAGAGAGTTGATTGGACCAGATCGGATATTTATGGTTGACGCTAACATGAAATGGTCAGTCGAGACCTCTATTAAAGCAGCACAACTGTTAGCACCATATAATATCTTTTGGCTGGAAGAGCCGACGATTCCCGATGATTATGATGGGTATCGTCGTATCGGTGCAGAGGGAGGCTTACCTATTGCGGCAGGAGAGAATTTTCATACCGTCTATGAATTTGTAAATATGATTACTCGGGGCAAGATTGATTTCCCTCAGCCGGATGCTTCTAATATTGGTGGTGTTACAGGCTGGTTGAAGATTGCGAATCTGGCATATGCTTATAACTTGCCAGTTTGCACACATGGCATGCAGGAGCTCCATGTCAGTCTGATGTCAGCTATGCCGAATGCTTCTTATCTGGAAGTGCACAGTTTCCCGATCGATCAATATACGAAACGACCGCTTGTCATTCAAGATGGAAGAGCTGTAGCGCCAGATGTACCAGGTACTGGTGTGGAATTCCGATGGGAGCTATTACAGCCTTATAAGCAAATATTTTAATGATATAACAGGGAGTGAACAGAATGAAAGCTGCATTTTATGAGGGAAATAAAAACATTGTAGTCGGAGCTGGATCGCGCAAAGAACCAGGACCTGGTGAGGTTGAAATAAAGGTGGCCTATGCAGGCATATGCGGTACGGATTTGCATATTTATCACGGGCATATGGATCATCGTGTAACGCTGCCGCAAGTGATGGGTCACGAGATGTCGGGAGTAATCGAGCGTGTCGGCAAGGAGGTGACATCCTATAAGCCGGGAGACAGAGTAACTGTAAGGCCGCTAGGGCCATGCGGTGAATGTCCTGCTTGTCAGGATGGATGCAGTCATATCTGTCATCGTCTTAAGTTTATGGGAATCGAGACAGACGGTGCTTTCCAATCATATTGGACTGTACCGGCCAGCACACTGCATATGCTGCCTGATGATCTCAGCTTGCAGCATGGTGCAATGATTGAGCCGTTGGCAGTAGCGTGTCATGACGTTCGATTGGGTAAGGTGGCGCCTGGAGAGTATGTTGTTGTAATTGGTGGAGGACCGATTGGTACGTTGATCGCACTCGTTGCCCGTGCCGCTGGTGCCAGAGTTGTCGTTGCGGAGATTAATCCATACCGGCTCCAACTGCTGTCTGAGATGGGCTTTGAAATCTGTAACTCGAATGAGCAGGATCTGGCGGAATACGTTCAGGAGGCTACAGGCGGCAAAGGGGCTGATGTTGTGTTCGAGGTAACCTCATCGCTCGCTGGCGCCGAGGTTATGACCAAGCTGCCTAAGGTAAGAGGACGAATTGTAATCGTAGGTATCTTCAGTAAGCCTGTTCCAGTGGATTTGCATCGTTTCTTCTGGAGAGAGATTCAGCTACTAGGCGCACGTGTGTACGAACATGAGGACTTCGAGCAAGCGATTCAGCTTGCGGCGAGCGGTGAGCTCCAGCTTGAGCGTATTATCAGCAAGATTTACCCGATTGAGCAGATTCAAGAGGGCTTCGAGCAGATGGAATCAGGAAGCGGTGTTATGAAGATTCTTATCCAATGCAATTAAGTGGGAGGTAGCAAGATGGATATTTTGGAATTATTCTCATTGCGTGGCAAGAAAGCATTAGTGACAGGCTGCAAGCGAGGCATTGGCAAGTCGATGGCAGTTGCGCTTGCACAAGCTGGAGCGGATATTGTCGGAGTCAGTGCAACACTGGAGGAGTCAGGTAGCGAAGTGGAGCAAGAGGTTCGCAATGAAGGGCGAAGCTTCACCGGATATGCCTGCGACTTCAGTGACCGTAAAGCTTTGTATGCTTTCATCGCCAAGGTGAAGGAAGAGCATGCTGATATTGATATTTTGTTGAATAATGCCGGTACGATTATGCGCAAGCCGGCAGCGGAACATCCAGATGATTATTGGGATCACGTCGTCGAGGTGAACTTAAACTCCCAGTTTATATTGGCGAGGGAGATGGGGCAAGGAATGCTGGAGCGAGGTGCGGGCAAAATCATATTCACCGCTTCTTTGCTTACGTATCAGGGTGGAATCAACGTACCGGGATATGCGGCAAGTAAGGGCGGTATCGGACAGTTGACCAAGGCACTGGCTAATGAATGGTCCTCGCGGGGGGTTCAGGTGAATGCGATTGCACCTGGTTATATCGAGACTGATAATACCGAGCAGCTGCGACAAGACCCTGACCGCTACAAGGCGATCCTAGATCGAATTCCTGCAGCTCGCTGGGGAAGACCAGAGGATCTGAACGGGGCAGCTATTTACCTGGCTTCCTCTGCTTCAGACTATGTGACCGGAACTATTGTAACGGTGGATGGCGGTTGGATGGGCAGATAGCACTCTTAACGGGGGAAGGCGTTGGCATCACCGTGTCGTATGATTGCCATTTACGACCCGATTAGTGAGGAACGGGTGTTTGAGCTCGATTAGTATAAGTTGCATATGCATAGCTCGAAAAAAGGAGATATTCATGAAACTACAGTTATATAAAGCATTATGGGGAATGGAAGGCACGTATCGTGACCAATTCAAGCGGGCAGCGGATGCGGGTTATACCGGCATTGAAGCGCCTATGCCTCTGCCTGAGCAGGAGGAAGAATTCCGTGAAGCGCTTCAAGCCTACTCACTTTCTTATATAGCCCAGATCTTCACAGACGGTGAAGATCATATTCAATCTTTTAAGAAGCAAGTGGAGAGAGCTATCGGTTTCCAGCCGCAGTTTATTGTTTCGCACAGCGCTCGAGATCGCATGAGCGACAGTGAGCAGGATCGTTTCTTTGACGCGGCGCTGCGTATAGAGTCTGACAATGCCATTGTGGTTGCACATGAGACACACAGGCATCGGGCAATGTTTTCGCCATGGACAACAGCAAGGCTGTTGAACAAGTTCCCGCAATTACGCATTACCGCGGATTTTAGCCATTGGACGAATGTGTGTGAATCACTCCTTGAAGATATGGAGGAGGAGATCGCCCTGGCCATTACTCATACGCATCATATTCATGGCAGAATTGGCTTCTCGCAAGGTCCTCAGGTTCCGCATCCCGGAGCGCCGGAATGGACAGCGGAACGAGAACGCTTTGAGGGCTGGTGGAAGCGCATATTCAGCTACCGACTTTCTCAAGGCGAATCCGTCAGCACGATGACACCGGAATTCGGACCTGTTCCTTATATGCCGACACTTGCTTATACAAAACAGCCTGTAGCGGATCTATGGGATGTTAATGAATGGATCGCGACCAGGGTGAAAGCGAATTATCAGGTTTGGATATCTTGAGGAGGCAATAAATATTTGAGAGCACTTGGATCCCTTTGGAAACGAGTGCTCTTCGTATCATCTGTACATTTAACACTTACAATAATATAGGAGTGATAACGTTGTTGAAGATCGATAAATATTGGGAAGACCCCCATACCTTGCACATAAATCGTGAAAAGCCAAGGGCCTATTACATTCCGTATGCGAATGCAGAGACTGCTGCTTCGCGAAAGAGGGGAAGATCTCCCTATTATCAAACCTTGAACGGTGCATGGAAATTTCAATATCATTCCAGCGTAGAGGATGTGTGTGAAAGCTTTTACGAAGCCAACTTTGATGCAGAAGACTGGTCTTCTTTATTAGTTCCTTCCTGTTGGCAGAACAACGGATATGATCAAATGCATTATTCGAATCTCAATTATACGATACCGTGCGATCCGCCATTTGTGCCGGATGATAATCCAGCAGGACTGTATATTCGAGACTTTCACATCTCGTCGGAATGGAGTAACAAAGAAAAATATGTCGTGTTCGAGGGAGTGAATGCATGCTTCTATGTATGGGTTAATGGGAATTTTGTCGGATATAGCCAGGGAAGTCGAATTCCCGCAGAATTTCGCATCAGCGATCACCTCGTTCCAGGCGTTAACCGAATGGCGGTTATGGTACTGAAATATTGTGACGGCACTTATTTGGAGGATCAGGATTTATGGAGATACACCGGCATATTCCGTGATGTATATATGCTGGCGCGGGATAAGGTGCATATTCGCGACGTGTTCGTTCGTACTTCGCTGTTGAACGACGACAAGGAAGCGAAGCTGAATATAGAGATAGAGATGACTGGTGAAGCTGTTGTACATGCTGTTCTGAGAGATCCAAGCGGCAATGTAATAGTAGAGATGCAAGAAGAAGTTAGACAGACAGGTCAGCTTCAGATGCAGGTTACTGAGCCTAAGCTTTGGAATGCCGAGCAGCCGGTACTATATGAACTTCTTCTATCCTCGGGAGAAGAGATTATTCGCTTCAACGTTGGTTTCCGCCGTGTTGAGATTCGAGAGGGCGTCTTTCAGATCAATGGCGTTCCCGTTAAACTGAAGGGTGTCAATCGCCATGATTCTCATCCGAGCCTTGGTCAGACAATTCCGCTGCAGCATATGATTAATGATCTTCAATTGATGAAGCAGCACAATATTAATACTATACGAGCTTCACATTATCCGAATGATCCTAGATTTCTTGAACTGTGTAATGAATACGGTTTCTATGTTGTGGATGAAGCAGATCTAGAATGTCATGGTTTAGCAATAGCTGAGACCTGGGACAACATGGCGAAGGGACTTGGCATGCAATCGTATCCTGCATTTCATGAGTTGTCGAACAATCCGGATTGGGAGGAAGCATTCGTCGATCGGGCGATTAGGATGGTGGAACGAGATAAGAATAATCCTTGTGTAGTGATCTGGTCGATGGGCAATGAGTCAGGCTATGGTCATAATCACATTGCCATGGCGAAGTGGACGAGGGAGAGAGACAACTCCAGACTGATTCATTATGAGGGAGCAGCATCCCTATATCTCGGTAATCCGGATGTAAGCGTGCTGGATATGGAAAGTCGTATGTATGCATCCGTTCCGGAGATTGAGGCTTATGCAAAAGATAAGTCAAATGACAAGCCGTTGTTTTTGTGCGAATACAGTCATGCTATGGGCAATAGCCCTGGAGATCTGCTGGATTATTGGAACGTGATCTATGCCGAGCCTAAGCTAATGGGTGGTTGTGTGTGGGAGTGGTGCGATCACGGCATCGAGAGGACGACCGAGCATGGAGAAGTGTATTATGCCTACGGCGGTGATTTCGGTGACAAGCCGAATGACGGGAATTTCTGCATCGATGGACTTGTTGCTCCAGATCGTACACCGCATACCGGTTTGCTTGAACTAAAGCAGGTGATAGCACCTGTTCGAATTGAAGCGATTGAGCTTGAGAAGGGACGGCTGTTCATTCGAAACCTGTATGACTTCATTGACCTATCCCATTTGGTGTTTTACTGGAAGGTGGAGCGAGAGGGCGTCCTCTTAGAAGAAGGCGAGCTGCGCGGACTGCGAACGCCTCCTCATTCCGGAGAAGAAGTACAGCTAGCATTTCAATCGGATAAAAGCGCGATTGGGACGATCTGCTTGACTATATCCTGCTGCTTAGAGAAGCAGAATATATGGGCGGAGCGTGGTCATGAGATCATGTTCCAACAATTTGAATATACGGCGAGTGAAGAAAGCTTGGCTCTTAATTCATATAAAAACAAAGCTTCTCATGTATCTATCCAAGTGCTTGAACAAGATCGCATGCTTCGTATAGATGGCTTCGACTTCAGTCACTCCTTTGATTTACGCAGAGGTGTGCCGAATCAGTTGACCAGACATGGCGTGCAGTTGTTGGAGCATCCTCTATCCTTCAATATGTGGCGAGCTCCACTTGATAACGATAGGGTGATAGCCTCTAGATGGGAATATGAAGGGCTAGAGCATGCCAGTATGAAAGTCTATCATTGCGATTGGGAGCAACCAAGCGAGGAAGAGGTTATTGTTACAACAGAATTTTCTTTAGGCATCTACACACGCAAGCCGATTGTGCGGGGTGTTGCTAAGTGGCATGTAGATGCTCAAGGTGCGATAACGGTGAAGACAAGTGTACAGGTGAAGGAAGAGATTGACTTCCTGCCTCGTTTTGGTCTGCAGCTTAGAATGCCTGCAGCAATGAATACGGTGGATTACGTCGGGTACGGACCGCATGAGAGCTATATAGATAAGCGTCAGAGCGTACGCAAAGGTAGATATTTGCAGCGTGTAGATCAGATGAGCGAGTGTTACATTATGCCGCAGGAGAATGGCTCTAGATGGGGCACGGAATGGGTCATCGTATCCAATGAGCTTGGCATGGGCATGTTGATGGATAGCACTGCATCTTTCTCGTTTAATGTTTCGAATTATTTGCCTCAGGATCTTACGGCAGCCAAGCACACGTATGAGCTGCGGAAGAGGAAGGAAACGATTGTTCAGCTCGATTACAAGATGAGTGGTGTCGGCTCGAACTCCTGTGGCCCTAAATTGATGGAGAAGTATCAGTTGAATGAGAAGCAGTTCGACTTCCAATTTACCTTAAGACCTGTATTTAAAGAAGATGAATGAAAACAGTATTGACGCAAAGTACAACCAAATGTATAATCGTTTAAAACGGAACAACGTTTCGAAAATTAGTTATAATTTATTATTTTTGGGTTGTTGTTCTGTAAAAATGCGATTGCAGTACTGGAGGTTCTGGAATGTCGAGAGTAGTGAAGGATTTAAGCGGAAAGCTCTGGCAGATGGAGAAGATGAGAGTAGGCGAAGGAGAACGAGAGGGATTCCATATCCTTCCTGCAGAGCGTCAAGGTGTAATCTTTAGCTGGAATTACGCATCTGTTCCAGGAGATGTATATACCGATCTTCAGCGTGCTGGCGAATTAGAGGACCCTTATTTTGGACGTAATATGCACAAGGCCAAGTGGGTGCAAGAATACGAATGGTGGTATATTCGGAGATTCAACGTCTCTGAAGAGATGAAAGGCAAGAAGATTCATCTGGAATTTGAAGGTGTCGATTATAGCTGTACCGTGTGGCTAAACGGCCAACTGCTGGGTAGTCATGAGGGTATGTTCTCTCCTTTTTCCTTTGAGGTCAGTCAATATTTGAACTTCGATAATTGGGCTGGTGGTTCGAATCAGCTGGCTGTCAAGCTTGATCCGCCGCCAAAGAACTTCCGCAATGTTGGAGGCAAGAAGGTGAACTTCTCCGGCGATTATTTCACTGGCTTGGTGCCATTCGGCATATGGCGTCCGGTACGCTTGGTTGCAACGGAGGATGTGCGAATTATTAATTATCGTTCAGAATCCGAGCTTAAGGAGGAAGGCGCTGTAGTCCATCTGCAAGTGGAACTCGACAACATGGCTGCAGAGAATCAAAGCATTCAACTTCAGATTGCGATGAAGGGCCACAACTTCACATCGGAGACAATCACTCGTACAGTGGAGGCTGATGTTCGATCAGGCAACGGTCTCGTAGAAGTAAGTGTAGAGGTTCCGGACGCAAAACTGTGGTGGCCTTGGGACATGGGAACTCCACATCTGTATGATCTGGAAATTACAGTTGCAAAGAATCGTTCTGAATTGGATCGTGTACAGGACAGAATCGGTATTCGTACGATTCAGATGGAGAAAAATCCGGGATTTACAGAAGAAGAATGCGAATATCCATGGACCTTCGTTATTAATGGTAAACGTCAATTCCTGCGCTCCGCATGTTGGGGAGGCCAGCCATCTTTCTTATATGGAAGGAACAGCACGAAGAAGTATGAACATCTGCTGTCACTGGTGAAGGAATGCAATATTAACAATTTGCGAATTTTTGGCTGGCATCCGCCGGAGATACCAACCTTCTACCGCCTATGCGATGAGCTTGGTATTACAGTATGGACAAACTTCACGTTCTCCACACAAGCCTTCTCCAATGATCCAGCTTTTGTGGAATCCGTGTCGAAGGAATGTATTGAAATTGTGAAACTTCGCCGCAATCATCCATCCAATATTTATTGGATGGGCGGAGAAGAAGTATTCTTTACGGATGCACATGTAGAGAGCGGCAATAAAGAGCTTATGGAAGCGATCGGTGTAGCAATTGGAGCATATACGTCTGTTCCATACGGATTGGCATCACCGCTTAGCAATGAGTTCGGTCAGAGTATGGGATTCAAACCTAAGGAGTCCCAGCACGCTAATGAGCATTATTACGGCGGTGGTGGCACCTTCATGGAGGAATATTACCCTTCGCTTGATTGCTCGATCATTCCTGAATTAACCGCGGCGTCAGCTCCTTCGATTGAAAGCTTGAAGAAGTTTATTCCGGAGAATGAGCTATGGCCTATGGGACCAAGCTGGGGTTATCATTGGGCAGATATCCACATTCTCCAAGGATTGAACATTGAAGTGTTCGGCGATAAGAGAATGGATTCACTGGAGCAATTCGTAGAATCGACTCAGATTGCGCACGGCACAATTCTACAGTTTGCACTTGAATTGTACCGGAGACGGAAACCGCGGATGAGCGGTGTGTCACTTTGTCACTTCATTACGCATTGGCCCGACATTAAATGGGGACTCGTCGATTATTATGGCTTGAAGAAAATTAGTTTCGACTACGTAAAGACAAGTTATCAGCCGCTTCTGCCAAGCTTGGCATTTGAGAAAAGAAGATGGAATCCGGGAGAGACGTTCCAAGGCGAACTGTGGATTGTCAACGATTATCATAAGGAGTATGCGGATACGGTACTGGAGTGGACGCTTTGCAATCATAAGGACGAGGTCGTTCACAGCGGAGCAATAGCTGCACAGATCGCTTCGAATAGCGCCGCAAAATTTAGCGATATTGCATGGAAGGTTGATGCCGATGCCACAGGCCAGTTCACAGTCACGCTCAATCTGAAGCAAGCAGGCAGTGTTCTGGCAAGCAATGAATACAAGCTGCTCATTGGCGATCAAGCTGAGGCGAAGCGCATATGCAACGAGCATCTCGATGAAAGTAGGAAGCTGCGTGATGAATACGGTAGCAGCTATTACCGCTACAACCCAGAGCTCTGGGAGCTTGAGTAATCTAGAATATTTGGCACGAAGTTAACCATTCTTGATGCTGGAGGGGATGAACATACGCTCACGTTTGTTCGATCCCTTTCCCTGCTTTGAAGTCTGTTATGTCCATCGCTTAGGAGGGGTAGCTTGCTTCCGTTAGAGGGTTTGTTCGTTGTGGAATTCAGTACGCAGATTGCTGGTCCGTTCGCCGGGTTAAGACTGGCTGATCTTGGGGCACGTGTCGTCAGGATAGAGCAGATTGAGGATGAGCAGCTGCCGCTCAGCAGCTTGTACCGCAATAAAGAAAGATTGTTATTCAACCTCACTAGAGATCAAGATGTAGAGAAACTGCACAAGCTTATTGCTGAAGCAGACGTTCTAATAGAAGGTTTTCCTGTTGATTCCCCCCAGGCGGCCATGCTTCCTTATGAGAAAACGCAGGTGCTAAATCCTTCGTTGATTCATGCCAACATTACCGGTTACGGACGAGAGGGAGCATGGCGGAAGAAGCCATATAGTGACTTGTTCGTCCAGGCGCTTACAGGTATACCCTGGTTGAATGGGAATGCGGATGATCCGCCAATTCCGTTCCCACTTTCGACTGTGGAAATGTTTGCAAGTGCCAACCTTGTTCAAGGTATTCTAGCTGCGCTTGTACAACGTTCCAAAGCGGGAGTTGGAATGCTGGTAGAAGTTAGTCTGCTGGAATCGGCGATTGATTATCAATTCGAGGTGCTGACCACTCATCTTAATGATGGAGGAAAGCTGCCGCAGAGAAGCTTGAGCCATAATGCGCATGCTTATCTTCCAGCACCATATGGTATTTACGAGACGGCGAGCGGATATCTGGCTCTTGCGATGGGGTCAGTGCTTGAACTGGGAAAGCTGCTGCAATGCCGCGCCTTAGCTTCCTATACAGATCCTGCTAGTTGGTTCTTGAAGAGGGATGAAATTAAGCAGTTGATTGCTGATCATCTGAGGAGCAAGCCGGCAGCTGTCTGGGTGAACGATTTGGAAGAAGGCGGATACTGGTGTGCCGAGGTGCAGACCGTAGACGATCTTCTTCGGCATGAAGGGTTTGTTGCCTTGCGTAATGTACAGAGCGTGCAAGTGGAGGAGCAAGGATTGTTCTTAACTACTTGTTGTCCTATTCGTATCGACGGTAAACATATGAGGAGTCGTCGAGGAATTGTACGAGCGGGCGAGGACAACTTCAGGATTGAGGAGGAATTCCAGTTGCTCTAGGCGTCATTGTTAAAGATTAAGTCGAAGTGCGAGTGAAATGTCATGATACCGAGACCGTTGGAAGGCTTATTAGTTCTTGATTTCAGTCAATTCCTGTCCGGTCCGTATGCCGGCTTGCGATTAGCAGATTTGGGAGCAAGAGTCATTAAGATTGAACGACTGGACGGTGGGGATATATGCAGAAGACTCTATATATCTAATATGGAGCTGGACGGGGACAGTACGCTGTTTCATTCGATTAATCGGAACAAGGAAAGTTATGCTGTCGACTTGAAATCGGAATCGGACAGACATAAGGTGAGGAAATTGTTAAGCCATGCGGATATTATGATCCAGAACTTTCGACCGGGTGTCATTGAGAAGCTTGGATTCGGATATGAAGAGGTAAAGGCGATCAATCCGTTTCTCATCTATGGTTCTATTAGCGGATATGGATGGGATACTCCTCTTCGAGGGAGACCAGGACAGGATTTGCTTATGCAGGCGTTTACTGGTCTATCCTGGCTGAATCGCGACGATGCGATACACAGGCCTATACCATTCGGTCTTGCCATCGCAGATATGATGACCGGTGCCCATCTTGTGCAAGGTATTCTGGCAGCTCTTGTGCGTCGATCTGTACAAGGGACAGGCGCACTGGTGGAGGTTAATATGCTGGAATCTACCTTGGACGTCATGCAAGAGATTTGGGATGAGAAGTGGATGCCGGACAGGTGCTCTAACGAGGGTGCTGGAGAAGCTGAATCCAGCCGATGGTTGAAAGGCCTGTATCCTACAGCTACGGGATATATAGCGCTAGAAGAAATGTCTCTGTACGAATTGAAGAAAGCGTTAGAAGCACACTTCTCTTCGGCAACAATCAACGAAGTGACAGCTGACAGCATACAACAATTATTACTAACAAAGCCTGCAGACTACTGGTGCATTCAACTGAGGAAAGCCGGCATTGCTTGTGAGGAGTTGCTTAACTGGGAACAACTTCTGGGGCAGGAGGCGTTCCGCGATCTGAATATCACACAGAATATTTATAGAAGTAATGGTGCTCGATTGACTGCGCTTTCTTGTCCCATTCGTTTGAATGGCTACCGGCTGCAATCTTCGAGAGGAGCACCTTACATCGGTGAGCATAATGGTGCAATCGAATTGGAATGGCTGTCTCACTCGTAGTTGTACATTTATGATTAAACGTTGAAGAGATGGTGATAAAATTGAAATTGAAAGGAATGACCTGGTCTCATGAGCGAGGCTTGAACCCATTGGTAGCCGCCTCAGAGGCATTTCGCAAGCTGGAGCCAGATGTCGAGATTGAATGGGATGCGCGTTCTCTGTCGGATTTCGAGCTTTATCCGCTTGAGCTGCTTGCAGATAAGTATGATTTCATTATGATTGATCACCCTCATATTGGAACTGCGGTAGCGAAGCAGCTGCTGCTGCCCTTGAATGGTCTAGTAGAGGAAGCATTCCTGCAGGATCAGGAGTTTCATTCGACAGGTCTGAGCTATGCCAGTTATACGTATGAAGGGAAACAGTGGGCGTTGCCTGTGGATGCAGCAGCTCAAGTCAGCGCATACCGGCAGGATTTGCTGGATCAGGCTGGACTGCAGCCTGCCCGGAGCTGGAGCGATGTGCTGTCGATTGCCAAGAAGCTGCCGAAGGGACAGTATATTGGTCTTCCGTTGGTTCCAGTACATGCCTATTCGACCTTCTTTACTTTATGTGCACAGCTGTCAAACCGGGCTTACTGGAGTGAAGGCATTGATCTTCCTATGGAGGTAGGGGAGCAGGCGCTCGCGCTAATGGAAGGCTTGATGCCGTATCTTCATTCGGAATCGGTTCATCATGATCCCATTCAAATGCTGGATCTTATGGGAACCAGCAATGAAATTGCGTACGTCCCGCTTATTTACGGCTATTCCAATTATGCAAGAGAAGGTTTTAGACCATTCGTCACGAGTTTCGGCAATATTCCGTCTGACAGCGGAGTGCCAAGCGGAAGCATGATTGGCGGCGTGGGACTTGCAATCTCGTCGAAATGTCGGTATGTCGATATAGCTGCGAAGTTTGCAGTTATGGTGGCTTCTCCTTCCTTCCAACGAACGTCGTTTTTCTTGAATGATGGTCAGCCTGGTCATCGGGAAGCGTGGCTGGATCCTGAGGTGAATCGTATGTCCGGAGGTTTCTTCGAGCGTACATTGGAGACATTGATGCATGGCTCGCTGAGACCTCGATTCCATGGCTATATCAGCTTCCAGGAGCAGGCGGGTAATCTGATTCGTTATCGATTAATGAGTCAAACACCTGAACGACAAACGGTCATTCAAACCTTAAATGAAATGTATATGCATATTAGGCGTGAATATCAGGAAGCAGGGAGGTGAACAGGATGAAGCTATTAGAGGATATCGTTGTATTGGATTTCAGTCAATATTTGGCAGGGCCTGTATCTGCGCTTCGGCTAGCTGATCTGGGGGCTCGAGTTATCAAGATTGAACGACCGAATGCGGGTGATGGAAGCCGTCAATTAACCTTATCTAATCTTCGGGTCGATGGGGAGAGTACCGTATTCCAATCGATGAATCGGAACAAAGAGAGCTATGCTGCCAACCTGAAGGATCCGGCCGATCTCGTTAGAGTCAAACAGCTGATACAGAAGGCGGATGTAGTCATAGAAAATTTCCGTCCCGGCACGATGCAGAAGCTAGGTCTGGACTATGAGTCAGTTAAGGAGCTGAATCCTGGCATCATATACGGCAGTATTACCGGCTATGGTGTGGAAGGTCCCTGGAAGAACAAACCGGGACAGGATTTGCTCGTGCAATCATTGTCCGGTCTCGCATGGCTGAACGGCGATGCCGAACAGCCACCGGTCCCCTTCGGACTGGCAACAATCGATTTGCATACAAGCTCGATATTTGTTCAGGCCTTACTTGGCTTGCTGTATAAGCGGGAGAAAACAGGCGTCGGAGGGTTTGTAGAAATTAGTCTGATGGAGGCAGCGCTAGACTTTCAATTTGAAGTGCTGAGTGCTTATATGAACAAGGAGCCTAGAGAACTTCCCAAGCGGAGTGGGTTCCACAATGCGCATGCCTATTTAGGCGCACCGTATGGCATCTATGAAACAAAGGATGGGTATATCGCTTTGGCTATGGGCTCCATTCTTACGCTAGGAAAGCTGCTACAGTGCGAAGAGCTGCTCCAATATACAGAGCAGGAGTCCTGGTTCGATGAGCGCGATACCATTAAGCAATTATTGAATTGTCATCTGAAGACGAGGTCGACAAAGCACTGGCTCGATATTTTGGAGCGGGCTGATTATTGGTGCGCAGAGGTGTTTGATTGGGAGCAAGCTCTCCAGCATGAAGGAATTAAAGTACTGGATATGTTCCAGGAGGTCGTAAGGCCAAGTGGAGCTGTGTTCAAGACGACCCGATATCCGGCTAGGGTGAACGGCCAACTTCTTAAACATGTAAAGGGAGCGCCTCCTGTCGGCGAACATACTGCACAAATTAATAAGGATTTCGGGCTCGAGGCTTCCAAAGTAAACGATGATAGGGGGTTGATCGATGGAGAATAATGATATTCGGTATGAGGTTGACAACTATATCGGGACGATTACCCTATCCAGGCCAGACAAACTGAATACTGTCACTCGTGCGATGGGTGAGAGGTTGAGTCTTCTTTGTCAGGAAATTAATAGGGACAAAAGGATAAGGGTCGTCGTTTTGACTGGCGAGGGTGAGAAAAGCTTCTCGGCTGGAAGTGATATTGAGGTATTGGACGATTACGGAAGTCCATGGGATCTGCGTAACCGCGACGATTATTGTATGGCGATTCGCAGCATTCGCAAGCCTGTAATTGCAATGGTCAATGGCTATGCAATTGGTGGGGGACTCGAGCTTGCCTTGCATGCAGATATTCGCATAGCTTCTTCCAATGCTAAGTTTGGCGCAGGTGAAATAAAGCTGGGCTGGATCGGAGGCAGCGGCAGCACACAGCTACTGCCGAGAGTGGTAGGCGCAGGGAAGGCTGCAGAGATGGTCTTAACGGGCAGACTATTGACGGCAGAAGAGGCTTTGCGTTGTGGATTGGTAGAGCAGGTCGTTGAGTTAGATCAGTTGAAAAAGCTTGTCTACGAGACAGCGCACACAATTGCCGGATACAGTCCAATCGCTGTAGAGAACGCTAAGCTTGCGCTTCGTGCGGCTATGAATATGCCGCTTGATGCAGGCTTGCAATACGAGAACAGTTTGTTCTCCTTCTGTTTCACAACCAGGGATGCGCAAGAGGGAAAGGCAGCTTTTAAGGAGAAGAGAGCTCCAGAATTCAAGGGGATGTAAAGTTCGTAGAAGAAAGCCCTGTTAGAAAATTTTTATTCTTACTACCTCACTATAATAATTAAAGGAGATGGGTATACATGATGAAGGGCAATCGCAATGGACAGGAATATTATCGTTTATATATTGACGGTGAATGGGTGGATTCTGCCTCGGATCGACTAATTGAGGTGCAGAATCCAGCGAATGAAGAAGTGATTGGGCTTGTGAGCGATGCTACTGCCAAGGGTGTACAGAGGGCACTGGAATCATCTGAGCGGGCTCAACAGGCTTGGCAAGCGCTCCCTTCTGTGAAGCGCGCGTCTTATTTGGTGAAGTTGGTTGAGAAGGTGAAGGAGAAGCGAGAGTTTCTTGCCAAGCTTCTTGTGATGGAGCAGGGCAAGACGTACCGTGAAGCGCTTGGTGAAGTGGACGATACGATGGCTTATATGATGTACGCGGTGGAATCAGCCAACAAAATTAAAGGAGATATCCTTCCGTCCAATAAGGAAGGAGAAATGCTGCAAATTCGCAAGGTTCCTTACGGTGTCACTATTGGCTTATGTGCGTGGAACTATCCGTTAGCCTTGATCGGCAGAAAGCTTGGCCCGGCACTGGTGACAGGCAATACTATGATTATTAAACCACATGAGCTGACGCCGATCGCATCGGCTGAATTTTTCAACCTGATTCATGAGGTAGGCTTCCCTCCAGGAGTAGCGAACTTCGTGACGGGCACAGGAGCTGAGGTAGGACAGCTTCTGGTAAGCAGTCCGATTACAAAGCTGGTAACTGTTACCGGCAGTGTACGGGCAGGTCAACAAATTTACAAGGCCGCTTCCGATAACATTACAGCTTTGTCACTGGAGCTCGGCGGAAAAGCTCCGTTCATCGTTCTGGAGGATGCGGATATTGACCAGGCGGCGGCAGCAGCAGTTTCCGCAAGATTCGCGAACTGCGGACAGGTATGTGTGTGCAATGAGCTGGTGCTGGTTCACGAACAGGTGGCCGAAGCTTTCACAGCCAAGCTGCTGGAGCATATGAAATCGATTAAAGTTGGAGATCCCTTCGATAGCAGTGTAACGATGGGGCCAAAAGCGAATGGCAATGATCTGAAGAAGATCGAAGAAATTGTTCAAGAAACGGTCGCACAAGGCGCCAAAGTAGCGGCAGGGGGCAAACGTCCAACTGGCGGCATTTTCGATAAAGGCTACTGGTACGAGCCAACTGTGCTTGTTGATGTGAAACCGGATATGGCTGCAGCACAGAAGGAAATATTCGGTCCGGTGTTACCGATTGTAAAAATCTCCAGCTTCGAAGAAGCGATTGAAATTACCAACTCAAGTGAGCTGGGCTTGTCTGCTTACTTGTTCACAAGCGATATGAAGAAGATGATGCACGGTACGGACGTGCTTCAGGTTGGCACCGTGTTCGTCAATCAAGGTATGTCCGGCTGTATGCAAGGTTATCATAGCGGACATAAGCTGAGCGGTCTGGGCGGCGAGGATGGCGAATACGGACTGGAAGGCTACATGCAGAAGCGTGTTGTCTACTTGAATTATAAGTAATGAGACTGGCCTGCGGTTTACCGACCGCAGGCTGATTCCCTATTAGGATGGGGTGCCGAAGGAGACGACATTTTTCTTTACATTGATCCAATGGACGAATTTATGATTTATCAATCAGAAGAATCGCATAATGGCGCACGAGGAACGAGTCTGCTATGTGTCGAGTGCCGCGTTTATAGATGAGGATGGACGAAGGGAGAGTTTAGAGATGAGAGGTATTCCTTTTATTCAGGACTGGAAGTTTATGTTGGGGGAGCCAGAGGCTCCGCACTTGCTGGCGACCGATGACTCCTCGTGGAGAACATTAAGTTTACCCCATGATTGGAGTGTGGAATTTCCTTTTGATCAAGAGAAGGGGGAAGCTTGCACGGGTTATCTACCAGGGGGTATTGGTTGGTATAGAAAGCGCTTTACGACAACGCCTGAGATGGACCAAAGCAAGGTAATTATTAACTTTGACGGCATATATAATCGAGCAAGCATATACTGTAATGGTGAACTTGTACGGTTCCACCCTTACGGTTATTCGCCATGTCTGGTGGATGTAACCGATTACCTGAATGACATAGGTGAAGAAAATATCATTGCCGTGAAGGTTGATCATTCCCGATATGCGGACAGTAGGTGGTATACGGGCTCAGGCATTTATCGGAAGGTAGCCCTTCATATTGTTCCGAAGCTGCATATCCCCGTATGGGGCACCTATTATACGACGCCGATAGTGAGTGACTCGTCAGCAATTGTGCAAGGCAGAATAACGTTGCAGAATGATGAAGCTGTTAGCAAGCAAGCCGAAATTATCGGCAAAATATTTGGCCCTGATAATCAGCTTGTGGCCAAGCAAGTCAAGACTTGCTCCCTAGCAGCGAATCAATCGGAGGAGCTTTCATTAGAATGGACGATCCCAAATCCGCAGAGATGGGAGATTCATGCAGCCAAGCTGTACCGTGTAAGTGTTGAAGTTGTAACAAGCGGGCGAATCATTCAGACTGTAGAGGACACTATAGGGATTCGAGAGTTCAGATTTGATCCGGACAAAGGTTTCTTTTTCAATGGACGGAATACCTTGATCAAGGGTGTAAATCTCCATCATGATGGTGGGTTGGTAGGAGCAGCTGTTCCTCTGGATGTATGGAGACGCAGATTGGAGAAGCTGAAGGAATGCGGATGCAATGCGATCAGAACGGCCCATAACCCTGCATCGGAGGATTTCCTGGATTTATGTGACGAGATGGGCTTTCTGGTCCAAGAGGAGTTCTTCGATGAATGGGATAATCCGAAAGATAAGCGAAGCAATGGCGGGGAACAGAAGGTTGATTATATTACTCGTGGACATGCTGAATACTTCCGCGAATATGCCAAACAGGACCTTCAGAATACTGTAGTGCGGGATCGCAACCATCCTTGCATATTCCAGTGGAGCATTGGCAATGAAATTGAGTGGACGTATCCGAAATATAATGAGGCAACAGGATATTTTGGCATGAATGCATCAGGCAATTATTTCTGGACACTGCCGCCTAACGGGAAGGATAAAATACGTGAGATCATTCAGCAGCTGCCAAGAGATGCGTATGATATTGACAAAACAGCCCGGCTCTTGACTCGCTGGACCAAGGAGCTGGATACAACAAGACCTGTTACAGCAAATTGCATCCTGCCTAGCGCCAGCTACGAATCGGGATTTATCGACGAATTGGATATAGCAGGGTACAGCTATCGCAGAGTTATCTATGATTATGGGCACCATCATTATCCGGACAAGCCGATTATGGGAACAGAGAATGTGGCCCAGTGGCATGAATGGAAGGCAGTTCTGGAGAGAGAATATATTCCGGGAATTTTCCTCTGGACGGGCATTGATCATATTGGAGAAGCTATTCAGAAGCCTTGGCCTCGGAAAGGGTCGAATCTCGGTCTTCTGGACTTTGCTGGATTCGAGAAGCCTTCTTATCATATGTTCAAGAGCCTATGGAATGAAGAACCGCATCTTCATCTGGCAACGCAGGTTCTGGAGAAATCCTTGTACAGGCTAGATGAATCCGGTGAGCTGGTAGAGAAGAATCCGGGTGGCTGGCAGCAGCGGGTTTGGTTCTGGCACGACGTGAATTCGCATTGGAACTATCGGGATGGGGAGATCGTTGTAGTCGAGGTTTATTCGAACTGTGAGGAGGTATCGTTGTATCTGAATGATTCGCTGCTTGCTACGAAGCGTCTTGAACAATTTGAGGATCATATCTACAAGTGGGCTGTGCCTTATGGCGCTGGAGAATTGAAAGCCATTGGCAAACAAGGCGGAAAGGTAGTTGATTCGAAGCTTTATACGGTAGGGCCTGTGCATTCTATCAAGCTGCTAGCAGATAAGGATACGATTAAAATTGATTCAGACAGTGTCGTTCATGTAACCGTGCAGTTAGTGGATGCCAAGGGGCATGCTATTACAAACCAGAATGTAGAGCTTGAATTTGAGGTGGAGGGCGAATGCCGAATTCTTGGGGTGGACAATGGAAGCTCCGATAACGTACAACCTTATCAGAGCACTCGCCTTATGACGGAGCTGGGCAGAGGACTGCTCATTGTGCAAGGCTCTGTGCCAGGAAATCTCATGATCCGGGCTGTATGCACTCATATTCATAGCGTATCCAATACGTGTAATGTAAGCGTTATCGAGTAGTAATCCATTTCAAGGGAGATCATCCGATTGAACTGACATGCTTTTCTCCTGTTGTTCATTATAATCTGATCTTCTCCTTACCTGGACGCCGTAAGGCGTCATTGTAGTTTATAGAATGGATAGTCAGGTATGGCTGAAGGATGGAAACATCGTTACTGTAAAGATTGAGAAGCTTGGCTCTCTGACCAATGTCATGAAGAAATGTTGCTCGTAGAATGTCTTGATTATCCGCAATCCTCAATATATGCAATTGGAAGAGAACCGTATTTTAAAGGAGGTTCATATTATGAAAATTAAAGCTGTGGAATTATTCCAGATCGAGCCTAGATGGTTGTTCGTGAAGATTAGCACCGATATGGGCTTTGAAGGCTGGGGAGAGCCTATTTTGGAGGGAAGAGCTTCTACCATTAGGGCAGCAGTCGAGGAGTTGAAGGACTATCTGATAGGGAAGGATCCGCTCAAGATCGAGGACCACTTTCAGGTCATGTACCGCGGCGGCTTCTACCGGGGAGGTCCCGTTCTCATGAGTGCGATTTCCGGCATTGAGCAAGCGTTATGGGACATTAAAGGCAAATATTATGACGCACCTATCTACGATCTTCTTGGCGGATCGGTTCGCGATAAAATCAAAGTATACGCCTGGATTGGAGGAGACAGGCCAAGTGATGTGAGCAGTCATGCTCAGAAGCAGGTAGCTCTTGGCTTCAAGGCGCTAAAAATGAATGTGACGGATGAGCTTCATTATTTAGATGAATATAGGAAAATTGATCAGGCAGTGGAACGAATGCAGGCAGTACGGGATGCTGTCGGGCCAGACGTGGGAATTGCGGTTGATTTTCACGGCCGTGTTCATAAGACTATGGCCAAGATTCTAGTGAAGGAGCTGGAGGCATACAGGCCAATGTTTATTGAGGAGCCTGTGTTGCCGGAGCATAATGAGGCACTTAGGGAGATTGCAAGAATGACGAATACACCTATTGCAACGGGCGAGCGAATGTACACACGCTGGGGCTTTAAACAGCTGTTGCAGGATGGTTACGTAGATATCATACAACCGGATCTCTCTCATGCTGGCGGTATTTTGGAAACGAAGAAGATCGCAGCTATGGCGGAATCTTATGATGTTAGTCTGGCGCCGCATTGCCCGCTTGGACCGATTGCACTGGCTTCCTGCTTCCAGGTCGATTATTGCACGCCGAATTTCGTTATTCAGGAACAAGGGCTAGGTATTCAATATAATCAAGGTAGCGATGTTCCGGGTTACTTAATAGATCCGGACATATTCCAATATGAAGCCGGTTATGTTCGTGTGTCTGACAAGCCTGGTCTTGGTATTGCCATTAATGAGGAGGCTGTTAGAGAAGCTGCGAAAAAAGGCCATAATTGGCATTCACCTATTTGGCGCAATGAAGACGGATCCTATGCAGAATGGTAAAAAAGGTATTCGGATAAGGGGAATGTGCAGGAAACCGCTGTCTAATGGTGGCATTTGGCATATTGTTGTCATGGGCTTGAATTCGGATCAGCTATACATTGTCAGAACAATAGAGTTCTTGCTGTCCTCTGGTCAACGGGGCGTTCGTGAAGCAGGCCTGGATAGTGCATGAGTCATTGGATAATATTAAGGCTTGCTTCGACAAAGCACTGAGCGCTCCTGGTATCTTAGTGGTAATGTGATGAAAGAATGAATGGAGGAATATAGATGAAGCCTAACTTTCTTATATTTGTTGCAGATCAGATGCAAGCTCGTACACTGTCACTGCATGGACATCCCGATGTGCGAACGCCGAATCTGGATCAGTTGGGACGTGAAGGCGTTTCCTTCGCTAGAGCATATTGCAACAATCCAGTGTGTATGCCGTCGCGTGCGACATTGCTGACGGGGTTGACTCCCAGACAGCACGGCTGCTTGACGAATGGCAACGCCGTCCCCGAGCAGTTGCCTACACTGCCAGGGGTACTCGCTGAGGCAGGATATCGGACGCATGCCGTCGGTAAGCTGCATCATCAGCCGATCGGCTCTGTAAGTAATGGAGAGGAGATGGCCTTCTCCTGGGAGAGCAGGGAACGGTGGGAATCCGGGGAAATTACAGCATTGCCAAGTGGTTATTATGGCTACCAAACGACAGAGTGTGTAGGCGGACATGTAGACTGCTACGGTGATTATTTGACATGGCTTGAACAAGAGCTACCGGGAGGGAGACAGCAGCTACTGCGGGCAGGAGCCTATGAGAAGAATCTTTTATACGAGCAAAACTGGAAGATTGATCTGCCTGAATCGCTGCACTACAACCGGTGGATTGCAAACCGCTCTGTGGCTTTCCTTGAGAACCTTCAGCCGGAAGAGTCCTTCTATCTTTGGTGCTCCTTCCCCGATCCGCATCATCCTTTCGCGGCATGCCGTCCTTATAGTGAAATGTATGACCCACAGTCGCTGACATTGCCGGAGGGCTGGGAGAATGAAGCGGATTCGATCGATTGGCTAAAGGGATTACGGAAGGTTCATCCTGGTCATACACAGTTCGATGAAACGACCTTAAGGGAAGTATTGGCACAAACGTACGGCATGATTACGCATATGGACAGCTGTATAGGAGAGGTGTTGGAAAAGCTGAAGGAATTAGGGCTATACGATAACACCGTTATCGTATTTATGGCTGATCATGGAGAATATTTGGGCTCCCATCGTCTATTGACCAAGGCGGAGTGGCCTTGGGAGGAACTACTGAATGTCCCGTATATATGGAAAGCCCCCCAAGCCGCTAAACAGGGCGTCTATCGTGACCGCGTAGTGAGCCTGCTTGACTTTGTGCCGACTATTCTTGATTTTGCGGGTATCGATCAGGCTGTAATGGATACTCGAGGCGTATACAGCGCACCTCCTTTAGGCTTGCCAGGACGTAGTCTGCGTGAAGCTGTTCAAGCGGGCAAGGAGCTGTCTGCTCGACCAGCATTGATTGAATATGATGAGGATTGGTATGCTCCAGAGACGACCCGTATGCGAACTCTGGTTGCAGAGCAATTTAAATTAACGTTGTTTATCAATTCGGAAGAGGGGCTATTGTTTGATCTTGTGGCAGACCCTCACGAGCATAACAATCTATGGAACGAACCGGAATACGCGCACGTCCGGCATACGATGACGGAGCAGTTGTTGCGGGAGCTGATTCGTACCGATCGATTTGATACGATTAGAATAACAGGAGCATAAGCAACTTGCCTAAGGCTGTCTAGGAGAGTGATTTTTTTACTTCCCTAGACAGCTTTTCTTTTTGTTCCATTTTATGAGGCGTGTTGACAATGATTGTTGGTTTGAATACAATAAAAACGAAACAAGTTTCGATTAGTTATTTAGGGCTTGCTGAACGATTCTTTAACCGAAACTCATGGCTAGGCGACTGCGAGATAGCAGCGTAAAAATGAGGCAAAAAAGAACGCGGAGCCTGCGCTCCAGGTTCATCACCAGAAGTTGCAGCGTAATCACGGATTCACTTGTCTTTGCGAGGCGTGCTCGAATACAGCCAAGCCCGTACTTGCGCTTGCCTTCTCCGAACTTGCCTTCGATTGCGTTTCGTTCTCCGGTATCCTGTTTGGCCACTTGCCTATCTTCGCTTGTCGGGCCGTTTTTCGGCTTGCGTCCCAGTGCCGGTCCGCTGAGCCGAATCCCATGCTGTTTGCAGAATCTCCGGTTTTCGCGTGTGCGGTAGATCTGATCCGCTTGGACGACAGCCGGATAGAATCCCATGCGGCTGCGATACTTCTCGATCACGTCCATGAGCGTCGTGCTCTCGTTGAAGTTATCCCAAGATAGCCGATCAAGGAACGCGTAGCCCTTCGTCATGCTTACCGCGATCTTGGCTCCGAACTCGACGCGCGCCTTGGCTTTCCCGCGCACGATCGGCCTGACATGCGGCTGATGAATGCTGACGACCCGGTCTTCCATCTGGTGGGAACGCTCGTTGTACATGTGAAGCTGCTGACGGTACAGTTCGTGAATCACCAGCAGGTCGCGATAGGCTTTGCGGCCAAGTAGCGTGAGCGGTTGCGACTTGGCTTGCTCGGCGATGATGGAGAGGTTCCGTCCAACGTAACCGAGTTGCCTCCTGATCGCTTTGCGAATCACTTTCGGCCCCGGTCTGCGTTGCTTGGAAACGGCCAGAAACTGTTTGCGCGCTTTTTCCCGGTACGTGCGCGGTTTCGCCATTTGTCCGATGACCGGCTCATGCAGCGTATCGATGATCGCTTCGAGCTTCTCCCGCGCTTCATTCAACAGATTCAGATCGGTCGGATACGCCACATCCGCCGGCGCACAGGTGGCATCCACCAGCACGGTCCCTTGATTCGGCTGCTCAGGGGCTTCCCATTCTGCGGTCGATTTCGGATGCGCTTCGCAAACAAGTTTATTCGTTTCAGGAACCTCTGACTCTGTAGCCATCGACTCCACGGGAGACGCTGCTTCTGACGATGCGACTTGCGATTGTGCAAACATGGTTTGCTGCTCGACTTCTTCATCAGAGGCGCGCTTCTTCGAGCGCTTCCCTTGGCCTTTACCGCCGCCGGTCGCGTCGTTGCTGTCATCATCATCTTTCGTTTCCTTCGCACCTTCGGTGGCGACGATCTCATTCAACTCTGCCAGCACGTCCGTCAGACGCTTGCGGAAATGCGTCATCATGGAGTGATGGAACGGTGGCTTCATGACGAATCCAGGCAGACCAATGAAGTATTGCATGTAAGGATTTTCGCTGATCGACTCCAACGTTTCTCTGTCGGTCAGTTGCATTCGCTCCTGAATGATGAGCGCACCGAGCCCCATCCGAAGACTGATCGTTTGCTGGCCGCGAAAGGTGTCTTTGAAAAATTGACCGTATGTTTTCTCAGCCTCCGCCCACGGCACCAACCGCGCCAACTGGACCCAGCGATTGTCCTCGTCCAGCTTTCCGCCAAAGGGCAGAAAGAAATCGCCGGGCAGGATCAATTGATTATCGAGGTGCGCGGTCGGCTTAAACATCTTCGTCACTCCATCTGCAAAGGTTTTAGGTGGTTTTCAAACATTTCCTTTGCATATGATTTCGACAAATGGGCCTTAGAATCCTTGTTGTTATGCGGTTTTTGTTGTTTTTTTTAAGTGTTCAGCAAGCCCTATTTAATAATAAAAATATTGATGTTATGTTTCGTTAATATTTTATTAACAAATTGTAAACGTTTTCTAAGGAGGAATGAATTTAAGGATTACAGGCTTACTAGAGAAGGAGTGCTTTTTGTGGAAAATGTAAAAGAAGTCCAGCAGTTGAATATTCCCGACATTAAGCGCAAGATGCCTTTCAAACAAAAGGTTTCGAGGCTGATGAAGAGTTACCAGTTATACTTGTTTGTGCTTCCTGTCGTACTGTATTATGTGCTGTTCCATTACGTACCGTTATATGGTATTCAGATTGCCTTCAAAAACTATCTAGCCTTTAAAGGGATAGCAGATAGCCCCTGGGTTGGATTCGAGCATTTCGAACGATTCTTCAATTCCTTTGAGTTTGAGAGAATTATTCTGAATACAATCAAGCTCAGCGTCCTGCAGCTTGTAGTGGGCTTCCCGGCTCCCATTTTGCTCGCGTTGATGCTCAATCAGTTAATGAACAAGAAATTCAAAAAATTTGTGCAGACCGTTATTTATGCACCTCACTTTATCTCGACGGTTGTTATTGCAGGCATGCTGTTTTTATTTTTATCGCCAGATACAGGCTTGATCAACAAAATCATTGAGGCGTTTGGCGGAGAACCCGTATTTTTTATGGGGGACCCGGATTGGTTCAGACCGGTATATGTGCTGTCGGAGATTTGGCAGAATACCGGCTGGGGAACGATTATTTATTTGGCAGCGCTTACGGCGATCAGTCCCGAGCTTCATGAATCTGCTGTTGTGGACGGCGCGAATAAATTTCAGCGGATCTTGCATATTGATATTCCCGGGATTATGCCGACAGCAGTCATTCTGCTGATTCTGAGTACAGGCAATATTATGAGTCTTGGTTTTGAAAAGGTATATCTTCTGCAAACATCTCTCAATCTTCCTTCATCAGAGATTATTTCAACTTATGTGTACAAAACAGGATTGGTCGGAGCCCAATACAGCTTCTCGACTGCTGTAGGACTATTCAACTCCATTATTAATTTCATTATTCTTTTAACGGTTAATCAAATAGCAAAAAAAGCTTCAAATATATCGTTATGGTAATAAGCGGGGAGGGTCAACATGTTTAAACGCAGTCTAGCAGATATCTGGTTCGATCGAGTGAATATGCTGTTGATTTTGACAGGACTGGCCATCATTATCTATCCCCTCTACTTCGTAGTATTGGCCTCTGTTACGGATCCCGGAGCAGTTCAAATGACATTGTTCTGGCCGGAGAAGTTCAGCTTAGAGGGATACAAAAAAATATTAGATAGCGACAATCTATGGATTGGCTATAAAAACTCTTTTGTATACGCAATATTAGGTACCTTTATTAATTTATGCCTCACTCTCCCTGCGGCCTATGCTTTGTCGCGGAAGGATATGAAGGGGCGCAACTCGATTATGCTTTTCATTACATTCACGATGTTTTTCAGTGGAGGTCTCATTCCAACTTACTTGACAGTCAAGGAACTGGGTTTGGTGAATTCGGTATGGGCGATGGTCATTCCCAATGCCGTGGGTGCATGGAATCTCATTATTGCTCGAACGTTCTTCCAATCTACAATTCCAGATGAGCTTCTAGAAGCAGCGAAAATCGACGGCTGCTCGGATGCCAAGTTTTTCTGGAAGATGGTGCTGCCTCTTTCTCAGGCGCTCATCGCGATCATGATTTTGTTCTATGGTATTGCTCACTGGAACTCCTACTTCAATGCATTAATCTATCTGCGTGATCAAGAGTTATTCCCGCTGCAGCTCGTACTTCGTTCCATTCTGGTCGAGAATCAGATCCAAAGTGACATGATAACAGATCAATCTACAATGGGGGATCAGCTTCGAACGGCGGAGCTCATCAAATACGGCATGATCATTATTGCGGCGCTGCCGCCGCTGATCCTGTATCCTTTCCTGCAGAACTACTTCGTCAAAGGCGTTATGATCGGAAGCATTAAAGGGTAATTCAGAAGATCAAACGTTATTATGAAAGGGAGGTGGGCGCCTGGAAGTAACGAGATTTGCAACTGCATTAAGCGTATATTTGCAATCTAGGAGCTTGGAAATACAGCAGGGGTGTTAGTTCGAAATAAGGGGGCGATATGGAGGTGGCGTCGATGAAAGGGCATGCATGAAATTGTAATCGTTTTCGAAGATTGATGGGACGTTCCAGACTGGCTCGTAATGAATAATAGTTTTTACTTTTCAGCTGGATCCTGAGGCTTGTAGCCTCTGGGATAGGAAGCGTAAGCCGAATGCATTAAGGAAGCGGTGGCGGACAGATTAATCGGCGTGATTCAGAAGATCAGGTCGTTGTAAAAGTTCCGCAAAACAGCAACTCTTCCAGTGAGTCGTACTTCTTATGAGATTGTTGGATTACGAATGTCAAGTAGTCCTGGCGAGAACGAGATATAACTTTCAAAACAATCTCCAATTTCGTGAGAGATTGAAAAAATTCCTTATCAGCGATTATTGGGGCGTTCTGAAAAGTTCAGAGGACAGTTTGTTCACATTCCTGTTTTGGGATGAAAGAAGAAAAGCCTCTGGACGTCATGTCGGAGCCGATGCGGAAAATTTAATTCCGGGAGGCTTAACAATAAATTGGGGGGGCGTCGAATTGGAAAATCGAAATAAAAAGTTGTTAGCTTTATTTATTTCAGTAGTTTTGATCATGAGTGTGTTATCCGCTTGTGGAGGGAATAACACAAATGAAAATGTACCGACTTCGAATGAACCGGATCAATCAGAAGCTTCGCAATCGCCTGAAGCAACGGATGGAGACGCAGAGAAGAGTGTATTCCCACTGGATGAGAAAGTTACGTTGGAGATGGTAGCTTGTAAGCATCCAAATAATGGACCGTTCAATGAAATGGACTTTTTTAAGCAATATGAAGAGAAAACAAACGTGCATATTGATTGGACGGACATCGAATTCTCACAATGTGAGGAGCAACGCAATCTGATTCTTGCCAGCGGAGAGCTGCCTGATGCCTTCTACGGAACGCTTGCGCTGACAGGCAACGATGTCATCAACTATGGCGGTCAGGGCATGCTGGTGCCTCTAGAGCAATACATTACGAAGGAAACAATGCCGAATCTGTCAGCGTTGATCGAGCAGAATCCAAAATATAAAGCCATGTTGACGGCGCCGGACGGACATATCTATTCATTACCGAGCATCCGTGAACTGATGCTGTGGCTCTCTCCCGACATGATGTATCTAAACAAAGAATGGTTGGATAATCTAGGACTTGAAGTGCCAACAACAATGGAAGAGCTACGGAACGTTCTGGAAGCGTTCAAGACGCAGGACCCGAACGGTAATGGCAAAAATGATGAAATTCCGTTCTCCTTCCTGTGGGATTTTGCGAACTACAATGTAAATGGCATCGGCTCTTTGTTCGGAGCCTTCGGCAGAGCGGACTCCGCTACCCATATCTTCGTCGAGGATGGCAAGGTGGTCTTCTCCGCGAAGGAGCCGGAGTACAAAGAAGCAATTCAATATTTCCATACCTTCTTCGAGGACGGATTATTTGATAAAGAGAGCCTTGCTCAAGACCGTAATCAACTGCTTGGTAAAGGAAGTGGAACGGAACAGCGTCTGGGTGGCTTCTTCGCTTGGAATGCTTTCTCTATAGTCGGCGTCGACAACGATCCGAAATATGTTGTTGTTCCGGCTCTGAAAGGACCGAACGGGGATCAAGTGTGGAGAAAATCACTGAATAATAACCAGGGCGTTAATCCGTTTGCCTTCTCGATGACAGTCGAAAATCAGCATCCAGAGCTTACAATGCAATGGATCGATCTGTCCTACGCAACGGATACCTCCATCGAAGCAGGTTGGGGCCCAATTGGAACGACATTGGAAGACAAGGATGGTACTTTGACGCTCAAGGATGCACCAGACGGCTTGACAACTGACCAATATGTATTTAAGACGGCACCAGTAGAAGCTCCTTATGCGATTCTAGAGAATACGTATGGTACTCGACTGGCAATGGCTGAAAAGGATAAAGTCAAGATTGACGGTATCAAAGAAAATTATTTGCCTTACATGACTTCGGAAACGTTCCCTGGCGTGATGTTCACTGCTGAGGAGTCCCAAAGAATTAAAACGCTGGACACCGATTTGAACAGCTACATTAATCAAACGAGTGCCAAGTGGCTGCTTGAAGGCGGGGTAGAAGAGGAATGGGATAACTACCTGGACGATCTGAATAAGATGAAGGTTGACGAGTTAATCAGTATTTATCAGACAGCATACGACCGCTTCATCAGCGCCCAATCATAATTGCTTTCACAAGGAGAAGTCCCTCTGGAACACTGTTGCCAGAGGGAGTTCTCTATGTAAAACGCAAACAAAAATTAAGATGGGATGGTGTGCAAAAGTTGAAATCTTATTTAAAGATTAAACGAATATTGGCTGTATTATTATGTGCGGTATTGCTGATTGTATCTTGTCTCGCAGGCCCGACAACTATAAGCTATGCGGTTGAGGCAAGCGACGAGCTTCCAGAAAATATTAGAGTCGATAAAGCTGATTTCGATACGATTCCTGATGTTGCCGAGCATTACAAGCAACTGTTCGGTGATAATGCGGTATCCTATTTCAAAAGTATAAACGGAGAGAGCCGTATTCAGCGTATTAATTTTCTGCAATATCCAGAAGGCGAATACCTGGAGGTTAATGGGCAGGTGACAATTGACATTCCTGCGATGGATGCGAGAGTATGGCGTCTGTTTGGTGATGTGCGATTCGAGGGTTCCGTTGCACAAACGATGGAGCTTTATGTCATTGACCCAAATGGCGTTGAGACTCAGTGGACGGTATTCAAAAATGGTGGCTGGAAAGACGGTGTCACAGGATTATATACGAACTATACGAAGATGGGATTCCAGGAATCCAACCCAACGGAAGGAATTACGCATCCTTGGTTAATTAAGGATGAAAACGGCGACGTCATTTATGACGGTTATAAAATGAAAATCGTCGGTAATGGTACGCTTCGAAGTGTTTATCATTGGGAGGAGGAAGGCGTACCGTTGGAATTCGATACATCCGCATGGACTGTTCTCGGAGGAGACAAGGAGATTCTAGATGTATCCGTTAATGTGGATGCGCTTACAAATTTAAGTATGAACGGTGTCAACAAGCTTCCTGAAGAGGTGTTCAAGCGCTATCATGTGAATAGCGGTCCGATCGGCGTGGAGCAAGCAGACGGTGAAATCACAGTGCTGGACGAGGCCTATCACAAGACAACCAATGATTATGGGTTTATTCCTGGCCGCGGCGCGTTTCATTACACACTGATGACAAGCTGGGCTGGTCTTAAGGAAGATTCGGAGCGTCCTGGCTATGCGGACTTTACAACGACGAAAGAGATTTATGCGAAGAGTCAGCCAGCTATTGATAAATTCGAAAGCTTATATCCATCAATTGGCAAAGATTATGTGCTTACACTTGATGGATGGCCGAAGTGGATGTGGGAGAACCCGAATTCCGGTCAATCCGAGCATTTCGGCACACCGTCTTACTCGAACTTTGATGCTGCAGCGGATGCAGCTGCCCAGTTAATCAAGAGCATCGATACCAGATTCGATGGACTTGGTCCCAAGTACGTGGAAGTCAAAAATGAATCGACCATCCCGCAGGAATGGTGGTTCTTCCAGTCAGATCCACAGCATGCATGGAGCTATTTGTCCGAGTTCCATAACAAGGTAGCTGAGGCAGTTAAGGCGGAAAATCCAGATGTATTAGTCGGCGGTCCGTCAAGCGCATTCATGTATTTGGAGAAAAATGATTTTGACGAGGCGCGTGCCCAGTTGAAATTTATGGATGAAACAAAAGATTCTCTGGACTGGTACTCTCACCACTTCTATGAAAATTCGAACTTGTTTATTCACGACAGAGAGAACAATTCGGATGGCTTCCTAAGCGGACGAATGGAAGCGGTGCTCGATTTGCTCAATGCCCACATGGTGAATACGGATAATGTGAAGCCCATCTATATTACAGAGGAAGGTACTTATAACACAGCCGGTAGTGACGCAGACTACTTCCAGAAGCTGGTTGCTCATAATGGCTACATGCTGCGCTTCATGAACTATTCCGATACGATCGGCATGCTGGTTCCATACTTGTATCCTATTATTAACTGGCGCCCTAACTCCAACGATACATTCTATAAATATAATGAAACGATGAACGGGTTAATGGAAGAGATGACGCCACTGGAAGCTTATTTGGACATGTGGAAGGATTATCGGGGAGCGTTCCTGCCTTCAGAAGCAGATCAGGAGAGGGTCTACACGAATGCGGTTCGCTACAATGACAAGGTATATGTGGCCGTTCACAATCTCAACACGCAGCGTGTCAATCTTGATCTGAATGTTTTCACAGGAGATGCCAATATTGCAAGCGTGACACGGAAGCACTTCTTCCTTGAGAAGGGGAAGCTGACCTATGAGGAAGAGAATGTTGCAGATTTGGATAACGTGTACATGAGAGTGCAGGAGATGAGTGTTTTCGAGATCACGCTTGATTCCAATCCGTCGTTCACGAAAACGTGGGAGAGACAGTTTGCGTATGCTCCTGAGGAGCTTGTGCCTACAAGCCCAAATGCCCCTGCTGTGTTTAAGATTGAAAGTTTGCCGACAACTCTAGCTAAAGCGACGCTTCGCATAGGCTTTGGCAAAACAGGCAGCGGATTTACGACGGACATGTCCGTTGTTGTCAATCCGGACAATCCGGCAAATACGCAAAACTTCAGTAAGGATCTGGAGTACACGAACAAGCCGGGTGATTTGCTAACCTTTGCCGAATTCGAACTGGATGCGAGTAAGCTGCTGGCGGACAACACCATTCACATTATGATTCCGGAAGATGGCGGCTATATTACAAGCGTACAAATGATTCAGTACGATGAACAGGAAGCTCCAACAGGCGTGGCTACTGATGCGCTTACTGCTTCTATCGCGGATGCCAAGTCGAAGCTTTCGTCAACTGTTGTATCATCTACGGGAAATGAAGTTGAACAAGGAAATAAATGGGTGGAAAAACATATTCACGATACGCTTAACATTGAAGTGATGAAAGCGGAGGTTGTTGCACAGGATGCTTTGGCCACAGACAGTGAAATTAATACAGCGCTAGAAGATCTGACCAAGGCGATGGGGATCTTTGATCAATATACGAAAACGAAGGAAACCCCTACAGGTAATCGTGGAGCTAAAATCTCTTTTGAAGACGGAGAAGCAGTAGATTATACGTACAATGTCGATACCGTGACGACAACGACAGACTCACAAGGCGCGACTGACGGCAGCAAAGCGCTTCATACAGAATTTACATCCTTCACCTCCTATGCATGGGATACAACAGGCACATACTCAGGCAGCCTTGATTTCACAGCGCCAGAGGAAGGCTGGAGTCTGGGAGAGGATCCATTCACATTCGACGTTACGAATCTGAGAAATTACAAGATACAGCTGCGCGTAGAAATTTCGGACACATCGGACATTAAAGGTACTTATTATTATGCATTAGGAGCAAACGCTTCGCGGAGCATCAGCATTGAAGATTTCGGCGTTGCGGGAGGAACCTGGCTTGCAGATGGCAATTTCCCAAGAAATACGGCAATTGATACCGAGAATATAAAGTCCATTCGATTTTATGTATTTTCTCCAACAGAAGAACCTATTACAAACGCAGCACTTGCCTTTGACAGAATAATTATAGGCAATGTTCCGAACGAGCACACTGAGGAGCAGCTAGCAGCCGAAGCGGCGGATGCGTTGTCGGCAGACTCCTTAATCTTTGCAGAGGGAGATACGGCACAAGCTGTAACGAATCACATTTCGCTGCCATCCGTCGGATTGCATAATGCAAGCATTACATGGATATCCAGCCATCCGTCGATAGTGACGAATGACGGGACGGTTTCGCGACCTGAGTATGGGAGCGGGAATCAAACTGTAACGCTGACTGCAACCATCACGATTGGAGCGGCAAGCACAACCAAGGATATTGAAGTAACGGTGCTTCAAAAGGCTGCTACTCCTACTTCACCTGGAGGCAATAACAGTCCGATTAATCCTATGCCAAGTATTCCACAGACGACTAACGTAGATGTTCTGGTGGATGGCAAGAAGCATGACAATATTGCCAAATCGGTTACAACAAAAGAGGGAGATCGTACGGTTACAACGATTACTGTCGATCAGCAGCTCTTGAAGAACAGTCTGGGCAATATGGATAATGACGCCATCATTGCGATTGTTGTTGCCAATAGCTCCGATGTTGTGTACGGCAAGCTTAATGGTCAGAGTGTGAAGGATTTGGAGCAGAAAAATGCTGTTATTGAACTACGGACCGATACTTTCTCATATAAGCTTCCTGTTCAGCAGATCAATATGAACGAATTAGTTCAAGAACTGGGCTCGGATGTAAAGCTTGAGGATATATCCATTGATATGAAAATTAGTTCAGCGGATGCCGATGCCAAGAAGGCACTGGAAAGCTCAGCAGTGAAGGGCGGATTCACGGTTGTGTCCCCACCTGTGGATTTCCATATCACTTACACTTATGAGGAGAAAACAATAGAAGTCCGTACATTCGATACGTTTGTTGAGAGATCCATCGTCATTCCAGAAGATGTTAACCAGACTCAAATTACAACAGGGGTAGTGGTGGAAGAGGACGGAACAGTGAAACCGATTCCAACTAGATTTGTCAAACAGGATGGCAGCTATTATGCAATTATGAACAGTCTGACGAATGGCACTTACGCCGTCATTTGGAACCCTGTCAATTTTCAGGATATGTCTGGACATTGGGCAGAGAACACTGTGAATGACTTGGGATCCAGATTGATAATATCCGGTGTTGACGGCACTCGCTTCGAGCCTGATCGCTCGATTACTCGTGCCGAGTTTACTGCTATTGTAATAAGAGCTTTTGGCTTAAATGCAGAGGAAGGCGAATCGTCATACAGCGACATTGCTAGAGACAGCTGGTATGAAGCTTATTTGAATACTGCAACAACGTACGGCTTGATCAATGGCTATGCGAATGGTCAATTCGGACCGAATGAACTGATCACACGCGAACAGGTTATGAGTATCATGGAAAGAGCAATGGAGATTACTGGTTATGAGGCTGTTGCCGACATGAGCGAAGTGGATGAGATTCTGACAAAATTCAAGGATAGAACCGAAGCGGCAGCATATGCAAAAAGCGGTATTGCAGCCAGCATTAAGGCAGGTCTTGTTATGGGCAGAAGCGCGGATGTACTTGCGCCCAAGGCAGCCATCACAAGAGCGGAAGTAGCTGAGATCGTTCGTAGATTGCTTGTCAATTCTGATTTAATCTAGTTTGGTATAAAAGATGCGTGAGAGACTTCTCTATGGAGGTCTCTTGCGCGTTATTTTTTGCGGGAATGAGAAATTTGTGTTGTATGCTCATTCTTGTTGCCTTCTCGCATCGCTCGGCGATATACCGTAATATCGGGAGAACGCCCGCGTGAAGGTGAACAGATCTGGATATCCGACAGTGAGTGCGATCTCGTGAATGGGCGCTTCTCGGTCTGTTGTGACGAGCTCGTGTGCTTTTGTCATTCGAAGCTTTGTCAAGTAGGCTTTAGGCGGCATCCCAAAGCGCTCACGGAAGGCAAATGAGAAGTGAGAACGGTGAACACTTACCTCGGCAGCAAGGTTGTCAATCCGCAGCGGCTCTGCATAATGCAGCTGCATGTAGCGTGCGCAATAGTCGAGCCAGAGTGCTTGGACGGACGTTTCTCCCTTGTGTTGCTCCACTTCAGTTATTGGCTCCTTATGCGGCATGTGCCCGTTTTTTTGGGGGTTTACTGCGGACATTGTTAGCTGGTGTCCGGACGATTGCTCACATCCGAGCAGCAACAAATCCAATAGTGCGTATACGTTGCTGAGTTGCTGATACGGTCGTCCGCCCATGGAGGTATGGATGCGTCGTAACAAGATACGCAGCTCTGCATTGAACCGTATGGACATGGACGGCCGACTTTGTGTCAGTCCCAGTGCTTCCACTGCAGCTGAAGTCTGCGGCCCTCCCATTGCAATCCAGCTGAGGGACAGTTCTGGACTGCTTTCTGCCTTGTAGTACCTGTAGGAGACATGGGGGAACAGGACGAACAGCTGTCCCTCCTGCAGCTCGTGTGAGTTTTCTTCATCCTCTAGGCACAGCTTTCCTTTCAGTATGAAGTGGAAGCTGTAACATTCAATTCGCTTCGGCCCGACATCATAGCCCGGCTTCGCGCGGTTGAAACCGGAGCGGAGCACATAGAGACCAGCACTTCGCTGTAGGTCGCTCGGCACCTGCATGCGGATGTCCGCGTACTCGTGGGTGTATTCCTTCATGTGTCACCAACCTCTGATCTAACATTTTGTTAAACAGTATAACATTATGATATGTAGCCTGTGTACATATTTTGATAACATATCAATAATATCAAATATTTATAGAAGAGAAGGAGTTGGCGAACGATGAAAAAACCGAACATTTTACTAATTACGAGCGACCAGCAGCATTGGAATACGATCGGTGCCTTCAATCCGGAGCTGTCGACACCGAATCTGGACCGTCTTGTGCAAGAAGGGACGACCTTCACGAGGGCGTATTGCCCAAATCCGACATGCACGCCGACCCGCGCTTCCATCATCACTGGACTATATCCGAGTCAGCATGGGGCGTGGACGCTTGGTACGAAGCTACTGGAGGATCGGCCCGTTGTCGGGACTAATTTCAAGGAGGCAGGCTATCGTACGGCTCTGGTCGGCAAGGCACATTTTCAACCTTTAATGGGGAATGAGGAATATCCATCGCTGGAGTCATATCCGCTGCTGCAGGATCTTGACTACTGGCGTCAGTTCAGTGACAGCTTCTATGGCTTCGACCATGTCGAGCTTGCACGCAATCATACGAACGAGGCTCATGTTGGGCAACATTATGCGATTTGGATGGAGGAGAAGGGCTGTACAAACTGGCGCGATTATTTCTTGCCGCCGACGGGTACGATGAGTCCGAAGCAACTGCATCGATGGGACTTGCCTGAAGAGTACCATTACAATACATGGATTGCGGAGCGTACGAATGCGTTGCTTGAGCAGTATAAGAACAATAACGAGAGCTTCTTCTTGTGGGCCAGCTTCTTCGATCCGCATCCGCCGTATCTCGTGTCCGAGCCGTGGGATACGATGTATGATCCCGAGTCGCTGACCATTCCTGAAGTATCTCCTGGTGAGCATGATAACAACCCGCCACATTTCGGGATGACGCAGCAGAAGAGTCCGGACTTCTCGGCTTGGAAGGAGACTGGGCAGGCTATTCATGGCTACCACTCCCACTTGATGCCTGAGTCGGAGCGCAAACAGCTTGTTGCAACGTATTACGGCATGATCAGTATGATGGATAAGTACATCGGACGTATTCTGGATCGTTTGGATGAACTCGGTCTTGCCGAGGATACGATTGTAGTGTTTACAACAGATCACGGCCATTTCTTCGGTCAGCATGGGCTGCAGGCGAAAGGTGGCTTCATGTACGAGGACTTGATCAAGTTGCCGTTCATCGTCCGTTATCCGGGCAAGGTGCCAGCGAATGTACAATCGGATGCGCTCGTGTCGCTTGTCGATCTCGCACCGACGTTTTTGTCATTTGCAGGGCTGCCAATTCCGGTCTGGATGACTGGCGTTGATCAGTCTGCAGTATGGACGGGTAGCAAGAGCAGTGCGCGCGACCATATCATCTGCGAATTCCGACATGAACCGACGACGATTCATCAGCGTACGTATGTCGATCAGCGCTACAAGCTGACGGTTTATTACAATCAGCCATACGGCGAACTGTTCGATCTTCAGGAGGACCCTGGCGAGTTGAATAATCGATGGAATGATCCGTCCTACGCAAACTTGAAGTCGGAGCTTCTGCTGAAGTATGTATGGGCCGAGCTTGGCAAGGAACCGCTAGCGATGCCAAGAATATATCACGCTTAGAAACAGATACACCAGAACCTGAGGTTTCAAAGTGGATAGGGGTTGTTCCCAATAATCGACAGACCATTGAGTCAGACATTGTTTTTTTAAATGTTTGGCTCGATGGTCTTTTTTTTGAACGGAACGCTCAGCGAATCGCCTCTTCTAGGTGATGTAAGTCCAGTCGCGGGGAGTGCCAAGCCTCCAGCCAGCGTGAGGGAGATTAATAATAAAATCATGCAAAAATATAGTAAGGAATGACTGAAATGCTGATGTCTCAACTAAACAAAGCACTTGAGTAGGCAAAGATTTCAAGCTGCATTATTTATGCCAAAAGCAAGCTTATTTATCATGAACGTGCTAGCAGACGGAGTCTTGCGTCGCATGCTGAGTAATATTTGTTTCATTAGGTGTGTTATATAATTGAGTTCAGCGAGCTTGTAACAGCGCTCATTTCTATTTTTGATTCCAAGCATTCATCTTGCAATAGGTTAGTGAAACCATGTAAGATCGCATTAACCGGATGAATAGATAGCAAGGATGGTGAAACTGGATTGCGGTCGTTCTTAAGAAAGATTTCGCTTTACCGTTATATCGGAAAGTCCTTATATCGCAAGGTGCTTTTTTCTTTTACATTCATTATTGCACTTATTATCTTCATTCTTGTATATGACTTCTATACACGAACAGCTGCTGATTTAAGATTGCAGGCTGTTGATATGCGTGTGAGTATGACGCAGCAATCGGCCTCGACACTTAACGCGTATCTATCGAATGTAAAGAGTTTTGCCTGGAATTATTTTGGCGATTCCGACTTTCATCAATTTGTACGGGGAATGGAAACAGATCCCGAAGGCCAAAGCTCCTATAGAAGCAAAATTTCCAACTTTTTATATAATCACCCCATTGTGTCTAATGTAGTCATATCGCAGCTGGATGGAGTCTCAATGAGAGTCGGCGGCATGATCAATACCTCTATTTCTGAGGATGAGATGCGTCGATTGAATAGTATTGCTATAGAAGGAAATGGAAGGGGAGAGTGGATCTCTACACATATGTATAGCGTCAGTTCCAATCAGCTGGATTATACACTATCGTATGTGCAGGCTATTCGTAATATTTCTCTGACCTCTCCTGGTCCTATTATTGGTGTAATGATCTATATGCTCTCCCCTGAATTCTTGAAGCAATGGTTGATGGAAATCGAGAGAGATGGTACGAATCGCACATATATCATCGATAAGCAGAACGGAACGATTGTTTACTCTACCATGATGGATGAGAGAAGCAGTCAGGTTCTATCTGCAGAGGAGCTGGATATGATACGTACAGTAGACAAAGGATATTATTACCGGACAAGCTTCTCTGAAGATCAGCTTATTGTCTTCGAGAGTCTTGGTCAAACAGGCTGGCTCCTTGTATCTGAAGTGCCTGATCGGTTGTTGACGAATTCAGTGAATGACTTGACAAAGCGCACGATGTGGATTGGCGGTTTCACTTTAATGGTCTCCATGCTGTTGGCTGGCTGGATTTCGTCGCGTACCATAACCCCGCTCAAGGAACTGAGCAAAGGGATGAAAGCGATTGAGAAGGGGAATTATTCTGTTACTCTTCCGGTACGAACAGAGGATGAGATCGGCTATTTGAGTACATCCTTCAATCGAATGACACGAGAAATAAATCGTCTGATCAGCAAAGTGTATGAATCGGAAATTGTGAAAAAAAATGCTGAAATCAAATCGTTACAATCTCAGATTAATCCGCATTTTCTCTATAATACACTTGGCATCATCGACAGTATTGCTTCTGTGAATGGAGACGATCGGGTGTCAACGATCAGCAGGTCGTTGGCCAAGATGTTCAGATACAATATTAATGGCAATGATGTATCCAATCTAGCAGCAGAATTTCAACAAATACGACTGTATCTGTCGATACAGAAGATACGATTCGATAGTCGTTTGGACTACTCCATATATCTGGAGCCGGGACTTGAGAAGGTGCCTGTTCCGAAGTTGCTATTCCAGCCGGTTGTAGAAAATAGCGTGAATCATGGCATTAGTCCCAGTATTGAAGGAGGAACCGTTCGAGTCGAGGCGGAGCGTATTGATGATGACAGCTTGCAGGTGAGGATATGGAATAACGGAGCTATTATGAATGAGGAGCGTCAGCGTTGGCTTCATCATCTGCTGCACGACGGTTCAATTGATGATGAAGGCAAGAGTAGTCACTCTTCAATAGGCTTGAGAAACGTAAAAGCTCGTATACGAATGCTATATGGTTCTCCATATGGTCTTTCATTTAGCAGTGATGAGGAATACGGCACAACCTTTACTATAACGATCAAAATGAGCTTGCCAGAGCAGGAAGGAGAGCAGGATGAACATTATCGTTCTTGATGATGAGCCGATTATCCGTCAGGGTATTGTTCACAAGATTCGACAAATTCAATTGCCCGTTGCAGTTATCGCTGAGGGTGGTGATGGTGTTAAGGGGCTTGAGCTTATAAAGGAATATCGACCGGATGTTATTATTACAGATATTCATATGCCGGGAATGGATGGCTTGAGCTTTATTCGACAGGCGATAGAGCTCGATCCAAAAGTGAAGTTTGTTATCGTTACCGGATATGACCAGTTCGAATATGCTCGTCAGGCGATTCGCCTTGGGGTATGCAATTATCTTGTCAAGCCGGTTGAAGACGAAGAGCTGTACACGACACTCACTACTCTGCTTGAACAGAAGGAATCCGAGATGCAGACTAATCATATGATCAAGGAGCTGAAGATAGTAGCCGAGGTCAGTCAAGAAGCTGCGAAGCAGCAGGCGTTGACTCAATTTCTTCAAGAAGAGGACTTTTCTGTTGCCGTTGAAGAATTAGACGAATTGGCTGCTTATGCGAATAGGTTCACAGCGATCGTTATCCAACTGGAGCCGTTCAAGATGCCGCATGAATCCTTCGGAGTTGAGGAGGAGGAACTCTTGTGGTTCGCTATCAAAAATATTGTAACAGAACGATTTTTAACGAATCGATTACAAGGAATATTTGTCCACCATTCCTTGAGACGTTATGAGCTTGTATACGTGTTGGGTCTTAAAGATGGACAAGATGCAGCGGTTGTAGTCTCAACACTGGAATCTATATCTTTCGGTATTCGCAAATATTTGAAACTAAGCGTTACAATCGGTGTTGGCCCTTATCAGATAGAAATTGCCAAGGTGCAGGAGAGCTATCGGGAGGCGAAGCAACTTGTTCGGAATGCCATTCTACATGGCAGCAATCGCATTTATCAGTTTAATCAAGTGATGGAGTCCTCTCATAATACCCAGCGCAAATCGTTTATCGGGAATGAGGATGCGAAGCTGCTGGGAGAATGGATTAACAAATTGGATACTGATAAAGTACATCGTTGGATAGAACGCCGACTTGGAGCGATCGTACAAGATCCAAGCTCTACTTATCTAATGGTAGAATGGTTCTGTGTGGACTTGTACCTATACCTCAACAAATATTTGCTAGCCAATGCTACCGATTCCAAATGGGCAATCGGAGAATTAGCGGATCTACAGCGCGAACTCCAGCAATCGACCACATGGTCTGACATTATCGATCGAATGAAGCGGCTTGTTACCAATATGATTGCTTTAT
>NZ_GG695980.1:0-26047 GCF_000159955.1 Paenibacillus sp. oral taxon 786 str. D14 | reverse complement strand
TGCTTTATTATCCAAGCATAGTAGTCTGGAGGGAAAGGAAATTATGGAAGCTGTGCGACTATACCTGGAGCAGCATTATGCCGAGCCGATTCAGTTGCAGATGATAGCGGAACGTTTCTTCATACATCCGAACTACTTCTCGAAGCGCTTCAAAGAAAAGTATGGGGAGTCTTTTGTCGATTACTTGAACAGTATTCGAATGAAGGAGGCTGCAGCCCTGTTGGGTGAAACGAATTTGAAAATTCGTGAAATAAGCGAGCGTGTTGGATTCGAGGATGCGGCCTACTTCAGTAGTGTGTTTCGCAAGTGGTACGGTGAAACGCCAAAACAGTACAGGGAGAGACAGTTGAAAAAATAAATTTTATATGTGGAAGTGGGTGTGACGATGAGGAGCTACAGGCAATGGAGAGCGGCTGTCGTACTTTCCTTATTTTTCTTGTCTTTACTCACAGCATGCTCCAAGCAAGAGACTTTGCACCTCAAAGGAGATTCCTCTCAGCAGGTTGTTGAAATTGTAGTGTGGGATAAGCCTTTTTCAGGTCAAGCAGATAAACCTTATTTCGATCGAATGTTCAAGGAATTCGAAAAGTTGTATCCGAACATACGGGTTATTCATTTGGAAGCGGCGTATGAGAAGGAAAGAGAGCAATTTATGACAGCGGTTGCAGGAGGCGAGCAGCCGGATCTGTTCAATGCGGCTTTTCCGGATATGGAATCTTATATCGATCAAGGCATACCGGCAGATATTACGGAGATGTGGGAAGCGTATGAGGATAAGGATCAATTCTCGTCTATTGCGATGAGTGTGGCGACTAAGGATAATCGAGTTTATGGCATTCCTAATTTTATGTATGTGACAAGCCTACTTTATAACAAGAGAATATTCGAGGAGCAGGGATTGAATCCAGATGAAGCGTTCCGCGATTGGGAAGCCTTTGCATTGGCTGCTCAGACTGTCACAGAC
The DNA here is from genome assembly GCF_000159955.1 of Paenibacillus sp. oral taxon 786 str. D14. Taxonomy (GTDB): domain Bacteria; phylum Bacillota; class Bacilli; order Paenibacillales; family Paenibacillaceae; genus Fontibacillus; species Fontibacillus phoenicis. The sequence goes on along the minus strand of NZ_GG695980.1, from coordinate 25,083 downwards.
AGAAAGGATGATCGTTATGGATATGCCATTCTCGGAACAGAGTGGGCGGATTGGTTTTTTGAATATTATGTATGGCAGGCAGGCGGAGATCTTACAAGCAAGAATGATGACGGTACAGTCGAGCTGACCTTTACTTCTGAGGCGGCAGTGAAGGCTCTTCAATACTACAAGGATCTTCGGTTTCGCTATATGGCTACACAGCCGAATGTTCTTCAAAGTTTAGACGATAACAAAAAGGATTTCTACGCGGGTAGAGCGGCCACAATGATCACGACATCGAATTGGTTCGGTGAAATGATAGCAGCAGGTTTAAATATGGATGACATTGGTGCAACTATGCTACCCGCAGGTCCATCAGGTGATTCCCTTGCCCAGATAGGAGGAGGAATATGGATTCTGAATCCGAATGCCTCCGAGGAGAAGCAGAAGGCTGCATTCATCTATGCAACTTTTATTATGTCCAAGTATGCAGTGGAACAACTATTGCTATTCCAGAAGGATAATTCCAGTATGCCGAATTTATTATCAGTTCGTACAGATGTCGATCCCTTCTCTTATGTGGAGGAGATGCCGGAACATCTGATTCATACTATTCAGGATGCGGTAGGTGAAAGTCGCCTCGAGTATTTCCTTAAGGCAAGGCTAAGCCCATATGTTGCCAAAGCCGTTCAGCAGGTGCTGCTGGACGAAGAAGCAGATCCCTTCGAGGTGCTGAGTGAGGCTCAGGAGCTTGCTCAGCGCGAGGTTGTGGACCCCTATAACAGTGAGATAAGGATGCAGACGAGCGGAGCTCCCAGGTAAGGGAGCCGCTTCGTTTTTTTTATTGGCTACTTGTATGCGAAAGTTAAGATATTCATATGAACAGCTTAATATTTTCTTACAGTTCCATATCATTGTCTCTTTATAATAAGAGTTGTAAAGAAAAACACATTATTCGAATGGGGGGTTCATCAGTGAAAAATAAGGCAAAACTAATGGCTGTTCTTGCTCTGACTCTCGTTGTATCGCTGTTCATGTCAGCGTGTTCCGGCAATAATGGAAGCGGTAACAATATAAGTGGAGGGGATTCGGCTTCAACATCGTCTGAGAGTGATGATATTGTCGAGATCGTGGCATGGGACTTGCCACAGGATGGCGACCCGGCAAAGCCTTATTGGGAGCAAGTCCACAAGGATTTCGCCGAGAAGTATCCGAACATTAAAGTTGAGCATGTAATGCAGACGCTGACAAAGGAAAGAGAGCAGTTCATGACAGCAGTCGTGGGCGGTGAGCAGCCTGATCTATATGCGAATGCGTTCCCGGATATGGAGTCTTATATTGATCAAGGTATTACGGCTGATATTACTGAGTTGTGGAACAACTATGCCGAGAAAGATATGTTCTTGCCTTCAGCAACACAGGCAGCAACAAGAGATGGAAAAATTTATGGTATCCCGAATTTTATGTATGTAACGGGACTTGCTTATAACAAACAAATGTTTGCCGATGCAGGACTGGATCCAGCGGAAGCGCTGAAGAATTGGGAATCATTTGGTGAAGCGGCTCAGAAGTTGACTGATTCATCTAAAAATCAATATGGCTATGCCTTGCTGGGCATGGACTGGGCCGACTGGTTCTTTGAATACTATGTATGGCAAGCTGGTGGAGATCTGACAGAGCTGCAGGAAGATGGTACGGTAGAGCTGACATTCACATCTGAGCCTGCTGTGCAAGCACTGCAATATTATCAGGATCTTAAGTTCAAATATAATGCGACGCAAAAGAATGTTGTACAGAGTCTGGATGAGAACTCCAATGATTTCTATCAAGGTCGCGCGGCATCTATGATTGCGGCATCCAACTGGTTCGGCGCAATGGTATCCTCAGGAATGGATATTGAAAACATCGGGTTCTCTGTATTACCGCCGGGACCTGGCGGCACATCGCCAGCACAAGTAGGCGGCGCGGTGTGGATCTTCAATCCGAAGGCAACTCCTGAGAAGCAGCAAGCGGCGTTTACTTATGCAACGTACCTGATGTCCAAGGAGGTACAGGACGGCTTACTGCAGTATCAGATGGATAACGGTATCTTCCCGAATTTGCTAAGCGTAAGAACCGATGTGGATCCGTCGCAATTTGTAGAAGGCATGCCTCAGGATTTGATTGAGAGCGTGCGAGCGGCAGCAGGCGAAGGTCGTATGGAATACTTCCTGAAGAGTCGTCTGAGTCCTTACGTTGTAAAGGCCATTCAAGAAGTTTTGATGGATGAGAATGCTGATCCGCTGGTGGTTATGCAGGAAGCTCAAGACTTGGCACAACGTGAAGTCGTAGACAAATACAACGAAGAAGTTAAAAAATAATAGCCATTGGGATTCTCCTTATTGGGAGGGTCCCGATAGCCATTCTTGGGGTGAGGGAGACATATGTTGCGTAAATTAAACATTCGCTGGGTGCCTGTTCTGTTTCTGTTGCCTTCCGTGATTTGTTATTTACTCTTTAAGTATTATCCATTATTGAATATGGCATATATCAGTTTTTTTGACTACAGCATCGTTAATCCGCCTGGCAAATTTATCGGCTTTGACAACTACATCGAATTTTTGAAATCAGCTACGTTCTGGCAAGCAATTTCAAATACATTTATCTTTTTCGTTTTATATTTAACTTTGACGTTCTGGATTCCTATTGTTCAGGCATTGTTTCTATATGATATTAAGAAGGGCAACGCGTTCTTCCGCTTCATGTATCAAATGCCGACCATCATGCCGCTTGTAGGCGGGGTACTCGTCTGGAAATGGATGTATAACCCGGATTTTGGTTTGCTGAACTATTGGCTTGATTTCATAGGATTAGGTCCTTACTTATGGTTGAATGATGCAACAATGACGAAGCTTGCGATTGTCTTGCCTGCTGTATTCGCCGGTAACGGTATTTCCCTGCTGTTGTATTATTCTGCTTTGAAGTCGATTCCAACTGAAATATTGGAGGCGGCCAAGATGGATGGAGCAGGTTCTTGGAGAAGGATGTGGACGATGCTTCTGCCAAATATCAAATTTATTATTATTATTCAATTTATTGCTTTTATGTCAAGCGTACTGCTCGCTTATGACAATATTTATATTATGACACAAGGCGGACCGGCAGGAAGCACGACCGTAGTGTCCATGCTTGTTGTTAATTCCGCATTCCAGCAATCCCGATTCGGCGTATCCGGGGCTATATCTGTGTTCATGTTTATTGTGATTGCGGTATTGACCATCATTCAGAATAAAATTTCTGCAGAAAAGGATTGATCATATGGAACGTACACGCATAAGGGAAAAAGGGGAAAGATCACTCAAGATTACAGCTTATGTTGTGACGATATCGTTCGTAATCTTTGCGTTGATCCCTATTCTGTGGATGTTCGCTTCTTCACTCAAGACCGAAAAGGATATTAATTCCTATCCGCCCAAGTGGCTTCCGACGATTCCCCAATCTATTCAAGTAACGATTGACTACACGGGAATAGAGGAGACCGATCCGGAGTTCTATGAGAAAGACGCCATGAGAGCGATGTGGTATCCATGGATGAAAAATATCCGTGAGAGCATCGGAGATGTGACTGTCACAGGCGTGAAGGATGGTCACAGGATTTATACGGCAGAGACTATCTCCTCCATGTTCTTCGTAGGACAGCAGAAGGTAGTGCCAACAACGATCTTCAACGATAAGATGATGGATAACAAGTTGCCTATCATCCGGGAGAACAAGTATTCCAAGTTCAAATGGGAGGGTGACAAGGGCGAGAGCATTCAGGTATCTCCAGCTATTGAAGATTCTGATTTGTCAGGACGCTTTTTCGAATTCTATCAATCCAATGATTTGGTCAAAGGTCAAGTTGTTACAATTAGCGAGGAATCCAACTGGATTCGCATCTTTAGCAGCTATACGGCGTTGAATAAGATAGCGCAGGATACGGCTGGCTCACTGGGCTTCGCTCAATACTTCTTGAACAGTGCGATTATTACGGTAGCGAGTGTCCTTGTGCAGATGGTACTGGGGGGACTTGCGGGTTATGCGCTTGCTCATCTTATCGAGAGCAAGAGATGGAAGTTTTTCTGGATCATGTTCTTCTTGGCAACAATTATGATTCCTGATATTTCTTTGCTACTTCCGTTATATCTGCTTATGAAAGACTTAAATCTTGTCAATTCCCTGCTTGCCGTTATCTTGCCTCATACCGCTTGGGGGATTGTCATCTTTCTGTTCAAAGGCTTTTTTGACCAAGTATCCAAGGAGCTTCTGCAGGCGGCCAGGGTTGATGGTGCTTCCGAGTTTAGAACGTTTCTGCAGATTGTTACACCGCTGTCTATTCCTATCTTTACAACCGTTGGTGTTATGACCTTTATTCCAGTATGGAATGAGTTTCTTTGGCCGCTTGTTGTTAACAGCTCGCCGAAATATTGGACCTTTACAGTTGCGCTCAACGACCTGCAGAATCAGCCAAGCGTGCTGCAGAACATGTTGATGGCCAGCGCGTTCATATCCATGTTCCCGCTGTTGCTTATTTTCCTGTTTGCACAGAAGTATATCGAGAAGGGCGTTGCGTTCTCAGGCGTGAAAGGTTAATTGTTAATCGTTCGATGCACCGCGGAAAGTGAATCTCAGAGCCAGGAGGCAGGTTTGCGATATGAAAGGGAAGATTGCGATCGTGACAGGTGCTGCTGGTGGCATAGGCAGGGGCGTCGTTGAAGTGCTACTGCGTGAGGGATGTCGAGTTGCTATGCTGGATTGGAATGAGGCTGCCGGTCATGCTGCCATGCGGGAACTGACTGCTGCAGGCGGAGAAGCTTTCTTTGTCCGCGCAGATGTATCCAGTAAGGCGGATATAGAGAAGGCGGTCAAGCAGACCGCCTCACAGCTTGGAGACATCGATATTCTGGTCAACAATGTAGGCACGCATTATTACAGGCAGGTGGATCAGATTCCTTTTGAGGACTTGGATCGGGTGTTCCGAACGGATCTGAAGGGGCAGTTTCTGCTTATTCAACAAGTGCTTCCTTACATGAAACGAAACCAGTCCGGCGCCATTATCAATATTGCATCCGTGCATGCCCAGGTCACACTTCCAGGCTTCAGCTCTTATGCTGCAATCAAGGGCGGAGTTGCGGCCATGTCAAGGAGTCTGGCACTGGAGCTGGCGCCATTCGGCATTCGAGTCAATTGTGTTCTGCCTGGATTGACTCGGAATATTGGAATGGAGCGATACCTGCGTTCCATTGCTCCTGAGGAACGAGTGAGCAAGGAAGCTGAGCTGACTCGTAACATTCCGATAGGAAGAATGGCAGAGCCCGCCGAAATTGGCGAGCTAGTTGCCTTTCTTGCAAGTGAGAAATCATCGTATATGACGGGTTCTTCTATTGTCATTGACGGAGGAGTTTCAGTTCGGTTGCACAATGATTACTAAACTACGATACAAGACACTTCAGTGCTGTGTGCTGGAGTGTATTATTTTACGAAACATAATTTATATATAAAATTATATTTGACATAAAAAACTGATGAAATATAATTGAAGTAATTCAACGCAAGGGGGAATGCAGGATGCGTATAACAAATGTTCAGGTGCATGTCATGAAGTCGCTGCTGGAAGAACCTTTTTATTTCTCTCAAGGATGGGTGAAGCAACGTTCATCAGTACTCGTAGAAGTGGAGACGGATGAGGGTATTACAGGATGGGGGGAGTGCTTATGTCACGGCTTGCAGCCGCCGGAGATCGCTGCAGCATTTATTCGGCATGCCTATGTCCCCCTGCTAATCGGAAGAGATCCATATGATACGGATGTGTTGTGGGAGGAAATGTACAATTTATCTCGTCCTTACGGTCAAGGCGGGTCAGCCGTTAATGCGATAAGCGGCATTGATATTGCTCTCTGGGATATTAAGGGCAAGAGCTGCGGTCTTCCTGTCAGCAAGCTGCTCGGAGGCACGTTCCGTACGCAGGTCATGCCGTATGCGACGGGCTTCTACCGGACGGAGAAAGGGAATTATCCAGCTGATGGCGTGAAAGAGGCCTTGCAGCATAAGGCGAATGGACTTCGTGCCATGAAGCTTAAGATTGGATTTGGCATTGAAGAGGATCTGACTTTGATTCGCTCCATTAGGGAAGCAGTTGGAGAGGACATTCTGCTAATGGCAGATGCCAACGGTGCTTATAACGCCGGATTAGCTAGAAGATTACTGTTGGAGTCTGCGTCATCAAACCTTTATTTTATGGAAGAATTGCTTGCCCCTGAAGACATAGAAGGCTACAAAGCGATCCGACATTTGACAGGAACACTAATTGCTTCGGGTGAAAATCTGTTTGGAAAGATTGGGTACCGAAACTGGATTGCGCAAGGCGCGCTTGATATCGTGCAGCCTGATCTGTGTTCCTCTGGAGGATTCACCGAATGCAAGAAGATCGCAACACTAGCTCAGGCTTGGAATACGATGATGATTCCGCATGTATGGGGCTCAGGAGTTGGTCTTGCGGCATCGCTTCAGTTTATTGCTTCCTTAGCTCCTGCACCTTTGGGTCTTTTTCCGGAAGAACCGATGCTGGAATACGATCAATCCTCCCATCCATTCCGAGCGGATTTAATCGGACATGCCATTACCATGCAAGATGGAATGGTATCAATACCCGATGGACCTGGCATCGGAGTGGAAATTAATCGTGAGATTGTTGAGAAATATGCTGTGAAGGTTTGAAATGAGCAATGAATTCGAGAAGTTTGAAGGGAGGCATAGAATGAAACTGATTGTTATTGATTGCGGCACAACCAATTGCCGCATGAGACTGATGGATGGGGATACACTGCTAGCGAGTATTACGAAGCAAGTAGGGGCAGGAGATACAGCACAATCTGGCAGCAACAATGGATTGAAGCGGGCATTGAAGGAAAGCTACGAAGAGCTTGCAGCTGCTGAGCCGGAGGCTATAAGGGAGGTCCACGACATTGTAGCTTCGGGGATGATAACCTCAAGCGCGGGGTTGATGGAGATCGAACATCTTCCAGGACCGATTAAGCTGTCTGATTTTATAGGTTCGATTAGGCGATTCGCATTCCCGGAATTGTTCCCTCAGCCTGTATTGTTCATACCTGGCGTAAGATTTAAGGGGGAAGAAGAGACGGATCGCGATATGATTCGCGGCGAGGAGACCGAACTGTATGGTTATATGGAGCATATAGCACCGGAGGAGATGGGGATTAAGGGACGTCTGTTCATGCATTATGGTTCTCACCACAAGTGGATCAAAACTTGGGAACGATCCATTGTGAGCTGCAGTACGTCTATATCGGGCGAACTGATGATGGCTGTCATGCAGCATACGCTTCTGAAGGACAATACGTTACCGCTTGACGAAGTGGTGCCAGATCCGGAATGGGTACGGAAAGGGCTGGAGACGGCTAGGCAATACGGTACTGGTCGCGCTCTCTTTCAAGTGCGAACGCTGAACGTGCTGGATAAACATGACAAACAGGTTTCGACTAGCTTTCTGCTCGGGGTTATTGTTGCCCAGGATCTGACAATGCTGACGGAGGAGATGCTGAGTGGTGTCGAGGTTATCGTCTTATATGGAAGACGTTTGTTTCCTTCCATCGTTGTACCCATTTTACAAGAATTTTACCCGAGCATTGCCATTCGGGTTGTGCCAGAGGAAGAGTCTAGCCGGTTAAGTGTTCGCGGTGCGGCGAGTTTATATCGGCAGTATAAAGAGGAGATGAGCATATGTTAACTGTACAGCAACAAATCGAAACGAGTAAAGTAGTTGCCATTCTTCGAAATGTACCGCTAGACAGATTGCCGAGAGTTATGGAAGCACTCTATGAGGGTGGTATTCGTGTAGCCGAAATTACGTTAAATTCGGAAGGTGCCCTTGATGGCATTCGTATGATGAGGAAAACATACGAGGGAAAGATGGCGATTGGTGCTGGGACCGTTGTATCGATGGAGAACGTTAAGCAAGCCATTGACGCAGGTGCTGAATTTCTGATTTCCCCCCACACAGACGAGCGAGTTATAGAAGCAGCACTATCTTACTCCAGTATTCCTATTCCCGGAGCAATGACACCGACTGAGATTGTTCGCGCCACTGGAGCTGGGGCGCCGTTTGTGAAGCTGTACCCATGCACTTCCTTCGGTCCAAGCTATATGAAGGAGCTTATGGCGCCCTTGAATACCGTCAAATTTATCCCGGTCGGCGGCATAACTGCCGATCTCGCAGCTTCATATATTAAAGCTGGAGCTGTTGCGGTCGGAGCCGGAAGTGGTTTGGTTTCACATGGTGATGTGATGTCACATAACTATGCCGCCATCACATCAAATGCACAGCAACTTGTTCACAATATTGAATCTCTGGATTGAACAATGGTAGGATAAATATATGCAACGTATGGAGGAATCGTTCACGCGATTCCTCTTTTGACATGAATGGGACAAGAGGAGGTGTTGCTGCTCATGCAGCATAGCGTCATATTCCGAACGGATCGAGTGCCTTTCGTAGACAATGTAGGTTTGTTCAGGACGAATGCGTTATGGGCTCATATGGACCGTGTGCTGCCTCACGACGTCATGATTTTTGTCAGAGAAGGGCTTGTTCACATTATTGAAGATGATATTGAGTACTCTATATCTCCTGGAGAGGTTTTTTTGATGAAAAGGGGAATCCGTCATTATGGCTTAAGAAAAACGTTGCCAGGTTCGGAGTGGTATTGGATCACGTTCGGCACTCCTGAGACGGAGGAGACAGGCTTGGAGAATGTAGATATACGGGGGGAAAGCCTAATGATTGGCCATCTGCCTCAAGCCATAGAACTGAAATGGTTGAAGGTAAGCGATTTTCAGGGCACCTGTGTCCGGCTGAACAAGCTTCTTCATCACTACACGATGGGAACAGTCTATGACAAGCTGAAGTTGAATATTGGCACCCTTGATTTGCTTCTAGAATTATACCGGGATGTAACCGATTCCAATAAGAAGCGACATAAACTGCTTGACGATGTTAAAACGTTCGTGTATCGGCATCTCCACGAAGATATTCGCTCCGAGCAACTAGCAGAGTCTTTGCAAATGAACTATTCGTATATGAGCAGAGTGTTCTCCAAAGAAGCAGGCATGTCCATCCGAAAATTCATTATGGAAGCGAAAGTGAAGGAAGCGATTCGCTTGTTCAGTGAAAGCAACCTCAGTATCTCTCAGATCAGCGAAAAGCTAGGTTACAACAATCCGTATTATTTTACTCGGATATTCAAGCAGGTGACGGGATATAGCCCCACGGATTATCTTAAGAAGGGGTATTACGACAAAGGGATCTTTCAATAAACTTGGGTCTGTCCAAAAAGTCAATGGAGATTTGAACTGCTACCCGTCAAATCGACAATACAAAAATTAAAAGTCAGATAAACGGCCTTGATCCTGAATTCCATCGGACTGAGGCCGTTTAGTTTAGCTTGTAGTCATTCGTAGAGCCGATATGACCAGCTTCGATCTCATGAATAATGGCAACTTTCTCTGAGGCTATATGCTCTTTTTTGGACGTAGAAATGCTCCCTAACAGCAACAGGTTTTATTATTTTACCTGTCTACCGTATGGGGAGCATGTCAGATTGTTGGATATCCTCAGTTTTCTGTTGCAATTAAAGGATTAATTGAGCATCCACAGCATATTGAACCTCATTAAATGAGAGGAAGCCAGACGGACATGTCGGTTTGTCCACGATTATTCCATGCATAATAAGGAACAAGCGTTATTTCGATCTCCGTCATATCAAGTGACTCAAAAGGAGTGTAGAGTGTATTAGAATAATCCTTTTGTGCGATCTTCAAGGCAGTACCCTGCAATCGAGTGATGCCTCCAAGCAGTTCACGATCATAGCAAGCCTCGAATTGTGTGCTGATCGGTATGCGAATTTGATCGATGGCAACATCTTCAGGCAGATCTATACTTTCCAGGCAGTAGACAAATGGTCCATACATGAAGGCAACCTGTCCGCGATCTTCCTCTACCATCGGATTGGCTGCAATTCGTTTCACTCGCATAGGCAGTAGAAGCTCAATCTGATCATTGGCCTGCCACTTGCGTTTCAATTCGTGATAGGTGCCAGCTTCTACATCTCCCTGTTGAACACCATTGACCTTCACCGTTGCACCATCAGCCCACTGTGGAATGCGGAGATGGATGGACGTTTCAGTGTTCAGTGAGTTGTTAATCGTAATCGAAATCGTCTCCTCTGCAGGGAAGTCAGATTTCATCGTCAGGCTTAGTGTTTCACCGGAGGACAGTGTTGTATTCAACTCATTACCACTATACAGATGAATATATAAACCATCGTTCGATTGTCCGTAAGCCCATTGATGGAGTCTGGCTATCGTACGAAGCACCTGTGGAGGGCAGCAATAACAGGTGTGTGTGAACCATCTTGCAGTTCTGAAATGTTGAGTTTGTGGTGAATGATGGTTGAATAGCTTGCCGCCTCTTGTCTCCAACGGATTTGTATAACAGAAATGATGGCCGTCAAGTGTCATGGAGCCTAGCAGGCTATTGTATACAACCTTCTCGAACGCATCCATATACTTCGGCTCCTGCGTTAGATTGAACATACGCATCGCCCACATAGCATTACCGATATTCGCACACGTCTCTGTATAAGCAGAGCGGTTGGGCAGATGATAGTCGGTGCCGAATGCTTCCCATATCTTGTCCCCATTTGGAGACAAACCATTGTAGATAGAACCGATACCGCCCGTAAGATACATCTTCTTGGTGTACATGTTGTTCCATATCTTTTCCAGAGCGCGCATAACTGCTTCTTCGCCCGTGTGAGAATATACATCTGCAGCGCCAGCGTACAGATAGACGGCTGTTACAGCATGCCCAGTTGCTTCTGTCTCTTCCCGTAGTGGAGTGCGATCCTGATTTTGATCCTCGCCGCCGTAACCTGCGCCTCTCATGGTCATAAAGATATCAGCGAGCTTAAGATACGTCTCATTGCCCGTAATGCGATAAAGATCTACAAGTCCCATAATATTGGAAGGATTCCAGCCATAATGGATGAGATGCTTCGGACACGGATTGAAGATTTCATTCAAATAATTGGCGGCCTTCACCGCAACATCTAGAAAGTTCGACTTGCCGGTTGCTGTGTGATGAACGCATGCGGCAGTTAGCAAATGACCAAAGTTATAATCTTCATGGTAGATGCGCTGTCCCCAGCGCTTCTTATGGCTCAATTGAATGTTGGTGCTGATATAGCCGTCGGGATCTTGTGCCTTGGCGATAAAGCCAATGTATTTATCCATTTTTTGATCCAACGCAGCATCCTTCGTAATGGAATAAACATGTGCGCAAGCTTCAAGGAATTTATAGCAATCCCCATCGGACCAATCCTCGCCGTAATGCCGGTCTGATTTGAGTCCAGCAGCTACCTCAAAGTTAGGCAAATATGCGCCGTTTCCCTTGACATGAAGGGCCTTCTCCATGGATTCAATCATCTCTTCATGGCATAGATGGAAGCGATCCGCCCAGAACCCTGTGGTCCATTTGACATCGGTCATATTTAATGGTTTTACTCTTCTCATATCCTTTTCCACGATATAACCTCCTGTTAAATTTGAATTGTCGTTCTGTCTTCATTTTATCGATATTTTGCTACAAACAGCCATACATTATACCATACAATTCTAGTACTTCTTTTACTACTTGAAAGGGGATGGCGTTGATTCATTTCGGCAGTTGTTACCTTCGGCCAATTATCACGCATCACATGAATTCACTAGTTCTATTAAAGAGAAAACGTGGGGACTATTAGTATTTGCCATGCTCGGACCAGCTATTGTGCTTTACCGCAAACTCTAGTGTGCTATAAAAAACGTTGACATCCTCAAGTGACACAGATATCATTTAAATATATATTATCATTTTATAAATGAAACGGAGCTGGAGGAAGCGTGTACAAACATTATATTGGTGGTAGCTTGGTCGAAGGGCTTGGTTTGACATTAACTGTACAGAATCCGGCAACTGAGCAAAAAGTGGGTACTCTGCTTAAAGCAACGGGGGAGCAAGCGCAAGCGGCACTCGAAGCAGCTCAGCAAGCCTTTCCTATATGGTCCGGTTATTCGCTTAAGCAGCGTGGAGAATGGATGGAACGTCTGGCTAGGGCTATAGAGGATAATCGAGAGAAGATTCTGGATGTGCTCATGAATGAGACGGGTAAGCCGCTTGCTCAAGCAATCGAGGATATGGAAATGCTACCTAGATGCTTGAGGTATTACTATGAGGAAGCAAAACGATTGCATGGCCGTATTATCGAAGATGAGGATCGAGGCTTCATGAGCTTGATGAACAGGCAGCCTGTGGGCGTTGTCGTCGGCTATTTGGCCTGGAATTTCCCGCTGCTTAATCTGGGCTATAAGCTTGGACCTGTGCTTGCATCAGGCTGTACCTGTGTCATTAAGCCATCTCCGTTGACACCGCTTACAACTCTGCTGATCGGACAAATCGCGGAAGAAATTGGATTTCCTGCAGGTGTTATTAATCTGATTACGGGCGATACTATTGAACTGTCGTCAGTGATGAACACGAGCACTATCCCCCGCATGCTCACTTTAATCGGATCGACGTCAGCTGGCAAAGCGGTAGTGGGTCAATCTGCGACATCAATTAAACGATTCTCCCTGGAGCTCGGAGGCAATGCGCCTGCCATTGTTCTTGCTGATGCGGATGTGGAAGCGGCAAGCGAACAATTGATTAATTTGAAATTCGGCAATGCCGGTCAGATCTGTGTGTCGCCAAACAGAGTATTTGTACATGAATCCATATATGAGGCATTCGTGGCGAAGGCCGTCGAGAAGGCTAACAAGTTTACACTTGGATGGGGACGTGATCCTAAGGCGATGATGGGACCGATGATAACGGAGGATCATCGATCCAGAGTTCAGGAACTGCTGGCAAGCGCAATTGCTGAAGGAGCAACGATTGTAGCAGGTGGGGGGATTCCTGCGGGATTTAGTAAAGGATTCTATTTGGAGCCGACCATAATTACCAATGTGACGCCGGCTATGCGAATCTGTCAAGAGGAAATCTTTGGCCCAGTTATGCCTATCATGCCGTTTAATAATCGTGATCAGGTTATTCAAGAGGCGAATAATACCGACTTTGGTCTTGCATCCTATGTATTCGGCACAGATATTAATGATATTCTTTATATAGCCGAATCGCTCGAGGTTGGCACCGTGTGCGTGAATGGACCGCATTACTCGGTGGAGCTTCCTCATGGCGGCGTGAAAGAAAGCGGAATTGGCAAGGACTGCTCTGTTTACAGCTTGGAAGAATATTATTCGGTGAAACGAATTACGATTCGGAAGGAGAAAGTGTAATGTCTGAGAGTAACAAACCGAATATTCTGTTTCTAATGACCGATCAGCAACGGAATGATACCTTTTCATGCATCAATCCGGAGGTCGTGACGCCACATATGGATCAACTAATTGCAGACAGTGTGTTTTTCTCTAATGCTCGCTGTGCAAATCCATCGTGTGTGCCATCCAGAGCGGCTATCATGACGGGAAAATTTCCTTCGGAGTGCGAGTGTCCGACCTTTATCACTCACCTTCCGGCTCACGAGACAACCTTTATGTCACGTTTGCAGGAAGCGGGCTATCATACGGCAGTTATTGGCAAACAGCATTTTGCTGGCTCGCCCATTAAGCGGGGATATGATGAAGAGATGATTATTGACGGACATAGCGCCTTGTACCCGGATGATACGATTCAGCCATATTTAGATTATTTGACAGAGAATGGAATTGATAGAAAGCATGTGATGAGCAAAACGTTAATTAGCGGAGGCACGTGGGAGGTGGATACCAAGTATCATCTGGATGATTATATTGGTGAACTTGGCAAGGCATGGATGAAGAAGAAGGGTGCTGCCAAGGATGAGTGCGACAAGCCGTGGTTCCTCACCTTATCGTTCTCCGGACCACATCATCCTTACGACTGCGAAGGAACAGAATTTGCGGAGCTCTATGATTACGAGAAGCTTTCGGTTCCTAAAACGAGCTACGCTGATTTGGATGAGAAGCCGCCGCACTTTAAGCAGATGGGTTCTTATGCAGATATTTATCTCAAGCATTTCTCTGAAGAGACATTCAAGAAGACAAAACGCTCCTATTATGCAAATATAAGTTTGATCGATCAAAAAGTTGGAGAGCTTATCCGCATTATGAAGGAAAACCATTTATATGACAATACGTTAATCATCTATACTTCTGATCATGGGGATTTCATGGGGGACTTCGGCATGGTGGAGAAATTGCAATGTCTCTCTGATAGCTTGATGCGCGTACCACTCTTCATAAAACCACCGATTCAAGGATTTTCTGGTTTTGAAGTGAAGGATGATGTGTTGAATATCGACATAGCGGCAACTTGTCTTGAGGTTGCGGGGGCAGAAGTGCCCGCAAGCCTCTCCAATTATCCGTATACTTGCTACTGGGACGATAGTAAACAGAAGAAAGTGCGGGATGCGATCTACATGGAGGCTGGTTCCATTAGAGGGTGTATCCATCAAGGAATCAAAACGGTTCATTATTTGGATCGCAGCTACGGCGAGCTGTACGATTTGAACAAGGATCCTCAAGAGAGCCACAACCTGTGGAATGATCCGGAGTATACCGAGCACAAGCTCGAAGGCTATCGCATCATTGTTAATCATATGTACCGGGCCATACCGAAATCTGATATTCCATGGAATGTGGGGACGCCAGACATTTAGCTTATTTTGTAGGACCAATAGGTAAGAAAGACATCATATCCAGTAAGAGGGTTTCCCTCATTGGATATGATTGTTTCTAAGGGATACCTGAATCCGTGATCCCTAAAATCGAAATAACGAGATAATTGAACATGAAATCGGAATGTAGCCTAGCCAAAATCTGAGAGATTCACGTTGTGACAAGGCATTTTCGTCATAAAAAGTTGCCAATTTTTTTGCAAAATAAACAGGACACTGCAAGCCTCTTGTCAAAGGTTAAACCACCACGAATAACCAACGAGAGGAAGTGTCCCTAGCAACATGGTACCACAAGCAACGAACCATGCGCCAGAACGAAAATCACGCCGCGAACGCCGAATTGAAATTCTTGCGGAGCGTCGCCGAATCAAGCAGATCATGAAGAAGTTGAGACCGGTCACATTCGACAACAACACCGTCACGGAAGCCGGGAACTTCCAGTTCCTTGCCAGGTTCAAGGAACTCATCGGTCTGGACACCCTTATCGAGAGTCACGTTCATCTGGAACAAACAGCCAACTGTGTCTACACGGCCGAAAAGCTCGTCGATCACCTGCTGGACTGCGCGCTACTCGGCCACACACGTTTTTCACATATGAATGCCCTGCAGTCGGACCCTGGTTACCAGATCGTTACCGGCATCGAGCGTTTTCCTGACGAAAGCACCTTTCGCAATTTCCTGGGCAAACTCACCTGGAGCCATCTGATTCAGCTTGTCGCGTTAAACCGGGATTTGCTGGCACATAAGGCGCGGACGGGCGAAAAGCGCCTGGTCTGGATCGACATCGACGACACGGTCATCACGCTGTTCGGGGAGCAGGAAGGCGCGACAAACGGCTACAATCCGCGTTACCACGGACGTCCCTCGTACAAGATCCGGGTTGCTTTCATCGCCGGAAGCGGCGAGCTGATCCACTTGCAACTGAATCCCGGCAACATGAACGGCATGAAGGATTTGCTCTCGTTCGTTAAAGAAGTCGAAGCGATGCTGCCGCCGGAATGGATCGTCGAAGGCATCCGGGCCGACTGCGGTTTTGCCGACGAAGCTGTCATGGCGTACGCCGAAGAACGCGGCTGGCAGTACATCTTCAAGCTCCCGAAGAAAGCGACCGTCAAGAAGGCCATCGCTTATCTGCAGCAGCATCCCGCCTTTTGGGAGACGCTGAACGAAAAGGAAGAGCACATTACGTTCGCAGACGAGGATGATCGTTGGGCTGCTGCCGACATCCCGATTCTCCTTACCAACTGGGAGAAAGCCAGGCGCTGTGTCATCTACCGGGAAGCCCACGAAACCGAGCGTACAACCGATGGCCAATTGACGATGGCTCTCACGACCTATTCCTTCCAAGCCATTGTCACCAATACCGATCTCAAGCCGCTCATGCTGCTTCGCTCGTACAACAAGCGCGCCAACATCGAGAATCGCATCGATGAATTGAAAGAAGGTTATGCGGTGGAACAAAACAGCCAACATTCCATGCTCCGCAACCTGCTGTTCAGCTGGATCAAGGCCATTGCCTACAACGTGATGGTCTGGTTCAAACAGACGCTGATGCCGGAAACCTTGCAGCGGTGCGAAGTCCAAACGATTCGCCGAGCGGTGATCCGGGTACCCGGCAATGTGGTCGGCTCCGGTCGCTACCAGCATATCCGGCTTGCGCCGAATCCGACGCTCGCTGGAATCGTCGATGCGATGCAGCAAAAGCTCAGAGCATTGGCCATAAGCTTCATTCCGACTCTACATGCGGCCTAACGGTTCGATTCATCCCTGGCCATAACGGCATTTCGACCTGTAAAAATCAGGTCTTCTTTGGTTGTGCAAAAAAACGCAGGATCACATCAGAACGTAAGAAGACTTAAAAGCCCGGCTCCAAAAACGCATTGAAACAGGCATTCCGTAGTGCGATGGCGGGTTATCCATAGGCCTGAGTTATCCACATTCCGATTTCATGTTGAAGTAAATCAATGATCGATGGAGAAAAAGTAGGATTATCGTAAAATTCTACTTTTAACCATCGAGGTACATGCATGAAAATCCAATTTGTACGATCCCAAGAACTCATTCTCACCACTCATGCAGGGCTGGCTACCGTCGGTGCCCTGCTTGCTCATACAAAATTAACGAAACGATTGAATCATACGGTGATTAAAGATTGTGAACACCCGTATCACTCCCATGCGGATGTGATGAAAAGCTACCTGGGACTTCTCTGCCAAGGCAAGAGTGACTTCGACCACATCGAACCCTTCCGGAAGGATGATGTCTTCTCCATTTGTATGCAACTAAAAAAAGTACCATCAAGCCCTACACTCCGCCAGCGTATGGATGCTGCCGCTGCGTCTGAAAAAGCGGACTGGAACCGGATCTTGCTCGAGGAATCTGCCGATCTCCTCCGTCATATCCAGGCTCCGTTAACCGGTCTGCTTGCAGGCGGAGAGAGCTATATCCCTCTCGATCTGGATGTCTCTCCGTTCGACAATTCGGGTACCAAGAAGGAAGGCGTATCTCGCACCTATAGAGGTACGGACGGCTATGCCCCCCTCTTCGCCTACCTCGGCCAAGAGGGGCATGGCATCAACGTGGAACTGCGGGAAGGCAAAACCGAGTATGTTGGCGCGATCGAGTTTGCGCAAAAAGGCTTCAAATCCAAACTGCGACAAGTCTTTCACGTCATCGAACGGACGATGGAGCCGGATGGTCAATTGCTTCTCGTTCCGAAGATTGAAGTGCATGTATACTGGACATCATTGCGATGTGCGCCTTGGCGCGTTATTGAACTCTATCGCGACCATGGCACAAGCGAACAATTTCACAGCGAAATCAAAACCGATCTGGACCTGGAACGCCTTCCGGCCGGAACATTCGCAACGAATGATCTGGTGCTGCATGCTGGAGTGTTTGCTTACAACCTCTTGCGCATCATGGGTCAAGAAAGTCTGCGAGAAGACGATGCGCCAATCCGCAGCAACGTAAAGCGCAGACGGATTCGCACCGTCATTCAGAACATTGTTTACATGGCGGCACGATACGTCCGTCATGCAGGCAGAATCGCTTTCAACTTCGGCAGCAATAGTCCATGGTTTCTCACTGCACGACGCCTATACCAAGCATTTGCTTGAACAAACGAAAGAAACGTCCTCTCCACAGCTGAACACCTGCAGAAAGACAGGCTTATTGGGCATGCATAAAAACGAAAATGCATAGCTTACTGATACGAATTGGATTGTTGGAACGACACACTTTCTCAAGGTTAGGCTCATTCTACCCTGAATTATACCAATACAGGAATGTGGTCTACTGTAAGATCACGGATTCAGGGGATATTGTGCGAATGCAAAATAATTATGTAAAATTACTAGAACCGCTCTCGAATCGATACTTGTGATTCAAGTTTTCAAGTAAAGGAGCAGCAATAGTATGAGAATGAAGCTGGGTAAGTTGTCCTTGTTCTACAGATATTTGTTTTCCTACGCACTCTTACTTATACTTCCCATTCTTGTTACCGGTTTTTTTGTTTATCAATACTTTGTGGGGATGCTTCAGTCGCAAGTGCTCCAATCCAATCATAGCATGCTGGAGCAGGTCAGAGATACGATGGATAATCAGCTGTTGGAAATGAGGAATATTGCCATCCAACTGTCGACCAAACGGGAATTCGATCCGGATCAGCTTGGGCAAGCTTATGCTGTCTATGAGGCGAAAGAGAAGATCAGTCTTTACGCTGAAGCGAACACTTTTTTCTCCGAGGTCGCATATAAGGCACATGGGGTACCATTGCTCATTTCGTCGAAGAGCACATATCTCTTACCTGTGTTCCATCAGATATATTTGATGAACCAAATGGATTACGGACACTTTGAGGAGATGCTGAAGAAATCTGAGATTCATGTTCAGGCTATTGGCTCCATGGAAGGGGAACTTGATGTATCCAAGGACCTGTATATTTCCTATACCGTTCCAGTTCCGAAGGGTGGTTCTTTCAATGAAACGAAGGGCATGCTGATCTATCTCATCAAAGAGAAGGAAATGAGACGGATGCTGGAGCCTTTCCTCCCTTATGAGAAAAGTAATGTATATATTGTGGACCAGTATGGCCAGCTTATCACTTCGTTGTCCAACAAGCTGGATTTGCCGGAGGAGCTGCTGCATTCAGAGTTGGAGTTAAACGGGATCAGACAACTTGGTGGTGAACCCTATTATGTATCGAGGATCACATCCCCTTCCAGCGGTTGGACGTATATAACCGTCGTTTCGGAAACACAGCTTATGAAACCTGTTAATGAACTGAAATATAAAGCGACGATTGTATTGCTGCTTATTCTTATTATTGGCTCCAGTATCATCTATATCAACATGCATGTTCATTATAATCCGTTGCGCAGATTGATTGGCATTGTGGACGAGAAGTTACGTTTGACGGAGTGGAATTCATATCAAGGACTCGACAAGCTTCGGTCGGCATTCGATTATATGAGCAATCGGAGTCTTACCTTAGAGAAGGAGGTAGAGCTAAGCAAAGCAGCGCGCAGACAGCAATTGCTGACCCAACTGCTGCAAGGACAGACGGGAAATGAGGAGGATTTTCGTCAAGCTTGTGAGGAGTTAGGGATTCGTCTCCGTGGAGAGTACAGAGTCGTCTGTATGGAAGCGCATCCATGTGATAGAACTGATTCAACGAATGCCTTGGCAGCCTTGTCATGCCCATGGAGAATGATTGTTTCTGATGAGATTGACATGTATCAGGTTGAGACCATACAGCTTCATCGCTGGATATGGATTCAAGCAGTGAGTGAACATGAGGCTTGGTCTGTATGGCATAAGCAACTGGATGATGCGACAGGCATGGCCTGGACCATTGGAGTCGGTGAGGTATGCAATGAACTTATCGATCTACCAAAATCCTATATTAACGCTCTGACAGCGCTTCAATTTCATCTAATAGTAGGGAGCGATCGCGTCATTTTGCCAGATCAACTGACGTCCAGAGAGGATAAATTCTCCGCATACCCTGCGAGAGAGCTGGAGATGCTCAGCTTCCATATACGCGAAGGAGACCTCGAGCAGGTAAGATGCTATCTGGGAGGTATGCTGAAGCAGATCCGAGAGCGAAGTAAGTCCTTGCTGTCCGCCAAATATATCTATTTCGACCTTATTCATACCATTCTCAAAGCCGTCTCCAATGAAAACATTCATCAGGGCGTATCAATTTCATATCCTGATATTATTGAGCTTACCCAATGCACTTCATATCGGCAGATGGATGCGATTGTATGGACAATACTAGATGAGATTACCCCGATGCTTGAGAAAGAAAAGAAGCTGGAGGACAACGTGTTGCTTCACCAAATTATAGAGCTGCTGCATGACAAGTATTCGGATTCACAATTCAGCATTCAAAGCATGGCCAATCATTTCTCGCAATCGTCATCCTATCTTTCTCGGTATTTCAAGGAGCACACTGGTCGAACGGTATTGGAATATTTGAATGGTATTCGAATTGATGAAGCGAAGCGGCTATTAATTGAGACGAAGCTCACGGTAACGGAGATTGTTCAACGTATAGGCTATAGCGATCCATCAAGCTTCATTCGAAAGTTCAAGTCAGAGTTTCAATTAACGCCAGGAGAGTATCGAAAGCGTATGCAGAAACAGCACGAAAGACTGCCGCAATAAGCGAAAAATGCCCGAAACCATTGGAGTAAAAGCGAATTCGGACGTTTTTTATATTTAGCATATGGGTACAAAACTCGCTGATTGTACTCAAGGATTTCGCTTTATAAGATTAATGAGCACCTAGGTGAAAGCGTTTTATAGTATTGGGATTTTTAAAAAGAGGGGGGGAATTGAGACGCTGGCTCCTATTGAGCTTGACTTGGGTGAGAAGAACGGTTTCTACGTAATTAATTTTGCGCATTTTGTGATAAATGGCTTATCACATGAGCATTGGAAAAACTATATCGCTCAACTGAAGAAGATGAACATTGGTAAGTATGTAGCTATTTATCAAAAGTATTATGATTTTTTCCAGGCAAAGTAAAAGTTAGTGTGGATGAATAGTAACCTAGAGTTTGTATCCAGGTTACATTTATAACAGGTGTATTTCAAGATTCAAATGAGGTGGAAAAGCCATGTTGCAAATAACGAAATATTGGGACGATCTTGATGTCCTGCATGTGAATCGAGAGGAGCCGCGTGCTCATTATATTCCATATGCCGATGATCGCTCGGCGAAGTTGGCCAAGCGCGCACACTCGCCCTTCTATCAAACGTTAAACGGACAATGGAAATTTCGCTATTACAAGAGCGTACATGAGGTGAAGGAAGCTTTCTATGAAGACGGTGTCGATGTCAGCGACTGGGATGATCTGATTGTACCTTCCTGCTGGCAGACGAATGGCTACGATCAGATGCATTATTCCAATGTCAATTATCCTTTCCCTTGTGACCCTCCATTCGTACCCGATCGCAATCCGGCAGGTTTGTATATCCGGGACTTCCAGGTTCGCGAGGAGTGGGTGGATAAGAAGAAGTACGTGGTTTTCGAGGGTGTCAATTCTTGCTTTTATTTGTGGGTGAATGGTTCCTTCGTTGGGTATAGTCAAGGAAGCCGTATGCCTGCAGAGTTCGATCTATCGCCCTATCTCCGCAGTGGAAGCAATAGAATGGCTGTTATGGTACTGAAGTGGTCTGATGGTTCCTATCTGGAGGATCAAGACGCATGGCGGTATTCGGGCATATTCCGGGATGTTTATTTGCTGGCACGCAGCGAGTGTAGAATTCGTGATGTATTCTATCAGACAGAACTGTCGGACAGTTTCGATAAGTCCGTGCTGCAATGTACGATTGACACGGTCGGTTCCGTAGAGGTATCGATTCAGTTGGTAGACGCTGACGGGGTGAAGCGGGGAGAAGCTTCGGGGACAATTGATGGTTCCGCCACGTTCAATCTAGCTGTCGAGCAACCAAAGCTTTGGAATGCTGAACGTCCTTACCTTTACAGTTTGTTTGTCTGCGGCGGCGGTGAGGTACTGCATTTCAGAGTTGGTATGCGGAAAATAGAGGTTCAGGACGGCGTGTTCCTTATAAACGGGCAAGCGGTGAAGCTGAAGGGTGTAAACCGTCATGATTCGCATCCTGAGCTTGGACAGACGATACCTCTCAATCATATGATTCAGGATCTGTATCTGATGAAGCGTCACAATGTGAACACGATCAGAACATCACATTATCCGAATGATCCCCGCTTCCTTGATCTATGCGATGAACTGGGCTTCTATGTCATAGATGAGGCGGATCTGGAGTCTCATGGTGTACTGCATGCGGGAGACTATCATATGCTGGCTAAAAATCCGACTTGGGAGAAAGCTTTCTTGGAGCGTGCGATAAGGATGGTCGAACGAGATAAAAACCATGCGAGCGTTATCATGTGGTCCTTGGGCAATGAATCAGGCTATGGCATCAACCACATTACGATGGCCAGATGGACCAAAGAAAGGGATTCGTCCAGATTGATTCATTATGAAGGGGCAGCACTAAAGTATAACGGGCATCCCGATACGGATTGCCTTGATGTCAACAGCCGAATGTATGCAACGGTTCAGGAGCTTCTGGACTATGCTACCGATAAGAGTCTGAATAAACCTCTGCTCCTGTGTGAATACAGCCATGCCATGGGCAATAGCTGTGGAGACTTGCAAGACTACTGGGATGTCATCTACAAGTATTCGAAGCTTATGGGTGGCTGCGTATGGGAATGGTGTGATCATGGGATTAAGAGTGTGTCTTCAGAGGGAGAGATCTTCTTCGCCTATGGCGGGGATTTTGGCGATATGCCGAATGACGGGAACTTCTGTATCGATGGACTTGTCAGCCCTGACCGTATTCCGCATACCAATCTGCTGGAGCTGAAAAAGGTGATTGCACCTGTGCTGCTGGAGGCGGAGGATGTGTCGAAGGGGCTGCTTCGTGTCACCAATAGGTATGATTTCGTGGACCTGTCCGAATGTGTCATTGCTTGGAAAGTTGAATGTGACGGCGAAACGATCGAGCAGGGGCAGTTGCCTCTCCTTCATACCGCTCCCAAGCAGTCTGAGATCATTGAGGTGCCTTATTCATCTCCAGCTGCCAGCGGACGTTGGTTCTTGCATGTAACGGTTATGCAGCGAAACGATACACGCTGGGCGGCTGCTGGTTATGAGATAACTAGCGAGCAGTTCGAGCTGCCAGCCGCTCACTTGTGTGCGAATCAAGAGTCAACTGTTGCATGGAAATCAACTCTGACGGTCAAAACATATGGAGCGGAAGTGTGGATAGAAGGTTTCGATTTCCTCCATGTGTTCGATCTGCAGGCGGGCGCGTTCACACAAGTGACCAAACATGGAGTACCTCTGTTGCAAGGCATGCCGAAATTTCATATCTGGCGAGCTCCTGTAGATAACGATCGCAAGATCAAGATGTTATGGAAACAGGAAGGCTATGATCGTATTGAAACAAAGATTTACCGCTCCGAGATGACACAAGCTTCAATTGACAAGGTTAGATTCGAAGTAGAATTCTCTCTTGGCGGTTACATTAAGCTTCCGATCTTGAGAGGACTTGCGATATGGGAGGTTGATGGAGAAGGTGTCATCACGGTTGCAACCGAAATGAAGGTTCGTGAGGAGCTGCCTTATCTGCCGCGTATCGGTTTGCAGTGGATTATGCCGTCAGGCAATGAGGAGGTAGAGTACTTCGGTTACGGTCCACATGAGAGCTACATCGATAAGCGTCGAAGTGTAAGGAAAGGGAAGTATGCCCTGACCGTGGATGAGATGTATCACTCCTATGTTGTGCCGCAAGAGAACGGTTCGCGTTATGGTACAGAGTGGGCTACGGTAAGTAATGCGCTTGGCATGGGGTTAAGGTTTACGAGCCCAGGGAGCGAATATTCCTTCCAAGCCTTGCATTATACACCGGAGGATTTGACTTCAGCTATGCATACACATGAGCTGAAGCGGAGAAAAGAGACGATTGTTCATCTCGATCATCGCATGAACGGCATTGGCTCTAGCTCCTGTGGAACAGATCTGTTGGAACCCTATCAGCTGAGTGACAAACAGTTTGCCTTCAAGCTGCAGATTGCTCCAATTATGAAAGAAGACGAATAATAAATGGAAGTGGAGATTCAACAAAAATTAAGTTGGCAGATGCTAATACAATGGTTCAAGTGAGTACTTCCGTTACCTTTGATAAATCCTTTGTAATTCCAAGCGGAATAAAGCTTCAGAGCTTCGTCACGCTAACTATTCAGAGCTCTATCCATGTATACGGCAAGCTGGATTATGCAAGAAGAAGTGTGCATGAAGGAATGTTGGTTGCTGAAATGAAGTATCCAGTATTTATACCGGCTGTGCGCAAGAAGCGATTGGCGTCATTTTCGAATAATCACAGATGGATGTAACGCAAGGAAGCTCGAATTATTCCTCAGGGCTTCCTTGCGTTTGGTTGTGGTGTACGGTTTTGTGGAGTATAAACATAAGCTCAAGTAATAGCAGGATGGACGATCCTCCCCGTTATCCATTAGGGCCTCCTGTAGCCAAGCTGCTCGGAGATGACTTGGGAATACTGCAAGGCGAGCTGAATATACCGGTCGATCGTCTTCTTTGACATGCGGAAGATTGGACCGGACACACCGATAGCTCCTTCAAGCTGGCCGGTCGCATTTATAATAGGCACACCGATGCAACGTAGTCCTTCACAAGACTCTTCCATATCAAGAGCGTAGCCCTGTATTCGAATCTGTGCAATTTCATCTCTAAGCTTCGATGGGTCGGTTATAGAAGCGGACGTTGCGGGCTGGAGATCGTGATGAGCCAGATAAAGCTCCAGTTGGTCCGGACTAAAAGCCAGCATCGCTTTGCCTAAGGCTGAGGTATGGGAGGGGTATTCCAACCCGACAGTTGAAAGAAACTTGATAGGTTCCAGACTTTCAAGTTGGTCGAGCACAAGCGTTGTGCCAAACGATCCAGGTTTCGTTAGCAGGGTCGTTTCCCTTGTCTCGTCTCGAAGGGCGCGCATTGAAGGCTCTGCAACCTGTTTTAGTGTAATCCTGTTGGCGATAGAGCTGCCAAGATAGTACAGCTTGCCAGTTAATTGATAAGTGCTGTCCGTTTCCTTCTTCTGAATATACCTTTTTTCTTCAAGCTCCTTCAATATCCGAAAGACGGAATTTGTCGTAATAGATAACGTATTGCTGATCTCGGTGACCGAGAACGGCTTATTCTCTCTGGCCATAAGTTCT
>NZ_GG695981.1:116462-136541 GCF_000159955.1 Paenibacillus sp. oral taxon 786 str. D14 | reverse complement strand
TATAAAGAAGAAAGCCCGCCGGATGGCGGGCTTTCTTCTCTATTCATTATATTCTGTTTCGGCCCACGGCCCCCCAAGCACACAGCTCGGCGATCACCGCACCCGCGAGAAAGCCGCCAACAATGTCACTGGCATAATGCACGCCCAAGTACAAGCGGCTGACCCCAATCAGCAAAATGATCAGCAGCACCACCACCGCCCAAATGCGATTCCCCACCCTACCGGAACGAAGCAGCAGCAACGCGATCACCCCGAAGAAAGCGACGGAGATCATCGCATTTCCGCTGGGAAAGCTGTACCCGTCCGGTACAACAAGGCTGTCCCACATGTCAGGTCGTTCCCGGGTGTATAGAGCTTTCAACACTTTGTTCAGCAGCCACCCGCCTGCCAGGCTGATCGTCAGCCAAAAGGCATAACGTCCGTTCCGCAGAACCAGCAATGTCCAAATGAGGGCAATCCCCAGCACCACAACAAAACCGGTGGTTGTTCCCAACTCAGAGATCGCTTTGACTGCCGGAGTGATGCTGTCATTGCGCAGCC
This sequence comes from Paenibacillus sp. oral taxon 786 str. D14, assembly GCF_000159955.1. Lineage (GTDB taxonomy): Bacteria > Bacillota > Bacilli > Paenibacillales > Paenibacillaceae > Fontibacillus > Fontibacillus phoenicis. The sequence goes on along the minus strand of NZ_GG695981.1, from coordinate 136,001 downwards.
CATAGAAAAAGTCCCCGATACTGCGGTCAATCGAACGCAATCCCTCCGTATGTAGCAGCCCGCCCAGCACCACAAACAAGGCAGCAAGCAGGACTGGCAAAAGCCATTTTTTCATCAAAAGTTCCCCTCTCACCTGCATTCACCTGAACCAGATCATTGTACTGGGAACCGGAGGTCCCGGCAACCCTTATTCCCAATTTCATGCTTCCACGGCTTCGCAAGGAAAGAATATCCGCTAGACCTGCATTAATATACTTACTATACTTATATATTGACTAAGTCGAGAGCCTTGGACTACAATGCAGTAGAATTCATCATAGAATAGATAGGTGATTCAAATAATGGAACAACACGCTTATCGCGTATTATTATTTTATAAATTTGTCCGGATCGAGGATCCTGCCGCCTTCACTGCCGAGCATCTGCAATACTGCAAAGAGCTGGGGATCAAGGGACGCATCCTGATCGCCGCCGAAGAACATCACGGCTTCTGTTCGGAGGCGTGCCGGGAAGCCGCTCTCGTCGTCCCGCAAAGCTAAGACCGCCGGAACTTATCACCCGAGAGGGAGTGTCACGCATGAATGCCAAAAAAGACCTTTCCACCCGCGAGCGGATTCTTCATTTAATGAAAACCGCCGGACCTCTGAGTGCCAAAGAGCTTACGACAGAACTGCAGATCACGGAAATGGCGGTGCGCCGCCATCTCGGCACGATGGAACGCGACGGGCTGATCGAATCGAAAATGATTCGGCAGACGGCAGGACGGCCCACTGCTGTGTATGGGTTAACCGAGCTGGCTGAGGGGCTTTTTCCCAAGAGATATCATTCGCTTACGCTGGATCTGCTGGACGAACTGGCCGAGGAGAGCGGCGAAGACATGGTAGACCGCCTGTTCGATCGCCGTAAGGAGAAGCTGAGCCGTAAATATATGTCCGAGATGCAAGGGAAATCGCTGACTGAAAAAGTACGCACGCTCTCGGAGATTCAAAACGACAATGGATATATGACCGAGCTTCAAGAAACCGATCACGGCGAGTATGTCCTGATGGAGCATAACTGCCCGATCTCGCAAATCGCGAACCGCTACAATCATGCCTGCGACTGCGAGCTGAAATTGTTTGAATCGCTGCTGGATGCCGATGTCGAACGCACGGAATGCTTGGCCCAACAAGGGAGAAAATGTGTGTATGTGATCCGCCAGCGCGAACGCTGAGGAGATCCGCCTATAGAAAAAAGCAGCCTCATGGCTGCTTTTTTTGGTTATATATCATAGACGGCTAACTCGTCCTCAATGGCTTGCTTCACGAGCTGGATACACTCCTCCGTCGTCTTGGCGGAGACGCGTTTGCCGTTCACCAGTGCATACGGTCTAAGCTTACATAACCCGCATAAACTAAGACAGTCCTGCCGCATCACGGCAATTTCGGGGTATTCTTCTTCCAGCTTCTCCAGCTCAAGCGCGCTCATCAGGTTGCTGTCGCACACCTCAACGATAACGATGCCCAACCCCATGACGTCTTTTCACCCCAAACTTGTAGGCTAATGATGCTTGAACCCTCATTATGAAATTCACGAACTGATTTGTCAATGGCTGCGAACGATTTAACATACTTAATATACATCTATGTTGACTAAGTCGGAGTGCGGATTTATAATTAGTTTTGTCGGAATTACTACTACATATTGGAGAAGAAAGGATGGATTTAGAAATGGCACATCAATTACCTGCATTGCCTTACCCGAACAACGCGCTTGAACCTCATATCGATGAAACAACGATGATGATTCACCATGATCGTCACCATAATACGTATGTAACGAACCTGAACGCAGCTCTGGAATCCGCTCCAGAATTGCAATCCAAATCCGTTGAAGAATTGATCAGCGATCTGGACAGCGTTCCTGAAAGCATCCGCACTGCTGTCCGCAACAACGGCGGCGGCCATGCGAACCACTCCCTGTTCTGGGAAACGATCGGCCCGAACGGCGGCGGCCAACCTTCCGGCAAGCTGGCTGAAGCGATCAACAACGAGCTGGGCGGCTTTGACAAATTCAAAGAAGAATTCACGAAAGCAGCTACCACTCGCTTCGGCAGCGGTTGGGCGTTCCTGGCTGTAGATGCTAACGGCAAATTGTCCGTTTACAGCTTGCCGAACCAAGACTCCCCGCTGATGGAAGGCAAAACGCCAATCCTTGGCCTGGACGTATGGGAGCATGCTTACTACCTGAAATATCAAAACAAACGTCCTGACTACATCGCCGCTTTCTTTAACGTCATCAACTGGCCTGCAGTTGAGAAACGTTACGAAGCAGCACTGAACAAATAAGTCAGCGTGTTGGCGTAACGCCTGCACGAACGCGAAAGGGTGTCCACTGGACCGGTGAACCGGCTCTGTGGGCACCCTTTTTTTCATCTAGCCTAGGCCCCTATCCTCTCCGAGCAACAGACTCCCGGACAACCAACGTGGGCGGGATTTGCCAGTGAATCTTCTCGCGGGAACGCCCAAGGTCTGACAGGAGCAAGCTAATTGCGGCATCACACATGCGCTCCTTCTCCACCCGCATCGTCGTCACATTTAAACCCTCGCTGTTGACATAGGGCAAATCGTCAAATCCGGCGATGGAGACATCCTCCGGCAATCGCTTGTTTCGCGTCTTCAAGAGACCGGCCAGCAAATAAGCAATACGATCATTCCCGCAAAAAAACGCCGTCGGCCACTCCCCTAACCCATCCAGAAAATTCGCGATTTCTGCCGCGGTGTAATCATAGCCCTTGGACGTCGTCAAGCAGGCCGCCTCCCGAATGATCAACCCCTGCTCCTTCATCGCTTTCTCAAACCCAAACCAGCGCTCCTCATGACTGGTCGACAGGTTCGTCGGCCCGATAAACCCGATGTCCCGGTGGCCGGCTTCAATTAAGTGTGAGACCGCTGTATAGGCCCCCTCCTGATTGTCCGAGGTGACGGCCGGACAAGGCAGATCGTGGTAGTAGGAATCCATCAGCACCAGCGGCGTGTCCAGCTCCCAAATGCGCTTCGCATACGCCCGGTCCACAATCCCAAACAGAATCACTCCCCGGTACGGAATATCGGTGAACGGTCCCGGCAGCAAACGCGCGGCTTCCATCTCCCGATCAAGCGGGGTGATGACAGCGTTGAGTCCTTTTTTGCGCGCGCTTCGTTCCAATCCCCAAATCATATCGTGAAAAAACTGAAAATGATCATTATCCTGATAGCTCATGATCCGTTCAGGAACGAGCACCAAAATATTCGCTTGTCCGCTCTCTTGGTGCGCGTAAGGTCCGTACCCCAGCTCACGCGCGGTTTCCTGCACGCGGCGGCGCATCTCCTCGCTGACGCCCTTTTTGTTCATTAGCGCCAATGACACCGCATTTTTAGAAATTTGCAGACGGTCAGCGATATCCTGCATCGAGACTTTCTTTTTACGGCCCATTCTTTTCATTCCTTTCGAATCGTGCTACACTTAACCTACATGGTACTTTACAAATATTTATTTTGTCAAGTTTGTCAAGTTGTGAATCTTCAGTTCCACAGGAGGAATGAACGTTGAGTTATGCAATTGGTATCGACATCGGGGGCACGAAGACGGCCATCGGGTTGATTGGCACGGACGGTGAAGTGCGGACGAAGGTATCGCTGCCAACCGATCAGACGGTGGGGCCAGAGGTGATGGTCGACCGGATGGCCGCTGCAATCCAAGATATCCTCACCGCCCAAGGCATCGCAGAGTCCGAGCTTTTAGGCATCGGCGTTGGAGCTCCCGGCCCATTAAACACGAAGGAAGGGAAAATCGCCGAACCGCCGAATTTGCGGGGCTGGTGGAACTTCCCGATCGTCGACTCACTGAAGCGCTACTTCAGTCTGCCGATTCGGCTGGAGAACGACGCTACCGCTGCGGCCCTTGCGGAAAAATGGCTTGGCGCTGCCAAGGATGCTGAGCACTTCGTATTCATCACGATCAGCACGGGCATCGGCGCCGGGATCTACTCCCACGGCAAGCTCATCACTGGAGCAAGCGGGAATGCCGGCGATGTCGGCCATATCGTCGTGGATCCATCCGTTGGTACCTGCGTGTGCGGGCAGAAGGGCTGCTGGGAATTTGTCGCCTCCGGCACCGCGGTCGCAAGACAAGCCTCTGAGCTGCTTGGCCGTGAGGTTTCTTCTAAAGAAGCTTTTGATTTGGCGGCGGCTGGGCAACCTGTGATTCAGGAGCTTGTAGCCAAAGTCTTCGAAAATATCGGCGTTGGCTGTGTCACCTTAATTAATACGTTTGATCCGGAGAAGCTGGTCATCGGCGGCGGCGTCTCCCAGGTTGGCGATCCGTTGTTTAACGCGGTGCGCGACTACGTGTCCAAGTATGCGCTGAACCCTTCGGGACGGCAAACCCCTATCGTTCCCGCCGCGCTTCATCAGGACGCCGGCTTGATCGGCGCCGCTGCCTTAATCCATATTCCATACTGATCTATAGAGACAAAAGGAGTCCGATAACGATGAATGAACCGATTTTTTTGCAGCCGATTTTCCAAGAACGCATTTGGGGCGGCACCAAGCTAAGAGATTTGTTTGGCTATGACATCCCGAATGACCATACCGGCGAATGCTGGGCCGTATCCGCTCACCCGAACGGACAGAGCGTAGTGAAGAACGGACCGTACCAAGGCATGAAGCTGGGGGAATTGTGGACCTCCCATCCGGAGCTGTTCCGTTCCTCGTCCAAGGTGTTCCCGCTGCTGACGAAAATTCTCGACGCCTCCGACGACCTGTCGGTACAGGTGCATCCAGATGACGAGTACGCCGGCAAACACGAGAACGGGGAGCTGGGCAAAACCGAATGCTGGTACATCGTAGATGCCGAACCCGGTGCTGTAATCATTTACGGACATGAAGCCAAAACAAAAGAAGAGCTCGTCTCGATGATCGAAAACGGCGAGTGGGATCGCTTCCTGACGAAAGTGCCGGTTAAACCGGGTGACTTCTTCTATGTTCCAAGCGGAACGCTGCACGCGCTGGGTAAAGGGATCGTCGTGCTCGAAACGCAACAGAGCTCGGATACCACCTACCGGGTATACGACTATGATCGCCGCGACAAAGACGGTAACACCCGTGAGCTCCATCTGGAGAAAGCGATCGACGTGACTACCGTTCCGCAAGCGTATGTACCGGTAACCTATGAAACTAATCAAAAAGACGGTCTGGCAATCACCTCATTCGTGTCCAATTCCTTCTTTACGGTGGAAAAATGGAACGTATCTGGCAATGCTGAAGTTGCGCCAAACGAGAAATATACGATCTTTAGTGTACTCGCTGGCAGCGGCACGCTGACAGCTGGTGAACACCGCTACGATCTGGTGAAAGGCGACCATTTCATCCTGCCTGCAAACTTCGGACCTTACCGTTTCAGCGGTGAACTGGAATTCATCATGTCCCATGAGTAATTAAAAAGGACAGAGATGCCATCTAAACTGGTCCCCATAGACTAGACACTTTGAAAAAAGGGTTTAGGCTGTGGGGATTTTTCTGTATACTTGTACTAACATCCAGGACGGAGGACTATCAATTGAAATTAACCGTTACATCCATTACTACAACAATTACAGATATCAATGGGAACGAAAAAAGATGACCCCTGTGTAATACAGGAATCATCTTCTGTCTGCAGCTTGACTCTTTTTTCAAAGTGTCCTTGACAAAGGGGCCAGTCAACCTGGACTCGCTCTCTTTTTCATTTTTGACTCTGATCTAAAATTGCTCGGTACTCTATGCATCTTTAACCTACTCTCCTGCGCTAGCCCAATCTGCATTCAGATGCAACTCGCGGTATTTGCCCGGTGTGATCCCTTCCTTCTTACGGAAGGTTGCCACGAAGTGGCTGACATCATTGAAGCCCGTTTGCTCGGCCACCTCGCGAAGGGCACGATTAGGATGCTGCAGCATGATCTTCTTCGCTTCACGCAGACGCAACTGAATAAGATATGAGTAGGGGCTCATATCAAAAGCCTGCTGAAACAGCTCATGCAGCGCGTTCATGCCAATATGGGCATGTTCTGCAATCTCCTGCAAGCCGATGTTATCAGCTAAATGCTGTTCCATCCAATGGACGATAGGTTGCAGCTTGTTGTAGTATTGTGACAACGACGGGCGGTTATTCAGCATACCGAATTTGCGCAACTGCATCAAGAAATAATAAAGATCTGTAGATACCTCAATCTCGCTATGGGATTCCGCCTGATCGATACGCCGGAACAAGTCGTTGAACAACGCGCCAAAGGACTGCTCCTCCCCCTCCTCGTAAAAGGTCGAGGTATTCATGTTCAAGGACTCCATGATCGACGCCGCGGAATCTCCGCCAAATGTAATATAGATGGTCGACCAACGATCCGACACCGGATAATAGCTATGCGGGGTAAACGGTTTCAATAATACACCCTTTCCTTTGGTGAGCGAAACCGCCTCACCGAGCAATTCAAAGCGACCCTCGCCCTCCAATGTGTGAAGCCAGTGATAATAAGGATAACCTTCAGGGCGTTGAAAAACACGCTCCCATGCGCTATAACCGATCGACTCCAAAAATAAAGGAAGCGAACGCTCGATCGAAGAAAACACATAACGAATGTTCTCATCTCTCCAGTCCAAAAGCTTCACCACCCCTGCTTTGTTACCTTTATTATGTAGGATGGCTTGCTTTCCTTTCAATATCATTTTTGAGTCACTCTTCCAAAAATGCATCCAGAGAACTCAGCTTGTTGCCGCTATAGTCAAACAGGGTCAAATTGGACCAGTTGTTTTCATGCCCGACTGACCAGGTTGGCTTGGACGGAATCCAGCAAGGTTCCCAATAATAAAGCCCCAAACCAAGCCCATCAGGCACCTGTTTAATGCGTCGGATCAGTTCCTCCAGCCACTTCTTTTGCCCTTCTACCGTCGGCGGAAAACCGGGATGCACCCACTCTTCCTTATTAAAAATCAGCGGCTGCTCGTCCGGCGGCGTCATCGTCCATGGATAAGCCACTTCTGCCGCGACAATCGGCTTCCGGTAACGTCCTGCCAAATTATGCAGATTGTTCGTAAATTCCTCCAGGGTGCCATGCCACCACGAATAATAAGAGAGACCGATAATATCATAATCCATGTTGAACTCCGCTAGCTTGTCAAAAAAGAAACGGCTGCCCGCATTATCACCGCCGCGGTCGATATGGATCATAACAGGGATCGGCTGCCCCTTCTTGGGAACGGTCCGGACGCCGCGAACGCCAGCAGCAATCAGCGCGGCCAGCTTCTCCCATTGCTGCGGCGTATTGTACTCGCCATCGACACGTCCCGCATCCCAGATCATGCCGTTGGTAATTTCATTTCCCACCTGCACCATATCCGGCAATGCCCCTTCAGCCTCTAACTCTTTTAAGAAGGAAGCCGTAAACTCCTCCACCTGCTTCACAAGCTCCGGAAAGCTCAAGCCGACCCAAGACTTCGGCATATATTGCTTGGAGGGATCTGCCCAATAATCGGAATAATGGAAGTCCAGCAAAAAATGCAGCCCTTTCTCCTTGATTCGCTTCGCCATCTTGATCGTTTTTCGCGGATTGCAGTAATCGAACTCCGGATTGTTCCACAGGCGCAAGCGGGCGGAGTTCACTCCGCTGTCCTTTAAAATATCCAACACATCGCGCTTTCGGCCATGTTCATAAAACGCGCCGCCCTCACTTTCAATTTCATCGACAAAAGAAATGTCCGCACCCTTAATAAATTCTATACTCATTTTCATCCACTCCTTATCTCTTTGCCGTTAACCTTTCGTTCCGCCGGCAGCGAGTCCTGATATAAAATACTTTTGCAAAAACAAGTAAATCCCGGCAATTGGAACGGCGATTAATATCGCTCCAGCTGTAAAGACCGTGAAATTGCTGGAATATTTTTCGGTGACAAAATGGTACAAGCCGACCGCCAACGTATATTTGCTCTTATCATGCAGAATGATCGATGGCAAAATAAAATCGAAAATCGGCAGCATAAAGTTAGTCAACGCCACAATCGCTAAAATCGGTGTAATTAAGGGCAGCAAAATCTTGATGAACACACGGATCGGCCCAGCCCCGTCGATCTTCGCCGCATCGTCCAACTCCCGGGAAATCGTGTCTAAATATCCTTTCACCAACCACGCATTAAAAGGAATCTGGCCGCCGACATAGATCATAATCAGCCCAATCAAGGTGTCTAACAACCCGATCAAATTTAAAAAGATATAGAGCGCAACCATCGCCATCATAACCGGAAACATCTGCAGCAGCAGGAACACGTACATACCGCTTTTTCTGCCGACAAACTCGAATCTCGACAAGGCATACGCTGTCATTGATGTAAACAGGATGGACAATAGGCTGCTAATTGTTGAAACATAGAGTGTATTTTTGTACCAGATAAGATAATTGCTCTCCGGACTGGTGAACAACCAGCGGTAATGCTCCAGCGTCGGCTCCTTGGGGATAATGCTAGACGAATACAAGCTGGTGCCTTCGTTAAAGGACAGGCCGATGGCCCACGCAAGCGGATAGCAGATCACGATCGTCATCAACCCGATGACCAGATAGATCGCTGTTACTTCCAACCGGGATTTCATGCGCCTGCTCATGAATGATCACGCTCCTCTTTAAACGATTTGGTTCGTCTAAATTGAAAGAAGGCGAAAACAATTACAATTGCCCCGATAATCAGGGAGATGGCTGCCGCCATGTTGTAGTTGTTCGTCGTAAAAGTGAGCTTATACACCCAGGAAATCAAGATATCCGTACCGCCGGCCGTCTGCCCGCGAACCGCAGGTCCCCCGCCATTAAACAAATAAATGATATTGAAATTGTTAAAGTTGGACGTGTACTGAATGATTAATAAGGGCGCCGTGGCAAACAGCACATGCGGCAAAGTAATATAACGGAACTTCTGCCAGCGCGTACCGCCGTCCACATCGGCAGCCTCGTAGGCATCATGGGAGATACTCTGCAGCACACCCGTAAATAACGCAAACAAAAACGGAAAACCTAGCCACACCTGAATACTGATCAGGGCAATCTTCGTAAACAACGGATCGCTCAACCACGCGACTGGAGCGATATTGAACCGGGCTAAGATCGTACGATTGATCGCACCGAATTGATCGTTGAACAACGCGGAAAAAATCATGATCGTCACAAAGTTGGGAATGGCCCACGGTAAAATGAGAATCGTGCGGATCAAACGCTTGAAGCGAATGCGCTTGTCGTTTACCAGCACCGCCAAGAATAATCCCAGGCCAATCTGCAGCGTTGTTGAAACAATCGTCCAGACCAAGGTCCAGGACAGCACCTTAAGAAATGACTGGTTCCATATCGGCACCATTACGAGATTGATAAAATTGTCTAACCCTACCCAATCGACCAAATTTCGCGGCGGAGAATGGTACAGATCATAGTTGGTGAACGCCAGTGAAATTGCAAACAACAGCGGAAAAACAACGACAAAAATCAATAGAATAAATCCGGGTACGGACAAAATATAAGGAATGCTGTTCATGTACGCTTGCTTCATCATTTCCCGCAGCTTCGGGCGCTGCCAGCCTCTGGCGATTTGTTCTGCCTGCCTTTTGGCGTCCCTGACGTTAAGAACATAAATCACCGCAGCAATCCCGAGCATGAGGAGCGACAGCAGTCCATACACCAGCAGAAAGATCGAATGGTCCACCTTCGGGATCGTCCCCAACGTGACGATCCCCCAGAGACCCAATCCAATAAAATCAGAGAAGGTAATAATAAATGCGAGTTCAATCAGGAAAAGTATGATTCCTTTGATATAGCTGCGATTGTACAGCTGCCCTAGGCCAGCAAACAGAATGGACAACACCATCGCCAGCCAGGGCCTGTGCTTCTGATGCATCCCTGGTGTTGGACGGCCTAATGGTACAGCATTTTGCTCTCTCATGGATGATTCCTCCAAAGTACGATATCGTCACTGACCCGTCGCCTTGATTTGGGCCGCGATCTGCTCTGTAACTTCATCTAATACAGACTGCGGGTCCTCCCCTTGCACGATAAAATCAACGGCGCTGTCCATGTTCCAGACAGCACTCATCTCCGGAATGTTCGGCATCGCTATCCCGCTTTCAATCTGCTGCACGAATCCGCTATACAACGGATCGCCAATATTTTGTTGTGCATCTGGCCGGGCCGGTATTTCCCCCGTGTTCTCGTAATACACTTCCGAACTGTCCGCATTGGTCAGGAAAAGCGCAAGCTGCTTCGCCCAGGACGGATGCTCGGAATAGGCGGAAATAAACCAAGACTTCACCCCGACGAAGGAAGGTGCAGACTTTCCGTTCACTGTCGGAATGGATGCTGTCCCGAGCTGATCTCCCAGCTTATCGGAGTAGGTCTTCATTGCCCATAACCCGTTGATAACCATACCGGCCTTACCCTCCAGAAACAGCGTATCCATCACATCGCTGGTCATCGTTACCGGAATACCCGTGCGCTTGATAAAGTCGGCAAAGGCGGTCATGCCCTGTACCGAGCCTTCATTGTTCAAACCAAGATCAGCCGAATCATATTTGCCATCCTTCTCGCCAAAAATATATCCGCCATAATTCGTAATAAACGGAATCACGTAATAAAAATCCGGTACCATCAGAAACGCATACTGGTCCTTGGTGGGATCTGTCAACGTAGCGGATAGCTTGGCAACATCCTCCAGGGCAGCTGGCACCTGATCGATCAGCACCTTATTGTAGTACACCGCATAGGTTTCAATCGAGATCGGGAAGCCATAGATTTGTCCCTCGTACTGTACCGCATTCAGGGCCGCCTCGCTGTACTGCGCAAGCTCCTGTTCCGAAAGCTCCACTGGATCGGCCAAACCTTGCACGACGATATCACCTAAACGATCCTGCGGCTGATAGAACAGGTCAGGTCCATTCCCCGCAGGAGCGGCCAAGGCCAGCTTTTGCACCTGCTCGGAACCGCTGACGGGCACGACTTCCACCGGAATTCCCGTCTTCGCCGTAAACTCGCCTGCAAGCTGCTCCACCGCTGTCACATGCTTGGCATCGTCATTCGACCATATGATCAATTTATCCGGTTTTTCGTCCTCCCCGCTTCCCTGCTCTTGTACGGCAACCCCTCCATTGCCCCCCCCGTTATTGTCCACATTGCCGTTTAGCTGACCCGTCCTGTCGGGTGCACAAGCCGAAAACGCCAGCATGATCATACAAATTAACGAGAATACCATTGTTTTTCTCATTCTCATGTTCATTTCCCCCTTCTCTTCACCTGCTAACGAATCAACCATCAATTTAAATATAAAACGCTTTCAGATTGGTTTATATATAATAAAACTTTGCTGCCTGTATAAAAATTCTCCCTCTCCATAGCAAAAAAAGCAGCTCCAGCAAGACAAAGGCATGCTGAGGCTGCTTCGAACCGTTGGCGTCAGTTCGTTTTATACAGCTTGACGTGGTCAAGATTCATCCAGTTGTTTGCGTTAGCCTTGGAATAGACGCCGATTTCAATTCGGCCATTGGTGACTTGAATATTCTCGATTTTCACCTTCACCCATTTTTCCGGACTCACGGGAAGATCCACATTACGCTCTGATCCGCCATAGTTTTTTGCATAGAGCTGAACCGTATCTTGCCCTCCGCTGTTAAGCACCCAGGCTGACAAAGTATAGGTGCCGTTGGACAATCCAGTGATATTCTGATAAGTGGACGCTTCATACGCGGTGTCGAGCCAGTGCGTAAGTTTGTAACTACCGGTAACGCCATTGTTCTCGACCTTGATGGCTTGATATGATGCGGTATTGGCCGCCCAGCGGTTCCAAGCTGTTGGCGTCGTTGTCCAGCCATCCGCTTCAAAACTCGGGTTGGATACAAGGTTCACCGGGGTGCTTTCAGTAAATACAGAAACCGTTGATAACAGATTGCCGGAAAAATCGAACAACGTCTGGTTGTCCCACGGATTGGACAATAACCCGGTATCATTATTGTACAGCTTGCCGGCCTCACTTCCCCAATGAGCCCCTTCAACCGGCAACCATGTCGGCTCCCACCAGAAAATACCGCGGCCATGATTGTTCGGCACGTCTTGTACAATTTCTTTCAGATCCCGCAAATATGCCGTCTGGCCCGCAACCGATGCCGGATAACCGCCAACTTCTTCTTCTGTCGTATAAAAAGAGTTGCCCAGACCATCGCCATCATCCAACGTAAATCCATACGCCGTTTCGACGATCATCACATCCTTATTGTAGCGGTTGCTAATGGCATTCAAATTGTAAGCCAGTTCCCCCATCGTTCCATGCCAGAACGGATAATAGGTTAAGCCGATAATGTCGTAATCGACATTTTGCTCTTCGATTTTATCAAACCACCAGGTATACAAGTTGTTGTCGCCTCCATGGTCCAGATGCAGTACGATCTCGATATCCTCGCCCGGTGCCAGAGCCGCATGAATCCCATTAATGGCCGAGGTTAACAATTCGCCAAGTTGGGTAAAATCATCGATCCCCCCACCGACTTTACCGTCATCCCACAGAATACCGCTGCTAGCTTCATTGCCGACCTGCACCATATCCGGCAACGCGCCCGCTGCTTTCATCTGCGTGATAACGCTATTGGTATAATCGTAAACTGTCGTGAGTAATTGGCTGTAGGTTAAATTCTTCCATGCTTTCGGTTTATTTTGCTTTCCCGGATCGGCCCAGAAATCGCTGAAATGGAAATTGAGCAAGACATCCATACCCAGAGCCTTAGCTCGCTGAGCAAGCGATATCGTCGTCGCCAGATCATTTGTTCCGCCGCCGTACGGATTGCCATCACTATCGTAAGGATCAACCCAGAGCCGCAATCGTACTGCATTCATCCCATGATCGCTCAAAATCTCCAATGCATTCTTCTCTACCCCATTATCGTAGAACTTTCCACCCCGTTGCTCCACCTCATGGAGCATGGATACATCCCCGCCCATAATAAAACTGCTTGAAGCTTTCGCCTTCGGTGCCGGAGTAATTGCAGGCACAATCAGCACAAATACAGAAGCCAAAGCGATAATCTTCAACCACGCCCTCATTTACCTTGCAACTCCTTTTTATATAATAATTTCTATATCTAAATTATAAAGCGCTTACAGATCGGCTTATATATAAATAAAACTTTCACAGCTATATAAAAATGTTCACTTTGAAATGATACTTTATATGTAAAAAGACACCTAGACGAGGGAACTGTTAGGATAACGCACCGTAGTAATCCTTTTTCGGCCATCTTAAAGATCATGCATTAGTCGCAATTGCTTAACTCTAGAAGAACTATCAATTGAAATTAACTGTTACATCCATTACTACAACAATTACAGATATCAATGGGAACGAAAAAAGATGACCCCTGTGTAATACAGGAATCATCTTCTGTCTGCAGCTTGACTCTTTTTTCAAAGTGTCCTTGACAAAGGGGCCAGTTCATTCTCATAAAATGGCATCTCCGTCCTTTTATGTTTGCGGCGATGCGGCTTAAACTTGTGCTGCATACCGCTCGCTTAAAATCCGAACATGATGCTCCGCATGCCCGGCGATGATATAGGCGAAGGCACGGGCAGAGGCTGGAAAGTCAGCTACGTTCCCCATACGGGCCCATGCTTCGTCATCCAGTTGACGGACCAACGCCAACGTGGATTCCCGCACGATCTCGAAGCCCTTGACGATCTCCTCCATCGACTGGCGGTCAAACCCGGCATGACGGGCGAACAATTCCTCATCAAAGCCTGAAAGCGGCGTCGTATCGCCGCGGGCAATCCGCAGCAAACGGTATTGCATCACCCGTTCCGTATCCGCGATATGGCCGATCACTTCCTTGACGCTCCATTTCCCTTCGGCATACCGGTAATTCGCTTGCTCTTCGCTAATGCCAGCCCACTTCTCTCTCAGCCGCTTCGGCTGCTCCTCAAGAAAAGCAACCAACTCCCCCTCAGGTGCCATCTGAATGTAAGGTTCAAAATGCGGTGCGTATTCTCCTGTCTGCGGTCGAATCAACATCTTCAACATTCCTCCTTAATGTTCGTAATTAACCCTACTCCTCATCTTCCCATACTTCATCCATCAAAGCGCGAATATGCCGGCTTCGCTCTTCCGTTTCCCGCAGGTTGGGAACCCATTTCGTGCCGTTCCATTCCACGACATCTCCTGCTTTGACCTTGGGATCCACCTGGGAACGCGGCACATTGCGGAGCTTGCCGTCTGATTCCAAGATGCATAAATCGCCTTCAAAGCCTTCCACGATGTGGCTCATCTCCATCCTACCTTTCCGTCGTGATCCGGTAGCCCTCACCGTCGCTGGCGAACTCCACCGTACCTTGAAGATCGTTGCGATAGACTTCTGCCTGCTGCTTGGACAGTCGATTCAAGATCGTCTTCGTCGGATGCCCGTAAGAATTCTCTCCCACCTGAATCACCGCGTATTTCGGCTTCACTGCGTTCAGAAACTTGGCCGTCGTTGACGATTTCGAGCCATGATGCCCAACCAGCAGAACGTCAGCGCGCAGATTCACGCCGGATTCCAGCATCTCCCGTTCACTTTCGGATTCAGCATCTCCGGTTAATAGAAAGGAAGTGCAGCCGTAGGTCACCTTCACAACGGCGCTCATGTTGTTATTGTCGTCGGTGACGGTCACCGGGGCGATCATGCTCACCTTCACCTGCTCGTCCCAGGACAGCTCCAGACCTGCTTTGGCGGTCTTCACCTTCAGCCCTTTGCTCCGAATAGAATTCAGCAAGGACTCATACGTCTTCGTATTGGACTGAATCCTCGGCATATAGATCTCGCCAATGTCCAAACGATCGATCACCCGGTCCAACCCGCCGATATGATCGGCATCCGGATGCGTTCCAATCACGACATCCAAGCGGGCCACGCCATAAGACCGCAAGTAGTCCAGCATCGCCTGCTCCTGGTCATTGTTCCCCGCATCGATCAGCATCGTATGCCCGGAGGGGCTGATCAACAGCTGCGACGCGCCTTGCCCCACATCCAGAAAAATCACGCGAAGCTGCCCCTCCCCTTCCACTGCGGGGGCAACGGAGGTGTTCTCCGCCAGTCTTCCCGCGACTCCTTCCCAGTTCGCCGGGCTGCAGCCTGCAACGAGTACGCTCAGCCACACCAGCAATACGCCAACAACCGTCCGATGTCTCTTCTGTCTAATCATTGATGTTAACCCTTCCCAGAACATTTGTTCTAATTATAGAGGATGATCCTGCCTAAAATCAATCTAAATTTAGGAAATAGTGCAAAGTAGAGAAGCGCAAGCTTACAAAAAAGAGCCTGCCTTCTCTAAGGCAGACTCTCTCCATTTTGTTCGATCTTATTTCACCGATACGCTGATCGACACTTTCTTGCCTCCATACTCTGCTTTGATGGAAGCTGTGCCCTTGGCAATCGCCTCAATTTGACCCGCAGATACTTTCGCAACGTTGGCCTTGGAAGTGGTCCATTTCGCGCTGCCTGTTACTGTGACGACTTTGCCGTTATCATAGGTTGCGGTAAGAACGAGCGATTTGGCCGCTCCAGGAGCAAGCTGCAGCTTCTTCTCGCTAACCTCAAGCTTCACCAGCTTCGGAACCACGTTCACTTTCACGGTAACGACGTTTCCTTGGTAAGAACCGGTGATCGTCGCAGTCCCTTCAGCGACCGCCTTCACCGAAGAAGACGACACCGTTGCGACGTTCACATCGGAGGAGACCCAGCCCATTTTGGAGGACAGGGTGACTTTCTTCCCGTCGGCATAATATCCTGTTACCTTGATCGATTTCGATTTCTTGATGTTGAGATCGATCGTTTGCGGCTCTACAACAATCTTGGTAATTTTCGGCTCAATGGAGACCGATACACTGATCGTCTTGTTCTCAAAAGTTCCTTTCAGCGTGGCCGAGCCTTTGCTGAGGCCCTTCAGCTTCTTCCCTTCCGCTGTGGATTTCAGTACCGCATTCGAACCGGTTACGGACCATTCCACACCGGCAGGATTCGTTTGCTCCACGCCGTTCTCATAGACAACCGTAATTTCTGGCAGTGCGTTTTCCTCGCCGATCACGATGTCCATCGAAGTTTTCGTTGAAATCAACGTCAGAACCTTTTCTTTCACTGTGACTTTCACTTCAACCGTAGTTCCCCGAATTGGGAAATCTGCGTTTGGAGTCAGCCCTGTCCCGGCTTCCATCAGCTTCCCGGTCAATGTAACTTCAGCAGAAACCACCGAGTCATCCAGATCCTTCGTAACGATCTTTCCATCCTCGACTACCGCGATACCCTCTTGACTCGAAGTCCAAGTGATAGCGTCGCTGAGGTCAATGGATTCTCCATCCAGCTTCGTGCCCGTCACCTTCGGCAAGCTCGCCGAGCCTCCTACATAGACTTCCAGTTTCTCCTTCTCGACTTTCAGCTCAGTCACCGTAGGAAGTACTGTTAATTTGAAGCTCTTGCTTACGCCTTGATAGCTGGCTTTAATGGTCGTCGATCCTGCCGCTTTGGCCGTAACAACGCCGTTGTCACTTACCGTAGCAACTAATTTATTGGAAGAAGTCCATTCAGCAGCACTGCTGACGTCTTGAGTTTCGTTTGCTTTCACTCTAACGCCGGCATTCACCGCCAACGTTTCCCCGATAAACAGCGTCTGATCGCCGGATGGCGTGAGCAGGATCGCTTCATATGGAGCCCTTACGTAAATATCTACCTTGGCTTGTTCGCCATAATAGGTTGCCGTAATCGTTGCTTTCCCCGTCGATACGATCTTAACCGTTCCGTCTTCCACCGTAGCTACGTTGGTATCCGAAGAAGACCAGGTGGCTTTATCCGTCACGTCGTTTGTCGTACTCGGGTTGCTCTTCAGCACCGTTTTGACCTGAAGCTTTACTTCCTTGTCGGCCATGATCAGCTCAAGGTCTTCTTTTTCCTTAATCTCCGTCTCGGTTGTTCCAACCGTCTTAAACAATTTCAAGCCGGAGTACGGCGATGTCACTTTCGCTTTGAAAGAAGCCGTCAGACCGGCATATTTAGCCGTAATCGTCGCTTCCCCTGTACCAGTCAGGGTAATCTGGCCCTTCTCTACAGTCAGTACATTCGCATTGGAGGAAGTCCAGTCCGCTTCTTCCGTTACAATCTTAGGTTCAACAGCCGCGTTCTCTACCTTCGCTTTAGCAATAACCGTCAGATCGGTGTCAGAAGTGTCCAGATTATATTTTCCGTCTAATTTGTATTCCAAAACTAATTCCGTGTAGGTGTCTGTCACTTTAATCGTGATAGTTGAAACAGATCCTACCTCTGTAGTTGTGTTTTTATATTCCGCTGTGATGGTTGCTGTACCGCTCTTCAGCGCTGTGACTAAACCGCCGCCTTCCGTTACCTTAGCTACGGCTGGATCACTGGATGACCAAGTTACAGTCGTGGTCACATCTTTGGTGCCGCCTCCTTCTAACGAAGCAGTGGCTTTAAGCTGCTTGGTTTTACCCACGCCGAGCTCAACGGTTGTACCCGCTCCATCAATGTTAATCTCCTTGATGTCCCCGGTTGCTGCAAATGCGCCCGTTGGAGCAAGCACCGAAAGGAGGAGCGTCAAGACGAGCATCCAATACGTCATCTTCCTGTTAGCAATCATTGATTCCTCTCCTTTGTTCTCATTGCTAATTTACCGGAACCTTTTTCCAGTCTTCTCCTGTTTTATATCGACATTTAGTAGAATTTTCGTAACGTTTTTCATCAAAATAATCCATTTGTCCTATAAAAAAATAGAGCGCATTCGATTCACGAATACGCTCTATCTTCATCCATGCCGAGGACCGGGCTCGAACCGGTACGGTAGTCACCTACCGCAGGATTTTAAGTCCTGTGCGTCTGCCAATTCCGCCACCCCGGCTTGTTCAAAAATTCCGTATTAATGATTATATACAGAATTCCACTCAATATCAACCCAAAATTCAAGTCACCTTTATCCGATAAATTAATCAGTTAGGAAATATGGTAAGTTAAGGTTAGAATTACAGGAGATTGGCTCGAATTTGCGGAAAGGTGAGGGTAGCATTCATGCACGAATTGAAGATGGCGGTTACGCTGGGCCATCAGGTAGTCATCCAACTGCATGACGGACAAATGATGACCGGACTGCCGAAGTGGGGTTCAGCGCCCGACAAAGTACATCTGCGCACAACAGAAGGGGCCGTCTGGGTGAAGCTCGACGAAATCCAACACGTGACGCGAATTATTCCATTTGGAAAATCTTTTTAATTAAATCTGCAACCTTTTCCAACTCTCTTCGTCTAGGAATTATCAAAAATAACTAGACGAGGTGATCACCATGTTTAAACGTAACGTAGCTATGTTGTCCGCCGCAGCCATTTTGAGCTTGTCCTTAGCTGGAGAAAGCTTTGCAGCCGCGGGGTCCTTTAAAGATGTAAGCCAGTCTGTCGCCAAAGACAGCATTTCTGTTTTGCAAGCCAAAGGCATCGTTCGCGGCGTCAGCGCCGACAGCTTTTTGCCGGATGACCAGCTGACCACAAGCCAAGGCGTTCAGCTGATTGTCAACCTGCTGGGGTTGAAGTTGGAAGCTCCTGAGAGCGCCAGCGACAATTTTGTGAATGTCAAGAAAGAGGCCTGGTATGCCCCAGCGTTCTCGATTGCTCAACAGAACGGGTTTGATCTTGACGCCAACGTGAATCCGGACAAGCCCATGACGCGCGAAGAGTTTACCCATCAGCTGATTTTGGCAATGGAGAAGTATGGTGATTTACCGAAGATCAATATCAAACCGATCGAATTTGCTGACGATGACCAGCTCAACGTTTCTTATCAAGGTACGGTGCAACGTGCACTCGTGCTTGGGATCGCCAACCTGGATGAGAGTAATCAATTCCATCCGGGAGATTTGATTACCCGTGCGGAAGCGGCGCTCTTGACCTATAATGCGGTGGAGTACTTAGTCGCTCACCCTGCTCCGACACCGGACAGCAAATAATCTCCTTTGCGATGAAACCTAGAAGGGCCGCCATGCGCGGTCCTTTTTGATTCTCCACCAAAACTTAAAATTTTAATAAAATTCACTGAATCGACAGATTTTTGCAATTTATTTCAGAATTTAGGGAGGATTTACAAAAACGGACATAGAAAATATAGTTACCGCTTTAATTTGGTGCAGAACAGTGGCAGTACACGGAAGATGTTGGACGGTCACCAGTCGAAAGCGGACGGATGGCATCGATACCTCGACCTGGGAGTTGTTCGACATGGAACTCATCCTCAAAATTGAAGAGCTCCGGATGGAATTAAACCATCTCGCCCGAAGTAAACGTCTTGCCGATCGGGAAATGATCATGGTAAGTCAACAACTAGACGAATTGCTGAATGAGTACCATCGATTGATGATCCAGAAGCAAGTCAAATGATCTTAGGGGGCCGTGACCACGGCTCCTTTCTTCTGCCCAGAAACTGGAACTTTCGATAAAGATCACTCGTATTTTCTACTATAAT
>NZ_GG695981.1:81185-115331 GCF_000159955.1 Paenibacillus sp. oral taxon 786 str. D14 | reverse complement strand
TAATGTTCGCGCACAGGAGGAGGAAGTTCTATCATTCAGCGACCAAAGATTGTCCATGACGGCAAAGAGCTTGGGCAAGCTTTTTTTCACCTCATGATTTGGAGAGGCTTGAATCTTATTACCCTTGGAAAAGTCTCGTTTATTCGCAAAAAAATTGCCTACTATAAAACGCTCAATAGGAATCTTCGAAACCTTGATTTTAATTGAATCATAACCACCCGTTGGACGGGTGGTTTGCTATATTTCGATCAAATCTTTCCTCACTTGATTATAGATCTCTTTCCGTCTATACTTCGGGGTGAACACGAAATGTTATTTGCACATCCACTTCGTGTGAGCTAAACTATAGCTCTTGTTTGCCATCTAAGACTATTCCTTTCTTGATTTGAGCCTGAACATCTCAATTTTATGGGAATGGTCTTGTTGGTCAAACCTTTGTTCCCTCCACCCGCATAGCGGGTGGTTTTTTGTTTCGCACGCTTCGCGTACTCAACTGGCTAAAGCCGTAATAAAAGAGCCTGCGGGGTTCGCAGACTCATGGTATAATATGGCTTGTACAACTGAACTTGGGTGGGAAGTATCGCCTCCGGATCGGAGGTGATGCCAATGAATTTTTCGTTATCAGAAGTGATTATGCTCGGGATGTTTCTTCTCGCACTAGTCACCTATCTGAATAAACGAAAATAACCCGCCCAGGTTAGCGCCGAGGGAACGGGTTATTTTCAGCTTGTTCTGGAGGTTTCCCACCCAAGTGTTGTACAGGGAGTCGGCTGGCACCGGCTCCTATTTCTATTTTTATCTTAACATATCGTATCATATACCTCAATTACATGTGATACGAAAATGGAGCAGCACAAGTGCTTTTTAACATTTCGTTTCACCGTCCTTCTAACTCAATTCTACGAGCATCCAAGGCTTCTTTAGCCATCACCGAAAAATTACTTTGATTATTGTCAAAAATGGAATACAGGAATTTAAAATCATCAAGATTCATTTCTCTAAGTATTCGCTCCCACCACTTTTCAAATTACATGATCGAGGCCGACTAACCCCCAAATCAACAGATCGATTATCGGACAACTCTATCAATACCAAACAAAGCAAAAACCCCTTGCGCGGCAAGGGGTTTCGCACTTATGGGCCCTACAGGACTCGAACCTGTGACCAATCGGTTATGAGCCGACCGCTCTAACCAACTGAGCTAAGGGCCCGGGAGAACTTGGGATTGCGGGGGCAGGATTTGAACCTGCGGCCTTCGGGTTATGAGCCCGACGAGCTACCGGGCTGCTCCACCCCGCGTCAATAAATTGGCGACAATCAATAATATACACGATTCTCGCAGGGCACGTCAAGCCTAAGATTATGGAATAAATCGCACGCCATATTTGCCTTTGCGCGAGCGGAAAATTTCGATTTGCCGCATATCATCAAAACCGTAAATCCAACCGTCTTGCTCCAACCGTCGGGCGAGACATCCCGCTTGGAATTTCGTTCGATACAATTTATTGAAGTATACCCAACGCATGACTGTTTCGTCCATCCTTTCGTAAATTAGAGCAAATTGTTCATGTCTATAGAATGCCCAACCTTAACAAAAAAAGCCGCCGGATTTCGTCCGGCGGGCTTATATATATTTGGTAATTTTTTGTGCTCAATGCAAACCGCGATTTATCCTTTATATACGGCTCCTCCTGCTGCAGCCCCTTCCTCAGGAACAAATGGCGTACCATCCTCCTGGAATTGGGTTTTTGGATTGTTTTTAATCTCCTGCAGCATCTTGTTGCCCTTCTCTTCCCATTCCTTGAGCGCTTCCGCCGGCGTTTTCTTGTTCTCCAGTACCTCTTGGAAGAACTTACGTCCGCTGTCGGTCACGCTGTAAAGCCCTGGTTTTTCGCTCATCAGCTTATCTTGCTTCGGATCCGTTGGCGGCGTCGGCTTCAGCAAATAGAACGCTTGAATATTGTAGTCCAAGCCCATTTTCGGTTGGATGTACGATTTGCGGGCCAGCATTTCATAGGAGTTGCTCCGTGATTTAAGTTTTGCCCAATCCTCACCGTTAATGAATTTAATGAAGTCCCAAGCGGTTTCGGCATTTGGAGCGGCACTGTTGATCGCAAACGTATTGCTCAACCAAATACTTCCCCCGACACCCGGCTTTTCAGGATGGACCGGAACGGTTACGACGTCCCAATCTACAGGGGTAAAGTTTTTAATTTTCGAAGCGTTGTTGTTGGCGTCCGTAATTTCATTTACATAGTAGTTCTCACCGATCGCCATAGCTACTTTACCGGAGAGGAACAGGTCGCTGGTTACAGGGTTCCACTCGCCGTCCATCATCCCGCTGTTACTGTCCGGAATGATTTTATCCTTCGCCAGCTTGCTGATGGTTTCCCATACCTTCGTCCATTGCGGGGTATTGACCGTCATCGTTTCCGCTTTATCATCAAAGGTTTTGAGCTGCAGCGAGTTGACATAGTTGCTCTGCATATCCCAGAACGGATCGCTTCCGAGGTACCGGCTAAACGCGAAACCGTAAACCCGGTCTTTCCCTTCCCCTTTCGCCACACGGCGAGCCAAATTGAAGATATCGTCCCAGGTCATATTATCGGTAGGCGGTTCTACCCCAGCATCCGTAAAGAGCTTCTTGTTATAGAACAAGGCGGAGGAGGAGAACGAAGGAGTTAACGCGTACAGGCTGCCTTCTCCAAGATCCTTGATCCCGTCAATGACTGCCGGTACGAAGTCTGACGTATCGAACTTATCCTCCTGAATCATCGGATCAAGTTGTTTGACCATATTTTCCTTGATCAGCTGATTCAATACGGAAGTATCGGTTACCACGACATCCACCGGATTGCTGCCGGTCATAATTTTCTTCATGCTTTCCAGGTAGTCCGGCTGAACATATGGCTGTGAGTAGTCCTGGTAACGGTATTGACTTTGGTCGATGGCCGGTACAACCTCGATGCGAACATTGTGCGTGAACTCATACACATCGGTATACTGCTGGCGGAAATAAGAATCGTCATATCCCCCGTAAAGCACGCCGATGCGCAGCACTTTCTCCTGCTCAGGGTCTGCCGCTTTGCTGCCGTTACAGCCAGCCAACAGGCCAAGCGCCAGCGTGGCAGCCAGCGATACGGACAATAATTTCTTGAACCTCATGATGGATCCCCCTCCAATGATTTAGGTGCTGTAATAATGATTTTCTCTCCGTCAAACTCCATGCTCGCCCGTCCGTTGATCCCGACGGATTCCAGATATTCCTTCGGAACCTGTAAGCGTCCGACGCGGTCAACCACAACAAAGGCTTCGTGAACCTCCTGCAATCCCCCGCCTAGCTCTGCTGCCGCCAAATCCAGATTCGGATTACGCTTCAGGAATTCGGTGCTCGTTAAGCCGTCGCGGATGGCGACCACGCGGTCCACCTTCCCGGCCAGGTTCAAATCGTGCGTGACGATCACGACCGTGATGCCGAGCTCCCGGTTCACTTGCCGAAAGATCTGCATGATCTGATCAGAGGTGGCCGTGTCTACCGACCCCGTTGGTTCGTCAGCCAGCAGGAGCTTCGGTCGATTCGACAAAGAGATTGCGATCGCAACCCGCTGCTGCTCCCCGCCGGAGAGTTGATGCAGCTTGTTATGCATCCGGTCCCTTAAGCCAACCCGCTCCAGCAGCTCTTTTGCATAAGCCCGGTCCAGCTTACCGGTGAGCAGCATCGGCATCTCCACGTTCTCCAGCGCGGTTAAATAGGGCAGCAGGTTGCGGGCGTTGTTCTGCCAAACAAAGCCAACGGTGTTGCGTTTATATTCCACCAGCTGGTCATCGCGGATCTTCAGCAGATCCCAGCCTCCAACGGTAACCTGACCAGCTGACGGGCGATCCAGCCCGCCCAGAATATTCAGCAGCGTTGATTTGCCGCTGCCGCTGTTGCCGATGATCGCCATCATCTCGCCTTGTTCAACGGTTAAGTTTAAGCCTTGGAGCGCCACAACTTCGATATCTTCGGATTTGAAAATCTTGACGAGTCCTTCGCAATGAATCATCTCTTAGCGCTCCTCTCCCATTTTTACCGCCTGATGCACGCGCAGGCGCCGGATTTGCCAGAGTAGCAGGCCGGCTCCCATCAGGAGCATCACGAACACAACGACATAAAGCTGAAGCGTGTCTTGGTTATCGAATACGATTCGGAACGGCGGAACTTGCGTTGTGACATTATCCGCAGTTTGCAGGAACGGCAAGTATAGCTTGCCGGCAATCTTCCCGATCACGATCCCGAGCACGATGGATAAGCCTGCTGTCAAGATCTGTTCGGCCAGCAGCATAAACGTCAGCTGCTTGCGGGATAAGCCCATCGCCCGCAAAATCCCGAACTGGACGACCCGGCCCGATAAGTTGAAAAACCAGTACAACACGTACCCGATCAACGAAACGATGACCGAGACGAGGAAGCCGAGGCTTAAGATTCCAAATACGCCTCCCCGGGTTGGGTGCTTGCTTTGGGCCGCCAATTCACTGCGGACATCATCAACCGAATAAAGCTCAATTCCTTCCTCCGCCAGCTTCGGAATCAGCGGGGCGACTTTGGCCCCCGGCTTCATCTTCAGCCAGACTTCATAAGGAATAAGCGGAACTTGATCGTAGATATAGTCCAAATTCGCAATGATAAACGGCGTTTGATCCGGATATTGACTTGGCCAATACGGGATAATCCCGTATACGGCAAATTCCACCGCTTGCTCACCCAAGGCGACCGTGAACACGTCTCCCGGCTTCAGCTTGTATTTCTCCGCCAAGTTCGACGGGACTAAAGCTGCACTTTCATTCATCCCGAGAAAGTTCAAATAATTGTAGGGATGCGTGGGGAACAGGTCGTTCCGGAACCAGGCCACTTTGGCGAAATCGACATTGTCGATCCCCATTACATTCCCTTGGCCTGCCGAACGGCCGGAGATGATGATGTTCCCCTTCGTTTGGAGCACACGTGCCGCATGCTCGACGCCATCCAGCCTCCGAAAGATCTCAAACGGGGGCTCGGAATAGATCAGTTTGGACGGGGGTGGATTTTGCCCGCCGCCGCCCGGACCGCCGCCAGGTACTCCACCCGGGTTCCCGCCGCCGCCCGGAGCTCCCGAGCCGCCGCCTTGACCTTGGCCGGAGCCTCCTTGTGAAGGACGGGTGATTTCCGGCGTGCCTTCCCATACTGTTCGCATAATCACATCCGCTCCATATTTATAGAGCGTCCGCTCCGTCGAATTCAGATCGATCGTCCGAGCAGCTGAAGCGTTATATACACCAAGCCCCAGCGTCAGAACGAGCAGAATCATCAGCGGATAATAGGAAGAAGACGACCTGGACAGTTGCGTCAAACTTAGATAGTAAGGAACCGGCAACCACTTTTTGCCGATCCAGCCGATCAGCTTCAATAACCACGGGAACACCCGCAGGAAAAACAGTCCGATGGAGAAAATCGCCAGCGCCGGTACGAAGAACAGGAACGGTTGAACCTGCAGCTCATCCGTCGTCATCCCCGTCTGGAACGTCAGCATCTGCCGCTCATTAAACAGGTAGTACCCATAACCCGAAATCACCATCAAGACGATATCGATAAACCAGCGTTGCCAAAAGGGCGCCCGATCGGAGCGCGCTTGCTTCTGCTTCGCCTTGACAATCGAGGAACGGGCGAAGGAAATCGCCGGCAGCAGCGTCGACAAGATCGCGATCACAACCGCCACCGCCCCCAACACCAAGGCGTCGGCATTAAATCCTACCGGAATGGACTTGCGGTTCACGAACGTCAGGAAGCCGTCCGCCGAGCCGATGCTCTTCGACATAAACCAGCCGAGCAAAGGGCCTGCAATCAGTGCAACCACACCAAGGATCAGGCTCTCAAATAAATAGATGAAAATAATCTGCTTCGTAGAAGCACCGCGGCTGCGCAGAACAGCGATGTCACTTTGCTGCTTGTCGAGCGCCTGACGAGCGTTCATCACGATGAAATAGAACACCATGGCAATCATCGGTGCCGCCAGGGTAAACAGCAGCGTCTGCATTTGCAGGCTCTGCTTGCGGAAGTCGTTCAGCAGACTGCCGAAGGAGACATCCACCTTCGTATCTTTCAGCTTCTGGTATAACTCCACGTTCAGCCGTTCCAGCGTATCCGACAGCGGTGACAGCTGACTCGTCTTGATCTCACCAAGATCAAAAGCGTAATACCAGCTGGAGCTATGCAGCGGAATCGACAATCGATTCAGCAGTCCTTCATTAAAGGCTTGATCCGAGATGTAGAAACTGTTCATCATCCCTTCAAAGCCTTGGTACCAATACGGATCATTCTCATTCTCCGGCTGGAAGGTGCCAACAATCTTCACCTTAAGCGTCACATCCACGCCGCTGTACACCGGATACTCCATCACATCGCCAACGTGCAGATCCTGACGATACATCGCTTCCTCCAGCATCAGAGCCTCAAGCGTATCGCCATCCCCCTGATCCGAAAACAACCGGCCGCCGGATATTGTCACATGATCCTGTAAACCGCTCATGGACACGATGGACATCGTCCGCGTACGGCTCGCGTCAACCTTGGTTGGATCCTCCGGAAACACCTCCGTACTGCGGATGGATCTGGTGTTCACGTAAGCGTCAAACGGGAAGCCGATTTGCTCCGGCACCTCGTCGACAATGTATTGATTGACGGCGGATAGTGCACCCAAATCCGTCTTGGTACCGCCCGGCGCCTGGTAGCTCATGATCAACGAACCTGCGGGCAGCCCTTCGCTCTCCGCTTTCAGGGTGGTCGCAACGACCCGCTTCAGCGAACCGTCGGAATACATCGGAATGCTGACCGTAAACGAGACAGCGACGATGAGGCCCAAGAGTGTACTTAACGTCAGCCATTTCGTGTTCCACATTTTGCGGAACAACAAGCGTAATAAAGGAAGTCCCATTAACGACCCACTACTTTCTGCCCCGGCGTGAGTCCTTTAACAATTTCCACGTCGGTCGAGGTTTGCAAACCTACCTCAACATCGGCTTCACGTTTCGAACCGTCTTCCTCTACAACCTGGACGTAAGTACGCGAGCCGATCGTCCGCAGGGCGGAAATCGGAATTAACACTGCGTTTTCCTTGCGTTCCGTTACAATGGACACGCTAAGCGGCCGTCCACGTTCAAGCCCCTCCGGCCATTTGTCCAGTTCCACGATCAGGTACTTATCGATCGTATCTCTCTCTGGAGGGGTGCCGCTTCCGCCGCCGTTATCGTTGTCGGACGATCCGGTATCCACCGGCATCACCTTCACTTTACCATCGAACACACCCATCGCATTAATATCAACCTTGGCTTTCATGCCAACGGCAATCTTCGCTAAATCCTCCTTGGCAAACTGAGCTGCCACTACCAACGAGGACGTGTCGGACAGCACGGCTACCGTATCATATGCTTTGATAGCGGCGCCTTTCTGGGCGGAGACGGAAATGATCGTTCCGGAGAACGGCGCACGGAGTGTGCCGTCGGCGATCGTTTTCTCCAAATCCTCCAGCTCTTGGCGCTGTTCCTCAAAGACGATGGCGGCCTCCTCAAATTCGATCGGGTCCTTCTCGTCCTTCGTGCGCAGCAGCTCCTTCATGGAGATTTCCTGCTTGCGGAACTCCAGCTTCTTCTTCCGCAATTCCTTCTGCAAATCTTCGACATCCAGCTGAATGAGGGCATCGCCTTTCTTGACTTTGTCGCCCGCCTTTACCAGCACTTCCTTCACGTGAAGATTATCCTCTGTGAAAAATAACGGCTCCTCGCGCTGGCTCATGATCTTCCCGACCGCGCTGACGCTAAGCTCGATCGTCTCCGTGCGCACCTCGTACTCCGGCTTCTTCGAGATTGTCGGCGGCGTGATCACCGGCAGGTCCTCCTCCGCCTCTTCGTCCGGCAGCAAGGCGCAGCCTGTGGACGCAATTAACGTCAGGGACAGGGCGAATACCCCAAGCGTTCGAACCAGCCTCATCCCCCCTTTTTTATTCGATAAATCTGCCATCCACCATTTCGTAAACATGGTCCGCTACCTCCAGGATTGTAGGATCGTGAGTGGTCATACAGATCGTCACGCGTTCGGTCTGTATGATGTTCTTGAATACTGCCATGACTTGTGCTCCCATTTGCGAATCGAGGTTGGCCGTTGGTTCATCCGCCAACAACAGCTTTGGGCGATGGGCGATCGCTTTGGCGATGGCCACCCGCTGCTGTTCGCCCCCGGATAATTCGAACGGGCGGTGAAACATCCGTTTCCCGAGCCCGACGAGCTCCAGGCAATGCTTAACGCGCGGCTTCCATTCCTGAGGCGGAACTCCTGCCATACGCAGCGACAGTTCGACATTCTCCCAGGCAGACAGCAGCGGAAGCAAAGCATAGGCTTGGAAAATAAAGCCGATCTGATTCCGGCGCAGCAATGTACGCTTATCGTCGTTCAGCTCATGAAGCGGCTGGCCGCGGAACCAGATTTCACCGGAAGTCGGCTGATCCAATCCGCCAAGCATGTTGAGCAACGTCGTTTTGCCCGAGCCGGAGCGGCCTTTGAGCATCACCAGCTGGCCTGAAAGCACTTCCATGTCAATTCCCTTCAATACCTGGATTTCTCCTCCGCCCACCGGGAATGATCGGTGAACGTCTTTGACCGACAGAATCGGTCCGGTCTCCCTCTCTGCCTCCTCCTCGTGCACATCTTGGGCTGCAATAACCTCGGCATCTGCTTCTGCTAAGGCCGTCTTCTCCACGGCAGCGGCGGTCTCCCCCTCCGCACTTTCCGGTACCGGAGAATCAGCTCCGGGCTGAACTTCGACTTTTTCTTTTTTGCGAAGCCATCGCATCATTGTGTATCGGTCTCCCATTTCCCTAATTTGTGCTTCTCCTCTTCTTCCTTTACTTCCTTTTCTTGGATTTCTTGGTCTAGTTGGCCTTGTCTAGCAATACATTCACGTCTTGCATTATAAACGAATTAGGATGGCAAAAAGTTACAAGGTCATTAACGAAATCGTTAAATTTTTACCATATTTTTCGCACTGATGAATGGTTACAATTCTGTTAGAATTAAGGAGATTTCTACTAATTTCGGCAAGGAGAACTACTTCATGAAAAAAAAGATTCCCATCCTGCTCGCGGTAACGCTCTTATTCACCAATGCCGTTCTTCGGCAAGAGCCGGCCGCTGCCGATCTCCCCTTTAACGATATTTCAAACAGCTATGCGAAAGACGCAATCCTCCGCTTAAACGCGAACAATGTGATGAAAGGAACCTCAGGTTCAGAATTTTCTCCAACCCGCTCCATCACCCGGGCCGAGTTTATGACCACGTTGACGCGAATCTTTAAGGTGGAAGCGGCCAAATCCGCTGTTCCCGCCTATCGCGATGTACCAAGAAGCGCCTGGTACTACGGCACGATCCAAGCAGCCACGGAGCTTGGGCTTACCAACGGCTTGGGAGACGGGATCTTTAAGCCAAACCAGCCGTTAACCCGGCAGGAAGCCGCTTCATGGATCGTCCGCGCATTAAAACAAAACGCTGCCGGGAATTCGTCCTCCGGTTACAAGGATGAAGCGATGATCGCGACTTGGGCCAAGCCTTCGGTCAGCTCGATTACCGAGCTTGGTTTGATGCAGGGCAGCGACGGATTATTTCATCCAACACAGCCGATTACCCGACAGGAGACCGCCGTTATCCTGGATCGCCTGCTGCAGGACACCCGATGGACCGATGCGCTCGCGGCTAACGCGAACGAGGCAATCAAGCTTGGTTGGCAATTCGGTCAATCGACCGAGGCCTACAAGAAAGCGGTGCTGAAATCGAACGTGAATGTGCTGGTGCCTCGGTGGTTTTTTCTCGAAAGTACCGGCAAATTATCCGACTCCAGCGTCCCGTCCCTCGTAACCTGGGCAAAAAATAACGGCAAACAGGTTTGGGCCATGGTCGGAAACCGATTTGATCAGGAAACGACACATAAGCTTCTGGCTTCCAGCTTGCTTTCTTCCGAAGCGATCCAAACCTTGAAGTCCTACGTTCAAAAATACGGGCTGCATGGCATCAACGTCGATTTCGAAAATGTCGCAGCTTCCGATCGAAGCTTGTATACGGCCTTTATCGCCAAACTGGCACAGGAGCTTCATTCCGTCTCTGCCGTCTTGTCCGTAGATTTACCGCCGGATCTCGACACCGACTGGTCGGACGCTTACAATTACACGGAACTGGCGAAGAGCGCCGATTACCTTGTGATTATGGCCTACGACGAGCACTGGGGCGGATCTGCCGCCGGTTCCATCGCATCGCTTGGCTGGGTGGAGAACCACCTTCAAAAGCTGCTCGCCCAAATCCCCTCCGACCAACTCATTATGGGGATGCCGCTGTATACGCGGGATTGGAGCCTAAGCAGCACTGGAGCTACGTTGTCTTCCGAGGACATCACCCTCGCGGATCAAAATAACCGGATCAACCAATACGGCCTGAAGCCGAAATGGAACGACACGTTGGGCCAGTACACCATGGAGTATCGCAAGAACGGCACGATCCACAAAATTTGGCTGGAGGATGCCCGTTCCCTTTCGGAGAAGCTGAGGTTAGGCGCGAGGTTGGGAGTGGCCGGTTATGCTTACTGGCACATCGGCGGCGAATCGCCGGACATCTGGACGAGTCTGAAAAACGCGGAGAAATACGCAGGATATTCGTTTAAGTAACAAGCAATCATATGTAAATCATACGTTAAAGAAATGACCACCTTTGAGACAGAGCGATGCTGCTTCTCTTGGGTGGTCTTTTGGTGAAGGGCTATTGTTTAGACAAAAAAACAGCCCCTGCTGGAGAGCCCTGCAAAAGTCAACCTAAAATCTGTAAAAAAACAAACCCCGTGCCACGTAGGTACTGGATTTGTTATATAATAAAAAGAAACCGAGAGAGATGGGACCATTGCTACAGTCTGCCAAACAAATGACGGCATCTTTCCATGCCGAACTATACAAACTCATTCCCGAAGACCATCAATTGCGTAAAATTCATGAAGTCATCGACTTCTCTTTCATTCATGAACTAGTTCGTTCTTCTTACTCTGAATATTATGGGAGACCGGCTAACGAGCCAGAGCTCCTGTTTCGTTTGCTGTTTTTGCAGGTTCTTACAATCTGTCCGACGAACGGATGATCCAAGAAGCACAGGTAAACCTTGCTTATGCGGCAAAACGCCTATTCCGTGTCGTAGTCAAAAAGCATCCGAAGCTCGAAAAGAAACTCCCGCGGCTACCGGAACTGAAGAAAGATCAGGAGGATGCGGATTTCGTGATTTGCCCGGCAGGTGAGCACAGTATTCGTAAAGCTGTACAAGGAAGCAAGAAAAGTGGCGAAAGCCGTTCACTTGTCTTTTACTTCGATACGGAGAGGTGCAAGACTTGCCCGCTTAGAGAAGGTTGCTTGAAACCGGGAGCGAAAAGCAAGACCTATTCCATTCGGATGGTGGCAGAGCACTTCAAGGAACAAATCGAATTTGAGAACAGTGATACGTTTAAAGAACGCATTCGCCGCCGACCGATCATTGAACATAAGAATGCCGAACTGAAAAGATTTCATGGGATGACCAAGGCCAAATACCGTGGTCTATTTCGCATGCGAATACAAGCCGTACTTACCGCTTTCGTGGTAAATTGTGAAGCGAATGGTAAAGCTGAAAGAACAAATGCAGCCCGCCTCTTAAAGGAGAACGGACTGCATTTATTTGTTTTATGCCACATCTTAGTCGGAAGCCCTAGCGTCTTATGCCCTCAACCCAAAATGAGGGTGTTTTGCAGGGCTCTTCTGCTGGGGGTTGCTAACATACACTATGCATTTCCGAAGGAAGCCGGGTCTTGCCGCCAGGACTTTAATAGCTCCAGGTCTTCCGGCTGAATATCCCCGCGCTGTACGGCCACATCCATCAATGCCGTATAGTTGGATAAGGTTTGCAGCGGGATGTCGGCTTCAGCAAACGCCTGCACCGCTTTGTCGAGCTGATAGCTGAAGATCGCCAGCACGGCCAACGGTTCTGCACCCGCATCACGCACCGCCTGCGCCGCTTTGATCGAGCTGCCGCCGGTAGAGATCAAATCCTCGATGACGACGACCTTCTGCCCTGGCTTAATCAGGCCTTCGATTTGATTCTCCTTGCCATGTCCTTTCGCCTTATCGCGAATATAGGCCATCGGCAGCCCCAGCTTCTGCGCCGTAAACGCGGCATGCGGAATGCCGGCCGTAGCCGTTCCAGCGATCACCTCGGCCTCCGGATAGTCTTTACGGATCAGCGCGGCAAACGATTCAGCGATCAGATCGCGGATATGAGGATAGGACATCGTGAGACGGTTGTCGCAATAAATTGGCGATTTGATCCCGGAGGTCCAAGTAAACGGCTGATGCGGACGAAGCGCAACGGCTCCGATCTCCAGCAGGCTGCTGGCAATTTGCGCTTCGACGGATGGGGTATTTGTCATGCTACATCATCTCCTTAATGATCGTCTCCGCGGCTTCACGCGGGTTGGGGGCGGCGATGATCGGGCGGGCAACGACGATATAGTCCGTGCCTTGCGCCATCGCTTCGCCAGGGGTTAACGTGCGCGTTTGATCGCCTTTGGGGCTGTTCGCCGGACGAATCCCCGGTGTCACCGTCAGGAAGGCTTGTCCGCACTTCTCCTTAATTGCTGTAACCTCCAGCGGGGAGGCGACCACACCGTCCAAACCGGCTGAACGGGCCAGGTCCGCGTAATGCACGACAGAGGCTTCGACTTCGCCCGGGATGCCGATCTGCTCATTCATCACTTGCTTGCTGGTGCTCGTCAGCTGCGTAACCGCGATGATCTTCGGCATCGCCAGCGACGGGTCGGCTTCCAACGCCGCCAACGCTCCTTCTTTCGCCGCCTTCATCATATCGAGCCCTCCGGCAGCATGCACGTTAAACAGATCTACGCCGAGCTTGGTGACGCTGTTGGCACCACCTCTTACGGTGTTGGGAATATCATGCATTTTAACATCGAGAAAAACGGAGTATCCCCGCTGCTTTAATTCCCGGATCAGCTCCGGACCCGCCGCGTAGAATAGCTGCAGCCCCACCTTCATGAAGCAAGGGATGCCTTCCAGCTCCTTCAGCAGCTTCCGCGCCTGCTCCGCATCAGGGACATCGAGGCCCACGATCAGCTTCCCGGCCGCTTCTTCAAACGAACGCAAATCCGCTCTCCTCCATTCATGCTTGCGGCTCCGAAGCATCCTGCTTCCGAGCCGCCTTTTTCTTTGTCCTCTAACAGACCTGAGAGACCTTATTTATCCATTTCCCGGCTATTTCCCGCTGTAACGGACTCCATGGACTTTATTCAGCCCTCATGGAGCCACTCAGCTGCGATTTAAGCGAAATAAGGTCTCCTCGGTCCGTTAGAAATCACCATACGCCTAAAATCAGGTCAATAACGCCTCTGGTGTCCGTTAGCGCCTGCGATTAAAGCGCGGGCATCGCTTGGGAAGAGAAGTTGATCGTCTCCAACATCTCCAGCAGCGCCCGAACCGTATCCAGCGAGGTCATGCAGACAACGCCGTTCTCCACCGCTTCCCGGCGAATCCGGAAGCCATCGCGCTCCGGCTCTTTGCCCTTCGTCAAGGTGTTGATTACGAAGTGAGCTTCTCCGTTCCGGATCAGATCGAGGATGTTCGGCACCCCTTCGGACAGCTTGTAAACCGTCGTCACATGAATCCCCGCCTCGATCAGCGCAGAAGCTGTACCGTCGGTAGCAATGATCTTGTACCCCAGGCGGTAGAAGCCGCGCAACAGCTCAACCGCTTCTTGCTTATCCTTGTCGGCTACCGTAGCGATAATCGCCCCGGTCGAAGGAATCTTCATTCCCGCGCCGATCAAGCCTTTATACAGCGCCTTGGCGTATTGCGGATCGCGGCCCATGACCTCGCCGGTCGATTTCATTTCCGGCCCCAGCGTCGGCTCAACGCGGCGCAGCTTCGCGAAGGAGAATACCGGCACCTTCACCGCAACCTGATGGCTTTCCGGCCACAGGCCATTGGAGTAGCCCAAGTCGCTTAGCTTCGTACCGAGAATACATTGAGTTGCCACGTTTGCCATTGGAATGTTTGTCACTTTGCTCAGGAACGGTACCGTACGCGAAGAGCGCGGGTTCACCTCGATGACAAACACTTCGTTGTTGTAGATCACGAACTGGATGTTCACCAGACCCACCGTCTTCAGCTCGCGGGCGATTTTGACCGTGATCTCAACGATCTTCTCCTTCAGCTCTGCCGACAGATGCTGCGGTGGATACACGGCAATCGAGTCCCCGGAGTGAACCCCGGCACGTTCGATATGCTCCATGATCCCCGGGATCAGCACCGTCTCCCCATCGCTGATAGCGTCGACCTCTACCTCTTTACCTAGCATATAGCGGTCGATCAGGACCGGATGCTGCGGATTGATGTTCACCGCTTCTTCCATGTAGCGCAGCAATTCCTGGTCGGAGTAGACGATTTCCATCGCCCGGCCGCCCAGTACATACGAAGGTCTAACCAGTACCGGATAACCGAGCGCTTGAGCGGTTCCAACCGCTTCTTCTACAGAGGTTACCGTGCTGCCCTTCGGCTGAGCGATGCCCAGCTTCGACAGGAGCGCTTCGAACTTCTTGCGATCCTCCGCTTCGTCGATGCTTTCCAGCGAGGTTCCGAGGATGCGAACGCCTGCCGCTTGCAGCGGCGCCGCCAAGTTGATCGCCGTTTGGCCGCCGAACTGAACGATAACGCCCACCGGCTTCTCCTCTTCGATGACGTTCATGACATCCTCGAAGAACAGCGGTTCAAAGTAGAGGCGATCCGACGTGTTAAAGTCCGTGGATACCGTCTCCGGGTTGTTGTTGATGATTACCGCTTCGTAGCCGGCTTTTTGAATCGCCCAAACCGCGTGTACCGTCGAGTAGTCAAACTCGATGCCTTGCCCGATACGAATCGGTCCGGAGCCAAGCACCACGATCTTCTCTTTGTCCGTTTGAACGACTTCGTTCTCCGTTTCATAGGTCGAGTAGTAGTAAGGCGTAGAGGCTTCAAATTCAGCCGCGCACGTATCTACCATTTTGTAAACCGGCTTCAGTCCATGCTCCTTGCGGAAGCTCCTCACTTCAGCCTCCGTCAGGTGCGTGCCTGTCGGCTGTCCGGCGGCACGCAGTTCGGCAATCGCCCGGTCAGTAAACCCTAAGCGCTTCGCTTCATACAGCGTTTCATAGGAAAAGAACTCTTCTCCCGCAATCCGTTTCTCGAATTCCACCAAACGCTCGATTTTATCAAGGAACCACCAGTCGATTCCGGTCAGATCATGAATGAGCTGCAGCTTGTAGCCGCGGCGGAACGCTTCGGCAATCAGGAACAGTCGCTCGTCGTCCGCTTTGATCAAGCGATTTCTCAGCGTTTCATCGTCGATCTTCTCCACGCCTTTCAGATAGAGGCGATGCGTGCCGATCTCAAGCGAACGGACCGCTTTATGAATCGACTCTTCGAAGGTCCGGCCAATCGCCATAACTTCGCCGGTCGCTTTCATCTGCGTGCCCAGCTTGCGGTTGGCGTGAACGAATTTATCAAACGGCCAGCGCGGGATTTTGCTGACGATGTAGTCCAGCGTCGGCTCGAAGCAGGCGTATGTCTGCCCCGTAACCGGGTTGATGATTTCGTCCAGCGTGTAGCCCAGCGCGATTTTGGCTGCCATTTTCGCGATCGGATAACCCGTCGCTTTAGACGCGAGCGCCGACGAACGGCTGACCCGCGGATTTACTTCGATAACGTAGTATTGGAAGCTTTGCGGATCCAGTGCGAACTGCACGTTACAGCCGCCTTCGATGTTCAGCGCGCGGATAATCTTCAGCGAAGCCGAACGGAGCATTTGATACTCGCGGTCAGACAGCGTTTGGCTTGGCGCAACGACGATACTGTCCCCGGTATGTACGCCCACCGGGTCGAAGTTCTCCATGTTGCAGACAACGATACAGTTGTCGTTCGCATCGCGCATCACTTCGTATTCGATTTCCTTCATGCCGGCGATCGATTTCTCGATCAAGCATTGGCCGATCGGGCTGTAACGAATCCCCGACGCTACCGTCTCGCGCAGCTCCTCTTCCGTAGCGCAGATCCCGCCGCCGGTACCGCCCAGCGTATACGCCGGACGAACGATTACCGGATAGCCAATTTCGTTTGCGAATTCCAGCGCTTCTTCCACCGAGGTGATGATCGCGCTTTCCGGCACCGGCTGCTCCAGCTCGCGCATCAGCTCGCGGAACAGGTCGCGGTCTTCCGCTTTCTCAATCGAGGTCAGCTGTGT
Organism: Paenibacillus sp. oral taxon 786 str. D14; assembly: GCF_000159955.1. Taxonomy (GTDB): domain Bacteria; phylum Bacillota; class Bacilli; order Paenibacillales; family Paenibacillaceae; genus Fontibacillus; species Fontibacillus phoenicis. The sequence continues at coordinate 98,981 of NZ_GG695981.1, read as the reverse complement.
GCCAAGGAGCTTCACATTCTCGCGCTCCAGCACGCCTGCGCGGGCCAGCTCCACCGCCATGTTCAGACCGGTTTGCCCGCCGAGCGTGGGCAGCAAGCCGTCCGGCCGCTCCTGGCGAATGATTTGGGTGACGAATTCCAGCGTGATCGGTTCAATATAAACCTTGTCGGCCATGTTGGTGTCGGTCATGATCGTCGCCGGGTTGCTGTTAATCAGCACGACCTCGACGCCCTCTTCCTTCAGCGCTTGGCAAGCTTGCGTTCCGGCGTAATCGAACTCAGCCGCCTGACCGATAACGATCGGTCCGGAACCGATGACGAGAATTTTCTTAAGGTCTTTGTTGATCGGCATTGATTTACAGTTCTCCTTTCGCAGCGGCCATCAGTTCGGCTTGGCGAGGCTTTTGCGGATTTTGCCGCTTGTGCTCGCGGATCATCTCGATGAATCGGTCGAACAGGTAGCTGTTATCGTACGGTCCCGGTGCCGCCTCTGGGTGGTATTGCACAGAGAAGGCCGGGTATTTCTTATGCTTCAAGCCTTCGATGGTTTTGTCATTGTTGTTGATATGCGTCACTTCCAGCTCCGTCCCCGCGATGGACGCTTCGTTGACGGTGTATCCATGGTTTTGCGACGTGATGTAGCAGCGGCCGGTGGCCAGCTCTTTCACCGGGTGGTTCCCGCCGCGATGGCCAAATTTCAGCTTTTCCGTATCGGCGCCGCAGGCGAGGGCAAACAGCTGGTGACCCAGGCAAATGCCGAAGATCGGGTATTCGCCAAGCAGCTCGGAAATCATCTTCACCGCATGCGGCACGTCTTTCGGGTCCCCCGGTCCGTTCGACAGCTGGATCCCGTCTGGATGCAGGCGGCGGATTTCATCCGCGGTCGTATCATGCGGGACGATCACCACGTCGCAGTCGCGTTTGTTCAGCTCGCGCAGAATGCCGCTTTTCGCGCCGAAGTCGACCAGCACGATGCGTTCCTTCGAGCCGGGACTGCTGTACACGTGCTTCGTCGAGGTTTGCGCCACTTGATTGCGCAGCTCGGCGATGCTGGTCGCCAGCATCATTTCTTTTAATTCCTCCACCGATTTATTTGAGGTCGTCAAAATCCCTCTCATCGTCCCCTGATGGCGGATAAGTCGCGTCAGCATGCGCGTATCGATGTCGGCAATGCCGGGAATTCCGTATTCCTTCAGCAGGTCACCCAAATTGTACTGTGCCCGCCAGTTGCTTGGGGTCGGTTCATAGCGGCGAACGACAAAGCCGTGGATCGACGGCGTAATCGATTCAAAGTCATCGCGCGAAATGCCGTAGTTCCCGATCAGCGGATACGTCATCGTAACGATTTGTCCGCAATAGGAAGGATCCGACAGCACCTCTTGGTACCCCGTAATTCCCGTATTAAAAACGACCTCGCCGGTTTTGTCTCCTTCCGCTCCGAATGAGGTTCCGGTAAACAACGTGCCGTCCTCCAACAATAGTCTTGCCTGCATCCTGAAGCACTCCTTTATCCATAAGCTTAACTACTATTTTCTTATCCGCCCGTTAACGGGTCAGTTCTCGTTCATCGTTCCATACCAGTCTTCCTCGGACGATCGTTGCGACCGGCCAGCCCTTCAGCTTCCAACCGGCAAACGGGGTGTTGCGTCCCTTTGAGGCGAAGTCCTCAGGATCAACCGTCCGTTCCGCCTCCAGATCAACGATCGTCAGATCCGCTGGAGCTCCTGGAACCAAACGTCCGGCTTCCAGGCCAAACACCCGCGCCGGATCCGCAGTCATCCGCTGCACCAGCATCTCCAGACTCCAGCGGCCAGTTGCCACAAACTTCGTATACAGCAGCGGGAAGGCCGTCTCAAAACCAACGATGCCAAACGGTGCCAGCTGCATGCCTTTCGCTTTTTCCTCTTCGCTGTGCGGAGCATGGTCCGTTACGATGATGTCGATCGTGCCGTCCTCCAGCGCGGCGATGCAGGCTTCCACATCTCGGCGGGAACGCAGCGGCGGGTTCATTTTCCAGTTGGCATCCAATCCGGGGATATCCTCCTCCGACAAAACCAGATGGTGCGGACACACCTCCGCGGTGACGTTGATGCCAAGCTGCTTCGCCTGACGAATCAGCCGAATCGACTGCTCCGTGCTGACGTGGCACACATGGTAGTGAACCCCGGTCGCTTCCGCCAGCAAAATATCCCGCCCGACATGAATCGCCTCCGATTCGTTCGGGATCCCTTTCAGTCCGTGCTTGCGGGCGAATTCCCCTTCAGCCACCGGCGCACCTTCCACCAGTGAATTGTCTTCGCAGTGGGCAATCACCGGCATCCCAAGCGCAGCGGCCTGCCGCATCGCATCCTTCATCATTTGCGCGCTTTGCACGCCCACGCCGTCATCGGTGAAGCCGATAGCACCGGCCTCTTTCAAAGCGGCAAAGTCCGTCAGCTCGCGGCCCAGCTCGCTTTTGGTGATCGCCGCATAAGGCAGCACGTTCACCAGCCCGGCTTCCTCAGCCTTCTGCTTCACATAGCGGACTGTGTCCGGATTGTCGGTCACCGGCCGAGTGTTCGGCATGCAAGCGATGGTGGTGAATCCCCCTTTCGCTGCCGAACGCGAACCGGTTTCGATCGTTTCTTTATGTTCATACCCCGGTTCCCGCAAATGGACGTGCATATCGATAAATCCCGGAGTGACCAGTCTGCCTCCTGCATCGATCACCTGCGTCCCTTCCTCGGCGACCGGCTGCTCAATGGGTCCGGTTTTCTCGATGTTCGAGATCACTCCGTTTTCGATGACGATTTGAGCGAATTCTTGTTCTCCTTGTTCGTTTAAGATCTTGGCATTTATTACGACAAGCCGCATTCTGTTTTCTCCCCCCGCTGATTTTGAAGTACGATCCGAAAAATAACGTCCATCGCCCGTCGCCTAAGCTTCCAGGCACTCTACCTATTTGCTACAGCAAAGCGCGTTCCAGAACCGCCATGCGGATTGGAACCCCGTTTTGCATCTGCTTGAAGATGCGGGATTGCGGGTGCTCCACCACCGCATCGTCGATCTCAACGCCCCGGTTCACTGGTGCCGGGTGCATGATCAGCGCGTGCGGCGCAAGGCTCGCGGCCCGCTCCTCCGTCAAGCCGTAATGCAGTCGATATTCTTCGGCCGACTTAATCAGCCCGCCAACATGGCGTTCCAGCTGCACTCGCAGCATCATCACCACATCGGCGCAAAGCGCTTCGTCCATCGGAACGTAAGGCGCATACGCGCTGAGCTCCGGTGCTTGCATATTGTCCGGCGCGCACAGCTTCACTTCGGCGCCGAATTTTTGCAGCGCCCACAGATTCGAACGTGCAACCCGGCTATGCTTGATATCCCCGATGATCGATACCTTCAGCCCGCCGAGTTCCCCGAAGTGCTGCCTCATCGTATATAGATCCAGCAGCGCTTGCGTCGGATGCTCATTGTTGCCGTCTCCGGCATTCACCAGCGGTACCGATACCCGCTTCGCCAACTCCTCCAGCACACCGATCGGCTTCAACCGGATCACCCCGGCGTCAATCCCCATCGATTCCAACGTGCGAACCGTGTCGTAAATCGACTCGCCTTTCTCTACGCTGGAGGCGGCTGCCGCGAAGTTCAGCACCTGGGCACCCAGCCGTTTCTCTGCCATCTCAAACGAGAAGCGGGTGCGCGTACTGTTTTCGAAAAACATATTCGCAACAAAGTGCTCCTTCAGCACCGGAATCATCTTCTCTTCCTTGGCATCCCAATAGGCGGCCCGGTCGAGAATCGAGGAAATTTCCGCTGTGCTTAAATCCTTCAGCCCGAGGAGGCTGCGTTCTTTCAGTGCGGTTGCGGTCAGCGCCATCTTAGTTCCCCTCCCGTGCATGCAGGATGCGAACCAGATCGGTGCCGTCATGCTCGGTCAAGAGCACTTCGATTTCTTCCGATCGCGAGGTTGGAACGTTCTTGCCAACGTAATCAGCCCGGATCGGCAACTCCCGGTGTCCCCGGTCGGCGAGCACCGCCAACTGGATCGACTCCGGACGGCCGCAATCCATGATCGCGTCCATGGCAGCCCGAATCGTCCGTCCCGTGTAGAGGACATCGTCGAACAGGATCACTTTCTTGCCTTGAATCGATACCGGGAACGTGGCCTTGGCAGCCCCTTGGGCAGCATCCACTTTGTCGTCGCGATAGTTCGTTACGTCAAGCTCGCCCCATGGAATGGCGGTTCCTTCGATGCTCTCCAAGCGTTCAGCCAGCCGTTTCGCGAGGTAGACCCCTCTTGTTTTGATGCCTGCCAATACACAACCCTCGATGCCTTTGTTACGTTCCAATATTTCATGTGCAATTCTTGTCAGTGCCCTCCGAATCGCGGTTTCGTCCATAATGATATGACTTTCGTTGCTCACAGCTGCGACCTCCTTAGGGATAGGGTCACCTTGCATCGGTCCGTGATAGGCGCATAAAAAAACTCCTTGCCCGATATCCAGGCAAGGAGTCTTCAGCCATAGTTAACCTATGACTATCATGTAGGATTTGGGTATAGAGAACCGACTTAAATAAGCGCAGTTCGCCCATTTCCCCATTCACGTTACCTTGCCAGCCTCACGGGACTGAATTAAAGGTGCTTATGGTTTACATGAATTATGACAGAATGAAATTAGCCTGTCAAGACACCCTGCCGAGTTGGTAACCCCCCGATGCTAAGGTTGATTCATCTCCCGTGTTGAAGCCTGCTGTGATGCAGTTTTTAATAATTATACATTCAATGTTATATTTATTCAACCTTTAGTTTTCCCGGCTTATCCTTGATCTAAAGCTGGTTAATCAGCGCTCACTCCGTTCCTGATCTCTGTATAATCTCCCTAACATTCTGAATATTTAACCGGGATTCCAGGTGATGTAGGACAGCAAGGCCATAACGCAGAACAGGAGACTTGACGTAACGCTGATCAGAAACGCTATTTGGAGAAAAATGGGGCCTCATGCAACGTAACGCTTACAGGGGAGCTTATTTGCGATTTTTCAGTGCAAATGAGGTAGGTTTTGCCTAAATAAGACAGCTGGCCAGCGTTAAACGTAAAAATCTATGATTTTCGCCAAAATAAGCATTCTGGCAAGCGTTAGAGCAAAAGCGGCACCGGCATCGGCATCAACAACAGCAACAGCAACAGCAGCAGTAACCAGTAGCTGCAACAGCAAAACCAACATCAGCATCAGCAGAACCCATCAGCACCACAGCAGCAACAACATCAGCAACAGCATCAGCAACAACATCAGCAACAACATCAGCAACAACATCAGCAACAACATCAGCAACAGCATAATCAACAGTAGCCCCCAGCTCCAGCAGAACCTGCACAGCACCGGCACACCACCACTAGCATCAAAAGCATCAGAATCAGCAACACAAACACCAACACTAGTATCAGCCACCAGCAGCAACAGCGGAATCCTCAAATCACACATCCTCCACACAAATCAAAAAACGCCCCTTGGATCAACCCAAGAGGCGTTATGGTCTAATTTCTTCTCTTAAAAAATAAACTTCAAATCGCCAAGGCGGCGTTTGATTTCGGAAATGACGCGGCGTTCTTCTTCTTCACCGTCGGCGATAAACGTCACGGAGAACCGCACGTAATGGCCGGCATCGTCCCACGGCACCGTGGAAATCAGCTTCTCCCGGATCAAGAACTGCGAGAAGTCTTCGGCCGTCTCAAACGTTGGTCCGCCTTCCACACCCTTCGGCGCTTGCACATAGAGAAAGAACGATCCCTTCGGCTTCTTCGCCTTAAAGCCCAAGTCGTTAAGGGCGTTCACCAGCAGCTCGTGGCGGCGCGAATATTTCTCAGCGATGCGCTCCGTGATTTCCGGATGGGCCAGCCCGTAAGCTGCCGCTTTTTGAATTGCGATAAACTGGCCGGAATCGTTGTTGTCCTTCACGTCGCTGAACGCTTTAATGATCAGCGGGTTGCCGGCAACAAACCCGATTCTCCACCCCGTCATGTTGTACGACTTGGATAAGGAGTGCAGCTCGACACCTACGTCCTTCGCCCCTGGCACGGACAAGAAGCTCAGCGGCTTCAAGCCGTCATAAGTCAAAGCAGCATACGGTGCATCGTGTACGATCACGACATGATATTTCTTCGCCCAGTCCACGACTTTGGCAAAAAACTCCTTTGTCGCGCTCGCGCCCGTCGGATTGTTCGGGTAATTCAAATACATCAGCTTGGCCTTACGTGCGATCTCTTCCGGAATCGCGTCCAAATCCGGCAGGAAGTCATTTTCCTCCGTCAACGGCACCGTATAAACCTCGCCGCCCAAATACTTCGTATGGGTCCCGATAATCGGGTAACCCGGCACGGTCATAATCGTGATATCACCAGGATTGATGAAGCAAGAAGGCAGCATGGCGATCGCCGGCTTGGAGCCGATCGAGTGCACCACTTCCGTAACCGGATCGATGCCTTCAACGCCAAAAACATCATGAAGATACTTTGCCGCCGCTTCCTTGAACTCGGCGATACCGTTGTCAGCGTACCCGCGGTTCTCGCGTTTCGCTGCTTCCTCCGCCAGCTTGGCCACGATGCCGGCATCGGCCATGTCGTCCGGTTCGCCGACGCCCATGTCGATCAGCTCAATATCAGGAAAATCCTTCTTCGCAGCTGCTTTGGCACGTTTGATTTTCTCAAATTTATAAATAGCGGTGTCTTTGCCGTAATTTGCCCCGCCAATGCGCTCTGCAAATTGCTGTTGAATATAAGTTTCCTGTCCATTCAGCGTACTCATCTCAAACGTCCATCTCCTTCGTATTCATGAAAAAATCCATCCTCAAATGGTTCGAACTCGCACTTTAAATATGCAGGAATTCGGCCTATTTAGAGAATGGATTAATCACCTGATCGTTTGTACTTTTTGATCAAGCTGTCTCCTGGAGGTGAACATTTTATAGGTTGAACAACCATTTCTGAACAATTTTCTTAACGGTTTCTTAATGATTGCAACACATTTTCCATATCCGCAGGGATCGGCGCGCTGAACTCCAAATACTGTCCGTCTTCCGGATGATCAAACCCCAGCACAGCGGCATGCAACGCTTGTCCGTCCATTTTGATTCCTTTGCTGCGTCCATACAGCGGGTCTCCCACCAACGGATGGCCGATAAACTTCATATGCACGCGGATTTGATGCGTTCGTCCGGTTTCCAGCTTGAGCTCAAGCAGCGTATAATCGCCAAACCGTTCAACCACTTGAAAATGCGTTACCGCATGCTTGCTGTTCCGTTCAATCACTGTATACATTTTGCGGTCATGGGGATCGCGGCCAATCGGCGCATCCACCGTGCCTTGGTCATGGCTGACGTTGCCATGCACCAGAGCATAATATTTCCGCGTCACCGTATGTGCCTTCAGCTGAGCCGCCAACGAGGCGTGCGCTTTATCGTTCTTAGCCGCCATGATCAGGCCCGACGTGTCCTTGTCGATCCGATGCACGATCCCAGGCCGAAGCTCGCCGTTGATGCCCGACAGGTCCTTGCAGTGGAACATCAAGGCGTTCACCAGCGTCCCGGAAGTATGACCCGGTGCCGGGTGCACAACCATGCCGCGCGGCTTGTTGACGACGATGACATCACTGTCTTCATAATAAATTTCGAGCGGAATGTCTTCGGGCACGATTTCCGTTGGCTCTGCCTCCGGAATCACCAGCACGATGCGGTCGCCTTCTGCCAGCTTGTAATTTGCTTTCACCGGGGCCCCGTTTACAACCAAGTTCCCCGCTTCAATCCACAACTGAATCTGGCTACGAGAGAACTCTTCACCCAGCTGCGTTTTTGCATATTTATCGATTCGCTCTTTCGCGTCGGCCGGTCCGGCCACCCACTCGAGCTTCTCCTCTTCAAAATCCTCTAGTGTTTGATCCAAACTCATACGTTTTCCTCATGCTCCTGTTGAGCTGCGGTCTGCTTCTCCCGGCGAAGCTCCAGCAGCGAATCCAAAATGATCAGCGCCACGCCAACAACAATGCAGGAATCCGCAACGTTAAAAATCGGGAACGTGTACGAACCGAAATTAAACATCAGAAAATCAACGACTTCCCCGCTGACGGCACGATCGAGGAAATTGCCGATTGCCCCGCCAAGCACCAGAGACAACGCCACCGGCAGCATTTTGTTGGGTTGATTTTTTACTTTAAGCAAATACCAGACGATCCCAATCACCACAACCGTAGTCACCACAATAAAAAACCAGCGCTGATTCTGCAAAATGCCAAACGCCGCGCCGCGGTTCCGATGGGAGGTAATCAGGAAAAAGTTGCCGATCACCGGGATCTGTTCCCCGATCGTCAGTCCGGTTGCAATCCAATATTTCGTGCCTTGATCAACCAGAAAAACGATTAATGCAATCAAAAAGTATACCACGCGGTCCGTCACCTCGTTTTTCATTTCCCGCTCGCAACAAGCGGCAGGATATTCCTCTTCTAAGCCTTGTATATTGTAGCACAGCCGGAAATGGCCCGTCCATGCGCGAAAGGATTTTCCTTAGGTATTTCGTCATGGTTCTGCACAAAATACCGCTAGGAGAGACGTTACAAATCACCGCTCTAGATGCAGGAAGGAAGGAGCAACACATGCCGCATTTGACGAAAGCCCAACTCGCGGAGCTTACCGCAAAACTGCAGGAAACCAAGTCCGCTTTAACCGAACAGTTGTCGGATAATGACCATTACGGTATGAATGAATCGATGCGCGATAATACCAATGAGCTGAGCCAGATCGATAATCACCCCGGGGACCTCGGTTCGGAAGTCTACGAGCGGGGAAAAGACCTCGCGCTCGCCGAGCATCATGAGCTGCATTTGGCCCGGGTCGAGGATGCGCTCGAACGGATCGAGGACGGCAGCTACGGCTACTGCGCGACGTGCGGCAAGCCGATCAGCTACGAACGGCTCCGTGCGATCCCGGAAACGGCCTACTGCAAGGATCACAGCCCCCAATCGTTCGTGTCAGCCAAACGGCCGATTGAGGAAATCTTCTTGTCCCCTCCTTTTGGCCGCACGAGCCTGGATGAACGCGAGGACCAAAATGGCTTCGACGGGGAGGATGCTTGGCAAATCGTCGAGAGCTACGGTACTTCGAATTCACCGGCGATGGCCGAGGACCGGGAAATCGATGATTATAACGATATGGAAATCGAAGCATCCGAAGAGCTCGACGGATTTGTGGAGCCTTACGAGTCCTTTGTTGCCACCGATATTTACGGCAAAAACGTCTGCTTTTACCGCAATGGGGTTTACCGGAAACATATGAGTGCCACGGAGCATTTGGATAGCGAAGATTCGCTCGGAACCGGCCCTAATACGTATTAAGCTCCAGCTGTCTTTGCACGATCCGCACGATGTCCGCGATATAGTCGCCGATGATCGGCAGATTCAGCGCCCCCAGGATCTGCAGGATGTAGATGATCGTTGCCGCAAAAAAGGTAAACCCGATTGCGATCCCCACCCCCCGGGCTGTTCCGGACAACAGGTTCAACCAGATCAAGCGCCACGGGCGGTTTAGCAGTTCGGTGTATTCGGCGATCCGCGATTTCTCTAGCTGCCTGGTCCAATTCAAGGTCAGGCGGTATACGGCGTTCATCTGCTCCTCCGGCGTTTTTGGCAAAGGTTCCGCCGCCGCAGGTACCGCAGGTTCAGGCCTCGGTTTTCGACGAATCATTTACACCCCATCCTTTGCTCCCCAGTGTATCCCAAAACACAAACGAGCCCGTTCTCCATCCCGAGAGACCGCAGGCTCGTTTGCTTCAATTACTAATATTATGACCTTCCTGGAAAAGCTCCATTCAGGCGAATCTGCCATTTCCCCTTAACGGTTAAGCATCAATCGAAATGGCGATCGTTTTACTGCCGAGATCCACCGTTTCTGCCGGGCCTTGCGGCTTGCCGAAGGCGACGTCCGTGATCAAGACGTTCTCACGCAGCACATGTTCAAACGCGGTGATGGCCGCTTTTAATTCATCGTCAACATCCAAGGTGAGGTGTACCCGTTTCTCGATCGGCAGATCGAGCTTCTTACGGGTATCCTGCACCGCGCGGACGACTTCACGCACCCAGCCTTCTTGTTCCAGCTCCGGCGTGATGTCCGTGTTAAGCGCAACGGTTATGCCGTAACCGGAAGCGGAAGCGTAGCCCGGCTTTGCTTGTTTCTCAACGAGCAATTCGTCCGCAGTAACCGTCAGCTCTTCGCCTTCCGGCGAGGTCACGGTAAATTGACCTTGCTCCACGATGGCGCGGGTTTGCTCCGGTGCGAGATTCTTCAGGTAGCCTTGCAGGAAGCCGATGTTTTTGCCGTATTTCTTGCCGGCCACCTTCAGGTTCATCTTCAGCGTGAAATCAACGAACCCGCTGTCGCTCGTTTCGATCTCGATCGCTTTGACGTTGATCTCTTCCTTGATGATGTCTTCGTATTCACTCACCGCAAACTCCCGGTCCATGGAGACGATCAGGCTGGACAACGGCTGACGCGTTTTGATGCCGCTCTCGTTGCGGACGTTGCGGGCCAGCTCAACGATTTGCCGTGCGCTCTCCATGTCTTGTTCCAGCGCCAGATCGATCAGCGATTCATCCGCTTGCGGATAATCGGCCAGGTGGACGCTTTCCCCGCCGCCCAGGTTGGTGAAAATATCCTCGGCGATCAACGGCGCAAACGGAGCGATCACCTTGGAGACCGTGAGCAACACGTGAGTCAGCGTTTGGTAAGCGGACAATTTGTCTTCGTTCAGGCCGCTGCCCCAGAACCGGTCGCGGGAGCGGCGGATATACCAGTTACTGAGCTCATCGATAAACCCTTCGATCGCTTGCGAGGAGTTCACGAAGTCGTTAACCGCCAGGCCTTTGTCTACCACCTGAATCAAGCTGTTCAGACGGGACAGAATCCAGCGGTCCAGCTTATTCTCGGAAGGACGGTAAGCGTGCTCCTCCGGTTTGTAGCCGTCGATGCCGGCGTAGAGCGTCAGGAACGCATGGGTGTTCACCAGCGTATCCACGACTTTGGATTTGGCTTCAGCTACGATGCCTTTGGAGAACCGTTTGCTGTTCCAAGGCGCACTGTCGGACAAGAGTGCCCAACGGAATGCGTCCGTGCCAAACTCGTTGATGATTTCCCAAGGATCGATGACATTGCCTTTGGATTTGGACATCTTCTGCCCGTTTTCGTCCAGCACGTGGCCGGTGGCGATGACGGCTTTGTACGGCGCTTTGCCGGTGAACAAGGTAGACACGGCCAGCAAGCTGTAGAACCAGCCGCGCGTTTGGTCGATCCCTTCGCAGATCATGTCCGCCGGGAATTGCTCCGCGAACGTCTCTTGGTTCTCAAACGGATAATGATGCTGGGCAAACGGCATCGAACCGCTGTCGAACCAAACGTCGATGACTTCGCTCGTCCGTTCCATCACGCCGCCTTCGCAATGCGGGCAATGCACCTTCACTTCGTCGACATATGGCTTATGCAGCTCCAGATCCTCACTGACATGGCCTACTGCATGCTCACGCAGCTCGGCGATGCTGTGCGGTGCGAACTGCCCGCCGCAATCCGGACAAACCCATACGTTCAGCGGAGTACCCCAATAGCGGTTCCGGCTGATGTTCCAGTCGACCAGCTCTTCGAGGAACTTCCCGAAGCGGCCTTCACGGACATGCCCTGGATACCAATCCACAGAATTGTTGTTGGCGATCAGCTGATCCTTCACTGCCGTTGTTTCGATAAACCAGCTCTCCATCGCATAGTAGAGCAGCGGCGATTTACAACGCCAGCAGAACGGATAGCTGTGCTCGTATTTCTCTTTGCTGTACAGCGTTCCTTGCTCGGACAGCATCTTCACGATGTCGAGGTCGCAGTCCTTGACGAAGCGGCCGGCAAAATCAGTCACCACATCCGTATAACGACCTTGGCCGTTCACGACGCTGACGAAGGTGATGCCGTTCTCGCGGCAAGTACGATAGTCGTCTTCCCCGTGAGCCGGTGCCATGTGAACGATCCCTGTACCGCTGGCATCGGTAACAAACGAAGCGCCAACGATCACGTTGATGTTCTCCGCCTTGATATAGGTGAACGGCGGCGTATAGGTTTTGCCTACGAATTCCGAACCTTTATGCGTCGACAATACCGTGTAATCGCCTTTCATGACTTTTTCAACGAGGTTCTTCGCAACGATATATACGCCGTCTTCCTGCTGCACTCTAGCGTATTCCATGTCCGGATTCACAGCCAATGCCACGTGGGACGGCAGCGTCCAAGGCGTGGTCGTCCATGCCAGCACATATTCGCCGGTGTCGTTCAGCTTAAATTTCGCTGTGGCGCTGAGATCCTTCACGTCCTCATATCCTTGCGCCACTTCGTGGGAGCTGAGCGATGTTTGGCAGCAAGGGCAATACGGGCTGACGCGATGACCGCGGTACAGCAAGCCTTTGTCGTGGATCGTTGCCAGGATGTTCCACACGCTTTCGATGTAGCTGTTATTCAGGGTGATGTACGGATCGTCGAGATCCACCCAGTACGCAATCGCTTCGGTAAATTCGCGCCATTGCTTTTCGTAGCCAAACACGCTGTCTTTACATTTTTTCACGAATTCCTCAATGCCGTATTTCTCGATTTCCTGCTTGCCGGAGATGCCAAGCTCCTTCTCCACGCCCAGCTCTACCGGCAATCCGTGCGTATCCCAGCCCGCTTTGCGGACTACGCGATAGCCTTTCATCGTTTGATAGCGGCCAATGAAGTCCTTGATAACGCGGCCCAGCACGTGCCCGATATGCGGCAATCCGTTAGCCGTAGGCGGTCCTTCAAAAAAGACGTAGTTCGGCCGGCCCGCCCGATTTTCGATACTCTTTTTAAACGTATTTTCTCGGCTCCATTTGTCCAGAATCCGCAGGTCGCGCGCCCGCGCATTTTCTTTGACGTCAACCTTCTTCATGTTTCTCTTCCTTTCTTTAATCAGCCTGAAAAATAACAAAGCCCCGTCCCTAGAAGGGACGAGGCATTAGCTCGCGTTACCACCCTTGTTTCATGCGCTTGGCTCGCAGCCGCCCGTAAGGACGAGACCACAAATAGGCATGACACCTTGATCCCATACGCTTCATATGGGGTCGGTATAACGGCCGACAGCCGGCAAAGCTTACTACATCGGATTTTGATCACGAAGCAGATCAAGTAGCTAATTCGACATCGAATCTTGAATTCAGCCGAGTCTTCCGTTGCTCACGTAGGTCTTCCTACGCTCCGCTACTCAGCCTCTAGCTTCATCCAACCTTCTCGGTGCTGAAAATCCGATTTAGAAGAGTTCAGCCTTGCTTCTCCGGGAGGATCTTCCGTCCGTGCATTGAACGTTGGCTTTCAGCAGGATGCCAACTCTCTGGGGAACAAACATCACGGCGTACTGGTCCCATCATCGAATGATTCGTTATGCAAGTACAATATGTAAATAGTTATATCGTATTTGCCTTCCTCATGTCAACATCCTGCCCTCAACCTGGGTTTCCGCCCTGAAGACAAGTCATGATTGCCCTGGAAATGTCCGTTCTCCCCCTCCATTGTACATTTTCCCCCTCCTCTGTTCCTTCGATGCCTCTTTTATAATGAAAGGGATTACAATTCATGTGAGAAGGAGCGAGCATACCGATGGAGACCCTCTGGCAAGGAAAATGGATCTGGCATTCCGGTGAATCCAGCCCGCGCAACGAGTGGCGTTGTTTCCGCAAAACATTTGCGTGGACTGCAGCCCATAGCGGGCGAGCCGCGATCAAACTTACGGCGGACTCCAGATACGTACTGTACGTAAACGGGCAGCGGATTGGGCAAGGCCCTCCGCGCTCCTGGCCGTTTCGGCTGGCTTATGATGAATACGACATCGGCCATTTGCTGAGACCGGGACAAACGAACGTCATCGCCATCATGGTGATGCATTTTGGGATCAGCAACTTCTATTATTTACGGGGACGTGGCGGATTGCTGGCCCAGTTGGAGCTTGGTGACAGCTCTCCAGCCCAATTAACAGACATACCCACTCCAGCCGCTAACTCCTCTAGGCCGCAAATCCTAGCAGCAACAGACGATACGTGGTTAACCGCTGTCCATTCAGGCCATGGCCGGCGTTCCCCGCGAATGTCCTGTCAGCATGCTTTTGCCGAGAAAATCGACGCCCGGCTGTGGGACGACAACTGGATCCAACCGGATTACCAGCCCGGTCCCGAGTGGCAACCGGCCACGGTGATCGGTCCGGCGGGCTGCGAGCCTTGGGGAATGCCGGTGCCGAGGGACATTCCTTATTTGACGGAGGAACCCGTATATCCCCGGCGCATTGAACGCCTGAGCAAGGTTAAGCCCGTTCAATATACGGCGGCCATCGACCTGCGCAATCAATTTTTTCAAGAGAGCACCGATACGGCGAACTCGGCCGAATTCCTTGGATTCCTCGCTACCGTTGTTCGCTGTCATCAGAAATGCACGGTTACGCTGGGGCTCATCGATGTTGGCGGGACTTTTCGGGGCTGCAGCCTGGACGGGGTTTGGTACGATGAGAAGTCACTGACGGGTGAAGCCCCCGAACGCTTCCTCCGCCTTGAGCTTGAGCCGGGAGAGCATTTTTTGCTGATCGATGTCAGCGGAGGGACGCACGGAGGCGGGCATCATTTTGCGGTGGATGCGGAGGTGCCGCTGGAGTTCTTATCGCCTCTCTCGTTCATTCAGGCAAACCCAAACGCTCAAGAAGGCGATTCGTCCGCATTTGTAACCCTCGGCCCCTTCGACGGCGGAATCCGTTACGACCATAAACCGAGTCCTCCGATGAATCAAGCGCATCCCGATTATTTGCGGGCCCGAGGGATTGCAGATGCAGCAGGTCTTGTGCCGTTTGCGAATTGGCTCCGTCCTGTGCCCAAAGCGCTGGTCAGCGAGGAGGATGTCTTTATCCTCTCCGTGTGGAAAAGGCATGAAGCTCCCCTGTCCATTCCAAATACGCTGCAACAAGCGGTGATTCCCAGTTTCGAGCTGGCAGAGGTCCCCTGGTATCCCGACGCGGATACCGAATTCGTGATCGACTTTGGCAAAGAGTTGTCGGGTTATTTAGAGTTCGAAGTCGAAGCACCGGAGGGAGCGATCCTCGATTTTTACGGATTCGAGTTTATGCATGAAGGTCGACGCCAGGATACCTATGGATTGGACCATACGCTTCGTTACATCTGTGCCGGGGGACGACATCGGTATACGTCTCCGGTGCGACGAGGTCTGCGTTACTGTCAGGTTACCGTACGAAACGCAGCGGTTCCTGTGCGCCTCCGGTACATTCGAATGCTGCAAAGCAATTATCCGATTGCCGAGATCGGGCAGTTCCAGTCATCGGATCCACGCCTAAATGACATTTGGCAAATCAGTCAACATACGACCCGGCTGTGCATGGAGGATACCTTCGTTGATTGTCCGATGTACGAGCAGACCTTCTGGGTTGGTGATGCCCGGAATGAAGCGCTGATCAACTATTATTTATTTGGGGCAGACCGGATCGTCGAACGTTGTCTTCGGTTGGTTCCCGGCTCCAAGTTTCAGACTCCGTTTTACGCCGACCAGGTTCCCAGCGGATGGAACAGCGTCATCCCGAACTGGACGTTCTTCTGGATTATCGCCTGCTTGGAACTGTATCGCTATAATGGGGACAAATCCTTTGCTGCGGATATTTTCCCCCACATCGAATACACCCTCAAGCATTATTTAGAGCGGCTGGATGAGCGGGGATTGCTATGGATCCGCAGCTGGAACCTGCTCGATTGGGCTCCGCTGGACCAGCCGAACGACGGCATCGTTTCGCACCAGAACATGTTCCTAGTGAAAGCGCTGATGTCCACCGCCGCTTTGGCCTCGGCCCTGGGCAATGACGAAGCCAAAGTGTTCTATACGGATCAGGCGAACCGCTTGGCGGCCACCATCAACAAGCATTTATGGTCGGAAGAACATCAAGCTTATCTCGATTGCATCCATACGGACGGGCGGCGCTCTGACATCTTCAGCATTCAAACGCAAGTCGTGGCCCTGCTGTGCGGCATTCCTGAACAGGCTAAGGACGAGAGCGTTCCGTTAAAAGAAGACCAAGGCTCCAACTCTGCAGCCGCTCATACAGTTGAAGCATCGCTCGCGGAGCGCCGGCTTGCTTCCGTTGAAAGACATATTCTGCATCCGCCCAGCTCCTTCGTGCAAATCGGCAGCCCGTTTATGTCCTTCTTCTATTACGAGGCACTCGCTAAGCTTGGCAAATGGGATGTGATGCTCGAGGATATGCGTGGCGGTTATGGGCAAATGATCGATTGGGGAGCAACAACCTGCTGGGAGATGTATCCAAACTTCACGGAAAACCGAGCAAAAGCCGACCTTCTGACCCGGAGTCATCGCCATGCCTGGTCTGCAGGTCCCGCTTATTTCCTAGGCGCTTACGTCCTCGGTGTACGCAGCCTGGAGCCCGGGTGGAGCCGGGTGCTCGTGGCACCACAGCCTTGCGGCGGATTGACCTGGGCGCGCGGCACCGTTCCCGTTCCGGGTAGCGGCAGAATCGATGTCTCCTGGCGTCTGGAATCCCCGGCAGCCGTTGCAGCGGAGGAAGGTCAAGCGCAACCCGGCCTGCCCCGGATGCATTTGCGGATCGTTTCCCCAGAGGACATCGATATCGAGGTTCAATCCCCAAGCGAGGTTGAAGTCGTGATTGAGCATATTCGTGTGGCTTCCGGTTCCAGTCCTTCAGTATAGGCAACGTAGTATCTTGCATCTTGCCTCTTCCCCGGCTTAGCGCATTCGAAATTGACCCTTGCCGAGGCTGACCCTATAATAGGGGCAACTGCAGCGAAGGAGGGATCACGGTTGTCTTTATACCGAGGGGAGAAGGTACTGGATGGGGCTGAATTTTTTACGGATTCCTTACCTTTTTACTTTAACCGGGTCGAGGAAACATTTGATCTGCAGATGCATAGCCATCGTTTCGTGGAGATTGTGCTTGTGGATGAAGGAGAAGGGTTTCATTTTATCAATGAGGACATTGTGCGCGTCACCAAAAACGATGTGTTTCTGCTCCCCGCCGGAACGAGGCATGTGTTTCGCCCCGGACATGCGGGATCTCGCCGTCCGCTGATCGTATACAACTGCTTATATGAGCCGGGCAAGCTGCTATCTTGCCTGGAACACCTGCCTGGCTTTCACGAGTTAATCCGCTCCAGGCCGTATTTGTTCGAGGGAGCTGCGCCCCCCTCTCCGGGATGGCTGCACTTGAGAGATGGAGGAAGTCCGTGGAATATCTGGTTTCGGGGCGCCTACCGTGAGTTTACAGAACGAAAGCCGGGCTATCTCCTTCAACTGTACGGCCGGTTTATCGAGCTGGCCGTCATGCTGGAACGTCATCTGGAGCGCCTTGGGTCCAGCTCTGCCGCGGAACCGGAAAATCGGATGATGGAGGAAGTCCTGCGCCGGATCGATACGGACTACGCTTCACGATTGTCTGCCCGGAGTTTTGCTGCAGCAACCCATCTCAGCGAACGCCATTTTCATCGATTGTTCCGGCAATACGCCGGTTGTACCTTTCACGATTATGTCCGGAACAAAAGAATGGAGAGAAGCCGCGAGCTGCTGGCCTCCACCCGGCTCCCTGTGATGGAGATTATGAGGAGTGTGGGTTACGCAGATAAGAAGCATTTTCTGTCCCTCTTTAAGCAATCGACCGGCGTCTCACCCACCGAATACCGACGGCAAGCCAGCCTGCATCATCCTCTTGAAGGCAAA
>NZ_GG695981.1:23047-79091 GCF_000159955.1 Paenibacillus sp. oral taxon 786 str. D14 | reverse complement strand
CCATTTGGCTTCCATGAGGGAGCGCCAAATGGCGTTTGTTGTGATTAGTACAATTCCTGTACTTCTTGACCTTTCTCAGGGACACGTTCGCGGCTCTCCAGCGTATCCCAGGTTTCGCTGCTAAGCAAATCCAACTGGGCTTCCACCAGCGTACGGAAACGAGCGCGGTAAATGGAAGCCTGCTTCTTGAGCTCTTCCACTTCCATCGCGATTTTGCGCGATTTGGCCAGCGATTCGTTGACGATCCGGTCGGCATTCTTCTCCGCTTCCTTCACGATCAACTGGGCTTCCTTCTTCGCGTTGTTCTTCACTTCATCGGCCGCTTCCTGTGCAACGATAATGGTCTTGCTAAGAGTTTCCTCGATATTCGCGAAATGATCCAATTTCTCTTGCAAAGTCAACAGTTGGTTATGAAGCTCCTTGTTCTCCCGGATCACGATCTCATAGTCTTTAATGACTTGGTCGAGAAACTCGTTAACTTCATCTTCGTCATAACCGCGCAAACGTCTGGAAAACTCTTTGTTATGTATATCCAGCGGCGTTAATGGCATGATCCTCACCTCCTAGAAATTTCGAAACTCCCCGTGAAGCGATAGTTCCATCAGCTAATGGTCCCGTTGTTGAACTCGCACCTCAGCGGGAAGACGTGTCCAATTCAATCACGAGATACATTCAAGAACCAGTTCGAACTATCATATTCGACAAGAATCCACCATCTCCTGCAAAACGCCTTATACAAATTTACCGATTTTGACACGATGTCTGCCTTTCTTGGTCAGACCGCCTGCTTCCAGCACCTTAAACCGCCCGAAGCCCTGCAGTGCGACGACATCGCCAACCTTCAACGGTGTGGAGGGGTCCTCCTCCGTTCTCCAGTTCACTCGGCAGCGGCCGGCTTTGATCGGAAGCAGCACTTTGTTGCGGCTTAAGCGAAATACATCGCTGGCGATCCCATCCAGCCGCAATGAAGCCACCGTTAGCTCCATCGGTTCCAGCTCTTTCTCCATCGTCCGCAGTTCGCTGAGGTTCAGCACATCGGTCATGACGTTGACGCGATGCACTTGATGGAGGTTCATTTGCAGAAACGGCGCAATCTCTTCCGCAACGATGACGTGACATCCGTCCTCGCGAACATGGATGTCGCCGATTTTATCGCGTTTGAGTCCTAATCCCAAAATCGCCCCTAAATAATCGCCATGCTGCAGGGCGAGAAATTTCTGGTCTCCTGAGGTGATATCGAGCACTTTCAGTCCCATCGGCTCTTGGCTTAGATCCCGGTAATCCGGAGCAATTAATGCCCGCCGCCGTTCCGCGCCTTCATAACCGCCGTCCAGCCGAATTTGCGTGTCTGGATGACGATTCGCCAGGGTCTCCAGAATATAACACTGCCGCGGATCCAAGAAGTCGCTGAGCTTGACCTCATGATAATCCCCGGCATTCACGACCCATTCCCAGGCTCGGTCGACAAACGGCCGTTCCTCCGGTTTAAAATGCTCATAAATATCGGCTTTCATCATTAGTACCCAAAGATATAGTGGAGAACACTACTTAATCCGAAGAAAGCCAATCGGAGCACAAACAAGGCAATAATCGGGGAGATGTCGATCATCCCCATGATCGGTGGAATAAACCGCCGGAAAGGAGCCAAATAAGGTTCAACCAGCTTGCCGAGCAGCTCGCCGATAAAGCTGTCGCGGGCGTTAGGCACCCATGACATCAAAATGTAAACCAGGATCATATAAAAATAAATGTTGTATAGCAACATCACGATGGAATCAATATAGCCTGCCAAAGCTGTCATCACCTCATTCTGTTATAATCGGAATCCTCCGTTAAAATCTCTGTAATGGATCCCTGAATCTCGACGGTATCCGGCGTGCAGAGAAAAATATTCGATCCAATTTTGGATATGCTTCCGCTTAGCGCATAAATCGTTCCGCTTAAGAAATCGATAATGCGCATAGCTTGATCATTGCGAACCCGCTGCAAATTGATGACGACCGATCGATGGGAACGAAGATGGTCAGCGATTTCCTGCGCTTCTTCATAGGAGCGAGGTTCATAGAGGATCACCTTGACATTCTTCTGGGAGTGAATGCTGACCACGTTGCTTCCTCTCTGATTTTTACGGGATTCAAAGCTTGGGGTTTCAATTTCCGTGTCTTCTTGACCAGAAAACCGTTCGCGCTCCACAATCTCTTCTTCTTCCTGCAAGCCCAGAAAGTTCATGAACCGGTTCATTACTCCCATTACGACAATTCCCCTTTCCCCACTAACAGCGTTCCGAGGCGAACCCATGTCGCCCCTTCCTCAATCGCCACTTCAAAATCTCCCGACATGCCCATCGACAATTCCGTCAACGGCTCCGCCGTCACCGATTGAGCGTTCAGTTGATCACGCAGCTCGCGCAGCTTGCGGAAGACTGGTCTTGTCCGCTCTGCATCCTCCTCGATGGGAGCCATGGTCATGAGACCCACCACGCGGACATGCTTCAAATCAGCGATTTCCTTCAAAAAATCAGCAGCGGCCTCGGGTGCAATCCCTTGCTTGGACGCCTCGCCGGAGACGTTCACCTGCAAAAATGCGGTAACGCTCGTTCCCATCGCAGAGGCTCGTTTCTCCAATTCACGGGCCAGCGACAGCCGGTCCAACGAATGAATATATTGAAATCTTCCAATGACGTCCTTGACCTTATTGCTCTGCAGGTGGCCGATAAAATGCCAGGTCCCTTGCCCTCCGAGCGCTTCCCATTTCGGAACGGCGATTTGCGGGCGATTCTCGCCGATATGCACGATTCCTGCCTCCAGCACTTCGCGCGTAGCTTCAACCGATACATATTTGGTTACGGCGACGACATGGACCTCCTCGCGCTTCCTGCCGCTTCGCTCGCAGGCTGCCTTAATCTGCTCTTCCACGTGCTGTATCCGTTCCTTCAGCGACACGGGAAGGATCACCTCTCTTTTATGCCAATCCAGCTTGCCATTCTCCCTGTAACGCCATTTTGCGCCCGGTAAGAGTAAAAATACTCCGGATGACAGCTTGTACACCACGTTGTACATTCGATATGAGTCGGCAATATTCCTGCTTTAATCATAATGATTCGATTCATTTCTTTCAAGTTCAGCATTGTTTTTCCTGCACGGGGAGATGCGGAAGCATAATGCTGCTCCTCGCCTGGTAGGGCCTCACGGACCTTCTCCATCACCACTTCGTCCACCTCATAGCAGCATTCCCCAATGCTGGGGCCAATCGCCGCCCGGATCTCGCTGCGCTGGCTGCCGAACTCGCGCTCCATCGTTTGGATCATTTCCGCAGCGATCAGACGGACGGTGCCTTTCCAGCCGGCGTGGGCCAAGCCAACGACGCCTCTCACGGGATCAGCGAAATAAAGGGGAACACAATCGGCATAAAACGAGGTGAGCAGCACGCCCGGCACGTTCGTCACCAGCCCGTCCGTTTCCTGGAAAGCGCTGCTGCGGTCCAGGTATCCTTTGCCGCGATCTTCGGCACGAACCACGGCGACGGCGTTGGCGTGAACCTGCTCCCCGCAGGTCCATGCCTCAGGGGCAAACCCCAACGCTTCAGCTAACCGGCGCCGGTTCTCAAGCACGTGCTGAGGATCATCGCCAACGTGGAGAGCCAAATTTAAGGCATCATACGGCGGTTCGCTGACTCCGCCTGACCGTCCGGTAAATCCGGCGCTGATTCCCGGAAAAATATTCGCCCACGGAGCCAGCTCGAGCCGTTCCGGTTGTTGGTCTTTAGCATTCCTTACAAACGGTTCCATCATCCATCTCCTTATAGGAATTAAAATTTAACGGACCTAAACGACCTTATTTATCAAAAAAGCCGCCTAATTTTTTTGTAACGGACCGGAGAGTCGTTATTAGCTTGAAATCGCAGGAAATCATGCCCAGTTCAGCCGAATAAGGTCTTTAGGGTCCGCTACATTTTGTTTCCGGCAGAAATCGGCAGAATAACGTCTCTGAGGTCCGTTATAATTCAAGACACTGTATTTCCTTCAAGTCTACCACAAATCGGCACTACACCGCTTGTGGATTCTAGCTCCGCCGTTCCGCCCGTCCGTCTCGGTCGATATACACCGTCGTGTCGTAGGTCGTCTGCGTTCTTGGTTCTCGGAGTTCCTCCATTTTAACCAACACGACATCAGATCCGATTTTCACGATATTTTTCCATGGGATGATCAGATCGCTCCCTCCGCCAAACAACCCCATAAATTTAGCCCCGACAGGCACAACAATCGCCTCAATAACCCCCTGCCTCAAGTCCAGTTCCAGGTCGCTGATATGCCCAAGCCGTTTCCCGTCCACGACGTTGATGACGTCCTTCGTCTGAAAATCGGATATTTTCATACTCGCCCTTACCACATTGTCCATGGTTCTACCGCCCCCGTCCCGTCTAATTACTCCGTCCCTTTACTATATGAGCGCGGGATTCGGAGCATGCGCCTTGGCCACAGGAAAAGAGACGTCCAAACAACACACAAAAAAACTCCGTAGCGAAATCGGCAGGAGCCCAAATAAAAAAGGTCCCCGCAGGGACCGGATTTACGACTTCACATGCTTCTGCATTTGTAAAATAGCGGATTTCTCGAGCCTGGACACTTGGGCTTGGGAGATCCCGATCTCATCGGCGACCTCCATTTGCGTTTTGCCTTCAAAGAAACGCATGGACAAGATCATCTTCTCACGGTTGCCCAACCGCTGCATCGCTTCGCGTAAGGCGATTTCCTCGATCCAGGATACGTCCTTGTTCTTGTCATCGCTGATTTGGTCCATCACGTAGATGGGATCCCCGCCGTCATGGTAGATCGGCTCGAACAAGGAAACCGGGTCCTGGATGGCGTCGAGGGCAAAGACGACGTCCTCCTTCGGTAAGCCCAAAGCCTCAGAGATTTCAAAAATCGTAGGTTCACGGGAGTTCTGATTGGTCAGGTTGTCCCGCATTTGAAGCGCCTTGTAGGCGATATCTCGCAAGCTTCGGGAGACGCGGATCGGGTTGTTGTCCCGCAGGTAACGCCGAATTTCCCCAATGATCATCGGCACAGCGTAAGTGGAGAATTTGACGTTCTGCGATAAATCGAAATTATCGATGGCTTTCATGAGTCCGATGCAGCCAACCTGGAATAGGTCGTCCACATACTCCCCCCGATTGTTGAACCGCTGGATGACGCTCAGCACGAGTCTCAGATTGCCATTTACTAACTTTTCTCTGGCTGATCTTACGTGGTCCTGCTGCAACGAGTGGAACAATTCACGCATTTCCGCATTGGTTAGAACGGGCAATTTTGCGGTATCGACACCGCAAATTTCGACTTTGTTTCGGGTCATCGTGTCTTACCTCCCAAGGAGAAACTAATGAACAGTATCTCCCGGGACTGCATTTTTATTCCGCCGTCATCTTCCAGGTCGAAGCGAAAACACTTAAGTCGACTTCTGTCGAAATAATTGGAAATTGGGAAAATTTCGCTTCCATCAGGCCATTACACCATCTTGTTAAATTCCTTGCGCAGCCGTTTAATGATCCGTTTCTCCAGACGCGAGATGTACGATTGCGAAATCCCCAGCAGGTCAGCTACATCCTTCTGTGTCTTCTCATCGCCGTCAACGAGCCCGAACCGAAGCTCCATAATCATCCGTTCGCGCTCGGTTAATTTATCCAGCGCTTTGTGCAGCAGCTTGCGGTCGACCTGCTCCTCGATGTTACGATAGATTGTATCGTTCTCCGTACCGAGCACGTCGGAGAGAAGCAGCTCGTTGCCGTCCCAATCGATGTTCAGCGGCTCATCAAAGCTGACCTCGGTGCGGATTTTGCTGTTCCGACGCAGGTACATCAGAATTTCGTTTTCGATACAACGGGATGCGTAGGTCGCCAGCTTGATCTTTTTCTCCGGGTCAAACGTGTTGACCGCTTTAATCAAGCCAATCGCGCCGATGGACACCAGATCCTCGATATTAATTCCCGTGTTCTCGAACTTTCTAGCGATATATACGACCAGCCTCAGGTTGCGCTCGATCAGCATCGCCCGGATGGCGGAGTCGCCGCTGGGCAGCCGCTGCAGCAAGTATTCCTCCTCTTCGCGCGTTAATGGCGGAGGGAGCGCTTCGCTGCCGCCGATATAATAGATTTCTTCACTCTTTAATCCAAAAAGAAACAGCAGCCGGTAATACTGCAGCTGCAGCATCATTTTCCACTTTACATGCATCGCTTTGTATCCTCCTAAGTTACGTTCCCGTTTTACTGATGGTGTCCATGCTTTCATTCGCCTCTGCTGTCTCTACCAGTGCGGGATGAATAATCGCTTGGTAAGTGCCTTCCGTCGATAACCGCCCTCCATCCAAGCCGATCAGCACCCGGGACGTCCGGTGTTCCTGGCCTTCCAGACGGACCGTTACCTCGTCAGGCTTCAGCGCCAGCATGAACTGGGTTCCTTTGTTGATCCCGCGATACGGAACCAAACGCAGCCGCTCCGGCCATGGAAAATCCCCCGCTTCCGTCAGCTCCAAGATGAGGTTGTCCGCACGCTCGTCAGCCAGCTTTCCCCGATACGACGGGGGGAGAACCCGCTCCCAAAGCGCAGCTTCCATCACCGTCACCGGCAGCCGGCTCAGGGGATCGGATAACTGGTTGCCCGTATCGATCAACCCCGTGCACGTAATCGCCGTATCGCCAACACGCACCTCCAACTCGGCCAAGAACGAGCGAATCCGCTCCTGACGCTGACGTGCATCGATCACCCGCTTAAACCAATACAAGACGGCAAAGAAGCATACCAGAATAAACAACGCTCCGATTTTCAAGGAAAACGAAAGCCCGCCGGAAGCCGAATACCATATCCCGCTCCAGATTTCTCCGGAGTCTTGCAGCAAATAATGTACACCTAGAATCCCGCCGGCCGCTGCAAAATTGACGATATAAAAAGCTCCCATATTCCGTAAGTAGTTTTGTAAACTTCCAAATCCGAACGCAACCCACAGCATCACGACAGAGAATAGAAATTTCACCAGAAACGTGTACAGAAATGAGAGCTCCGGCAAAAACATCATGACGACGTACATCGCCCCAACCACCGCCGACAAGGCCAGCCGCCAGAGAACGACTTTTTGCTTCCGCATCCAAGCCGTGACCAGGAGCAAGCTTGCATCGATCAATAGGTTCATCAAAAATATGAGATCGATATAGACAACCAACGGCATTCACCTGCCTGGGTAGATGGTTATCAGTATAAAGAGAACGAGCGATAAAGTCTGTCTAAAATTGAAAGTAGAATGCCACTATTTTTGTCGACATCGCTGAAGAGATTCGCAGGACTGGAGGAGAGAAAAAAAGACCTTGGCCCATACTCGGGTCAAGGTCTCGGGGAAGACGTTTAATAGCTCCTAACCTATTCGTTGTTGTTCCGCGAACGGTTACGAAGAAACGTCGGAATATCCAGTTGGTCGCCGCTAGGCTGGTTGCCGAACGGTCTCAGCGTGGAGGTCGATCGGGTTTCCTGCGGCTCCGGAGCACCAGGGGCAGACACTGCCGGCTTGCGGCTAGGCATCGGCTTGTTCTCGAACCCCGTGGCGATCACGGTAACTTTGATCTCTTCTTTCATATTCTCATCGATGATTGCACCGAAAATCATGTTCACTTCTGGGTCAGAAGCCGCAATCACGATCTCTGCTGCTTCATTAACTTCATACAACGACAGGTTGGCCCCGCCGGTAATGTTCATAATGACGCCGCGTGCCCCTTCGATTGAAGTCTCCAAGAGCGGACTCATGATTGCTTTGCGTGCAGCTTCGGCAGCACGGTTCTCACCGGTTGCAAGACCAATACCCATCAGAGCGGATCCGCGCTCAGTCATGATCGTCTTCACGTCGGCAAAGTCGAGGTTGATCAGACCCGGCACGGCAATCAAGTCAGAAATGCCTTGCACGGCTTGACGCAGGACGTTGTCCGCTTCGCGGAACGCTTCCAGCATCGGCGTCTTCTTATCCACAATCTCAAGCAAGCGATCGTTCGGAATGACGATCAGCGTGTCTACCTTTTCCTTCAATGCTTCAATGCCCATCTCCGCTTGCGTGGAGCGCTTGCGGCCTTCAAACGTAAACGGACGGGTCACGACGCCAACCGTCAACGCGCCGCATTCTCTGGCGATCTCGGCGATAACCGGCGCTGCACCAGTTCCCGTACCGCCGCCCATACCGGCAGTAACAAACACCATGTCGGCGCCTTTCAACGTATTGGCAATCAAATCGCGGGATTCCTCTGCCGCTTTCTTACCCACCTCCGGATTGGCTCCGGCGCCGAGACCGCGGGTCAGCTTGTCCCCGATTTGCAATTTATGTTCGGACTTGGCCAAATGCAGCGCTTGAGCGTCCGTGTTGACCGTAATAAATTCCACGCCCTGCACGCCGTTCTCGATCATTCGGTTAACCGCGTTGCTTCCGCCGCCGCCAACCCCGATCACCTTGATTTGTGCCAAGCTCTCCATTTCGAAATCAAATTCCAACATACTCTTCCATCTCCCCCTCAATATGCATGGATCGCCCATGCATCATTCCTGAACCACTATATAAATTCGCTAAACAAGTTCTTGAGTCGTTCCATCAATCCGCTCTTCCGAACGGTTTCCTGCGGTGCCGGAGCCTTGCTCCGGTTCGCGTTCTTCTTCGGGCTGGAAGCGCTGCGGATCCGCATGTTTCTGACCACCTTATGCAGAATTCCCACCCCGCCGGTGTAAGAAGGATCACGAACGCCGATGAAATCAGGCACAGCAATTCGAACCGAAGCTTCCAGCTCCTGCTGGGCAATCTTGAGCAATCCCGGCATGGACACCGTACCGCCGATCAGGATATATCCCCCCGGCTGCTCGCTGTAGCCAAGACGCTTGACTTCCTGGCGGATCAACTGAAAAATCTCCTGTACGCGCGGCTCCGCAATCGCGGCTAAATCCTCCTGCGTAAACTCCTTGTCCACATTGCTTCCGATCCGTGTCACCTTAAAGGTTACATCCGACGCCGCGTCCTCGATTGAAGCGCAGCCGTATTTCAACTTCGCCTTCTCCGCATGATCCGTTAACGTCCGAAGACCGTAGGCAATGTCGTTCGTTATAAATTCTCCCCCAATCGGAAGCGTGGATGTCGCAACGATCGTGCCGCTTTCAAATACAGCGATCGTCGTGGAACCCGCACCGATGTCTACCAGGACGGATCCCATCGTTTTTTCGTCTTTAGACAACGCCAATTGACCGGCAGCAAGCGACAGCAATATCAGATCCCGAACCTTAAGGCCGGCCTTCTCCACACAGCGAAGCAGATTGTGAATCGCCGTCTTGGAGCCGGTGACGATCGTCGCTTCCACTTCCAGCCGAACGCCAATCATCCCGCGCGGGTCCGAAATCCCTTCCAGTCCGTCCACGATATATTGCTTGGCCACCACATCGATAATTTCTCGTTCTGGCGGCAGGGCGATCACCTCGGCCGCCTTCAGGACCCGCTCGATGTCTTCTTCACCGATTTCCCGGTCTTCATTTTGTACGGCTACAACCCCGTGGCTCGTTTGGAGTCCGATGTGATTTCCCGAAATGCCGACATACACTTCAGATATTTGAATATCTACCATCCGTTCTGCATGATCCACAGCGCTGCGGATCGATTGCACCGTTTGGTCAATATCTACAATCGCGCCTTTTCGAATTCCTTCCGAGTCGGCAGATCCAACCCCAATAATATTAAAGGTTCCATTATTAATTTCCCCAATAATAGCACGAACTTTGGATGTACCGATGTCCAAACTAACAATGATGTCATTGTTGCTCAAGCCCCTGGCACCTCCTATTTCCCCATCAAAATATACTTGCAAAATATACTTGCCGTGTTAGATGCACTATCTACTAATTCAACGCCACTTAACCTTTCCCTCTTTTTTCTACAAATTTTTTGGCTTCCAACTTTTTACATCTCATAGACAGGAAGTAACCTGACTGTGGCAGAGACCCTGCCCCTATCTGAAAAATTAGAAGAAAAAAGAGGGAGAACGCCAACTAGCCCATAAAATGTATTTTATCATTGTTTTTCAATCATGAGTAGTATCATTTTGTCCATCGTCTCCGTCCTCCGTCGTGGAGTAAGGAACATAAGAATCCGCGTCCAGCATCGTCAGCTTTCCAGGATCCTGTGTTTGCAGAATTTCGTTCATGTATTCCGCCTTTTTGGCTAGGAGGGAAGTGGCTGAAATGATTTCGAATTTGGACCGGGTATACAGCTTAATTCGGTCCGGATAAGACAACGTTGGTGAAGGTACGATCTCCGAAATGTCTGCGGTCAGCTCGTCCGGAATTTGCGACAGCGTTTGGCAAAGTTTGACCAAGCCCTCGTCATCGTCCTTCCAACCGGTTAATATCGGCTTGTCCACCGGCATCGCCCCGTCCTTCAGGTCGATGCGCGTTCCGTTGGCGAGCAAGCCTCGCAGCTTCCCGTCCTCTGACAGCACATACGCTGCAATCGGATATTCCTCGATATGGATCGTTACGCTGCCGGGAAACGTTTTGTCTACCTCAGCTTGCTTCACCGAAGGAATCTCTTCCAGCTTGCGGGCGATATGATCGGCACTGACCGCAAAAAACGGCGAACCCACCTGAAGCCCTGTGGCGCCCAACAGCTCCATCTCCGTCGTATACGTATTGCCTTCAAACGTAATGACAGAAATTTTGCTCAGAGTTGAACGGAAAAATAGAACGCATAATAACGCGAGGAACAGCAAGATAAGTATGGTTTTGATTTTTCGTCCGCTTTTCTTCTTGGGCGCAGGTTCTTTTAGAACGGGTACATTCGCTTTTGGCATGTCATTTCTCCGCAACTTTCTGAATAAGTATTACAAAGCTTATTATCCCCTCCAGGGGAGGGGACAAAAGTTTAGGGCTATACTACGAAGGTTTCGCGAATCAGCATCACATTGACCTAGGCCAGATCCAGCTGACGCAAGGCTGGAGATTCACGGCGTACCGAGCCTCCAAGCCGTTGGAACATCGTTTCGATCCGATCATAACCACGGTCGATATGATGAACCTGCTCCACCACGGTTTGACCCTGGGCCGCCAAGCCGGCGATCACCAGCGCCGCCCCTGCACGCAGGTCGGTTGCTTCCACGGTCGCGCCGTAAAGCCGGGGCACCCCGCGAATAAACGCGGAATTCAGGTCCACCGTAATGTCGGCTCCCATGCGAACCAGCTCGCCCACATGCTTGAACCGGCCTTCGAACACGGTTTCTTTCATCACGCTCATTCCGTCCGCCAAGGATAACAGTACCATCACTTGGGACTGCAAATCGGTAGGAAACGAAGGATAAGGTGAGGTCACAATCCGTTCCACCGCTTTCGGACGGCCTGCACTGCTCAACGTTATTATATCATCGCTCACTCCGATTTGAACACCGGCCCGCTTGAGCACGTGCAGCAGCGAAACCAGATGCGAAGGGTTGCTGTGGGTTAGCGTTACGCTGCCGCGGGTGGCGGCAACGGCAATTAAAGCAGTACCCGCAACGATACGGTCCGGGATAATCTCGTAATCGCAAGGGAAGAGGCGTTTCACTCCTCTGATCGTAATCGTGTCGGTACCAGCGCCGATGATGCTGGCGCCCATGGCATTCAAGAAGTTTTGCAAATCCTGAATCTCCGGCTCCCGTGCTGCGTTCGTAATCATGGTTGTGCCTTCAGCCAACGCTGCCGCCATCATGATGTTCTCCGTTGCACCCACGCTGGGGAAATCCAGATGGATGTCGGTACCAACCAGCTTGCTGGCTCTGCACCATATTTGCTGATCGTGCTCTTCAATCTTCGCTCCTAAAGCTTCAAGTCCCTTCAAGTGCAGATCGATTTTCCGTTCCCCGATCGCACAGCCTCCCGGCTGATAGATGCATACTTCCCCAAACCGGGCAAGCAGCGGCCCCATCAAAAAGATGGAGGAGCGCATCTGTTTCATCAAATCCTCAGGAACATGGCTGGAATCTGCTCCCGAGGTATCGACAGTCACCGTATCTCCCAAATGGACGGCTTTACAGCCCAGTCGACCGAGAATGCCTAACATGACATCAATATCGAGCAGGCGGGGGACATTTCGAAGTTGCACCTTACCTTCCGCCAGCAGCGATGCGGCCAGAATCGGCAGTGCGGCATTTTTCGCTCCATGGATACGAATGGTTCCTGATAGGGGTTTCCCGCCTTCGATCACCAATTTGTCCAATGTATCACCTCCGAGTTTACCGTTCACCCACGAAGAAGACCTCCGGCACCAGCGCCACCCCAAATTGATCTTGGACGGCTGCCTTGACTTGCTCCATGAGCGCAAGAACGTCCTCTGCTGTCGCTTGCCCGGTATTGACGATGAAATTGGCATGCAGCGTGGACACTTCAGCCCCGCCGACCTTCATCCCTTTGAGACCCGCCGCTTCGATCAACCTGGCGGCATGATCGCCGGGCGGATTGCGAAATACGCTGCCTGCACAAGGCTGCGAGAGCGGCTGCGTTTTACGGCGGCGGTCCTTGTACGCCGCCATGGCCGCCGCGACCTCCAGCCGGTCACCCGCGGCAAGCGAAAAACGTGCCTGAGCCACGATCCCTCGCTGTTCATGCAGGACGGAATGCCGGTAGGCAAACTTCATATCCTCCGCTGTGTATGTGACCAATTCACCCGTCTCCAGAACAATGTCAGCGGATTTAAATATACGTGACACATCGGACCCGTGGGCACCGGCATTCATGTAGACGGCGCCGCCGACCGTACCCGGGATCCCCCCGGCGAATTCCAGCCCGGTTAACCCCTCTTTGCCCGCCATGATGCTGAGCCGGACGGTGGATGCGCCTCCTCCGGCGCTGACTTCCGTACCGTCGAAAACAATCTGCTCGAACTCACCACCCAGCCGGATGACGCAGCCTCGGATGCCTTTGTCGGAAACCAGCAGATTGGAGCCTTTTCCGATCATCATCCACGGGATTCCTTCTGCGTGGAGCAAGCGCATCAGCTCCGCAAGCTGCCGGGTCGTTTGTGGAACGGCCATCGCATCCGCCGGACCGCCGATTTTCCAAGTCGTGTACTTCGACATTGGCTCATTCGGCAACACCTCCAAGGCCTCCAGCCTGGTCAATTGTGATATCCACTGCTGCATCGTATAACCCTCCTTGACTTGAATGGCGGATACCTTCGGCGGTATTTCGCCGGGTGCCACTGTTCCATATCGGCAGCCGATGACTGCCGGAGCCCGGGTCCTGCAGGGTGATCATCTTGCCCCGCTTGGTTGTCACGATTTATAGAGTATCTTATGCCTCCCTCACGGAGAGTGTGACAATCGCCCAGCCCTCGGCACAAGGCCTTACGCCGCCCATGAACAGCGCCTTATTGGTGTTTGACGAGCCTCCGCATCTCTTCCACGATAAGATGAGCGGAATCCGGTTTGCCCAAGGCACGGGAAGCGGTCGACATCGCGCTGTGCCGACGCAAATCGCTCATCACGCGCTCGATGGACGCATACAGGCTGCGTCCCGTCAGCTCCGACTCCAAAATCACTTCGGCGGCACCGGCGCTCTCCAGCGCGCGGGCATTTTTCTCTTGATGATTGTTCGTCACGTTAGGGGATGGAATCAGAATCGCGGGGATCCCCAGCGCCGTAATTTCCGCCAAAAAAGAAGCCCCAGCACGGTTCACGATCAGCGAGGTGCAGGCCAGAACCTCCGGCATGTTATGCACATAAGGAAGCACCTGCAGATTGGCGGGCAACTCGCCCAATTTCGCCGAAATCGCCTCCACCGTCGAGGCATAATAGCGGTCTCCGGTGACGTACACAAATTTTAAGTGTTCGGACTGTTTAAGCAGCGGAGTCATTTCAACCATCGCTTGATTGATGGCTCGAGCTCCCTGACTGCCGCCGACCACAAGGACAACCGAGCTGCTAGGCGGCAAACCAAGGGATTCAAAGCCCTTTTGTTTATCGGCTGCAAATACGGTTGTCGCCCGCGGATTTCCCGTGTAAATGACGTTTCGAGCTGCGGGGAACGCCTTTTCCGATCCCTCGAAGCTGACGGCAACCGTCGATGCGTATTTGCTCAGGAAGCGGTTCGTTAAGCCCGGAATGGCGTTCTGTTCATGAATGATGCTGGGAATGCCCAGCTTGGCCGCAGCGTACACCACCGGACCGCAGACATATCCGCCGGTTCCGATGACGACATCGGGCTTAAATTGTTTTAACAGTTTCTTGGAAGTTTGCACTCCCTTGAGAAAACGCATGACCGTTTTCACATTATCGAATGACAGCTTCCGACGGAAGCCGGTAATCTCAATCGCTTCAAACGGAATTCCTTGCTGCGGAACAATCGAGCTTTCAAGCCCGCGCTTGCCTCCAATGTACAGAAATTCGGAGCCGGGAAATTCCTTGGCGCATTGGCTGGCGACGGCCAGAGCCGGGTAAATATGCCCCCCGGTTCCGCCGCCGCTTAGTACGACGCGCATATTCTCACCTCGCATAACGGGATAAATTCAGTAGAATGCCCAGCGCGGTCAGCATCAGCGTCAGCGAAGATCCTCCGTAACTGATCAGCGGCAGCGTAATGCCGGTGACCGGCATCAGGCCGATGACAACGCCGATGTTGATCACGACCTGCACGCCAACCATGCCAACGATCCCAACGGCAAGCAAGCTGCCAAACAGATCGTCGATGGTCATGGCAACGCGCATACCGCGCCATACTAAAATTAAAAACAATAACAGAACCAAAAGTCCGCCGATAAAACCTAATTCCTCTGCTAGGATCGAGAAGATAAAGTCGGTTTGCGGCTCCGGCACGTAGCTGTATTTTTGCCGGCTCATCCCCAGTCCCAAGCCCGCCAATCCGCCGGGTCCAATCGCATACAGCGACTGGATGATCTGATATCCTGCGCCCAGCGGGTCCGACCAGGGATCAAGGAAGGCGGTGATCCGCTTCAGCCGGTAAGGCGCTGCCAGGATCAAGCCGACGAAGCCCAGCGCTCCCACGGCCGCCAGGCCGGCTAAATGCCGAATGCGTGCACCTGCGGTAAACACGATCAACAGGGAAGCGCCCAGCATGACCGTCCCCGTCCCCAAATCGGGCTGAAGCATGATTAAGCCGAAGGCAAGTCCGATAATCCCAAGCGGCGGCAGCAGGCCTTTCGTAAAATTCGTGATCTTGTAATCTTCCTTACTCAGCCAATAGGATAGAAACAAGATCATGCCAAGCTTCATAAACTCGGAGGGTTGAATCCCAAACGAGCTGATGCCCAGCCAGCTGCGCGCCCCGCCGCGCACGACCCCGATACCGGGAATCAGCACGATCACGAGCAGGATGAAGCATAGAACCAGCCCGATTTTGGCGTATTTCCGCAGCAGACGGTAATCTACATTCATCATCAGGAACATCGCGATTAACCCAAGTACAGCAAAGAGCAGCTGCCTCTTGACGAAATAGAAAGAATCGCCGTAATCATGGAAAGCGAGTACGGAACCCGCGCTGTATACCATTACGATTCCGATCGCCAGCAATCCGAGAATGCTGGCCGCCAGCCAAAAATCCGGCGCCGTACGGCTCTTGCCCATCGTGGATGCCACCTCTTAACCGAAAGTAGGGGCTTTTCCACCCCCCTACTTAAAGGGTATGCACCGCCTCTTTAAAAATGCGTCCACGCTCCTCATAGGAAGGGAACATATCCCAGCTGGCACAGGCTGGCGAGAGCAGAACGATATCTCCCGGCTCCGCCAGGCTTGCAGCCTCCTTCAGCGCAGCACGCAGCGTATCTGCGGCGCTGTCCACAGTATCGACCAGCACGATGTGCGATAGACCCGCCAGCTCAGCGACTCTAGCAATTTTTTCTTTCGTTTGCCCCATCGCCACAACGGCTTTCACCTTCTCTTTGAAAACCGGCAGCAGCTCCATATAATCCGAGCCGCGGTCCAAACCGCCGGCGATCAGCACGATGGGTGCCTGCAGCGCGCCGAGGGCCATGACCGTCGCTTTGGAATTGGTCGCTTTGGAGTTGTTATAGTAAACGACGCCTTGCTTCTCGTCCACATACTCCAAACGATGCTCCACACCGTGGAACGTTCGCAGTGGCTCCGCAAGCGCTTCTGGTGCGGCACCCGCCGCAATCGCCGCCGCAACCGCCGCCAGCGCGTTCTCGATGTTAAAGCGGCCCGGCAAGGCGATGTCGGCAATGTCGATGATGACACGCACCTCGCCATCAGCCCCCCGATACATGATGCGGCGGGCCAGCCCGTCTTCAACGTCCGGAATGTATGCCGGCTCGACGTAAACACCCTCCGACTGCAACTCCTCGGTCATGGAGAAAGGGATCAGCTTCGCTTTTATGTAAGGCACAAGCTCCCGGCACACGGGGTCGTCCCAATTGAGGACGGCGCGGTCCGTTTCCCGTTGATTCGCAAACAGCTTGGCTTTCGACGAGATGTAATCATCCATTGTCCCATGATAATCCAGGTGCGTCTCCGCCACGTTCAGCAAGCAGGCTACCTCCGGGCGGAACGCCCGGGTCCCCTTCAGCTGAAAGCTGCTGAGCTCGGCGACCAGCCAATTGCCTTCATCCGCCTCCTCAGCGGCCTCGCACAGCGGGATGCCGATATTGCCAGCGACAATCGGTCTCATGCCGGCAGCCTCCAGCATGTTGCCGATCCACGTTGTCGTGGTCGTTTTACCGTTGGATCCGGTGATCCCGAGAATGGGAGCCGGGCTGATCAAATAAGCGACCTCCACCTCCGTCACAACCTCGATGCCAAGCTCAATCGCCCTGGCCACGGGAGGCGCGGTATACGGGATTCCGGGGTTTTTAACGACCAGCGAAACGCCCTCATGAATGAGATCGTCCGGGTGACCTCCGCATACAACAGAAATTCCCAAAGCCTCCAATTCGGATGCTTCGGGACACTGTTCTCGTTCTTTTTTATCGTTGACCGTGATGACGGCGCCATAATGATGCAGGGTTTTGGCGACCTGAACGCCGCTTCTCGCCAAACCGAGAACGACAACCTGACGTCCCCGGTATTCTTCTGGATGATTCATCTTCATTACAACCCCTTGTTCAAGTAAAGTCCTATGACCGCCAGCACCAGTCCAACCGCCCAGAAGGTGACGTCAACGCGCCATTCCGACCATCCGGACAACTCGAAATGATGGTGAATCGGGCTCATTTTAAATACCCGTTTGCCGCATGTCTTAAACGAAATGACCTGGATGACGACGGACAACATTTCGATGACGAAAATTCCGCCGATGACCAGGAACAACAGCTCGGTTTTGGTGACGATCGCAATCGCTCCAATCGCCCCGCCGATGCCCAGCGAACCGGTATCGCCCATGAACACCTTGGCCGGATGAGCGTTAAATACCAGAAAGCCCAGCACGGCACCGATCATGGCTGCCGCACAAACCGCGGCAGGAAGCGAAGTCACCTGCATGGCGATCACCGCAAACGCCCCCAGTGCAATCGCGCTGACGCCAGACAGCAAGCCGTCCACGCCATCGGTAAAATTCACGGCGTTGGTCACCGCCATCATCATAATGACGATAAACGGATAATAGAACCACGGGCCCCAGTCAAACGCAATGTCCGTCCCCGGGATAACGATCGCTGTGCTATGGCCCTCCGAGATGAGCAAGGCACACATGATTCCGGCGAACAGCAGCTGTCCAATCAATTTCTGTCTGGGTGTGAGACCCAAAGACCGATTAAATACAATTTTGATATAGTCGTCGAGAAATCCGACCAGTCCAAAGCCAAGCGTGGCGACCAGAAGCACGTAGAAGTCGGTATTCACAACGGAAAATTTCAAGAAAGCTAACGTAAACGCCAATAGGATAATGATGCCGCCCATCGTTGGCGTTCCCGCCTTTTTCAAATGGCTTTGCGGCCCTTCGCCGCGGATTTGCTGGCCGAATTTGAGTCTTCTCAGCAGCGGAATGATCAGCGGAGCCGAGATGACCTCCAGAATAAAAGATACGCCGATCGTTAGCAAGATAAGTCCAAAATCCATGGGATCCCCCCCTTTCGCCGGTATTAGTGTGTCAGCTCGCTAGTTTTGATCGCTTCGACGACTTCTTCGAGTTTCATGCCTCGGGAAGCCTTAACCAAGACGACGTCCTGCGGATGCAGCAACGAAACCAGCTTGCGGATCAGTTCAGACTTATCAGTATATGCATGAATGAAATTCGGGTCCAACTGTTTCTTCGCCCCTTCGGCGATGTGGCGGGAAAGCGGACCGCAGGTGAACAGCTGATCCACCGTACCTGGTGTCAACATCTCCCCGATTTCGCGATGGTAATCTGCCTCGGAATCGCCCAGCTCCAGCATATCGCCGAGCACGGCGATTTTCTTCCGATACCCTTTCATATGCTCCAAAACGCCAAGGGCCGCTTTCATCGAAGTGGGGCTGGCGTTGTACGCGTCGTTCAGGATCGTAATGCCGCTCCGTCCGGTAATAACCTCAATCCGCATTCCGGTCAGCTCCACTTTGCTGAAGCCCTCGCGGATCGCTGCTTCGCCCACCCCGTAATGACGGGCAACCGTGATCGCCGCAAGCGCATTGGATACGTTATGCTCGCCGAGAAGCGGCAGTTCCAGCGGATCGCCTTCACTGCCATGCGGCGTAAACAACGTTTGATGGTCCGTAAACAGGATCCCCGTGGGATACTGGTCATTCTCCGGACGCAGCCCAAACGTTGCCGTTTGCAGTCCTTCCGGCTTCACCGTAGACGGCTCGGCCAACACTTTAGGGATGAGAGGTTCGTCCCCATTGTAGATGAACAGTCCTCCCGGCTTCATGCCCGCTAGAATTTCCAGCTTGGCTCTTGCGATCTCTTCCCGCGAACCCAGCTGCAGCAA
Source organism: Paenibacillus sp. oral taxon 786 str. D14 (assembly GCF_000159955.1). Classification (GTDB taxonomy): domain Bacteria; phylum Bacillota; class Bacilli; order Paenibacillales; family Paenibacillaceae; genus Fontibacillus; species Fontibacillus phoenicis. The sequence continues at coordinate 60,189 of NZ_GG695981.1, read as the reverse complement.
GTGGGATTCGCCAATGTTGGTGACAACCGCCGTTTCCGGTTCACCGATCTTCGAAAGCAGTTCGATTTCCCCACGGCCGCTCATCCCCATCTCCAGTACGGCGATTTCCGTATCTTCCGGCATGGCCAAGATCGTTAACGGAAGGCCGATATGGTTGTTGAAATTCCCTTTGGTTTTATGCACTTTATAAGTCGTAGACAAAAGAGCGTAAACCAAGTCTTTGGTCGTCGTTTTCCCGTTGCTTCCGGTGATCCCGACGACTTTAGCTCCGGTTTCGGTCAAGTATGATTTGGCCAGCGCCTGCAGCGCAATTAGCGTATCGTCCACGAGTACGGCCGGGCCTGGCGGCGTTCCCTTCGAGAGTGCCCACAGGCAAGCGCCTGCTCCCGCCTGCAGGCAGTCCGAGGCGAAATCATGGCCGTCGAACCGTTCTCCCGCCAGCGGCACAAACAGGCAGCCTTTCGTTATTTGCCGGGAGTCCGTCACAACGCCTTGCACCACGATGCCGGCATCGCCCGCTTCCCGAATCTGTCCGCCGCACATCGCGGCAATTTCCGCTAAGTTTCTTTTGATCACTTTGCCAAACCCCTTATCGCTTCTTTTGCAACGATTCGATCGTCAAAATCGAGCACCTTGGAGCCTATCAATTGATAGGTCTCATGGCCTTTCCCCGCAATCAATACTACATCCTCACGGCTTGCCATTTCAATAGCCTTCCCGATGGCCTCGCGGCGGTCGACGATCAGCTCATAACGCGCCTGATCCACGCCGTCCTCAACGAGTCCCTGTTCGATGTCCCGTAAGATGGCTTGCGGGTCTTCCGTGCGAGGATTATCAGAGGTCACCAGTACGTAATCTGCATACTTCGCGGCGATTTGGCCCATAATCGGACGTTTCTTCCGGTCCCGATCCCCGCCGCAGCCGAAGACGCAAATCACTCGGCCTTTCGCGAATTCATTCACCGTCCGCAGCACATTCTCCAATCCGTCCGGGGTATGGGCGTAATCCACAATCACGGCGAAATCCTGACCTTCATCCACCGCTTCCACCCGGCCCTCAACGCCTTTCACCGATTCCAGGCTGGCCTTGATCTGCTCTAGCGGTATGCCTTCCAAGAGCGTCGCCGAGATGGCTGCCAGCGCGTTGTACACATTAAACTTCCCTACCATCCGCAAGGAGATATCTGCGCTCCCGCGGAACGTATCCACGTGGAAGGACGTCCCCCGTGCGGTAATCGAGATGTTTGAGGCTCTAACGTCGGCATCTTGCTCCACGCCATACGTAATCACCTCAGCCGCCGTCTGCTTGGCAAAATAAGCGCTCGCCGGGTCGTCAACATTCAGCACGGCATAGCTGCGCTCCTCTGGATTTTCCGCATACGTATTGCCCAGTCGGGAGAAAAACAATCCTTTGGCCCAGCGGTATTCGTCCATGGTCTTATGATAATCCAGATGATCCTGGGTCAAGTTCGTAAAAACGGCCGTCCGGAAGCGGGTTCCTTTCACGCGCCCTTGCGCCAGCGCATGAGAGGACACTTCCATTACACAATACTCACCGCCGCCTTCAGCCATGTCATGCAAATATTGCTGCAGCTCCAGCGACTCCGGCGTTGTCCCGGACATCGGATACGTCTGCCCGGCGAACCGGCGTTGGATCGTGCCGATCAATCCCGTTTCCCTGCCTTGATCTTGCAAAATCCGCTCGATCAGATAAGTGGTGGTCGTCTTGCCGTTCGTGCCGGTCACGCCGATGACTTTCAGCCGCGAGCTTGGCGCGCCGAAGAATACGCCTCCGAGCACAGCCATCGCCTGCCGGCTGTCCTTGACTTTAAGCTGCGGCAAGGCAACATCGTCCAGCCACCGTTCTACTACAAGTGCCGCGGCACCTTGTTCTTCCGCCTGCCGGGCATAATCGTGACCATCCACCGTATGGCCGGGAAGGCAAATAAATAGATCCCCCGGCTGTACCTTGCGCGAATCGATCGCAATCCCCGTACAGGACGTTTCCCCATCCCCTCGTATCTGCGATGTCATAAAATACGTTGCTAGTTTCTTAAGCAGCATAGGTTACCCCTCCGTCTTTCAACTGCGTGTTGTACCGCTACACACTCATACTATATTATCACCAAATTTAACTAAGTTCAGGATTATTATTCACTTGTGATCGAGTTATGATCATGCTGTTGCTCTGCCTCCGCTTCTGTCCCCATGTAGATGCGGATCGTCGATCCTTTCTCTACCCGGGCCCCCGCTTTCGGAGCTTGGTTGATCACCACATTGCCGGTGCCGGATCTCGCCAGGTTGAAGTTCATGTTCAAATCCTCGTAGATTTCCTGGGTCGTGTGGCCGATCAGATCAGGTACCGTTACGATTGGCGTCTCTCCGTATTTATACTTCTTGTTGACCTGCTGCTCGCGAGGCGGAACCTTCATATATTCCAGTGCATCCTCCATGATGTTGCGTACGATCGGCGCGGCCACCACGCCGCCGAATTGAATGCCTTGCGGGTTATCCACCGCCGTGTATACGACGATTTGCGGGTCGTCTGCCGGAGCGAAGCCGATAAACGAAACGATATGTTCATTTTGCGAGTAACGCCCGTTCACAACCTTTTGCGCTGTCCCGGTTTTGCCGCCAACCCGATACCCGTCGATAAACGCGTTCCCGCCGGTTCCGTTAGCGACGACGCTTTCCAGCGCCATGCGGATCTGCTTGGAGGTCTCTTCCGAAATGACCTGCCGCACCAGCTGCGGCTTGTTCTCCGAAACCACCTCGCCCGTCTCCGGATTCGTCCACGCTTTGGCTACATAAGGTTTATACAGCTTGCCGCCGTTGATCGCCGCGGATACCGCCGTAATCTGCTGGATCGGAGTCACCGAAACGCCTTGACCAAACGAGGTCGTCGCCAGTTCCACCGGCCCTACTTGCGAGAGCTTAAACAGAATCCCGTTCTCTTCCCCGTTCAGGTCGATGCCGGTTTTGCTGCCGAAGCCGAAATTTTTGATGTATTGGAACAGCGTTTCTTTCCCCAGCCGTTGACCTAAGGCGACAAACCCGGGGTTGCAGGAGTTTTCTACGACCTGAAGGAACGTTTGGCTGCCGTGGCCGCCTTTCTTCCAGCAGCGCAGGGTTGCCCCGCCCACCTTGACGTAACCCGGATCAAAAAAACGCTCATTCAGCAAATCCACCTTTTTCTCTTCCAATGCCGCAGCCAATGTAATGATTTTGAAGGTGGAACCTGGTTCGTACGTCATCCAGATTGGTAAATTCCGGTTATACACTTCTGCATCATATTCTTGGTAGGCTTCCGGCTCATACCCCGGCCGGGCAGCCATGCCAAGGATTTCTCCCGTCTTCGGGTTCATCGCAATTGTCAGCGCTGAATCAGCCTGCAGCCGGTCCATCGCCTGATCCAACTCCCGCTCGATGATGCTCTGGATCGTCTTATCGATCGTCAGCGTCAGATTCAGGCCGTCCTTCGGCTCCACGTATTTCTCCGACGAACCTGGCATCAAGCGCCCGCCGGCATCGGACAAATAAGACACGCTTCCGTTCATGCCGCTGAGCAGGTTGTCGTATTTGCTTTCCACGCCGGTAAGGCCTTGGTTGTAGCCGCCGGTGAAGCCCAGGATATGTGCTGCCAATCCCCCGAAGGGGTAGTAGCGCTTATTGTCTTCGGCAACAACAATACCCGGAAGAGCCAAATCACGAATTTGCTGCGCTTTTTCCATCGTAATTTTGCGTCCGCCGGGTTGCAGCCTGACTATGGATTGTCTCTTGGTGATCGTCTTCAGTACCGATTCCTCGGTCATCCCAAGCAGCGGCGCCAGGCTCTTGGCCGTCTGCTCCGGATTTTTGATCTGCACCGGAATGGCCATCACCGTTGGCGTCGTAATATTATAAGCAAGCACCGTGCCGTTGCGGTCGCTGATTTCGCCGCGCTTCGCCGAATACGGGATGTTCCGGCGCCAGGAATCCTCCGCTTTGGCGGACAATTCAGCGCCTTTCCCGATTTGAACGTAGGCAAGACGCACGGCCAGCGCCGCAAACAGCAAACACAACACCATTAACAGCCAGAATAATCTTCGTCGTACAGTAAATCTGGATACTTTCACAGGTCGCCCCCCTTACCCATCCTGACATCATCATGATTGCACTCATCACATGACTATTCAGGACAACCAGGGGTTAGAACAAGCTATGGCGAGTCCGAGGTCTCCTTCTCTCCGGCATCGTTCCCTTGATCGCCGCTGGTTGAGGCATCCTCCACCTGCTCATCGTTGGACGAAGTTTCCTCCTTATCCGGCGGTTCCAGGGTAAGGATTACACGTCTGCCGCCGTTCTCGTTGACAACCTCCTGTGAGACGACGTAGCCTTCCCCATTCGCCGTAACCGGGATTTGAAGGACCGATAGTAACTCCAAGGCATCGCGCAGCGATTCGCCTTGCAGGTTTGGCACATTGATGTCCGATCCCTTCTCCGTAAGCAAGTAAACGAATTGCCCGGATTTGAGCGTCGTTCCCGCCTTCGGGAATTGGGAGATAATCGTATCCCCTTTCCCATATGTTGCATAGGAAATGCGACTTGCCGACAGTTTGTCCTTGGCTTGTTGAACTGGCAACCCGCCGACATCCGGAACTTTTGGTCCCGAAGCCGCTGTCTTCGAGGAGTTACCGGACGCGCTGCCTTCGATTTTTTTCGGAACTCCCATATACTGCAGCGTTTGATTTACGATCTGCTTAAACACCGGAGCGGCGGCGGCCCCCCCGCCCAGTTCCGAGTCCTTGGGTTCGTCGATCAAGACGATAACCGCGATCTTCGGATCATCCACCGGCGCATAGCCGATAAATGAAACGACCTGTTTCGTGTAATCATATTGGCCGTTAACTACCTTTACTGCAGTCCCCGTCTTACCGGCAACCCGATACCCTTCGATGTAGGCGTGACGTCCCGTCCCGATCTTTTGGTCCGAGACCACCTGCTCCAAATAAGTTCCAACTTCTTTCGCTTTGTCGGGAGAGATCACCTGCTGAAGCACTTTAGGTTTGGTTTCCACCGTCTCCCCGGTTTGCGGATCGGTGATGGACTTGACGATATGCGGCTCCATCAGCTTGCCGCCATTCGCGATGGCCGATACCGCCACAATTTGCTGCAACGGCGTCACAAGCAGCTTCCCGTGGCCGTATGACATCGCCGCAAAGTCAGCCTGCTGCACCGGATCCACGATCCCTTTGGATTCCCCCGGCAGCTCGATGCCCGTTTTTTTCCCGAATCCGAATTGATCGACGTACGTCTTCAGACGTTCCGGACCCAGCATCTCGTAACCCAGCTTGACGAAAGCGACGTTACTGGAGCGTTTCACGCCTTCCAGATACGTGATCTCGCCCCAGCCGGAACGCTTCAAGTCGTGAATCGTTTGCCCCGGCACCCGGATGCTGCCGGATTTGTATGTAGCATTTGGATTAAATAAGCCTTCCTGTACCGCCCCGGCCAAGGTCACGATTTTAAATGTGGAACCTGGCTCGTAAACGGATTTGATCGCGTGGTTATAGAAATTTTTCTGATCGACATCCGCCCAATATTCATTGGGGTTATAGGTCGGCATATTCGCCATGCCAAGGATTTCCATCGTCTTCGGATCGGCCGCAATCACCGTCATACTGATCGGCTGCAGCTGATCGTACGCTTCCTTCATCGCCTGCTCGATGTAGTACTGGATCGTGTAGTCAATCGTCAGCTTCAGGTTGTCTCCGTTCTTCGGCGGGTTATAAATTTCGCTGGCTTTCGGAATCTCAATTCCCCGGCCGTCCCGCTTGTACTCGAGCGAACCGTCAACGCCCTTGAGCTGCTCATCGAAGTAGGCTTCAATACCGGATACGGCTTTGCCTTCGCGGTCGATGTATCCCAAGACGTGGGAAGCCAAGCTTTGATTCGGATAATACCGCTTCTGATCCTTGATCAAGTAAATGCCGACGTCCTGCAGTTTGCTATGCTTTTCCTTCAGCTCGTCGATCAATGCCTGCACCTGATTCTTCAGGTCTTGATCAATCTTCCAGCCCTCGTTCCGAACCTCGCGTTGCGTATAGTACTCGCCGGACTCTTTTTTGGCACTGACGATTTTCCGGAGTTCACTTTCATCTTTACCGAGGACCTTGCCAAGCCCTTCAACTACCTCGTCCTGAAGGCCGTACTTGTTAATCAGTTCGGGATTGACGGCCACCGTGTAAGCCGGAGCATCCACCGCCAGGACATCGCCATTCCGATCCGTGATCGTTCCTCTCGTTGCGGGCAGCAACTTTTTGGTTGACCACAGCTCCTCCGCATGCGCCTGCCAAAAGTCCGCTTGCACGACCTGCAGCCAAAACGCTCTACCGATCAATACAGCAAAAAAGAGGGTAATACATCCCCCTATCAGCAGTGTTCGAAGCTTTATTCGCTTGATCATGGCAAAACCTCTTTAGACATTATTTCTTGGCCGTTTCAACGCCATCTGCCGGTACATTCACATGAAAGCCTTCTACCTCCGGCTGAACATAACCGAGCTCCTTCGCCTTCTCCGGAATTTGCTCCTCCAGCTTTTCCTTTTGAATGCTTAGTTCCTTCACTTCCGCGTTGATCGCTTGAATGTCCGTATTCAAATTAAACATTTGACGCTTAATGTTGTAAAGTGACACATTTTGCCATAACAACCCGCCCATCACGGCTACGCAAAAAATAACCGTCATCATATACAGCAACTTCTCACGAACCGGCAACGGCGAACGGCGGGTTACCACCTTCGTCGTTTCCCGATAACGCTGCGGTTGATAGCTGCGTTCCGCTTGCTTCTCCTTGACTGCCAGATTCCCACGCGTATAAGCCATTTACGATACCTCCACACCGGTTTGCAATTTCTCCGCCACGCGTAATTTCGCGGAACGGGCCCTCGGATTGTCAGCCAACTCCTGCTCCGACGGAACGATTGGTTTCCGGTTGATTAATTTAAGTGATCCTTTGCCGCCGCACACGCACATCGGAAAATCGGGCGGGCAAGTACATTTCTCCACATAGCTGGCAAAGATTTGCTTACAGATTCGGTCCTCCAACGAGTGGAAGGTGATGACCGAAACCCGTCCTTCCGGCGCCAAACAACGGATGGCCGCATGCAGCCCTTCTTCGAATGCGCCCAGCTCATCGTTAACCGCGATGCGCAATGCCTGAAAGCTGCGCTTGGCTGGGTGGCCCCCCGTACGCCTTGCAGCCGCCGGGATGCCCTCCTTGATCAGCTCGACGAGCTGCCCCGTCGTTTCGATCGGCTCCTGTGCTCGCCGGTCTGCAATGACCTTGGCGATCCACCTGGAAAATTTCTCCTCGCCGTATTGGAACAAAATACGAGCAATTTCGCGTTCCGGCCACGTATTTACGATCTCCCGAGCCGTCAATGCGGCCGATTGATCCATCCGCATATCGAGCGGCGCGTCCGCGTTATAGCTAAACCCCCGCTCCCCTTCGTCAAACTGAGGGGAGGAAACACCGAGGTCGAACAATACGCCGTCCACCTGGGGAACCCCGTTTAGCTGCGGCACCCCTTCGATCTCCCGCAGTTTTTGCTCGATGTAGCGGAAATTGCTTTTTACCAAAGTTAACTTGTCCGCATAGGCTGCGAGCCGCTCCTTGGCATTGTCCAGCGCCCAGTCGTCCTGGTCGAAAGCGATCAGCCTTCCCCCTGGACCTAGCTTGGATAAGATGACGGAGCTGTGGCCGCCGCCTCCCAGCGTACAATCCACATAAATGCCGTCCGGCTTGATGCGCAGCCCTTCTGTCGCTTCTTCTTTGAGTACCGTGATGTGATGAAACAAGACTTACGCCCCCAAACCTGAATTCATTTGACTAGCTTAAAGAATAACTCCTTCTAAAGATCGAAGTTGAAATCCACCAGCTTCTCAGCAATTTCGTTAAACGTATCTTCCGACTGCTGGAAGTATTGCTCCCACGTGTCTTTGCTCCAAATTTCCACGCGATTCGACACGCCTAAAACAACGCAATCCTTCTCCAGCTTGGCATACTGCCGTAAATTACTTGGCAAGTTTACCCTTCCCTGTTTATCCCATTCACATTCGGTTGCACCCGAGAAAAAGAAGCGGGTAAACGCACGGGCGTCGGATTTCATCAGTGGCAAAGCCTTCAGCTTCTGTTCCAGCACTTCCCATTCCTGCATCGGATAAACGAAAAGACACTGGTCCAAGCCGCGGGTAACCACGAAAGAGCTGCCGAGGAGTTCACGAAACTTAGCCGGAATAATAATCCGGCCTTTATCGTCAATGCTATGTTGGAACTCCCCCATAAACATTGGTGACTCACTCCTTACCTCTTTCCCCCACTTTGCACCACTTTACACCACTGTGATATGTAACTATTCCACACTGAACGAGAAAATCCTTCTCTGGTTCAAAATTTTTTTGACAGGCGGTTGGTGGGAAGGAGGTATTACTTTAGGGCTGCAACCGCGGTTGACGCTTCGTTCGGCGCTAAATAAGCAGCAAAAAGGACTATCCCGGCAGATTTGATCTGCCTCAGATAGTCCTTTATTGGTGTGTTAACAGTAAAAAGTACCTTTATTTTATTGAACAATCCGCAGTTTCAGCGAATTAACAGGATTTTGTACCGTTATTTTCGGTGAAATCACCCGACTTCGCCCAATCCGGCAAAATTAGCGGTAGGATTTACCGTTAATCATCGTCTAGCGGCGGATAAGTAACAATTAGCGGTACGATTTACCGTTAATTATCGTCTCCCGGCGAACACGCATCAATTTACAGCGGCCGTAGCGTTTCACCGTAACGCCTGTCCACCGGCGATCGAGCTGTAATCACCGCTGCGACGAATTAATGCTCCTGCCAGCTATCCAGGTAAGCGCGTTGCTCAGCGGACAGCGTATCGATGTTCACGCCGAGGCTTTCCAGTTTGAAGCGGGCCACTTGCTCGTCCAGCTCATAAGGGACGTTAACAACCGTTTTCCCGATTTCCTGATAACGGTCATTCACGTATTTCAAGGACAACGCCTGCAGCGCAAACGTCATGTCCATGATTTCGGCCGGATGTCCGTCGCCGGCGGCCAAGTTCACCAGACGGCCTTCGGCGAGCAGGTACATTTTGCGTCCGTCCTTCAACTGATATTCCTCAATGTTCTTGCGCACGGTGCGAACCGAAACCGAACGCTCCGCAAGCTCAGGCTTGTTGACTTCCACGTCGAAGTGGCCGGCATTGGACAGAATCGCGCCGTCCTTCATCACATCATAATGCTCGCCGCGAATCACGTCGCGGTTGCCGGTCACAGTGACGAAGAAATCGCCGATCTTCGCCGCTTCCAGCATCGGCATCACTTGGAAGCCGTCCATCACGGCTTCCACCGCTTTGATCGCGTCAACTTCGGTAACAACGACGTTAGCGCCAAGGCCTTTGGCCCGCATCGCCACGCCTTTGCCGCACCAGCCGTAGCCGACAACCACGACGGTTTTCCCAGCAACGACCAGATTCGTCGTCCGGTTAATTCCGTCCCACACCGATTGGCCGGTGCCGTAGCGGTTGTCGAACAAGTATTTGCAATAAGCATCATTTACTGCAACCATTGGGAATTTCAGCTGGCCTTCCTTGTCCATCGCTTTCAGGCGCAAAATCCCGGTGGTCGTCTCTTCAGCGCCGCCCCGCACATTCTCCAGCAAATCCTGACGTTCCGAGTGCAAGATCGTAACCAAATCACCGCCATCGTCGATGATAAGATCCGGCTTCGTCTCCAGCGCTTTAATTAACAACGCCTTATATTCTTCCGGTTCAGGATTATATTTGGCATAAACGGTGATGCCATCTTCAACGAGTGCAGCACAAACATCGTCCTGCGTCGACAGCGGATTGCTGCCGGTAATCGTCACTTCCGCCCCACCGGCTTGGATAACTTTAGCCAAGTAGGCCGTTTTGGCTTCCAAATGAAGCGAGATGGTCACTTTCAGTCCTTTAAAAGGCTGCTCCGCCTCAAATTGCTTCCGAATCCGGTTCAGCACCGGCATGTGGGCTTCCACCCAATCGATCTTCAAATGCCCCTCCGGCGCAAGCTTCAAGTCGGTAATGATGCTGTTCTGAATCGCTAACGAACTCATAAATGTCTCCTCCTATAAATAGATGATTCGATGTTTGCCAGTTAACTCATAAGGGATATTCATCAGGCCTTCGATCCAATCCGTCCCATATCGATTTAATGCATCAAAGAGATTGTAAACTCTCTCCTGCGGCTTGCTTAGAGGGAATAGCGAGAGTTGAATCCGGTCGAAATGGCGTAAGCCGGTCTCATGAATTTTCTCCAACGCATCCTTCGCCTTGCCGCGCAAATACTCGATTTGGCCGATGATCTTGTCTCGGTTCACCGCCCCGAGTCTGGACAAATCGCTTTGAACTCCTGCCAGCTCCTCAATGAGCGGATTGTATAGCTCTCCAAACGCAGCGATGACCTCATCAAACCGCTTGTCGACCGGCATCCGCTCCTGCGCCGCAAGCCAAGCTCCACGTCTGCGGCGGAAGCCTTCGGCATCCTTCACATCATCCCAGCTGAGCTGATATTTCTGCATATACTTTTGCACGGTTCGATCTACCACCGTAAAAGCTTCCCGTGCCAGCAGCAGTGGCATTTTCAGCCCAAGCTTATGAAACGCCTTGCGCGTCAGCCCCCAGTAAGCAATTTCGCCGGGGCCGAGAACCGAGCCAAGGACGGGAAGCAAACTGTCCTGCATCAAGGGGCGAGTTAACACATTATTGCTGAACCGCTCCGGATGCTCCCGCAGCTCGGCGAGCAGCTCGTCAGCCGTAAAGGAGACTTTGCCCTTGCGGTCTTCGAAGCGCCCTTCCTGTTTAAACAACAGCAGCCGTTCATGTTCATTAATATAGAACAAATTCGCTCCATTTTCGGCCACTTCAGCCGAAGGTTCAAATCCCAAGCCCGCCAAATCCCGTACCGTTTCGTGGTAAGCCGATTCCAGCTCATCATTGCGGCGAATCATTTGCTCAAACACCGGTACTTCCAGCCGGCGCAACTCAGGATCTGACGAGTCCAGCAGCACCAGTCCGTATTTTCCAAATAAAGCTCCCATCAGCTTGGCAAAAGCGGCCGTCAAGTTATCCGCATCCGCTGACGAGCTTCGTGCCAAGTCCAGGAGCGCCGCCTTATGCTCGCTGTCGGGCAACAGCTGCTCCAGCTCTGAAATGGCCTTGTCCCACGCCTCGGACGTCACCTTCGTGAAGCTGACCGGCAGCCGGTCCATGCTGCCGCGGTGCATGCGAATCCGACGCACCTGTAAATCCGGCGCCAACACATAGGTGTGATTGACCTCATCCCAGTCGTGATCCTCGCCGGCAATCCAGAACACCGGCACCACCGGACGATTTAACCGGGCCGAAGCGGCCTTCGCCGCTTTGAGGATGGTCACGGCTTTATAGATCACGAGCAGCGGCCCGGTGAATAACCCGCTTTGCTGCCCGCCGACAATCACCGCCGTCCCCGGCTGCTCGAGTTGATCGATCGCCTGTTCAACGGCCGGGGACGGGTTATATTGTCTGTTATATTCACGAAGTCGGGCAGCGACTGCCTTCCGACTTATGCGCGTATGCTCTGATTGATCAAGCCATGCGACTCGTTCAGCCCAGCTGTTGGCCTCCGCCGGGTCGCTCTCATACAATTGCTGAACCGTAGCAAACTGATTGACGTATACTTCAGCCAGCGGCCCCACAAATGAAAGTTGCTCTTGAACGACATTCATCAGTTTGCGTCCTCCTGTCTGCATCAAAACCTTCCTTGATTGTAACGGATGTCCTACCGCTCCGTCAAAGAAATCCTTACTTTTGCTAAACCTCTAACTTTCCGTAATGATCAGGCGCAAAAAAAAAAAAACTCCCGCAACCGTCATGAACGGCTGCGGGAGTTCGCAGAATCGATCAACCTTTTTTCGGCATGGAGACGAAATGTCCTTTAGACACTTCAACCAGCTCGGAGTTCTCCAAGTCGTACAAACCTCCGCTGGCAACCCCTTCTTTGCCGATTGGACCGCTGGTGGTATCCTCCAGAACAATCCGTTTCTTGTTAGCTTCAATTTCCGGATCCGGGATCGGAATCGCGGACAGGAGCGTTTTCGTATAAGGGTGCATCGGGTTGGCATACAACTCTTCGCTGTCTGCCAGCTCCACGATCCGGCCCAGATACATCACGGCCACACGGTCACTGATATGCTTCACCATGGACAAGTCGTGCGCGATAAACAGATACGTTAATCCGAGACGGTCCTGAAGATCCTCAAGCAGGTTGACAACCTGTGCCTGAATGGATACGTCCAGCGCCGAAATCGGTTCGTCACAGATGATGAACTTCGGATTCACCGCCAGCGCACGGGCAATCCCGATCCGTTGGCGCTGACCGCCGGAGAATTCGTGCGGATAACGGGTTGCATGGTCCGGGTTCAAACCAACCATATCCAGCAATTCTTCAACCCGTTTCTTGCGTTCTGCTTTAGATCCGGCCAAACCGTGAATATCCAGCGCTTCCCCGATGATATCCGTAACGGTAAACCGCGGATTCAGCGATGCATACGGATCCTGGAAGATCATCTGCATGTCGCGGCGCATCGCTTTCATTTTCTTCGGCGGCAATTTGCTGATGTCCACGCCGTTGAAGCGAACGCTGCCAGCCGTCGGCTCGTACAAACGAAGAATCGTACGGCCCGCGGTCGATTTACCGCAGCCCGATTCGCCAACGAGGCCAAGCGTTTCGCCTTCGGCAATCGAGAAGCTGATGTCGTTGACCGCCTTCAGTACGTTACCGCCGCCAACGTTAAAGTATTTTTTCAAGCCTTCAACTTCAATTAGAGTTTTGCCTTTGCTCATGACGACTGTACCTCCTTGGCCATCGGATGAAGATCCCAGCAGCGGGCTGTATGCGTTTCGCTAAATACAGTCGCGCCTGGGTCGATGCGTTCGCAAATCTTCATCGCTTGGTCGCAACGAGCGGCGAATGGGCAACCAATCGGCGGCTTGATCAAATCCGGCGGTGTACCGATAATCGGAATCAGCGGTTCGCCCTTCTTCTGATCCAAACGCGGCATCGAACGCAGCAAACCTTTGGTGTATGGATGCTGCGGGTTTTTGAAGATCTCCCACTTCGTTCCGGTCTCCACCACTTCACCGGCATACATGACGATGACGCGATCACACATGCCGGCTACGACGCCAAGGTCATGGGTGATCAAAATGATGGAGGTGCCCAGCCGGGATTGCATCTCTTTCATGACGTCCATGATTTGAGCCTGAATCGTCACGTCGAGCGCCGTTGTTGGTTCGTCAGCGATCAACAGCGCAGGCCGGCAGGCAAGTGCGATGGCGATCATGGCGCGTTGCCGCATCCCCCCGGAGAATTCGTGTGGATATTGGTTAAAGCGGGCTTCTGCATTTTTGATGCCTACAAGCTTAAGCATCTCGATAGCCTGTTTCTTCGCTTCGCCCGCTGACATTTTCTGATGTTTGATTAATACTTCAGTGATTTGTCGGCCTACTTTGATCGTAGGATTCAAGGAGGTCATCGGGTCCTGAAATATCATGCCAATATCTTTCCCGCGGATCGATTCCATTTGCTTGTCGCTTTTCTTCAAAAGGTCTTGCCCTTGGAAAATAATTTCACCTTGCTTAATGATGGAAGGAGGAGACGGAATCAGGCGCATAATCGTTTGGGCCGTGACGCTCTTGCCGCTGCCGGATTCGCCGACGATCGCAACCGTTTCACCTTTCCCCACTTCAAAGTTCATGCCGCGGACGGCCTTCACTTCTCCACCTTTGACTTGGAAGGAAACATGCAAATCTTTAACTTGTAAAATCGGCTCCATCATTCCACCTCCTACTTCTTCAGTTTAGGGTCAAGCGCATCGCGAAGACCGTCACCAAAAATATTAAACGCCAGCATGATGATACTGATCAAAATGGCTGGGAACAGCATCCGCCACGGGTAATACAACCAGCCGGTCAAGGCATCATTGATCATCGAACCGAGCGAAGCAACCGGAGCTTGAACGCCCAAGCCAAGGAAGCTAAGGAACGCTTCGGCGAAAATCGCGTTAGGTACAGACAATGTCACCGTAACGATGATAGGTCCAACCGCATTTGGCAACAGGTGGCGGAACAACAAGCGTCCGTGGCCTGCGCCCATCGAACGGGAAGCCAACACGTATTCGCGGTTCTTCAACTGCATAATTTCACCGCGGACAATCCACGACATGTTAATCCAGCCGGTAATTGTTAAAGCAAGGATAATCGTTCCCAAGCTCGGCTCCATCACGACCAGCAACAGAATCGTAACGAGCAGATAAGGGATGGAGTACAAAATCTCTGAAAACTTACTCATAATTTCATCGACGCGGCCGCCAAAGTAACCCATGATTCCGCCGTAAATGACGCCAATCAAAAGGTCGATACACGCTGCCGCCAGACCAACGATCAGGGAAATGCGCGCCCCCATCCAAGTTCGGATAAACATATCGCGGCCAAGGTCGTCCGTACCAAACCAGTGCGTGGCCGATGGCGCTTTGTTCGTATTTAAAAGGTCGTTTGAATAATAGTTGTAGCCGTAGATTTTACCGACGATAACCGGAGCGATAATCGCAGCCAACGTTACCAGCGCCAAGAAGATCAAAGCCGTCATCGCCAGCTTATTGCTGCGCAATCTTTGCCATGCATCTCGCCAAGCTGAGATACTTTCGCGTTGAATGACTTCGGCTTCTTTCTCGTCCGCGCCGATTTTGCGGAAATCGTCCGCCGTCAGGTCGACCGGAGTCGGCATCACTTTGATTGGATTCGTATCCATGCGCATTATCCCTCCTTCCCTTTCGAAAGCTTAATTCTCGGATCCACTAGCACGTAGAGGATGTCCGTGATAAACCGGGCCAACATCAGCAATACGCCGTAAAAAATCGTAATCCCCATAATCAGCGGATAATCGCGGACGCTGATCGCTTGCACGAACTGTTTTCCGATACCGCCAATCCCGAAGAGCTGCTCGATAACCACAGAACCGGTTACGATGTTTGCCGTCATCGGTCCCATATAGGTGATTACCGGCATAATCCCGTTACGGATCACGTGACGGAACAGAATTGCCATCCAGCCCAGGCCTTTCGCCTTAGCCGTTTTGATGTAATCTGCATGCAATACTTCCAGCATGCTTGAACGGGTCAAACGGGCGATAAACGCGATCGGCTGCGCCGTGAGGGCCGCTACCGGCAACACATAATACATCGGACCTTTAAAGCCCATCGTCGGCAGCCAGTGCAGCTTCGAAGCAAATACGTACTGCAGCAAAGAAGCCACGACGAAGCTAGGTACCGCGATGCCCAGCACCGCTAACACCATCGCCACATTGTCGATCAATTTGCGATGATACAGCGCTGCCAACATACCAAGCAGTACCCCAAGGACTAACGCGACGATAATCGCAACAATCCCCAGCTTCAAAGACGCCGAAAACGTTTGACTAATGATGTGAGATACATCCTGGTTGATCTGCTTCATGGAAATTCCCAAATCGCCCTGAGCAATTTCACCCAAATATTTCAGATATTGCTGGTAAACGGGCTTATCGAGTCCTAACTGTTCTATAAGACGCTCCTTAATTGCCGGAGGCACCTGTTTCTCGGAAGTAAGCGGATTCCCCGGAATCGCCTTCATCAGGAAAAAGGTAGCTGAGATCAAAATAAACAGCGAAATTAACATGTAAAAAAACTTACTGGCAATATAGCGCACCATGCCCGTTCACACCTCCTTCTTTTAAATTTCGACACATATCGATTTTAGGTGAAAAGAAACACTTTGTCTATTCCATATATTTGTATAAGGACGCAATGCTTGGAAGAAGAGGGCACACAAAAAAAACGGGATATATATGGAACACCCACATATATATCCCGAGATTTCTATGCGATTAACAATGACTTATTTACGATCATCCGTAATATAAGCGCGGCTGTAATCGATCGCACCGCTGTAGTCGAGAACTACACCTTTCAACCACGGTTTCGTAGCCGAAACGTTCGTGTAGTAGTAGATCGGCATCAAGACTTGGTTGTCCTTGATCAGGATTTCTTCGGCTTTTGCGAAGTTCGCGTCACGAAGTGCCATATCTTCGCTATTTTTCGCTTCTTTGATCAGCTTGTCGTATTCTTCGTTCGAGAAGCCGGTGTCGTTGTTACCGCCACCTGTTACCCACATATCCAGGAATGTCATCGGATCGTTGTAGTCTGCACTCCAACCAGCACGAGCTACTTGGTAGTTCAGGTTTTGACGGTTTTCGATGAATACGGCCCATTCTTGGTTTTCCGTTTTCACGTCAACGCCCAGGTTTTTCTTCCACATATCCGCAACTGCCAAAGCGATTTTCTTGTGCCCTTCACTGGAGTTGTAAGTCAATGTGATCTCAGGCAATTTCGTATAGCCTTCTTCTTTCATACCTTGTTCCAGAAGCTTCTTCGCTTCTTCCACGTTTTCTGTGAAGTAGTCGTCTTTGTGTTCATTACGATATTCGTCATTCAGACCTTTGATACCCGGAGGTACGAAGCCGAATGCCGGAACTTGACCACCCAGCGTTACGTTGTCAACGATCGCTTGACGATCGATAGCCATCGCAAACGCTTTGCGGATATTCACGTTATCAAACGGTTTAGCCGTTACGTTAAATTCATAGTAGTACGTACTTGCAATCCCTTTGATCTCCAATTCGTCTTTCAATTGATCTTTCAGGATCGGAATTTGGTCGGTTGGGATTTCGCCGTTAGGCGCACCTGCGCGATCCAATTCGTTGTTTTGGTAAGAAGCCAACTCAGTTGCGCCGCTGTTAACCAGAGACATGGTGATTTTGTTCAGCTTGATGTTAGCTTTATCCCAATAGTTTTCGTTCTTCGTTACTTCGATCGATTGGCCTTTCACCCAGTTGGTCAGCGTGAACGCGCCGTTAACGATCATTTTGCTTTGGTCAACCGCCCATTTCGGATCATCCTTAACGGATTGGTGAACCGGATAGAACGTATAGAAGGAAGTCAGACCAAGGAAGTAAGGAGTTGGAGCAACCAGTTCCACTTCCAGCGTATAGTCGTCAACTGCTTTTACGCCGACTTGGCTGAAATCCGTGATGGTTCCTTCGTTATATTCTTGAGCATTTTTCAGGTAGTACAATTGATAAGCATAAGGTGCAGCCGGATCTGTGTTCGGGCTCAGGACACGTTCCCAAGCGAATACGAAATCGTTCGCCGTAACAGGGTCGCCATTGCTCCATTTAGCGTCTTTACGCAGGTGGAACGTATATTTCGTCCCGTCGATGTCCCAGCTTTCAGCTGCAGCGGGGATAACTTGACCAGATTCGTCCTGGCGTGTAAGACCTTCGTACATCAACTTCAGAACGGTGTTAGCTTGGCTGTCTTGAGCTTGAGCCGGGTCGAAAGTTGGTGGCTCGGCGCTCAGGTTAATTCTCAGCGTTTGATCTGCGGCCAACTTCTCTCCGCCGCTGTTGCCACTGTCGGAAGCTGTATTGCCTCCATTCGCTGCGCCATTATTAGCAGCGCCATTGTTTCCGTTGTTCGAACCGCATGCGGCTAGCAATGTGCCGACTGCAAGAACGAGCGTCAGAAGAAGCAAAAGACTCTTACTCTTCTTCATCTAGCAATATCCCCCTTAAAATGGTTTGGTATATGTTTTTAGATTATACAACCAGCGGTCAAAAAAATCCAACATAAAATTCAAGATTTTTCGCGTTAATTGCTAAAATTCGCGCTAGACTTTAACAAAATAGTCCAATATACAATATTGACATTTGATTTTCTTAACAATTAACCAAGAATGTCATCCCTTTATTCGGTATTGGGAAGGCAACCCTAGTTTGACCTAAGCGGCGGTGATATATGTAATAAAGCTGATTAAAAACAATAAAACGTATGCTAATCCGGTTGCCGCAAACGCCAAACGCCACACCACACGCAGCAGCTTGCGGGCGTCGACCCTTCCCTTCAGGCGAGTCTGCGCCCCGCCAATCAATCCGCTAACAACCAATAGAATTAATACGATCAGATAGAAGCCAAAGGTCGAATGGAACACATTATTAAACAACGCAGAGACCGACAAGATCAGAAACAGCGTCGTTACGTCCATGGCCAGCTTCAGCGCTCTTTTCTTATCCCGCTTGACATAATAATGAATGAAATAAACGAGCCCAAATGGAATGACCGGTATCATAGCCAACACGATAAAGGAAGAGACCAACGCTTCCAAAGCCTCACCTCCGCATCAATTTTGGTTATAGAAAAAATCAATTCAAAAAGTAAGTAACTATATTTTTATATCCATGTCAGCTTACAAAGCACGAACCAACCGCCACACCATCTCGTGTCCGGGAACCGGAATTCCCTTGCGGCGCGCCATCTCAACCAATTTCCCATTAATATGATCGATTTCCGTCGGCATCCCCTGCTGCACATCCTTCAGCATCGAGGAGACATTGGAAGCGGTCGACCGGCATACCGCTGCGATTTGATCGAACATGTCGTCATCGTAAGGAATCCCGTAAGCCTCATAAATGCGTAAGCCTTCATCGCAAAGTTGCCGGAGCAGGCGAACCCGTTCGTCGTTCTCCAGCAGTTGGCCGTTATTCAGCCGCCATATCGCCGTTAATGGGTTGATCACCGCATTAATCAGCAGCTTCCTGTAGATTTCTCTCCCGATGTCTTTCGACAAAAGGGCGGTAAATCCTGCCTTCTCCAGTATTTTCACGAAACTTTCTGCGTTTGACTCAAGATTTGCCCCATCTCCGTTCGCACCAATCTGCGTGGTTCCCTGACCGGCCCTTTTCACGCTGCATTCATCCATCCGTTTGGCCCCTTCCGTCGTAATCGCCGTATAAAGCGGAACCCCTGGCAATGCTTTGCCGATCAGCTCTAGGTGCCCTATGCCATTTTGAAAGCATACGACCTTCGTCTCTGTCTCCGCCATCTGACTGAGAAAAGACAGCAAACCGGCATCGATATGCCATTGTTTGATGGTTAACAACATCCATTCAGCCGTTTCGCCCTCTCTGCCGCTTTTTCCCACAGGGAAGGCTTCGAGCCGCTGCCTCCCCACAACGGTTGTGCTCCCGTCCGCTTCAGTAACGCGGATCCCTTCTTTATTTAGCTTAGCGGCTTGCTCAGGGGTTCTTGTCCAAAAACGCACCGGCACGCCGGATGCCGCCAGCTTCCCGCCAAACAACAGCCCGAGTGCACCGGCGCCGATAATATCTATTTTCATGATGAAACTCCACGTCCTTTCCTTTCAACTAATCCCTTTATACCAAACTCCCCCTGACAACACAAAAATCTCGCCAGAATGGCGAGATTTTGCGATAGTTTTCAGTTATTCGATCCGTTCTAAGTTCCCGTTTGCGTCCATCTTGAATCTGGATTTGTTTTCTTCGTCTTCTTCATTTAAGAAAGCTAAGCGTCTAGCACGGTCCATAATCTGAATTAACGCCTTATAATCGTCGTTCACAACCCGGTAATCGGTCTGCACCTCATTGACCTGTGCCGACAGCTTCTCGTTCTCCTCGCGAAGCTTAGCAATCTCCTCTTCTTTCTCTTTAAGCTCTTTCTCCAGCGTTTTGATTTGGCGATTCGTTTCCTGAATCGTGTTTTTCCATCCGCGTAAGAAGCGGATCACAGCGTCGATCGAAATCGTCTCCTCCGACACCCCATCTCCGCGATAACCGTTGTCGTCCATATCGACGGACGTAAGCGAGGCCATGCCGGAACCGGCCGTTAGCGAGTTTTGCTTTTTCATATAATTTCGCTTCTGTCTTTGTGCTTTCGCGATGCTGATGGCCGCTTCATACTTCTTGCGAACGCAGCTGTTCCATCGGAAACCGCAGGCCGCCGCCGTTCTGCCTATCCGTTCTCCGACCTCTTCGAAAGCGTTTAATTGGGTGCTGCCCTCCCGTATATGCCGAAGGGTAACCTCGGCCAGAATCAAATCATCTTCTGGGCTCCATGCATCTTGTCTCACAGCTGTCATGCTATAAAAACCTCCTAACGACATCCTAATCTAACCGTCATCCAACCGGCGGTCTCCGGCAGGCGTAAGGGTAAAATGCTTCTTACTCCATTTCTATGCCTCTCATAGAGTTCATAGAATCTATTTGATACTAAAATGTATTTCCAAAATCCAGCTCCTCCATACATGACGTTTCACGAAATGAATAACAAGAGCAGGCGCCGCCAACACTACTGTTAGGTTTGTCACAACAACACCTGCGTAATTTGGCTAAATCATGACTTTTCGTTTACACTTTTCAGCCTAACGGGTATAATGGGGAAAGGAATGGAAGCTCGTTGATACATAAGAAAGGGGGATTACCTCGTGGCACGCATGTTCCGCGTCCTTGGCTTCTTCACATTGGCTATTGGGCTTATGGCCTTTGCGGGCGATCTGACGGAAATGGCTTTGCTGTTCTTCTTGCAAACCGCCTTTTTCGTGCTTTTCGGCTATCTGAAGCTTACCGAGAGAACCTATATCCTGCTGTTCTGGGGATATATGATCGTCGCATTTACCGGTTTCAGCTACTGGACGGTCTTCAAAATGGGTTTACCCCTCTAATCCCAAATCACATAAGTGTTTCAAGAAGGCGTTTCAGCTTTGAGCTGGAACGCCTTTTTTCGTGAGTTCTGCTATTTCCGGGTCTGTTATCATATATATAGGACAACTACGGATGGGAGAGGATCGTTGTTGAAGATACGCATCATATCGCTCTGTCTACTGCTGTTGCTTGCGGCGTTTCAGATCGCCGATGTGTCGGCCGCGGCTGCTCCGCTGACTGCCGAAGAACAACAGATCCTGGAACAAAGCTTATCCATTCAGGAAATTGACCGGGAAATCGAGCGGATCGAATCCCGCCAGCAAGAGACTGAAACGGAGCTTCGCGCGCTGCAAGAGCAATTAACCGAAAAAAACGAACAAATCCGTATCAGCCGCGAACAAGCTGGCTTAAGACTACGCGCGTATTATATGGGGGAACGGGAAAATCTGCTGTACGCATTGCTAAGCGTGAACAGCCTCAAAGATTTTTTTACCGTATTGGATTATTATCAACTCATTATGGATCGGGATCGTACCATATTAAACCAATACAAGTTGGAATATGCTGAACTGACGAAGACCAAGCAGAAGCTGGAAGCCACGTCCACCGAACTCGACCGCATGAAAGAGGAGCTGCAGCTCCAGCGCACCCGGGTTGCCGCGCTTCGGCAAAGCGTCGACGAATCCCTTGGCCTCAGTGCCGATCCCGAGAAGCTCAAGGCGTTAATTCAAGAGTTGACCGCCTATTGGGAGAGCGTTGGGCTGTATGAGCTCCGCAGATATTTTCAGGCACTCAGCTCCGCCATGTCGCAATTCTCCGACTTTTTGAAGCAGAACGAGAGCAGTTTGATCGCTGAAAAAGGGGGATACCGTTTGGAAATCCACGAGGATGATCTGAATGCGTTCCTCTATGGCAAGAGCGAGTTGCTCAAGGATATGAGCTTTCAATTCAAAACGGACAAGATCATCGCGCGCGGCAGCCGGGAAGGCCTGGAGCTCGAAGTCGAGGGTCATTATACGGTGGAGCAGGAGCCGGAGAACGCGATTGTTTTCCATGTGGACCGCCTGCTGTTTAATGGGTTGGCCCTCCCGGATACGACGCGGGCCGAGCTGGAGCGGGATTTCGACCTTGGCTTTTATCCGAAAAAAATTGTCCCCTTCGTGGAAGCCACTGAGGCGGTGATCTCCGAGGGGACGTTAACGGTGAAATTGAAGTTGGCGTTGTAAGCGCTGGTGATGCTTTACCGACTAAGCTCAGCCAACCGTCCGCGATATTGCTTGCCCGTGATCGCTCCGCTTAAATAATCGGAGGTGAGCGGCGCGAAGCGCTCGAGCTGTTCCGGCAGCGACGGACTCGCCGGCAGCACAATTCCGGATCCGGCAGCCAGCGTGGCGGGGATCCAAGTGGGGAGCTGATTTCGGGCGGCTTCGTAATAAACGGTTTTGAGAACAGGAAGATGCCCGGTTGTTTCATACCAACGCGCTTGATTATAAAGGGAGGTCATTTCTGAAATCCACAATCCGGCCGCATCGGGATGATCCGTTTGCGAAGAAACGGCATAACTTCGGCCTAGGATCCAGGTTGACGCTAGATTCGGCTGGAACTCCGGCATCCAGATTTTCGAGCGGGGATGACGATGCTTCTCGGCTTCCGTCGCCGTGGTGATCATCATCGCCAGTTCGCCGTCACTCAGCTTGCTCCACGAATCCGATCGGGCCAAGCCCGAATCCAAGAGCGCGGGGCGCAGCGATTCCAGCTGTTGCAGGGCGTACGTCATATTGCCCTCCACTGTATAGAATTGCCCGGAACCGGCCGGCTTCCAGCCTCCGCCGACTTGCCACAGCAAAGTCGCTGCCGCATAGGGATCACGGTAATCCAATCCTAACAGGTAGGGCTGGGAATGTTGTTTTTTGAAGGTGGAGACTAAGACGTTCCAATCGTCCGCTGTAGCCGGCGGGCGTTCCAGTCCAAGCTGCTTCAGTTTGTCCTCATGATAAACCAGCACATAGGGATCCACATCCAGCGGAACTCCCCAGACGTAACCGTTCCACTCGTTTGGAATTAAGGAAGCGCTTAACACTTCGCCTGACAAGGAACCAGAGAAATAGCCCTCCGTGGGCAGCAGATAACCGTCCGCTGCAAAACGGCGAATCCAGACATTGTCCAAGAGCAGGACGTCCGGCGATTCCCCGAGCTTCATCAGCTGGCGCTGGTACGCAGCATAACTCTCCTCTAACGGCACATTCACCAGATCAACCTCCACCGGATGGCTCACCGTAAACTGCCGGTTCATCTCCTCCAGGCGACGGAAGTCAGTCTCATTCATCTGCACGGCCACCTGAATGTGGCCGGTCTCCTCCTTGGTTTGCGCTTCAGGCGGCGTAACCGGCTGAGCCTCCCCGCCGTCTTCTTGGCGAACTAGCGTCATTTCTTCGCTAGGCGACAGATTAATTAAAGCGAGCAGGAGGATTGCAAAAAGCACCCAATGATTTTTTCGCTTCACGCCTGTCCTTCCTCTCCACAATTTAGGAGCGCACGTCACGTCAATAACCTTCTGATACTCCGTATTGTAGCAAATCGCCGGATGAATTGTCCCGTAAAAAAATGTATATGTGTATGGCGGTGGGGTGCTTGGACTTTAACTCTCCTGTAATGTATGCGATTCCTGCAAAAATGCAGTTTTTTGAGGTGAAATCGCCGCTTTGTGCAAAAAGCCTGCAAAAGTGCAGGCTTTTTGCGCCGAATTGCCCCATTTGTCCGAAATCGTGAAAAATAACTGTACTTTTGCAGGCTTTGGCCGAGAAATCGGGATTTAGCCGAAAAAAACTGCACTTTTGCAGGTTTCCCCCCTTCGAGCAAAAGCGTGCAAACAAAAAAGCCCGGCGAATTAAGATAAACCGATTCGCCGGGCTTTTACTATTATTTTCCTCGCGACGGACGAGCGGTATGCTCTCGGTCAGCAACTTCCTGTTCCAGGAAGGCAAGTAACGAGCCGGAGGAAGTTTACGTCCGCATTTGGGAGCCGGTTCTCCTCCTTCTACCTCATCAGGGACAACCGGCGGACAAGAGCGGGCCGAGGGCGTTACTTGCTTCCGTTGACCTGGCTATCACTGTATCCGCCACAGTTGGCCAAGGCCAAGTCCAGTCCGAGCTCGCCCTTCTACAACAAATCCGCCGCCAGCTGAGCCAGCTTGGAGCGTTCGCCCTTCTCCAGGGTGATATGCCCGCTGATGCCCTGGTCGCGGAAGCGTTCGACCAAAATGGTTAATCCGTTGCTGGAAGCGTCCAGATACGGATGGTCGATCTGCTCCGGATCGCCAACCAGCACGATCTTGCTGCCTTCCCCGACGCGCGACACGATCGTCTTCACCTCATGGCGCGACAGGTTTTGCGCCTCGTCCACGATGATGAACTGCCCGGGGATCGAGCGGCCGCGAATGTACGTAAGGGCCTCCACCTGAATGCTGCCAAGCCCCATCAAGATTTTCTCGATGTCGCCGGATTTCTTCGTATCAAACAGGTACTCCAGGTTATCATAGATCGGCTGCATCCAAGGCCGCAGCTTTTCTTCTTTTTCCCCGGGCAGGTATCCGATATCCTTCCCCATCGGGACAACGGGCCGGGCAATCAGCAGCTTTTTGTATTTGTGCTCATCCTCGACCTTCAGCAGACCGGCGGCTAACGCAAGCAACGTCTTACCGGTGCCGGCTTTACCGGTGATCGTAACGAGCGGAATATCATCGTTAAGCAAGAGCTCCAATGCCATGCGCTGCTGGGCGTTTCGAGCGCTAATCCCCCAGACCGGCTCATTACTAAGATACAGCGGCTCCAAGCGGGTGGCATCTTCGTTCACTTTCAGCAAAGCGGATTTGCCAGTCCCCATCTCATCTTTTAATATCACAAACTCATGCGGGTAAAGGGAATAATTAGCCCCAAGCGGTTTAATTGGCAAAAAGCGATACGTATAAAATTCATCAATCACCGACGGATGAACCTTGATGGTTGAATAACCTCCGTATAGGTCGCTGGGGCCTACGGTCCGGTCCGACAAATAATCTTCGGCATGGAGTCCCAGAACGTCGGCTTTGATTCGGACCAGCACATCCTTGCTGACCAGAATGACCGGCCGCGGCGTTTCCATCTCCGCCTGCTCCAGGTGATAGTTCAGGGCTACCGCGAGAATCCGGTTGTCGTTGGTGACTTCCCCGAACTTTTCCTGAACCTTGACGAAGCTGCGGTGATTTAACTCGACCTTAATTCGCCCGCCGCCCTCCAGCGGTACGCCATCATGCAAATGGCCCGTTGACCGCAAGCCATCCAGCAAGCGAGAGACGCCCCGCGCATTCCGGCCGATCTCGTCGGCATTGCGCTTTTTGCTGTCGATTTCCTCCAGCACGACAGCCGGAATGACCACATCATGTTCGTCAAAGGCAAATACGGCACCCGGATCATGCAATAATACATTCGTATCCAATACAAAGATCTTCTTCATCATTATCCCCTCCACCGCGGTCATTGCAGCCTTATGAGCATACATATTTTTTGGCGTCCCGGGAACTCTATAACCGATATTAGAACCGGTATCGAGAGATCAATTCCGAAAGGACGGATTGAACATGCGATTATGGCTGTGTTTGTTACTGACGGCTACCCTGCTTACAAGTTGCGGAACTCGTTCTGAAAAGGCATCACCCTCTCCAAATCATCAAACAGGGAATGCGCCCCAGGCACAAAGCGTGAATCCTTATGCCACCAACGCCAACGACAAAGAGGTCATGTCAGACCGTGACAGACAAGTTTATTTGGAAGAACTGGTGAAAAAAGTCCCTGGCGTGAAAGGCGCGCATTGTGTCATTATGGGCAAAACCGCCATCGTTGGTATCGATGTGGATAGCCGCCTCGAACGTGCAAGGGTAGGGAGCATTAAATATACGGTAGCTGAAGCGCTTCGAAAAGATCCGCACGGAGCCGGCGCCATCGTCACCGCGGATATCGACTTAAATCAACGACTTGCCGAGATCGGCAAGAAAATCCGCGAAGGTCGGCCGGTTTCCGGCTTCGCCACCGAGCTGGCTGACATTATCGGACGGATCGTCCCTCAGATTCCGAACGATACCCGGCCGCCGGAAGGCAATCCGAAGCAAATGCAAATCGCCCCTGACGGCGGAGCAACGCGGCAAAATCTGCGTTAAGTTTGTCCCAAGAAGGAAAAAAAGCCTAGCGATCAACTCGCTAGGCTTTCTTCATGGCTTCAAACACTTGACGATCCAGCATGTCCGCAGCCCGCTGGTCATAAACTTTGGCATATTCCGGCGGTGACACCAGCTGCGCGCCATAAAACAGCGCGTTTCGCACCGCATCGATCTCGATGTCGAAGCAGCACATATTAAACGGCACCCCGTCCAATGGATCCTGTACAACGGTAGCTCGGCCATTGATGGCGTAAATCGTATCCTGGCCAAACACTGTGACCGTCGCCCGCGGATTGGCCTTCAAATTGCCGACCAGTCTGGAGCGATGATCCAGCGCCAGCCGCAGCTTCGAAGGATCCACGGCATACACCCAAGAAATGGCGCTGGACGTAGGGCCGCCGGATTCCTGATCCACCGTGTTCAACAGTACATACGTTTCGGACTGGAGAAGGGAATAAAGTGAATCAGATAATTGAGTTACGACTTCGGACATTAGACCAGCCCTCCTGTACAGTGTTACATCGGATTTCTGCTCAATACGCTTCAGCTATCCTTAAGTCAATTGTATTATAGCATGCGGCAAAACTTGCATTCAATCGTCAGTTCACCTGTCCGTCGTCCGTCTCCCCGCTATTTGCCTGCGCGGAACTTGCCTTCCCGGCGAGCTGATCCTTCAGCGCCTGCTTGGCCGCTTCCAGTTCATCCTGGTGCAAGTAGACGTACGGGCTCTTCCAATCCCCGGTCACTGGCACGAATGCCACATTCTCCTTAGAAATGTTCCAATACGCTTGAATGATATTTTTCATTTGCTGCGATTCCAGGTCGGTCTCCATATTCTTTCCGACGGATTCGATCACTTTGCCGGCCCCCATGACACCGTTCAGCGACTTCGCTTGGTCGATCAGGGCGTGCAGCACTTCATTCTGCCGGCGGTTACGGTCGAAATCATCCGAACCCTTCGTCTGCGGCTTGCAGTTCGATTTGCGGTAGCGCACGTAGCCTAACGCATCTTCCCCGTTCAGGTGCTGCTCGCCTTTCTTCAGGTTGATGTTCGTACCGTCCGCCGTATCGCGGTAACACATGTCGGCATCCACATTGACGTCAACACCGCCCAGCGCATCCACCACATCGCGGAACCCTTGGAAATTCAGCACCGTCACATAATCGATATTGATACCAAAAAACTTGCCCATCATCGTTTTCATTTCCTGTGTGGCGGGAATCCCTGTTTTCTTCTCAGCCGCCAGGAAGTTCGGATAGTACGCGTTGAGCTTGTTCGTCTTATATCCGTCCAATTCCAGCTTGGTATCGCGCGGAAGAGAGACGACCGTTGCCGATTTGGTATCGGGATTCATCGCGATGACCATCATCACGTCACTCAGATGGGTGCCGGTCTGCGGACGGTAATCCGTCCCAAGCAACAGCATCGTAATCGGCTTCACCTTGGCGGATTTCTCAGGTGCTACTTTGTCTGGAGTCCCCGTTGCATCGATCACCTGATCCGCGGTATAGAATAAATACCCTGCATAAAGGCCAACCCCGATTACCCCGAGGATGAGGAGCGTCAGGACGGTTTTGAAGAACCGTTTCAGGCCGCCGGATTTTCTTTTTCGAGTGGAGCCCGCTTTTGCACCTTTTGTCGATCCTCTTTGGCTTTGCCCCCGTGGAGGTAAGCCGCTGCGGTTAGAACTCATGAACTTAAACACCTTATTTCTGTAAAAATGTTGTCGCATTCATTAAGACGTACAGAGTTTCGGAAAAGTTACCGGTTAGAAAGCGGAGGCAAATTATGCCGATTTATCGCTTGACGGCGAACCCGTCTTGTTCTCCTTGTTCCGTCGACCCTCGACAAAATAACGAATCCGCACCATCAGCATCAAAACGACAGCCACCAGCAAACATTGAATGATCGGCAGCTTGTCAATTTGGAAGATGAGCAGCAGGAAGGAGCCCAGCGCCATAAGGAGGTACAGAATAATCTCTTTAAACAGCGGCAGCTTCTGCTGTGCACGGAACACTTTATTGTAAACATAAATGATCAGCACGAAGATCAGCACGTAGGAAATGATCGGATGGCTGGCAAACCAAGCCTGCATAACGAAACCCTCCTTCAAATGGCAACCTTATTCCTAATTATAGGTTGGCTTCCGCCATTTTGCGATGTTTTTCTGCACGTTCCCGCTCGCTCTTGTTCAAAATCTTCTTACGCAGGCGAACCGATTTTGGCGTAATTTCACAATATTCGTCGTCATTCAAATATTCCAGCGCTTGTTCCAACGAGAAGAGCCGCGGGGTCTTCATCTTCACCGTTTCGTCCTTCGTGGCGGAGCGCACGTTTGTCAGTTGTTTTTCCTTACAAATATTCACCACAATATCGTTATCGCGGGTATGCTCCCCGACGATCATGCCTTCATAAACTTCCGTTCCCGGTTCCACGAACAGAATCCCGCGATCCTCAATGGACAAGATCCCGTAGAGGGTGGATACGCCGTTTTCACTGGAAACAAGCACGCCTTCATGACGTCCGCCAACCTGTCCGCCAACGAATGGACCATAGCTGTCGAACGCGTGATTCATAACGCCGTAACCGCGAGTCAACGTAAGGAAATGCGTCCGATACCCGATCAGGCCGCGGGCTGGAATCAAGAACTCCAAGCGAACCTGGCCGTTACCGTTGTTAACCATATTCACCATTTCCGCTTTGCGGGAACCCAAGCTTTCCATGACTGCGCCCATGCTTTCTTCCGGCACGTCGATCAGCAGGCGTTCGATCGGTTCCATTTTCACGCCGTCGATTTCCCGTACGATGACCTCAGGCTTAGATACCTGCAGCTCGTACCCTTCACGGCGCATGTTCTCGATCAGAATGCCCAGGTGAAGCTCACCACGGCCAGATACGATAAATGCGTCCGGGCTGTCCGTCTCATCCACGCGCAAGGAAACGTCAGTTTCCAGCTCTTTAAACAGGCGCTCGCGCAGTTTACGGGAAGTCACCCATTTGCCTTCGCGTCCTGCAAACGGGCTGTTATTAACGAGGAACGTCATTTGCAGCGTTGGTTCATCGATCTTCAAGACCGGCAAGGCTTCCGGGTGATTTGGATCGGCGATCGTTTCCCCGATATTGATGTCCTTGATCCCGGCAACAGCGACGATGTCCCCGGCTCCGGCTTCTTCGATTTCCACGCGGCGCAGGCCCTGGAAGCCAAACAGCTTCTCGATACGAGCGGTCTTCTTGCCGCCGTCGCGCGTCATCACCGCCACAGATTGACCTTGGCGAATCACGCCGCGGTTCACACGGCCGATGGCGATCCGGCCCAAGTATTCGTTATAGTCCATCAACGTCACGAGGAATTGCAGCGGCTCGTCAACGTTCTCCGTAGGCGCCGGAATATGGTCGATGATCGTTTCGTAAAGCGCCAGCATATTGTCATCCTGCTTCTCTGGATCCAAGCTGGATGTACCGTTTAACGCGGAGGCGTAAACGACCGGGAAGTCCAGCTGATCCTCACTGGCTTCCAACTCGATAAACAGATCCAGCACCTCATCGATCACTTCGGCCGGACGTGCAGCCGGGCGGTCGATTTTGTTCACCACGACGATTGGCGTCAGGTGATGCTCCAGCGCTTTACGAAGCACGAATTTCGTCTGCGGCATGCAACCTTCGTAAGCATCAACTACGAGTAGCACGCCGTCGACCATTTTCATAATCCGTTCCACTTCCCCGCCGAAGTCGGCGTGTCCCGGAGTATCTACGATATTAATCAAATAGTCCTTGTACGTAATGGCAGTATTTTTCGCCAAAATGGTAATCCCGCGTTCCCGCTCCAAATCGTTGGAGTCCATGGCCCGCTCTTGCACCGCTTCGTTCTCCCGGAAAATCCCGGATTGCTGCAGCAGCTTGTCGACGAGCGTCGTTTTCCCGTGGTCAACGTGGGCAATAATCGCAATATTGCGAATTTGTTTTCTATCATGCATAGGTTTGTCTCCAGATCCTTTCGTCTCTATAGATTATTGAGATGGTTTTATAAAATACAATTTGCACTTCGAACAGGAATTAGTTTACAAGACCAAGTGCAGCCTCATCCACCACAAAACAAAGCGTCGACTTAAATGCCGACGCTTGACATATCCCTTATATTATACGTGAAATCTTGAAATTTTCAAGAACTATCCCTGTGACTCACCAAGATCTCCGGCGGTTGCCCCGGCCAGCGATCAACCAAATCCCGGCAACGATCAGAACAATAGCTAAGAAATAAACGATCGTCGAAGCAAACAACGTCCAGCCAAGCAAGAGCAGTGATATCGCTCCCAATATCATGGCGGCGATGAATATTCCGTTCTGGCGCTGAGGCGCGAAATAACCATATTCAAACAAACCGACGGCAACGCCTAGGAAGAAGATCGGCCAGGTGTATTTCAATGTTTGCCATCCGCCGATGACCCCGGTAAAAAATACGAGGCTGTATACGACCAGAATGGCTCCGGGAAGCAGCAGTTCCGCAGGGCCTTTCCGCCAGAAATGCCATACGTGAAGCAAGATCCCAGGGATCAGCAGCAGCAGCGGCCAAAGCGCTCTTCCAAGAAAGCTGAAAAACCCTAATTTACCGAGCAGGATAATCACTCCGGCAGCGAGGATCAAGACGCCTGTCATGAGTTTGTTGTTGTCGGACATATCCATCACACACCTTCCAGAAGACAATGAGGGACAAGACGTTGCAAATTACGACATCCCCTTCACTTCCAGTTTATATGAATTCTGCCCAAAAAACCACTCGGCCTAAGGCGGGGGCCTGATGTTTTTTTCGGATGGTGTGGATGGAACTGCTGAGTGCGGTTAACCGCGCCCGGCGTTACATTTTCGCAGCCAGCCGAACATAATAACGACCGCGGCGGTTCCCGCCGGTACGACTCGTGCCAATGCGGGAGCGGCCGCCGCAAGCGCCGGTCCAAGCTGCGGATCCTGCAGCAGCATTTCTCCGGCAGTGTATCCGAGGATGCCTGCACCGGCATAAACGAGGAGCGGCAGACGCTGCAGCCAATCGGCGATCAGGTTGCTGCCCCAGACCACGATCGGAATGCTGATGGCGATCCCGATCACAAGAATCGACACATCGCCCTCTGCCAGCGCGGCGATCGCCAGTACATTATCCAAGCTCATAATAAAATCGGCGGCAAGAATCGTCTGCACCGCCTTCCACAATGAGCTTGCGCCCGCCACGCGGGAGTGTTCCTCCTGCGGCAGCAGCAGCTTTACGGCAATAGCAGCCAGCAGTACGCCGCCTGCCGCATGAATAAACGGGATTTTCAACAGTAACACGGCTACCCAGGTCAAGACGCAGCGCAGCAGTACGGCTCCCAGCGCTCCCCACCATACCGCCCGCTTACGTTGTTTAAGCGGCAAATTCTTGCTCGCCATAGCTATAACAACGGCGTTATCGCCGCTGAGTACGAGATTGATGATTAATATTTCCGATAACAGCAGCAAATGTTCCAAGCTTATCCCTCCCCCCTACAACTTGTATGAGGGATGTAGCCAAGCTATGCCACTTTAAAAAACAACTCTGGACAAATGAATCCTTTTAGAGATTTAATACGTATATACGTCTATAGAGGAAGTGACATAACGTGGACTTATTTAGCGCTGCTTTTTTTCTCGCCCTGATCAATATCATTTTTATCGATCTCATTTTGGCGGGTGATAATGCAATCGTCATCGGGATGGCGGCAAGAAAACTGCCCCACTCGGTCCAGAAGAAAGCCATTTTATACGGTACCATCGGTGCCGTGGTACTAAGGATCGCCGCAACGCTGATCGTCGTATGGCTGTTGCAAATCCCCTGGCTGCTGGCGGTAGGCGGATTGATGCTGGTCTTTATCGCCTACAAGGTGCTGGCGGATGAAGGCGGCCATGACAACATCGAAGCGAAGGATAAGCTATGGCCGGCGATCCGTACGATTATCATTGCCGACGCCGCCATGGGACTCGACAATGTCATCGCCGTAGCGGGGGCGTCCAAGCAGCACATGGTGCTGGTGGTGATCGGCCTGCTGATCAGCGTCCCGATCGTTGTTTGGGGTAGTACCTTGTTTATTAAACTGTTGGACAAGTTCCCTTGGATCGCATATCTTGGCGCTGCAGTACTTGCCTACACAGCCGCCAATATGATTACGGAGGAACGCCATTTCGCGCATTTCTTCGAGGAGAACCCGTCTCTTCGTTATCTGCTGATCGCCATTGTGATCGCCGGCGTGCTGTTGGCGGGTTACATGAAGAAGCGCCAGCAGCGCAAAGAAACCGAAGGAGCTCAGACCCATCCGGCAACCCGGTAGAAAAAAGCAAAACCCGCATGCGGCCATTTGATTTGGCCCGGGCGGGTTTTCTCTTTAGGGTTAGAACCAACTTTCCTGAACGACGTTGTCCGCGTTATCCCGTCGCTTGATGCTGCGCCCGGGGCGGATAAAGATCGTTTCCGTATCCTCTACGGCTTTGTCAATCATCTCATCCAAATTCTCCAACGAACGCTCAACGTTCTCCAGGACCCTCAGATTCGGGTTGGTTGCTGGAGATTTCGGAACAAATAACGTGCAACAATCTTCATAAGGCAAAATCGACAAGTCGTACGTGCCAATCTGCTGCGCCATCGCAATGATATCCACCTTGTCGGTCATCACCAAAGGCCGCAGGATCGGGAGATTGGTTACGCGTCCGATCGCATTCATGCTGGACAACGTTTGGCTGGCTACCTGGCCCAAGCTGTCTCCGGTGACTAGAGCCAAGGCGCCATTCCGTTCCGCCAGCTTCGTGGCAATGCGCAGCATCGCTCTTCGCATCATCGTGATGATCAAGTTATCCTGACCAGTCTGTGCCAGCTTGGTTTGAATTTCGGTAAACGGCACAAGGTGCAGCTTGATGAAGCCGGAATATTGAGCTAACACGTTGGCTAAATCAATGACCTTTTGCTCCGCTTTTTTACTGGTAAATGGATAGCTGTGGAAATGAACGCATTCGATTTCCAATCCGCGCCGCAGCGCCGACCAACCGGCAACAGGGCTGTCGATCCCTCCGGACAACAGCAGCATGGCTTTGCCGTTTGAACCGAGCGGGAACCCTCCCGCTCCCGGTATCACTTCGCAGAACAGATACGTGCCCTGCTCCCGAATCTCTACGCGCAGCTCCAGTTCAGGATGATGGACATCCACCCGAAGCTCGGGGCAGGCGTTCAGGATCGGGTTGCTGACCAGCTTGTTCATTTCCTGCGACGAGTGGGGGAACGGCTTCCATATCCGGCGGGCGGTAACTTTAAACTTCGTTCCCGGGGCTGGCCCCAGCTCCTTAATGAAATCGACCGCGGTCTGAAGGATATCCTCCAGACGGGACGGTACAACCTTGATGGGAGACATCGAAGTGACGCCAAACACGTTCTTCAGCGCCGCGATCATCGGTTCAAGCGGCTCTCCGTTTATGGCAATAAAGATTCTTCCGTATTCTTTGATGACTTCCGCCCGGGGGAAGTCATGCATCAGCGCTTTGACATGGTTGTGGATCACTTTCTCGAAGCGCGAGCGGTTTCGCCCCTTGAGGGTAATTTCTCCAAAACGGAGCAGCAGCATATCATATTCCATTTTAACATTTCTCTCCTATCGTAAAACCTGCAGCCGCTTAACACATTGCTTTAACGCGGCGAGCAGGGCGTCAATGTCTCGTTCTTCATGTTCTTCGCCCAGACTGATCCGAATGCCGGACGAGGCCACTTCCTTGGATTTGCCCATGGCCAGCAGGATGCGGCTCGGTTCACTTCGCTTGGAAGAACAAGCCGAGCGGGTGGATACGAAAAATCCTTCTTCCTCCAGCATGTGCAGCAACGCTTCGGCTTTCATCCCCGGATAAGAAAAATGCACGATGTGCGGCGCTCCTTGCGCCGGGGAATTGATCGTCAGCTCTGGCAGCTCTGCAAGCCCATGCATTAGACGCTCACGTAAGCCATACAGCTTGGCTGCCCGAGTCTCGCGGCCTTCCTTCGCCAGACGCAACGCCTTGGCGAAAGCCACGATATAAGGGATGTTCTCCGTACCTGAACGGTAGCCCCCCTCCTGTCCGCCGCCTGCCAGCAGCGGCGCAAGCCGGAGCCCCTCACGGACGTACAGCAGACCAACTCCTTTGGGTCCTCTTAGTTTGTGCGCAGACAGGCTGTATAAATCAATTCCGCTGTCAGCCAAGGACAAGGGCAGCTTTCCAAAGCCCTGAACGCCGTCCACATGGAACAGCACCCGAGGCGCAACCGCTTTAAGCATCCGGCCGATTTCCCCCACCGGCTGTACGGTCCCGGTTTCATTGTTGACATGCATGACCGACACCAGTACGGTGTCTGGACGCAACGCTTCCCGCACCTGTTCGACAGTCACGCCTCCATCCTCGTCAACCGGAAGAATGGTCGTCTCCCAGCCCCAAGTGGCCAACTGCTTGACACTCTCGAACACGGAGGGATGCTCCGTTGCCGTCGTGATCAAATGCTTGCCCCGCTCAGTAAACTGAAGGGCGACCCCTTTAATGGCCATATTGTTGCTTTCTGTCGCCCCGCCGGTAAACACGATTTCCCGCGACTGAACTCCCAGAGCAGCGGCGCTTACCTCTCTCGCTTTGTCCAGCAGCTTCGCACTCTCTTCGCCCAGCCGGTGTAACGAAGACGGGTTCCCATAGTGCCGTGCCATAACTTCTGCAACAGTCTTGGTGACGTCCTCGTAGGGCGGGGTCGTCGCCGCATGGTCGAAATAGATCATTATTTTCACCTTCATCTCAAAAAAGATCAAATGAAAAACGCGTATACCCGAAATCACCGCGATCGGAGCGTTTTCCCTTTGATCTTTCGAATCATGTACTACTCAATTTTTATAACCAATTAAGCCTCGTATTTCGCTTGCGCTCGCATAATCTTGGCAATATAGCCCTGCGTCTCCTGCGGCAGCAAATGGAACTTCTCCATCAGTTGCTCATCGTTGCTGATTCCCAGCCGCTGCAGTCTGCCCGGTCCGGCATTGTAGGCCGCAAGAGCCGTTTTGATATCCCCGCCGTAACGGTGGATTTGATAAGACAAATATTTGGTGCCTCCGTCGATATTCTGCGCCGGATCAAACGGATCGCTGACCCCCAGCCCTTTCGCCGTAGCGTCCATCAACTGCATCAGACCTTTGGCACCGGCGGACGATACCGCCTGCGGATTAAAGGACGACTCCGTGGCAATCACCGCTTTGATCAGGCTTTCCGGCACTCCATATCGCGCACTAGCCTGGGCAATCAAAGACTGCAAATCGGCTATACCCTCCGACTCCTGCCCCGGGACATCCCCTACCGTCTCTGCCGCAGCGGCCGTCAAGTAATTGGGAAGCATCTCTGCGAAGACTCCGTCCAACGATTCCCCAGAGTCAATACCAGCAGAATACAGATACCCTTGAAGCGACGCTAACAAAGATTGAGTATCGGCATTGGATTCGGTCTCAGGTGACGATTTCTCGCCCTGTTCCGCCAACATCAACTCCTGAAGCAATATATCAAACAACGAGCCGTCCGTATCACCGGTTACCCGCTCAGATGACGATTGTTGCAAGTTTAATGGGTTTAAAGACTGAAGCTGAATCAGCTGTTCCACCGTTCGCGGATCGATTTGCATGCGTTATAAGCTCCTTATCGAGGAATAACTAGTTCAATGCCTATATTTTACACGCAATCCGCGACTCATACCACCCTTTTTCGATAAAAGCTGCAGAAAAGAAAAGGCCAACGCCCTAAAGATGACGTTAGCCGATTGATATGACGGTCATGATTCCATCGCCACCAGCAGCCCCATCGGACGACTGTTAGCGGGTAAACGGCATCAGTACAAAGTAGCTTAACGTGGATACGAGCCCTAGGCCGATCGCCCAAGCTCCGGATGTTTTGTTGCCTTGGCTGTAGGCATAGAAGCCCATAACCGCAGCCAGCGGACCTAGAATAATCGACCATAAGAACAACGAGGCGATCCCTAAACCAACGCCGACGTAACCTACGGTACGTCCCGCCGTATTGGCGTTATCCGCAAGTTCGTTCCGGGAGGCATCGTGAGGTTCTTCGGATCTTTCACTGCGGACCACGTTACCGCTGAACGTCCCGGCCGGCGTGACCTCGGCCGCATACTCCTCACGGTGCTCACGATTTACTTTACGCGGATAGTCGGTGCGGCTCTTTTCGGCCGATTTTTTGTGGGGTTTGTCTGCTTTGGTATCCGTCATCTGAAGCACCTCCTTGAAATGTGTTTTCCTTACGACGATTTGGACTTAGGTTTAAACGTATGGCAGCAAGTGGAAGCGGACGATGAAGCGGTATCTCGGTGTTCCGTATCAAACGTTTCGCCGGCGAACTCTGCCGAATAACGGCTCTTCGCATGCTGATCGACATCGATCATAATGACGTCGGCATTGCACACGTTTTTCTCTCCCCAATAGGTGCAGTTGGATACGCTACATTTAACTATGGGTTTTTCCCCATTTGGCATATTGATCACCTCGCGTATCATTTTCTCCCCGGCCTGATTCCCTTATGCGCCGCACAATTAGCAAATCGTTCCCAAAAATAAAAAGATGCCGTGATCGCGGCATCTTGTCGTTTCATTTCATCCATCATTTATTTGGCGGAACGGTTTAATCGTAATTGGGTTAAATAATCGCTTTCATAATAATTTAGATCGTCCCGCAATTCCTCAAAAATCCCCGTGATATCCAGCACGATGTCGCGCGCCGCGCGAACCGGCTTCTTACGGAATCGAATGGCATCCTGCCCGGTATAAGCGTATCTGCCATCTTCGGAATAGCTTTCATTTTTAGGATAGAAGAAGTTATTAACGCAGTCATGGTACACATGGTATAGCACTTTCTCAGCAGCTTCGTCGTCAAAGGTTCCGCGACGGAGGGCAACGCCCAGCTTCTCGTAGCAAACCTCACTGAACACAAGCAGGTGACGCAGATCTGACAAAAATCCTTGGTAAAACAATACTCTGTCTTCGTCTTGGCCTTCCATAAGCTGCGGCAGAGAATGTTGGTTCAAGAACGTTTCAAGCTTCTCCACCGCTTGTTTTAATTTCTCTCGAGTGGTTTCACACAGCTGCCTGATGTTATTGGCTTGTGGCATGCGAACAATTCTCCTTCACCTGTAATGATCGGTATAGTCATTATCGAAATTATCGTAACACAATTTTACAGAATACGGTATCCCTCAAGAATAAAATCAGAGACATCACCTCACGCTATGGCTATGGACATTGGACACATGTT
>NZ_GG695981.1:0-21841 GCF_000159955.1 Paenibacillus sp. oral taxon 786 str. D14 | reverse complement strand
TTAACTGATGAACTGGCGCAGATGGACCGCTTTGGGGTTAACGGGTGCTGCGGCGGTAGCTGCGGTTTCGCTTCTTCTCCCATCCGCGGACAATGACAAGACAACTCCACGGAAATCCGTAACTCAGCTAACCGTGCCAAAGCCGGCGGAGGAGCAGAAATTAAAGCAAAGCATGCTGAAACGGGATATGACCGCAACCGAACGGTTATCTCGGATGGACGCTCGGGGGCATCTTCGTTCGCTTGCGGCAAGCTCTCCCGGCAGCATAGGTGACAAGCTGCAAGATGCCGCGCAGAAATTGCAGAAGGATCATAAGCATTTTCAGGCGATCCTCTGGTACGATGCCACAAAAGGGCAAACCCGGCAGTTTCGGCGGGAGGATTTTAAACCGGATCCGGCTGTAAGTAAGCAGCTCAACACCTATTTGGGTTACGCGAAAAAAGCGTTAAGCAAATCAAGCAGTTATGAATCGCCTTCCTTCCCTGAGAAGCAGCCGAAATATTTCATTGCTGCAGAGCCGGTGAAGGGCAAAAAGCAAGGGATTATCGCAGTAATGGATATCGGAATCTTAGGGCGGGTGCAGGATCACCAGCATAAAAACCTGCGTTTGATTCCTTATCCGAAGGAAGGCAAATTCAAGGTAGAATCGGTGCATGCGGACACGCTGAAAGACATTACGGTGAAGACGGGGCATGACAACGAAAAAGCAAGCCATTACTACGAGAACGAAATCGTTGTAATGTTCCACAGCAAGCCAACAGACGAGCAAATAAAGCAGATTTTGGCCGACATCTCCGGCAAACCGCCGCGGAAGCTGAACAGCACCTACATCTTCCGTTCGGACACGATGAGCATGAATCAGCTGAAGCAATATTTTCAAAATAAATGGCAGCCAAAGTATATCGAGCCGCATTATCTCTATCTGACCAATGAAAACGGCGACAGCATTTGGGACGATCCGGAGAGCTACTATTACGAAGACGATAAGGTAGCTGGCACCGAAGGCACCGAAGATAATCCCGAGATTCCAAACGATTTGCTGTTCTCCGAATACCAATGGAATCTGCCGATTATCGAGACGAACCGCGGCTGGAAATTGTCGAAGGGCAGCAACGACGTGATCGTAGGGGTCGTGGATACCGGCGTGGATCTGACGCACCCTGATCTGCAGGGCCGATTGCTGAAGGGCTACAACGTGATCGAACCGGACAAGGAGCCTACCGATGATGTTGGGCATGGCACGCATGTGGCGGGCATCATTTCCGCCAATGTGAACAATGGCGAAGGGATCGCCGGCATGATGTGGGGCGGCAAAATATTGCCGGTGAAGGCGCTAGACAAATCCGGTTCAGGCACAACGTATTCGGTGGCCCAGGGCATCATTTGGGCGACGGACCACGGCGCTAAAGTGATTAATATGAGCCTTGGCAACTACGCCGATGCCCAGTTTTTGCATGAAGCGATCAAGTACGCATATGAGCGGGATGTGGTGCTGATTGCGGCTACAGGGAACGATAATACCGAACGTCCAGGGTACCCTGCCGCTTATCCTGAAGTGTTGTCCGTGTCGGCAACCGACTATAACATGCAGAAAGCTTCCTTCTCCAATTACGGCGATCACATCGACGTGATGGCCCCAGGTGAAAGCATCGCCAGCACCTATCCGGATAATCAGTATGCCGCGTTATCCGGGACATCGATGGCGAGCCCGCACGTCGCAGCTCTCGCTGCTCTGATCCGATCGGTGAATCCAGACCTGAAGAACACCGAGGTCATGGACATTATCCGGAAGAACGTCATCGATCTTGGTGAAAAAGGTCGGGACAAATATTACGGGTACGGGCAGATCGACGTCTATGCCGCGTTGCAGGCTGCTGGTGGCAGTGCAGCTCCGCTGCAGTTCTGGCCGCAGTCAGTCCAACGTAAAATGGAGCGTGCGGTGGATCGCGTCAAATAACTTCCTAAACCAAAAGCCTCCGCATCGCTGGAAGTTCATCCAAGCGATGCGGAGGCTTTGACATTGATATAAGTCATGTTCCCTTTAGTGATGAAAGTTTGCCATAAGCCGGGTTCTGTACTCGTTGCGGTATAACGGGAACCACCCTCCCGCCTTGAGTGACAATCATCTATCTAGGCCGCACATTACTGAGCGGCTCCAGCAACCAACCCGGACGCGCCTCGGGCAAAGGCCGCTTCGCAAAGAAGCTGCGTCCCATTAGGTCTTGCTCCAGGTGGGGTTTACCAGGAACGAAGTCGCCAGCGTTCCTCGGGGTCTCTTACACCTCGGTTCCATCCTTGCCTGTGACCCCTCCACGAAGTGGAGAAGTCCATCGGCGGTCCATTTCTGTGGCACTATCCTTCAGCTCGCGCTGACTGGACGTTATCCAGCACCCTGCCCTGTGGAGCCCGGACTTTCCTCCCGCGGCTATGCAGCCGCCGGCGATTGTCTGTCAAACTTTCGTAAGGCAACACTAGTTAGTATACAGACATTGCCGTCCGCTGACAAGAGCGCTTTTCCGGTAAGGCTGACGTTTCCTGCCAGCTTTGGAGACGGATATTCGTAGGTCCCAGACGCCCTTTTACATAAATCGAAACGGCTCGGTGTTGACCTGGGAAGCATGTACCCGGGTTGCATATTTGTCTTCGCTTAATTTTTCAGTCAGCCAAGCAGCAACGCGAGGCTTCATGATCTTCTCCGCATTATGCCCCGGGTCGACGATCGCAACCCCTGCCATCCAGGCATCCTGTGCGGTATGGTAATCTACGTCCCCGGTGACGAGCACGTCCGCCCCGCGGAATTGGGCATTTTTCCAATACCGTCCGCCTGAACCGCCCAAGACTGCAGCTTTGCGAATCGGCCGGTCCAAATCCCCGACAACTCGAACCATCGGCACGTCCAGTCGCTCTTTGACGCGCTGCACGAAGTCCCGGAGCGTAACAGGCTCCGTTAGCTTCCCAACCCGTCCAAGTCCAAAAGTGCGCCCCTTCAAATCCATAGGATACAGATCATAGGCTACCTCTTCATACGGATGCTGCTTCAGCATCGCTTGAATGACCTTGTTGCGCAGGCTCTGCGGCACAACGGTTTCGATGCGTACCTCCTCGACCCGCTCCAGCTTGCCTTGGCTGCCGATATACGGGGCGGTCCCTTCTCCCGGCTTAAACGTGCCGAAGCCTTCGAGGTTGAAACTGCAGTGGCTGTAGTTACCGATGTGGCCTGCCCCTGCGTTCAACATCGCCTGAAGCACCGGCTCGTGGTGATCCTTGGGCACAAATACGACCAGTTTATACAGGTTGTCCGTATGCACATCTTCAAGCGAACCGGCGCTTTCGATGCCCAGTGCTTCCGCCATCCAGTCGTTCATCCCGCCGTCCGTGACGTCGAGGTTCGTATGCGCGATATATACCGCGATATCGTTTTTGATCAGCTTCTCGTACACCTTGCCCATCGGCGTGTCGCTCTGCAAATGAGCCAGCGGACGATAAATGATGGCATGATGGGCGACAATCAGATCCGCCTCTAAGGCAATTGCCTCGTCTACAACCTCCTCATTCACGTCCAATGCTACGAGCACGCCCCGAATTTCCTTCTGCAGGCTGCCTAGTTGGAGGCCAATTTTGTCCCCCTCCATCGCCACATGCTTAGGAGCCAGCTGCTCCATGTATTGCACTACTGTTTGTCCTTTGGCAAACATGCCAGCACCTCCTTTAACTGCTCCGATAACCGGGTAAGCTCCGCTTCCTTCTGACGGGATGCCTCCAGCGTTGAGGAAGCCACCGACCGGCGGATCCCCTCCAGCTTACGAAGCTCTGATTCCCATTTCCTGAAAAAGACTTCATTGGGGGCCGCGGTTAATCGAGGCCCCATCATGAGCAGGAGCTCGCGAGTCAAGCTGACCCGGCCTCCCGCCAGCTGGCGTTCACGGTACAGCTCAGCGTTCCGGACCTCGGCATCCGGCTGGGCTTCGGCCATAAGCACTTCGTAAATTTTGCCGTCCTCCTCCAAGATCGCCTCTTCGGCCAAATACCAATCGTGCTCGAGCAACCAGCGGCGGACAAATTCTCCGCCAACGTTCGGCTGCAGCACGAGCCGCTTGACACCGGCCAGCTTCGCTTGGCCGGCATCGAGAATGGAGGAGATCAGCGCCCCGCCCATCCCGGCGATGGTGATCACGTCAACTTCGCCGGGTGCAATCACGGCGAGTCCGTCCCCTTTGCGGACAGAGATCCGCGCCGTCTCCCCGGCTTCAGCCACCTGACGGCGTGCCGCTTCCAGCGGGCCGTCGTTCACTTCGCCGGCGACGGCGAAGACCGCTTGTCCGCTGCGCACAGCAGCCACGGGCAGCAGCGCGTGGTCTGAACCGATATCGGCAAACCGGCATCCGGCCGGAAGCCAGTCGGCAATAAGCTGCAATCTAGCTGACAATTTCATGTCGTTATCCACACCACCCATTTTTTCCTTAATTCACAACAATAGCAGATATGCCACATAGCGATCGATAATAAAGTGCCAGGGCATCACATACCGCGGAAAGCAGCTCCACAGCGATTTGCAATGCCCAGGGAAAAACGGTAAAATAAAAAACAATAAAGAAAAAGAAGGAAATTATTCCAAAAGAAAGGGACGACGCTTAACGGACATCAGAGCCGTTATCGACCTGCTTCCGGGTCTACGTCCATAAAGCGCCGCTGTAACAAAAATGACCTTGCTGCTTGGCTGCAGAAGGTCAAGATTGCAGGCGATGACGCCTATTCGAGGAAGTCCTTCAACCGCTTGCTGCGGCTAGGATGGCGCAGCTTACGGAGCGCTTTCGCTTCGATTTGCCGGATACGCTCCCGCGTTACGCCGAAGACTTTCCCCACTTCCTCAAGGGTTCTTGTACGTCCGTCGTCCAGTCCAAACCGTAAACGGAGCACGTTCTCTTCGCGTTCAGTGAGCGTGTCCAGTACATCCTCCAGCTGTTCTTTCAGCAGCTCGTAAGCCGCTGCGTCGGCTGGCGCCAAGGCTTCCTGGTCTTCGATAAAGTCGCCAAGATGGGAGTCGTCCTCTTCCCCGATCGGCGTTTCCAGCGAAACCGGCTCTTGGGCGATCTTCATGATCTCCCGGACCTTCTCCACGCTAAGATCCATCTCCGCAGCGATTTCTTCCGGAGCAGGTTCGCGTCCCAGCTCTTGCAGCAGCTGCCGGGATACCCGAATCAGCTTGTTGATCGTTTCGACCATATGAACCGGAATCCGAATCGTTCGGGCCTGGTCGGCAATCGCACGGGTAATGGCCTGACGGATCCACCAGGTGGCATAGGTACTGAATTTGAAGCCTTTCTTGTGGTCGAATTTCTCCACGGCTTTAATCAAGCCCATATTTCCTTCTTGGATCAAGTCCAAGAACAGCATGCCGCGACCAACATAACGTTTGGCGATGCTGACAACCAACCGCAGGTTGGCTTCAGCCAAGCGCCGCTTTGCCTCTTCGTCCCCGTTTTCGATCCGTTTGGCCAGCTCCATTTCGTCGTCCGCCGACAGCAGCGGTACACGTCCGATTTCCTTCAGATACATCCGAACGGGATCGTTAATCTTGATTCCCGGAGGAAGCGAGAGGTCGTCGTCATAATTAAAATCATCGTCATGCGAGTCGTCTCCATCGCCGCGGCTCCGATGATCATCGTCGCCGTCACCGGTAATGTCGATGCCGAGATCGGCCAATTGTTCAAAAAACTCGTCCATTTGCTCGGGATCCTGATCGAATGGCGAAAGCTTCTCCATAATTTCTTTATAAGTTAAGGATGATCTTTTCTTCCCTTGTTCGATCAATTGATCCCTTACCTGATCCAAGGTGAGTTCCGTTTCTAGTTCAGTATGTTGTTCATTCGTCATTTCTGGCTCCCTCCTCC
The DNA here is from genome assembly GCF_000159955.1 of Paenibacillus sp. oral taxon 786 str. D14. Classification (GTDB taxonomy): domain Bacteria; phylum Bacillota; class Bacilli; order Paenibacillales; family Paenibacillaceae; genus Fontibacillus; species Fontibacillus phoenicis. The sequence goes on along the minus strand of NZ_GG695981.1, from coordinate 15,950 downwards.
CTAGAAACATCATCGAAAGTCCGTTCGTCTTACTGTCTCTCTAGGGCAATAATCTCACTTGCAATTTGCGCCGCACGCAAATAGTCACCGGCCCGTTCGGCCGAAACCATTTCCTCTTTCTTACGTTTGATCTGCTCCAGCAGCGGCACCTTCTGAATTTCACGGATACAATCGTCCAGCTCCTGTGTTGTCCATTCGGCCGGTGTATCCATCATCGCGATCGAGATGACCGTCTGCTCTAGCCGCTCATCTTGAAGTGAGGAAATGAAACGGCTGGCATCCGGGGGTTTCCCTTGCGCGTAATAGGCGTATAGATAAGCGGCAATCGCCACATGATCTTCGATGTTAAAGTTCGTCCCAAGGCGTTCGCCTACATAGCGGGACACCTCTTCGTCCTGCAGCATGAATGAAAGCAGTCTCCGTTCCGCCACATGAAAAGCGGGCAGCAACGTCGGCATGGATGCCTGCCCTTTTTTATGCCTACCATTATTCCACCTTTCGGGCTTATTATCCCCGGCATTTGCCTTTTTTTGCATAGCCGTTCTCAGCTCGTTACACTCTTGCTTCAAGCTGTCGAAGGACACCTGCAATTCGGCGGAGAGCTCCTTCAAATAAATTTCGCGTTCGCTTGGGGAGGAGAGCGCCGCAATAATCGACATCGCCTCTTTGATATAAGCGATCTTTCCGTCTTCTTCTAGCAGTATATGGTTTTTTCTCAGATATATAAGCCTAAATTTAACGGAAGATACCGCACCATCCAAAACTTGATGGCGGAACCGTTCGGCTCCGTACTTTTGGATAAATTCATCAGGGTCCAGCCCTTCGCTGAGCATTGCGATTTTTACCTGGGAGAATCCTGCGCCTTCGAGGATCGGGATGCTCTTTAAGGCTGCAGCCTGACCGGCGGAGTCTCCGTCATAGCAGACCAATACCTCATCGGCAAGGCTCCGCATGATCGCCGCATGGTGTTCCGTCAAAGCGGTCCCCATGGTGGCGACACCGTTGTGAACTCCGGCTTCCCATGCGCTGATGACATCGCCGTAACCCTCAAACAGGACGATTTGGCCCGTCTTGCGGATCTCGTTCTTGGCTTGATGCAAATTGTAAAGAACACGGCTCTTCGTAAACAGCTTACTTTCCGGCGAATTTAAGTATTTCGGTTGCCCGTCGCCGAGCACTCTGCCCGCAAACGCAATCACTTTGCCGTTTCGGTTGTGCAATGGGAAGATGACCCGGTCGCGGAAGCGATCCACGTAACCGGAACCGTCCTGCTTCGATGACAGCAATCCACCCTTCTCCATCGTTTCCAGATTAAATGATCTCTTGTCCAAAAACTGGACGAGCGTATCCCATCTGGCGGGTGCGTAACCAATCTGGAACGTATCGATGGCCTTGTCGGTAAAGCCGCGGGATTTCAAATATTCCATCGCCGGCTTTCCGTATTCGGTGTTCTTGAGCAAATAATGATAAAGCTTGGAGGACCACTCATGGGCCTGCAGCAGCTCTTCCAACTCCCGGTTACGCGGGGTATCGGCGTAACCTCTGCCCTTATCCTCGTAAGGGATATGCGCCTCGTCCGCCATGATTCTGACAGCTTCGGGAAAGGTTAATCCTTCGATTTCCATCCTGAATTTGATGGCATTTCCGCCTTTGCCGCAGCCATAGCAATGGAAAATTTGGCGTTCGGGTGTGACTGTAAACGACGGGGTCTTCTCCGAATGGAACGGGCATAACCCCTTCAAATACTTCCCCTGCTTCGTTAGATGAACGTGCTTGCTGACCGTATCGACGATATCGTGCTGACGCAGAACCGCCTCGATGACTTCCTCCGGAATGCCACGCCCGGTACTCATCCAAATCACCTTCATCTTTCACGCGTGAGTATCGCTCAAAATGTCAAAAGCACCGACATTTTGCTGCTCTCGGGTGACACGTAAATAGTAATTCGCTAAAACTATACATTCTCCTGCAAACGAATCAAAAGTTTTGACAAAGCGTCCGTAAACCGCTCACGGTCCTCGATGGTAAAAGGCTTGGGGCCCTTGGCGCGGTGCCCTGCCCGCCTTGCTTTCGCATGGTGATGACGGCGTTCGAGCAAATAGTCGATATTTCCCGGATGGTAGATATCGCCGCGTGGAGATATCCCGTGACAATCTCTCGCAATGATCAATGCCGCCAGCCCGTAGTCCTGGGTCACAACGATATCGCCCTTCTCTACATGAGCGGCGATATACATATCCGCGCTTTGTCCGCTGCGATCAACCTGGACAACCGTCACTCCCGGCTCCGGCTGCAGAACATGATCATATGAGGCCACCATGATCACAGGTACACCAAATCTGCCGGCCGTTTCGACAATTTCAGCCTTGACCGGACAGGAATCCCCATCGACGACGATCCGCATCCACCACGCCTCCATGTATTACAATATAACCTCGAAATGCCTGAATCTAAACAAGACCGTGCCGAAACTCATCGATATGTGCCGAATAGCGATGGATGGCTGACGGCAAGCCCTTCGCTTGCCGTCAGCCACACTTTTGCTTCATTGCCTTCTATTATGCCCAAACCAGTTTGCCGAAATCGGCAAAGGCTTTGAGATCTTCATCAATAGCCGCCAGCAATGCCAACCGGTTCGTCCGGATCGCATCGTCCTCGGCCATAACCATGACGGCATCAAAGAAAACCGTAATCGCATCTTTTAACCCGCCGATCAGCTCCAGCGCACCAGCCGCGTCGCGGGAAGCCAGCGTTTCCCGGTATTTATCCGAGATCGAACGCCATGCCTCATACAGCGCTTGCTCCGCCGGTTCGCTTAGCAGATCGGAGCGAACCTTCTCTCCGGTGGCTTTGGCCGCCAGGTTGCTGACCCGTCCAAACGATTCAACAGTTGCTTTGAACTCTTCCTTCGTATCCACCGCTTCCATCAACGCCTTGCCGCGAGCTACCGTGGAGACGACATCATCATAACCTGCCGACAGAACGGCATCCACGACGTCGTAGCGGAGGTTTTCGTCCGAAAGCGTCTTTCTGACACGCAAGCCAAAGAAATCCATCAGATCCTTCATGATTTCATCTTCGCTGCGTTTCAGCCCGCGGAATTGCTGATGCGTTTCCAGCGCCAGCTTGAAAATGTCAGTGAGCGAAACAGACAGCTTATGCTCCACAATGATCTGCACAATGCCGGCAGCCTGACGGCGCAGCCCGTACGGATCCTGAGAGCCGGTTGGAATGATCCCAATCGAGAAGCATCCAACAATCGTGTCGATTTTGTCAGCAATGCTGACGATCGAGCCAACGGTCGAAGCGGGTACGGCATCATCGGCAAATCGCGGCTGGTAATGCTCAAAAATCCCTTTCGCCACCACTTCCGGTTCGCCGGCTTTACGGGCATAATCTTCACCCATAACCCCTTGCAATTCAGGGAACTCGTAAACCATCTGGGTAACCAGGTCAAACTTACAAATTTCAGCCGTACGCGCAGCAGCTTCGGCCGTTCCGGTATCCGTCCTCAGCATCGCCGACAGCTTCTCCGTATTGCGACGGATGCGGCGCACTTTGTCCCCGATCGTGCCAAGCTCCTCATGGAACACGATGCTCTCCAGTTTAGACAACGCGTCCTTGATCGCCAGCTTCTGGTCTTCCTCATAGAAAAATTTCGCGTCGGACAAGCGGGCACGAAGCACCTTCTCGTTACCGCGGGCAATCACGTCCAGCGACGTGTTGTTCCCGTTACGCACTGTGACGAAGTAAGGAAGCAGGTTGCCTTGCGCATTCAGCACCGGGAAGTAGCGCTGATGCTCACGCATCGAGGTAATAAGCACTTCCTGCGGAATGTTCAGGAACGACTCCTCAAACGTACCATACAGCACCGTTGGCGTCTCGACCAAGAACAATACTTCCTCCAGCAAATCTTCCTTCACGGCGATATGCCAGCCTTTTTCTTTGGCCAAGGCTTCGATTTGGTTCTGAATCAAGGCTTGACGTTCATTGACGTCCGCGATCACGTGCTGGCTGCGCAGCGTTTCCACATAGGCTGCCGGCTCTTCGATCACCGTTTCCGTTCCAAGGAACCGGTGTCCCCGCGTAACATTGTCGGACTTCACCCCGGCGATTTCCAGCTCGATAACGTCTTTGCCGAACAACGCAACCAGCCAGCGAATCGGGCGAACGAATTTAAAGTCGTAATTCCCCCAACGCATGTTCTTCGGAAAATTCATCGCCTGCAAAATGCCCAGCAATCCCTCGGCAAGAAGACTGGAAGTCTCTACGCCAATCCGGCTTTTGCTGACATAAACATACTCCGTGCCGCCAACCTCACGGAACGTAAACTGTTCCGGGCTGGCACCCTGGCTGCGGGCAAAGCCAAGCGCCGCTTTACTCCACTGTCCGTTTTCATCCAGGGCGATTTTACGCGAAGGCCCTTTAACCTCCTCATGCACGTCCTCTTGCTTCTCTGCCACGTCTTTGACGAGAACGGCCAATCGGCGAGGGGTCGCATAAGCTTCGACTGCTCCGTGCTGTATGACCGATTCCTCCAGCCATTTCACCGTCCGCTCCTTTAATTGCTCCATCGCAGCGCGGATAAACCGGGCCGGCATTTCTTCAAGTCCAATTTCAAACAGCAGGTCCTTAGCCACGTGCAGCACCCCCTTTCTGAAGCATCGGGAATCCAAGCTTCTCGCGTTCCTCCAAGTAAGTTGCGGCAACCTGACGGGCCAAATTCCGCACCCGCGTAATATACCCTGTCCGTTCGGTGACGCTGATCGCGCCGCGGGCATCCAGCAGGTTAAACGTATGCGAGCATTTCAACACATAATCGTAAGCCGGGTACACCAAATGCTGCTCCATCGCTTTGTTAGCTTCTTGCTCGTACATATTAAACAGCGTAAACAGCATTTTCACGTCAGAGATTTCAAACGTGTATTTGGAATGCTCATATTCGGCCTGATGGAAAACATCACCGTAAGTCGTGCCATCCACCCATTCGAGCTCAAACACGTTCTCCTTGTCTTGAATGTAGGAGGCCAGACGCTCCATCCCATAAGTGATTTCTACGGCTACCGGATTCGTTTCGATCCCGCCGACTTGCTGGAAGTAAGTAAACTGCGTGACTTCCATGCCGTCTAGCCAAACTTCCCAGCCGAGGCCCCATGCGCCCAAGCCCGGATGCTCCCAGTTGTCTTCGACAAACCGGATGTCATGCTCCAGCGGATTGATGCCCAGCCGTTTCAAACTTTCCAAGTAAATCTCCTGGATATTATCCGGCGATGGCTTCATGATCACCTGGAACTGATGGTGCTGGTACAGCCGGTTCGGGTTCTCCCCGTAACGCCCGTCCGCTGGACGCCGGGAAGGCTCCACGTAAGCCACATTCCACGGCTCAGGGCCAATCGAACGCAGGAACGTCATCGGGTTCAGCGTACCGGCCCCTTTTTCCACGTCATACGGCTGCACGACGATGCAATTCTGTTCTGCCCAGAACTGCTGCAGCGTCAAAATCATTTGTTGAAAGTTGATACTCATGGCGAACCTCATCTCCTAACCTTCAGGTTTGTTCAGCAAGCATGGGCTAGAAGGGAGAAATAAAAGGCCCCCGCCTCTACGCCTGCTGTCAGACGTAGGGACGAGAGCTGTAAGAGGCCATTTCCTCATACGTATAAGTTCCCGCGGTTCCACCCTACTTGATTTGCCGCGGCCTCCTATCGGTGACCATTGCCGGCAAATCCGCTTTTCACGATCGGTTTGTGCTCCCGGGCTGCCGCTTCACAAGACCGCCTATCCGGGCTCCCACCCTCCCCGGTCGCTTGTTCCTCTCCTGATCCACCAACATCGACTCAGAAAAAGGAGTTCATAGACTTCTTCTTGTTACTCTTCCCGTTCAACGCACAAGTCTCCCTCTTGAAAATGACACTTCGAGGGAGAAATTCTTTTATATATTAACTAATTTTATCGCGTTCGTCAAATTTCATACTTGTCCAGTTGATCGAGAAAATGACGGGATTTCAACTTCAGCCCAAGCTGCATATCCATGAAGGCGCGCATCACGGTCTTTAGCTCCCGTTTCGTCTCGTCCTTGACCTCTACGTTTCCGAGCCGGCGCAGGTCCATTTTTTCAAATAACATGAGCAATTTAAGCACTCCCGGTGTGACCTGCATCGCGGCCGGATCTTGGTGACGGCAGGATCGGCAGAGCCTCCCGCCTAGCCGCGGGCTGACATACGGTGAATCGTCAACTCGCCCGCAGGAAACGCAGCTTTCAAACGAAGGACCGTAGCCTGCAGCCTGCAAGATTTTCATTTCGAACAGGTGGGTGACGATCTGCGGGTCCTTGCCCGACGATAAACCATCCAGGCAAGCTTTCAGTTGAGTGAACCAGAAGCTGCCCACCTCTTCATCCTGCAGCGTCTTGTCCAACAGCTCGCAGGCATACGAAGCGTAAGCCGCGAGAAATAGGTCCTCACGCAAAGAAAAGTGAGACTCAATCATCTCACCCTGGTTTAAGGTGCCCAAACCGCCGTTTTGGCGGAAGAACACATATTCTCCATGTGTAAAAGGCTGAGTCAGGGCCCCGTGGCGGCTCTTCACCTTCTTGGCGCCGCGCACCAGTACCCCGATTTTGCCGCTCGTTTCGGTACATAATGTAATAATTTTATTGCCTTCCCCATAGTCCATACTGCGGATGACGATTCCTTCCACCCTGTAGAGCATTTCGTTTCCCCCAAACTCGCCTCTCCCGCCAGATCCGTACTACTCGGCTTCTGCCTCTAGAATCAGCTCTTCGGCAGCCGCAGCCTCCTCCTCATACGCGCTGCTGGCTTCTTTATAAAGCAAGTAAGCATCGACATCTCCAGTCATCGCAAAATACTTCCACGAAAAATCTCGCATTCGTATTCACCCTTTCTTCGGAAATGACGCCTGCATCTACAAAGAATAGGATGTGCGCATGAACGGGATCTATGCGTTGCAATAACTCCCAGTATAAAGCTAGAACTAAACGTTACGCCTTAAGCGTCCTTATGGAACCCGAGGTCCTTCAAGATCCGTTCTTGGTTACGCCAGTCTTTCTTCACCTTCACCCATAACTCAAGAAAAATCTTCGATCCAAGCAGGTTCTCGATATCTTGCCGGGCCAGCTTACCTACTTCCTTCAGCAGCGCCCCCTGCTTGCCGATAATGATCCCCTTCTGGGAATCACGCTCGACGAAAATGACCGCGGAAATGTACACCACGCCGTTCTCCTGCACGCGCATATCTTCAATCGTGACAGCGATCGAGTGCGGCACTTCCTCGCGGGTGAGATGCAAGATTTTCTCACGGATCAGCTCGGCGCAGACAAATTGCTCCGGATGGTCCGTGACCTGATCCTCCGGATAATACTGCGGTCCTTCCGGCAGGTATTTGCCGATCTGCTCCAGCAGCCGGTTTACGTTGTTCCCCAGCATTGCGGAAATCGGCACGATTTCGCTGAATGGATAAAGCTTGCTGTACTCTTCAATCAACGGCAGCAGTTGCTCCGGCTCAACGCGGTCGATTTTGTTCAGCACCAGAATGACCGGCGTCCGTACATCCTTTAGCCGTTCGATGATAAAGCGGTCGCCGCCGCCCAATCCTTCCGCGGCATCAACGAGGAACAACACGGCCTCGACTTCGCCAAGCGTGTTGAGCGCCGTCGTATTCATATAGTCGCCAAGCTTGGATTGGCGTTTATGAATCCCCGGCGTATCCAGAAATACGATCTGCATCTCTTCCGAGGTATAGACGCCGTGGATTTTATTCCGCGTCGTTTGCGGTTTATCGGACATAATGGCGATCTTTTGCCCGATGATATGGTTCATCAGCGTGGATTTACCCACGTTTGGGCGTCCCACAATCGCCACAAAACCGGATTTGAATTTTGCTTTTGCCATATATTGAGTTCCTTTCGTGTGACCTGATCCGTTTTTCTGACGGGATCGGTCTGTGTTGGTTCTGTGAGTTCGTGTTGTGTGAGAATCTGTGGTGGTTCGCTTTGGTTTCGCGGTGTGCTGTGTCCCCTAGCGTTTGGTTCGGTTCATCGACCGTTTGGTCCGCGTTCCCGGTCCGTGTCTCCAACCGTTCGTAACGGAACGTAATGACCTTATTTGCCCATTTCCCGGCGATTTCCCGCTTTAACGGAACTCAGAGCCCTTATCGGCACTCACGACGTCCATTTTCCGTGAAAAGTCCGAAATAACGTCTCCTGGTTCCGTTAGAATTCCAATCGCCTCTATACAGCAAAATAACGTCTCTCAGTTCCATTAGAGATACTGCAAGGAGCGTTCGATCGCGGTTGGAGTAACGTCAGGATCGGAAAGCCCAGCTGAATCCAAGATTCGACGTCGAATCCGCATCAGCGCGCCGCTTCGTGATCCGAAGCCGCCTTTTTGAACTACTTCTGCTCCTCCAGATGGGAGGGGCCGAAGGCGTAGGGGAGCAACTCCCGAACCGTCGTCTGACGGATGTCGCCCTTCAGATTGCCCAGGATGACAGGCATGTCCGGCCCGCACAGCTCCAGCAGCACCTGGCGGCAGACCCCGCAAGGCGCAACCGGTTCCTCTGTGTCGGCAACCACGGCGATAGCTTGGAACGTCCCGGGTCGATGCCCATCGGCAATCGCCCGAAACATCGCGGTACGCTCCGCGCAGTTCCCAGGGGAGTAAGCCGCATTCTCGACATTGCAACCGTGGTGAACCTGTCCTTTGCTATCGAGCAGAGCTGCCCCAACGCCGAATCCCGAATACGGAATATAAGCCGCTTTGCGGGCTTCGATCGCTTCTTCCATCAATTGACCGTAATCCATAACCATATCATCTCCTTCAACCAAAGCAAAAATAAGTTACGGGCTCCAATCTTACAGCAGCCCCAGACAACGCATCAATGGCTCGTAAAAAATCAATATTCCGATCACTACGGCAAAAACCGCAGCGACCAGTACAGCCCCGGCTGCAGCATCCTTGGCGATCTTGCCAAGACGATGCCACTCAGGGGCTGCGAGATCTACAACGGCTTCAATCGCCGTATTCACGAGCTCAAGAGAAATAACCAAGGCGATGACGAGCAGCAATAAGGCTACGTCTCTCGCGGGAAGGGATAACGCAATCGCCGCGGCAATCACAATGACCGCCGCGACGCAATGGAACCGCACATGACGCTGAGTCCTTAGCGAAGTAGCGATTCCCTCCAACGCGTATCGAAAAGATGAACTCCAGCGGCGCGACGGCTTCATTAGCGAACAAGCCCCACCTCGGCGAGCGCCGCTTCTTGTTTGCCCATCATTTCCGCTTCGCTGACCGCGTCTTGATGATCGTAACCTAGCAGGTGCAGGAACCCGTGCACAAACAGAAATCCGATTTCCCGCTCCAGCGAATGACCGTACTCCTCACTTTGCGCTTTGGCCCGTTCCACGGAGATGATGATATCTCCAAGCATTTCGGTCATATCGTCCAGCTCTTCGTCTTCTTCCAGCTCATAGACGATTTCCGGCTCTTCCTCCAGCGATTCGTTCATCGCAAACGACAACACATCGGTCGGCCGGTCGATGCCGCGATAATCGCGGTTTAATTCGTGGATCGCCTCATCGTCCACGAACGTGAGCGCCACTTCGCCTTCCGTGATACCTTCCGCTTGTCCAGCGATCTGCAGCACCCGCTCCAAGAGATCGATCAGATCTTGACCGATCTCCATTTTATCCTGTTCATTGCTCCAAGCCAGCTGTAGGCCCATTTACGTTTTGCCCCCTGTCCTTCTCCTCGTTCTCTTTACTCTTCTTGACTTCCTCCGGATATTCAATCCGCGAATGGAAGATGCCCATTACCGTTTCCTTCAGCGTTTGGGCGATGATATCGAGCTCCCGCATCGTCAGATCACATTCGTTAAACTGGTGATCATCCAAGCGGCTCTTAATAATTTTCTCGATCATGGACTCAACCTGCTCCACCGTTGGTTTGCGCAGGGAGCGTACGGCCGCCTCAACACTGTCGGCAATCCCGACCACAGCGGCCTCCTTCGATTGAGCCTTAGGCCCCGGATAGCGGAAATCATCCTCCGTGAAATCCGGTTCAACGCCTTGTTCCTCCGCCAATCGCAGCGCCTTGTGGTAGAAATAATGCAAAAACGTCGTTCCATGATGCTGCTCGGCAATATCCCGGATCGGCTTCGGCAGCTTATATTCCTTTTGCATCTCCACCCCATCCCGGGCATGGGCGATAATAATCGATTTGCTTAACTTCGGATCGATAAAGTCGTGTGGATTTTCCATGTTGTTCTGATTTTCGATAAAATAGCTCGGCCGCTTCGTCTTCCCGATATCGTGATAATACGAACCGACGCGGCACAGCAATCCGTTGGCACCAATCGCTTCGGCTGCCGCCTCCGACAGATTGCCCACCATTACACTGTGATGGTAAGTCCCCGGCGTTTCCGTCAACAGCTTGCGCAGCAGCGGGTGGTTGGGGTTCGACAGCTCCACCAGCTTAAGCGCCGAGAGGATGCCGAAGGTGACCTCGAAGAACGGCATCAAGCCGATGACCAAAATCGTTGTCAACAATCCCCCAGCAACGGAAAATCCAAGCGCATATAACGTGCTGGTTTGCGTCCAGTCCTGATTATCAATCAGCTGCAGGGCAAAGATCGACAGCGCGCCAAACAAGCAGATCATAATCCCCGCCTTGAGCAGTGTAGAGCGCTGGCTGGCCCGGTGAATCGCGAAAATCGCAGCAAACGAAGTCACCAAAGCGAAGAACCCAAACTGAAAATCAAACATTTCGCTTTGCCGCTGATTTAAAATGATGCTAGCCAGAACGCTAAACAAAAAGGAGCAGAGATAAGCGAGCGGCAAATCCAGTAACAGCGTAATCAGCATCGCACCGGTGGCAATCGGGGCTAAATACCCGATAAAAGCCTGCTGTTCACTCTGCAGAATGTTGATGACATGCATCGAAGCAATCGTGATAAAAATAATTAGCAGCAGCATAACGAACTGCGCGTTGTTGTATTTGAACCGGCTGGCGCCTTCCGATTGACGAATAAACATAATCAGCCCGGTCGCCATCAGCAAAGACAGCAAAACGAGCCCCAGTTGCGGTGAATAATCGACCTCATCCTTGAGAAGGCCGTTCTTCTCCAGCAGGGTGTACATTTCCTGGGTAATTCTTTCGCCCTTATGGACGAGCACATCCCCTTGCTTAATATATACCGTAGGCGTATTCTCGCGCGCTTCCACCTTCGCCGCCTTCGTTGCTTCTTCATCATAAAACTTATTAGCGGTGATGGACAGACGGGCAAGCTCCTGCACAACCTCGCGTGCAGTCCTTTTGCTTAGCGAGCTTGTGCTGACCATTTCCGCGACTTTTGCCCGTGCGGTTTGCGCTTCAACGATCGGATCCGCCGTCAGCCGGGCCACAATATCCGCAGCAACCGGCTTCATCGCGTTGATATCCTCTGCCGTTAAGCGAGGGATCTTGATAAACGTCTCTTCCGAAATGTGATATTGCTGTTCATCAATGCGCTGGGTCACTTCCTCAAACAAGGTCGCCGAATAAACGCTGGAATTCCGATTGTTCATGATGAAGTTCTGCACATAATCCTTAACGCGCTGCGGCAGCTCCTCGCGATAGATCTTAATCTTATCTTCTTCCGAAACCTGGTCGTCCTGGTTCAAGCGGAAGATCCGGTCAAGCATTTGCGCGACTAATGTTTCGTTGCGGAGCGGCAGGATAGTGTAGACCTGTCCCACCTTCTCGGCAGCCTCCTCCTGCGCTTTCAGCGTCGCCTTGGTATCGGGAATGTCCATCGGCGCCAAGATTTCCTTCTCGCTCGGCAAACCTACCGCAATGTCATACGTTTCGGGCAACAGTTTGGGCGCCAAGCTGACGTAGAACATAACGACAAGCAGCGCGAACAGAACATAACGCACGCTGGTGCTATGCTTCCATCCTGCAAATCTGAATTGTAACGCGCTTTTCTTTTGCTGATCGTCATTTGTCATATTAGACAGCCCTCCTGAACATGGTAAACCCTAACAACGTCTGGGAAGCTTACCCTTGGTTTTCGGCAGCGCGGTCGTACGCCATAATAATCTTCTGGACCAGCGAATGACGAACGACGTCGGACTCGGCAAATTGGACGAATCCGATCTCTTCGATTCCGCTCAAAATCGCCTTCGCTTCGACCAAACCGGATTTCTTCCCTTTGGGAAGGTCGATTTGCGTCACGTCCCCGGTAATTACCATTTTAGAACCAAAGCCTAGCCGAGTCAGGAACATCTTCATTTGCTCCGGCGTCGTATTTTGGGCTTCGTCCAAAATAATAAAGGAATCATCCAGCGTCCGGCCCCGCATATAGGCAAGCGGCGCGATCTCGATTAACCCGCGCTCCAGCGCCTTAGCGGTCTGCTCCGGTCCCATAACATCGTACAATGCATCATACAGGGGACGCAGATAAGGATCCACCTTCTCCTGGAGATCCCCAGGCAAGAATCCCAGGCTTTCCCCTGCTTCGACCGCCGGACGAGTCAAAATAATCCGTTTGACCGAGCCTTCCTTGAGCGCGCTAATCGCGAGGACAACGGCCAAATACGTTTTGCCTGTCCCGGCAGGGCCGACGCCAAAGACGACGTCCCGTTTCTTAATCGTCGTAACGTAGTGCTTCTGCCCGATCGTCTTCACCCGAATCGGCTTGCCGCGATAAGTAATGGCAATTTCACCTTTATATAAATCAAGCAGCTGATCCGCGCGGAAATCCTTAGCCAAATCGACGGCATATAACACGTCCCGTTCGGTCAAGATATATCCGTTCCGAATCAGTTCTAGCAAAACTTCAAACAACTGCTCTACCTTCTCCGCCTCACGTTGTTCCCCGCGGATGGTAATTTCCGATTCTCGCAAAACAATGCTTGCTGGTAAATGCTGTTCAATTAATTTCAGGAACGAATCCTGAGGGCCAAACAAAGAGAGTCCTTCAGCCGCACTGTGAAGCGGTAATTTGATGTTCACCAGTTGTTCCGACAAATAGCCTCATTCTCCTTGATCTTGTACTATCGGCACTTCTTCCGAAATGTTCTGTTCTACTTCGAAATGCACTTTTATATAAACTTTACCATTGTCCGCCTTCTCATGCAAAATTTTTTGATCCAGAATGACGCTATCCGTGCCGTATTTCGCCAGAATATCGCGCTTCGCTCGCTCAATTCCCTCCTGTTTTGCTTGTTCCTCCGTCCGTTTCAGCTCAAGCTCCGTCGTTTCCATCACCTTCTCGGTCATCCAGCCAATCGGGAGCTTCCAACCGCGCCATGTCAACGGATCCTGATCGGTCATCGTCTCTGATTGTGCATAAGTCACTTTGCCATAACCGGTTAACTGAATCGCAGTATTGCCAAAATATAAATACCCCCGTTGCTTGCGCTCTCCCGTGTAAACCTTCTGCTTATATACCAGCGGTACCTGGATGTTATACTCGTGCCAGACAATACCGCGGATCTTCGCCACGGGCACGACCAGCTTGCCGCCTTGGAATCCCGACACCAGCACTTGTCCTTTCTTCACCCGATCGTTTTTCCTGACCTCCGGCTGACCTTTTTCCACATAAATATGTGTGATCACCGCGTCATGCTTGCTGATCAAATGGCTTGGGCTGACCAGTTTCTGGTCCTTTGGTTTGGTCGCCTCCACCACTTGGATCGTGATTTTTGTCCCCGTACGGGTAACCCCAACCCAGGACGTGCCCGGCAGCTTGCGGGTGAGTTCGGCAGACAGCTTGTCCTGCTCAGGCAAACGAAAAATCCATTGAAACGGATAAATGCCCTCTTGTCTAGCCGCTTGAAGAATATCTTGGGAGGCAATCTCCTTGTTCCCTACTACCTCGACATCCCAGACCAGCGAAGATAAGCAAAAAATCGCCGCAACAAATAAAGCGAATCCGGCGATAAACCCCTTCCTCTTCCATACGCGGCCTAACACAAACGGGAGCCCGGAGCGTCCCTGAACCGACATTCGGCAGCCTGTCCGTTTCAAGAGCGGCCGCAGCCGAAAGAAGTCGGGCAGCGCGATCTTCATGTTCATTTGCCCTCCGGGCAAGGGTTGGACATCCCAAATGTCGATGCCCTGGTGAGATATCTCATTCACAAGCTGTTCGATCGATCCTCCGCGGACCGTGATGGTAACGATGCCTCTCAGCTGGTTTAAGGCCGGTGATTTCACGCTTCATTCCCCCGTTCCACGATATTTAATGCCGAAGATCCGCCCTTCCACGACCACTTCTTCGGGCATGATGGCTTTAATAACCAAGCCGCTTCCCTCGACTTCCAGCGTTCCTTCACTCAGCGCCAAATGCAGCGCTTCGGGAGAGAAGTGGACCACGCCCCGATGATTTTCTATATACAGCTGCTGACCTCCAATTAAGGTGAGCCTCGGCAAATCGAATACAAGGTCACTGGGCAGGTCGAGCGCATCGACCGTCCATTTGCGAATTTTGCGGACAAACCGGCTCATATGAGACAATCCTCCTTCCCCTACTGTACAAATTATGCGGCCCTGCTTGGATTTATGAGAATGGAAAAGGAGAAGTAAAAGCCAAGGTTGCTTAGGCCGGCAACCTTGGCTTTCATGGGGGGGATATATAATCGGATAGGAGGCTACCCATGAATTGAGTAGCCGACCTTCCACACCGTACGTACCGTTCGGCATACGGCGGTTCAACCGCTTGACACGTTTGTCCTGGGTTTGCTTATCGCCCATGCCGGGCGCACATGAAAAAACACCTTCTACGAATACATCGTAAAAGGTGTTTGTCTCTCGAAGTTATGGCAAAAGCTGTTGAACCGTCTGGTTTACGAGCTTACCGTCTGCCCGGCCTTTTACCTTGGGCATCAGTGCACTCATCACTTTCCCGAGATCGGCTTTCGAAGAAGCACCGGTTTCCTGGATGGTCTGCTGTACAATGACTTTAATTTCTTCTTCGCTTAGCTGTTCGGGAAGGTACTCAGCAAGGATCTCCGCTTCCGCTTTCACTTGCTCGGCAAGATCGTCACGACCCGCTTTCTCAAATTCTTGGAGGGCATCTTTGCGCTGTTTGATTTCACGACTTAGGATATCAAGCACTTCATTATCGTTCAAAGTTCTTTTCAAATCTATCTCAAGATTCTTGATCGTAGCACGAACCATTCGAATGGTGGAGAGCTTGAACTTGTCTTGACTCTTCATCGCTTGCTTCATATCTTCGTTCAATCGCTCGCTAAGATTCATCGCTGATTAAATCCTCCTAAAACTTTCTCTTACGAGCAGCCTCGGACTTTTTCTTGCGCTTTACGCTTGGCTTTTCATAATGCTTACGTTTCTTCACCTCAGCCAATACTCCATCTTTCGCGATGGAACGTTTAAAGCGACGAAGTGCAGCATCAATTGTCTCGTTTTTGCGAACTTTAGTTTCAGACACCAGTTTTCCCTCCCTCCGACCAGACCGTCCAAGAGCATAACACGGTTCATCAAACTTCATTATAGGGGAAAGAGAAATAGGGTGTCAACCTGAGCACCGGCTTTTTTCTCTTCCAAATTCTAAAAGGAGTTTTAGAGCGCGTGAGAGCTAGAGGATTGCACCAACGCGCCCAGCTTGGCGCCTCCAATCAGATGGTAATGCAGATGCGCGACCGCTTGTCCGCTGTCGGGTCCGCAGTTGTTGATCAGCCGGTACCCGCTCTCTGCAACGCCTAGCTTCTTCGCGGTTTCTTGCGCAACACGGTGCATCTCGCCGATCAGAGCAAAATCTTCGGGAGCCACGTCATTCATGGAAGCGATATGCTTCTTAGGAATGATCAGCACATGTACCGGTGCAGCGGGTTGAATATCGTGGAAAACAAGAACGCGATCATCCTCATACACCTTGTTCGACGGGATCGTCCCCTCGACGATTTTACAAAACAAACAGTTGTCCATCGG
>NZ_GG695982.1:120624-130041 GCF_000159955.1 Paenibacillus sp. oral taxon 786 str. D14 | reverse complement strand
CTGTGTGCATTACAAATTCATAATCATAAAGGCCGGTGCCCCAACCAAAATCAGTACTGCCATAAACAGCAGCACCATCGGAAACACCAGCTTGGACGAGGCTTGCTCGCCCAGCGTTCTGCCGACGGCTTTGCGTTTCTCCCACAATGAATGGGACAAGTCTCGCAGGGCCAGGGCAAAATCCTCCCCGCCGCGGCGGTAATTTAACAGAACTGCCGTCGTAAAAGCCGACACCTCCTGAATGCCGCAGCGTTTGCTGAATCCTTCCATCGCCTGCTGAAATGAATCCCCCCCTTCCCATTCCTTCTGCATCTGCAGCAGCTCCCGGTATAAGGGATGTCCGATTTGCTCCCGCTTGCGCTCAAGGCATAACTTCATCGCCTGCTGGACGGTTGACCCAGCACCTACCAGCAGCACGATTTTGTTCAGCAGCTCCGGCAGCTCCAGCAGGACAGCCTGTTCCCGCCGCTGAACCTTGCGATGAAGGTCATTGAGCAGCGCCATCGGCACCAACACAGCGAACAGGACGCCGATCCCTAAGCCGGCAGGGCCGTCGCTCAGCAACGTCATCAGACACCCGAACAGGAGACAAATGTAACTGTACGTGAGCGCCTCCGATAGCCAGAGCAGCGTCATTTCGCGGCTGCGCCGGCTGCCGCCGATTTTCTGCACGGCACGCTGAACTTTAAAGAAGAAGCCGGGAAATCGCTGAGATACCTTGATCCGCTCCAAAAGCAGCAACATTGGCGGCGAGAGGCGAACAAGCTTTAATCCTTCCAGATGCAAATCCAGATCTCCCCGGTAGAGGAAGCGAGATTTCTGGTAAGCATATAGCCAGCCTCCGCTTAATACGAACAGCAGCAATCCCGAAACCACAAGGTACAATCAGCCAACGCCCCTTTATACTCGAATATCGATGATCTTTAACATCAGCCAGGCGCAGATTGCATATAACAGCAACGCCACACCTGAGATCAGCAACCCAGCGCCATGATGCAGCGGACGCATATAATCCGGGGAAGTGAATTGCATAAAGAGTAAGAACAAGACCGGTGCCGCCAGCATCGCTTTCGCTTCAAAACGTTTCTGGGCGATCATTACGCTGATTTCCTGTGTGATCTCCAGCTTCTCACCGATCAAGTTCGATGTCCGCCGGATCACTTCCACCAGATCTCCACCGGAACGCTTGCAGGTCGTAAACACATCGGCAAAGTTGTCGATATCCTCCATTGCCGCACGTCGGCTGAAATCCAGCAGCGCCTCCTCGATCGGCTGACCGTAATCCATCCGGGCGCAAATGATCGCAAGCTCTCGCATGACATCATTATCCCCGTCTGGATACAGCAGCCTTAGATCGTCGATCGCCTCGCGAAAACCGTTCTCCACCGAGCGGCCAGCGGCCAATGAGGAGGACAGCGAATACAACGCTTGCTTAAAATGCAGGCTCAGGTTCTCCCTTCTCCGGCGCAGCAGGTAACCGCTCCAATACTTCGGCGTGTATAAGCCGCCTAACGAAAGCAGCAATGCCAACGGGAGAGCATGGAAGAAAATATAGCCTAATGCAACGAAAGCTGCTCCTCCAACCAGCGTGCAGATGACCTTCTGTCGCGGAGACAAAGGATACACCCGATAGTCCGCAAGACTTGCTGGGTCTGCCGTCGGTTTCAGCCCGGACTTCCGACGCTGCAAACCGGATCCTGCTTTCAGCAACAAACCGCATCCTCTCCTTCCTGTGCATTAATCAACTGGTAATCCCGACATACGCAGCTTGTCCGTATGGATTAACTTTGCGCCGCTGCTTTGCAAGTGACCCACGATTCGGCCGTTCTGCTCCCCTTCTTCCTGGAACGTAAACAGCGGCTGAAGCACCACCTCCCCGTCCCTCAGACCAACAACCTCGGAGATTTCCGTCACTCGGCGTGAACGGTCGCGCAACCGCGACAAATGAACAAAAACATCGATCGACGAAGCGATCTGTTGACGAACAACCGGAAGCGGTAATTCGGCTCCGCTCAGCACCATCGTCTCCAGCCTGCTGATCATATCCGCTGTGCTGTTGGCATGCCCAGTCGAAAGAGAACCATAAACAGCCATAACCGGAACCAACCGGACTTGAGCCCCGCGGCTTCCGCAGCCTTTTTCCAAAAGTACCCTACAAAGAGGGTCGTAATCAAGCCGCCGATTGGCAGCAAAATGTTCGAGGTAATGAAATCAAGCCAGTCGAAGAAGTTCTTCCCGCCCATGTCTGACAAAGCCGGTACGATCCCAAAGGACAAGACGGAAGGCAGCCCGATCAACAGAACCAACACACTGATGATCGTTACGGATTTTCCGCGGCCCCATCCCCAACGGTCCATCACGTAAGTCACCGGCACTTCCAGCAAGGATACCGAGGAAGTCAAGGCTGCAATCGCCAGCAGGACGAAGAACAACCCGCCGAAGAAGGCGCCAAACGGCATCGCCGAGAATGCAGCCGGCAGCGCGATGAAGACCAAAGACGGCCCGGCATTCGACTCTAAGCCAAAAGATGCGGTTGTTGGGAAGATGATCAAGCCTGCAATAAACGCATAGATCAAGTCCCCAGCCCCGATCGCCAGCGTAGCCGTGCCCAGGGATTGGCGCTTGTCCACGTAAGCCCCGTAAGTGAGCAAAATCCCCATCCCCAGCGATAACGAGAAGAAGGCATGTCCCAGCGCAACCAAAGCCGCCTCCGGACTCAGCTTCGAGAAATCCGGTTGAAGGAAGAAGGAAACGCCCTCCCCGGCTCCCGGCAAGGTTAATGCTCGAATCATCAAAATGATCAGAAGGACGACGAGCCCCGGGATCAGCACCTTGTTGAATTTTTCAATCCCGCCGGAGATCCCTTTCCCTACCACGATGGCGGTAATCAGCACAGCCGCCACCTGCCATACGAGCGGCATGAAGCCTTGGATGAACGAACCAAATTTCCCGCTATAGTCCGAATCGACATACAAACTTCCGCTGAAGGATTGAACCGCATAATGGAGCGTCCAGCCCGCAACGATGACATAGAAGCTCAAAATAAGAAAGGGAGCGATAACTTGCAGCAGCCCAAGACGGCCAAACACTTTAGGACCGCCGGCTTTTACAAAGGACGTGGATGCACTTCCGCGCCCTGAGCGCCCAATGGCCAGCTCCGCTAACAACAGAGGCAAGCCGATCAGGATCAAACAGATAATGAAGATCAGGAAGAAGGCAGCTCCCCCGTTTTGGCCTGTAATGTAAGGGAACTTCCACATGTTGCCGAGACCAACGGAACTGCCGATCGCGGCCAAAATAAATCCGGCAGAAGAGAATCGATCACTCCGCCCCTCGCCGAGCTGAGTTTGCTTAGTATTCATAACAACCCCCATATATTTTTATATTTCTCTATTATAATGAAAACCTTTATTTCATAACTTTCTCTCGATATTGTCCCGGTGTAATCTGTTCAAACCTCTTAAACAGCCGAATAAAATAGGACGGTTGTAACCCCACCTGCTCCGCAATTTCATTCACTTTCATATCGGAGTCACTGAGCAGCTCCTTCGCCTTCTCAATCCGGAGAGCCGTTACATAATCGATGAAATTCATGCCGGTTACCTGTTTGAACAAGCGGCTCAGCGTATAAGGCGTTGTATTAAAATGATGCGCGCACGCTTCGAGCGAAATCCCTTCGGCGAACTGATCCTTGAGCATCGCTGTCACCTGTTCGATGAGCGGCTTCGCCCGGGCCGTCTGATCCTCGCTTAATTTCTGGGCATACGGAAGGATAATTTTTTGCTGAAAAAAACGGACGATCTGCTCCGGCTCCCGAATTTGACTCAATTGCTCAAAGAGATTATCTCCTTCGTACAACTGATGAGGTTGGTAGCCGGTCTCCAATAACGTATGCATGATGCTTCCCAGCACCTGCATGACGCCTTCCTTCAATAGCTTCTCTTTGCGCGAACGCACGACCAGCTCAGAGATAATGGCCTCGATCCGCTGCATCGCTTGCTCGCATTGTCCCATCCGCAACGCTTGAAGCAGCTCCTTCTCCAAAGCGAAGGGATAATGAACCTCTTGCGGCGTATAGGGCAGAATCTCCTCCAGATCAAGCACCTGGCATTGTTCCTTCAGGTCCCGATACAGAATCGCGTTCTGAAGAAACGGCAGCATATCCGGAATATCCTTGATCTCGGTGGTTAACCGCCCAATGCAGATCGTCGTTTGCATCTTTAGCAGCGAACTGATCGTGCGGACTAAATCCTCGGCCAGGCTGAACAGCTCTTCTTTGACATGCATTTTTCTGGTTTCGGACGGATAGGAAAGCAGGATTCCCACGGTGAGGTCATGGAAATTGATGATTTCCGCTTGAATCCCCCGGATTCGCACCATTTCTTGCGCGATATTGGCTGCAGCAAAGGAGATCAGGTATTCATCGTTCTCCATAAATCGGTTATCGGCCTTGGACACCCCCGTAACCCGCGCCAGCATAAGTCCAAACCATTGCGATTCCGAGGACCAGCCAAAGGTCTGTAACCTTGCGCGGATCTCCGGCTCCTTCAGCGAGTACACATGCCCTTGCACCAACTGCATCATAAAGGCGGCCCGCAGCGAAGGATACGCTTGCTTCAGCTTCGTCTCCAAGGCTTTGCGTTCTTCGCTCAAATGGGTCCACTGATTGGCGATATAGTCCAATTCATCCCCTACTTCCGGCCCGGGGTCCGGCTTCTGCATTTTGACCAAACGAACCAACCGGCGGATCGGACGGTAGAGCCGATGCGAAGCCATCCAGGAGAGCAGGCAAGCCACGATCAGCCCGACGGCTCCCATCCCCAATATAATTCGGGAGATAATCACAATCGGCGCGGTGAGTTGCGACAGTTGCATCGTGGTGACGTATCTCCAAGGTTCACCTAAGCGGGAATACTCCCCGTACGAAATTAAATAGGATTTATCCTTCCATTGAAAAAGATAAGAGCCGGTCTCCTCCTTCCGCTGCATGACGCTCTCCTGCACGGCAAGCTCCAACTCCGCATTTTTCCGGTTCAGGGACGACGGGGAGACCAGCAGCGAGCCATCCTTGCCCATCAAAAAGGAAGCGTCTTCATTATCAACCGACATGCCTTCCACCATTTGCACCAGCTTCGACTGATCCAAATAAAAAATCAATGCCCCGTAAGGTTTACCGATACTTGGCAGCTTGTGGACAAGCGCCACATAAGGACCTGTCCCTTTCCCATTGACCTTCGTTAAGTCGAACTGCCAAAACTCCGATCTGCCTTGCTGCAGCAGACCGTGAAATTGCTTCTGTTGCTGGATATCGGTCAGCGGAACGATCCCCTCGATATCCGATACGATCACCGGCTGCTGCCGGTCTAAATATAAATAGACTTGGTCGATTAAAGGATAGGCTCCTTTCATAACCCCCAAAAAACGATACAGACTATGCGTTACGTTAAATTCGTCTACTAAATCAATCTCTCCAAGCCTTCCGTCCAGTCGGCTGTCCAAGGACCACTGGGTCGCAGCCAGCTCCAGTTGAGCTAAACTGTCATTCATTCGATCAATCGTCTTCACTAGTAAGGCATCATGATGGCGCGTGATTTCATTCTCCATATAGGCCCGGCCGGCGATATAGAATGTAATCCCAATAATCACGGTGGGCAGGCTGGTGACACATAACACCAAAAATAAGCTTCTGCGAAAAAAATGGCTCTTCTTCATACATCCCCGCCTTTCCGTAGTTTCCATTGGTCTTCCCTATCTTACTATAGATGGAAACGAGGAAAATCCCCCGAAAACCATATTTTTGCTCTCGGGGGCTGGGTCATTATTCACTTTTTGTTCGTTGCTGATAAGCTTCGTTCATCTCTTCGGTAATTTTGAGCAAATCCGGATCTGCCTTCAATTTCTCCACGTAGTCATCCCAAGCGCTGATCGGTTCTTTCCCCATAATGACTTTGGTCTTCATATCTTGAATTTTCTTGCGCAGCTCCGTCCCGACTAAGGTGCTGGTCTCCGAGTACAGTCCGACTGCCGGATCGCCCATGCTGATTTTCGCTTTCTCATCGATAATTTTCTTGTTCCGTTCCAGAACATCCAGCGGCATTCCTGTTCGGTAAGCCCGGAGGTAGGGATCATACTTCAAGAAAATTTGTCCCAGCGCCTGCTGAGCGACAATATCCTTCTGGGCTTGCGGCGTTGCTAATTTAATACCGTTCTCCTCGGTATAGTGTACATCCTTGAAGCCGAAGTTCGCCAAGTCGCTGCCTTCCTGACTAGCTCCATAATCCATCAGCTTCAGCAACTGCTTCATTTTGTCTTCAGGAACGGTTTTGGGGATCGCAAACATCCCGAAAAATCCGCTGTCTTTATTGGAGTACCCGTTCAACGAAACCAAAGGCAGGAAGTCGGCTTCGGGAATCGTTTTGCGCAGCTCTTCCGTGGGCTCCCAAGCGGCCTCCACCGTATCCTGGAACCCGCCGCCGCGATTGGATTTGAGCAAGTCCTTGGACTGCGTATTTTTTAACACGGCAAAATCTTCCGGAATCAGCTTCTCAACATAAGCCCGATTCAGCCAAACCAGACTCTCTCTGACTTCAGGCAACAGATTCACGTTTACCAGCTTGCCGTCGATCAGCTTCCAGTCGCCATTCACTTTCGTAAAGCTGTTCTGCAGCTGACCAAAGTTGGCCATCCCGTTCTGATCCACAAATCCGATATACCCGATCGTATCCTTCTTCCCATTGCCGTCCGGGTCTTGCTCAACGAAGGCTTTCAGCACTTCATAGAGCTCGTCGGTCGTCGTTGGAACGTCCAGCTTCAGCTTATCCAGCCAGTCCTTGCGCAGGTAAGTGAATCCTCCGCCATCGGTCGGACGCGGACGCGGGATGCCGTAGTTCTTTCCATCGGCCTGCTTCGTGTTCTCCCAGGACTCCTTGGGGTACAGCATTAAGTTCGGGTAATCCTGAAGATACGGGGTGAGATCCCAGAAGGCCCCTTGCGCCACCATCCCCCGCACCTGCGCATTAAACGGGTCATCCAGCAGGATGAGATCCGGAATATCGCCGGAAGCCAGCGTGACGTTCACTTTATCCCCGTAGTTATTGGGAGAGACCCAAGTGATATTTAACCTGGTATTGGTCCGCTTCTCGAATTCTTTGACAACCACGTTATCCGGTCCCGGAGGCTCCGGCGTGTAATACATGGTCATAATGCTGACCTCCAGCGGCTTGGTCAAGCCCTCGGAACCGCTGGATCCCGACTTCGTGCCGGATGAACAAGCGGATAGCAGCAGACTCACGAGCAAGGTGACGCTTAGCAAGACGAAACTCTTTTTCTTCATGACGTTATTGACCTCCCTATTCGAATAAATAGATAAGACTATTCTTTGACCGAACCTACCATAGCTCCCTTGGCAAAATGCTTCTGCAGGAAGGGATACACGAGCAGAATCGGAACGGTCGCAATCACCACGGCAGCCATTTTCAGCGTCTCCGGCGGAATTCGTTGCTCCGACATCATTTCGGCAGCAACAGAACCCCCGGCAGCGGTTGACGCATCGATGAGCATGTTTTGCAGCAACACTTGGAGCGGCTGCTTGGAGAATTCGTTAATATAAAGAAGCGCGGTAAAGAAGGTGTTCCAGTAGGCCACGGCATAAAACAAGCCAAATGCAGCCAGCGAAGGCAGTGACAAGGGGAGAATGACGCGATACCACACGCTGACATCATTGCAGCCGTCAATTCGGGCCGCCTCCTCCAGACTGGTTGGGATGCTGTCAAAAAATCCTTTCATCAAGAGGACATACCACCCATTGGTCAGCACCGGGAGAATCAGGGACCAAATACTATTGATCAGGTGCAGGTCGCGGACCAGCAAATACGGCGGTATGATACCGGGATTAAACAACGTGGTCAGCAAGATCAGCAGCATGATGATTTTTCGCCCCAGCAAGCGCTTACGAGAAATCGCATAAGCCAAGCAAGAAGTAATGAGCAGGCTTAACGCCGTGCCAACCAGTGCGAGAAAAACGCTGTTCCCGGTAGCGTTGAGGAAGGCATTAGTGGACATGAGATACTTATAAGAATCCAGACTCCACGCTTTGGGAAACAGTTGAAGTTCGCTGGATCGGTATGCGGACGGTTCCGTAAACGAAACGACAAACACATAGTACAACGGAAAAAATGTGATCAGGCTGATGATGCCAAGCAGGATCGCATTGACGGCTTGGAATATCCGATCACGGCTGCGATAACTCATCTCGTTAGTACACCCCTTCCTCGCCAAACTTCTTAGCCAATTTGTTCGTGCCGATCACAAGAATTAATCCAACCATCGACTTAAATAAACCAACGGCGGTACTGTAGCTAAATTGTCCCTGCTTCACACCTAAACGGTATACGTACGTATCGAAGACGTCAGCCACCTCTGAGACAGCCCCATTCATCATGAGGAACACTTGCTCGAAGCCGACATCCATAATGTGACCCATTCGCAGAATCAGCAAAATGACAATGACCGAGCGAATGCCAGGCAGCGTAACGTTCCACATTTGCCGGAATCGGCCTGCCCCATCGATTTTGGCCGCCTCATAGAGCTGCGGATCAATGCTGGCCATCGCCGCTAAGAAGATAATCGTGCCCCACCCGGCATCCTTCCAAATGGATTGAGCGGTAAGCATGGCCCAGAAATAATTTTTATTGGTCAGAAAATCGATCTTCTCAAAGCCTAAACTCACCAACATCTGATTCACCGCTCCGTCTCCCGTTGAGAACAAGATGAAGGTAATCCCTACAATAATGACCCAGGATAAGAAATGCGGCAGATACA
The DNA here is from genome assembly GCF_000159955.1 of Paenibacillus sp. oral taxon 786 str. D14. Lineage (GTDB taxonomy): Bacteria > Bacillota > Bacilli > Paenibacillales > Paenibacillaceae > Fontibacillus > Fontibacillus phoenicis. Next base: position 121,221 of record NZ_GG695982.1, on the reverse strand, counting down.
CGATGGATTGCACAATTTTCTTGTATGCCTGTTGCCTCACTTCATTAAGCATTAAGGAGAGCAGGATGGGCAGTGGAAAAAAGAAGATCAGCGACAACGTATTAATCGCGAGCGTATTTCGAAACAACATAAAGAAATCAGGATTGGAGAAAAAGCGTCGGAAATGCTCCAGTCCCACCCAAGGACTGGCCAGCACTCCCTGATAAGGCGAATAGTTCTGAAATGAGATGATGATTCCCCACATCGGAACGTATTTGAAGATCAGAAAGTACAGCAGGCCCGGTAAGGCTAATACATACAGGAATTTATCCCGCATCAGGATTTTTCCCATTTGTCTCAGCCGGTGACTGCGGGCCCTGGTTACAGACGTTGTCTGTTTTGTAATCGGTTCCAAGGAGGAAGCCATGTTTCCCTCTCCTTTCCCTTTGAAGTTCGATGTAATCACTCTAAGATGCCCGTGGATTTCCAGCAATCGCTTATTTTTGCAGGCAGGCAGAATAAAGGAAATTCGGGAGGGGCCGCACATTTCCTGGAATTGATTTTTCTTGCAAGGCGGTTGATCAAAAAAAAGACGCTGAACTGATCAGCGTCAAGTAG
>NZ_GG695982.1:106719-119751 GCF_000159955.1 Paenibacillus sp. oral taxon 786 str. D14 | reverse complement strand
TTTCAAGTTCATGTTTACTTCCTAGCCGTATATTTGCATCGCTTAGCTAGGATGCATCCTCCGCCCGTTCCAACAAGCCCATTTGGAGACAGGTGGTCGTTGATAAAGCTTTTTCCCCCTCCTCAAATCGGATATGAACTCGTTCCCCATTCACTTGCAGAATGGTTCCCTTTCCGAAAGCCCGGTGGACGATAGATTCCCCTTCCCTTAGCTCAGCCAGCCTTCGGATGGCATTGGGGTTGTCCTGCGCTGGAACAGGGATGGAGGGCGAAGTCGCAGACGAAGGCTCGCCCGCTTGGGGTGGAAGTTGGATGTACCTCACGTAGGCCACGAACCTCGACTCCGTCACCTCTGCCCCATCCCGTTTCTTGTAAGTCAGAAGCTCCAGATGTTTCTTCGCCCGGGTCATCCCCACATAAAATAGCCGGGTCGCCTCCTCCATCATGTCCGTGTTCTCCTTATCCGCCTTAGACGGAATGATCCCTTCCACTAGGTCGATCATATACACGCGCTCGAACTCTAAGCCCTTGGAGCTGTGCATCGTCGAGAACGTGACCGCATTTTGCCCTCGCTTGGTTCTCGCCGTTCGCAAGATCGACTCCAAGTATTTCAATCTGGCGGCGAATTCCTCCATGGTCGCCAATTCCGCCGCGATTTCCTCCAGCGTGTTCAAGATCCCCAAGAGATATTCCATACGGAATCCCTTCCACTCGCAAATCTTCTCCAGGGCTTTCTCATAACCCAGTCGATCGCGGATCACCCGAATCGCATGCAGCGGCGGCATCCCTTTCATTTCCTGAAACGTCTCCTTGCACATCTGCAGCTGCTTCACCTGATAATCCTTAAGCGGGACCCGGTTCAACAGATTATCAAAGACGGATTCCTCATTTCGAATCTTGAGCAGCGCCGCCATCTGCTCCTTGCTGATATATCCATTAAATTTCAGATGGATCTTCTCCAGAATATCGGGACGTTTATCCGTGAACGTCATCCGCATGAAATTCAAGATATCCTCGACAACCCAATGGGAGAAAAAGCGGTTATCCGCATCCTTCATATAAAAAGGAATGCCCGCACGATCAAACTCGTTCATTAACGCGATGGATGAGGAATTGTTCCGATACAGGATCGCCACCTCGGCAAAGTTCTTGATCTGCTGAATCTCGTTCACCAGATATTTAACCTGATCGCTGTAATCATCCAGATGGCGTATCTCAATTGGCTTGTGCGGGGGATTTTCGGTGAACATCTTTTTCGGATATCGGTCTTGATTGCGCTGAATCAATGTGTTGGCGACGTTCACGATCTCTGGGGTAGAGCGATAATTTTGCTCCATAAACAAGATCAACGCCTCCGGATAGACCTGCTTGAAGTTCAGCAAATATGCAGGATCGGCCCCTCGCCAGCTATACAAGCTTTGATCATCGTCGGCAACGACGCATAGGTTACGATGCTGTTGCACCAGCTTCTCGATAATCGCATGCTGCACCCTGGACGTATCCTGGCTTTCATCTGTGAGGACATAATCATAACGCCTCTGGTACCTGCGGAGCACCCCTTCATTCTCCGCCAGGATGCGTTCGCAAACCACCAGCATGTCGTCATAATCAAGCAGCAGCGACCGGGTGCCAGACTGCTTAAAGAGCTCGTACTCCCGCAAGATCCGTTCGGCATGGGGCACCTCCACTTTAACCGCGGACCATTGCTCGGAGGGGATCATTTTATTTTTGATATAGCTAATGTAGGTCGTCAGCTCGTCCAGCTGGTCATCTGTGATATTCTCTCCGGTGATCGCTTTATAGAGATTCCGCAATATGATCTTCTTATGTAACGGAAGTTGCTCCGAACCGCTGGCTTCTTGCTGAGCGGCGTCGACATCGCCTTCGATGATCTGGAACGACGTCTGGGTCGCACGAAAATGCTCCCGCACCACCTCGAAGGCCAAGCTATGAATCGTGGAGAAATCAACCGGTGTCAGCTCTGGGAAGAAGGTGTTAAACCGCTCCTTCATATCGTGCGCTGAAGCGCGGCTAAACGTTACTGCCTTGATCCTTCTGGGAGAAACTCCCCTCTCCTCGATCAGATACCCGATCCTCATAATGATCGTTGTGGTCTTCCCCGATCCTGGTGAAGCTAACAATAGCAAGGGTCCCTCTGTTTGAAGGACCGCTTGCTTCTGGATTTCATTTAATTCAACACCTAATTCTTCTTTCTTGCGAAGGAAGAAGGAACTTGTTTTATTCATGATGACTGCCCTTTCGAATGTTCCGATTGCATTACCTACTATAACGCAATTTTGCTAGAATGGCACCACCTAGTCATCTTGATTAAGATGCATGTGCGGTTGATGGTTCACTCAGGGATACGATGGTATTTTCCAAGGTTCGCGGTGTAGAGCTATCAAAAAACAGCTGTTCGAATCCCTCACTTGGGCTTTGCGAACAGCTGTTTAGTATTCTCTTCCTCAAGGGATTCCCCTCAAGAAAGACTATTTCAAACCCGTTTTACCTCATCAGTTGATGCTGGGTTTAAGAACAGTATTCTTTTTCTTATGAGGCAAGAAGATGATAAACACAAGCGATACAATCGTGAAGACAACGGACCACATAAAGGTATGGTTAAACGCTGTGTTCAGCGCTGAGACATCGTGAACGGGTTGGCTGTTGATTTGATTCTGCAAGATGACGGCAAAGACCGAAGCCCCAAACGCACCCCCAATTTGCTGAAGAATCCGGGTTGCGCTGCTGGCATGCGGTACCAATTCCTTCGATAACCCCTCATAGGCGGTGGCCATAATCGGAAGCATCAAGCCCCCAAGTCCTCCGCCGCGGACAACCAGGGATATGGCCAGCATCAGTTCACTGGTATCTACTGAACTCATGGCAAAAGGTAAAGTTCCGAGCAGCGTCAGAATAGTACCGCCGAGAACCACCCATCGGGAGCCGATGGTATCCGTCAGCTTCCCTGCCAAGGAGCGGGTCATTAACATCCCAAGGCCTTGAGGAATCAACAGCAACCCTGAAGCAAGCACGCTGTGACCGCGAACCTGTTGATAATACAGCGGCAATAACAACATGCCGGCATAGGAAGAAAGCCCTGAGATAAACAACAGACAGGCAGATGCAGAGAACGTTGTGCTCTTAAAGATTCGCAGATCGACGATCGGATGATCGGTTTTTCTGAGTACATACCAGCAGAAGACGATCAAAAACAACAGTCCAATCGCGATGGGAACAAGAACCGGACTTTTAAAGAAACCATGCTCCGAGCTGACTTTCGTAAGTCCATAAATCATCAGCACGAGCGCCGGAGACACCAGAGTTAAACCTAGTAAGTCCAGCTTCTGCGGATGATTTGCGACATCATCTTTGGGCAATCCCTTTAGAGATAAGAACAGGGCAATCAAGCACACCGGAATATTAACATAGAAAATCCAACGCCAATCTAGATTATGGATAATTACCCCGCCCAATACGGGACCAAGAATCGGCCCGATCAGAACCGGCAACCCCACAATCGCCATAACCCGGCCTAAGTTCTGCCCGCCTGCTGCGCGGACAATCATCGTCTGCATGATCGGCATCATCAAACCGCCGCCCAAGCCTTGAATGACGCGAAAAGCAATGAGGCTTCCCACATTCCAAGACAAGCCGCACAATACAGAACCGACAAGAAACAAACTTAAAGCCAAATTCCACATATTTTTACCGCCATAACGATCAACCAACCAGCCGGAAATGGGAATAACCAAGCTAATCGCGAGCAAATAACTCGTCATCACCCACTGGATCGATGTAACTGGAGCATGCAGTACATTGCCAAGGGTATCGATGGCGACGTTCATTATGGTAGTATCGAATAAAGGGGCAAGCATCCCCACCAACAGAATCCATGCCACTTTCATGACAGCTGGATCGATTTTCATTTTTGATGGTGATGCTGCAAGTTCGCCTGGTTTACTCACGTGTATCACTCCTTATCCATTTAGAAACCAAACGTTTCTTATTCGGATTCATCATACTACAATCGAATAAGAAACGCAACGTATTTTATTGGAGGTTTGTATTATGAATAAAATCAATGAAGGAGAAGGATCAACGCGAAGACGAGGAGCTGAATTGGAGGGGGCGATTCTTCAAGCCGCATGGGACGAATTGATGGAAATTGGCTTTCATCACCTTACGATTGAAGGAGTTGCCGCTCGGGCTCAAACCAGCAAACCTGTCATTTATCGTCGTTGGCCGAATCGGGAAGAGCTTGTCTTAGCTGCGATTCTGAACCATTTGCCGACGGTTTCAGTCCCGGATACCGGGAATTTGCGCAGCGATGTCCTCCTCTTGCTGAATGAGTTAAATGAGATGCTGCAGCAAATTGGCCCCAAAACGATTCACGGCCTGATGTCCGTAGTATCTGACATTCCTTTCTCCGATATTCTCAATTTTCGAAGAACGAATACGATGACCGTTATTTTGGACCGAGCCATAGAAAGAGGGGAAATTCGTCCGGAGAAGGTTACGCCGCGCATTACCAGGCTGCCTGTAGATCTTGTGAGACATGAACTGCTAATTACGTTGGAACCCGTTTCTATGAAGACCATTGAGGAGATCGTGGATGAGATTTTTTTGCCGCTGCTGAAATGAGAAGTGAACAAACGAAGACGCCCCTTCACCTTAAATTCCATCAGTGATGTGGGGCGTCATTTTTATTGACCCTTAGTTTGAGGATCCATGCCAAGCGGCAGCCGAACCGTAAACACTGAGCCTACTCCAAGCTCACTGTCCACCTCAATCGTCCCCTCGCACAAATCGACAATGCGCTTGACAATGGTTAATCCCAATCCATTGCCTGTCATGGAGCGGGACGAATCGCCTTGGTAAAACTTATCAAACATGCGCCGCATCGTCTCTTCATCCATCCCGCGGCCATTATCTTCAAGCCGGAAGATCGCTTGCTGCCCCCTCCGCTGAAGCGCGATTTTCAGCTTTCCGCCGCTACCCGTAAATTTGATCGCATTGTCGAGAAGGTTGATCCACACTTGCTGAAGCAGGTTTTTGTTGCCGTGTATCGTGACATCGTCCAATGCGATATCGAGCTGAAGCGATTTCGCGTTCCACTTCGGCTCCAGCATCAGAACGGCAAGTCGGATCTGTTCATCCAGCCGATAGCTCGTCTTTTCGCTCAAAATTTCAATGTTCTCCACCTTCGACAAGTTGAGAATGCTGGTGGACAGCTCCACGAGTCGTTCGGATTCCTGAATGATGCGATCCAGATAATCCTGCTTATCTTCTTCGCTGAGATTTCCCTGCTTCAGCAATTTGGCGAAGCCGCTGATGGAGACGATCGGCGTTTTAAACTCATGGGAGAAATTCCGCACGAAGTCGCTTCGCAGCGTTTCGATTCCTTTTAACTCCTGCACCATCTTGTTAAAACTGACGGCAAGCTCGTCTAGTTCAAAAACGACGCTCCCCTTCACCGTCGCATGGGCTGAAAAATCCCCTTTGGCCACCTTCGCGGTAGCCTCCATCATATCGCGAATCGGCTTGACGGATCGTCTGCTTAACAACGCGGCAATGACAACGCCCATAAAAATGCTGATGTAGATCAGGACGTAAATGCCGCGATAGGAATTCGGCTGATTCAGGTCAATCCAGCCTGCGCGGTTCAGCAAGAAGGCAAGCAAGCCAGCAGATGTAATCGACAGCACCATGACGAGAAAGACCCAGGCGACTAATGTCACGGCTAGGGTGATTTTTTTCGGCAAAAACTGTTGGATCAAGTTCATCCCCTCTTCACCGCTTTGTATCCCAAACCGCGCACCGTCACGATCTCAAAATCGGGACTGTCTCTAAATTTGTCGCGCAGCCGGTTGATATGAACGTTCAGTGTATGATCATCCGTTTCCGTATCTGGCCCCCAAATCTCCTCAAGCAGCTGCAATCGCGTAAAAATTTTATTCGGATAACTAAGCAGCTTAAACAGAAGGTAAAATTCTTTCTGCGGCAAAGAGATTTGTTGATTTCCCCTTATCACAGTGAGTGCGTTGTAATCCAATACCGTTTCCCCGACAACTAGCCTGCGCTCGTTCGCGATCTGTGCGCGACGCAACAGCGCTTTGATTCGGAACAGCAGTTCCTGCTCGTCGAAGGGCTTAGTCATATAATCATCGGTTCCGACAAGGAAGCCATTGTGCTTAAACTTGATATCATGGGCCGCAGTCACCATCAGGATCGGAATGTTGTCCCCCGCACTACGTAAATCCTCACATAATTGGTATCCGTCCATCTCCGGCATCATCAAGTCTAGTACAACCAAATCGAAGTGACGTTCCTCCATCAGGTTAAGTGCCTCGATCCCATTTCCGGCCACATGCGAGTTGTAGCCCCCGCGTTGAAGCACGGCGCAGATCAGTCGCTGCGTATTGACGTCATCTTCGACCACCAAGATATCAAACACAGGATCTCCCCCTTTTTTCTACTGAATATACTCCCCAAAAATAAACCGAAAATCAACAACTCGGCGCCCTGGGTTGAGGTTCAGTTGAGATTCGTCGTTTAAAGTACAAGCTGTGCTCAGGTGAAACACCAAATCGTGTTTTCTCTAAATTTTAAAGTAAAGGGTGGTTAGAGAGATGAGTAATGGAAGAAGAGGCGGCACCAACGCCATCCAATTGGATAATGTCAGCAAGAGCTTCGGCGATTTTCATGCGGTTCGCAACCTTTCGCTTGAAGTACACAGAGGGGAAATTATGGGCTTCCTCGGTTTGAATGGAGCTGGCAAAACAACAACAATTAAGATGCTCCTGTCGCTGCTCAAGCCTACCTCCGGCAGCATCTATATGTTGGGCAGCAAGGTGGACTCCGGTAACTATAAGCTTTGGAGCCACGTTGGTTACTTGGAGGAAGCTTCTTATTATCCGGATCTTACCGTGGTGGAAAATCTGGAGATCGCCCGAAGAATGCACCGGATCTCCGACCGAGGGGCCGTTGACCGCGTCATTAAGAAGCTGGATTTAGAAATTCACCGTAAGAAGAAAGCCAAAAACCTGTCTCTAGGGAACAGACAACGCCTAGGGTTAGCAAAAGCGATTATTCATAACCCAGAGGTTTTGATATTGGACGAGCCGGTCAACGGGCTGGATCCAGCCAGTGTCGTGGAAATCCGGGAGTTGTTACTTGACCTTTCCCGCAACGAGGGCGTCACGATCTTCCTCTCCAGCCATCTCTTGGAGGAGCTGTCTAAGCTGGTTGACAGTGTGGCGATCATGCACAAAGGGCAACTTGTCCAGAACATGAATATCGATCAACTGGAGCGTTCGGTGGAGAAGAAACTGGTTGTGGGCGGACGAGATATCGATGCCATTCGACATATTCTCGCCGAGAATGGGTACACGTTCAAAGATACTGAGGATGAACGGCTGGAGCTGACTGAAGAGCGTGCCTTGGGGAATCCAGAACAACTGGCAGACCTGTTAGTACGTGCAAGCCAACCGCCAACCCATCTCAGCGTAGTCACTGAAAATCTGGAAAGTTACTTTTTACGGACCATTCGTACAGCAGGGGGGAACGCTTGATGTTACTTTCTTTTATTCATAACGAGCTGCTTAAAGTATGGAAGTCTATCGTATTTTGGGTCGTAGCTGTCGTCTTTATCGCCATGCCTTTATTGATTGGGCTCTTCAAGGAGCCCGGCGTTTCTTGGGACATGTACTATACGGATATCTTTGACTCCATCGCCTCGCTGCTGGTGGTCGGGTTCTCCTTCACCTCAGCATGGGTGTTTGGACGAGAATACACCGATAAAACCATTAAAGATTTGATCGTAAAGCCTATTCCCAAATCGTATAGCGTGCTGTCGAAATTCATCGTGATTACGATCTGGAATATATTGATCGCCCTTTTCACTTTTGCCCTAATTACGATCGCCGGATCTTTCATTGGGGTGAATGGCAGTTCCGGTTCCTCCATCCTTCAGTTCTTCGGGACGTTCATGCTTACATCCGTGCTTATTATGGCTGTCAGCTCAACCAGTGCTTTAATCGCCAATATCACGAAAGGGTATCTCGCCCCGATTGGGCTGATCTTCGTAATCATCATCGCATCCAATGCGGTTGTTCAGCTCGGCCTCGGCCCGTACTTCCCATGGACTATTCCGGTTCTTCTGACGAAGGGTGTAGATATCGGCTTCATCAGCTACAGCATTCTCGTCCTCACGGCGATCGTGGGCTTCGCCGGAACCGTGGCTTGGTGGAGATTTGCAGAGCATAAGTAAATCAGGGAAATACACAGTTATACAAAAACAGGTCGACTATGGTGGCGTTCTGCCCATAGTTGACCTGTTTTGCTTATGTTTACTTTATTCGCTGGCCATTTGCTGAGTAAACTCGTCCAGCATCTCCCGCACTTCATCAGTTGATGAGGTGCTCATCAGTTGATTTCTTAGTTCACTTGCCCCGCGGAATCCTTTGACATACACCTTGAAGAAACGTTGCAGCGCCTTAAACGGACGCGCCTCCAATTGATTGGAATACTGATCATGGAGATCCAAATGCAACCGCAGCAGATCCAGATATTCGGTCGTGCTGTGCTCTCTTGGCTCTTTTTCAAAGGCAAACGGGTTCTTAAAGATCCCTCTCCCAATCATAATTCCATCTACCCCATACTGCTCAGCCAGCTTCAAGCCGGTTTGTCGGTCGGGAATATCGCCGTTAATCGTGAGCAGGGTCTGTGGTGCGACTTGATCGCGCAGCGCCTTAATTTCCGGAATCAGTTCCCAGTGGGCTGCAACTTGGCTCATTTCTTCTCGGGTGCGCAGGTGGATTGACAGATTGACAATGTCTTGCTTCAGAATATGGGTTAACCACTCCCGCCATTCCTCCACCTCGGTGAAACCCAGTCGTGTCTTCACGCTTACTGGCAAGCCCCCGGCTTTGGCAGCTTGGATCACTTCAGCGGCCACCGAGGGTCGGAGAATTAAGCCGCTCCCCTTCCCATTCGTAGCCACATTCGGAACCGGGCATCCCATATTGATATCGATCCCCTGAAAGCCTAACTTCGCCATATCGATGCTCATCTTTTCAAAATATTCCGGCTTATCGCCCCAGATATGGGCTACCATGGGTTGTTCGTCCTCGGTAAAAAGCAAACGACCACGTACACTATGATTCCCTTCAGGGTGACAATAGCTCTCCGTATTGGCAAACTCCGTAAAGAAGACATCCGGCCTTCCTGCTTTACTCACGACATGGCGAAACACCACGTGCGTCACATCTTCCATCGGTGCAAGTATAAAAAAGGGTCGCGGTAAATCGCGCCAGAAATTATGGTTCATTTTCAAACTCCAATCTTCTCGTTAGCCTACCTCATATTCTATTATAAAGGCTCCCCTTCGCTTAAGCATCCCCAGTTTCCTCCAATCCGAACGCGGGAGCACGGCCAGCAGCTTTGGAGCTTTTCGTGATCCACCTTAAACTTCTCCACGAGCTTGGTCGGTGTACAATTTTTTGATGTCATCTAAACAGGCTATAAATGTTTGAATGAGCTCTTCAGGATAAATAATACGGACTTTATTTCCAAAACCAATAATTTGAGCGATAGCTTTATCAACCGTGTAATAATTTTTCTTTACGAGGATTGTCCCGTCCGGATGACTTATGATTTCATCTTTCTGAAAATGATCTAATACTTGCGCCCTCATTTCTGGGCTAAATTGGAGGCCAACCGTGACAATGCCGCTATCCGCTTTCCCATCATCCTTGCCATAGAGATCTTCAATCGTATAGGCACGCCTGGTAAAATAGCGATCTGTGTTAGACGTTTCAATGATCCGGGTTAATTTAAAGACTCTGAGTTCCTTCCGCAGTAAACAATATCCCCAAGTATACCAGTGATAATCTTTTAAAAAGATTCCCATGGGTTCCATATCCCGCACGGTTTCACTTCCTTTATGATCCACGTATCGAATCTTGATTACAGTACAATTTTGAATGGATTTGTATAGGGCTTGAATAGGTTGCGAACTGTTATTCGAATGCGAAATTTGCAATTGGATGCTTGGGTCTTGCGCGGGGACTGTGTCGATTAATAGATTGATTTTTGAAATCAAGTCGTGGATATCCTCGAACCCCGTAGCCTTTTCAATGCTTCTTAACGCCCATTGGATCGAGAGTAAATCATCTAAAGTCAGATACGTTTTATCCCATTTGAACCCATCCATTAATTCATAGCCGCCGTCTTGTCCGGAAAGCGATACGATGGGAATCCCTGCACGATGAAGAGAATCGATATCCCGGTATATCGTTCTCTCGGATACTTCAAAATACCTCGATAGGTCCTCCGCCTTCATCCTTTTCCTGTGAATCAGCAGCACAATGATCCCTAATAACCGTTCGATTTTCAAGGTTCAGTCCCCCGCAATATTATTTCTTAAATACTGTGCAGTTATCGAGTTGCATCTGGTCACCAAATCTTGCGGCGTGCCTGCGAACATGATCTCTCCTCCATGTTTTCCGCCATCGGGGCCAAGATCAATAATCCAATCCGCTTGTTTCATCACATCCAGATGGTGTTCGATCACAATGACAGTGCTGCCGTTATCAACCAAGCGATTGAGAATGGATAATAAATGTCTCACATCGGACATATGAAGTCCCGTTGTCGGCTCGTCCAACACATAGATGTTACCGGATCGGTGAAGCTCGCCCGCTAATTTAATTCTTTGACATTCCCCGCCCGATAACGTATTCAACGGTTGCCCCAACGTCATATAGTCCAATCCTACATCCGATAATGCTTGTAAAATGGAGACCATTTCTTTCTCCCTGAAAAAGGATAGAGCCTCTAATACGGTCATGTCCAGTACATCCGATATGGATTTCCCATCTAACTTATACTGAAGAACTTCTTCTTTGAAGCGTTTCCCATGACAAGTTTCACAAGTCATTCGAATACTCTCAAGAAATGCAAGATCCGTAGTAATAAACCCGTTGCCTTGGCAGTCCGGGCAAGCCCCTTCCGAATTAAAGCTAAAAAGCGACTTGCTTACCTTGTTCGTTGAGGCAAAAACATCCCGAATCGCCTCCATAAGGCCCGTATAAGTCGCCGGGGTTGACCTGGTCGAGGCACTTACTGATTTTTGGTCGATCACAATGCTCTCCGGATGCTGCTCCAGAAAAACATCAAAAATCAATGTACTTTTCCCCGAACCGGCCACTCCCGTAATGACAGTGAGCACACCACAAGGGATATGAGCAGTTACATTCTTCAGATTGTGTTTTGAGGCTCCAACAACGGAAAGATATCCGGCGGATTTCCGAGTTTCCTTTTTTAGGGATAGGGTATCTCTCATATACTTTCCGGTTAATGTATCGGCATCGCACAACCCCGGGAAATCTCCTTCATAGACAATTTCGCCGCCACTTTCACCCGCGCCCGGTCCAATATCGACGACATGATCGGCAATCTGAATCACATCCTGGTCATGCTCGACCACGATCACGGTGTTTCCTTTGTCCCGGAGTCGTTCGAGCATCCGATTGAGGCGGTGTACATCACGGGGATGCAATCCGGTACTGGGTTCATCAAAAATATACATCATATCCGTTGCTATGAACGTTTTAGTCAAGCCCTCAGTTTAAACCTTGCCTGAGCACGTGGCGCGAGAGCAAAAATGCGAGCGACGGTCGGCACGCTGCTATCCGTGGGTTGGTTACCACATGTTATGCCTTCGTCAAGGAGAGCTTTTGCAAGCTAGAAACGCACGTTCAGTCCCTTCCGAAACTTAGTGCAAACGGACAACGCAATTTCTCTCCCAAACCTTCGTTTGCTCCCGGGCCTCGTGCTCAGGCGTGAGCTTGTCAAGCGTCTTCCTTGACAAGCGGGTAGTTACAAATCAACACTTTTGCAATTCCTCATCGAAGATGAGGAACGCCACACGGCGAGTGTGGGGGTGCAGGGGGCAAGGTCCCCTGCGTCCTTCATCGTCCAAATGCGTTAGGAAGCTGCTGGCTGCTCCACGGTTCTAGCAACCGCCCATATGAACCCAATCAATTCCCGGGCCACCGCACCGACGGCCACATTCTTGTGCTTGTTCTTTCCAAACACGAGATGCCGGTATTTGTAATGCAATCTTTCTTGGGCCTTCCAGGACAACAGTTGTACGTCGGCCGGCATGCCATCTAGTCGTTTGGCGAGATCGCCCTTCACGGCAGGACGATGACGGTAACTCCAAGCGGACTCCACTAAAGTCCGGCGCAAGCGGCCGTTTCCGGCTTTGGTCATGCTGCCTCGACGAGTACTTAGGCCCGTGGAATACTCACGAGGGACCAGTCCCAAGTACGCCATCAGTTGGGCTGGGGAGCGAAAACGCGCAAAGGTTCCGATTTCAGCCGCAAGGGTGATGGCTGTGAGCAATCCAATCCCGCGTAAGGACTGAAGAACTTGAATTAGCGAAGCCTTGGAGCCGGTCGCCGCTTGCTCTACCAGTGCTTTTTCTAGGCGACCCATGCGCTGCTCGATCTCATTCAAAGCATGAAGCATCTCATCGAAGGCCACCTGCATGGGCTCGTACGGGAATACCAGTTGCCCCAGCCAGACGCGATACTTCTTCGTCCAGCGACGCTTGATTGTGGCCGGTGGCTCTATCTGGTGACGGAGCAAGAACTTCAAGACCCGCTGACGAGCCCGGTGGGCATCTTCCTTGGCAGCTTCACGGGCGCGAACCAATTCTCGTAGAGCCTCATCTTCTCGCTCGGGCACGTAAACGGGAGTGAGTTCTCCTGCACGGAACAAACGGGCAAGTTGCTCAGCGTCACGTCGATCTGTTTTCACTTGGTCGCCGGGGCGTTTGGGAATGAGCGATGGAGCAATGACGACACATGGAGCTCCCATGGAGGTGATCCAGCGATAAGTTTCGTAACCTGTGGGTCCTGCCTCATAGCAAAACGAAAGCGTTTCGGCAGGTCCGATTTCTTTGATGAGTTTGCGCAGCGCTGCAGGGGTATGGGGGATGCTCCCGTAATAGCGGGGCGACTCTCCG
>NZ_GG695982.1:66000-106525 GCF_000159955.1 Paenibacillus sp. oral taxon 786 str. D14 | reverse complement strand
AGACTGCTGTTCAGATGCCGTATCAGTTTTACGCGTTGCGATTCGCCGCCGGACAAGGTTGATGTTTCCCGGTTGAGCGAAAGATAATAGAGCCCCATATCTACAAGATGATGCAACCGAATGGACAGATTGGAAATGATCGGTTTGGCTATAGGATCATTTATGGCTTCAATGACCTTTAACAACTCGCCTATTTCCATAGCGGCGAACTGGGCGATGTTATAACCATTTATTTTGCAATTTAATACCTCGTGGCTTAACCGGGTTCCATTACATGCCTTGCAATGGGTTATGGTAATAAACTTCTTGACATTGTTTGATAATTGATGGATCTCTTTTTCCAAAAACATGCGTCTAAATCGGTTAATAACCCCTTCGAAATACTTGGCGGGTTCGTTTTTTAAGGGGAGTACGATTTTCTTGTCTTTGCCGTAAAGCAACATTTGCCACTCGGTCTCCGTGTAATCCATCAGCTTTTTATCCGGATCGAATAAGCCCGAGACGAGATGTTTCTGCCAATACCAGGTCCCCGCGGAGAAGGTGGAGAACAAAATCGCGCCTTCATTCAGTGATTTAGTTTTATCAAACAGCTTCTCTATATCGGGCTCCACCCTCCGCCCCATTCCCTGACACTTCGGACACATCCCCTTCGGATTATTGAAGGAAAAAACATCCGATTCGCCTATGAAGGGTTGCCCGATCCGGGAAAATAATAATCGCAGCAAAGCGTAAGTGTCCGTGACCGTACCCAGCGTTGAACGTACGTTTCCGCCTAATCGCTTCTGATCGATCACCACGGCCGGAGACAGATTCTCAATGGACAATGCGTCGGGTTGACTGTAGGTGGGCATTCGATTTTGAATATACGCCGTAAAGGTTTGATTTAATTGACGCTGGGCTTCCTTGCTGATCGTGTCGAACACGATGGATGACTTTCCGGAACCGGAAACGCCCGTGAAAACAGTGATTTTCTTTTTGGGAATAGAGAGGGTTATATTTTTTAAGTTATTTTCCTTTAAGCCTACAAGATTGATATATTGATTCGAATCCATCAGGTTCACCGTTCCTGTATCGTTTTGACTTTTCCTTAAAGCTCATTATATAGAAGTACCCTGACAGCATTATGTCAGGGTCGGTAAATATGAAGGATACACCGGGATGGCCGGAAACCGATGAATTTTCATCTGTCGATTCGTCTATATCTAGGCAGGCTGTCTCATAATATTTCAGGTTAGGAGTTGAACACAGGATGGGGAACGTAATTCTCACCATGCAGTTGTCTGTGGACGGGGTGGTTTCCGATGAAGCGTACTACAATACGGTAGATACAATCCTCATTGGATGAAACACGTACGCTTCCCTTGCCCGGCACTAGCAGCAGGCAGAACATTCGGCGAATTCGCTGGAGCGAGCCATTGCGAAGCGTATAAATGAGATCCCTAAAGCAGTGATTTCCCATTCGGAAGTGGATTTGATTTGGCAAAATTCGCGAGCCATTGAGGTCAAGGACGAAGGGACGCTCACTCGGGAACTGGCTGCTCTAAAAAGCCAAGTTAATCTCATTTCGGTGGAAAGCGGAGTCCGAACCTGACAGTCCTTTATTCATCAAGATCTTTATGACGTGTTGTGGCTTCGGTTAATCCGCTCCCAAACGTATAGAAATGGCGTGGTTCTCTTGCTTCCCCCTTCTCCAAGCGTTCATTCAACTGCTGCGCAGCTACTTCTTCAAACGGCAATCCACCACCGTACATTCCTATCATCTCCTTCTTGAAAATCCCTCTGGTGCATAAGCATAGGAGAAGCGCGACGGCTTGTCAAACCTGCAAGGGCCGCAGCATGCATGAAGCCCGCCGCGGCTCGCCGGGCAGGCTTCTAACTATTATTTAAACGGCTCGGATAGCAGGATTTTGGAATAGGGACCTGCTACTCCCTCTACATTGATTCCTCGGACGCGATAATAAGCGGATACGGATTGTACACGGGTCGGGTCCAGCCACACAACTGCATCATCGGCTGCCCGCTGCTCATAAACGGTTCTCCAAGGGCCCTGCTCACCGCCTACCGATTTCTCCACCGTATAATAGGCCGCTCCGGCCACTCTGCGGAAGGCAAGCCCTCCCCTTTCGGCATGGATCCAATCCGGTGCCGCAGGCGCAGCCTCCGTCGGTACAGCAAGACCACTCATCGCAAACGCATGCCTGCGCAGATTCTGAATCCTTGACTTAACCTCTCCATTGACTCCGGTTCCCGGATAATGCACGGAGAAGCCGTCAAAGTGTTGAACGTATCCGCCACGGTCATGATGGCCAAACAGCGACCAGAACAGAGTTCCGGAAATGATATCGTGCTGCTCGGCACACGCCAGGAAAGCCTCCAAATCACAATCCGGCCAGCCGAATTCTCCATTGATATATACCTTACCCGCCTTCGCGACTTCTTCCGCGTCTGCAAGCATTTCCGCGTCATTAGCAGGATAATAGTGTACATCGAGGATATCCAGGCTCGAAATATGCAGCTTGTCCTGTTCCAATCCGAATTGCTTGCCGTGGGCCACAAGGTGATTAGGATCGACCAGCTTTATAAAATTCGCGATCTCCTCCACCCACTCCAGCGAGGCACCGTTGAGCTCGTTCCCGAGTTCCCAGGCAAGAATCGTCGGGTCATCCTTATAAGCAAGACCAGTATACGTGTTTTTCCGGTTTAGAAGGAAATCGATATAGCTCTTAAAGTCTGCAATCACCTCCCGGTCAGAATAAAACAGCTCGGGATCATCTAATCCTCTCCATGCGGTAAATGTGGATTTGCCGCCATGATAGTAGTTCCAGTTGCAGACAAAGGGAATGATGAGGCGAAGTCCTCGGTCCCCGGCCTCCTTGATCGCAAAATCCACTCTGCGCAAGGCTTCTTCATTATACTCACCCCGCGCTGGAGATATTGCCTTTTCACAGCCCTGCGAAGCACCCAAGGTATGAGAACGCACCACAGTCGCACCCATTCTAACTGCTGTATCCAGCGCATCCCTGACCCGGAAAGGGGTCGGCCAGTCTACGCCATCTACATTTTCATCCAATCCAAGCCAATAAATATTGGGTCCGCCAAACCGGAAAGGCCTTTCCCCAACAATGAGCCTGTGGCCCTGGCGGGTAATAAATTCTGTAGGTCTCATTCTCTACTCATCCTGTTCTCATGTGATGTTTGCTTATGGACTATCCTTTTACCGCACCGCTGGTTACACCGGAGAAAATATACTTCTGCAGGAACAGGTACAGCAAAATCGTAGGAATCATAATGATCAAAATCGCTGCGCATATATAAGTCCACTGGGCCTGGTTATTACCGGCAAAACGCATGATCGAGGTGGACACGACCACCAGCTCCTGCTTAGGCATATACAGAACCGGGATATACAGCTCATTGTAAATATTGATCGTCTTCAGAATCACAAGTGTCGCTGTAGCCGGACCAAGCAGCGGGAAGATGATCGTACGGTAAATACGGAACAGGCTGGCACCGTCCATCATGGCGCTCTCATCCAGCTCATAAGGGATGTTCTTGATAAATTGCAGATAAATATAGATTTGAATGACGTCCGCGCCTATGAACAGCAAGATCGGAGCAGACAGCGAATTATATAGCCCCAAGGCCTTGATGATCGAGAATACTACGACTTGGGTAGTAATCGTAGGGATGATGGTTGCGAACAAAAACGCTCCCAGGATCACCGCCTTCCCTTTAAAATCAATGCGTCCCAGTGCGTAAGCCACCATAGTGCCGAGGATAATATTTCCGATCAGCGTGACGACCACAATGACGAGCGTATTGCCGAAGGCGTGGAAGATATCCGCCCGTTCAATGGCATCTATAAAGTTCGAGAAATTCAAGAAGCTTTCCGGAAGGGCAAACGGATTGGAGCCCTCGGTATCTTTTTTAAATGCATTCACTAACACTACATAGGGGGGAAAGAGCACAACGAATGCGCCGACTATAAGGAAGATGTACTTTAGCAGCTGAATCGGGTCGAATTTTTTCAATGACATCAGTTATTCCCCCTTCCCGTTGATGACTGAATTTTGGAGACCCAAGATGAAGATCGTCATCAACAGTAGAACGACGCTCATGGCTGATGCAAGACCAAAGTTATTGAACTGGAATGCGGTTTCCGTGGTCTTCAGCAGGAAGGTCTGGCTCGCCCCAGCCGGTCCGCCCTTAGTCAGGACATACGGCAGATCGAAGATCGCCAATGCGCCGCTTAAGGTCAGGAACATGTTCAGTTGAATTATTTTGGTGATGTTCGGGATGGTAATATACCACAGCGTTTGAAAGCGTCCGCTTCCGTCAATTTTGGCAGCCTCGTAAATATCTCCCGGAATCGCCTGCAGCGCTCCGATATATATGACCATGTTGTAGCCCATAAATCTCCACATACTGATCGAAGCCAACGAGAAGTTGACCAAGGATTCGTTGCCCAGCCAGCTCTGCTGCCAGGAATCAAGTCCGAGCAAGCCCAGAATGCCGTTCAACGAACCGTTCGTTGTATCGAGTACATACTGGAACATGAAGGCAACGGCAACAGCATTCATGATATAGGGCAGAAACATCAGCACACGGAAGAAGTTTCTCCCTCGTAATTTCGAATTTAGAATCACTGCGAACAGAATCGCAATCACGTTTTGAATAATGCCGATAAGCGCATAAGGAATCTGATGCAGAAATACGCCGAACAGATCCGGATTCAAAAAAACCTCTTTATAGTTTTCGAGCCCGATCCAGCTTATATCGGAACTGATCCCGTCCCAGCTGGTGAAGCTCAAATATACGAGACGTACCGCAGGATAATAGGTGAAAAGTAGAAGCATTGCCAGCGGAATCGTCAAAAAGCAAATCATGATTATTTTTCTTTGTGTTTTATAAGAGAGATTTCCCATTCCGTTCACTCCATTCCGGTTACAGCTTGAAGCAGAAGCGGATTACTCGGGATCCCCCGAATAACCCGCCCAGCCGTATCTTCTACAATTATTTCATTACCGCCTGTTTCGCCTTAGCCCATGCACTATTGTACTTGTCGAGAACTTCCTGCGGGTCCTTGGCCAGCACAAATTCTTGGACGAGCGCTTCCTTGGTGATCTGTGCTTTGTTATTCACTTCCGTCGCTTCATTGGTATCGGAGACGGCTTCAATATAAGTCGGGTTATAGCTGTTGAATTCTGCGAGCTGCGGAACAGCAGGTTCTTTGTCCTTCAGAATCGGAATGAAGCCGGCGAAGTCGTCGAATCCGGATTCTTCGATCATCCATTTTACAAAGGCTTTCGCTGTCTCAAGGTTTTTGCTGTTCTTGTTGACGCCATAAGCCCAGTCCGGTGCAAGCACAACGTTCAAGGTACCGCTGTTGTCGTAAGGAAGCGGGAAGAAGCCTACATTGTCCGAGGCCGTTCCGCTGTCGATAACCTGAGGAATCACCCAGTTTCCTAGCATATACATAGCAAACTTGCCGCTGGCGAGGTCTTTCTTCGACTGCTCCCAGTTCGTGGAGTTCACGTCCGGCTCCAGGTAGCCCTTTTCATACATCGTGCGGATGATGGTTAAGCCCTGTCCGTATGCGTTGTCCATCGTATAAGGCGTGTCGCTCTCCACCCGGTCATTGTTCAGGTTCGCATTGCCTGCAAACGAAATCGGGACCTCGGAAATCCAAGGATACAGCGTCCATTGGTCCTTGAAGTTGGAAGCAAGAGGTACTACTCCGTTAGCCTTCAGCTTCTCGCAAGCGGCATAGAACTCATCCAGCGTTTTTGGAATTTCAGTAATTCCCGCGTCTGCGAACGCCTTTTTGTTGTAGACAATACCCGTGGTGCTGGCACCTACGGAAATTCCGTACAGCTGGCCTTCATAAGATTTGAAATCTTTGAAATAAATCTTATCCGTCAAACCGAGATCATCCAGCGGTGCAAAATATTTCGGCAGATCGGAATTTGGAATGGTTGGAATCAGGACAATGTCAGGAAATTCACCGGAAGAAATGCGAAGCTTCGTCGTCTTATCCAGGTCGGTAACTGCTTCGAATTTGATCTCTGCGTTCGGATATTTTTCTTTGAAGCGTTTGGCATAATCGTCATATTCCTTTCCGATCATGTCCGTGCGGTTCGTCAAGAAGGTGACTGTACCGCTGATCTCCGGCTCGGCCGGCTGCTCCGTCTGTGTTCCCGTGTTACCGTTGTTCAGGTTGGTTTGGTTCCCGTTAGCTTCATTGCTGCTATTGCCGCCGCTGCTACCGCAAGCACTAAGAAGACCTGTAAGCATAACAACTGCCAGCAAAGACATCCACTTTTTCTTCATTCTGCTTCCCCCTAAAATGATATCGCTTACAGCATTGATTTTAACATAATTCAATTATTGTTTCAACACTTTTAATATCTTCTTAAATTTATTTTAATTAATTTATACAAAATATTATGATCCGACATAAAAAAGACGCCTGCAATTGGTGCAGACGCCCTTTCCCTGCTCAGCTTATCTCCATTTTTTCACCGATGCCCGCTCAATCAGTTGGGTGCTCAGCAGCACATGCTCTGCCGTAGCTTCCGGGTTCCGGATGCAGCGGAGCGCCATTTGCGCCGCCCTGCATCCGATATCGGCCTTTGGCACGCGTACCGTAGTCAATCTCGGCTGCATCAGCTCCGTCAAGGTCAGATCATCGAATCCGACCACCGAAACCTGTTCCGGACATGAAATACCCCATTCTCCAAGCAGCTTCAAGGACTCAAACGCCGTCAGGTCGTTGGCGCAAAACAGAGCCGTCAGTGGATTCTCCGACGTGACCTGCCGCTTCAGCACCTCTCCGAACTCTTTGGTAACATACATGCCTTTGCCGCTAACGCCCACCCCTTCAATTACCTCAAAAGAAGCCAGTTCTCCCGACTTGGCTTTCCGGTTAAATGTTCGGACGGCTTCTTCAAATCCCCGGTAACGCTCATGAAAGCTCCAGGAGGTTTCCTGATCGCCTACAAAACCCAGCCGGCTATGACCCGATTGGAGCAAATACATCGTAGCTTGATAAGCTCCAAGAAAGTTATTGGCAAGCACATGGTTAATGGAGGAGTCCAGAATATTCGCGTCAACCATCACGAACGGAAAAGAAATCGATTTCAAATAGTTCATGTAGCTGTCCGGCAAATGGCCCATTACAATAGCGCCGTCCGCCTTCTTGTCCGAAATACTGGACGGCAGCCCTTCACCGGGCTCAAGCGCGATATCTATGCTGGATAAGATCATGCTGAAGTTATGAATTTCTAGCTCTTTTTCAATCCCATGAATGACTTTGCCCCAATACTCCATATCATCGAGATAGGCACGAGGCATCAACACCGCTAAAATACCGGTTTTGTCCGCCGTAATATTACTCTTGCGCTGATGCTTGAAGCGATATCCCATCTCCTCAGCCGTCTTCCAGATCGTCTCCCGGGTTTCATCGTTGACGGCCGGGTCATTGGATAGCGCTTTGGACACGAGCGCTTTAGACACATTCAAGCGATCGGCAATGACTTGCAAGGTAACCTTCTTCATCCCCAAAATCTTCCTTCCTTGTAACTAGTATTACTAGCATACTTGTTCCTTCAACATTTTTCAATGTTTTTGTTAAGGAAGGGTATTTTCTTTGAAAAATCGCTAGGCTTGGCTGAAATTCCTATTTTGAATTACATTCCCAGAAGAAACCCCCTTACTCAAATGCTCGACGATAAGCTCACGTTCTTCAGCCGAAAGCGCGGCTGTTATTCACCCAAAATTTTGTTCGCGTCATACTTCCCCCACTCATATGCAATTTAACCTCATTACGGTCTGCATCCAGCATCATTCCGCCGCCACGCCTTTCTTGGAGTCACAAATTTCCAATTAGGCAGCCACGGTTCGCCGTTCGGAGAGCCTTCGTGCATAAATCGTTTCAAATAAGCACTCTATAACGCAAATGAACCAGCCAGTTGGCTGGTTCATTTCTCTTCTGGCTATTTTTCACCCTTTAACTGCTCCGCCGGTAATCCCTGCGATAATGAATCGTTGCAATAATAAATAGATCACTATCAAAGGAGTGGAAACCAACAGAATACCTGCAACCAGTACAGTCAAATTTACGGATAACTGACCAACAAATAAATATAATCCAGAGGTGAGCGGGCGCATTCCTTCATCGGAGCTCACCTTCCACCTCGAAAATCCTCGGATCTTCGACACATCCATTAGCATAGTTGCGGACTCGGTTGCCATAAATGTCGGTCGTATAAAGCTCGTGTTCCTCATAACCCAGGGCAGGCGCCAATGCGGGCCGGGAAAAATCCGCATCCCAAGTCAAACCCAGATCGTCGCTTGTTGCATAGCCCAGGAAGATCGGATAAGGGTCATGACAACCTTCTCTCCTCTTTTGCGGCCATGGGCCTGTTGCCCGGAATAACATATGAATTTTATCTGATGCCGGATCTTTGACAATTGCCGGGTTGAGGACCATTTTGTCCGCCCAGTCACAGCCTGGAACAGGTGCAAGCGCCGGTTTGTCCAAATAACGGAAGTTCGGTTTCATTTCTATCTCCCTCTCTTTATGCTGTAAATTCAGCTCTCTTTCGATCAATGTAACACATCAAAAATAGACATCATATGCATGAAAGCAAATCAAAGAATATCAATGCAGAAAACAGAATATTGTAGCTTCTGGCCGCAAGCTTCTATTCTTTCTTTCCTGATCCCGTTTCCATGGTAGTCAAGATGACTACCCCTCGTCCTGGAAGATCAACTTCAATCCCCTTGTCCAAGTCCACATTGCTTCGGATACCCGATGGAAGAGGGTACCCGAAGCGATCGGTTCTTTGATCATCCTCAAAATAACGATACTCGCGCAAAAATATTGCCGGTTCCGAGACTCCTTCTGCCCGTAGTTTCACGATACGGGGAGTCACCGAATTATTGACGATCATATAAGTCATATCGAGCTTGCCGCCCGATACCCACTTCATTCCGACGCTTCTTAATCCATCAAGCCCGGAATCGCCGGAAGCGAGAATTTGCGAACCTTTGGGAAATAAATGAGTCATCAAGGACCAGACAAAATAGTGCGGCCGAATATGCTCAGCCTCCGGGACGCCCAGCTTATCGCCCCACGAATTCCAAAATCCCCATTGCTTCATGGATCTTGCATCCATCTTGTCATAACCGTTATCCTGGCCGTGCATGGCGTCATCCAAATCCCAGATCGCGATTCCGTTTAATCCGCTTCGCATGCTCTGAGCGGCAAGATCAGCCATGCTGACCCCATACCAGAATTGCTTCACCTGGGGCTGGGAGTCTCCGTCTGTCTTCCCGGTCAGCATGCCCGCCTCAGTCAGATAGAAATCCTTCTTGTTGCCCGACGGATCATGCAGGACGACATACTCCTTTTTCGCTGCGAAGATGCGCTCCATCTCGCCGCTGACTACCGTATTGTAATCGGCGTAAATATGAATATCGTACGCATCAAGCACGTCATGCATTTGATCTACCGATTCCTTGATCCAATCCGGGTCCCATACGGATCCCGGACCGATCACTTCGATCTGCGAGTCCAGTCCCAGCTCAGCCAGCTTGCTCTTCAATAGCCGAACTCCGGTCTGCCATTTGGCAAAATCGGCTACCAGGGACCAAGGCTGATTCACCTCGTTCACCATGTCGTAATACCGGATCACCGTATATTTTCTGACGACAATCAGATGCTGCAGCAGGCCGCCGATCATCTCCGTCCATCTTGGATCGTCAGCGTCAATCCCGGCCAGCGGGGTGCCGACAAATTTAATAGGAGGCTCCCATTCTCCAAAAACAATGGGAATTTGGTGGTCCTGCGCATAATCCAGAAGCCGATATAACGGCTGCATGTACTCCTGATTTTCAAAATCAAAAATAGGACCTCCGTCGTCATGAAATCCTCTGCAGTAAAAGTTCCCGTAAATCATAGTACGCAAAAAGGCCGGCTTTAGATGGTTCAGACGAGCCGACAATTTGCTCCACTGCTGCTCATCCAGCGGGTAGTCGGTAAACGGATCCCACTGAACGCCCATTCCCTTATAATTCTCAATCACGTGCTTGGAGGCATCCAACTTGATCTCAGCCGTTTCTCTTACCTGTTCGGGAGACGGCATTTCCCGAAGGCTTGCCTGTCCAACCGACAGCCCCCTTTTACCGTCAAGATCATCCTTGCTTTGTTCCAGTGAAAGTACGATTTGGATTTGAATCTCCAGCGGGGATTCCAGATAGAAATCCACCTCAAGCTCGACCTCTCCTGCCGCGAATTTCACCGGCGGTCTGACCGGATAACGAACAGAAGCACGCAAGCTCTCCTCCACTTCAATAGCCAGAGTGCCCGCGCAGCCAGTCTTCAAGCTTAACCTTACACGATAGAACTTGAAGCCCTGCAGCAGAACCTCGTTGCAATATCGCTGCCTTCCATCTTCTCCGGTCTTCCATGTCCAGTCTTCCAATTGAATTTTTGTTGAATCTAACATCGTACATTCCCCTCTCCCCTTATTCTGTTCCCGAATTCAAGATTGTACGGCGGGAATGCGGATCCATACGCAGGTTCCTTTGCCCGGTCGGCACGAAATATGAACACCGTAAGACGCGCCGTATTGTAATCGAATTCGTTCGCTGACATTAATAATTCCGTAGCCGACCTTTTCATTATTCGGGTTAAAAATATCCTCCATTACATGAGGCTCGATTCCTCTTCCGTTATCCCGGATATAGAAGTGAATTTCCTCTTTCACCTGCAGCGCCTCTACTTCCACATACAGATCATGCCCATCCTCCCGCCAGGCATGCTCGATGCAGTTTTCTACAAAAGGCTGAAGGATCAGCTTAATTGTCGTATATTCATTGACTTGCGGATCGATGATCATTTTGTAATTCAACAGATGCTCATGACGGATCTGTTGAATTTGCAGGTACTCCTTCACCTGGGCGAGCTCCTTTTCCACGGAAATCATAAATTTCCCGTCATTGAGCGTCAGCCGATAGAATCGGGCCAGACCCGATACCATTTGCTTGAGCCGGTCCGTCTCATTCATCGAAGCCAAGGTTTGAATGGCGGATAAAGTATTATAAAGAAAGTGCGGATTGATCTGGGCCTGAAGCGTCCGGAGCTCGGCATCCTTCACCTCGAGCTTGCTGATGTACAGGTCCTGAATCAGCTGATCCACATGACTGCCCATACTGTTCAGCGCGGCTGAAATGTCCGAAAATTCGTCTCTGCCCTCCACCGCGATTTTTCGGCTGAAATCCCCGTCCTGGAAGGAGCGGACCAACTTCAGGATGCGATGCACCTTCTTGGACAAGGTAAGCGTGACCAAGTAAGCCAAGAAGAACAATACAATGAAGCTAATCAGGCAGATCCAGATCGTTGCCGCCTTCAAACTGCCGATTTTCTCGGAAAGGACGGCCCTGGGGACATACTCCGCCAGCTTCCACTCCATTCCTTTAATCTCATGGAACAGGGTCACCACATCCTCTTGTGCAAGGGCACTCCAGGTCAGGCCTGCCTTTCCATTGTCCATGGAATTCACAATCTCTCGGTTCTGATTCAGAACGACATAACCGGCAATATTCGAATCATCACGCTCCAGCCGGAATATATCCTCTACATGAGCAACAATTCTCACCATGCCAATAGCGCGCAAATTGACCAAGTCCACAAGAGGAACGACATAGGAAATATTATTGAAAATCTTGTCATTATCAATCTGCTCCCATCGCGTTGATCGGGTAATATCGACCACCATATCCCGGGGATAATACAGCTGCAAATCAGATCCCTCTAGCTTGTCTGTCGAATAAATCTGATAGGTTTTCCCCAGCCGCAACGGATCCAGATCAGGCCCATGCCCATCATAGACCTCAGGCAGCATGCCTTCCCCGACGTACAATTGAATCTGAAGATTCATCTGTTTGTTCAAGGTCGCATTATATAACTTGGGATGCAAATATTTGTTGAGAAACTCGTAGTTCGTATAACCATCCTTCTCCATTTTCATATACGACTGCAGCGTTTCATCATAGACAATGAAATCCGCGATGAACTCTACCTCTTTCATCCTGTAGGCGACTCCCTCGGAGATCAGATCCAGAGAACGCTGCATATCAAGCAGATTGCGGTCATAGACAGCTTGCTGGGAGGTTTTGTACGAATAGGTTCCGAGCGTAATAATAGGCAGCAATACAATCAAAAGAATAAGCGCCAGCAGCTTGTAGTTGGATTTGATTAAGTACTTTTGCAAATTGGGCAGTCTCATCAGGATTTGCTCCGGTATTCGCTGGGAGAGACCCCGAACGATTCTTTGAACAGCTTGGTGAAATAAGGAAGATGATTAAATCCTGTCGCATAGGCTGCCTCATAAATTTTCATGCCCGGATGCTCCCGCAGCAGTTCAGCCGCCTTCTTCAAACGGATGCGCACGACATAATCGCTGAAGTTTTCTCCGGTCTCCTCCTTAAAAATCCGTCCCATATAGTTCGGAGTGAAGGAAAAATGGCTGGCCACCTTTTTCAGGGTAATCTCCCCCCCCAAATTCCGAAGAATATAATCCTCGATGCCTTGAATCAATTTATTCCTCTTTTTGTTCCGATTGAAGTACAGGTACTCCGATATAATAAACAGATTTTTTCGAAGCCATTTTTCAATATCCTCCAGCGTTTCAAAGTGCAGCAGCCGGTCCAGTTGATTCAACCCCAACTCCGGAATATCTTGCAAACTCAGATTCAGTTCATCCAGAAATCCGGCAATTCGGGCAATTAGATGGAGCGCAATATTTCGAGGGAGGACATTCCCCTCCAGGGAAGACGCACAGGAGACAAATTCCTTGATTGAATCATAGACCCCGAGCACGTTATACTGTGAGACTGCTTCAAGCAGCACCGCGATAATCTCATCCAGATCCTTCGTATTGTTGATCATCTCCTGCTGGACCTGGGAGGTGGTTATCAGGCGATTCTTGCCCAGATACATTTTGGCATGGAGACAGTCGGCCGCTTCAATGTAAGAACGGCTCAGGTTGTCCATCGTTTCTACGCCATTCCCCAGCCCGACCGTTATCGTGAAGGACGATTTGCTGCGGACTTGCCTAATCAGGACTTCCAGCTCCTCGACCTGCCGCTTCTTCTCCAGCACCACAGCGATCTGATTCTCGTTCAGTTTCGTATAATAATGCAAATTCTGCTGCTGAAAAAAAACGATGATCTCATTCATCGCGCCCTGCGCAAGCTCAGCCTGTTGATCGACAGCTACCAGGCTTTTCTTCAGGGTCAGATCATCCAATTCGACGATGGCTACCCGAAGCATGCCCTCTTCTTGCGGCATGGTCCGGTCTTGGAACAGGTGCAGCAATTCCGCGGACAGTTCATTGTTCACAATCCAACGGCGGATCATTTCATTTTTGGCAATGGGAAACCATTCGTGATAGCTGTTCTTTATACGCTTCATATTCCGTTCTTCGTCCAGCTGTTCCCTGATTTTTTGCATGGTGTCCAGCAATTCCGCATCGTCAATCGGCTTAAGCAGGTAATCCTTCACATTCATGCTCAGCGCTTGTTTCGCATAAGAAAAATCCTCATAGCCGCTGATCATGACGATCTTCATATGTTCATCCCATTGCCTGCACTGCTTGGCAAGCTCCAACCCCGACATCAGGGGCATGCGGATATCCGTGATCAGAATGTCCGCGTGATAGGATTTAATAAATTCTAGCGCCTGCAGCCCGTTGTTAAAGGCTCCGGCCACATGGATCTGCAGTTGATCCCACACAGGATGTTTATGCAGCCCTCTCAATACGAGGGGTTCGTCGTCTACAAGTACGGCAGTATACATTTTTGTCACCTCAGTCAGCTCTGTTTGCTACGGTTCTTGTCATTATAGCATCCCATTTTTGAGGTCAGGTATGAAAAAGAAAGGCCCCGGCAAGAGCGGGACCTCTCTATTCTTGCAGCTACTTCCCAAGCTTTTTCTTGTTTTCTTCCCAGTTCTTCTGTAAGTAATCCATCAGCTTCTGATGCCCGACCTTCATAGATTGCTCATAACCAGATTCCAGCAGCTTGTCGATCTCTGCCTCACTGGAAGCAAATAGAATCTTGCCGAAGGTTTCATTATAAATATCGCCAACACGTTGTGCGATGATGCCTTCGGTGGAATCAGAAGGAGGTGTAATCCCATTAAGCTCTGTCGTATCTTGTGTTGTCTTCCAGGTCACATTCATCTGGGCAACGGCGGTCTGATTCTGCTTTTCTTTCGGCAGTGTCATTTCAATTTTTGCCTTGGAGCCATCAACATGAGAAGTGTTCCCTACATAGTTCCAATCAAACAGCTTAGCATCGGTCTTTTCCTGATCCGAAGTTGCAGCCCAGTTCTCGTTCGGGATCGGCGAGTTTTCTTCATCCACTTCGTCCCACAGCCATCCCGGAGGCCCGAAGCAAAGTACGTTCTGTCCCTCTTCTCCAGCCATCCAATCATAGAAGGCAAAAATGGCTTCAGGATCTTTGGCATTCCGAGTAATAAGTGAAGCGTTCCAGCCCAGGGTGCTATATGGATTGTTAATAATCTTGGTCTTATCTAACCCTGCCTTATGGATAGGCCAGATCACTTCATAATCCGCCTCGGGGTCAGTTTTTTTCCATTCTAACTCAGCACTGTTCGAAGGCTCTGTAACGTCATATGCGACTAGCACTGCAATTCTTCCCGTATTCAATTTCTCTTTTATCTGGTCTTCCTTTTGGGTAAGCAAGTCTTGGGAGATCAGCTTTTCATTAACCAGTTTATTGATGTACTTCACTGTCTCAATGTATACTGGATCTTTATAAATAGATTTAAAAGTGTTGTCTTCGATATAGGCGCGCTGTTCAACATACGTAGGTAGCCGACCCTCGGCAAAACCAGAGTACATGAAGATGTTTCCCTCTGCCCCCTTGTTCAGGTCTAATGGAGTTACATCCGGATAATTTTCCTTAACTAGCTTCAGATAATTATAAAGATCATCAAAAGTCTCCAGAGTTGGAGAGCCAAGCTCTTTATATATTTTGTTGTTAATCATCCAGCCTGCATTTCCCAACGGCTTATTGGAATACCAGTTCGGAATTTGATATATTTTACCGTCCGGTGCCCGCAGCATATTCAGCGTTTCTTCACCAATTAATCTTTTCAGGTTAGGATACTTGTCCAGATAATCATCCAAAGGAACCAGTTGATCGGCTGCCCGTAAACGTTCGTAATCCGTCCCGAATTTGTCCGTCCAGATCACATCCGGTAAGCTACTCGATGCAATCATCGTATTTAATTTTTGTGCTGCGGCTCCGTCAGATGTCACGACATTCATAGTCACTTTTTTATTGTCTAGAATCCACTTGCTGGTTCTATCTTTCCCCCATTCTCCAGGCGGCGTAAACCAGTCGTAATTCCCGTAAAAGGTATACGTTAGTTCATCCTGCCCCAGAGTAAACGTCTTTGAACCAGTGTTCGTGCTGCCAGATTCATTCGTCTTACTGGCCGACGTATTATTTCCGTTGTTGCTAGCACATGCAGAGCCTATAAGCGCCACTACGATAGATAATGCCAGTACTGAAATCCACTTGCTAGATTTTTTCAAGAGTAACCCTCCCATGGAATGATTATATACTAAAGATGTGCTTTGAAACCGGATTGAGGTTGTGGGGTATTTAGCCTTTAACAGCTCCAATCATGACTCCTTTGACAAAGTATTTCTGCAGGAACGGATAGACACAAACAATTGGCAAGGTGGCTACAATCATCGTAGTCATGGTAATGGACTTATTCGTAACGGATCGAGTACGCTGTAAGAACTCCTGTGCCGAGGCATTTGAATTTACCATGGTCTCCATCATCACCGTCGAGCTTAGGACCTGCTGCAGAATAGTCTGAATCGGCTTTAGGCTCTGTGTATTAATGTAAATAGATGCTGTAAACCAATCATTCCAGTGGTACACTGCCGTGAAAAGACCCAAGGTCGCGAACACCGGCTTGCTTAGCGGCAATATGACTCTGAAGAAAGAACCGAAGTAACCGCAGCCATCCAGTTTTGCCGACTCCTCCATTTCTGGAGGAATTTCTTCAAAGAAGGTGCGAAAGACGATCATATTCCATACGCTGATTATGGACGGAATGACCATAACCCAAAAATTATCCATCAATCCTAGATTACGGTTAATAATAAACGAGGGGATGAGTCCACCGCTGAACACCATAGTAATAATACAGTAAACCATGACCGCCCTACGACCGATCAGGTGTTTCTTTGACATGGCATACGCGAACAATCCGGTGAAGATAAGAGCCAGAATTGTCCCTGCAATCACGCGCAGGACGGAGATCATAAACCCCTGGAGCAGCGCATCGTTCTTCATGACGAAGAGGTAATTTTCAAAGGTGAAATCTCTCGGCCAGAACGTAATTCCGCCTCTAGCCGTGTCCGATCCGCTATTCAGAGATATTACCAGTGCATTCCAGAAAGGATAAAATGTGACGAATAACAGTAGGACAAGAAAAATATAAATGGATCCGACAAACCACTTGTCGCTTCTGGCTAGCTTCAATGTGATACCCTCCTTACGATTACCATAGGCCTCCGCCATATTTTCGCGCCATTTTATTGGCCCCGAACAATAAACCTACACTGATGACTGATTTCAGGAGACCCACGGCCGTCGCGTAGGACAAGCGGGAACTTAAAATCCCGTATTTGTACACGTACGTGTCGAGAACCTGAGCAACATCCTGCACCAGCGGGCTAGAACCGAGGAGCAGAATATCATCAAAGCCTGCGCTGAGTAAATTCCCGATTGCCAGTACGAGAAATACCATAACAATGGGCATGATGCTAGGAATGGTGATGATAATCATCCTCTTGAATCTGGTAGCTCCATCCACTGCAGCAGCTTCGTAGATTTGAGGATCTATAGATGCAATCGCAGCCAGATAGACAATGCTTGAAAATCCGATTTCTTTCCAGACATTCGCGCTGGTCAGAATCACCCAGAAGTATTTTGCACTAGATAGGAAATTGATCGGTTCTTCAATCAGCCCTATTTTCTGTAGCAAAATATTGAGGCTTCCACTGTCCACAGACAGGATGGAAGCTACGAAGCCCGAGATGATAACCCAAGACATAAAGTGCGGCAGATAACTAATCGTCTGGGTCAACCGCTTGAACCACATATTTCCTACTTCATTCAAGAATAAAGCAAGCAGAATTGGTGCTGGAAATCCAATACATAGCTTCATTAAGCTGATGAGAATTGTATTACGAATTACGTTAGTGAACTCAGGGGAATCAAAAAACATTCTAAAATGCTTCAAGCCTGCCCAGGGACTCTCCCATATCCCCACAAAAATGTTGTAATCCTGAAAAGCCATGATAATCCCATACATCGGTAAATAGCTGAAAATGAAAATAAGAATGATTGCCGGAAGCAGCATGACCTGCAGTTCCCATTGCTTGGACAGTTCGTAAAGCTTACCCTTTTTGAGCTTCCTATAAATTCGAGCATCGTGCTCTTGTTTTGTAGCCGCTTGCAATCCTTTTTGCCCCCTTGTTGTAAATTAGTGCACCATTAACTATGTCAACAACTTCATTTTAAGGGCATTCATGACTTCTAAATAGATAACAGAACAACAATAAATGTCATCTTAATTGCTTATATTTATAGTCACATTACAGCTAGTTAGGGATATCAGCACATCCTCATCACTCCGATAGTACACAGAACAATAATCTTTAGCATAAAACAACGATCGTGTTGCATTTTGCAAAAAAGCCCAGGTCCCTGGGAGCTACTCAGCTGTTCCCTGGTACTGGGCGTCATCTCAAACCTTAAATCTGATTACCTTCGGCATCAAATGTACGAATATAGGATACTAGTTCATCGAGGTTAACCCAAGCGACCCCTACCTTTTGGTCCGCCGCGCCATAAGACATGATGAGATCCTCACCCATAACAATGCCGCCCGTCGTGAACAGACAAGGGGTTGGATAGTCCGTGGGCATTTCCCATTCTCTTTCCGCATACATCAGTCTTGTCGGACAGCGATGAATAACGATAGGAAAATCATCTTCTTGTTCCTTCACGATCATGAAGGATTGGGTATATCCAAATTCGGCATCTTTCTTCCCGTGATAGGACACAAGCCATTCGCCATTCACTAATTTTAGCGGAGGCCAGCTCGCTCCAATACGATTCTCCTCCCAATCGAACCGCGGGGAAGCCAGCAGTCTATGGGCTGCACGCTCGCTTGCAAAGTCTTCAATGGAAGACGCCGCAGCCAGGTAGATCGAAGGCTTCTTCACCTTCTCGCCCTCATCAAACGGCAGGACATTCATCGGTCTGTGAAGCATCAGATATTGTTCTTTGCCATCAATCATCATCTTGTTCGGGAACAGAAATACATCCCGATTATCGCTAACATGACCCTCTGTCAAAGGACCGATATATTGAAAAGCCTTTTCATATGCTCCCTGCTTCAGCTCATCCAGGTTCAACTTATACAAGACGGTCACGGTATCATTAGCACGGGCTGTTTGTACGAAGAGATCTTCCTCCCGTCCTTCTTCGAACACCCAGTCCGGAATATATTCATAACGCGTCTCTATCGGCGGGTCCTGGTCGCTAAGCCAATAAGGGCCGGGAGGGAACGGACGGCAGGCTACCGTAACATACAGTTGATTCTCCACCTCAAAGATCCGCGGGTCTTCAATACAGCCGTTAGCATAATTGCGCACTTTACGCCCATGAATATCTGTAATGTACAGTTCATGCTCTTCATATCCCAACTCCGGAGCCAGCGCCGGTCTCGAGAAATCAGCATCCCAGGTTTCCCCCTGATCATCACTTCGAGCATACCCCAGAAAAATAGGATAAGGATCGTGGCAGCCTTCTCTGCGCTTTTGCGGCCAAGGTCCCGTAGCACGAAACAGCATATGAATCGTACTCGATGCCGGATCCTTTACGATAGCAGGGTTCAGCACCATTTTATCTGCCCAATCACATCCTGGAACAGGGGTTAATACGGGGTGGTTCAAATAACGGAATTGTGGTTTCATAGATAGTCCTCCTGAATGATTAAGTTTATATATAACTATCAGACAAGCTTCGCAATACGAGCTGCTCTTTCATCTCCTGAATAGTTAATGACCTGAGCATTCCCTCCTTGCTAACTGTAATCTTTTTCGGTTGATTAGCAGCTAAGTGGAAATAATTATCGCTGAAAACAACATCATCTATTTCCAAATCCAGCTCTACAAACATAGCAAAGGTCGAAGAGCTTATCTGGAATTCAAAGAATTGCTCATGCTCTGTGATGCTAACGGACAATTGTGCTGGATCAAGTTGAACGTGCTTGGGCGGGGCAAATACCGTGATCCCGCATCCAGCCGATTCTCCGTCTACTGTCAAGGAATACTCCAGGTAATGGGATCTCACCTCATCCTCGTTGTCCAGCCATGGGCTCAGATCAATGTTCTCGCATAGTGCTGTAGACAAGCTCGTAACGATAACTTCAGTCTCACCGGAGCATACAACCGCAGAGGTAAGATCACACAGTCTCCAAGTAATCGTCCCTGCGACATCCTTCCTCATTTCATTGGTGATATGCAGGCTTACCTTATTTCCGTCCTCATGGGCCGAGATCAGCAACGGAGCATAAAAGCGTTTTGCCGCATAGTGCAATGCCTTCCATCTGCCAAAATAGTCCAGACTTGACCAGGAAGCTACGGGCCATGCATCGTTCAACTGCCAATAAATGGCCCCCATGCATCTTCCCCGGTTTCGCCTCCAGTGCTCTACACCGTACCGTACACCTTCAGCTTGCATGAGCTGCGATACGTACAGGAAAGACTGGAAGTCCTTGGGCATTTTGAAATACTGAGCTAAATAGTGCAACATAGGAGACAATCCATCCTCATGCTTTTGGTGATTTTCCATCACCGCTGAGAACACATTTCTGTCTTCAGGGAGCGTAAACGTCTTAACCGTTTTATAGGACGGGAAGGCTTGCAAACCGAATTCCGACATGAACCGCGGGAAGCGGCTACGAAAATCCGTGAATGGCTTCCTACCGTGCCAAATGCTCCAATCGTGCATGTCTCCGTAATCCTGGCTATTCGGCTGATCAAAACCCCCGAAGGAAGACGGCGAAGCTAGCCAGTAGAAGGTCTGTGGATCGACTTTTTTAGCAATTTCCGGAAGTACATACTCAAACTGCTTTATATAGTCCGATTTCAACTTCGGAGACTGGCCAATATCCCAATCGACCCAGGCCCATTCTATCTCATTATTTCCGCACCAGAGCCCAAGACTGGCATGGTGACGAATACGCTTCATATTCTGTGTAACTTCCTCAATGACGTTAACTCTGAAGTCCTCTGTAAAATCATAGACAGCACAGGCAAACAGATGGTCCTGCCACACTAATAGCCCATACTCATCACACAAATCGTAAAAATAATCCTCCGGGTAATAACCGCCTCCCCATACCCGGATGCTATTGTAATTGGCTCTGACACAGTCCCTGATTATCCTCTCTGTCTTCTCTCTTGATCCTCTTGAAATGAGATTATCCTCAGGCACATAATTCCCGCCCATTGCAAATATCTCCAATCCGTTCACGCAGAAGGCGAAGGATCTTCCCCATGGGTCCTCTTGTTGATTTACCGTAATCGTGCGCAGCCCGATCCGAAGACTCTTCTTATCAATCGACAGCGAATCCTCGGCTATCCTGACCTCAAGCTGATAGAGCGGCTGATCCCCGTAGCCATTAGGCCACCAGAGCTGTGGCTCGTTGATCGTAATATGGATATTCCCTGAAGCTTCCACCAACTGAAATTGATGAGCGGACAATATCCCTCCGTTGGGATAAAACAGTTCTAGCACAGCTGTGATCGGGCGATCTGGCTTACGCTCCAGCCCAACCCTGATATTCAGGTTGACTCGATCCTCCTCGAGGTGATCCTGTACCACATAAACTTCATCTATCCGGGGATGGGAAAGAGCAATTAGTTGAATCGGCCGCCATATCCCCGCATCAGGAAGAACAGGCCCCCAATCCCAGCCGAACATATAGTGAGCTTTGCGGAGGTAAGCAAAACCCAGGCTGCCATTCACCGACCAAAGCGGGTTGTCATCATGTTTCTCTTGAATGTATTTGAGTGGCGAACGAAAAATAATAACCAGCACATTATCTCCCTCGCTTAGGAGATGCTTCAAATCAAACTCATAAGTACGGTGCATATTGTCTGTTCTGGCGATTTCATGTCCATTAATTCTAATTTCCGCCAGCGTATCGAGACCTTCGCATCGAAGGAGAATTCGATCTTCGTTCAGAAAGTCCTCATCTATACAAAAACGCTTCTCGTATTCGTAGTCATATTGGGATAATAGAAGCGCCTTCCGGTCATTCTCCCGATAGAACGGATCCTCCATTTTTCCAGCGTTTAGCAGATCATTATAGACGGAGCCCGGCACGACCGAAGGTATCCATTCCGCTTCATCCAGCCGCCGCATTCTCCAACTTCCACCTAAATCTAAGGTTTTCACGCTGCGATTCACTCCTTATTCTGATTGTGCAATTCTAACGCGTTATACTAATAAGGTAGCAAATATTATTTTGATTTACTTGTCTTGTAGTCACATAATTAATGTGTTATTTTAACATTACTTATAACAGAAAAGGAATGACCAATATGGAAGTGTATAAATATACCGCTGCATCCCATATCGGAATCGATACAGAGTCTCACTTTTTTACCGTTCCTTCACTCGAGTATGCCTCACCGATTCATTGCCATGATTTTTATGAGCTTTTTCTGGTAACCCAGGGACAGGCTCTGCACATCGTTAATGGCGAAGCGGTTCCTATTACTGAAGGCACGCTGGTCTTCATTCGACCTCAGGATATTCACTGCTATGAAAAGCTCCAAGAGCATGATTGCGAGTTCATTAACCTGTGTTACACCAGGGAAGTCATCCATGAGGTATTTGCCTTCCTTGGCAGTTCCATCACACCTGAAAATTTATTGTCCTCTGTCCTGCCGCCAGTGACGCTGCTTAGTACCGGCGAAAAAGAACGGTTAACCGACCGATTGGAGCGAATCAATCTCGTTCAGGATCAGCTTCAAGTTGCCGGCTTGCTGAGGGCGGTGCTGGTAGAACTGTTGATACAATACTTCTGGAAATATCAACAAACCGATACGAAAGCTTACCCTTTATGGCTAGAGTCTCTGCTGCTACAAATGCAGAGAAAAGAAAACTTCTCAGAAGGTGTCCAGCGAATGTATGAACTGTCGGAACGCAGCCCTGGACACATCAACCGGGTATTCCGCTCCTTGCTTCATACTACGCCAGTCGAATATATTAACCGTCTCCGACTGGATTACGCCAAGCATATGTTAGTGACAACCCGTCTCAATATTACCGACATTGCACTCTCGGCGGGCTTCAATAACTTGAGCCATTACTATCATTTGTTCAAAAAAGAATTCGGGATAACGCCGCTGGCCTTCCGGAACCTCCATCAATAAGCCTCCGCCAAATAAAGGAGAGACGGCAAGATCACTCCTGCCGTCTCAACACTTCACTAGTACATTAATTCCAGCAATCGGTGCACTACTGTCGCACCCTGTGCCCGGCTCACGGCCTGTTCAGGTTCGAATTTGCCTGCAATGCCCTGAATCAGCCCGGCCTGTTGCATCTCAAGGGCAGCAGCCTGCGCGAACCCGCTGATGTCTTCCTGGTCGGCAAAAGGAACGGATTCCGAAGCCGTCAAGGATACACCCGCCGCTTGTACAGCACGAGCGAGCATGACTGCCATCTCTTGTCTTGAAATCGTCTCATTGGCTCCGAAGGAACCGTCTGCTCTTCCTTGGACAATGCCTGCGAGCGCAGCACGCGCCACAGCTTCGGCATACCAGGCATCTTCTGCTACGTCCTTGAAGGTTGCGGTGTTGTCCGTCGTTTCCGGAAGATCTAGTGCACCTGCCAGCATTTTGACAAATTCAGCACGTGTAATGCTCTTTTGAGGGCTAAACTGTCCTGCTCCATCGCCTTGGACAATTCCTTTAGCCGCCAGCGACTGGATGGCATCGGTTGCCCAGCTCAACCGCGAAGTATCCTCGAAAGAAACCTTTACTACCGCAACGGCTACAATCCCCGGCTCCTTGGCTATAAATTGAACATGTCCGGTTTCTGCATCATAGCGAGCCGTTTTAATCACTTCATAGATTCCTTGTTCGTTTACACGGTACACAACAACCTGGCTGCCTTGCTCACCCGGCTGCAGCTGGTATGGAATCGCAACCGCCAATGCCTTGTTCGGGAATGCCTCTACAGACTTGCCATCAAGCTCAAGACCAAATTCAAAAGCGGAGCCTGCCGTCTGCAAGCCAATTGGCAGATCCGAATTGTTGATCCGGTTCATTGTTACACTTAACTCAGAAGAGACTTCTCCTGAATTCACTGCCCACAATCCCTTGTTCAATGTGATGCTGGCCACGCCGAGATTAAGCTTGATGTCTTCAACAGATGGAGCTAGCTGCTGAAGCGGAAGCTTCAACGTAAGCTCATCCGTCTTGTCGGAGATAGCGGCGGCGAGCGTAAATACGCGTCCCGTGAAACCATTCATCGCCTTGATGATATCTTCCGGTTTTACGCTGAGATTCAGCTTTTCAGCATCTGTAAGCCCCAGGTTGATCGCTCCCGAAGTGATTCCCGTCGCTCCTGTTGGAGCTGGCTGGGAAGGGGACGGTGTAGTCGGCGTCGGCGTAGTTGTTCCTGACCCGCCCGTTCCAGTACCCGGGTTAGTACCTGGGTTGGTGCCTGGGTCAGTACCTGGATCTGTTCCTGGGTCAGTACCTGGGTCCGTTCCTGGGTCAGTGCCCGGATCTGTTCCTGGGTCAGTACCTGGGTCCGTTCCTGGGTCAGTGCCCGGATCTGTACCTGGGTCCGTTCCTGGGTCCGTTCCTGGGTCCGTTCCTGGGTCCGTGCCCGGATCGGTACCTGGATCTGTTCCTGGGTCCGAGTTGCTCACAAGATGTATCTCATCCACATATAACGTGCCTGTCTGAGCAGAAACCTGGTTCAAGTAAATATTGAATTCCACGATATGACGAGGATCCAAAGTACCTGAACCGCCATACCATGACGGATAATCGAATGCAGAGAATGGAATTTCAATCCACTGCGGTCCGCTGCCCCCCTTCACCTCGACATTGGCTTCCATATATTCGAGTGAGCCTTCGCGCAATTGAATACCCAGCTTCAAGTCTGAAGCGTCAGGCTGTACCCAGAGCTTCACAGCATCATAATCAGACCAGTCCACATTCGGCAGAGAGGTAATTACGCCTCCATATCCGTCACTTCCAAAGTCGTAATCGATTTTCATGGAGTAGGCCCCTTCAGCCTTCACATCATCACTACGAGTAACTTGAAGATTATTGGTCGGGTTCTTGGTGCTATAGTGCTGCGCAAATTGTAGTTCATCTGCATAGGACTCAAAATCATCGATAACTCGAGTCTGGATGAACTTCACATCATCCAGATACAATAGGCCGGTATCCGGCGCATTCCCGGACTGTATATAGAAGCCGAACCAGTTAATTGCCTGTTCGGTGAAGTTGCCGAGCGGCAGATTCACATAGACTGGCTCTGTACCTGAGACATTCACTTCTTTTTCCAACTTCGCCCCATCTTCACGCTCGAGCACCAGCTTGATCCGGCGTTCGCTGCCATCAGGCTTGATCCAGAATTGAAGCGTGTCATATGCACTGCGTGTAGCAGGCTGAAGCGTTTTATTAAAGCCTACCTGTGAAGCCGTTCCGAGATCATAGTCCAGCTTCAGCGCAAAATCACCATTAGCCTTCTCTGTCCGGGTAAGCCCCAGGTTCAACGCCCCTTGCCCAGCCTCGATTTCGTAAGCTCTGTCAAGAAGAAGCTCTTCTCCGCCATAACGTTCTCCATCTTCGATCACATTAGCCGGGAAGGGTTCCGGGAAGGAGATACGACCTGCTCCCACACCGATCTGAACTTTACTGATCTGCGGGAAGCCCAAGTCCGTCGTCGGCGGATAAGCAATCTTCAGATAGCGGATTCCTGCAGGCATATCCTGAAGGCTATAATTTGTCTTCATCCAGTTGCCGCCCAGAGCATCCTTTTCAGCATCAAGAAGTACGTAATCTTCGCCATTTACCGAACCATAGATACTAAAAACATCTTCTTCTGCATTTCGGGAGTAAGTCTCAATCTTGAATGAGTGCATATCCCCCAAGCTGCGATAGATAACGCTGGCACTGCTTCCGATCTGCGCCGGTGCCAATCTGGATGCATCCCCACCCGTATATTCCGGAGTGGACTGATCAAATTCCAGTTCGCCTTCCTTCGAGAAAATAAACGAGTAATCGTTCATGTCGTCACTCAACACGCCATCCTCCACCAGTGGTTGAACCGGCTTGAGCAGGCTTCCATCTCCGAAATACTCGAGTTCAACCGAACGGACAGTACCGGAGGCTTTGCTACCGTTCGGGTACTCAATCTTCAGGAGACTATAGTGAGGCTGTCCATGGCTATAGGTCCAGGTGTACATATTCCCCGTACGCTGCACCATCAGCTCTTCAAAGTTAATGCCATCCTCTGAAGCGGAGAACTTGAACTCTCCTGCTGCTCCCTGAGCGATGTCAGCCTTAACGCTAAAGGAAACCAATCTGCTTGGTGTTCTATACACGACTGAAGCATCGTCATAGTAGTATTGCTTGGAGTTGTCATACAGGTTGTCGACAAGCACGTATTTCGCTGCGACAGGTCCCATGGCCTCAGACCAAACACTCTCCCCGCCTTCATTCACACCTTTTACCCGGTAGTAATAATCCGTCCCGGTCTCGGCGGTGAGGTCGCTGTACATCACTTCACCCGGTGCAACATCATCCAGAACTCCCTTTGCAATTTGCTCCCAAGGGCCATTTGGATTCGTGGATCGTTCAATCGTATAAGAGCGCGCACCCGTCGCGCCTTTCCAGCGAAGCTCTGTTACGGAATTCGTCGAAAAGAGTTCCGGTGCAGGCTCCGGTGCAGGCATTGACGGAGTAGGCAACCCCTGGATCTCGTAAGCCTTCTCCCGCATAATCTGGATTACAGTAGATGCCTCGTAATAATCCCCGGACGGGACGCCAGGCCAATGATATGGCCGATATAGGATATCGTCTACGACCATCTCATCATGTTGGATGTAACCGCCCTGGGCACTATGCGGCCGCAAGCTCCAAATCAAGGCACCGGATACACCGTTCTCAATGACTGCATCCAGCATAGCCTCTGTTTCCTTTGCCTTCTTAAAGCCGAATTCACCTACCAGGAATGGCTTTTTGCCAACTGACCGAGCTTTGTCCTCCTTCACCCTTGCAGCATAATTGCCGCTGTAATAGTGACTCTTCACGATATCGATGTTCGGATCGTTCAGAGCCGCTTCTGTAATATTCGTATAGTTGTGCGGCAAATCCATCTGGTTGCCAGAGATCAACAGTTGATTCGGATTGATCTCTTGGTAGTGCGCAGCGATCCGGCTCATCCATTCCGGAGCCGTCATCAGCTCATTGCCGGTCTCCCAGGCCAGAATCGCAGGGTCATCTTTATATCTCACGCCCGTATACACATTAATGTGATTCAATACCTGTTCCATGACGGACTCAAAATCTTCGATCAATTGTGGATCACTGTAGAAATCCATCCGCTGCTTGCCGCGGAATGCTGCAAAATCTGTAATTCCACCTGGCGGCCAATCCCAGTTATCAATAAACGGAATAATAACGCGTACGCCATATTCGTTGGCCAGCTGCAGTAATTTGTCCATACTGCGGAAAGCCTCTTCATTGATCGTCGCAGGCCCGTCAATATGACGAAGGGCATTCGGAGCATCCTTCACATCTCTTACCGTGAGCGAATACGTCCGGAATACTCTGCCGCCGGTTTGCTGAATCGTACGGATCGCATCCTCCTGCTCAAAGACCGTTGGCACAATGCCCCCCTGCTCATCTTCGTTAAACAAGGCGCCCGGGTAATTGTAAGAAATGAATCGGAATTCTTCATTTCCATCCATGAGCTTATCTCCGGATACGCTGATAAAGTTGTCAAAAGCGGACGGAATAGTATGACGAGATCTGTCAAAAGCATCCATTGCCAGCTTCAGCGTACTTAAGGCGGCTGCGAGTTCCGCTTCATCTGAAGCCAGGTCAGCAGCTACAGCCTCCGCATCAGCGATTGCATCAGCATACTCATTCCAGGCATCCGCGGGATATTTTCCGACTTCATCTCCTTGTTCAGAACGGTCACGCAGTTCTTTCGCAAGCAGGATCTGAACCTTAAGCGCATCCGCCTTGTCCGGATCAGCAACCGGACCGGCCGCTTCACTCCATACCGCTTCGCCGGCAATACCGGTGCTGTCGATTGGAGTAACTTGAAGCTTGATGTACTTTCCTGCTTCGGCATCCTTTAGAACATAGCTCCTCCCTGTCGCTCCTGGAATCGGCTGATATTCCCCGTCCTCTTCCGAAGATTGATACCACTTCAGAACTGTATATCCTTCTGAAATGCCGGATGGATGGGAATAATCATAGGTTCCTGTCAGCACCCCGGTCACATAGAAGTCACCATTAACTTCTACATTAGCAGCCGACGGCACTTCTGCGGGCCGCGGAGCTTCAATGAAGAAATCATCGAAATAAGCCTCCCCCTTGATATCAGACACATACACGATAACTGCGCTGTTGCTGCCGCTGTTGAAGTCAATCGTATAATGGGTCCAGTCTGTGGAGTTGGAGGTCATCCCCTCTTGAATCGTGGTTTCATCGCTATTTAGCACTTTATAAAACGACCCGCCATCTCCCTTAGCATAAAAAGAAAACGTATAATCCGTATTCGGATCCACAGTAACCGTGTTCTTCAATCCAGCGTAATCCTGATTGGAGCTCGTAATCTTCATCCCGTAGCTGCCGGAATGATATACCTCATCCGTTACACTAAACTTGGTGCTTCCGCTGGTATTCCAATGCGTGAAGTCCCCCAGCTCGAACCCTCCGTTCTCTACGAGGTTCTGCGGATCCGGCAGCGGATCGGCCTGGACTTTATTTGTGCCCAACACAGGCTGAACCAGACCCAGCATTAACGCCAGCACCAGCGACAAGACCGTGCCCCTTCGCATTGCCTTTTTTCTCATCTAACTCTCCCTTTCCCCGTTC
This sequence comes from Paenibacillus sp. oral taxon 786 str. D14, assembly GCF_000159955.1. Taxonomy (GTDB): domain Bacteria; phylum Bacillota; class Bacilli; order Paenibacillales; family Paenibacillaceae; genus Fontibacillus; species Fontibacillus phoenicis. Next base: position 78,251 of record NZ_GG695982.1, on the reverse strand, counting down.
AAGGCTCCCCAACCTCTGTTACCGCTTACAATAAAAGTATGAATCCTGCTTCAAGACTAAACCAAGGATTGAGGATGACGGATAAACTTTAATTCAACAAAATTATATTGTTGATTTCAATGTAAGTCAACAAAATTAAATTTTGTTTAAGAAAATACAGAATTATACCGTCCAGGAAGGGTTACATCCACGAAATTCTCTTAAATACCAGGAATATTACACTCCCCCCCCATTTCAATTAATTTCACCTTTTAAGAACTTTACGATTATTTTTTCATAAAAAAAGACTATTCCAAGGTTATTTCCCTACGGAACAGTCTTTTTATCACATCTTAACTTTACTATTGAGCCGAAACTTCTCCCGGCCTAACGTCCAAGATACTTCAGATTACGGTCTACCAGTTCAATTCGTTGCTGCACGCAGGCATAGGAACGCAGTGGATCCTCCGGTGTGTTGAGCACATAGTCCAGCAAACGGTCTACCGTCGTTGTAGCCACATGACAACGGGTGTCAGAGGAAGCATAATACAGGTACACATCTCCATTTTCTCTTGCAATCAGTCCATTTATAAATACAACGTTCGAGACATCACCAATTCGTTCTTCACCTTCAGGTGCAATCAAATGTCCCGCCGGTGCATGGAGCAGCTTGGAAGGATCCTGCAGATCAGTAAGGAAAGCATAAATCACATAGCGCAGACCTGCGGCTGTATTCCGAACGCCGTGTGCGATGTGCAGCCAGCCCTTTTCGGTTTTGATCGGAGCGGGCCCCTGACCATTTTTCACTTCTTTAATCGTATGATAATAACGGCTGTCAATAATTGATTCACTCTCAATTACCGCTGGATTCATGCTCTCAGACAATCCCCATCCGATTCCTCCGCCAGAGCCTGCATCAATGAAGCCATCCTGCGGACGGGTGTAAAAGGCATATTTTCCATCCACAAACTCCGGATGCAGCACGACATTGCGTTGCTGGGCTGATCCAGTCTTGAGATCCGGGAGCCGTTCCCAGGTTTTCAAATCCTTTGTCCGGGCAATGCCGGCCTGTGCCACCGCACTCGACAGATCGCCTGGAGCCGCATCAGGATCCTTTCTCTCTGTGCAAAACACACCGTAAATCCAGCCGTCTTCATGTTTGGTCAGACGCATATCATATACATTCGTATCTGCATCTTCTGTCTCCGGCATCACTACTGGATGATCCCACAGCCGGAAGCCGTCAACTCCGCTATCACTCTCTGCAACAGCAAAGAATGATTTGCGGTCCACACCCTCCATTCGCGCAACCAGATAGAATTTTCCGTTAAGCTCGATTGCACCCGGGTTAAAAGCCGCATTTACGCCGATCCGTTCCATAAAGTAAGGATTCGTCTCCGGATTGAAATCATAACGCCATACCAGCGGGGCATGAGCATGAGTCAATACGGGATGCGCATATCGCTCATAGATACCATTCTCTGAGAATAAAGCTTCATTTTTGCGGGAAATCAGAGCCTCATAGCGCTCCTCAATCTGCTGCTTGCGTTGTTCAAACAATGTAGTCATAGGTTATACACAGCCTTCCTTCAATAATTTAATGTAATTAACAGTTTATCCCTTTAAATTAAATGCAACCTCTACAGGCGCTCTATTATCTCAAAGCAGGCCCGTCCGTTATGGTATGGACATTTCCACTCATTAACCTTCGGATCGTTGAGATCGTGATTACCCGCCCGGTCTGTCTTCCAGTACCACTCGCCATGAACCGGATCGACAATATGCTTACGAGTGAATTCCCAGCATTCTGTAGCCGCCTTCATATACCGTTCTTCTCCGGTCATCTGCCAAGCATTCACAAAGCCTACGATCGCTTCGGCCTGCCCCCACCAATGCTTATCGGTGTCGAAGACGCCATTGACATCACCTTCCCACATTATCGCTCCATCACTGTCCATCCCTTCTGCCAACACGGCATCAGCCATCCGCAGCGCGATGTGTCGGGTACGTTCCAGCAACTCAGGATCTCCGTATACCTCCGCCGCTTCCATCAGCAGCCAACTACCCTCAATATCATGTCCGTAGGAAATGTGGTGGGACTTCAGGCTCCAGTCTTCATCAAAAAATAAGTGGAAGTGTCCTTTCTCTACATCGACGATCCGATCCAGCATATCCTTGATCAATCTGCCAAATTGTTCTTTGAGCTTAGGGGTTTTAACAATCCGGTAATAATTCGTGTACGCCTCCAGGACATGAAGGTGGGTATTCATTGATTTTCTGTCGTTCTGGTCCAACGTGCTGAGACGCAAATCTCCGGCTTCAGTCCAGTCTCTTGCATAAGCTTCAACATATCCGCCGTGAACCGGATCGAATCCCTTCTCTACCACCTCGAATACTTCTTCAGCAAGAGGGAGAAGATCGTTGCGTCCCGTAGCAAGGATAAATTCAGCCAGAGCATAAAGGTAGAATGCCAACCCGTAAATCTGTTTTTTGGTCTGGAACGGATGTCCCTTATAATCGACCATCCAGAAATATCCCGGATATTCCGGATCCCGGAAGTAAGTTTCAAGATACTGCAATGCCCGCTCCGCCATGTTCAAATACTCGGGCTTTGGCTCATGACGATAGGCACGTGCAAAGGTCCAGAGAATACGGGCGTTTAGCACCAAGCCCTTCGGCGCTTCCGGAGACACTGTCATATCACTGTTAATTTGCCCGACAAACCCTCCATGCTCTGCATCAATAGCATGCTTTAACCAAAAATTAAGAATATCATGCAATTCTTCATTCATTTCCTGTTTTAACTGTAACGGTTTCAATTCGTATCACCTCTATTTTGTTAGCTAACTAATACGATTGTAAACTAACAAAATAACAAGGTCAACTTGTTTCGCTAACAAAATATCTTGTAAACCTAACGGCAATTCGATAGTATATACATCGATACCTGCGGAATAAGAAAGGGTTTATGAAGATGAAAAAAGTAACCATGCAGCAAATAGCAGATGCGCTTGGACTTTCCAAATATGCAGTTTCAAAAGCTTTAGCTGGCAAAGAGGGGGTATCCCCCCAAACCCGTGAAAAAATCATCGATACTGCCACTCGGCTAGGATATTTCAAGCAGCAACGGACCGTCAAAAATCATGAGGAGCATAGTAAATCCAGTACATCAGGACAAGAACTTCGTGGACATGAGAAGCAGACCGTTGCTGTGTTGATGCCTAATATCAGGCTGCAGACCATGGACTCCACTTTCTGGAGTATGATTGTGCAAGGGATCGGCCAGGCTCTCTCTCGCCTTGGGCTCGGCATGCTTATCCTGACGGAGCAAACCCCGGAAGGGTTCGAGCGGCTGCTGAAGCCGGATAGCCTGCTTGGCGTCATCGGCGTCGGGGAGGTTTCCACGTCGATGCTGCTGGAAATCAAGCGGCTTGGGCTTCCCTTTGTTCTGACAGATCACGAGGATCCCCTCGTTCCTTCCGACACCGTCTTCGCCTCCAACATTGACAGCACTGCCATGATTACCGGATATCTGTGGGCGCTGGGCCACCGTTCCTTCTGGTTCCTGGGAGAAACACGCTATTCACGAAGCTTTACCGATCGATGGATCGGCTTCCGCAAGGCGCTGGAGGAGAACGGCCTCGATATTCATCCATCAAGCCATCAGCTTGCGTTGTCCAGTACGGACCGGGACGCAAACATCCTGCTGCTGCACGAGAAGATCAGGGAATATTCCGAACGCAGCGAGCCGATTCCGACCGCCTGGGTATGCGCCAACGACGAGATTGCGATCGCGGCCCTTGCCGTGCTCCAGGAAAAGGGAATGAACGTCCCCGCCGCAATATCTGTTACCGGCTTCGACAATATCGAGGAGAGCCAGCGTACTTCCGTGCCGCTTACCACCGTGAATGTGGATAAGGAATCCTTGGGCGAACGCGCGGTTGCCGCCCTGCTGGACCGCGTCCGAGAGCCGGGCAGACCTCGTGAGAAGATCAATCTGGCTTGCGATTTTGTCGTTCGATCGTCAACGGGAAGTTTATAAAAAGAAAATAAGTCCGGACAAGAGCTAAGCTCCTGTCCGGCCTTATAGTCCATTTTGTCCCCGTGATCTCCAGATCTCTCCCGCACCCGGCGGCTACCGCATTTGCGTATTGATCGGCCAGAATTGATCGGCCATAAGAATCTGTAGCTCCCGGATACCAGTTATCTCCGCCGTTATAGTGTAATAAGCCGTTATAGATGTTACCGAATCTAACAATCTTCTCATTCAAAATCAGTGCGCCCATATATACCTGATCCTGTTCACTGCTGTGATTATAGGCATGCCCATATTTTGCACTAAATTGAGACAAATACGCATTCCGCGTGTTAGGTTCAACCTGCATCAATCCGTCACCGGCTGAAGGGCTGCCCGACAATCCATCCCCAAAGTAGCTTTCCTTCTTGATGACGGCACTGAGCAATAAGGCAAAATCCCCGCCTTTACCATAGGCATTGTCTGCATTCATGACATAGGTCCAGATGCGGCTTGGAACCTCCGCTGGCTTAGTTACTGTAGTAGGCGGGTTAGTTGGTGGATCGGATGGTGTAGTTCCTCCGCCGCCACCGCCGCCGCTGCTTAACGACCATAGAGCAGGAACAACTGGCGGTTCCCAACCAACAAGGGAAGTATGCGCTTGAATACAAGTATAAGTACTTCCGTTATAAGTTACAGTATCGTTGACGGCATAGGAAGTATTAGGAGCCCATGCTCCTCTGGAGGCTGCACTCGCTGGAAGAACTGCGAGAAATGTAGATAGGAATACGGCTAAAGCAACTAGAAGTGAAGCAGCTTTAATAGACACCTTTCTACGAATCATTTGGATACCTCCTAGTATTATAATTTGCGACTCACTCCGGATATGAGCCACAAACTTGTAACCGCTTTATATTCTATTTTTACATATATTAATTAATAAAAGAAATATATTACATTTCGATCATACAAAAGGATACAAATAATTCCAATAGTACTTAAGGACTAAATAACTGATAAAAAACGATTCATAAAAACGCAACGTTAACTATACTTATTTCTTCTCAACTGGTAGTTGAATCTGTGAAAAATTCAAATAGGAAGTTATTGTTCATTCCAAGGCGCGCCCCCTACAATGGGGATACATGAAGGAGCGTGAATACAAGCATGAAGGAACAATTGGCGAGAAACATAAGTATCTACCGCAAAGAAAAGAGGCTGACGCAAGAAGAACTGGCGCAAATCCTCGGGGTTTCTTTTCAAGCCATATCCAAATGGGAAAATGCCCAGACAATGCCGGACATATCTTTGAAAACTATAAGCAATTTACGAACGAAAACGGCCTGCACGTCTTGAACGTGTTTGTCCATAAACCGTTTATCGCCCCGCCCCCTGAGAAAGAGCCCAACGCCTACAAGTGGTACTCGGGTGAACTGCTCTCCCACTACCACAATTGGCTGATCAAAGACAGCTCAGAAGTTGTATTCGACTGCCATTCCTCAGGGATTCCCCACAAACATGCCATGACGAAATTAATTGCCCAGAAGATGGGTTCCCTAGACTAGCGAAAAAGAGGGGCTTGCGGCCCCTCTTAACTGTGCTTATTTTACCCTTAAAGCTTGTTGCAGCAAGGTTGCAATCCCTCCAGCGACGAGCCCCCACAATGCATTTGTTAAGAGTACACTCACGATCGCAAACGGATTGGTGATTGGCCCTTGAAGCTGCCCTTCCAGAATGGGAGAGAGAATCGCACTAAGCAATATGGCATAGACTCCGTAGGTGATTCCTGTATACAGAAGCGTTTTGACAGGGTGTGCAACACGGGACAGAACGACGATCCCAATCCATAGGATCGAAATAAATACAGTAACCGAAATGCTCCCAAAAGGTTGCCCGATAGCTTCAAGTAAACCCAACATACTCATTAAAGGTCGAACCAGCGCCAACGAGGCTAGGGCAAGGACAAAAGGTATATTCACGTTCTTCATGATGGTTCAGCTCCTTTAGAATAACTCATGCTCCTCCTTACCGAAGGGCTGAACCCATCTTAACAATAAAATGTTGTGAACTTATTGCGATGATTTACAGGTTATATGAAATTGGTTTCTATAAAATATTCGGGAGCGGCTTCTGAATCAGTACTTCCTCCGCAAAACGTTGGATCGCTAAAGTGTGCTTTCCTTCAAGTTCAACATTTCGTCGCGCTTCCGCCGTCACCTTTTTCACCCGTTGGTATAGCTTTTCCAAACAGCTCTCCGCCATATGATCATGCTGGATTTTCATAGGGAGCAAGATCGCGCCTACTACCCCCAATAGATTAAATACCTTTTTCCCCTTCTCTTGTTTCAGTCTTTTTTTCATTGCCGCAGAGATTTCCAAAGCTAAGTCCAGATTCTCTTTAAAGATCTGTTGCGTGGTTGCCGATTTTTCTTTAAATCGATTCACCAAAGCGGTTAACCCTACGACCAAACGATTGAATTCGGTTTGGAAAAGAGTAAATTCCTTATAGGATGTAGTAAAGTCCACATAGGTGTTTAAGCTTTTGAATTGCTTAATCACGGGGAGCTTTTTCATATAGAGTTCATATAATTGGGTGTAGTGTTCATGGAATTCCCCTACGAGACGATTATACGAATAAGGGATACGCTTCCCTTCAACTCCGCCAACATAAACAAAACGATATTGCTTAAAGTCCGGATGCAAATGCTTGTACCTATAATCGATGATGGAATTATCAAAACCGTTGTATTCCAATTCCCCCTCCGACCACTTGGAGTGAGTATATCTGTGAAATTGAACGGCTTCCATTTGGGAGATCGCTTGATTGAGTTTCGATTCTAATGCGGTTTTGAGTGAGGTCAGCAGCTTCTCACGCTCTTGGTGGTACGGATGAAAGGCGCTGTCCATCAAGGAAATGGCAAAATACATCGGATTGAGTTCGATGGCCTTTTTCAATTCGGACATGGCTGAAGCCACATCTTGTAATAGCGCATAATATCTTGCTTTTGCATATGTATAATCGGATTGATGGCTGTGATGAAGGGCCTGGTTCATAGCGTGCAGCGCTGCTGGGTAGTCGTTCACTTTCTCATAAGCTTGGGCGACTAAAGAATAGCTATAGGCCAGAACTTCAGGGTGATCCGGCGCGAAGTTAAGGCTCTCTTGGGCATAATGAACGGCTTCTGGATAGTTTTTGACTTTCCATAAATTCAGGGTTAATTGAACGTAAGAGCGGTAATGTGTCATTATCGGTAAAATACAAATCCACATCCAGCTTCAGGCCGCTTCTGCTGATCTTCACGGTCCGCTCAACGATCGTACTCTTATTGCCGATGTCATCCATCGCTTGCGCCTGGATCTTCGTTTGCCCTTCTTCCGTCACCTCTAAGCGGATAGGTGTACCGTTAAATGCACGATCCTCCCACTCCTTGTCACCGACTTTCACACGAATCGTGTGAACATCTGTCTGCCTTGGGTTAGCGGCGCTGTGGTCGATCGCCACTTCCACTTTGGCAGCATTGGTCCAGCCGTCGGGATGAAGGGTGATCGTCGGCGGTTCCGGATTTCCGCTGTCCACGACGATGTCGAGAGTCTCGGACTTGTCGAATAAGGAGACGGTGATCGTCGCTTTGCCGCCTTTGACGGTGCTGACCTCCCCGTTAGGATCAACACGCACAATTTCGGGGTCATCCGGATCAACGCTATACCTGGCGGTTGTTGTCGCATTGTAGCGATCCCCGTTTTGATGTTCCGTATTCACGGTAATGTGGGTCTTGTCGTCAAGGTTCAACTGATCGTTTGCAATGGACGCAGCCCAGGAGATGAGCGGGTTTTGCCATTGGAGAAATGGCCGATGTCCGTCGTACTGGTACCAGCCCTCTGTGAGATCCCAATCCTTAAATGTTTCCGGATCGCGGAGATCCGCCTCTTCCACAGGTATTCCGATTCCATTGTCAGGGAGTTCACCATCCGTATAGCTATCGGTCAACCAGTAGCTGCCGGCGACCTCAATGATATTTCCTCTTTCTTCATATTCATTATTCGCCCCGACCAGCCCGCCAGTCTCAGAATGACCTGTTACCTTGCCTGTCGCGTAACAATGCTCAACTTCTATCACTGAACTTATTGGCGAATCGTAACCATTTGTAACATTAAATCCGATCAAACCACCCACGTATTGCTTACCGTTGACATTCCCTGTCGCATAGGAGTTCTTAATTCTGACCACACCAGATGGAAGGGCTTCAGCTTTACCAACAAATCCACCTACAAGCTGGTCTCCATTAACCTCCCCAGTCGCATATGAATTCGTGATTTCATTGACACTTCCTATATTTCCCGATGAAATTATGCCAACTAAACCACCTACAAGATTATTTATGCCCGCAACGTCACCAGTTGCAAATGAATCGCGAATCGTAATCTTTTTACCAGTCGAACCCCTAAATAGACCTGCCAGACCCCCGACTTCACGCTCTCCGACAACTTCGATATGGGCGGATGACCCGATCACGTCATTTCTAACAATACCGGCTAACCCGCCAACCTTCATTTCTCCTCGAATAAGGGTTCCCGTTACCGTACTGTTTTCAATTATCCCGTAGCTATACCCTACTAACCCGCCGATGTAATCATACCCCTTGATCTCCACGACCTCGAGATGGACATTCCGGATGACAGCCGTTTCTGACGTTACTCCAAACAAAGATTGGTAGTTCTCATCTTCACGGTTGATCTTTAAACCTGTAATTTGATAGCCGTTGCCATCAAATGTTCCGGTAAAAGGAGAAGAGTATTCCGTTGCGATTGGCAACCATCCTTCTCCGGAACTGTAAGTTGAAAGATTAATATCGGCTCCCAATTTGAAATGGGCATCCAGATAATCTCTCACTTTGTTCAGCTGTTCAGCGGTTTCGATAATATACGGGGCTTCTTCCGTGCCTGAGCCGCCGGCAAAATCACTGCTTAACGGCGCGAATGCACCGTCATCGGCGGCCTGAACCAATATGCCGACATTCCCAAACAGTTGTGTCCAGGTCCATCCGAAAAAAAGAACTAACGCCGCCAACAGAACGGATGATTTAAACGGTCTCATTTTCCTTTCACTTCCTTTCTAATGTGCGGAGACCGCAAGTTCCACATCATTGTCCGTCATAAAGTCCACTCCTCGCCTTCTCCAAGGCTTCCAGATCAATTCTTTCCATCGCAAGCATGGCCTTGTTCACGCACTCCTTTCATGTATATTGTGGTGTTGATTCCAACTCATTTTTCTATACCACAATACCCATGATGGAGAACCATCATGAGTATTGTGGAGTTAATTAAAGGTGAAAAACAGCCTTCGAAGAGACTGCTTAGATAAATTCCGACGATAATTGACCCAAAAAGAAAAGCATCTACTCCCTTAAAAATTGGGAGTAGATGCTCTTTTTCTTTGCTTTTTTTCATCGAAAAGAAAAATGCAAGTTTTTCAGTGGCCTCGTCGATAGCAAGATAAATTAACGGACGTCGAAGATTAAACTCCGACGCCCAAGTTTTCAATTAACTCAATCCACTTTTCTAGCAGGGGGAATAGTAGAGTGTAACAAGTTTAAGTGAAATTTAATGTTATCTATAATTCTTATAGAGTGATTTATATAATGTATCAGTTGCTCTTCTCGTTCTTCCAATTTGTCTGCCCGTTCTTTTTCTAACTGATATTCTTGTCTTAAATCGTAGTTAATCATTTCCACTTCTGCACGTTTCTCTTGTTCTTCTCTTGCGAATTCAAGCCAATATATCAATGCAGCATCAATAGGTTCTGTCTTAGCTCGTTCCATATCCTTATTCCAGTCTCTCTGATTCATGATAAACTCCCTTCAATTTATCGTCTTCTTCTCTGGCGGATAAAGTAGTTTCTGCTTGACCAACCTTCTCAGCCACCACGGAAACTCAGTCCAGTCCGATAGACGAAGTGAGTTGCGCTGAGTGACTTTCGGTCAACACAAATTGATTCATATCTTTGACCATGTAATTTACTCGGTTCGCAATAAATTGCTTACTTGTCGCCCCTTTTTGGCATAATTGACCATAAGGGCTGTCAGGAGAGTACCGAACAATTAGAAATGATTCTGCCCATTCGCCAAACTGATCTTCTGTCCAGTTTTGTTCCAGAGCATAATCCACTGCCTGAAATAAGCTCCCAACGTGAACCTTTTTAAGCATTTTACGTTTTTCCTTATCCCAATTTCTGAATGCCGCGTCCATATAGTCAATTTTCTGTTCAATAAGTTCCATAACACGGGCTGGAACCTCATCCAAACCGGATATAAATTTGTTTAGACTGGCTCCCCCAAAATCAATATCCTGTTTTGTCGTTGAAGCAATGAATTGCCAAATTAGCTGTTCGTCCACATACCGATTGCGATCTGCCTTGGTAAAAGCAATTTTCTCGAAGAATAAATGCTGTCCCAACTCTTGTACAGCTTCGCGCACAGCAGGACTCACTTTGACTCTAGTCTTCTCTGTTGATGTCAACGGAACCGACTGATTCACTCGATAAAACATCTCTTCTACTTCTTCAAAGGTACATTCTCGAAATTCTGTTACCGTGAAGTTGTATGTGAGAAACTCAAACTGCGTATCAGATGATAGTTCTTCAAATTTCTTCCCAGCAATGATTTCTCCATTGAAATCAGCTGTTCCCTTACTGAGCTTGTAGTCACCGTCAGCAAAGAAGAAAAGAGATTCAAGGCGTTGTCGCCCATCAATGACCCAGATATATCCGTCTCCGTTATCCCAAACGAGAATGTTTGGAATATAGCGATCCCGAATTACTGAATCAACCAGATACGAACGGCGATCATTCTTCCAAACGCTATTGCGCGGAAACGGAAGATCGAAGCGGATGCGATCACGCATATTCAAAAGGCTTTTTGTAGTACGTTGAATACTCGATCTTTTCATAATAAGTAGCCCTCCTAAAAATAAAGAACAGGACAGAAATGATCTGCCCTGCTCTCTCTCATATTTCAAACGCCTGATACACCGACTCATCTTCAAAAGTAGATGCTCTTACAATTCGATCTGAAAAGCCTTCCACCCCTTGTATAGACTCCCTGCCAAGTAGCAGAGACAAGACTGAAAATCCCTTTTTACTCTTCAACTCATTCCACGACTGTAGGAAACGCTCGCTCACATGAGATTCGCCGTCTGTCACAAAAACAATATCTGCCTGATTAAAGCGGCTCTGTTCGATGACTTGACTTGCTGCCCTAAGTGGAGGTTCAAAGCTTGTTCCTCCACCTAAAAAAATAGTGGCAAGCTGAATCATATCCTGAACGACAATTGTTCCACGCTCATAGATTAATGGGGCAGCAGCATGCGAAGAAAATGGAATCCATGCAAAGTCTCTTCTTTGCTTACGGGCAATACTCATCAAGGCAAGGGCAAATCCTTTGGAAATGGTATCTTGTCCACTCATGCTTCCGGATTGATCTAGGCACAGGATGATTGGCCCCTTACCAAGCTGTTCAGGCCCCTTTGTATCGTACTGAAGCGTTTGGCCTTCCACATATCGCCGTAAGAAATCCATTTTGGTTATTGGGCTAGCATAAGTGCCAAGTTCCATCGGGAGCAGTTGTTCTATAGAGTTTCCTTGCTTTATCCCATTACGGTTAATAGCATCTTTGTGTTTGGAACGCTGTTTTTGATTAGCGATCACCTTCATCCGACCTGCCCACTTTGCAATGTCCTTCATCTTCTTATCATGACTCAACCTTTCGGCCAGAATCAGTTGATCTTTCAACGGAACCTTTTTCAGCTCACTCTCACCGCTTCCTGCCTGCATACCTCCCAAAAGAGATTTCACATTCTCCTTGGCTTCTGTTGCTTCTTGTGCAGCTTTGGCTAACATCTTAGATAGTTCATTGCCATTTTGATTCAAGGCTGAGGATAACGCCTCTGACGCTTCCTGTGAGGCTCCTGCCTTTCCATTCATGTAGTTTTGAAGTGCATCAGCTAAGTTCTGATCCCTTTGCACTTGTTCCTTCACCCAGCCAAGAACAGTCTCGCTGTACTTTGTTGTGCCAAGTGCAGCGGCCAGATCATCCAGACGAGTAAATTCACGAAACTCCTGATAGCCTTCGTCTGACATCACCCGTTCCATAAGCTGATGATTCATTTCTAGCCCTTCAGGAACTTCCTCCAGCAACTCGGGCTTCATTTTAAATAGACCTGCCCACAAGTCACCCATTAAAGGCTGAAAAGAGGGAAATAA
>NZ_GG695982.1:60778-64514 GCF_000159955.1 Paenibacillus sp. oral taxon 786 str. D14 | reverse complement strand
AATAATTTACTTCCCTCTTTACTAACCTCTCTGAGCTTCTCAGACATTTCCAGGAGCTGCCCGAAGCGTCTTCGATCATATGAATCCGTGTTTAAAACAGAACCTTTAAGTTCCTTCATCACTCACACTCCCAGCACTTGAGATGCGATATCTTTCAATGACTTTTGAACAAGAGCAATAGCTTGCTCAACTTCTGGCCGGTTCGGATTATCCTTTTGGAGCTTTTTAAGCTCGTTGACTAAGCTCTTAAGCTTTTTCGTACTTTCTACAGCCATATCTGTTGAGTTGTTGGACTGCTCAAGGATATTCAAAATATCAGCAGCTTCATCTTTTATTTCTTCAACACGTGTCTTCACCGCATCCTGAGCATGATTACGAACGATCTTTGCGACCTTATCTCGCTGCTCCGGCTTTTCCCACAAGCTATGCTTGAGAATCATGAGATCCTCAAGTTCCGCATAATCTCTGCCAGCCAATACAGCTTTTGCACGAATCACGGCTAGTACTTGCTTGAATCGGCGATCAGAAGGACGAATGCCTTCATCCATCAGTTCCCTTCTGATCTTGCTCAGTGCATCAAATACCTCATCAGGAATAGTAACCGTATCACTGAAGAACTGGAGTTCAAATAGTTCATCAATACTCATATCGGCTGTGGATGGTGCAGAACCTTTCAGCATCGAAATAAAGGATTGATCTTCACCTATATAGTCCACTTCATATCGGAGCAAGAAACGGTCAAACAATGCCTCTAGTCCCTCACCTTCTTCTGGATATTCGTTTGAACTACCGATTAAGGACATTAAGGGAACCTGTGCCGGTGCACCATTGTTATAGAACACTCGTTCATTGATGAGAGTCAGCAATGCATTCAAAATTGCACTGTTGGCCTTGAATATTTCATCAAGAAATGAAGTGTGAGCTTCCGGCAGCTTTCCTGTGGTATTCCGCTTGTACACGCCTTGTTCCAGGTCCTTCAACGAAACAGGGCCGAACAGTTCCTCCGGCGTACTAAAGCGAGTCAGCAGCCATTGAAAATAATTAGCTCCTGTAATCCGCTTAGTCAGATCACTTACCAGGGCGCTCTTTCCTGTTCCGGGCGGCCCGATCAACAAAGCATGCTGACGTGCGATCATTGCTACCATCAGCCCTTCTATTACTTCTTCACGCTCAGCATATTGATTATTTAATGCTAACTGAATATCCTTAATTTTCATTTAGCTACCTCCATTTTTAGAAATAACAAAAAGAGCTAATGCCTCCCTAATAAAGAAGTCATCAGCTCTTTGTTTTTATAATGTGGGGTCAATCGCAGGAAGTCCAAGATGCCCACGTCAACTCCACATTCAACCTCCGAAAAATAAAAGCCACGAATCCCGCACGGAAAACTCATGGCTTTTAAAAGTTATTTTGTTTTTACACCGTGACTGGCAACCCGATCCATTCAAGCAGATCTATGGCTTCAGGCACCGGACGACGATTCTGGATGCATTCCAAAACCATTTCATTCACTTCTTCTTCGATGCTCGCGCGGAGCATCAAATCTGACACCGTTTCGCCATCGTCAAAAATGTATTCCGGTATGTTCGTAACCGTCACTGTGTAGATTTCATTCCCGACCTCCACAGTGTAAACTTCCGATCCGTACCGGAGATGACCAGTTCGTCCGGCCAGTTCAATCGTTTCCGGGATTTTCTCGCGGTACGCTTCCATGGCCATGCGCGAAAACTTCGCCAAGCTGCCGTTCGCAAATATTCCCGCTTTAAGCTTAAACATACGGTTTTCCTCCCTGTTCACCCGAACGGCTGGAAGGGTAAAGTTGCGCGGATGATCAGCCTTGGGTCGTCCGACTTTGGACATGACGATCACACCCCTTTACCCTTTATTATATCCGTTCAGATAAATTTTTGCATTACAAAAATTATTTTCTTCTTTGGAAGTTGTCTCTCCACTCCCCGCTTCGGGGGTCGTATGTCGTTTTCACCGTCCACGATTCTGGATGGACAACATTAAAAACGCATACGACATGGAGCGGACGGTATTGCCCTTTTCCGATTTTAAGAAAATACATCAGAACGATGGTAACATCCGCACCGTCCTGACGCCTCTCAATCGGCCATCCGTTCAAGACGGCGTTTCGTATGTCTATTTCGGAGATGCCGCGCTCAATTTGTCTGTGAAGCGCATGTTTGGAAATCACAAGCTTTCCATCTCCCTCTTCAAGCAGTTCAACAAACTTTCTATGCTCAGTTTCGGCATTCATTTCTTTTCTTCTCCTTTCTGGAGAATTACACGGCCATATTCACTAGCGCTTCACCCACTTTCATGCGAAGCGCCGACACCAGACGTTCCATTTCCTCCAGATCGCCGGTGACAATTTCGCGATACTGCGCAAAATCGTTTGCCACCGACCGAGCGTTTTCTATCAACTCTTTCATCTGGCCTTTGGTCAGCTGTCTTTCCGTGCTTTCTTCGCATGCAGCGAGAGTGTCACGGAGATGATCCAACAGCTTGCGTGTCACCATGTTTTTCATATCCATGGTGTTCATTACAGGAACCTTCTCCGCTTCTCCTTTTTCAAGAGATGATACGAATTTGACCAATGCATCCAAGTTGCTCTCAAACTGTGCCGGTATGAAGTAAACACCACCTGATGGTCTAACCGGTGTAGGTGACATACTTTTTAAGACGTTGGTAATCAACGTACGTAGTGTAGTAGAACCATAATTGTTTCGATAAATTTCAAACTGCAACGCAGCATTATTAACTAGTTGCTGCGCCATTGATGAAATATAGCTGGTCTCTACTGTCTCCGTTTTTCGATCTAATACCAGCGCTCCTACGTCTGGAACATATTTTAATCTTCTACCTTTTGTATCCTTGGTTTCGCAAACTAGGTTTCGTTGTACGAAAGCGCTGGTAGAAGCCACCTCGCGGAACATATAGTTTTCATATACTCCTGGTGACACTTCTCTTTTGAATTTTTCACTTGTGGCTCTTCTAAAGGCATCCGGGAGCCGGATATCCTTCGGCATCCAACCAGCCCCTAATCCGGAATCAACAAGCTTTTGTTTCAACTCATCTGGAGTAATCAGCATGTTGGATAGAGAATTCCAGGTTAAAAACCCAATCGCATTGTCTTTACTGGATGGAACAGCAACTACATCCTTTAAAATGGTATTCATAAGAAATCCTCCTCATTTTTAATAAAAAAGACCAATTCCTAAAAGTAAGGAACCAGTCATTGTCTAACATTTAAATTTGGCTAATGGCCTACACCCCAAAATTTTTCTTTTATGTCAGAGATAATGGAGCAATTTTTCATTTATTGTGTCAAATTATTTAAATAACTTGAACATGTTCATTCATCCTCTCTTTTTTTTAATAAAAATAAAAAAGCCGATATTTGCATGAAAATCCATACAAAAATCGGCTTTTAGTAACAGTATCAAAATTTCTAAAGACGCACGCGAATGCGCAAAAGTAAAACTTTTATCAGAGCCTTTCGGTACTCTTCAATCCTTGTCTTCTGCAAACGGAAGTGACGGATCAAGTGAAATTGTCCTGCATTTTTCCTCTCTTCATATCTGGAATTTCCAAATAGAAGCTTACAGGGGAGGTAATAAAACTACTTGTCCTTTCGGGACGACAAGCTCTTGTCTCCAGCAAAATAGGGAGTACAGAGGTACATATAATTACAAAATTATTATAACATTCGCCCTTCATAAATACAATC
>NZ_GG695982.1:56433-60362 GCF_000159955.1 Paenibacillus sp. oral taxon 786 str. D14 | reverse complement strand
GTAAATTGTGTTTTCATTTTACTAATGAATGTGGTAGACTTCACCTTAAGGGTGCTCCTCTCTTTGTGGGTGATGTTCTGGATAAACACCATTCTACCAAAGATTCGGGGCACTTTTCATATTTTTAGAGCATGTTACTTTCGAAATTTAGGTTCATATTTTATCGCTGGACTGTTCCACTTCATCATATGGCGTCTCCGACAAAGTGAACAAGATTCGAGTCCGACTTCTCATAAACAAATATCGACCTTTGCGGCCCGTCCGGAACGCAATCTATGCTGTTGTAACAAACACCTCTATTCTCTGTTTATTTTGCCCGTGGTCAATGATTTGATTTAGTACCTATCCGAAAACCTCTGCGCAGCGGAAACAAATCCAGGCGCAGGCAAAATGGAGCATGGCCTCGTAGTTCTCCACTTTCTTTTCCCAACGAATGAGCAAGCGGCGAAAGCGATTCATCCAGGAGTGGGTCCGTTCGACCACCCATCGTCTGGCCCGGTATCCGGGAATCGCCGCTTTTTCTTCTTTCTCTTCGCCGCGCGAACGCAAATGAAGGACATATCCCAACTCGGCCACTTGTTCCCGGATGATCGGATAGTCGTATCCCTTATCCAAGCACAAATGCTGCGGGTTCTTCGCGTCCGGTTCCGGTCGCGGAGCAGCCGGCTCGGACAGCGTGGGCCCCAGCAGTTTCATATCGTGACGATTCGCCCCATCGACGACGACGCCCAAGGGCATGCCGCGTCCATCCGTCCACAAACTCCGCTTGGTTCCACGCTTGCCGCGATCCGTCGGGTTAGGACCCGTCTTTTTTTCCCCCAAGCGGAGCCTTGGTCATGGCTCCGTCCACCGCTTGCCAGGTCCATTCGATTCCTTTGGCCTCGTCGTACGCTTGCAACCCGGCCTCCCACATCCGTTTGAATACGCCTTGTTCCTGCCAATATTGAAAGCGGTCATGCACCATACTGGCGGCCCCCATTTGACGGGGCAACGCTTTCCACTGGATGCCCGTGCGGAGCACGTAAAAAATCGCCGTCATCGCCTGACGATCATCCATGCGCGGACGACCGCCCTTCGGTTTTGGCGGTTCCTCCGGTAGCAAAGGTTGGATTTTCTCCCACAGTTCATCGGGAATCGAAAAGAGTTGCTTCGGTGCATTTGCCATGACGATCTCCTCCAAGTGCTTCTCTTGAAGGAATTCGACATGTTCCACCGTTTTCCTACTTGCTTATAATGGTTTTCGGATAGGCTCTTATTCCATGCTAATGACAAACTCCCACTGCGGCGGATCGCAGTGGGAGTTTGTCATTGAATCAGGATGGAAATGATGGACAGCTGTTTTATCCTGTTTATGCTCCGGTTATTCGTTTTGTATCCCAACGATCTGTACGAACCAATTCCCTCAGCATTTGTTCGGTCAAGATATGCTTAACCCGGGCAAACGATGGGTCGAACCATAAATTTTTTTGTTCATACGGGTCCTCCTGCAAATCATAAAGCAAGCCATCCTCCGTGTTTAAATAGACCGTCATCTTATAACGCTCTGTAACGATCGTGCGCATCCTGCACACATTGGGGGGAAACCAGTCTTCGTCATATTCCACAATCGCTGGCCCAGGCGGGAGTACATCTCCTTGCTCGATAATGGGACGCAACGAACGCCCGGGCAACCCTAAAGGTTCGGTGTATTGAACTCCCCTGACATCCATCACCGCTGGTTCAATTCCTGCCAAATCCAATATGGTTGGAACAAAATCCAGCAAACTGACGACTTGTTCATTCAGATAGCCTTTTTTCATGGATTCAGGAATTTTCCATATAAAGGGAACCCGAATAAGTTCTTCCCATGGCCATTCCCCTTTTGTGATTAAATGGTGCGAACCCAAATACTCTCCATGATCAGCCAGAAATACAATCACAGTATTTTGATCCAGCTCAAGTTCTTTTAACTTTTTGGTGATTTCGCCAATCGTTTTGTCTACATGTGAGATCATGCCGTAGGTCTGAGCCAATATTTCCCGCAAATCATGTTCATCGAATGACGTATAATCGGGGTGAATGTTTCTCCGTTCCTTAAGCCATGAGATGCCGTCTTCTTCGACGTCCCAATGTTCGGGCAAGGTGAGCGAAGCCGGATCATACATTTCACTGTATGGTCGGCAAGCAGCAAACGGATGATGCGGATCGGGAAACGAACACCACAAGAAAAACGGCTGATCCTGTTGGCTCATTTGTTCCAGAAAGTCAATGCTTCGCTCTGCAATCCAGTGATTGTAATGGTATTCCTCGGGCAAATCAATCCGCCAACTCATCGGAATCTTGTCATCCGCATAATAAGCGCCCTCTTTTGACAATTTCTTGCCGCCTCCGGGATATACCTGCTCCAACCACCTTAAATAATCACCGAAACAGGTCACATGGCCTCCAACATAGTCCACGGATTGGTATCCATAATATCCCGAAGGGATAGACCGGATTTCTCCCGATTCCCAAAACTTCATTCCTTCCCAGGAAAATTCCATTTGTTCTTCTCTGCTTACCGATCCGATCGGTTGATGATGGAGTTTGCCTACGGCATGTGTCCGATAACCGTGTTCCGACAAAACACCCGGCAAAGTGGGGAAGTGTTCGGACAACGCGATTCCATTCGTCAAAACGCCGTGTTGACGAGCCGTCAAACCGGTCAGTAGCGACGCTCGGGACGGCATACATACGGGATTGTTGCAATAAGCGCGGGTAAACGATACGCCCTCCCGCGCCAACCGATCAATATTCGGCGTTTTCACGTCGGGATGACCATGACAAGATAACGTTCGCGACTGCATCTGATCCACGACGAATACCAGAAAATTGGGTTTCACGATTCGAATCCCTTCCTAATTCTTGCAAGATATTAGCGTATATCCGCAAATCATCATTTACACATGATTGGTGGTTCGCTTCTTTGTCACAACGTATCGGCAATCTATGGAGACCACACTTCTTTATTCCTTGAAGCGCGGTCTCCATTCTTTTTGTACGCGGGTATTTCCTGCTTGCTTACTGAAACTAGGTACGTTCTAATCGCTGCTGACGATCTGCATGTGACAAAACTGCGGCCGTTTATAAGGAACTTTGGTTTTCTGGATTTAAAGCTGTGAAATCAGGTTTGATTTTTCCAGAAGTCTCCAAACAATAACGGCTGCTTCAGCTTTTCCAACGTATTGTTTCGGTGCGAGGATGTCACTCGATCTGCCATGCAAAATACCTGCCTTAATTCCCGAAGCGACAGAATATCTAGCATACGGCGCCGTCATCTCTCCGTCTGCGAAACCCGACAATATGGTATCCACATCGTTCAAATCCAGCTCGACCTCCAGTCTTGTCAACTTCATCGCCTTTTCAATTACGGTCATGGCTTGCTCACGAGTTATCGGGTCATTGGGACCGAACCGATCACTTGAATAACCTTTGATCAAATTGTACTCAAGCGCTGTATTTATGAATGAATTATACCAATCCTGACTATTTACGTCTTTGAATTCATTGTTCCCTTGCGTTTTCTCCAATCCCAATGCATTAATAACCATTGCGACGAATTCTGCACGAGTGATCAATTGATCCGGTTCGAAATGATTTGCATCAACTCCGGAAACGATCATTCTCGATCCCATGTCATGAACCACGTTTTCTGCCCAGTGTCCTTCCATGTCATGATATTCCACGTGTTTCTCGACAACCGTGTAAACACTGTTGGTCATACTGCTCATGACAACATAATATTGGCCATCGACTTCTTCAATCCGCGTAGGAACTTGCCTGATCGTTCCGTCATCTTCAATTACGATACCTGTTAAGTTGTCTGAAGGTTCAACGCCTTCTGGAAGTGAAATGGTTCGTTCTACATATTCAGTAAACTTTGTGATTTCAACAGTATTGCCTTCATAAGT
>NZ_GG695982.1:26411-54690 GCF_000159955.1 Paenibacillus sp. oral taxon 786 str. D14 | reverse complement strand
CTTCGAAGTTGACCGGTGGTGCAACGATTAAGAACCCGTTTTGTTTGGACAGATTTTCTAATGTCTTTTCTGTTTCAACATCCGCTTTGTTAATCTTTATCACAAACTCGACCTTTTCCGGAGAACTACCTTCGTCTGTTACAAGTTGTTTGGCTGGAAGCTTATAGGAATACCGGCCGCTCACCACTTCAATCGTACTGTTCTTTTGATTGAATCCGTCCAATATTTCGCCGTCCAAATGTACGAACACAGCATCAGATTCGGTCGTAATCGGTATAGTGATTAAAGCATTTTCATCCATTTCATTTAAGATGCTATCAAACAATTGTTTCTTGACCGTCACCGTTGTTGTCGTTTGGTCTCCCACTTTTTCAAATTCAACCCGGAAAATATTTGGTATTTTCTTCCCGTTGATTAAAATATCCAGGTTGTTTGCATCGGATACAGGAGGTGTTATTGGCGCAGTGTTATTGTTATCGGATTGATTCCCGTTATCTGAATCGTTTGAAACCACTCCGATTACAATGTTGTCAAAGGCAAGAGTTGCTTTGTTCAACGGCGCTTGTTCAGGTACAAACACGTAAAATCGCAGTTTTTTCAAATTCGTCGTGTCGATGGCCTTCGATCTGGCCGAATAACCGTCTGTCAACCAGCTGGCATCCGTTGGGCCAAATTCTGAAATTTCAATCGACCGTGTTTCATTTGGCGAAATAGTGAAATAGTACATCCCCTTGTTGCCGTATGCGTCCTCGACATCTACGCGCAGCTGGGTTGCAGCATTTTCCAGGTTCGTTACATCGAAGGAAATCGGTCCGCTGTCCAGATTCCAACCTTCTTCCGACGCGGTAAAGTCGATGGTTGCTGAATAATCTCCGCTCGAATCCCATCCATAAGTTATAAATTCCGTAAACTCTGCCTTGAGTGCCTTGCCCCCGTCTGTGGCGCCTTCCGGGCCAATCGTTACGTTGATGAGATTAGAATCATACGTATAGTCGGCTTCTTCTTCGTCTTCAAAGGAGATTTTGGCTCCTTTGATGCCGGTTGATGACCCTCTGATGTTCGTGTTTTCTTCAAAAATCTGCATGACAAATTCGAGATTGTTTACGGCACGCGTGATTTCTTCTTGTGTGGCAAGTTGGTCATTTTTCACAATTTCCGCCTTGGTAACTTCAATACTGAGCGTGTCATGAATATACGGCTGAACCCATTCTGTACCCGGTTCAAGTTCACTTCCCGTTTCCGAAACAGCAATTGAATTCAGTTTCGCCTTTGCATCCGCAATCGGTTGTACTAATGACGAGGTATCCGCACCAATCGGCGCTTCTTTTTCGTAATAGTTGATCAATTGGACACTTGTAATGTATCCGCCGTCTTCAGGGATCGCAATATCAATCGTATTCTGGGATAAAACGTTGTCCGGATCCAGTTCAAACTCGGCGAAGGTCAGAAGGTCTCCGGGTTTATTGGTCCATTCCAGATCCAGATAAAAACGTTGCTCGCTTTCGGTACCCGGGTTGACTTCCACCGTCATATCCCCGGAAAAACCGCTTCCGCTCTTCCCGAAACCAATTCGCAAGGTGGAACGCTTCAACTGATTTGTTTGCGTAGCTATGGTAAATTGAATTGCCTCATTCTTGCTGGTAGGTTGCAATTCCTGAGGAGCGTAAAAAAACTTCCGTTCCCATGTTTGCTTAAACTCGGGCGAGCGGTCCAGCTTAATTTCGAATACGCTCATCTCTTGTACTCTCATATAGACGTTATCAAGGTCGTTGACCGTTTCTTCCTCGTACGTCAGCACACCTTTCTCGAGGAAGAAATGTTTCCTTTTTACACTCGCAATTTCCGCATCGCCAGTGTATACGTTCAAGTCAAGATTGACCCGTTGAGCGTTCAAATTGTGCACTGCTACATACACGGTGTCATTGTAACGAACGGCGTTGGCAAATACGCGGTCATTATCGTCTTGTGTCAGCAAAAACGCGCCCCGATAATCTTTCCACATATCTACATACGCTTCAAGCGGAGTCATCTCTTCCTGCAATCCGGTCAAAGTGGAATCGGTGTAGCGATAGAACGTGTTATTCGCATTCGGTTTCCAGTTAATAACCGGATACAAATATGGAACCAACATGCCAATGGAATCGGAATAATCCATGAATCGCAACATATAACCATTAAAGGCCACAAGCTTCTGGAAGTAATCAATGTCTGTTCCAGCTGTATTATATGTGCCTTCTTCGGTGATATAAATTGGTTTTACGTTGTCCGTATTCACCATGTGGGCGTTCAACAAATCCAGAACAGCTTCCAACCTACCGCTCAAAAACCCGTCAGGGTTGTTTTCGCGGTCATGAATGATCAGCCGTGAATTCTCATAAAAATGATGGGAATACCAATCCAGTGTATCTTTCGTCTTATCCATAAATTCCAGTTGTTCTCTGGCTTCCTGGAAGTCGTTTTTTTCCAAATACATGAATGCGCTGCTGGGGCCGCCCACCAAAACGTCCGGGTTCTCGCTCTTGATAGCGTTAGCCGCTTTGTTATGAAACTCCGCCAAATAATCCCATGCCTTGTCCGGTTCGGTCACGAAAAACCACCATTCTTGCGGAATGGTCGATTCGTTTTTCACTTCGACATACTTCGGCCCTCTTCCGTCAAATCGGGTATCAATGCTCTTAATGGTTTTGGCTGCAGCGTCTGCGGCGGCATCAAAATGTTCGTAAGCAGGTGTTCCAAAATGTTCAGATCCGTTGGATTCCGGATCTTCCCAGGTCCATCGCGGCCAACCATCCAGTGTGAGGACATAATCCTTGCCGACTGTCGGATACAAACTGTCGAATTTTTTGATGGCATCCGGATTTTTCGCGTAGACTTCATAAACTTCCGAGAAATCCGAATACCCAAGGTTGTTCGGGTCTTCCTTCAAGCCGGCATAATTGTTCAGCAAACTGAAATGAAACGCTCCCCGTCCCGGGATGAAGCCCCAATCTTTCGTTACTTTATGATAAGCTTCATCCAGAAGCGTGACCGCACCGCTGTTTTGCTCTACACCTATGGGGCCGCTGTTAACGTGATAGCGCTTGAACACTTCTTCCGGCAATTTGTTCACGCCGTTCATACTCAAATTGATATCAGCATATACGGCAACCGTTACAGGCAATACGGGTTTATCTCCTCCCAGCACCGTCCAGGCGGAAACATCAAATTCGAGAGGAACCCCTTCTTCTTCCCAGTGATAAATGCTTCGAAGTGATCCATTGCCAACGATTCGCATCTTATAACCTTCATAAATGATGTCACCGGTTTCATCTTTAACCAGCCAAGGGTAAAGAATGCTCTCCGACGAGTTGGATTCCTGGAACCCCATTTTGGTATAGTTCGTATACAGGCCCGTTTTACCATCAGTCCAGCCGCCGTTTTTGAAAATGGTCCACTGGGTTTCCACTCCATTGGGATCGATAATATAAAGTTCCATCTCCCTTGATGCCGATCCCTCAAACCGGACGTCGCCAAACAGTCTCCATATCCTGACGTCTCTGGCCGGAATATCAAGGATGACTTCTCCATTTACCTCCAAATAGTCACCTTCTGGATATTGAAAGAAATTGATGCGTTGGATTCTTCTTTCACCGTTAACGCTTTCATAATAGCTGACCGCATCTTCTCCGTATTTTTCTTTGTAATAATGGGCCACATCTGGAATCGTATCGAAATCCGCTTTGTCAATCCTGATAGGCTCTGGCAAGTTATCATCATTCACGTCTGCAAATACCCGATTGTCTGGCGGAATGACAACAGCCATCACCACCAAGGCTGCTGCCAGCAAAATATGCATGAATTTTCTTGATTTCTTCAATATTGCCATAACAATCTCCCTTCCTTCATTTTTCATGCATCGATTTTGTCGCTGCCTTGATAATCACTTGTTGAATATTGCAGAGGATGTCGGATCAAGCTTGCAACTGCAAAAGTGACCTTCCGGTCAACGCTTTGGTAATGCCCGAATCATGCTGCGACAAAAGTGAGTCTTGCCGATTCGGGCATCTGCGTCTGACGACTTTATCGTTTCTCGTCCACTTGGCTGTTTCCGTTTGTCTGGTTGAATCGTTTATACCGCATATATATCGTCCGTTTTTGCAAATAACCTTCGATGCCGTATTCCCCGTCTTCTCCGCCGATTCCGCTCAGTTTGTGTCCACCATGATAGGCGTTGATGCAACCGGTCATGTTCTGGTTCAGAAACACCGTGCCAACCTGCAAAACGTTCGTCGCATGGATCATTTTGTTGTAGTCTTCTGTAAACAGATATGCGGATAATCCGTAGGGACTGGCATTAACGATTTCAATCGCCTCTTCAAAACTGGAAATTCTGACAATTGGCAACACCGGTCCAAATATCTCTTGCCGGGCGGCTGCCATATCCGGTTTCACATCAACCAATACAGTCGGCTCATACCAGTATCCTTTATCGAAAATGCCACCGGTCGGCCGCTTTCCTCCAATTGCAACCTTCGCGCCCTTTGCCACCGATTCCTGGACAATGCGGTCGATTTTATCCAGATCGCCAGGGCTGGCCTTGGGCCCCATATTCACTTCAGGATCGAATGGATCGCCCACTTTAAGCTTTTTCACCCTGTTTACGAGTTTTTCTGTAAATTCATCAGCGACTTTATCGTGAACAAGAACCATCTCGTTGCATATACAAACCTGGCCGCAATTTGTAAACCTTGCATTTACCGCAGCTTCAACGGCAAAATCGACATCCGCGTCTTCAAGGACGATAAATGGCGCTTTACCCCCAAGTTCAAGGGATAGAGCGGTGATGTTATCCGCTGCCGATTTGTAGATCGCTTGACCGGCTCGCACGCTTCCCGTCACGCTAACCAGTTTCGTTATAGGACTGGTAACCAGCATCTGGCCAACCTCAGTACCGCTGCCTGTCACGATATTGGCAACGCCTGGCGGAAAACCGACTTCGTGAATAAGCTGGAAAAATTCCAGTGATGCAATCGGCGTAAGTTCATGTGGTTTTATAATCATCGTATTACCTGTGACAAGCGCCGGCCCCAGTTTGCGTCCGACCAAAGCCAGAGGATAATTCCAGGCGCATAGACCGACCGTGACGCCGTAAGGCACTTTCTGTACCATAACCAGTTCGTCTTCATGAGTCGGTTGCAAGAGATCGCCCTTGTATTTATTGGCCGATTCCGCTGCAAATGTGAAATAAGCCATCGTATCATCAACTTCACCAAGGGCTTCTCCATACGTTTTACCTTGCTCCATGACAAGCAACCTGGCGAAATAGTCCCTTTTTTGCCGCAGCGCTTCCACCAGCTTCATAATATATTCCGCTCTTTGTACAGACGGCATCGCTTGCCAAGCTTGTTGAGCCCGTTGTGCCGATTGCAACGCAGCTTGAACATCATCCTTGTCCGCATCCGTCACCTTGGCGATCACTTGTTCATTGGCTGGATTCTGTACTTCAATCCACTTTCCTGATTTCGATTCCACCCATTTACCATCAATGTACAAATGATAGTGATCCATCCCGTCTTTATGGAATTTCATCATTTCTGGTTGCCCCTTTTTCATGTCTTCATTTTACTTGCCCTTAAAAACCGGCTTTCGTTTTTTTTGTAAACGCTTGTTTGCCTTCCTTGCTGTCCTCTGTTGTGAAGCAAAACGAAAATAAACTGTTTTCGTATTGCAGCCCTGCATCTAATGGCATATTCATGGCAGCTCTCAAGGCAAGTTTCGCGCTTTCTACAGCAATCGGGCTGTAACCGGCAATCGTTTCTGCCATTTCGTAAACGGTTTCCTTCAACTTGTCAGGCGATACAACCCGCTCCACCAATCCGTATCGGAACGCTTCTTCCGCTGTTAAAACCCTGCCTGTCAAGATCATTTCAGCCGCTTTCCCTGCGCCGACAAAACGGGGCAACAATTGGGTACATCCGCTGCCGCTTATCCACCCCCATTTAATCTCGCCGGCACCGAAAGCAGCATGATCCGAGGCGATCCGAATATCCGCATGAAGGGCAAGCTCCAGACCGCCGCCGATAGCATAACCATTGATCATGGCGATGACCGGTTTGCGAATGTTACGGATAGCCATACAGTAATCTTCCCGATTGCGCAATTCCCAAGGTGTACCATAATCATCCAGCACTTTCATATCGCTGCCTGCCGAAAAACTTTTGCTTCCTTCACCGGTCAGTACAACTACTCTGATATCGGGGGAACAGTTGATCTCTTGACCGAGTCTGGTCAATTCCTCCCCCATGGCGCGCGTTACGGTATTTAACTTTTCAGGACGGCAAAGTGTAATTGTGGCGATACGGTTCGATACTTCAAAATGAATTGCTTTTGTTTTCACCGTTTATTCTCCATTTCAAGGTTTATCGATGATCAATGTGCCGATTCAGGAATTGCCAATTTGAAACGAACGATTAATTTGTTCCGTATCTTCCCCCACGTTGGGGGCTCCTTTGGCATGTTTCAATACTTGTCCGTTTATCCTTACAGGATAACGCGTGGTTTTGAAGATCGCGCCGCTGGAACGCATCACCTCCTGAAACATGTCCAGCGTTTTTATCCCTTCATGATTCAATGCCTGATCCCAATCCATCACCTCCGCACACCAATAATCCGCCGGTTCAAGCATATCCAGCCATTCGCGAGTGGTTTTGGTTTTCAAATGACGAACCAGGATTCGTTTGATTTCATCCCTTCGTTCAAACCACGATTTTTCATCTGAAAATGCTGACAATTCATCACATTGCAACAGATTTCCCAGTTCCACAATCGATCCCATTGCCAAGGCCAGATGTCCGTCTTTGGTTTGGTAGATACCATAAGGCGCTCCCAAATAAGCGTGGGCGTTGTGCACTTCACTTCTGGCAGGCAATTGGGGTGTTTCACTGTTCAAATAGGCACTCAGAACCTCAAATTGAAAGTCCAGCGCCGCTTCCATCAAGCTGATTTCCACATATCCCCCTTTTCTGGTGGTATTCCGTTGATACAACAGTGCCAGTATGGCTTGGACAAACATGGAACTGGTATGCAAATCAATAACCGCCAAACCGAACGGAAGTGGTGGCTGATCCCGGTTTCCGTTTAACCATGCAAGCCCGGACATCGCTTGAACGAGCAAATCCTGCCCCGGTTTATTTTTCCAAGGGCCATCCGCTCCGTAACCCGTAATGCTGCCATAGATGATTCCCGGATTTAGCTGCTTCACTGAATCATAATCAAGCCCCAATTTTTCCATCGTACCCGGCCGAAAATTTTCAATCATGACATCTGCCCTTTGTACCAATCTTCGAACTTTTTCTAAATCGTCCGGGTTTTTCAAATCCGCCGCATAACTCTCTTTGTTGCGATTCATACACTGAAATACGGTGCTTTCCCCGTCAACCCGCAGATTGGATAACGTCAACCGTCGGCTTCCATCTCCTTTTCCCGGCCGCTCGATTTTAATGACGCGGGCGCCCAAATCAGCGAGACGAAGTGCTGACACCGGTCCCGCCAAATATTGACTGAAATCAAGAACGACAATTCCATCCAACAAGTTCAATGTTCTCCCCCCCCTCGCATACGAATATCAACCGGCTCTTGCTACCCGATGCATTTCATTCAACTTTCGGATCACCGTCTTTCCGTCAAATGATCGGTTTATTAAAACTTCTCGGATCAGATGCCCGGCCTGCTCCTGAAACAGGATGTATCCATCAAAGCGGGGACGCAACGAACCGTGCATCATGGTATCCAGCGTGTTTTTAAAAAAATTTCCGCACAATCGGTTCACTTCGCTGTCCAACCATGCCGTCTTATGACCCGGTTGTCCCTCATTCATAAAATAGGTCGTTCGTTGAAACGATGGCGAAGCCACCATTTTGACAAAATCCGCTGCCAGTTCCTTGTAACGGCACCTGGAAGAAATGGCGAGGCCGACACCTCCGATCATGCTTCCAGAAGGGATGCCGGAATCCGAAGGTATATTGTCGAACGTGATCACATGTGACCGAAACTTTTCTTTTGCGTAATTGACATAACCATATATAAGCGGTATATAGACAATTTCATTCTTCGTTCCCATCAGGTCAAGCATGCCGATCGGATCACAATCAACCGATGCAGGGTGAAGGAAGGGCATCAGCCCCTTCATGATTGATAACGCTTGTTCGCCAATTTCGATAGGAAGATCCAACGCCTCACTCCAATAAGCTCGTCCAGCGATTTGCGCACAGAGTGTGAAAAATGAAGAATAAGCATGTACCGGCACCAAGGGCATTCCAATGGTCAGGCCGGCAGGCATTTGCTTCGCCAATTCGAGCACTTCATTCCAGTTACTCGGAACGAACATTTTGTTGGAATCGATCAAGTCTTTGCGATATGCACTAAATTGTGCAGCAGCATCTACGGGAAGCGCCCATTGTTTCCCGTTAAATGTATAACTGGCGTAACTTAATCCGGTGGAATGCCGAGCTTGATCAAGTAAAAATTCCTCTTCAATCAGTTCATCGAGTGGAAGCAACAGCCCTTTCGCCACAGCGGTGCCGATATGCGGATGATCAATCATAAGGAAATCGTATTGATCGACCAGCAACTCGAGTGGATAAAGTTCAAAATCGGATAATGAGCGCGCATCCCATCGGATCTGTACCCCCGGTTCTCTCTCCTGAAAAACGCGTGAAGCTGCGACCAACGGATTCAATCCTCTTTCATGTGACCAGGTCATTCCATTGAATTGCATTTTTCAACACCACATTCATTTTTATATTTTGTTTAAAAAGATAATTGTTCTATGAAAGATCCTCTCCGGCCAGACAAAGGTCAATAGAACGGTTGTGTTCTCCCAACTTTGGTGCTCTTTTTACGGAATACGGTCGATGTCCGTCCAGTCGCAACGGACAAGCCAGCATCGTCATCTTCGTATGATTGAACAAAGAAATGTCCATCGTCATATCCAATGCTTTGAACTTTTCATGCTGCAGTAATTCCCGCCAATCAAGTAAACGTTCACAAAAAACGCCATATTGACGAAAATTCCTTATCCAATGGGAAGAACACTTTTGACTCAACAATTTTACAATCTCATCGAAATCTTCCTTTTGTCCTTCTTGGAGTTCTCCCATACGTTTCAATACGTCAACCAAACAGGAAACGGAAATCGACCCGAGTGCTATAAAACCATCTTTCGTCATATAAATACCTGCAGGCATTCGTGCAGACCTGTTTCCTTTTCGTTCGCTGTCTATCGGTAATGACGACGATTGGAGTTTATCAAGCATCATTTCTTGCATCAAATCCAGCATGGACTCCAACATGCTGACTTCAACCAATGCCCCTTCCCCACTTACGGACCGTCGCACCAGTGCCGCCAAAATGCCTTGAGCCAAATAGGCCCCTGTAATCAAATCTGCTATGGGCAAACCGTAGGGAACCGGTTTGGGAAATATATCATTTACCAGCCAGGGAAACCCTACGAAAGATTGCACAAGTAAATCTTGCCCGGGCTTTGAAGCCAGCGGCCCCTCTTTCCCATAACCACTAATTGATCCATAGACAATACGCGGATTTAAGGCGCGCACTTGTTCATATCCAAAACCAAGACGTTCAATTACACCTGGACGAAAATTCTGGATGACAACATCGGCTTTCTTTAGCAAAGCTCTTATTTTTTTTCGATCATCCTCATTTTTCAAATCTGCTGCATAACTTTCCTTGTTCCGATTAATTGCATGAAACAAGGAACTGTCTCCGTCCATTTCAAGATTAGATGTATACAAATATCGACAGATATCTCCTCCGTTGGGCCGTTCTACTTTAATAACCCGCGCCCCCAAATCGGCAAGACGCAGACTGGCATATGGACCGGACAAAAACTGGCTGAAATCCACCACCACGATTCCTTGCAAAGGCCAATGACTCATGGAATCCTCCTTGGCGAATCGAACAACCGGAGAAACGAAAACTGTTAATGAACGGAGTCATACACCATCAACTTTGACAAAGCGAATGCTCTATTATAGTAGTATCCTCTCCCAAAGACGGGGGCCCTTTCGGCGAGACCAAAAGGTTTCCGTCAATTCGGATCGGACAACGAAACGCCTTGTTCATTTGACCGTATGAATCCTCTACGGGATGCACCATGTTCAAAACATGAAAGGCGTCATGATCCAACAAATCATTCACTGTTTGCACTTGCATGCACCAATAGCCGCCTTTTTCCAACAACGAAACCCATTCGGACGCTGTCTTTTGTTTCAGATGAACGGACAAATGTCGTTTGATTTCATCCCGTTGTGTAAACCAGCTTTCCGGGTCGGCATATGGCAACAGGGTGTCGCAATTCAACAATTTCGCCAACTGTATGACCGACCCCATCGCGAGAGCCAAGTATCCTGCCTTGGTCTCGTAAATCCCATACGGTGCCGCAAGATATACATGAGCGTTGCTGACTCGGCTTCGTTCGGGCAATTTTCTTCCATCATTCAAAAATGTGGTGATCAGTTCAAATTGCAAATCAATCGCCGACTCCAACAGACTGACTTCCACTTGCATACCTTTTCCTGAACAGGTGGCACGACGAACCAGCGCAGCCAAAATGCCTTGAACGAGATTGACAGCAGTCAACTTCTCCACGACGGAAAGAGGAAACGGAATGGGTGGATCATCACGATCACCGTTTAACCATGGAATCCCTGCAAACGATTGTATAAATAGATCGTCATCCAATCGTTCAGTAATTTGAGATTCATCCGTCGCATTCCATTCATCCTGTCCGTATCCAGTGATTCGCCCATAAATGATTCCAGGTTGACATCCAAATGCACGCTCAACTTCCGGCTGCCATTCCTGCAAACCATTCCCGGTAAGACTCACGATCAATACATCAGCTTTCTCCAGCAATCGTTCCAATGACCGTTGGCCATGATCGTTCAACTCAAATGCGTAGCTTTCTTTATTGCGGTTATATGTAGAAAAAAACTCTGTTTTCCGCCTTTGTGTATTCGAGCATTCGACCTTGATCACTCTTGCGCCCAAATCGGCCAACCGCAATCCGGCAATCTGTCCGGCCAAATGTTCGCTGAATTCCAAAACAACCAGACCTTCCAACGGCTTCTTAAATTCCCTTTTCGAAAGGCCCATGCACCATGCTTCACCTCGCTGTCTTCCCGTTACAGAGCAGCGTTCTTACATCAAGAAAAGACCCGCGATATTTTGGATGGATGACTATTCTCACGATTTTTGTTCCGTTTTTATATGATTATATTATATAAATATTCTTTTGTAAATCTTTTTCGAAATATTGTTTCATTATTGTTTGGGTTGACTGAGGAAATATATGCGCAAATGCGTAAGACGGGAGATGCGAATTGTGGGGAATTTGCGACCGAAGGAGTCACTTGACGTGTCGGTCACATGTTGACGCAGCCGATCCAGCCAGGCTGCGCCAACACATGCACCTTTTGATGACTGTCAAATTCAATCTGATTCAGTGTTCTCCCATGGGACTTCCTTGCGTTGTTCACTTTCTTCATAATGCGCTAGAATCCGATTCTTGATTTCGTTTTGATCGCCTATCAGCAGCGTATGTTCATTAGATTATCGTCCGCTTAAATCCTGGATGATCCGTATCATGGTGATACACGAACCACCTTTCCGAAAGCGTGAATCACTCTTATTAAAGTTTTCCATGTAAGCTCGGTGCAAACCAATTACATCAACTGTAGGCCCGAATCTCGTAAACCCCATAACGTTTGGCTCCGTTTGTATTTTGGAACACAATCCGAATTTCGGAGGTTTCAATCGGATCAAACGTTAACCGGTTGACACGCTGGTGGTTGTCCTGAATTGAAATCAGGGGTTCCCATTCGCTTTCACACTTGAAATAAACGGTGTAATCATTTACTAATGTAGGGAATACATTAAAATTATGGTATATTTCGAGATTATCATACAAATAATTTAAGTTGGAATCAAACACCAAATGTAATTGGCTAATCGACTTCACGTCTTCAAATTGAATGGTGATTGACTCGTTTTCGCTTGATGGTTCCGAAAGCCACAAATTTGGCAGTCCATAATTCCGGTTGTATCCGTTGTTCAGATTTTCCGGACCATAAATGGATTGTTCCGGCGTCGTACGAAAACACGGTAAACCGTTGGTGATCCTCCACATTTCTTTTTTAACTTCCAATGTGTCGATATCACAAAACGTTGTGCGTCGGTTTAACGGTTGTTGCTCAAGGAAAAACAGCCCGTTGATTTCATCGTTGCACATACCCATCCGAACGTCAGGATTTTTATGAATCCATATGAACACTTTTCCGGTGTCTGTGCTGCAATGAATCGGCAAGGAAATCCAATCGAACGTTTTGCTTTTAGGTACATGGACTGAACCTTCAAACAATTTAACTTGCGGGCCATAATTTTGCCTCTTTTTTGTTGTATAAACGGAATATTGGATTTCCGTGTCCGTGTCACTTTGCAGCTGAAGATCAATCTGGGACAACGACTCCTTTACCGGTACGATAAAACCGAAAGTCCCATCCAGCGATATGCTGTAATCCATCGTTTCTAAAGCAAACCGTTGTACGGAGCTGGCAGAAACCGAAGCTTTCCGGCACAAATCATGTTCATCTTCGTTTTTCTTTCCGATTACAAATTGATCGTTTCTAAGCAACAATTGTTGAAGTTCATACAGATGGTTTTCATAAATTTGTCTCGGATTCACCTGATATTTCTTGCACAGATACGCGGCTGCTCCGCACGACTGTCCCAAAACCGCAAGCGTGGCCATAACCCGTGTGGAACCGAAAGCTACATGGGATGCAGACATACAACGGCTCGCCACAAACAAATTATTGACGTTCCTGGAGTAGCAACAACGGTATGGAATCGGATACACCCCATGAAGAACAAAATGCCGGGTCGTCATATCTTTGGAGAAAAATCCTTCCAAAGCATGCAGGTCAATGGACCAGCCTCCGTAACCGATAGCGTCATCAAAGTCTTTTTGTTCCACAATATCCGTTTCGGTCAAAATATAGTCTCCCATCAAACGCCTGGATTCCCTTTTTCCCGGAACACTGCTGACGTATTCCAGATCGTAGGTCTCCGAATCATATTTACCGCTGTTTTTAATATGATTCCATATTCCGTATACGAGTTCTCTGTGGTTTTGCATGATTTCTTCGCTTTGACGAATTTGATCTTTCCCGTATCCGACCTCATAGAACCACTGCATCCGGTATCCTTCATAACGGGTGTTGCCAGGCATTCGCTCCGGTATTTCTCGATATTCCAGCGCTTTTTCCACATCCAGATTTTTGGCAAATTCGGGTAGGACAAACGGAGACTTTCGTCCCGTATCTTTCGAGTACCAAGCCAGCGTGCTTAACAATACGTGATCGTCAGGCTCATCGGGTGCGATTCGTTCGCCAAACTCCGATTTTCCTTCACGACCGACACGGTATTCTGCGCCCGCCAAATATCCGACGGTTCCATCTCCCGTATCATCCAGAAAATATGGACTGTAAAATTCAAAACGTTGTTCTGACCCGATTTGCGAACCCGACACATACCGGATATGACCTTGATTATCGGTTACAACTTCGTCCACATTGGTGTTCAAATACAGTGAAATATTTTCCTCCCGCATCACAAAATCCAAAAGCACAGTTTCCCAAAGATAAGGGTTACCTTGCGGATTTCGATACAGGTTTTCCAACCTCAGTTCTTCCATAATGCCCGATTCACGCGCATAAAAGTTAAATTCTTGCGCACCATCTGCTCCCGCTATATTCACTCTACATTCCGGGCTGGCATTCCCCCCCAAATAGCCTCGGTTATTGATTAGTGCCACTTTTAGCCCCAGTCGTGCAGCCTGAATCGCCGCACAAATTCCCGGCATTCCTCCCCCGACGACGGTCAAATCGTTGTTCACCTTGATTCTTTTAAACTCCATATTCGCTCACCTCTTCACAGATTATCTTTTTTCTATATCATATATCGCTGCTATAATGAGATAAAATGCACGATGATGCAAAATAATATCTTTTTTCGACTATTTCAATATTTCGAGGAAGTATAATTGGAAGGAGTATGCGTTTTATGATCAATCAAGTGGTGATCAATTTGAATGAACTGACCAATTTGACTTCCATCGGACTGTTTGAAACCAAAAATCCCTGGTATCACGTGGATCGAACCCTGGATATCGATAAAATGCTATACGTTGTCAATGGGGTCGTCACGTTGTGTGAAGAAGGCATCGACTACGCTATAGCCAGCAATCAAGTTTTCTTTCTCAAACATCGGTGCAGGCATTGGGGAAAAACCGAAATTGAACCCGGAACAAAATGGTTTTGGGTTTCGTTTAAGCCGTTTCAATTCAAAAAAGGTGTTGAGCAGTACGCTTTGCCGAAACAAATAACCGTTTCGTCACCTGCGCACCTGACCACAACTTTAAATACCATGTTGCACCTTTTCAATTCTTCGGAACCGTTCAAAAAGGAACGTCTGAATGGATATTTGTACTATATTTTGTATCAACTGTTGGTTCAACAAGTGAATAACCGATCGGACAAGAAAGCCAAAACTATCACCGATCAGGTGAAAAACTTGCTTTATGAGCACCTGGAAAGTCCGTTCTCCAGCCAATTCATCGAGGAGTCTCTGAACATGAATTACAGCTATATCGGACGAATGTTCAAATCCGTCACGGGAACAAGCATCAATCGCTACTTTAACGAGTTAAAAATACAAAAAGCGACGGAACTGATGCTACTTGACACACTGAATATTTCGAAAATCAGTGAATCGCTCGGCTATCCAAACCCGTATTATTTCAGCCGTGTCTTCAAACAAGTGACCGGCGTCTCCCCCAAAGAATACAGACGAAACTTGTATATCAAATATAAAAAGGGCATCACGCTTGTATCGCAGCGCAATACCCCATCCCAAAAATGAAATATGATTCAAGTTTGAAATGTCCGGTCAGGGACATAAATCCACTGATGACGGAATCACTTTAACTTGACATTCGTTGGACACCACATTGGTTCGGATGTTTCGGGCTCGAATGGTGATCGTTCCAGGTGCTGTTCCTTGTAGAATCATCAAACATCTTCCAAGATGGGTGGTGACATGATTTTTTTGATAATCTTCCACACTGTCGGGACTTCCGTTGTCAACGCCGAGAATTCGGCAGGGCCCGTCTACTTCAAAATCGATTCGCTCTTCCTGATTGGTGATCGCAAAACCTTGTTCGTCTACAAATTGAGCCGTCACATGTACGACGCTGTCCAGATCCGCCTTGACGCTATCTTTATCCGTTTGCAGCGCAATGCCATGAATTGAACCGACTGTATATATCGCTGTTTGAACCGTTTTACCGTCTTTCTTCCCGACGGCCTTCAATTCCCCTGGCTGAAAAGGTACGAGCCATTTATAGATCCGGTCTTCAAATTCATGAAGATAACGAGTCCCGACCAGAGAATCATTCAAGTACAAAGAAACTTCATCACAATTCGAATAAACTTCGACAACAATCTGCTCTCCCGCGCGATAATTCCAGTGATGATTCACATCGTGCCAGAACCAAAGCCTTCGTTGCCAAGCCCCCTCTTCTTTTTCCTGCAAATCCCCGTCACGCAGTTCATACAGCGATTTTTCCAGTTGCTGCGTAACCATATGAATGTGAGGTTCATCGCTCCATAAGCTCTTGAACATATGGAATGCCGGTTTGGGAAAGCCAGCCAGGTCAATCAATCCAACATTGGAACTTTTGCGCGGCCACGGTTTCTGAACCGAAGCTTCGCCCAAATGGTCAATCCCTGTCCAAATAAAGGTGCCGGCAACAAATTCTCTTTCCAGAACCGCCTTCCATTCATGCCATTGTCCGACATTTTCTGTCCCCATGATCGGTTTATCGGGGTAATGTTCATGCCCATAATCATAAATGACTCTTCTGTAACTGTAACCTACCATATCCAATGCATCGATGTAGCCGGATTCGTAACTGGCACTTGGCAGAATGCAATTGGCGGTAACCGGCCTTGTCGTATCCAGTTCCCTGGTCCAATCCGCGAGTTTTTTGGCGGTTTTGCCGATATCGTACGCATCTTCGGGAATTTTTCGGATATTTTCCCGGATTTGCTCTTTGCTGTTAGGCGGCAAGGTCCAGAAATAGTTACCGCTGGCGTTCATGCCGAAATACCCGGTTGCCTCGTTGTATTTGGGATACGTCCACTCAATTTCGTTACCAATGCTCCATTGGATAATACATGGATGATTCCGGTCTCTTCGAACCGTATTTTGCAAATCTTCCTTCGCATATTCGCGGAAAAATTCGGCATGTCCCCTCGTAATATAGTCCACAAATTTTTCTTCTCCGTTTTTCCGCTTGTCTTTTGGATTATCCCATTCGTCAAAAAATTCTTCCTGAACCAAAAAACCCATTTCGTCACACAAATCCAGAAAGTCTTCCGACACCGGATTGTGCGCGGTTCGAATTGCATTGCAGCCCATGTCCTTCAACAATTCCAACCTTCTTCGCCAGACATCTCCAGGCACCGCTGCACCGACCAAACCCGCGTCATGATGCAGGCAAACCCCTTTAATCAACGTGCGCCGGCCGTTGAGAAAGAACCCTTTATCTTTATCAAAATAAAAGTCTCTTATACCAAAGGAAGTTTTCTCGCGTTGAATCACTTCACCACCAACGATAATGTCAACTTCCGCACGATACATGTTGGGTTGGTGGATATCCCACCGTTTGGGATATGGAACGGTAAATTCCATGCAGATCTCATCATGTTCATTCGAGCCAATGCGGTATGTGATGGATTGCGATGCAACTTGATTGCCGTGTGGATCAAAGATCTTTCCAATCAAATCGAAGTTCTGATCTTGATCCGAAGCGTTGGTGACCGTGATCTGTCCTTTGACTATCGCATGATCGTCACGGACAACCGGCGTTGAATAGAACGTTCCCCAAACCGGAATGTGGAGTTTTGGTAAAATATGCATAGACACTTTCCGATAAATACCGGATCCTGTGTACCAGCGGCTGTCCGCATATCGGGAATGATCCACTTTAACCGCAATGACATTATCCTCATGAACCGGGTTCAAAAAATCCGTGATGTCAACAACAAACGGAGAATAGCCGTAAGGATGGAACCGGAGTAATTTCCCATTGCAATAGACACTGGCTCGATTGTAAATACCGTCAAAATGAAGGTAGATTTTCTTACCCGCCATGTTCTCGTCGGTTACAAAATGTTTGCGGTACCAGGCGATTCCCCCCGGCAAATATCCTGTACAAGCTTCTCCTTTCTCTTGATCAAAAGACAGTTCCACACTCCAGTCGTGCGGAAGGGAAACGGTTCTCCAATCCGCATCGTTCGTCGTGGTCAAATGGGGCGCTTCCGGCTCGCCCAAAAAAAATTTCCAACCGATATTAAATGGTATGCCGCGCATCTTGATCCTCCTCTTTCACTCGCCAAATGTTGATTCAGGCTCAACTTCCAGTATAAATTTGGCTACAGGCCCGGGATCGGACAACAATTTTTCAAAACAAGCTTTACCTTCTTCAAGTGGTACCCTTTGCATCCACTGATCGAGTTGAAGACCTTTCTCTGAAATCCATTTTAATGCGAAGTGGAAATCTGCAGGCGTGTATCCGAACGACCCGCGAAACGTCAATTCGTTCCGTATAAAGGAATTGATGGGTAATTGACTGTCGGCATGATGAAGTCCGGAAAAAACGACTGTTCCTCCCGGTCGCGTGTATTCGACACATTGCTGACGGGTCACTTCCAGCCCGACCGCATCCACGGATTTACTGAAGCCGCGAACCGGTATTTGTTTCTTCAGTTGTTCCGCGTTAGCTGCCGGTATCCCTCCCATGGCCTTCACGATGGACAAACGGTCTTCATTCAGATCCATTACGACAACACGATTCACGCCATAGAGCTGCGCGACCCGCAACGTCAGCAAACCGATCGGCCCTGCTCCAATGATCAATAACGAATCATACGGTTTCAATTCCGCCAGAGCCGCGATTCGAACCGCGCAAGCGAATGGTTCAGTTAATGCGCCGTCATCCATCGGCACGTTTTCCTCAAGCGGCAGTACGTTACCAGATGGCACCCGCACATATTCCGCAAACGCCCCCGGCATTCCCGCTCCGATCAATACTCGTTTCTCGCAAAGATTGGCGTATCCGGACTGGCAATCCAGACACTTTCCGCACGATACCAACGGATTGGCGGTCACACGATCGCCAACTTGAAATGCAGTGACACCCTCACCAATCTCGGCGATCCTGCCCGCAAATTCATGCCCCATCACAAGCGGCGGTTTTCGCAGGGAATTTTGTCCCAGGTAACCGCTCAATTCGGAACCGCAAATGCCCACTTTTTGAACACGAACCAATACTTCACCTTTTTCTGGCCTTGGCACAGGAACTTGCCGCATGTTCAACTCTCGTGGGCCTTCATAAACCAATGCACACATCGTTTCCTTGACCATGAACATTCGTCTATCCCCCTTGTTGCAAACAAAAGGCTAGCGTAGCAATGAAGCTTTCGTCCATTACCACTCTGCATAAGAGCCGTCTTCATGTCGCCATATCGGAGCATGCCAATCGTGCCCTTTTTTCGCTGCTTCTCTCACTTTTTCCTCATTCACTTCAATTCCCAATCCAGGCGCTGTCGGCAGCTCGACAAAACCCGTTTGATATGAAAATACTTCAGGATTTTTCAAGTAATCCAACAGATCCACACCTGCATTGTAGTGGATGCCCAAACTTTGTTCCTGAATGACAAAGTTTGGTGTGCAGATGTTATGTTGAAAACATGAAGCGAGCGCGATCGGGCCTAACGGGCAATGCGGCGCAACCGCGATGTCATACGCTTCCGCCATCGCGGAAATCTTCCTCGTTTCGAATATGCCGCCAGCGTGGGACAAATCCGGTTGAATAATATCAACATATCCTTGCTGCAACAGTTCTTTGAACCCCCACCGCGTATACATTCGCTCACCGGTAGCGATCGGGATCGTCGTCATTCTGGCAATTTCTCTTAACGCCTCTTGATGTTCCGGCAATACGGGTTCCTCAATAAACATCAACCTGAACGGTTCCAATTCTTTCACCAGGATTTTCGCCATCGTTTTGTGGACGCGACCATGAAAGTCAAGCGCAATGCAAATGTCGGGACCGACTGCTTCCCGTACGGTTTGTACACGTTTTAATACCTGGTCAATCTTTTTATATGAATCGATATAATTCAGTTGCTCTGTCGCATTCATTTTGACAGCTTGATAACCGGATTGAATCTGTTTTTTCGCCTGCGACGAAAGATCCGCTTCGCTCGGACGATCTCCGCCGATCCAACCGTAAACTTTCACCTTGTCTCGAACCGCACCGCCAAGCAATTCATAGACTGGTGCTTTGAAATATTTCCCTTTAATATCCCACAGGGCTTGTTCAATTCCCGACAAAGCACTCATCAATACAGGCCCTCCGCGATAAAAGCCGCCCCGGTACAAAACCTGAAAGTGATCCTCGATCTTCAACGGATTTTTTCCGATCAAATAACTTTTCAGTTCTTCAACAGCCGCTTTTGTGGTCGCGGCTCTTCCTTCCAGAACAGGTTCACCCCAACCCGCGATTCCTTCATCTGTACTGATTTTCAGGAAAAGCCATCTCGGTTCGATTAAAAAAAGTTCCATATCTGTGATTTTCATTGATGAAACCTCCCGTGAAACGCCCGTTTCCCGGTGAAACGACCATTCAATTCGTGATGGATTCTCCATAATTGGTTGTATTTCGCTGTACGCGACGAACCGGCAATCGAACCGATTTTAATTTGGCCGCCATTTAATCCGACTGCAAGGTCAGCCAGCGTACAATCTTCCGTTTCCCCCGACCGGGCCGAAATCACCGTCAGAAGACCGGCTTCTTTAGCCAGCTTCACTGCCGTCACCGTTTCCGTCAGCGAACCGATCTGATTCATTTTCACCAAAACGGCATTTCCTGCTTTTAACGCAATCCCTTTTTGAATTCGCTGCGGATTGGTGGTGAACAAATCGTCTCCCACGAGTTGCACTTTGTCGCCGAGACGTTCGGTCAGCCGTGTCCATCCTGCCCAGTCTTCCTCTGCCAGACCGTCTTCAATGGAGAGAATCGGATATTTCTCCACCCAATTTTCCAATTTTTCGATCATTTGCTCCGAAGTCAGTTCCTGTTTGTCCGCACCTAACCGATATGTTCCGGATGACTCGTCATAAAAATGGGAAGAAGCCACATCCAGGGCAAAAGCTACTTCATCTTTCCGTTTGTATCCTGCGCTCTGCACCGACTCGCAAAGAATATCCAACGCTTCTTCATTGGAGGTCAAATGCGGTCCAAACCCTCCTTCATCAGCCAACAGGCGTGATTGATAACCTTTGGCAGCAAGAATTTCCTGCGTTTTGAAATACACATCCGAAATCATCTGTAAAGCTTCCGGATAGCTCTTTGCGCCTACTGGCATAATTAAAAAATCTTGTATGTCAATATTTTTTCCAGCATGCAATCCGCCGCTGATGATATTGACCATTGGCAGTGGCAGCGAAGGTTGTGCATTCAAGTCGCCAAAGCGATCCGCCAGATATTGATAGAGCGGCAG
Source organism: Paenibacillus sp. oral taxon 786 str. D14 (assembly GCF_000159955.1). Lineage (GTDB taxonomy): Bacteria > Bacillota > Bacilli > Paenibacillales > Paenibacillaceae > Fontibacillus > Fontibacillus phoenicis. Next base: position 34,003 of record NZ_GG695982.1, on the reverse strand, counting down.
ACCTCGCTCCGACGCTTCTGCGTGTGCCGCTGCAAAAGAAACGCCGAGGATCGCGTTAGCGCCAAGTCTGGATTTGTTTTTCGTTCCGTCCAATTCGATCAAAGTGCGATCAATCCGTTCATGGTCTGCGGCGTCAAGCCCCGTGACCGCTTTTGCGATTTCATGATTCACATGCGCAACCGCTTTGCTGACCCCTTTCCCGCGAAATCGGGACGGATCCTGGTCACGAAGCTCCCATGCTTCAAATTTCCCGGTGGATGCACCGGAAGGAACCATCATGCGGCCTTTATGACCACTTTCCAATGTGATATCCACTTCAATGGTTGGATATCCACGGGAATCGAGAATCTCTCTTCCGACGACCTGTTTAATTTTGCCCATTCGATTCTTTTCACCTCAAAGCATTCGCCATAGTCTCAAATGGATGAATTTCACTTTGATCCGATACCCACTGCTTCCCGATCCGCCGAATTTGATTTTTCAGATCGGGTTCTTTTACATATTCAACCCGAGATTGACCGTCAATTCTGGCCAGCAACATGAAGCCGAGATGTCTCATGAAACTGTTCGGCCATTCTCCGTAAGCATCGAGAAAAGCTTTGATTAAATGTAACATCTCGTCTTTCTGATCTGACACAAAAGCTTTCAACAAAAGGTGCCCGGTACAAAATGCAAGGTCAAAGACCGGATTCCCCCAGTGTCCAACTTCAAAATCCAACAAAATCAATTGGCTATCTTTGGCGACAAGAATGTTTTTAGGTGAAAAGTCACCGTGAACAAAGCATTTTTTTTCAGTTATCAACTCATGTTCCAAACGCTCAATTGCATCACCTAATTCCGGATACTTTGCGGCAATCGAGTGGTGAAACGGAACGATCCGCAATTCGTTCAAATACGTCAGATCTTTTAGTTCATCCACGATGGATGTTGAAATGGTACGGCTTTTTTCATGCATTTGTCGCAACATCGTGCCGACCGCTGCTGCCGTCTTTCGATCCAGCTTTCCTTCGAGCAATTGTGCTTTCCAGGGAACCGAACCTTCGGGTGCGCATGTCATCAGATAAGCATGGTTTTCCTGATCTCTCTGAATGATCTTCGGTACCTGTTTAGACTCGAGAATTTGACCGACCGCAGACATGGCCAGTTGCTCTCGTTCGATACGTTTTACATCTGAAAACCACGCATCCTTTACTTTCAATTTTGGAAGCGCCTGCTTCAGTACCAGGCGCCCGGTTTCCGTAACAATTTTCCAAACCCTGCTGGAAACGCCTCCACTCAATTCGTAAATTTCACAGGTTTCCGCCCTGTCGACCCATCTGTGTTCTTTCAAAAACCTCCTGACATCGTCAACTGTTTGAAGGACGTTCACATCGTTTCCTCCTCATGTAACATCACAATCTTTACCGTAGGTCTCGTTTTGTTTCTAAGCGACTGAAAAGCTTTTTCATAATCACGAATGGAAAAACGATGTGTGATGAGCGGAGAAATATTCAATTTACCCGTTGCAAGCCAATCCAAAACTTTGCTCCAGGAACTGATCGTATACGAAAAAACACCGTGAACCGTGATATCTTTCAACATGATATCGTCACTTTCCAACACCAACTGTTTGCCGGCACCGGCCACACCTTCCAACACAGCGTGACCGCCAGCACGAACCATCTCAATGCTCATTTTAACGGCTTGCTCATTGCCGGATGTTTCAAAAGAGACATCAACCCCTTGGCCGTTCGTCCAATCCATTACGCATTGGTCGATATCATCTTCTTTGCTGTTCAATACACAAGAAGCACCGAGTTCACGCCCCAAACCCAGTTGCAAACCATTTCGTCCGATCAGGCAAATCTCATCAACCCCGAGCACCTTTAACATCAGAACCGTTAACAAGCCAAGTGTCCCCGGTCCGATGACCGCCACTTTCATTCCCGGCTCGATGGGCGTTCGCATGATACCGCGCATCACCGTTGCGGCAGGTTCCACCAACACCGCTTCCTCAAAGGAGAGATGATCCGGTATGCGATGAACATGCCGGGCAGGTACCGTCACCAGGCTTGCTCCACCTCCGGGACGGGTAAAACCCAGTTGGTCATATTCCTGACAAAGATTGGTTCGTCCTTGTCTGCACATGGAACAGCTTCCGCAAGACATCAGTCCTTCCGCGACGACACGATCACCCGGTTTGATTCCCTTTACTTCGCTTCCGGTTTCAACTACAACACCGCTCCATTCATGGCCGGGAACGACAGGGTAAGTCACGTATTCCTCGGAAACTTTCCCTTCCAGGATTTCCAGATCCGTTCCGCATATTCCGACCGCTTTGGACTTTATCCTGACATCGTACGGTCCCATCGATTGAGGCTTGATGTCGTCCAATCTGATTTCATGCGGTTTCGGGATTACCAATGCTTGCATCTTCTATTCTCCTTTCATCACATTCTTCAAAACCCCCAGTTTTTCGATTTCTACCGTTACCTCGTCGTTCGGTTTGAGCCAAACTTGTCGTTCTTCCGGATAACCGGCAATCACGCCTTCAGGTGTTCCGGTCAAGATGAGATCACCCGGCTCCAACGTCATATAACGGGATATGTAACTGATCAGTTCAGGTACACTGAATATCATGTCTTTCGTATTGGAAGATTGCCTGATTTCTCCATTGAGTTTCAGGCTGATTTCCAACTGATTCGGATCTCCCACTTCGTCGGCGGTAACCAGATACGGGCCGACCGGACAAAACCCATCCAAAACTTTGCCAAGCATCCATTGACCGGTCCGCATTTGCAAATCACGGGCAGACAAATCATTGACGTTGCAATAACCAAATACGATACTCAGCGCCTCTTCTTCACGGACATCTTTCGCTTTTTTCCCGATTACAACCCCAAGTTCCGCTTCGTAATCAAATTTTTCCGCACATCCGGGTAACGGGATTTCCGCCAAATGCCCGCTTAAACCGTTTGAATACTTGTTAAACAGAACGGGATACGCTGGAACCGGCATTTTCGCTTCCTCTGCATGTTTCTTGTAATTTAGCCCAACACAAATGATTTTTTTGCCAGCAGGAACACACGGTTCGTAAGTGATTTCATTTTCATCGATCCATTGTCCCTTGTTTTTTTCTCTTTCTTTCGCAAGATCAACTTCACCTGAGATCATTTGATCTAAACGAGCAGACAAGGGCAGGATGCCATTTTCTTCCACAATTCCGCATTTTTTGACGCCCAGATGTTGAAATTGCACAATCCGCATGATGAATGCCTCCTGGTTTTCTTTATTTCAATTACAGATATCAAGCCGGTGATGTGGATATTTCCATGAGCAATGAAAATAGGGATGCCGTTCGGCTAACACTGCCGTCCGGAATCAAAATAACCTCCGTTACATCATAACTCTCGTTACATCACGAACATTCCAATACTGGATTACTCCAACTCCCACAATTCCGGGTTATACCGATAGTAACTGTGTCCGTATTCTTCCCGCCGTTTCGCGCTTTCGTTAAGATGTTCCAGTATGACTTGTTTGATTTGCACCTGATCACCGATTAACAATTGATATTTATTCGTCGATAAAACGGCTTTCTCCCGATTAATGATGCTAAGGCGAACGACAAAATGACCGGTTGCGCCGATGTCAATCAACCATCTGACCTTTCCATATTGATGTGAACTGTCAGGTTCAACATCCGCTGTCACGCTTCCGCGCTCAACAATCTGTCCTTTATGGTCGATCACTTCCCATTCTATCTTTACATCTTCATAAGCGTGATGATAATCATTGATAACCCATATATTTCCTTCAAACCATTCACCGGCTTTCCAGCGTCTGCGAGAAAATTCCAGGCTTGGCAACAACGGTTGATAGCTGCGTTTCACATAATCGTAACTAAGTTTCTTTTTGCCATAATAATCCACGATTCCCCACTTGATGTCCGGCCAGTGGGTGATAAAGTGACAGAACGAAACACCGCTCATCCTCGGTTTGCGTCTGCGATAAAGTTCAAGGGCGTATTGCAGAATTGTCCCTTGCGCGATCTGCGTGGACTCGACGAATTCTTCAAGTGAAGACATTCGCTTGTCGCCAAATACCTCAATATTAAGTCCTTGTAAAATATCGATATCCGCCCAATGATAACCCCAACTCGGCCCTAGCGGCCAAAGCTCATCTTCAGGGATAAATTTTCGCAGGCTTTCAATGGAAGGAGCCGAAGCCGCGGTCAATTCCGGAATGATGGCACAATCCAAGGATGGATAGTATTCTTCCATCAATTGTCTGCCGCCACCGTAATAATGTTCGTTGGCATGTTGAGATTCTTTCGGTTTGAATCCCATTTTTTGACCGAATTCATTGCTCAACGGTGATGCCAGACCATAAGGAACGGACGTATGCTCGGCCACCGCTTTTCCGACAGCTTCCATCAACTCCAGATTGCCGCTTTCCACATGCGCATCGGTAAAAAACACCTCTTCTCCACCCATCCAGAAAATATTGGAGGGATGATTGCGGCGTTGTTTGACAATTTCCGCACATTCCTTCGTAACGGATTCCACAAAAGACGGTTCATTCGAAAACGCCTGTGTTGAAAAGGTGAAATTCGTCCAGACGGTAATGCCCAATTCATCACATAGGCGGTAAAACGTCGGAATTTCCGGAGGATGCCAACCGAATATCCGCAGATTGTTGATGTTCGCTTCTCTGACGAGTCGCAAACGGTGATCGTATTTTTTGTCATTGTTCCGGCCATACAAGAAAGAAGGCTGGCCTCCCCAACAAGCGGAACGCAGAAAATGCCGTTTCCCGTTGATGAAAAATGTCCAAGGATATTCCGACTCTTCCGGTGTAAAACCTGGATTCATCTCCATCCGAATTTCCCGAATCCCGATCCGATCGCGGATTCGGTCGATTTCTTTTCCTTCCTGGTGCAATGTAAGATCCAGCGTATACAGATTCGGATTCCCCAGATCCCACGGCCACCACAACTTCGCATCTTTCACTTCTACATCCAATTCCACGATCTGAATCCCGGGGTTAACGGTTTTCTCGACCATGGCACCATAACGTTCACTTGTAAACTGATAACCTTCCAATTCCGCCCGAATCCCGACAGTTTGCGGTTCGTCCGTCATGTTGTGGACTTCCACCTGCAGTTGGACAACGGCATCTTTCTCTCCGATTTTATACTCTGTCCGGAACTGTTCAATCTTTACGTCATCCGTTGCGATAAGACGAACCGGCCGCCAAATGCCGAAAGGAATCAATCCGGTGAAGTAATCTCCCGAAAAATTGACTTTCTTTCCACCGACATTTCGGAAATTCTTTGGAGGCGGATCCAGTTTGACAACTACCTGGTTGGAGCCTCCTGCCCAGTAGTCATAATTCAACAAGTGTCCTACTTCAAAGCGAAATGAAGAAAACATCCCTTCATGGCTGCCCAAGCGGTGTCCGTTCAGCCAGACGGTGCAACTGTAGTCCACACCTTCAAATTCCAGGAAAATCCGTTTTCCTTTCATTCCTTCGTCCACATTGAACCGGCGAACATACCACCATTCGTATTCCTGCACCCACTTCGCCTTGTGCATGTTTCGCCCGAAATACGGGTCTTCGATCTCACCTGCCCGTTGCAAATCCGTGTAAACATCTCCCGGAACAGAAGCGAAATTCCAGCTGAACATGGTGCCTTGGCGTTCAGCTGGCAAAACATGAAATCCTTCCTGTTCTCCCTGGCCGATACGCATTTTTTCCATTTGCCATAATTTTCCACAAAGATCCTGGATCATTCTTGCCATAACGTTTCGCCCCCATAACACAACGTTTCAGCCTGAGCCCTCAGGCTGAAACGTTGCACGTTTCTCGTAATATTATTGTGCACTCAGGAACCTGTCGTATGCTTGTTGATATACTGCAAGCAGATCATCGATTCCCATTTTCTTCAGGTTATTGAGATATTCATCCCATTCTTCCTCGACCGTTCCTTCAAGCAACCATCTTGCGCTGGATTCCATAACATAACTATTGATATCCGTTGAAAGAAGTTTGATTTGCTCGTTTTCTTCCGGTGAATACAACATGCCCGGAATCGTCTCGGATGTCATATACGGCAAATAGTTTTCCTTGATCGTGTCAATTTTTTCTTTATCCTTTTCTGCCAAAGCCAGTCTGCCACCGTATGTGTCTACCTGGATCGCGTAAGGCGCTTCCACCGGCGCCGTTTTAAACACGTACTCGTCGATCGTCATGCCTTCCGGCGGATCGTTCAGAACAAGTTGACCATCTTTCTCTACCAGCGTCAGACCGATTGGCCCCCATCCGGCTTCGATGGATGTTTCCGGATCATAGTGAAGGTCGATCCAGCGCATGGTCAGTTCCGGATGTTCATTGACACTGGTCACGGAAAATGCAGTCGGATTAACCCCCATATTGTTCCACATGGTTTTTCTCCAGACGCGGTCTCCGTTCGGTCCCTCAAGAGCGGGAACAGCCACATAGTTATCGTTTAACTCTGCACCAACAACACTGAAGGGCAGCCAAGCGAAAAATCCGCCCAAACGATCAGCTTTACCTATCAACTGGGAATTATCCTGAGTTAGGCTTTCTTTATCGAACAATCCGTCAGCAAAGAACTTATGGAAATATTTGATCGCTTCTTTGTACTCCGGCTCTTGCGCTGAAAATACAACCTTACCATCTTCAACAAACAGATGGTTACTCCAATCAGCTCGGCCAAATGCGCCAAACAGCGAACCAATTCCTTGAGTATTATAATCGATATGGTTGTATACAAATGAGAACGGAATCTCGTCAGGTTCGCCGTTTCCATTCGGGTCTTGTGTTTTGAACGCCATCAATACATCATACAGTTCCTCGGTTGTCGTCGGAACTTCAAGATCCAAGTTGTCCAGCCAAACTTTATTCAGGAACATCATGTCAGGCGAAAGCCAAAGCATCAGTTCCCGGATATTCGGCAGCGAGTAAATGTGACCGTCTGGTGCTGTCAAAATGCTCCGGTACGTCGGATTCTCTTCCAGAAGCTTATACAGGTTGGGCATGATGTCTTCGGTAATGTAATCTTCAAGCGGAATCAGTGCACCTTCTGCGCCATATTTGATTACATCGTTAGCAGGCAAGATAAGGTTGCCATAAAACGCGTCCGGCAAATCATTGGTGCCCAAAATCAGGTTCCTTTGTTCTTCACAAGCGGAGTAATCGATGTCGTCCCAGTCGATTTTAACATTGGTTTTTTCTTCTAGTTGTTTGAAGAATTCCATTTCTTCATAAGGCCCGTTGTTCGGATGCTTACAAGCCACCATTTTGATTGTAACGGGTTCCTTCAACGGAAATGAGAATTCTTCAGTAGTGGAGTCCGAATTGTTTCCACTGTTGTCGGCTCCGTTATTGTTGCCGCCGCAAGCAGCCAACACTGTCGTGACCACCAACATCAACGACAGAAGAATGAAAAGCTTCTTCTTCATTTTTTTGACCTCCCGAATTTTCTTCATTTTCGTTTCAGATTACATTGGGTTTGGAAAATGCTGTTCTCTTCTTATGCTTTCATCACCCCCTTAACAGGGTCATCTTTGTTTTCACATCAGGAAAAT
>NZ_GG695982.1:16635-25301 GCF_000159955.1 Paenibacillus sp. oral taxon 786 str. D14 | reverse complement strand
AGGAAAATTACCCCTTGATGCTGCCGATCAATAGCCCTTGCACGAAATATTTTTGTAAAAACGGATACAACACTAACATCGGTAATGCCCCCATAATAATGACCCCATACTTGATCAGTTCACCAGCTCTAACTTGGTCGCCTAATGATGACAAGTCCATAATCATATCCGTCGAGATCTGATTTCGAATCAGTATGTTTCGCAACACCAATTGCAACGGGTACAATTCATCGCTACGCAGATAGATGAGCGCATTCAAGAACGCGTTCCAGTGTCCCACCCCGTAAAACAGGATCATGACGGCGACCAGCGCCTTGGAAATTGGAATCGCGATATGCAAGAAAAACCGGATATCGGAACAGCCGTCAATTTTTGCTGAATCTAATAGTTCGTCAGGAATGGTCTGCTGAAAAAACGTTCTGGCAATTATCAAATTCCACGCCCCAACTGCATTGGGAATTATCATCGCCCATATCGTGTCCACCATATTCAACGCTTTGACAGTCAAATAAGTCGGAATAAGACCGCCTGAAAAAAACATCGTGAACGTAACGAACAACATCAGGGCATTTCTGCCGTTCAGGTCTTTTCGGGACAGCGCATAAGCCGCTGGCAAAGTCAGCAGGACGTTGATGGTGGTGCCTAAGATAAGGTAAATAAAGGAATTTTTATAACCTGTCCACAACGTGTCACTTTGTATGATCAGTTTATAACCTTCAAAATTGATTTCTTTCGGCCAAAACCACGATTGTTGAAGCGCCGTCGGATCGGTAAATGAAGCGATGACAACAAAATAAAGCGGATAAATGATGATGATCAGCCAAATCGTAATGATCGTCATGTTTATGAAATCAAACCATTTATCTGCCGCAATTCGCTTAAACACGCCTGAACCCCCTTTTACCACAACGAAACGTTTGTCAATTTTTTTGCTGCTTGGTTAACAATTAGCAATAACACAAAATTAATGATCGAGTTAAATAAACCGACAGCTGTGGTGAAACTGTACTGACCTTGCAGCACCCCGTTCTTGTAAACATAAGTCGCAATCACTTCTGATGTCGATTGATTTAATGAAGTTTGCAGCAACAGCACTTTTTCAAATCCGATGCTCATCAGGTTTCCGATACTCAAAATCAACAAAATGACCATCGTCGGCATAATGCTTGGAATATCGATATGAATAATGCGTTGAAATTTATTGGCTCCATCCACAACCGCTGATTCATGAAGCTCGGGATTAACCCCGGCTAACGCAGCCAAGTAAATGACCGTTCCAAACCCTGCATTTTGCCAAATATCCGAAAGTACATAGACCGGTCTGAACCACCCTGGTTCACCCATAAAGTTAATGGGCTCTCCTCCCAATAGAACGATGATTTTATTGACCATGCCTGTGCTCTCCGACAAAAACAGAAAGATGATCCCGGCCATGACAACGGTAGAAATAAAGTGCGGAGCGTAAACAACGGTTTGCGAAAAACGCTTGAATTTTTTATTCATCAGTTGGTTGAGCATCAATGCCAAAATAATTGGCACGGGAAAACCAACGATCAATTGAAGCAAATTGAGATAAATCGTATTTAAAATCAGTCTTTCAAACTGGAACGAATTGAAAAATCGTTCAAAATGATCGAATCCAATCCAGGGGCTTCCCCAAATTCCTTCCGTCGCCATAAAATTTTTGAATGCGATCTGGACCCCGTACATCGGGTAATAATGAAAGATGAGATAATACACGACAACCGGAAGCACAAACAAATACAACTGGTAGTTTCTCAAAAGCTTTTTTGCCACAAAACACCTCTCCTTTTGTAAGCATTTACATTTCTGTCTCTAAGAAAGAACAAAATGATGCGCAATGATCTCTCATCGCCCCATCCATCCGCCATCAACGGTCAGGATTGTTCCGTTTACATAATTCGATGCGGAGGACGCCAGAAAAACAACAGCTCCTTTCAAATCATCCGTAGTTCCCCATCTTCCCGCTGGAATGCGGGACAAGATTGCTTCATATCTGACCGGATCTTGCCGCAGTTGCTCAGTGTTATCCGTTTCGATATAGCCCGGTGCGATTGCATTGACTTGTACTCCCTTGCTGGCCCACTCATTGGCCAAAGCCATCGTCAATTGACCGATTCCACCCTTGCTGGCAGCATAACCCGGAACATTGATTCCGCCTTGGAACGTAAGCAATGAAGCCGTAAAAATGATCTTTCCGCTCCCGCGTTTCAACATCTCTTTTCCGATCTCCTGAGATAATACAAACTGAGAATTCAGGTTGACTTCTACTACATGATCCCACCATTCAACGGGATGTTCAGCCGCAGGTTTCCGCCGGATGGTTCCAGCATTATTCACTAAAATATCGATAGCGTTGTGTTCGTTTTTCACTTTTTCAATAAATTGATACAACGCGTTTCGGTCACTGAAATCACAAGCATATGCCGAAAAATTCCGCCCCGCTTTTTTTACATCTTGCGCCACTTGACTCCCGGATTCTTCCAGCGTTGCGCTTACTCCGATGATATCTGCACCCGCTTCTGCCAGTGCAACAGCCATCGCTCTTCCAATCCCTCTTTTGCATCCGGTAACCAACGCCGTTTTCCCATCCAGTCGAAATTTGTCGATAATGCTCATTTTTAAACCCCCACACAAAATCAATGGATAATCGATATCGGATGACCAATTACGCTTGATGCAGCTGAATCAGCACTTTCATGACATTTCCGCCTGTTTCCATCTGCTCAAATCCATTTTTGATTTGATTGAGCGGATACACTTCCGTAATTAATCGATCTAACGGCAACTCACCGGAAGTGGCCAATTGAATCGCTTTATCAAAATCTTCATTTTCATACACTCTTGCTCCAAACAATTGCAGTTCTCTCCAGAAAAACCGATGAAGGTCTACCGGTACCGCTTTGTTGAAAATCCCGACAATGACGATATTTCCTCTTGTTCGGGGAAGTTCTGTCATCACTTCCGCTCCGGCCGTCGAAGAAGTGACTTCAAAAACGACATCAGCCCCTCTTCCCCGGGTTTTTTCGGTTATATATTCGGTCAGATTCGTTTCCTTGGGATTGCATGTTTCCATTCCTAAATCTTGCAACATTCTGATCCGATGCGGATTAATTTCGGATACAACCACTTCAGCGCCTGCCGAACGAGCGACCAGTGCAATCAATGTTCCGATAGGCCCGCCGCCAATGACGACGACTTGATCCCCTTGCCTTACTTGTCCAATTCGGATATCATGACATGCAACCGCCAACGGTTCGATCAGAGCACCATATTTAAGATCCAAATCGTCCGGCAACCGCCGAAGCGTGTTTTCCGGAACGACCCAGTATTCTTGAAAGGCACCCGGTGTCTCGATCCCCATAAACTTTAAATAATGACAGATATGCGAAAATCCATCTTTGCAAGCCGGGCACTGACCACATGAGATCAACGGCATCACGGTCACTCTGTCACCAGGTTTAAACTGATGAACCCCTTCACCAACCCGAGACACAACGCCGGACATTTCATGTCCCATGACATGCGGAGTGGAAACTCTATTGTTCATATGACCATGAAATATATGAAGATCCGTTCCGCAAATTCCGGCGTACGCCACTTTGATTTCCACTTCACCCGCACCCGGATTTATCCGTTCCCTATCATCGATGCGAAGCTTCCTTTCCCCTTCGTAAAATACTGCTTTCATCATTGACCGCCTTTCCGTCGAAATGGCTATCTCAAAATTCAATTTTGTATGGTTTCAACGCATCCCATTGAAACTCAACACCGATACCCGGTACATCCGGAGCTACCGCCCTACCTTCTTTAAGCACCAGGGGGCGAGTGGTATACTGATCAATCGGGAAACTGTGAACTTCCATATAACCCGCATTCGGAATGCCGGACATTAAACTGACATGAAGTTCTTGCATACCGTGCGTACAGACCGGCAAATTATAGGCGTACGCCAAATTCGCCACTTTCATCCACCCGGTTATCCCTCCGATGTTTGAAGCATCTGGTTGAGGAAAATCGATCTTGCCCCGGGTAATCATATTGACAAATTCATAGATCGTGTGAAAGTTTTCCCCAGCTGCAATCGGCAATCCACCTTCTGCTCCAATTCGCCGATACCCTTCATAATCATCGGGGATCGTCGGTTCTTCCAACCAATAAATATCATAAGGCTGGAGTAGTCTGGCAGCTTTAATGGCCGTTTCCACAGACCATTTCATGTTTGCATCCACCATAAAAACTACATCAGAACCGATTAAATGCCGTACCGCTTCCACACGTTCGATGTCTTCTTTCAGCTGATCTCGTCCAAGTTTGATCTTGACTGCCTGAAACCCTTTGTCGAGGTAACCTTGAATGTTATTTAACAACTTATCCTTGCTAAAATTCAAATCAATCGCGCCTGCGTACGCTCTCGTCGACGTATTATTCCCGCCAACCATTTTCCATAACGGCTCTTCCATCAATTTACCTCTAAGATCCCACAGGGCGATGTCGATCGCCGAAATCGCAAACGAAGCGATTCCTCCTCTTCCGACGTAATGGACTTTCCAATTCATTTCTTCCCAAATCTTTTCAATACAATCGGCATCTTTCCCTAACAGGAAAGGTTTCAAATCGTATTCCACCATTTGACAAATCGCTCTTCCGCCAACACCGCCCGTGTAGGTATAACCAATTCCAGTCGTCCCATTCTCCAGGGAAAGCTGAACCACAATCAACTCAAAATGAGAATGAATACCGTGTCGGGCATCGCCTAAATTTTCCTTTAAAGGGATTCGGTAATAGTTTGTGCGAAAGTCGCTTATTCGTTTATATTTCATTGTTTAACTCCTCGTTATACAACTTTTAACTCCTCGGTATACAACGATGTAATTCGTTCCGATTAATTAAATATTATATTTTGATCATGCATATGTCAATATATTTCGGAATTATGTTTCATTTTATTTTTTTGTCATCAATTTTATATTGACTATCGGTTAAAAATGAATTATTTTTATTGAGTTAATGTGATATTTAAAGGTGGTTGTGATGAGCTCAAATTTACCCGGAAAAACCAGTTCGACATTAGAACGCGCATTGTTTATCTTGGAATGCCTTTCTAAAAAAAAGGGAGGCGGGGGAATCAGTGAATTATCCGAAACCACTCAACTCCCGAAAAGCACCATTCACCGTATTTTAGAAACCTTGCAAACCTACGGATTTGTCACACAAGACCCGGATTCCGACAAGTATTTTATCGGGTTAAAAGCCATAGAAATCGGTATGTCAGGTTTGCATAATATCGACCTGGTCGAAGCAGCACAGCCGCACATGCATGATCTGGCAGCAAATACCGGACAAACGTCTTTTTTGGCGGTATTTGACCAAGGTGAAGTGATCTATATTTACAAAGTGGAAGGAACCTCGTCCTTCATCATGAATGCGAAATTGGGGACGAGAAATCCCGCGCATTGCACGGGACTAGGCAAAGCGATAATGGCTTATTTCTCTCTTGAAACGGTTGATCAGATCATTAGTGAAAAAGGATTGCAACGCTACACGCCGACCACGATCACAGATCACCAGGAATTCCTCCAAGAGTTAAGCCGGATCAGGCAAAGAGGGGTTGCGATCAATCGGGAAGAACTGGACGAGGGGTTAAGTTCGATCGCCGCTCCAATTTTCAATTACACCGGTAGAGTCATTGCATCGGTCAGTGTAGCCGGCCCTACAGAAAAAATATTTGAACAACAGGAAGAAATTGAGGAACAAATCCGTGAAAAATCCCACCTCATCTCCAAGCGATTAGGATTTGTCCCGTCAATGCGAGCCATTTACACGATATAAGTAAAATACAACCATTCGCTTTGGGGCGTTAAAAAACTCCCGCTTGCTGAAAGCAAGCGGGAGTTTTGACATAGGAACCAGATCAAATGTCCGATTATGCTACCAATAGCACATCAGGAATAATTGATATACATCGTTTTCTTCTGCAAATAACCTTCCAGACCATGCTTGCCATCCTCGCCACCTAGCCCGCTTAATTTAAAGCCGTTATGAAAAGCATGCACGGATTCCCCATGCGGACGGTTCACATAGATTTCGCCAAAATCCAGCTCGTCAATGACGGACATGACTTTTTTCAAATTTTGTGAAAACAAGTACGCGGACAAACCATAATCACTGTCGTTTGCCAATTGGAGCGCCTGCTCCAAATCGCTTACTTTCATAACCGGTACAATCGGACCAAAAATCTCTTCTTTCATCACCCTCATGTCATGCTTTGCATTCTCGATCACGGTTGGTTCAAACCAGTGGCCTTTCGCATATTGGCCCTCCGTCAATCTCTTCCCACCAATCGCAACATTGCCACCCAATTCAACAGAATCCCGGACCAATTGTTCCAGTTTTTCCAATTCCCCTCGACTAACTTTTGGTCCGATATCGGGATCTTGCATCGGATCGCCTACGCTCAACATCTGAACTTCCGCGATGAATTTTTCCATGAACTCATCGTAAATCGATTCGTGAATATACATTCTTTCGTTGCAAGTACACACTTGCCCGCCATTTGTAAAACGGGAAATAACCGCAGCTTTCACCGCTTTGTCCACTTCCGCATCGTCCATAACGATAAATGGTGCTTTACCACCTAATTCAAGACGAAGCACTTTGATTCTGTCTGCTGCATCTCGGTAAATCTCTTTTCCTGCTTCCGTGCTGCCGGTTAGCGTTATCAATCGGGTGAGCGGATGACGGACAAGAACTCGTCCCACTTCACTTCCCGATCCGGTAATCACATTCAGCACTCCGGCTGGAATGCCGACTTTTTGAGCCAGTTTCGCCAATTCCAGCACGGCTAGCGGAGTTACTGACGGCGGTTTGACAATCATGCTGTTGCCGCAAACCAGGGCATTCCCCAATTTTCGGGCAGCCAGTGCCAACGGAAAATTCCAGGCGACAATCCCGGCAGTCACACCGTACGGTACACGTTGGATCCAGATCTGTTCATTTTCGTTCTCAGATGGCAGGATCTCCCCTTCAATTCGACGCGCATGCTCAGAAGCATATTGCAGGAACAGTGCTGCCCCGTCTACTTCCCCCATCGCTTCGCGCAACGGTTTTCCTTGTTCAGAAGTCAAAATTTCTGCAATCTGACGCTTGTTTTTCTTCAATTCTTCTGCTAATGCATGGATATAGCCCGCTCTCGTAACCGGAGAAAGTTTTCTCCATTCCTTTTGCGCTTGATCAGCCGTTTCGAGGGCGTAAATCGTATCTTGTTCTGTACCTGCCGGAACCGTTGCAATAATCTCCTCATTTGACGGGTTTTCGACTTCGATTGTCCTTCCGGAAGACGATTCGACCCATTCTCCATTAATATACATCTTGTATTGTTTGACCATGCACAGCTCTCCTTTTCCAATTCACTGATTTCGCTTGGGGGATTTTCCAAGCCAGAGCTCTTCGGGGTTGATTTTGTTCATGTAATAATGCTTGAAACTTTCATCCACGGTGTACATCTGAATATAATTCCACTTGGAATGTACGTTATGACAAAGACCCCATCGGAGGCCTTCCAACGGAGAGCGGTCGGCATCTGGTGTTCGATAAGGTCCGGGAGCTTCCGGCGGATTTTTAATCACGGCTTCAATCTCAAAATTTATACCGTCCGGGGCATATTGAATGGTATTTTTTTCAGGGCCGTCTGTCGTCAACAGCGCAGCCATCCCTCCACGATACTGCCATAAGCAGGTTTCATGACCGCTATTTGTGATCGGATTGTATTCGGATTTGACATAAGGGCCTTCCGGATGATCGGCGATGGCAACTCCCCATTTAGTCGTTCGCCCGCCGAAATTCATTTCCTCACCCATTTGTTCACCTTTGTAATACAACCAGAACTGATTATTGTAAAAAAACAACGTCGGGTCATGAACCTTTAAGCTGTCAAAATCGCCTTTGTGTTTTACCGTCAGACGATTGTCATCATCACCAAACCATTCTCCATTGTTGGACGGCCGCAAAATCGGTTCATCCAACTTTCGCCATGGCCCTTCCGGTGACTCCGCGACTGCCATTGCGATGTTCTCCAAAGTTCTTAATGTATAAGGGGATTGAACAACCTGGTAAACAAGGTAAAATTTATCCTCATGATGCAAAATTTCCGGTGTAAAAACACTTCGATCATCGTACGAACCTTTTGGCCCCCGGCCGATCGCCCTTCCCCTTTCCGTCCAATTCACGCCGTCCGGGGAAGTGGCGTACCAGACTTCCGACAAATCCCAAGGAAACACTTTCGCATCTGGATCACCTGTTTGGAAACCTGCTGCTTCACCTTCCGTTTTGGTGTACCACACATAATACAAATCATTGACTTTAATGACACTGCTGGGATCTCTGCGATGAACGCCCTCTTCATATCCCAGACCCTGAACAGGAGAAATTCGAAATTCGCAAAACCAGTCGCTGTTTTTCGTGTACTGTTTCGCTCGTTTCGTTGCTGCACTTTCTTTTCTCATTCAACAATGCCCCTTTCCATGATGATTGGGATAAAAATAGTATGCAGTTCCATTATTGAATATCGAATGATATGAATTGGAACTTTGTTTCGCTATATTTCATTATATATGCGGCTTATCCAATCGTCAATTCACATATCA
>NZ_GG695982.1:14325-16333 GCF_000159955.1 Paenibacillus sp. oral taxon 786 str. D14 | reverse complement strand
AGATTTACGAAAAGTCAATCAGGAGGTCATTCGTCCTTGTCTGCCATCCGAACTGATCTTGGATCTAGACTCTACGGTGGAAACTGTGTATGGCCATCAATCGGGAGCCGCAAAAGGAACGAATCCACACAAGCCTGGCCGGAAGAGCTACCATCCCTTGCTAGCTTTTGAAGGACAATCACGCTTATGTCTGAATGCCGTCCTCCGCGCAGGCAACACCCACTCTTCGACCGGCGTTGCTTCTTTTCTAGAGCAGACGTTTGATCTGATCGGTGATCGTTCGGTGAAGTACGCCCGATTTGACAAGGGATTCGGAGGCGAAGACTTCTACCAACTGTGGGAAAGCAAACGAATCGGATACGTTGGCAAGCTCAAGTGGACGAAACGTCTCGCAGCCGAAGTGGCCGCTTGTCGTTACTGGAAGCGCTTTGTCGATGATGAAGAATGGGTCATCGAAGGTATTACGCTTCTTTACAAAGCAACTTCTTGGAAAAAGCTACGTCGTGTGGCGATCATTCGCAAGGCACGAGTAATGGAAGACGGTCAAACGCGCCTCATCTTCGATACCGACTGGCAATATGAAGCGATCGTCACCAATCTGGAATGGGAACCGATCGACTTATGGCGGTTCTACAACCAGCGCTGCTGCATGGAAAACTACATCAAGGAAGCAAAACGTGGGTTTTCCATAGATCGAATTGCGACCGGTGACTTTGAAGCCAACGAACTCGACTTGCTCATCAAACTGTTGGCTTACAACCTCTATGAGCGATTCAAACAGGATTGTTGCGAGCCCATTCACCAAGGATATACGATTGCACGGTTTCGCTTAGAGTTCTTCCACTGCGCCGCGAAGATTATCCAGCACAGCCGTCGAGTGGTTCTGAAGTTGGTGAAGGACTTTACCAATCGGCATGTCTGGAAACGGATCGAAGCTAGAGTGGCTGCACTAGAGTGAAATCATCCATAATTTCACATGGGAATTTTAAAGCCCCTTCTTGTGGGGAGGGGGAGTGTGCATTCTCAAATCGAAAATACTCGGTGAATCACTGGAAAAAGATCCACAAATATTCACTATGGGCGCTAGAAGCGCTTATATGATTACCGTTACGATGGGCTTTCGAAATTTAGGATTATATTTATGCCGATGTCTCGGTGCTCCTTGACGATAATCGCAAGGAATGGTGGATTCCAAAGTCCTTCAAGATGCACAATCAAGATAACGAGACTTTAAAGCATCGCGCGCTTGATTTATTAAAAGAGCACAATATACAAGTGCGGCATGATAGTGAATATTTGATTGGAACATACAACAACTTCGAGCAGCAGTTTGAAGAAGATCTAGCGGTAATTAAAGGCAGGTTTGTGTGTGCCGCACTTTTGTTTGCCCATGTGAGCGGCCGGGGGAGTTTTAAATTTCCTGAAAACCAGGTCATAACGGATGAAGCAACATCAGACACTTTGGTAGATGAAGATTCAGAGGAAACGGTTGATTACAATAGTAATTTTAATTTTTCAGTGATTTTTGAGACCATTCAGAATTGTTCCCTGACTTTTGATAAAGATTTGATTCGCGATCTGCATCTGAATTTGACTGCCTTGAACGACAAGCATTTTGTGATTCTAAGCGGTATCTCGGGAACTGGCAAGACACAGCTGGCCAAGCTTTATGCGAATGCGGTGTATGGGCTGCCTTATGAAGCCGACAATCCCTATTTGTCTATCATTCCTGTTCGGCCGGACTGGACGGATGGAACTGCTTTGTTCGGGTATTACAGTTCTTTTGAAAACAGGTATATTATGACGGAGTTTTTAAGAGTACTTTTACATGCTCATAAGGAGAGGGAGAAGCCGCATTTCATTGTGCTGGACGAAATGAATCTTGCAAGAGTCGAGTATTATTTAAGCGATTATCTTAGCGGAGTAGAGTCACATAAGGAAATTCCTTTACACAACCGGGATGATCTTGAGGAAATCCCATCCAAAATCAGTATACCGCCTAATCTAT
>NZ_GG695982.1:0-12775 GCF_000159955.1 Paenibacillus sp. oral taxon 786 str. D14 | reverse complement strand
TTTTAGAAACAATCTTTTCACCGAATCTTTGTTCAAGGGTTTTTGTAATCTTACCAACATCAGAAAGTTGAAGAATGTCAACTAAGTCTTCCTTAACCCAAGTAATCCATTGAAAAAACGCTTTAGCTTTCCGATTTCCGTTTTCGTGCCAACGATCAGCAAAATTTTCTGCTGGATTAACAGGGTTAGGAATTATCCAATACCCATCCTTGTCTCTATTTATTAGTTGAAGCATTGTTAAATCTCCACTGAACTTAATTCCTGAATTAAGAAGTTGTTCTAACGTAGATAACTTTTCAACGATATTTTTAATGGTTGTATATAAATCCATTTCATGTTGGTATGCTCTTGCAGATAAAGTAGTAATTATCATGGAAATAGGCTTATCCGCTTCCCATTCGTGACCAGCAAAACGAACATCACGATGACGTTTTAAAATTTGAATGGCTCTTTGTAAAGGTGTCTTGACTAGTTGATCTGGAACCTCATCTATTTGATTGAATATTGCTTTGTTGTTCTCGAAAATATATTGTTTTTGTACTATTTTCATCTTTTCAAATACTGGTCTCTTAATTGTTTCGAACCATTCAGCATACCCGTTTGGATTACTAGATGACCATGAATAAACATTTTCTCTTTCTCTATTCGTAATCGATATCGACTTTTGGGCTATATCTCCCGAAATGCCGTGTCCAATCAAATCAGCAATCAGTTCAACAGATTCGGGAACGGAAGGCAATATATCAAGATGAAATCCTATACCGTCTTGTTCTGCATAATTTAATGTCCAGCAACGCTTCTTTTCTTTATCAAGCATCTTTTGATACATAGCGTTTTCCTTTATTCTCTCGCCAATAGATTTTTTTAATGATGCAGGGGTTGTACTAAACTTTTTCAGTGGTAGTTCACAAACTAAGTCAATGTCGTAATCGGACTCCGCTCCTTCCTTTAGTGGTCTAACTACAGTACCAAGTCTAAAAGAGCCTTGAGTATAAATGTGAAGTTCACCCTGAACACCATCATACTCTCCGTCCGCAATCCAATTACCAACCGCAGTATACCGCTGAACGGCTTGTTGATATTTGCTTGGTGATATATCAAGTTCCTTTGCTAGATTTTCTAAAATTTTATTATAATTTTGTCTAAGTTCAACTGTCACAATATTCATCTCCTTTAATATAGCCATTGCCCAAAAACAGGAACGTATATTCCCGTTCCAAATATATCAAATAATAATTCTCCCAACAACAAAAAATATTCATGAAAATTAAAAGGCATAGCCCCATGACTCACGTTGCTACGCCTTGTTGTAAGTTAATATTTAAACTCTTCCGTCTCCGCCTGCGCCATCAATTCCGCCTGCTGAAGCACCAAATCAATCGCCATCTTCTCCAGATCAGGTGGATATCCGTACTTCTTCAGCAGCCGTTTAACGGTAATCCGCATCTGTGCCCGCACATTTTCACGAAGCGTCCAGTCGACCTTAATGTTGCTCTTGATCGCTTGGGTCAGCTCATGTGCAATCTGCTTCAGCATGAGATCGCCCATCAGTTCCTTGGCCGATTCATTCGAAGCGAGCGCATCATAGAAAGCCAGCTCTTCCTTGATCAGACCGAGATCTTCGCCGCGCTTGACGGCTGCGTTCATTTCTTTAGCCATCTGGATCAGTTCTTCAATAACCTGTGTCGTTTCGATGGTACGATTGTTGTATTTCCGAATGGCTTCCTCCAGCATCTCGGAAAATTTCTTCGATTGCACAATACTGGTTCGGGAAACGGCCTTCACTTTCCCCTGAAGCAGCCTGCGGAGAAGTTCCACAGCCAGATTTTTCTGCTTCAACCCGCGCACATGTTCGAGAAACTCATCCGAAAGTATCGCAATGTTCGGTTTCTGCAAGCCTACAGCTTCCAGAATATCGACAACTTCATCGGATACGACAGATTTCGAGATGAGCTGATTCAACTCGGCATCGAGTTCTTTCGTCGTTTTTCTCTTGTTTTCGTCTGTTATCAGCTTAATTATACCAGATTTAACCGCTTTGAAGAAACTGATTTCGACATTGACTTCCTCCGCGGCGGGAGTCGTCGCGCAGAGCGAGAAGGCTCTTGCCAATTCCGTCGTCCAATTCAGGAAGTTCCGCTTGCTCTCTTCACCTAATCCAAGTACGTAATCGACCGTCTCAACAATGGCCTTCATCCGTTCGGATGCTTTCTCCGAAGCGAATTTACTGTAGTCATACCCATGAAGCAATTCGCGGATGAGCTGCAGCCTTTCCAGCATAAAGTCAACGGCTTGGTCTGTATCGATACCAGCAGTTTTGCGGTCATTTTCCGTATATTGTTGTAGCGCCGATTTCAGTAAATCCGCAATTCCGATATAGTCGACGATCAAACCGCCCGGCTTGTCGCGGAATACCCGATTCACGCGGGCGATCGCCTGCATCAGATTATGACCTTTCATCGGCTTGTCGATGTACATGGTATTCATGCTCGGCACGTCAAAACCGGTCAGCCACATATCACGGACAATGACGATCTGAAGCGGATCGTTCACATCTTTCATCCGCTTCGCGAGATGTTCACGTCGCCGCTTGTTGCCGATAAACGGTTGCCACTCCTCCGGATCGCTGGAACTTCCGGTCATGACGATCTTGATCTTGCCTTCATTGTCGTCGTCGCTATGCCAATCCGGCCGGAGCGCCACAATCGCTTTGTACATATCGATGGCAATCCGCCGCGACATCACAACAATCATCGCTTTGCCGAAGCCGGCTTTCTGCCGTTGCTCGAAATGTTCGACGACATCCTGCGCGACTTTCCTGACCCGTTTCTCTGCACCGGCCAACGCTTCAAGCCTGGCCCAACGCGACTTCAGACGCTCCCGCTGCGTGTATTCCTGATACTCCGTAATATCCTCATACTCGCTGTCAATGACCGGGCGCTCCGCCTCCGACAAATCCAGGCGGGCAATACGGCTTTCGTAATAAATTCTGACCGTCGTTCCGTCTTCTACGGCTCGGGTCATATCGTAAATATCGATGTAGTCACCGAAAACGGCGGGCGTATTTTTGTCTGTCAATTCGACCGGCGTTCCGGTAAAGCCAATATAGGAAGCGTTCGGCAACGCATCGCGCATATACTTGGCATAGCCATATTTAATGGCCGCTTCGTCGTCCCCAGCGACCATATCCGCCTGAAACCCGTACTGGCTGCGATGCGCTTCGTCTGCGATCACAATCACATTACGGCGTTCCGTAAGCACAGGATACTTGTCTTCATGTTCATCGGGGGTGAACTTGTGGACCGTTGTGAAAATGATCCCGCCCGACTCCACCGACAAGAGCTCACGCAAATGAGTCCGATTTTCCGCTTGCTGAGGCGTTTGCCTGAGCAAGTCCTTCGACTTGCTGAACGTGCTGAACAACTGATCGTCCAGATCGTTCCGGTCCGTCACCACGACGATCGTCGGGTTGTTCAGCGTCAGGACAAGTTTTCCCGCGTAGAAAACCATGGACAAGCTTTTGCCGGACCCTTGTGTATGCCAGATAACGCCGATTTTTCGATCTCCTTCGTCCATCGTCGCCCGTTCCGTACTTGCAATCGCCTTGTTGGTGGCGTGGTATTGGTGGTATCCCGCCAATATTTTGAACAGATGCTCCCCATCGGTTTGAAACAACACGAAATGCTTGATAATGTCGAGCAGTCGGCTTTTCTCGAACATCCCTTTCACAAGCACTTCAAGCTGGGGCAGGGAGGAGGGCGCCACGTCATTGCCGTCAATCGTGCGCCACATCATAAAGCGGTCTTCATTGGCGGTCAGCGTGCCTACCCGCGCATTCACGCCGTCACTGATGACCAGAAACGAGTTGTACGTGAACAGGGACGGTATCGCGCCTTTATACGTCTGCACCTGATTATAGGCATCGCTGATCCCGACTTCTTCGTTGGAGGCGCTTTTCAATTCAAATACGGCGATCGGCAAACCGTTTACGAACACGACGATATCCGGGCGCTTCTCTCCCTGATTTTCAACGACGGTAAACTGGTTGACGACCAGAAAGTCGTTGTTGTCGATCCCGTCCGGATCGGTGTCGAACAGCCATACTTTCTCTGTCGGATAATCGCCATTAGCGGCTTGATACTGCACGTCGATCCCGTCGGTGATTATCTTCTGGAACGCCTTGTTATTGATCAGCAGGCTAGGACTGCGCGGCACTTCAATGACCCGGATCGCTTCCTCAATCGCTTCACGCGGCACATGTTTGTTGATACGAATAAGCGCCTCGCGCAGCCGGTCTTTCAGGATTACGTCATGGTAAAATTGCCGTTCGGGATACTCGCCTTCGGGAGAAATATCCGGACCATAAGCTTTCTCGTAGTTCAGTTCTTCGAACCATTCCAGTGCGGCCTGCTCTAAGTCACTTTCGGTATAGGATGTGGTATAGTAGGCCATCGTTGCACCTCCTTTGGGGTTAGGATTGATAGATTGTGCTGCTCTCGGCAACCATCGGCAGATCAGGAACACTGTGATCCTGCTCGACAGGGACACGGATCTCGCCCGACATCAGTTTGGGGAGAAGGGTGTCGCGGAGTTGCTGCAAAGTTTGGGTTTCATTTGCCTTTTCAAGTAACAATGAATAGAGTCCATTGACTAGCCCATCAAAATGTCTTACCAGTTCAATATCTGGCAGAGTAGTTTTCAAATTTTGAAAAGTTGAAACTGTTATTGCATCAAATACGGCTCCACTAGCATTTTTTCGCAATACATTAACTAGCTGTTGTGTCAGATGAAAGACGTACTTCTGGGTATAACCGCTTTTGGCGACAAGAGCATAGCAGGATTGGTTCATTGCCATGTCTCTACCTGCGAGTGCAACTTTTCCAACCGTTCCCCTTGCGGTAATAAAAACAGTATCAGTTTTGAACAACTTGCTGTTGCAATTGTTCAACCCATCTTCAGTGATGGTTTTCTCTGTTTCGATTACATATAATGAGTTCGAACAATCTTTTGGAGTAAAAAAGGGAATTTCACCATTCCAATATTCAGATGTACTCGTTTTCGGTGTACCCCCACTCTGCACATCGAATATATCGGTTGCTCTCCCTACCTTCCACCCCTTCGGAATCAACCCCAACTCGCTTTCCTCAAACTCGCCGCCGCTGGACTTATACGGTTCGCCGTTTTCATTCGGAAACTCGAAGTCCACAAACCATCGTTTAAAAAGAGCTTGGGCCATTTCTTCAAGGTTTTTGTTGATGGCGATGTTAAGCTCAATCTTGTCATCAAGCGATGATAGCAATGCCGAGATCTCTTTTTGCTCTTTAATTGGTGGTAATCGAAACTGCCACTTTGAGATGGCATCCACTTGAGCTCTCTGCCGCCCAGAGGTACCGGTCATTGACTTTATCGCCACATTTCTAAATTCCGGAGAGATGGAAAGATAGTACACATATTTGTTATCAGATATTCCTTCTTTACCCCGTAAAACTATAAATTCCGTTGAACCAAAACCTATTTCATCCTTTTCCAATATATTTACGTATGCCGTTTTTCCATTTTCTAAACAAGGCGTTATTCTTGCCACGAGAGTATCACCATTTTTGAACTTTGATCCTCCATTGAATTCAGCCACCTCATAATTAGTTATCTTCCTTGTAAAAGGTTCTAAATCAGCCATGGAAATCTTCTTAGCCAAAGTTCCTTTTCTTATACTGTAGAAGGGGTTGATATCCAACGACTCTCCCAGTGTTGTTTCTCTCCACTCAAAACTCAAACCCGATCCCCCCAAGCCGCTTGCGAATCTCGTCCTCCAATTGCCGGGACTTGGCGAATTGCTCAGCCAACTCCTCCGTCAACCGTGCCATCTTATCCTCGAACGGCTCGCTGTCTTCCTCCACATCCTCAATTCCAACATACCGCCCCGGTGTCAAAATATACTCGTGCTCCTGCACATCCGCAAGCTTCGCCGCTTTGCAGAAGCCTTTCACATCCTCGTATGCTCCGACCTCCGCCTGACCGCGCCATGCGTGGTACGTATCAGCGATCTTCCGGATATCCTCCGTACTGAGTTCGCGATGTGTCCGATCCACCATATGACCCATTTTGCGTGCATCGATAAACAGGATTTCGCCGCGGCGGTCCCGAAAGCCCTTTGGCGCTTTATTTTTGGCGATGAACCAAAGACAAACCGGAATTTGCGTCGAATAGAACAATTGCCCCGGCAAGGTGACGATGCAATCGACCAGATCGGCGTTAACCAGCTTGCTGCGAATCTCGAACTCCGCCGTCGTACTTGTCGACATGGAGCCGTTCGCAAGTACAAAGCCTGCAACACCGCTGGGCGCAAGCTTGTTCACGATATGCTGAATCCACGCATAGTTGGCATTCCCTGCGGGAGGCACCCCATACGTCCAGCGAGTGTCATCTGTCAGCCGTTCACCGCCCCAATCGCTGATATTGAATGGCGGATTCGCCAAGATGTAATCGGCCTTCAGATTTTTATGTAAATCATTATGGAACGTATCTGCATGATGCTCCCCAAGGTTGCCGTCGATGCCGCGAATGGCGAGGTTCATTTTGCACAACTTCCACGTCGTCGGATTCGACTCCTGCCCGTACACCGCGATATCGCCAATGCGCCCCTGATGCTCCTCTACAAACTTCTCGCTCTGAACGAACATGCCGCCGGAACCACAGCAGGGGTCGTATACGCGGCCCTTGAACGGCTGTATCATCTCGACGAGCAGGCGAACAACGCTGTTCGGGGTATAGAATTCCCCGCCGTTCTTGCCTTCCGCGCTTGCGAATTTGCTAAGGAAATACTCATATACCCGCCCCAGTACATCCTTCGAACGGCTTTCTTCATCGCCGACTTTGAACGAGAACAAATCGATCACTTCGCCAAGACGAGTTTTATCCAGCGCCGGCCTAGCGTAATCTTTCGGCAGCACGCCTTTCAGCGATGGATTTTCCTTCTCGATGGCAATCATGGCATTATCAATGATCTGCCCGATTTCCGGCTTCTTCGCGTTATCCTTGATATGGCTCCAGCGCGCTTCTTTCGGTACCCAGAATATATTTTCTGCCACGTATTCGTCCCGGTCCTCCGGATCGGCATACGGTTCATTTTTCAATGCTTCATATTTTTCTTCAAATGCATCCGACACATATTTCAGAAATAGAAGACCGAGAGCTACATGCTTATACTCCGCTGCATCCATGCTGCCACGCAGCTTATCGGCCATGCTCCATAATTTTTCCTCGAATCCAATGTTCGCTGTTGCCATTATCCTGAATTCCTCCTCAGTAGAGTTGCTCATATAACTGACTCTTGACTCGTTCCCAACGGTCCGACGCTTCCCGCACGACTTCTTTGTATCGTTCTTTCTCCCGGATATATTGCTGTATGATTTCTTGCTGTCTATCTTCCGGTACCAAGGGCAATTCCAATTCCGCCACATCCGCTGGATTCAAATTCATCACGGTTGTTCCCCGCTGGAAGCTTTGAATAAGGGCTGTTCCAACAGGGCTTTCCAGAAACATTTTGGCAAAATGACTCTTGATGGCCGACTTGAATCGGATCACGATCATATTCGAGGAAGCGATGACCATCCCTTGAGCCTCCGGAAATACAGCCAACTTGTTCACGGTGCCGCGGCACGTCATGACCAGGTCACCCGGGAGAATCTCGTAACGTTTCACTTTCCTCTCTTCCTCGTCAATCGTTTCAAGTTGATCCAATAGCACTTCGCCGTCATCCAGATTGGATATATTCAGCACCTTAATGTTCCCGGGCTTTAGATCCTGCTTAAGAATCGATTTTCCCCGAAAAATTTCTGCCACATCGCGCAACTTCACTTTCGGGGTCGCCGCCTGCTGGAACGAACGAAGTGTATCCTGATCTTCATCCAGCAGCAGTTCGATTCGCCAATGATCCAGCTCTCGGAACCGGTCTGAATGGATGGCAATCTCCCGTTCCGCCACAAGCTTTGACTTCTCCATATGGAGCCGCCCGAGGATCACCTCTTCCACAGGCGCTTTTCCAAAGTCAACCTGATAGGTCTTGATGGAAGTGTAGGGACGAAACAAGCCGTCCGGAAGCGAATAGATCGTTTGCACCGGCGCCTGATCATTCATTTGCTTCCGCCAGCTGGCGATCGCGCCGGATTGAAACAGCATCCGCGCGGGCAAGGTCACGCTTAATCTCCCGTCGTCTTGCAAGAGTGGAAGCAGATAGCTGGCCGCCGCGCCCTCGGATTCCCGAACCGCAACCTCGTCATCGTTCATTTTCATACCGAAATTCGGCATCGCCAGGATCGCGTCGAATTGAATTTCTGCAGGCAGCGGCTGATAAATGGACCCTTGAACGATGCGGATATTGGAGTAGGGCTCGAAATAAGTTTTGAATAATCTGCCGATGATGTAGTTTTCTGTTAACAATGTGATTGTCCATGGGCGATGGTAACATTTCGTCTCGACAAGTCCTTTGATATACTTTTCAGCTTCTGCAAGCAGAATGTTCTTGCAACCACGCCGCTCACACTGATCGACAAACTTTTCGACGATTCCAGGATGGACGACAATGCACCCTGTAACCCGATCTTGTTGGATGGTGAGCATGGCGTATTCCAACAAGTCCATGTCCTTGCCTGCATGGTATAATTTATAAAATAAATCCCGATCGCCGGGGAAATGACCTAATTCCCTGTCTAAAGCGCGTTCCTTCATCCACAGAAACAGCTTCTCGGGTTCCGTAATTAGCTCCGTTTCGGCCAACTGTTGTAGTTTCAGTAGTTGTTGTGTCCGCTTCACTCGAATGGCTTCGCGCAGCAGCTGATCACGGGTTGTGATATCATGAAGCAAACAAGTATTCCAGAACGATTCAATCAATTCATCACCTTCTTTCACTGCCAATAGCCAACTAAATTATACCATCCAAGAATCGAGTATTTCAATACCAAAATAAATCAAACATCTATTGTCTAGCCGGATAATTTCCCGTTTATCCGATACGCCCAATCCCTAACTGAGTCACTCTGATAATGTTTAACCTTTTCGATATTGAAGCCGTTGCATTGGTTTAAAATATTCTGATCCCAGTGGCCGCCTTTTTGAACAAGCCCTTCAAGAAGCAACTTAATGTCACGCTCAACCGTCTTTAGTGCAGTCTGCTGAGTTGGGTGGAGGATCAATGTCGAAATGGACCAATCATCCGGCCGGGCCACTTCGATAATAAACTTAGTCGTGATACCATGATCCGCCTGTACGATCCCACATGTTCGTCGGGAGCCGTTTGGACATACAGAAAATCTTTTGCCGGGAGGAATCCTGAGCACAGACATCCGGATATGACCGGGAAAGACATGCTTTAAGATTTGAGTCATCTCGAAAAAAGATTCAAGACCGATAGCCTCTGTAATTGGTATGGTTTCAAGCGTCTGAAAATCGATAGGAGGCGTATCGCCGCCGACCATCGAATCCTGTGTACTTACTTTATCTAGTCCTCCTGAGTTCTTCCCGCCTCTCCCGGAGGTGACGATCACGTCATTGCCGGTATGGGAATGCCTCACATCCTCTCGACGAGCAGTAACCCTAGGAAAATTGGAGAATCGCATAAACGTAGGAGGGGTCTCCAATACATCTTGCCTCGCATTTTCCCTGGCATTTTCGCTTTGATCATTCAATATGTAGTCTTTATTTTCGGATCCGGACGTAACTCGAACTTGTTTATCCCCTGAAATCGACTCACGACGCTTCTTCGATGGGTGCCAAAAGACGATCTCTTCCGCCGGATGCTTAAAACCGCCAATACCGAGAATCTCTTTCACCAAGAAATAGTTATTGAATTGTTCTCCTCGAACGTGAAACTCAAGAGAACCAACAGCCGGGAGCTCAACGCCAAGCGGAATTCCCTTCCTCATTCTGGCGCTCGGATTTTGAGGCGAGTCCTTGATCGCTTGATTGAACATCAATTGATAAACGGAATCCCACATGGTACGAATAGCGGGATCAATGTAAATCCAGGATAGGTGACGTGCGTTACTTTCGCTTGCCAATTTGGCCGGTACACGAAAACTCAAATCAAAATGCAAAGTTTTTCCTCTCATATCGCTATTATCGATCAACATTTCCAGACCGTGCGGCTGCATTAAATAATACGCCAAATACCTGGAGTTAATAAACATGGCTCGAATGAATTCGAACACTGGAAAGCAATAAATCGTCCCGTCAAACTGAAACTGAATAATTTTTTGAAGCCCTAGCTCCGGATTTTGACGGAAGTCAATCAAGCGCTTGGGCAATTTAAACCCATTACTCATCAGACCTTGATCCAAGCTGCTTATCGTTATTCTATGTACAATGCCTTCCAATGGCTTGACTTGATCAAATACTCCATTGGTGTAGATTTGTCCCATGCGCAAATAGGGGACTGTTCCCCATGGGTAGGATATAACTTTCAAGTCCCCGGTTTCTGTTCGAAATGCGACTCGAACTCTCCAATTCCCCTTGTAGTCCATGAAAGGGGACCCGAACCAAAATAACTCAACCCCCTGATTATCCGGAAACGGCCATGAACGCAGTGTCAATGCAGCCATAATGGAGTCACCTCAGCAGATGCAATTCGATTCATTGAAGCTCTTTGTCCAATACAACGATCAATTTCATCCGATACCTCTTGGGCATATCCTGGTCGCAGTCCGGCTTTTTTCACAAGTTTCCACCGTTTTATGGGCCATTCGCCAGCCAGTTGCTCAGCAGCCCATCGAACCCTCCTAATTTGAAATTGGGATGTCGACTCAAGGTAATCAGATAATACTTTCGTCGTTACAGGGAGCTTTTGTTTTTGCTTTTCTAGCAAACTCAGTTTCCCGACTCGTCTGCCTATCGCTGAAATCGTAATTCTGACAGGTTTATTTTTGCGATCGGATAATATCCTTCTACATGTTTCCTCGACAATCCAACTTAGCTCCAGATCACGTTTCCCCCAGTCGACTCGTGTATGTTTAGATCCCTTGGATCGGACAGGTTTGAAAGATTTTCTTGGACTTTCTAATAATGCAGGTTCCAAGTTGCGTGTTATCACAATACCTTTGGCGTACTTCATGACTGTATTCGTATCAACCCCCAATAACGCTGCTATGGAACGATAGGAAATGCCCTCTCGCAAATGTACCTGAAGCTTATCCATCCAAACTGGACCAAACGATTTGATACGCCCTCTGCGGTATTTATCTTCTTCGGATTGATCCGGTCCTCGTCTTGAATAGGCGAAGCCGCATTCACAAGTAAAGGTTCCTACAGGCCGGCCGGTATCTGTACAACGTGTAATGAGCAGGTCCGTTATTATTGAGGTTCGATAATGTTCCGCTGCTTTGTTCAGACATGGCCATGGCCCTTTACCGAAGGGTGCGTCATCCACCTCGGATTGTTCTAAAAATTCATTGAATGACCCGTACAAAAAACGGATCAGCAGCATCTGCCGCAGCGGATGAATCGCCCGCCGGGCGGACCTTGTCGCCAGATTCAGCCATGTGTAGTCCTTACCGTATGGAAGGCTGCCCAGCATCTCCAGCAGCTCTCTCCCATAGCAAATGACGAACTGTTCCTCAAGTTTTTGCTGGCGAATACGCCCGCCTGCGGTTACATACCCTTGCTTCCGTAAGCGTGGCAGAAATATATTCCTGGATTCATAAAGAACTGGCAAGTCGTTGGTTTGCATTAATGCCTGAATGTCTCTTGCGATGTCTGAAAGCTGATTGATTGTTTTACCTGACAAGTTGGCGACAATCGGTACTGAGCCGAACATCTTCTTCGAAATAGGGAGAACGGTCAACCCATATCGATCTGAAACCGGGTATGTCATCCGATGCAGAACATCCCGATGAACCGGACAAACCCATACTCCCGGCAACTGGTGAATGCGATGCCAATACGGCTCCCCATATTGGTTTATATCTTTTTCATAGCATTGAGAACAGAACCGCAAATCACTGTTCCTATCCACTGTACTGGCGGTAATCCCAACAAGTGCATGTATCCCCGAACCATCCGGCCCTTTCATGAGTTGCTTTAAACGATTGGCACGATTCTTGGGCAAGAATGGAGCATAAAACGGATAACAAGTGTGGTCTTTCATCCAATCATCGGCTGTCATTCCATGCAGCATATTTCTGCGTGAAAACGTCTCGATATGACTTGGCAGATCAATTGTCGGGATAATGTTCTCCGTGCCAAATAGTTCTTTATATGTCCATTTTGGGCTTGTGTTATTAGCTCTCAGGTGATATCGATTAATCACGCTATATAAAAGCTCATCAGGATACGGAACAGGTATTGCATAACTTTCATTCATGGGTTCAATACCTCATCCTAGGAACTCCAAAGGATTTTTAATATATCCGACTGCTTTCAGCGCCTCGTAAGCGGACAACTTCTTCTTTCTTCCTTGCGAAACGATTACTCTCAAATCATTAGGCTCAGTCAGAATCACTTTTGAATTGCTTCTTCCGCGTTGCTTTGTGGAAGCACTTGATGGGACAGGCTGTGTATGTAAAGCTAACTTTAAGGCCTCTTTATGCAGATCTACACGATCCAGTTCACTGAGGTGCGCCTGTACAACTTTTTCAGCCGATCGCTTTGCTGACTGGCGATCAATACCCGCCTCAACAAGCCATGCGCAGACTTCGTTCACTGTTTGTTCCACAACGTCGTAACCGAGTTCATTCCGAATCAATTCCAATCGTTCCGCTTGCCGCTGTTCAGCCTCAATCCGATC
>NZ_GG695983.1:107994-128269 GCF_000159955.1 Paenibacillus sp. oral taxon 786 str. D14 | reverse complement strand
CATCCACGCAAATAACGTCCCTAGGTTCCGTTAAATCCCCGTCAGCGGCCAAAGCAACAAAAGGCCCGGCTGAATTTAAAATTCAACACCGAGCCAAGCCTTTCCCCTAACAAAAGCCAACTACACGTACACAACATACCCCAGCGATTGGAGGTGAGCTTTCGCCCGCTCCATCTCCCCTTCCTGGCGGAAAGAGAGGCGCAGTACGCCCGGAACGTCCTCGCGGCTTTCGATAATCTGCATGTTGCTCAAGTTAATATGGCGCAGACCAAGTTCGGTTGCGATTTGCCCGATAATCCCCGGTGTGTCGGGTACGTCGATATAAATATCGAACAACGAGGTGATCGCCCCTTTGCGCCGCTCCGGCAGCTCGCTGCGGAACTGGTTGGCCTTTTGGAATTCGGCCTCGATCCCTTCCCCGTTCTGTGCCTCCAATAAAGTGATAAAGCCTTCGATCTCGCGGTTCCAGTCCTTCAACAAATGAAGCAGCACGTCCCGGTTACTAAGCAGGATATCCCGCCAAATCACCGGGTCGCTTGAAGCGATCCGCGTGATGTCGCGGAAACCACCTGCCGCCAGCATCCGGTATAACCCGTTGCCATCGTTGTAATTACGCACCTGATTCACCAAGGCAACCGCGATAATATGCGGAAGATGGCTGATCGCCCCAACGATTTCATCATGCAGAACTGGGTCCACACGCACAATTTGCGCTTTGGTGTACGCCAGCAGCTGCTCCAGGCGTTGATAAGCCTCCTCCGGCACATCAGGAGACGGTGTCAGCACATAGTAGGCGTTCTCGAACAAGAGCGTCGAAGCCGCCTCCACGCCGGAACGCTCCGAGCCGGCCATCGGATGGCCGCCGATGAAATGCACGCCCGGACGGGCGATTTTGGCCGCACAAGCGGCGACCGACGCCTTGGTGCTGCCAACGTCGGTTACAATGCAGCCCGGCTTCAGCGGCAGCTCGGTCAGCTTCCGCAGGTAATCTTCCAGCAACCCGACCGGCACGCACAAAAAAATAAAGTCGGCATCCGCCGCCGCCTCTTCCATGGACAGAGTCGCGGCGTCAACGACACCGCGCTCCTCAATGCGTTTCAAGGATTCCGGGCGATGGGCGTGGCCAACGACCGTAATTCCCGGCTTGCCTTTGAAGCACAACGCCAGCGATCCGCCGATCAAGCCCACGCCAAAAATGGCAATTTTCGTTGTCATCGTATCTCACTCATTTTCTGCGAATAAATTGGGGATTAGACCCGAGTTGCCGATTTGCCAAGCACCTGCTCCAAGGCAGATATAAATTTAGCGTTCTGTTCCGCCGATCCGACGGTCACCCGCACGGAAGTTGGATATTTATGGAATCCTCCGCGCACGATAATCCCCAGCTGCAATAACGACTGAAACATTTCACCCGCCGGACGCTGAACATCCACCATGATAAAATTGCCATGCGCCGGGAAATACTTCAGGCCCAGCCGGTCGAATTCCTTATACAAATAGGCGATTCCCTCGCGGTTTTTAGCCCGGCAGTCAGCCACAAATTCCTGATCGGCCAAAGCCGCTTTTGCCGCCGCTTGCCCGATCCGCGAAGTATTAAACGGCTCACGAACCTGATTGATCAGTTTAATGACCGCCGGTTGCCCCACGCCATAACCGATCCGCAGCGCAGCGAGACCGTAAATTTTAGAGAAAGTACGAAGCACAACTAGATTTGGGTACTGGTTCAGCAAAGCGATCCCGTTCGTGTAATCCGAATCAGTCACATATTCGGCATAAGCTTCATCCAAAACGACCAGCACGTGCCCCGGAACCCGGTCCAGAAAAGCAACCAACTCCGCATGAGGCACGATCGTTCCGGTTGGATTGTTCGGATTGCAAATCCAAACCACTTTCGTTTTGTCTCCGATGCGTTCAAGCATTCCCTCCAAATCGTGGGTACCTTCCTTCAGCGGCACCTCGATGCTGACTGCACCTTCGATGTCGGCGTTGCTTTTATACACACTAAACGTCTGGTCTGCCATCACCGTCTCGTCCCCCGGCAGGAAGAAAGCGCGGGCAATCAGAGCGATGATCTCATCCGAACCGCAGCCGAAAATAATGTGCTCCTTCCCAACGCCAAGCTGGCTGGCCAACGCCTCGGTCAATTCTGCGGCACTGCCGTCAGGATACAAGCTTAAGTTCGCCAGCTCCTGTTCAATGGCGGCGCGGACGCGCGGCGAGCAACCAAACGGATTTTCGTTGGAAGCCAGCTTAATGACATCCTCGAGCCCAAGCTCTTTCTTCACTTCTTCAATCGGTTTTCCCGGCTGATATACCGGCAAATTGACGATCTGGGGTTTCGGCAACATGTATAGGTTCCTCCTCAAATGACTTTGTGATGGTTTAGCCAAAAAAACTATAATCTCAATTTTGCCACAAAGTCGCGAATTTGCAACAACCCTTGGTCCCTAGTCGAAGCCTGGGACAAGAGCGGCAAGTTTTCCTCGATTTTACGCACGATGGCGCTGCCCACGACCGCTCCGTCACAGATCGCAGCAAACCGCTCGACCTGTTCCCGGCTAGATATTCCGAAGCCGACGGCAACGGGCAAATCCGTTTGCGCTTTAACCGAGGCGATAAATTCGTCGACGCTGGCATGGAACGAAGTCCGTTCTCCGGTTACGCCCAGCGAAGAGACGCAATATACGAATCCGCGGGCACGCTCCAAGATCCGTGCAATCCGGCCGCTGGAGGTAGGCGCGACGAGCGGGATCAGCCTTACGCCGGCGGCATCCGCCAACTTCAGGACCTCCTCCGCTTCTTCATACGGCAAATCCGGAATGATTAAGCCGCTGATCCCCGCCTTCTGCAGCTCAGCCAACAAGCGCTCTGTCCCCATTTGCAACACGGGATTGTAATAAGTAAACAAGACAAATGGCATACGGATGCCGCGTTCCCGGGCTTTGGATGCCGTCTCGATACAGGAAGCCACCGTGATTCCGTGGACAAGGGCACGTTCCGACGCCCGCTGAATCACCGGGCCATCCGCCAAGGGATCGGAATAAGGTACACCCAGCTCCACCACATCGGCACCGGCTTCCTCCAGAACGGCCAAAATGTCGAGCGTCGTCTCCGGGTCCGGGTCACCGACGGTCACGAACGGAATCAGCGCGGTTTGTCCCGCTGCTTTTAGCTTCGCAAACGTGTCGTCCAGCAATTGACCTGCCTGTTGACTCATATCGTCTCCCCGCCTTCCGTATACGCCATAATCGACTCCACGTCCTTATCCCCGCGGCCGGACAAGCAAATGACGATGATTTCGTCCCGGCTCATTGCCGGAGCCATTTTCACAACTTGGGCCACCGCATGCGCCGACTCCAGCGCCGGAATGATCCCTTCGGTCCGGCTTAGCAGCTGAAGGGCATCCAGAGCCTCACGGTCCGTGATTGGATAATACTTCGCACGTTCGATATCCTTCAGATACGAATGCTCTGGGCCAATGCCCGGATAATCGAGACCGGCCGAGATCGAGTGGGCTGGCAGAACTTGGCCGTAAGCGTCCTGAAGCAGATAACTCATCGAGCCTTGGAAGACGCCTTTGGTGCCTTTGGTCATCGTGGCGGCATGGAACTCGGTGTCAATCCCTTTACCTGCGGCCTCTACCCCGACCAAGCGAACGCCCTGATCCTCGATAAACGGATAAAACATCCCAATCGCATTGCTGCCGCCGCCAACCGCAGCGACGAGCATATCCGGCAATCGGCCTTCCGCCACTAAAATCTGCTTCCGCGTTTCATCGCCGATAATCCGCTGGAAGTTCCGCACCATCATCGGATAAGGATGCGGCCCGGTGGCCGATCCGAGAATATAGAAAGTATCATGCACATTGCTCACCCAATAGCGCAGCGCTTCGTTGCAAGCATCCTTTAACGTGCGTGTACCGGACATAACCGGAACAACTTCAGCACCCAGCAGCTTCATCCGAAACACGTTAAGCTGCTGCCGCTTCGTGTCCTCTTCACCCATGAATACCTTGCATTCAAGACCTAGCAAGGCCGCTACCGTAGCCGTAGCCACGCCGTGTTGGCCTGCGCCGGTTTCGGCGATCACTTTCTGCTTGCCCATCCGCTTCGCCAGAATCCCCTGCCCGATCGCGTTGTTGATTTTATGGGCGCCAGTATGGTTTAAATCCTCGCGCTTCAGATAAATTTTCGCCCCGCCCAGGTGCTCCGTCAGGCGTTCCGCGTAATAAAGCGGCGTCTCCCGTCCGGAATACTGCTTCAGCAGATAAGCGATCTCCGCTTGAAACTCGGGATCATCTTTAAATTTCAAATAGGACTCTTCCAGTTCGATCAAAGCGTTCATCAGCGTCTCCGGCACGTAGCGGCCGCCAAAAGGACCAAACCGTCCATGCTCATCCGGTACCTGCTTCATCATCCCTTCACCCTCTCTACGAATGCAGTTATTTTCGCGATATCCTTCACGTCGTCGGTTTCCACGCCGCTTGAGACGTCTACGCCATCCGGCTGCAGCGTCTCAATTAACGTCCTAACGTTGCCGGGATGCAAGCCGCCGGCCGCAAAGAACGGGATTCCTCGCTCCTTGGCCCATTGACGAAAAGGCTCTGCAGCAGCCCAATCAAATGCAACGCCAGAGCCCCCGCCGTACTTCGGATCGTACGTGTCGAGCAACAGCCCGTCCAGCACGCCGTCATACTCCGCCAAGGTCGCGCCGGCATGGACCGATCCGTCCGTTTTGACCGAAAATGCCTTGAAAAGCTCGACGCCATAAGCGTCCTTCACCTTCCGGCAAAAATCCGGGCTTTCCGTCCCGTGGAGCTGCAGGATGTCCAGCGGCGCCTGCCGCAAAACCTCGTCCAGCTCCTCCAAGGTCGGATTGACGAACACCCCAACGCTCTGCGGAACTGCCCCTGTGCTCCACGTTTGAAGCACAGGAAGCAGCTCCGCTGCACGGCTTCCGCTGATTTGGCGCTTGCTTCGGGCAAACACGAATCCAACATAATCTACGGGTAAGTTCACCATAGATTTTAGCACTTCAACGCTTTGAAGTCCACAAATTTTTACGGCCACTTCACCCATTTGACGTCGTCCCTTCGGCATCCAATTCGCGGGAATCCGTTTGAAGTAACGGTCCCATTAAGTCAACCACGGCGTCCCCCACATTTTCTCGCCGCATAAACGTTTCTCCGATCAGCACGCCTTGTGCGCCGGTCTGTTGAAGGTATTTTACATCCTGCCGGGTTTGAATCCCGCTCTCGCTGATCAGCGTCGCACTGGATGGCACCAGCTCCGCCAACGCGGCCGTCGTCTCCAGGGACACTTCAAACGTCCGCAGGTTCCGGTTGTTGATGCCGATCAGCTTCGCCGCTGGAAGCATCAGGACCCGCTCCAGCTCCTCGCGATCATGCACTTCGATAAGCGCATCCAGTCCCAGCGCCGTGGCGATCGACAGGTAGTCGCGAAGCTGTGCATCGCTCAGGATTGCGGCGATCAGCAGTACAGCGTCAGCGCCAAGCAGCCGGGCTTCGTAAATCTGCCGCTCGTCAATCACAAAATCCTTGCGCAGCAGCGGCACATTTACGGCCTCGCGAATTGCGCTCAAATAGGCGCCGCTGCCCTGAAAATACGTTTCATCCGTCAGCACGGAGATGCAATCGGTTCCCGCCGCTTCATAAGCCGCTGCCAGCTGCACCGGATGGAAATCCGGGCGAATCAGCCCTTTGGAGGGGGACGCCTTTTTCACCTCGGCGATTAACCCCATATCCCGCTTCCGGCCGGTTGTAAGTGCCGCGTGGAACCCCCGCGTGGGCTCCATCGCCGCAATGCGGCGCTCCGCATCCGCAAGGGAGAAGCTTTCTGCCAAACGTGCGACTTCTGTTTTTTTCGTCTCTACAATTCGATCAAGATACATAACTTAATTCCCCCGTTGTCTGAATCAGCTGTTGCAGCTTGGCATAGGCCTTCCCGGAATCGATCGCATCCGCAGCGATCGTAACTCCGTCCCGGATCGTGTCCGCCAAACCAGCCACATATACGCAAGCGCCTGCGTTGGCCAGTACGACGTCACGGTGAGCGCCGCGCTCCCCTTGCAGCACGCGCCGGACGATCTCCGCATTCGTCTCGGGATCGCCGCCGATCATCGCTTCCAGCGGGTACGTGCGAAGTCCCAGATCTTCCGGCAGCAGTTCGTAGGTTGTGATCTCCCCGTTTTTCAACTCGGATACCCGTGTCGGCGACGAAATACTGATTTCATCCAGACCTTCCTGGCTGCTGACAACCAGCGCCCGTTTGGAACCAAGCTCACGCAGCACTTCTGCTATGGTTGACGTTTTGCTGCCGTCATAAATGCCCAGCACCTGGCGGTCCGCTCCTGCCGGATTCGTTAATGGCCCCAGCATATTGAAGACCGTCCGAATCCCCAACTCTTTGCGAGGGGCTGCCGCGTGCTTCATCGATGGATGATACAGCTGTGAAAACATAAAGCAGATGCCGATATCATCCAGACAGCGTTTCGCTTGACCGGCGTCCAGTTGAATATTCACGCCCAGCGCTTCGAGAACATCGGCACTTCCCGAACGACCGGATGCCGACCGATTGCCGTGTTTAGCCACCCGCACTGACACCGAGGCTGCCACGATCGCCGCCGTCGTGGACACGTTGATTTTGTGGATGCCGGATCCGCCTGTTCCGCACGTATCCAGCAGCTTTTGCGTTTCCGTATAAATTCGGCTGGAGGCGCCGCGCATCGCCTCGGCGAAGCCGGTGATCTCCTCGACAGTCTCTCCCTTGATTCGCAGCGCGGTCAACAGGCTGCCGATTTGAGCTGGCGTTGATTCGCCGTTCATGATCGCCTGCATCACACCACGCGCTTCTTCCCGCGACAAATGCCGTCCTTCAATCAAGCGGCTAATGCCCGCCTGAACGGTTTGCTGTCCTGTCATCTCGATTCGCTCCTCTCTTTAGTTCCCCGGGGTATATTCGTAAAGGTAATCCTGATTAATCACACCGTCATTTCGGGTGGCTGGCGGAAACATCTGCTCCGCTGTACGGATCGCCGTCAGCAAAGCCTTCGCCTTGTTCACCGACTCCTGATATTCGTTCTCCGGTATGGAATCCCATACGATGCCTCCGCCGGCCTGCACGTATGCTTTCCCTTGCTTGAACACGATCGTGCGGATCGTAATACAAGAATCCATGTTCCCTGAGAATCCAAGGTACCCAATGGCCCCGGCATAAGTGCCGCGTGCCTCGCGCTCCAGCTCCGCAATAATCTCCATCGCCCGCAGCTTTGGCGCCCCGGAGACGGTCCCGGCTGGCAAACAAGACAGGAATGCATCGAAGAAGTCCTTATCCTCCCGCAGCTTGCCAGACACCTTGGATACCATGTGCATAACGTGGGAATACCGTTCGATCTCCATATACGAGTCGCAGGTTACGCTGCCGAACTCGGATACCCGGCCTAAATCGTTGCGTCCAAGGTCGACCAGCATCAGATGTTCCGCCCGTTCTTTTTCATCCTGCAGCAGCTCCGCTTCCAACGCTAAATCGGCTTCTTCCGTCGCCCCCCGCGGTCTCGTGCCGGCGATCGGACGCGTTTCCACTCGGCCGTTCTCTACCTTGACCAAAGCCTCCGGCGACGTCCCAACGATAATCTCCTCGTCCAGCTTGAGGTAATACATGTACGGCGACGGATTTAACGTCCGCAGGACGCGGTAGACGTGAAGCGGATCAACTTCTGTTTCGATATGGAACCGCTGTGACAGCACCACTTGAAAAATATCGCCTGCGCGGATATATTCCTTCGCTTTTTCAACGTTCGCGATGAACTGCTCCTTCGTCAGGTTGGATTTGACGTCCCCAAGATCCGTCACGACCGGCATCGGCCGGCGGTTAAAGCTTTCGCCCGGCCCCTCCTGCTGCAGCAGATCGGCCGCCAAATCCAGCTTCAGCTCCGCTTCCGCATAAGCCCGGCGAATATCTTCGTCGCGATCGTCTGGCTTCACGTGTACGTTGGCCACCAGCAGGATCCGCTGCTTCACGTGGTCGAACACGATCACTTGATCGCAGAACATAAACTGCATATCATTCAGGTTCAGGTCATCGACCTGATGCGCCGGCAGCTTCTCATAGTACTGCAGCAGATCATATCCAAAGAAACCAATCGCTCCACCCGTAAACGGCGGCATTTCCGGAAGCTTCGGACTGCGATAGCCCCGCAGGATCGCCTTCAACTCATCGACGGGACGGGACGAGCGCAAATGCTCTGTACCGCCTTCCCGTTGAATCGTGATCTCGCCCTTCTTCGCGGAAATCGTCAAGAACGGGGCGGTGCCGATGAAAGAATACCGCGCCCACTGACTGCCACCTTCCACGCTCTCCAGCAAAAATGCCTGCTCCCGCTGAGCAATACGACGGAAGATCCGGATTGGGGTTTCCATGTCGGCGAGCAACGTTCGGGCAATCGGGATCAGATTATATTCGTTTGCTAAAGCAATGACCTGTTCTACATTCGGGGTTGCCATGTCTCTCACTTCCTTTTCGAATTGGTTTCAGAGCCAAATAAAAAAACCTCTACCGAAGTAGAGGTTGTAGGATTTGCGGTTTATGGGAAAGCGCAGCTCCTAAAGACGCGTCTTGCCGTCATTCTCCCACAATCAAGAAAACGACGAAGTACGCACAAGGAACAGGCTATTCACTCAGCTAAACTCAGCTCATCTCAACTGATCTCTACTCAGCTCTAAAAAATGTGTTTACTCTAAACTCTTCTAACTTAGAACTTACTCTCAACTAACTTGCACTCATCTAAAATCTAAATTAACTATACCCTAACCGCGGCCCGTTTGGCAACCCAAACCTGCAGCTTGATTTGCCAATCCTAAAAATAGCTTCGCTCGCTTGCTGCCCTCAGGAATTGGTGGAGCTGAGGTCCGGACGGAGGCTGCGGGCTTCGTTCAAATACACGTGCTTCATATCCCGCTGCCCTTTGGTGGTGTTCACCTGAATCAGCAGCCGGATACACTTCGGCAAAGCGCCTTGAACCGGGATTTCCGTGGAGCACATCAGAGGAACCATATCCCACCCGTTTAATACGCGAATGGCACGAGCCGGAAAAGTCGCCGTCAAGTCCGGCGTAACCGTAATCCAAACGCTGCAAATATCCTCAGGCTCGATTTCGTTGCGAGCGACAATCTCTTTTAACAACTCAGCTGTCGCGTCCAGAATTTCCTGTTCGTCGTTGCGGGATACCGTCGTTGCTCCGCGAATACCTCTGTTATACATGTTGTCCCTCCTCTTTGAGTTCAGCAATCACCTGGCGGACTTCGTCCAATGTCACGTCTGAGACAATTTCCACCTTGCCGATCTCTACAGGCAAAATAAACACCATCGTCTGTTCCTTAAACTTCTTGTCGTGCATCATCGCACCAATCAAATCCTGCTCGTTCAAATGTGCCGGCATGGCCGTTGGCAAACCGAAGCCGCTCAGCAGGGACACCGTGTACTCGTATATATGCGGATCCCGGCCCCGGTTCACTGCCAGCTTCGCCGCTGCGGCCATCCCAATCGAGATCGCTTCCCCGTGCAAAAATTCACCATACCCGCCGATCGCCTCGATGGCATGACCCAGCGTATGCCCCAGGTTGAGAATCGCACGAAGCCCATTCTCCTTCTCATCCACAGAGACAACCTGGGCTTTCACGGAGCACCCCTGGGTTAATCCGTATCCCAGCGCTTCCGGATCCAGCACCAGCAAATCCGCCGTGTGCTCGCGGCACCAGTCCGCAAATGCCGCATCCCAGATCAGGCCATGCTTGACCATTTCCGACAAGCCCGCCCGGACGTCGCGCGGCGGCAGGGTTTGCAGGCTGTCCACGTCATACAGCACCATTTCCGGCTGATGAAAAGCGCCGATCATATTTTTGGCCAGCCGATGGTTGACGG
This sequence comes from Paenibacillus sp. oral taxon 786 str. D14, assembly GCF_000159955.1. GTDB lineage: Bacteria > Bacillota > Bacilli > Paenibacillales > Paenibacillaceae > Fontibacillus > Fontibacillus phoenicis. Next base: position 118,331 of record NZ_GG695983.1, on the reverse strand, counting down.
CCACCTTGCCTCCGACACTGCTGTCGTGAGCCAGGATCGTGGTAGGCATTTGCACAAACGCTACGCCTCGCATATACGTTGCCGCCACGAAGCCAGCCAAATCGCCGACGACGCCGCCGCCCAGCGCAACGACCACAGAACGGCGGTCCAAACCGCCTTCAATCGCCGTAGTCATGACATCCTCATAAACCTCCAGCGATTTGGATTTTTCACCGGCCTTCACGACTTTGCTGACCGTACGATAGCCTTTGGCCTGCAGCGAGGCTTCGACAACCGGCAGATACTTCGGCGCGACATGGTCATCGGTAACGATTAAGACAGGGCTCTTCGCCGACAGCTTATGCTGCTCGAAGAAATCCCCGGCCTTTCCCAGCAAGCCGCCGCCGATATAAATCGGATAAGAACGTTCGCCCAAATCGACCTGCAGCGTTCGCATCAATATTCCTCCAGTTGAGCCAAATATCCCTTATAATTACGCTCGATCTCCCCGATCGAATCGCCGCCGAATTTCTCCAGGAACGCTTTGGCCACTTCCCAAGCGACCACGTTCTCGAGCACAACGCTCGCGGCTGGCACTGCACAAGCATCAGAGCGCTCCACCTGAGCGGCAAACGCCTCGCGGGTGTCGATGTCGACGCTTTGCAGCGGTTTGTATAACGTCGGGATCGGCTTCATTACGCCGCGAACGACGATTGGCATGCCGTTGGTCATCCCGCCCTCGAAGCCGCCGAGCCGGTTGGTCGCCCGGTAATAGCCGCGCTCCTCGCTGTACAAAATTTCGTCATGAACCTTGGAGCCTGGCAGCTTCCCGGCTTCAAAACCGATGCCGATTTCCACGCCCTTAAACGCGTTAATCGACATTACCGCTTGCGCGATACGGCCGTCCAGCTTGCGGTCATACTGCACATGGCTTCCCAGTCCGACCGGAACGCCTTCAACGATACATTCGACGATGCCGCCGATGGAGTCGCCTTCCTCCTTGATTTTATCGATGTAGGCTTCCATCTTCTTCTCCGTCTCAAGGTCGGCAACCCGCACCGAAGAAGCTTCGGTGACTCGAGCCAACTCGTCCAGCGGCAGGTTATGCGGCGGTGCTTCAATTTCGCCGATGCGAATGACATGCCCGGCGATCCGGATGCCAAAGCGCCCCAGGAGCTGCTTGGCCACCGCACCAACCGCCACGCGAACAGCGGTTTCGCGTGCGCTCGAACGCTCCAGCACGTTCCGCAGGTCTTTATGGTTATATTTCAAGCCTCCGTTTAAATCGGCATGCCCTGGACGGGGACGATGTACTCTGCGTTTCTCCTCGTCCGTGCCTTCGATCGGCTCGATGTTCATGATTTTCTGCCAATGCTTCCAGTCGTTGTTCTCCACAACCAGTGCCACCGGCGCTCCTGTTGTATACCCGTGCCGGACTCCCCCGACGATCTTCGCGGTATCTTTCTCGATCTGCATCCGACGGCCGCGGCCATACCCTTTCTGACGACGGGCCAACTCAAAATTCAACGCTTCAAAATCCAGCTGCAAATGGCTGGGCAAGCCTTCAATAATCGCAGTCAACTGGGGTCCATGCGTCTCCCCGGCTGTTAAGTATCGCAAACTCATGATGCTGCGTTCCCCCTTTAAACTGTTAAACTGTAAAGAACTAAAATCCGATGATATCTTTGCTCATTATAATATTGTTTGATGCATTCTGTCACGTGGTGAATTCACTTATCCTGTTCATACCCTCTCGGATTTCTCTTACCATACGCGGTCCGATGCCAAGCCCTGCCCGGATTTTCGCGCCTCACGCTTCGAGGTTCACCAAAATCCGGGGGCCTTGATCCATCTTAAGAATCTGCGGAAACCGGATGAACTGCATATGCTTGCTCCGGGTTAGTCCGTCGGGTGGCTAAAAGCTTGCGAATGCGATGCTGACCCACTTCCCGAACAGCGAAAACATAACCCCCGTATTCGAATTCCGGTCGTTCATTCACCGTTGGTATCCGCTTCAACTGTCCGATCATAAACCCGCTTAGCGTATCATAGTGGTCGATCGGAAGCTTAATATCCAAGATTTTCTGGGCGTCGTCAAGGGACATCGTACCGCTGAACAGATAACTGCCTTCGCCAACCTGCTCGTATTCCCGTTCCTCCTCGTCGTGTTCGTCATAGATGTTGCCGACGATTTCCTCCAGCAAATCCTCCATCGTTACGATGCCGGCGGTTCCCCCGTATTCATCAACGACAATCGCCATATGAATGCGGTTTTGCTGCATCTCCTCGAACAGCTCATTTGTTTTTTTGGAGATCGGAATAAAATAAGGCGGCGTCACCAGCTTCCGCAAATCCCAATTCTCCTTATCCTCCGTGCGCAAAAAGCGGATCAAATCCTTGCTGTGCAATATCCCGATCAGATTGTCAACCGTATCCTCATACACTGGGAAGCGGGTATATTGCTCCTTGTCGGCGATTTCAGCCACGGTTTGTTGGTCGGCATCAACCGGGATCGCCACGACGTCGATCCGGTGTGTCATAATATCAGACACCGTCAAGTTGTCGAAGTCAAAAATGTTGTTGATCATCAGACGCTCGCTGGGCTGGATCGTCCCCATTTCCTCACCGGTATCCAGCATCATACGGATCTCCTCCTCGGAGACTTCCTCCTCCTTGGCGTTCGGATCAATGCCAAACAACCGCACCAGCAAGTTCGTGGACGTGGTCAGCAGTTTCACGAACGGCGAGGTTACCTTGGATAACACTGACAACGTCGTCGACGCAAACATCGCCATCGCTTCAGCCTTGTTCATCGCGACCCGCTTCGGCACTAACTCGCCCAGCACCAACTGGAAGTAGGAGAGCAGCAAGGTGATCACGATCAGCGATAGTGTGCTCAGCACGTTTTCGGGGATCGGCAGCCCCATACGGATTAAATAAGCCGCCAGGTCGTCGGCAAAGCTCTCCCCAGCGAAAGCACTGGCAAAAAAGCCCGCAAGGGTGATGCCAATTTGAATTGTCGCCAGGAATTTGCTAGGCTCGCCAAGCAAACCCACGATGACCTTTGCTTTCCGATGGCCTTGCCCTGCCATCGCTTTAATTTTATTATCATTCAGGGAGATCAAGGCGATTTCCGATGCAGCAAAAAAGGCATTAATCAAAATCAAGATGAAGACAACTAAAAGTTCCAACAATCCAATGCACCTCCACAAGTTTCCCACGTCGCTCAAGCGGGTAAACAAACGCAAAAAGGCATAACCTGCCGTCACTGAATTGACGCAGGCTATGCCTGAAATTCTCCTACAAATAGGTTATTAATCAATTGTAATACGTTGCTACTCTCCGGGTCGTCCGAATCGTTCATGAATGAAATCTCTCCTGACCTGAATTTATAACTATTATAGAAAGTCCCCTTGGCGGCTGTCAAGAACACCTCTACCAAGAATGACCAAGAACGTAAAAAGCGCCGTTCTCCGCCCTGCTTGGCGATGTCGGCGCTAAATAACGGGTTCGGGCGCTCGCTGCTTATCTGAGGCCTGAAGCGGGTTGATTTTCTAATGCGATGGAACGCCGGGGATCCATCGGAAAATCCTCAAGCATCCGCTTGAGGTGCGAGCCTTCAATACCCAGCACCTGCGCGCATTCCTGCGGCGTTAAGAATCCGCGCCGATAAGCTTCGATCACTTTTCGCTTGTCCATGATCTGACCTCCATTGGCTATATGATCCAAGTATAGGAAAGATCACCCCATTCTATACCCACGGGATTAATCACGAAGCAGCTCAGAGATGTTAAAACGACTTCGAATCTTGAATTCAGTTGCTCGCTCCTTTGCTCACGTAGCTTCCAGCTACGCTCCGCTACTCACTCCCAACTTTCATCCAATCTTCTCGATGCTTAATAGTCCTTACACAAAAAAACGTCCAAATCAACCCTAGACGGGTCAAACTGGACGTTTTTCTATTTACCCCTTCTTACGATAAAAGAACGTTTCCGCCGCTTCCAAATCGTATTGGCCAGGGGAGAAAATTTGCTCCGTGCTGCCGACGAACAGGATGCCGCCGGGACGCAGCGCACGCGCAAACTTATGATAAAGCCCTTGTTTTGCTTCTTCGGTAAAATAAATCATCACGTTGCGGCAAACGATCAGGTCAAAGCCCTCTTCAAACGGATCGAGCAGCAGGTTTTGCTTCTTGAACGTGACGGCCTTCTTCAGCTTCGGATCAAAGCGGAACATCGGGCCTTCCGGCGTAAAATAACGCTCGGCGACCGCCTTCGGCACATCCTTCAGCGAACGCTCCAGATATAATCCTTCCTGGGCTTTCCCGAGCGCTCCTTCATCAATGTCCGTTGCCAGCAAATAGGTGTTCGCTAGAAGCCCCAGATCTGCGAGAATCATCGCCAACGTGTATGGCTCCTCTCCCGTCGAACAGGCCGCGCTCCACACCTTCAGCCGGGGCCGCCCGGCGGCCAGCCCCGGCAGCACCGAGTCCCTCAGCACTTCCCAGCGATTGGGGTTGCGCCAAAATTCAGATACGTTAATCGTCATCTTGTCCAAAAATTCATAAAATAACTGCTTGTTGCTCAGCATCGCCGTATAAAAATCCGCAAACTTCGAATAGCCGTTCTTATTGCGCAGCGTCGTCAAACGCCGCTTCATTTGCGCTTCCTTGTATTGGGCCAAATCGATACCCGTGCTTTTTTTAATGTTCTGGATAAAGCCGAGATAATCCGGATCCGGTGCCGTCTCTGTGTTGTCTACCCGAGGGATGTCGGGAAAAATCCGGTTCAAATCCATGGGCTCACGCTTCTCGTATACTGTAGTAGCTCATGAGGCTCAAAGAAGTTGGCGATTTCTCGCTCCGCACTCTCTACTCCGTCGGAACCATGAATCAGATTAAACGGCGTATGGGCGGCAAAATCCCCCCGAATCGTGCCGGGAAGCGCCTCGGTGACTTTCGTCTTGCCGATGACCATGCGGGACAAGTTAATGATGTCATCCCCTTCCCATACCATGGCAAATACCGGCCCAGAAGTAATGAAGCCCACCAGTTCGTCAAAGAAAGGCTTGCCCTCATGCTCCGCATAATGTCTCTTCGCCTGCTCTTCTGTCACTTGAACCAGCTTGCCTGCGACGAGTTGAAATCCCTTATCCTCGAACCGGCTGATAATTCTGCCGATCAGCCCGCGCTGTACGCCGTCCGGCTTAACCATTAAAAACGTTCTTTCCATGGTTCCCCTCCCGAATTTAACAGCATCATTTGCGATTCAAACCTCATTCCCACCTTCCTCCAGGAAGGCGGTTTCACCTGCATTTTACCAGAAACTTGCGAAACAGGTAAAGCGATAAGATTAATAGGAGCGTTTGTTAACAAATTCTGCAATGTCCTGTAAATGGGAGCGCGCCGCTGTATCCGGCAGCTGCTGCAACGCCGCCAGCGCTTTTGCAATATAGCGGTCGGCCAACGCCTCCGCTTTGCCAATGCCCGGGCTTGTCCGAATCATTTCGATCGCACGGGACACATCCCCGCTGCCGTCTCCGGCCTGGATGCCGCGAATTTCCCGAAGCAGCGGCTCTCTTAAATCAGGCTCCTGCAGAGCGTAAAGCACAGGAAGCGTGATGTTGCCCTGGCGCATATCGCTGCCCGGCGGTTTACCGATCGTCTTCTCAGTACCAAATAAATCAAGCAGATCGTCGCGAATCTGGAAGGCCATGCCCACGTTGTACCCGTACCGGTACAGCAGCGCACTCACTTTGGCCGGAGCATCTGCCGCCATGGCTCCCAGCTGACAGCTGATGGCGATGAGCAAAGCGGTTTTCCGCCGGATGCGCAGCAAATAGTTGCGTACGCTTTGCTCCGTGTTGAAAAAATCGCGGATCTGCTCCATTTCCCCGATCGACATCTGCACCATCGCTTTGGCCAGTATGCGGTGTATGTATGGATTTGCGAGCTCGGATACCTGCATCAGGGCCTTGGCGTAGATGTAGTCGCCGGTATACATGGCGATCCGATTATCCCACTTCGACTTTACAGTCGCTTTGCCCCGCCGCGTGTCGGCATCGTCGATCACGTCATCGTGAACGAGTGACGCCGAATGGATGAGCTCCAGCGGCACAGCGATATACTGCAGCTTCTGCAGATCGTAGTTCCCAAACTTCCCGCCAAGCAATACGAAGACCGGCCGCAGCCGCTTCCCGCCTGCCTTCAACAAGTGCAGGGACGTCTCGCTGAGCAGATCGTCATCGCCGTCGATGCTGCGGTACAGCTGGCGTTCGATAAAATCCATATCTTTTTTTAACGCACCGAAAATATCCAGTAGTTTCATTCTTTCACCCGTGTCAGCAAATTGTCACTCCATATCTCCAGCTCTACTCGATGATCCAGCAGCCCCATTTCATAGGCATAGTCAAAATACAACGAAAGTCCTTGGCGGTGCGATTCATTAAAATCATAGCGGATGTTCTGAGTAAAATAATGCCGCCAATAATCCGCCGTACCGCCAATTTCGGCGCAAGCCTTGGCCACGAGCGGGGATACATCACTTAAGCTCTTACGTTTGCTTTCCACAAAGGCTTCCGTCACTTCAGCCAAATAGTCGCCGTGGGCTTCGGCAAACGACTTCTGAACGGCCCAGACCGCAAAGGTCATACCATAGCCGGTCCATGATTTCCAAACTTCCCCCAAATCGGTAACGATATAATCGTGATCCCGCCAGGATGCCTGAATCGCGTGATCGCCGATCAACAGCGCGCCGTCGCTTTCTGCCATCATCAGATCCAAATCAGGCTCACTGTCCCAATACTCAGGTTTGCCACCGTACGCTTTTTCCATAATGATCTTCAGCAAATTGACCGAAGTTGCCGACGTATTCGTTAGCGCGATCTTGCCGTTCGCAATTTCCTCCGGCGGCTTCCGCGAGAACAGCAGAATCGAACCCACCGGCCCATCGGAGCTGACGGAAAGATCCGGCAGCAGCAGGAACCGCTCCGAGCCGTACCCGTAGGCAAAAGAAGACACCGGGGAAATATCCAGCATCCCGCCAAGCATCCGGCGGTTCAGCTTCGAAGGGACCTCGGTGACGAGTTGGCTCACTTGGGACAGGCGCGTCACATCAAAATAATGAAAAACGGGCCAGACGTTGCTGTATTTGATTTGGCCGATGAGGATGTCTTCATTCTCCCGATTGTTCATTCTGATCCCCCCATCTCTTGAATAACGCATGCTCGATGCCCAGATTGTCGAGCACTTTACCAACTAAAAACCGGACCAGATCATCAATGGTCTGCGGTCCGAAATAAAATGCCGGCATCGCCGGGATGATGCGCACGCCAAGTCGAGCCAGCTTCAGCATGTTCTCCAAATGGATCGCATGCAGTGGCGTTTCGCGTGGCACCAGCACAAGCGGCCGGCCTTCCTTCAGCATGACATCGGCTGCCCGAGCCATCAGATTGTCGGACGTTCCGTTTGCGATCGAAGACAGGGTTCCCATCGAACAAGGCATAACGATCATCCCGTGCGTGAGGAAAGAACCGCTGGCGATCGAAGCCCCAATATCCGCGATCGGATGGTATACCAGCTTCCCGGGAAGCTGACCGAAATGTTCCTCCAGCGTCGCCTCCCGATCGCTCGTGTTCCAACCGAGCTCCTCCTTGATCACTCGCCACCCTGCATTGGATACAACGAGATGCACGAGGAAGTTCATACCTAACAGCGTTTCAATCAGCTTCACTCCATAGATCGAACCACTGGCCCCAGTTATGCCGACAACAATCGATTTCCCTTTATCCATTAGAAATGTCGCACCACCAAATCAATCAATGTGAAGGAAAACACAACGATGCTCAGCACGCCGTTCATGGTGAAGAACGCGGTTTGCAGCCGGCTGAGATCGCTCGGAGAAACGATATGGTGCTCGTAAAACAAAATAGCATACGCAATAATCATGCCCACGACATACCACCAGCCCAAATCCGTCAACAGCAGCAAAGCGATAAAGCCCAGCGCGGTGATGATATGAAACGCTTGAGCAATCTTCAGCGATTTAGCGACACCAAACCGAACAGGAATGGAATAAAGACCTTCCTTCGTATCGAAATCAACGTCCTGGCAGGCGTAAATGATATCGAAGCCGGCAATCCAAAAGGTAATCGTTACATAAAATACCATTGCTGTCCAATCAACTTGTCCAGTTACAGCCGCCCAGCCGCCGAGAGGAGCTAAGCCGATCGTCAGACCCAGTATGACGTGGCAGAGCCAAGTAAAACGTTTCGTGTAGGAGTACAAAACCAACATGATGACGGCGATAGGCAACAGCTTTAATGCTAAGGGGTCTAGCTCGGCAGCGGCCCAGAACAACAAGGCAAAAGAGAGAATGATGAACAACACGACTTCGCCTATTTTTAAAAGTCCCGCCGGGATTGCGCGGTTTGCGGTACGAGGGTTCTTCGCATCGATGACCCGGTCAATAAGACGGTTCAGCCCCATCGCCGCACTTCGTGCGCCAAACATCGCCAACAGCACCCACCCGATCTGTGCCCAGGACGGCAGCTCATGGTTAATCATTTCAGACCCGAGCAGCGCGCCCATGAAAGCGAACGGTAAAGCGAATACCGTATGTTCAAACTTGATCATTTGCAGGAAAATTACCATTTTCTTAAACATGTTGCGTCTCCTTCGTTCCGATGTGCAAGGCGGCAATTCCGCCGGTTAAAGGATACGCTTCAACCCGGGTAAGTCCCGTCTCCCGGAAAATCTCCGCCAGCTCCGCACGGCCAGGAAACTGGACGAGGGAATCGGGAAGCCATTTGTACTGTTCATATCGTTTTGCCACCAGTTTGCCAAGCATCGGAAGCACATTTTGAAAATAAAAATAATAAAGTCCTTTGAACGGCTGCCAGGTTGGCTTGGACAATTCCAGGCAAACCACCTTTCCTCCAGGTTTTACGACGCGCCGCATTTCCCGCAGCACCTGGCGGAGATCAGGTACATTACGCAGACCAAAACCGATCGTCACGTAATCAAACCGGTTGTCTTCAAACGGCAGCTCCATCGCATTCCCTTGAACCAAGGTGATCCGCGACTCCAGCCCGCGCTCCTTTACTTTGAGGCGTCCGTATTCCAGCATCCGTTCACTAAAATCCAGGCCGATGATCTGCCCCCCGCTGGCTTCCGCCATGCTGATCGTCCAATCACAGGTACCGCAGCACAGGTCAAGCGCGGTCTCCCCGGGGGACATGTTCATTTTGGCCATCGTGAATTTCCGCCACGCTTTGTGACGCCTGAAGCTAAGCAAGTCGTTCATCATGTCGTATTTCGGAGCGATGCTCTCGAATACAGAATGCACGAACTGCTCTTTGGTCTCGGATGAAGATGTTTGGCTCATTTACTAATCCCCCTACCCTTCTTGCACGGAACGGCGTGACGGTGAAAGCACAGCAATAAACGGCTCAAGAATCGATTTGAGCTCCGTTCGCGCGGTTTCCTTCTTGCATTCATGCAGCAGCGATTGGACGTGATCCACCGATTGGTGCAGCATAGACAGCAGTTGTTCCTTGATATTGTATTTCACAAGCATCAGCGACCAGTCCCGCTCGCCGACTTTGCGGGTGGAGAGCGCAGTTTTATCCTCGGAGGATCCGGTTTCCATGATGCGCAAATAGGCGTAACCTTTACGTTCGTGCGGCAGCTCAGAAGTAGACCGGATTTCTTCCAGCATGACTTCGCAGCGGCTTAACTCCGCCAGCAGCTTCTGCCATAAGCTTTGGACCGACTTGTCCAGGATCTCCGTAAAAGAAAGAAAAAGCCCCATTTTGACATGGACGCATTCCTTCAGATAGTCTTCCGCAGGCAATAACATCTGCTTCAACTTGCTGTACAGCTGGACCTTCAAGCGGTTCACCTCACAGATGGCCGAGCTCATCAACGGGACCATGCCGATCTCCCCGGCTCCAGCTAGCAGATGATAAAACACGCCGCTGAAATAGTCACCGGCCAGCACCTTGAGCTGGCGCGAACGCATGGCCCGGGTTGCTTCCCCCAGTCCGGACTCCAGATCGATGCGATCATGGGTGTCCATGCCAAGCTGCACGAGGAACGCGGCCAGCGCACAGGTCTCAGCTGACTCCAGCGACAGCCCCTCCCGCTCGGTTAAAAACGTATAAAGCAAACGAACACGGGGCACCGGAAACTCCGGAAGCGCCGTGTATGCGGTAATCATGTCGTAACTGACATATTTATTTGCCAATTCTGTTATGCGATAAGGTTTCATCCTTTGCCTCCGAGCCGCTGATCTTTCAGTAATAAAGATGTCACAATCTTGTCTATTATAGCATATGTTTTTTCACTGCGCACAGAGGCC
>NZ_GG695983.1:27753-106675 GCF_000159955.1 Paenibacillus sp. oral taxon 786 str. D14 | reverse complement strand
AGGCTATACGCGAAATCAACTCATCGGTCAATTCACCGGTTACTCCTGTAGAAAACGAGACTGCCACAGCTTTGTTTCCGTCATCCGCATGCGCAACCGCAACTCTTCGGGCATCTCACCGCTCCCGACATGCCGAAGAAGGTCCAGCTCCTCGGCCGAAAATTCGGTACGCCGAACATCGGCAGCCAGCAGCAGATATTTGGTGCCAAGCCAACGGTCCTCCGCCATCAATCTCAGCAGCAGCTGATCGATATTGTTGGTGCGTTCGAACGCAAACGAGATCATTTCCGCCATTCCCCGGTACACGTCTGCGGCACGAACCTGGTCGCCCTCAACCTTCAGGTCAACGGACAAAATATCCCGGTTCAGCTCCACTTTAGCGATGGGCACCGGAAGCTGCAGCGGGGCCAAGGCGTCCACGAGGTTCTCTTCGGTTAACTCCGCCGGGGACGTACCGGCAAACACCGCTGCCGCTTGCCGCTCCCGGGCAGGATGCTCGCCAAGCCAAGCTGCGCCCGCCATCGCCAGCGCGCAGACGAACGTTAACAGGATGGCCCGAACGGCTATGTTCCGTTTCATGGGGCATTCTCCCTTCTGGTACACTCGGACAGCGCAAATCTGCCTTTGTCCATACGGTTCTTATACCCCATTCTACATAGAAAAAAAGCAGGCTATGCCTGCAGATTTGAAAATCATTCTTCCGTATCGATCAAGCCGTGCTTCGTATAGACGAGCGCTTTGCCGCGAATCTTGACGGCGGAGGTGTGATCGGTAAATTGGGCGATGAGCACCTCACCCTTGTCCAACTTCTCGGTGTGGTGAAACCGCGTATCCTTCCCCCGGGTCAGCCCGATGACCGTAACGCCTTGTTCTTTGGCCTTAACCACGAAATAGTCTCCGCCCGCGGCAGATGGATCGTTACCGTGTTGCTGGTTATCCATGTGGCAGCGCCTCCCCCTTCACATTTTTGACAGACTGCTTCTTTTTTAAGCCTCCATGAAAAGAAAAAGCCGTGAACGAGAAGCCCACGGTCTTTTGCACGGAAGATACGTAGAAATCTTTATTTAATTCCGTCTTTGAGCGCTTTACCTGGTTTGAAAGCAGGAATTTTGCTCGCAGGGATTTCGATTTCCTCTCCGGTTTGCGGGTTGCGGCCTTTACGGGCGGAACGCTCGCGGACTTCAAAGTTACCGAAGCCAACCAGTTGAACTTTATCTCCGTTCTGCAGCGCTGTGGAAATCGCATCAAAAACGGCGTCAACCGCTTTAGTCGCGTCTTTCTTGGACAGCTCAGTACTTTCTGCAACTTGAGCAATCAAATCGGATTTGTTCATGTGTATTTCACCTCCCACCAAGGAAAATAATACCACTTGCTATTTGTGTTTCCGTTTTACCGCAGAATATACGTGATTTATGCAATTCATTACGTACAAGTTCCCGAAAAACGTGATGAAATCGCGCTTTCGGGGACGCGGAACAAATTTATAGTAATACAGCCCATGCATAATTTCAAGCTATTTCAAGGCTTCCCGGCGATATTTCCTCAATTCGCCCTACAAATTGGACCTTTCCGCCCCCCAAATAACAAAACAACCGCACGCAGCCAAAATACAGCATACGCGCGGTCATTGAGGAGGAATTGCAATTAGTAAAGATAAAAATTCGGCTTTTCAGCACCGAGAAGGTTGGATGAAGCTAGGGACTGAGTAGCGGAGCGTACATAGAGGTACGTGAGCAACGGAAGGCCCGGCTGAATTCAAGATTCGACGCCGACTCCGCTTCCTCAGGTTAGCTTCGTGATCAAAAGCCGAATTTTTAATTACCTATAGAATGATGGCGATGAGGCCGCCGGAGCCTTCGTTGATAATCCGCCCCAGCGTTTCCTGCAGCTTGTAACGTGCGTTATCCGGCATCATGGCAATTTTGCCTTGAATGCCTTCGCGTACGATCGAGTGCAGGGATCTGCCGAAGATGTCGGATTCCCAAATCTTGATCGGATCGTTCTCGAAATCCTGCATCAGGTAGCGGACAAGCTCTTCGCTTTGCTTCTCGGTCCCGATGATCGGCGCAAATTCCGACTCGACATCGACGCGGATCATATGGATCGATGGTGCCGTCGCCTTCAGCCTTACCCCGAAGCGGGAGCCTTGACGGATCAGCTCTGGCTCATCCAACGCCATTTCCGCAAGCGTCGGCGCAGCGATACCGTAACCGGTCGTTTTGACCATTTCCAGCGCCTCGGCGAACCGGTCGTATTCCCGTTTCGCGTGCGTGAATTCCTGCATCAGCTGCAGCAAATGGTCTTTGCCGCGAATTTCTACACCCACCACTTCCATCAGGATGCGATCATACAGATCATCCGGCGCATACAGATCGATCTCCGCTACACCTTGACCCATATTCAGTCCGCTCAGACCAGCTCGATCGATAAAATCGTATTCCATGAAATTTCCGACAACCCGGTCGACATCGCGCAGACGGCGAATATCCTTAACCGTGTCACGGACGGAGTTCTCAAAATTGGTGCGCAGCCAGTGGTTCTCGTTCAGTACCATCACCCAGCTAGGCAGGTTGACGTTGACCTCATGTACCGGGAACTCATACAGAACTTCCCGGAGGACACCGGTCACGTCTTCTTCCGTCATTGTCGCTGCGCTGAGCGCAAGGACCGGAATGTCATATTTTGCGGCCAACTCACCGCGGAGTTGCTGTGTTTCCTCACTGTCTGGACGCGTCGAGTTGATCACCAGCACAAATGGCTTGCCGACCTCCTTCAGTTCGGCAACAACCCGCTCCTCAGATTCCACGTAAGAATAACGCGGAATATCGGCGATCGTTCCATCCGTCGTCACGACAACCCCTAACGTGGAATGTTCCTGGATGACTTTGCGCGTTCCGATTTCCGCAGCCTCTTGGAACGGAATCGGTTCTTCAAACCATGGGGTGGAGATCATTCGCGGCCCATTTTCGTCCTCGTAGCCTTTTGCGCCTTCCACGGCGTATCCGACGCAATCGACGAGTCTTACGTTTACCTCGAGTCCTTCAGCCACCTTGATTTGCACCGCATTGTTCGGGACAAACTTCGGTTCGGTCGTCATAATAGTTTTGCCGGCGGCGCTTTGCGGAAGTTCATCTACCGCGCGGACTCGATCTGCTTCATTTGCGATGTTCGGGAGTACGACAGTTTCCATGAATCGCTTAATAAAGGTCGACTTCCCGGTACGGACGGCACCGACGACCCCTAGATAGATGTCGCCTCCAGTTCGTTCGGCAATGTCCTTAAAAATGTCCACTTTCTCCAATACCAATGATATCCCCTCCTCAAATTTCGCCGAAGGAAAAATGCCCCGAGAGCATCCGCTTCGTGATTCGTCATGATTTTGGGCCTCGCTGCTGCGGCAGGAGCGGCAGCCCCTCTTGCCCGTGTCCGCCGCCGCAAACCTGTGGAAAGAACCTGAACGAAGCGGCGTAAACTCGTACATGCATTTGGACTAGTAACATCTTATGTACCAGATGCGAGAATATGACGGTTAAAACCGTCCAAGCCCGTTTTTTTTGCGGGGCCGCTCATTCAACCCGAACAAGGCGGGCACTTAACCGCCATACTCCCATTTGTATGACTCTATCGGAAAAAGTATGACGCAGGAAAAAGGAGAAGAGAGAAAAGAAAAACCTCCCGAAATCATTCGAGAGGTTTCTTCTTAATTGAGATATGGTACGGGTTCGCTTCCGTTCCAACGGTAAGGCGGCGACTTCACCGGAACGAACGCGGAGCGGTCCGTCAACCAGGTGCGCAGATCTTCGTCGCCTTGCGGCGTTTTCCCAGACTGATCGATCGCCTGCATAATATCAAAAGCGTAATCCACGTACACATTGCCCTGCTTGTCCATCAGGTAGGAAAGGGTCTCCCCGGAATAGACACTGGTCAATGCCAAGCTGTCGGCCTTAAGCAACGGGAGATCAACCGTATACAGACCCGGATAGACCTCACCATTGGCCTCGCCCGGGAGAGCATCTCCGTGGCTTGTACGGTAGCTCAGCACTTTGTGCTGGACGTCGTTCACCTTCTGAATCGTGTTTAAATCCATTACTTTAACCGTAGGGTCGGTTTCCTCATCGATAACGAGAAAATAGACGCTTCCGCCCTGCTCAAAGGCTGCCGCCGGAAGCTCATCCAAATAACCTTCCCGCTTCAATTGGTTCAAATCGATCTTGTATTTCTCGTATCGCGGAGTATCCTCCCCGGCAGTAATGATCGGCAGGATCCCCTTATCTTCCTGAAAACGATCCAAAGCCCGTTGAACCCGGTCCACGCTCTCCATATAGGAAACCGGGCCGCCCTGCTGCCTCTCCCCGCGGTACAAACAGCCTGACAGCAGCGAGGTCGTTAACGCCAATAAGACAACCAGCGCCGCTGATCTCAAGCAGGTATGCTTCAAATAACGTAACTTCGTCATGTTGAAAATCTCACCTTATCCCCTTCCGTACTTGCCGTTACCATAATTCCTCCTCTTCCCGCTGCCGTTCCAGCTGTTTGCGAATCGCCGCCTTGAGCGGGTCCTTCGGCAGCTGAACCACCACATCCCCCCGGATCTTCGCCTGACAGGCCAGGCGCATCCCCTGGTCCAACAGCGGGCCAAGCTTGCGGCGCTCCGCATCGCTCGGAGGAGTTAACGCGGCAGCGTGCTCCGGATCGACCTGAACTTTGCACATCAGACAGCCGGCATTCCCACCGCATCGCGTCGCTAAATGAATTCTAGCTCCACGGGCAGCCCTCAGAACCGAAGTGCCCGGCCGGACTTGAACGGTTTTCCCGGACGGCAGAAACGTAATACGTCCTTCCACGATCCGCTCCTTAAGCCTTCCTGCCGCGATATTCGCGCCATGGCCGAGAGAGCAGCGGGCGATCCAACAACTCAGCCATCCGTCCAACCCAATCCGCCGACCATTCGTTCCGTTTCAACAGCTCGTCCAACAGGGGCAGATGTCGATCCGGCTCTTTACGGATCATCCCCGCAATCGGCAAATAGCGATCCGGACGCTCGCGCAGGAGGTTAAACACCAATTCATGGGCTAACGGCATGACCCATAAAGCGCTATCACGCAATTTCACACGCTGCGCGGCCGGCGCTAGCAACGCTTCTATCTCCGTCCGATAGAACGCCCCGGCGGTATGGACTTCAAATCCGCCTACCAGCTCAATTGTCGACTCGCCAATACGGTAATGGCTTAACCGGGAGGTATAGATTCCGCTCCGGTCATGACGCGGCTGGTCCGTCGCAAACTGCCGGAGCCGCTCGTGCAGCCGGTCGGCGGTCGCCAGATCCGCATAGACGTCGATATCCCGCGGAACCGTCGCAAGCTCAACCCCCTGGAGCCACAATCCGCAGCTTCCCCCTAGCAGCCACTTGCCCTCCATTCCACAGCTTTCGGCCAGCTTGCATAATTCTTCGGTTAAATCGGCATAGGCTTTGCTATCTTGTTGTTGCATATCTCTTCCTCTTCTCTTGGGTTCAGTGATGTAGAGGTTCTGTCAAGTAATCGACACAAGCCCGGTCAAAAAGCCCACCAGCATAATAAAAAAGGCAAGGAGCGATAAGATTCCCTTAATCCACCCTTTGGTTTTCGTCCGTGCAAATGTGATCAAAAAGACCGAGACCCCCATGATCAATACGGCGGCGATCGATAGCCACATCTTCGTCATTGCATCCATCTGTTTATTTCACCTACTATTTTTTGCTTTAATATGATCCATATTATAGCATTATGCGGTCTTTCAGGCTACGCGCTGGCCAAAACTAAACAAAGCCCCGCGGCATACGGCCGCAGAGCTTAAGGGCAATAAGGATCACCTTTATTTATTTTTTAAGCATTAACTTCATTAAGGCTTCCATATTGGACGGATTCATGCCGCTTTTTTTCACGGCGTTCACGATCTCGTGAATCGTGCTTTCCGACACGGGAACTTTCGCCATCGCCGATACTTGCTTGATCAGCTTACGTAGTTCGGCTTCATTTTGAATGGTTGATGGCTTTACGGTGCTGGCCAGCTTTTTGACCGAACTTTCCGAGATCGCTTTACCCGTCTTCTTGTTGATGGCATTCAAGGCCTCTTTGGATATCTTGCTCACGCTTTCGCCTCCTCCGTTGTCCTCTTCAACCAATGTATGAGAGGGCGGAGGTAAAGGTGATATTCCCCAGCAAAACGGGCTCTAACGGCGATATCAAAAGCCGTGTCTGGTAACTCCAATTTCAATAAAGGTTCAAAAAGGCGGCTTTTCAGCACCGAGAAGGTTGGATGAAGCTGGGACTGAGTAGCGGAGCGTAGGCAGACCTACGTGAGCAACGGAAGGCCCTGCTGAATTCAAGATTCGATGTCGAATCCACTACTTTGAAGATGCTTCGTGATCAAAAGACGAATTTTTGAACTTCCGCTCAAGTGTGCCATTGTTCCCAGGTTTCTAGGGACATCACTTCCATCTCCGTTTTCCGGTCGCGTCCCATCAGCGCCTCTACAGCGGTGCGCGGGTCCAGCCCCTCGAATAGGACGTGGTAAAGCTGAGCCGCAATCGGCATCTGCACCTGATACTTCTCAGAGATGGCATGGGCCGCTTTCGTTGTGCGAATGCCTTCTACAACCATGCCCATCTGGGTTAATACTTCCTCCAGCGGTTTGCCTTCGCCCAGCATAAACCCAGCTCGCCAGTTCCGGCTGTGCCGGCTGGTTGCCGTCACGACCAGGTCGCCGACCCCGGCCAAACCGGCAAAGGTCAGCGGGTTGGCTCCCATTTCAACGCCGACCCGCGTAATCTCCGCAAGACCGCGGGTAAGCAGTGCCGCCTTGGCGTTGTCCCCGTAGCCCAGTCCATCGGACATTCCGGCGCCCAGCGCGATGATATTTTTTAAAGCCCCGGCAAGCTCCACGCCTACCATATCCCGGTTGGTGTAGACGCGGAAATACGGGTTCATGAACAGGTCCTGAGCCAATTCAGCCTGGGCCGCGTCCTGTGCAGCGACAACCACAGTGGTCGGGCAGCGTTTCACAACTTCCTCCGCATGGCTAGGACCGGACAATACAACAATACGCCCCTCTTCACAGCCGAGTTCCTCCGCGATCACCGTCGACATCCGCTTCATGCTCTCAATCTCAAAGCCCTTGGTGGCATGTACCAGCAGCATATCCTCATGCCAGAAAGGCTTTAGTGATCGAGCAACCTCACGAACCGCCGAGGACGGCGCAACCATCACGACCGCTTTCGCACCGGTCACTGCGGCTTCCAAATCAGTGGTTGCCGTAAGGCGAGGCGACAAGTCCACGCCAGGCAAAAAACGTTCATTGCGATGTTTCGTATTGATTTCATCCTGTTGCGCTTCGCTACGTGTCCACAAGGCAACTTCCATGTCTTTGTCGGCGAGCACACTGGCGAGTGCCGTTCCCCAACTGCCCGCCACCAGCACGGCGGCTTTATTAGACAACGCGATCTCCTCCTTTGGATCCCAGCTTATTTTCCTTGCCGTGCACGATCTTCACGATATTCGTGCGATGTCTCCAGAAGGCGAACACGCAGATGACCAGACTCGCCCAGAAATAAGGGCCGAATTCGCCGGAGACCGCCAGAAAAATCGGCGTCAAGAAGACGAAGATAAGCGAACCAAGCGAGACGTACCGGGTAATAACGATCGATAATATCGCAATGATCCCCGCGTACAACGCAGGGAAGAAAAACAAGGTCGCCATCACGCCAATCGTGGTGGCAATCCCTTTTCCGCCGCGAAAGCGGAAATAAAGCGGCCAGTTATGGCCGACGATTGCTGCGATGCCGCACAGCGAGGCGATCCATTCGACGCCGTCGCCTAGCCAGCGGCCGATCCATACTGCGGCAATCCCCTTAAGCACATCCAGGGCCAGAACGAGAATCGCCGGGCCTTTCCCCAGTACGCGCAGTGTGTTGGTGGCTCCCGCGTTTCCGCTGCCGTGCTGGCGAATATCGATGCCTTTTAAGGCTTTCGCCAACACGACGCTGAAGCTAACCGAGCCAAGCAAATAACAAACAATTACAGCTATTACGGGTAAAATCACCTTATTCTCCCCTAACCTTCATCAGACTTGCGCCGCGTAAACAGCCGGATTGGCGTTCCCTCAAAATCAAATGCTGCCCGGATTTTGTTCTCCAGGTACCGTTCATAAGAGAAATGCATCAGCTCCGGATCGTTGACAAATACCACGATGGTCGGCGGTTTCACCGCAACCTGCGTGACGTAATTAATTCGCAGGCGCCGCCCTTTGTCCGTTGGCGGAGGATTGATGGCGATTGCATCCGACACAACATCGTTTAGCAGATGGGTCTGCACGCGCTTCGCATGCTGATCTGCGACGTGCTGAACCACCGGCAACAGTTTATGTAAACGCTGCTTCGTTTTAGCTGACAGGAAAACAATCGGGGCATACGTCATAAACAGGAAGTGGTCGCGGATTCTTTGCTCAAATTGGTGCATGGTTTTATCGTCCTTCTCAACCACATCCCATTTGTTCACGACGAAAATGGAAGCTTTACCGGCTTCATAAGCGTATCCCGCGATATGCTTATCCTGTTCGATGATCCCTTCTTCGCCGTTGATCAGAACCAGTACCACATCCGCCCGCTCGATCGCTTTCATGGCGCGCATAACGCTGTACTTCTCCGTCGTTTCATAGACCTTACCGCGTTTGCGCATCCCTGCGGTATCGATCAGGACGTACCGTTGACCGTCTTTCTCGAACGGCGTATCAATCGCATCACGTGTTGTTCCGGCGATATCGCTGACGATGACTCGCTCTTCACCGAGGATCGCGTTCACCAGCGAGGATTTCCCCACGTTTGGACGACCAATCAAAGCGACCCGGATCACGTCATCATCGTATTCGTCATCCGCGAGCTCCGGCAGATTATCCGCAATCGCATCCAGCAAATCGCCGATGCCCGTGCCATGGCTGCCCGATACCCCAATCGGCTCACCAAAGCCGAGGTTATAAAACTCATAAATATTGTCGATCCGGCCGATGTTATCCACCTTATTCACCGCGACAATGACCGGCTTGCCTGACCGGTACAACAAATTGGCGACCTCCTCGTCCGAAGTAGTCACGCCAGCCTTGGCGTCACACATAAATACAATCACATCGGCTTCCTCGATCGCGAGTTCGGCCTGCATACGGATCGATTTGAGAATCGGCTCCTCGTCGTCGAGTTCAATCCCTCCTGTATCGATGATGCTGAACGGTTTCCCGTTCCATTCCGACGCACCGTAAATCCGGTCGCGCGTAATCCCGGGCTTATCTTCCACGATTGCCAGGCGGTCACCGATAATCCGGTTAAATATCGTGGATTTCCCCACATTCGGCCGCCCGACGATAGCCACAACGGGTCTTGCCATTGACATCCCTCCTAATACTTATTTTTGGATCCTCAAAATGGAGTTAATTCTCTATATAGGCTTCACACGTTTATTTGCGGATACACGTAAATCATCATAGCAAAAAAAAGATAGCTTGGCTAACGGTCAACAACAAAAACGGCGAACCCGCTTCTTCAGGGTCCGCCGATGTTCGAGCCACTAAAACCTGATTATTTCAGTTTGCTGAGTTTATCGCCGAAGCGTTCGCCCAGCGTGATGCTCAAGCCTTGGTTGCTCAGCGATACGTTAGGGTTGTCGCCCAGGTCTTCTTTTCTCACGCTGCTGCCTTTGGAAGGTCTTTCGCTCTTCGGTGCAGGAGCCGGAGCTTCTTCCGTTTCCTTAATGCTGAGGCTTACCCGTTTCTCGCTAGGGTTCACGTCCAGCACTTTCACCTGTACCGTTTGTCCTTCTTTCAGCACTTCATGCGGAGTTCCGATATGCTTATGCGAAATTTGAGAGATATGAACGAGTCCTTCTACCCCCGGTGCGATTTCCACGAAGGCACCAAAGTTCACCAGTCGTTTAACTTCGCCTGTTACAATGTCACCGGTGTGGAATTTCTCAGCCGCTGTATCCCAAGGACCTGGTTGTGCTGCTTTGATCGAAAGGCTGATTTTGCCTTTTTCCGGATCAACTTTGAGCACTTTTACCTTCACTTTGTCGCCTTCGGACAGGACGTCAGCAGGTTTGTCAACATGGTTCCATGCGATTTCGGATACGTGTACCAATCCGTCTACGCCGCCTACGTCAACAAATGCACCAAATTGAGTCAAGCGTTGAACCGTACCTTCCAGCACTTGGCCTTCTTTCAATTCAGCCATCACTTTTTGTTTGTTCGCTTCAAACTCTTCATCAAGCACATCCTTTTGGGAAAGGATCACTTTGTTGTTCTCACGGTCAAGTTCTTTCACTTTGACGCGCAGCGTGCGGCCTTTATAGTCGCTGAAGTCTTCAACGAAGTGACGTTCTACCATCGATGCCGGAATGAAGCCGCGAACGCCTACGTCAGCGACAATCCCGCCTTTGACGACGTCGGCAACCGTAACTTCGAAGACTTCGCCGTTCTGGAACTTCTTCCCCAGCTCTTCCCAAGCGTTTTCGCTGTCAATCGCACGTTTGGAGAGCACCAGGCGTTCCTTCTCGTCGTCGATGCTGACCACTTTCGTTTCTACCTCTTGGCCTACTTGCACAGCATCCGCCGCATTGTCGAGATGTACGGAGGACAGCTCGCGAATAGGAATAACACCGTCGTATTTATATCCAATGCTTACATAAGCTTGGTTATCTTCGATTTTGACGATCGTTCCTTTGACGGTGTCCCCTTTTTTCAAAGAGACGATTTGCTCCATCTCATCCTGGCTAGCGACTTCCGCAGCCTCTTGAACATTTTTTGTTTCTTCCGACATGTCAATAACCTCCTCAATTCAAAAACCCATTTATTTAAACCCGCTCTAAAGGTTGTTCAAAAAGCCAGCTTTCGATCACAAAGTAAAAAATTGACTTTTTGAGCTTCCACTTGTAGCGAAGTTCAAAACAATCCATTAAGGTATAGCTTCCCAAATGTTATCAGCCTTCATGCATCCCATCTGGCAAAGGCATGAAAAAATTAACGCTTCTTCAGCTCGGCGATGCTGGCCATGATTTTCTCCGTAGCTCGCTCGGCTGCGTCAGGTCCGCCATTCTCCTTGAACTCCGTCAGATCAACCGGCGGTCCGTAAACGACGCGCAATTTCCGAAACAATTTATAAGTGCCAATAATCGCAACCGGAATCACCGCTGCGTCACTGCGAAGCGCGAACGTCGCCGCACCTTTCTTGCCGATCATATTCGCTTCGGCGTCTTTCACCCGACGGCCTTCCGGGAAAATCCCGATGACGTGACCGTTACGGAGCAAGGTCAGCGCGGTTTTGATCGATTCTTTGCTTACGCCCCCCCGCTTTACAGGGAAAGCGCCTAGCTGCCGAATCAGCCAACTGAAGCCGAAAATGTTGAACAATTCCTGCTTGGCCATAAAATGCACCTTGCGTTCCACCATGATGCCGATGGTCGGCGGATCAAGCAAAGTTAAATGGTTGGAGCACAAGAGCACTCCGCCTTCTTTGGGGATATGCTCCAAGCCGCTTACCTCAAAGCGATACAACAGCTTATAGAGGATGCGAAGCACACTTCGACAAAAACGATAGATCATCCAGGCTCAACTCTCACTTCCATAGGTTCTGCACATTGCTACGATGTGGTCGGCCACTTCGTCCAAGGACATCTGCGTCGTATCCAGCAGCTGAGCATCCTCTGCCTGCCGCAGCGGGGAAACCTCCCGCTCCCGGTCCAGCCGGTCTCGCTCTTCAATCGATCGCACGAGGTCATCGAAGGAAATCTTGTCCTGCTCCTTCATTTCCTTGTAACGCCGACGTGCCCGTTCCTCAACGCTCGCGGTCATGAACACCTTCACTTCCGCATCAGGTAATACGCAAGTGCCGATATCGCGTCCGTCCATGACGACGCCTTTGCGCAAAGCCATTTGCCGCTGCAATGAGACAAGCCGATCGCGCAGCCCCTCGATTTGCGCATATCGGGACACTTGGGCATTCACGGCTAACGAGCGAATCTCTTCCGTGACGTCTCGACCGTTCACCCGGACCTGTTGCCCCTGTTCTCCAGGCAGCAATTCGATATCCAATTCAGGTAAATGCTGCAGCACTTTGTCCACTTCGTCTGGTCCGATCCCTAGCTGCAGAAAATACCAAGTTGCCGCCCGGTACATCGCCCCGGTATCGACGTAGACATAATGCAGTCTACCGGCAACCATTCGAGCTATCGTACTTTTCCCTGCCCCCGCAGGACCGTCGATGGCGATGTTGATTTTCTCATGGGTTGTAGACGTCTCGCTTGCCAAAGGGGCATTCCTCCTCAAAACAAATCCTCAAGAAAAAAGCAGGCATTGCCTGCGACGTGAAAATTATACCACAGATAACAAAGGGATGCAAAAGAAACGCGCTTGCTTTTCCCGATTAATTCCCTTGTTCTCTGTGAATGGGCACCCCTTCATATTTGTCTGCAGTGGCTAGAACATATCGCAATTCTGGAATCCGTAGCAAGAGTTGAAACAGGCATAATGCTGCCAATAAAACCAGTAAACTCCGTTTTATCCATCTTTCCACCTTGTCCGAGAAAGACAGAAACAGTTCCGTATAAATTTCGTCGTCTTTCGCTTTTTTCATTTCGATTTCCTCCCTGGCAGCACACAAACATAGATCGATTTCAAAGCGTTCATGTATAGCTTATCCATATTGGGAAATCGGAAATACCTCCATTGAGCGGATGAAATCAGCGATTTTTGAAATCAAACTGTCGCT
Source organism: Paenibacillus sp. oral taxon 786 str. D14 (assembly GCF_000159955.1). GTDB lineage: Bacteria > Bacillota > Bacilli > Paenibacillales > Paenibacillaceae > Fontibacillus > Fontibacillus phoenicis. The sequence goes on along the minus strand of NZ_GG695983.1, from coordinate 93,888 downwards.
CGAAGCAATACCGAATCAGCTTTTGCCGTTCAAGGTCCGAAATGCTTACGAATTTCAGCATGACAATCGTGCGCCCGGTCTCCAGCTTCTTCATCCGAACAACTTCCGCTTCAAAAGGCACATGGTCGATCGTACCGTTCTTGAACGGGATGAGCAGCCAGCAGAAGAGATGATCCCCCTGAGCCAGCTTAAATTCGTTGCTGCAGCTGAAAGAGACTCCGCCTCCGCCAACATCCTCCGTATATGTAACAAAGCGCACGCCGTCCTTCATAAGCACAGCGATTTCTAATTGTGCGACCACTCTCAAAAAGTTGCGCCGTTGGATTTTCGTAATCGTTTCCGGCTCAGGCTTGCGAATTCGCACTAATTGAACAACGTCGTCGGCAAACCCGAGCACGTATGTACTAAAGTAATTTTTCACTCCGTTTTCCGTCAGGAAATACACGGATAATTCGTCCCCGATGTACAGCTTTTTGATGCGTCCGCTCCCGGTCTCGATCGGTACTTCGATCAAAAACGATTCTTCTTCCACGTCCGCGATCCGTGATTTACATTCCTTCTCATCGTTTGGCTTATCCGCCGAAGCGACTTGAATGTATACGAGATCGTTCACTTTAGGAAACAAGGTTGCCACCGTCCTATGTCATGGTTGTACTACTATGCTAATGATTATAGCACGGCGCGAGGCGGCTGGACTTAATTAATTCGTTTAAAAAAAACAAAAAGGAATCTTCCGGACAACCGGAACATTCCTTTGAAATTGTGCTGCACAGAGCATCAAGAAGACTTCGTTTCTCCTTGATTGTTGCGGGTGCGAATCTCTTCGATGATCTCTTCATTGCCGTTCTCGGCATTGATGAAAATTTTGTACTGCGATCCGTTAATTGAACCGCCAAATTCGTAGGTTAGCACCTTCTCTGACTGCTCGTTCTCGATGAGCGCAAGACGGTGATATTTCTCCTTATACTCCGGATTCAAAAATTTACGCGCTTGCTGCAAGGTCAGTTTCGGTTTTCCGACCTTTTCCCGGCTTTCACGTTCATACACGTAGTCGCTGGCCTGCATCCCGGTCACTTGCCCGTTATCCAGAGCAACACGGATCGTAATTTTCTCCGGATAAATGAGCACATCGTCTTGCTTGCTAACGAACGTGAAGTTTCCTTCATTATCGAACTCATCATAAGAAACGGCCGCTAGCCCTGGATACCCTTTGTTTTCCAAAAATTCTTTAGCCCGCTGTTTTGCGGTACTTACGTCCACGGCTTTCGGTCCAATTGGGCGATGGTAGACATAGGAGATTAAATGACCGCCATTACGGGTAAAATCAAGCGACCAAGACTCGTCACCTTTTTTATTCTTCAGGTTAGCCGTATAGGAAGCCCACTCCGTTCCTTTCCCGTTCTCTACGACTTGGATGTTCTCTTGGCTTTGTACGCCGGTAAACTTCGCAGCTTTACGTTTAATTTCCTCAACGGTGATCGGACGTCCGCCCAGCTTCTTCACCGAACGTTTATTGTACATGCTGGAGATGGACGGTCCCCAATCCAGCTCAGGGTATTCGCTAACCTTTTTATCTACGGTTTTGAAGCCATCGATGATCGTATTGTCCCGCGGTTCTTTCTCGCTCGCCAGCGCCGTCTCGACGTCCATCCAGCGCAGGCGATTGGCGATAACCTTGTTCTGTACTCCTTGCAAGTCTTGGGCGATTTGCGCCGAACTTTTGTACAGTTCTTTTAGATTTTTCATCTCATTTTTGGTTAAAGGCTGTTTCGTCAAATCGCGAATCGCAGTCTGATACGAGAACTTCGCGATCCGAGATAGAAACTCTTCCGTCTTATTAAACGGGAGCAAGGTTAACGGAAGCTGGTTGATTTCGTTTTGCGCCTCGCTCGTGATGCGCCATACATTCACCAGCCCTTTACGTTGGGCACCGGTGGAGGCCGAGTTTACCGCCAAGGTGTTGCCCAATTCCGTATGCAGTTTGTCCACGTGATACGACAAATCATGGAACGCCCGCTGATATTGGTTTTCCGCCTTGATCAGAATCGAGTTTTTCTCCTGGTTCTCCTGATACCCCCACACCAGGGCGCCGATCAACAGCACAGCGGTCACCGGGAACAGAATCGCACTCAGTCGTTTGTACATTGGGCTTAGCTCTCTCCCTTCTTCAACTAGGTTGGGATTAGTGTGACAAGAAGGAAAGAACTTTATGCATAATCTTCACCCTACTGAATCACTTCTTCTTCGATCTCAAAATCATGCTGATTATTGCATACACATTGCTTAAAGCCGGTTTCAATATGGTCGCGCTCTTTTTTGCCGCGTAACACAAACCGCTCGCCGCACGCTTTACAAGTAATTCGCACCTTGACGCGCACGAAAAAGGCACCCCTTTCTAACGATCCTGCAGCCTACCTTGGCGTAGACATGCAAATGTTAGAATCAGGATGCCCTATTCTAAAGCAAATTAATCTTGCCCCTTCGCCCCCGGCGTTAAACGGAACGGGGAACGGTTATTGGCCCGATACATCTTCCCGAGCCCTCCATACCAGAGGAAAGCCATGAGGGGGACGATAAACCAAATCCAATACTGCGTCGTATTGTTAAGAATCCAATCGTATACCCCATGCCAGAACAGCGGGAAAGCTAACGAAAAAATCAGGAACTTTCGAGATTGCCCGCCGCTCGAGAATTTAGCCCGCCCCAGATAGTACCCCATCATCACGCCGAACATCGCATGGCCCGATACGGGGAGCAGAGCTCGAACGAGCATGGTGCCAATCGAAGCGTGACTCGCAAAAGCGTACAATACATTCTCAACCGTTGCGAATCCCAATGAAATTGCCGCCGCATATAAGATCCCGTCATACGGCTCATCAAATTCGGTATGGTTGTAAATCATATGAAATAATACGAACCACTTCAGCACTTCCTCTACACCGGCCGAAATGCCAAAAGCTGTAACCAACGGTCCTTCGCCCAGCCACATGGTTAACCCTCGCTGGATGATCAGGACCGGCAATACGATCAAGAAGCCAAGCAAAAACACCTTGATGACCATATGCAGCGGTTCCGCATCATACTTGTCCCTGAGATAAAAATACGTAAGCAGTGCAATACCGGGAGCAACCGCTGCGCTTAAAATCGAGAAAAAGAGCAACGGTTATCCCCCCTTATTGGCTGCTTCCGTTCTTTGTCTCTCTCTTCTGAATTGACATGGGTCTGCCTTCATACGAGACGTAATCAATCCTGGCGTTTGAAGTGGTTGCAAATCGTATCCACCGCATGATCAGCCATGATTAATTGCCCGTACTCTTCCAGCATCGCCGTAGTTACCGATGTCGCTTCGCCGAATTCAGCTAATACTGCAATCAGAGCAGGATGTTTGCCCTCCTCCAGTTCCTCCGGCTCCAGCTGAAGAACCCATTTTCCATTATATTTATACAGTCTGCCGGCATTGTGAAGCATCGACTTCAGCACGTGTGCCGCTTCGATTACATTCTCGAAATCGTCAAAGGAATACAGAATGGTATCACTTTGCTCCAACGTAACTTCCATCTCATAAACTTCTTCCGGCAGTTCATCCTCATAAGGCGAGCCGATCCCATGTTGATGGTGATCGTATTTGCCGCGCGTAACGATGACGACCATTCCTTGTGCAGGAAGGGCGAACACTTCCACAGCCAATGGCCCGGTGGCGTCAAAGCCCACTTCGTTATAAGCCTGATCCATCATTTCAGTGAACAGGTCATGGACTTTGGGAATTTCCTGCCACATGTCCTCTTTCTGTATACCGCGTTCGCTTAAATCGTCAAACGTGAGGAAAATCCGTATCTTATCCTGGCCTAGTCTTTCTATCTTCATACAGGATCCTCCTCTCTCTATACGTTGTTATAAAACAGATTATGAAACCTGCTGTCAAGTGTGCTGAAAATGGTTCTTTGTATGTATGTTATCACTTATTTCACCTAAATGCACGCTTTAAAATAGAACAAAAAAGAATCATTTTCCGTAACCCCATCAAGGGGGCAGAAAATGACTCTTGTGGTGGTGTTTTGAAACGGATTACAAACCTGGAACCGGGGTTTTCGCCTCTTTGAGGATGGCCTCAACTTCACGGCGCACATCGGGATCGCCTTTAATGAGGTCGGTCAGCTGCTTCAGACTGTATTCCTTCGAATGATTCGAACCGGCCGCTGATACCGTGCCGGAACTGGGATACACCTGGGCGTTGTCTGCCCCTTTAGCCTTTGTGACAGATGCAGACGCCGTATCTTCCGTTTTCAGCGCTGCCGAAATATCTTCGGTGGGGCTGTCGGTACGCTTTGAGGAGATCCCCGCAAACTTCAGGACCGAGCCTGCACCGCTCATCACGGACATCAGGCTTTGCTTCCGTCGCGAAGCCCACATCGCGGCGAAAACGCCAACCAGTAAACCGCCTAAAAATGAGGAAGATTTCACGTAAAAAACCTCCTTGGTTATGTTAAAATCATCTGTAGTGTTCGCGGATTCCCTTAAACTCATGCGGCATAAATACAGGAAAGCGAGTTGACTTCTTTGCTCCACAAGAAGCTCCTGCCCATCGCCGCCGCTTGTCTTATTCTTAGCTCATGCGGCCAAACCGATGCAACCATGACACCAGCCACATCTAACCAAAACACCGCTCCTTCTTCTGAAGCGACCGCGCCAGATGGCGCCAATGATGGCGCCAATGAATCCGGACAGGTTGGCGAACAGCCTGAGGACTCGTCATCATCAGCCGATGAACAGACCTCTTCTGAAGCGGCCGCACCTCCCCTGATGTACCACATTAATAAGGCGTATAACGTAGTGCCCAATGATGAGACCGTGGACAAGAAGGTGGTTCTCCTGACGTTTGACGACGGGCCAAAGGAGAAGGAAATGATTGACGGACTGATCGATACGCTGGATAAACACCAGGCTAAGGCGATCTTTTTTGTTAACGGGTACCGGGTTAAAGCGCATCCCGAGCTGCTGCAGCTAATCCATGACCGCGGGCAGATCATCGGAAACCACAGTTGGGATCACATCGACTTAAAGAAAGAGTCCGCGGCGAATATGCGCAAGCAAATTGAAGATGTGCAAAATATCGTAAAGGAAACCGTCGGCGAAGCGCCACGTTTCTTCCGTCCTCCCTTCGGTTCAGGGAACAAAACAACGCATCAAATCGCAGACGACAATGATCTCATTTACATGACTTGGTCCAACGGTTCCCTCGACTGGGACAGCAAAAACAGAAACAAGCCTGAGGCGGTCATCGCGAATGTGCTGGAACAGCTTCACGCTGGAAGCAACATCTTGATGCATGAGCTGCCTTGGACCGTAGAGGCGCTGGATGAATTGCTCACCCAACTGGAACAGAAAGGATATAGCTTTGTTGACCCCCGGAGTATCGGACCAGCTCCTGAACCTGCGGATGCCGAATCATCAAAATAATTTTGAATCCAAAAAAACCGTCAGGAGATTTCCTGACGGTTTTTTAATGTTGCACATGTTTTTATAATCCATGGCTTTTTCCCCACGGCGAATCGCTTAAGCCCCACCATAACAGATAAATCAAAATAATAACAAAAGCATAAAGAAGTGAATTATAAAACCAACGGGTCATTTTAACACGTTGTGACGGAAACAGCTCCTTGCGTGTTGGCAGCTTGTCCAAATCGGGCTCTACCTCCAACAGGGTAGATAAAGGTCTCTGCGCATTACCAAAATACTCGATACCATGTAGCGGATGGGAACCCTGCGTTGAGTTGAAGGATGACCGCTGAACCGGCTCTTTGAGTTTAGCTAATGCAGCAACAGCTGCAGATTCAAATTTACCGTCATCCGCTGTATTCGTCTTGGGAGATCCGGGCTCCGTTGCAGCTTGCAGCGCATCCCTATCCTTCCAAACTGCAGCCTCAGATTTACGCGGAATAAGCAGCCGAACCATCGTCTCATCGCCAATGACAGGCTTCTTCTGCACAGGAGTGGTTTCCTCATCAGCGATCAAGAAGGGAAAAGGCTCCTTTTTCAGGCTGCTACGGGGTCGAACAGCGGCATACGTCGACTCGGCGTTCACCGCCGCAGGCTCCAGCGTGAGTTCAGCCGTCGCCATGCCGGAGGCCAGATTCCGCGATTGTATGGAAGCATTGCGTTTCATTCGATTTTGCTGACCGTAACGGTCCATTCGGCTCAAATGCTCGTTCATGACTCCCTCCGAAATTTAATCACCAGGCCTGATACAAGATCAATCAAGAAGTGACATAAGATCGGCGCCCAAAGCGTCCCCGTTTGTACATAAATAAATCCGAGGCCGTAGCTGCTCGCAAACACCCATGCCGTCGGAATCCAATGCCGAAGATATCGGACATGGATCGCTGCAAACAGGATGCTCGTCCAATACGGACCCAGCCCATACTGGATCGCCCCGCGGAACAACAGCTCCTCGCATACGGCAACAACCGCCGCGATCACGACGATATGCCAAATCGGTCGATGACGGAAGAGCAGGGAATTAATGCCCCCATCATCCATACTTTCCTCCGAGATGAACCGGGACAAGAGCATATCCGCCCCGAACATCACAGCCGCAAATCCTGCTCCCCAGTACACAAATTCGACACTATTCGGGAAATTGAACAGATGAAACGGATTTCTTTTCTGAAATAACAAGATCACAAGACCGATAAGTAATGTAAGCCCTTGCGTGAGATATAAATTAATGAGCAACAATCGATCGTTTAACTGACCGGGGTCGACTTTTTGTATTTTTACATCGCGCAATTTGAACTTTTTCATAGTTTTTGTCAAACCCTGTCCTTTATAATATTTTAACGCATTCAAATCAATATAGTAAGGAGCATAAGTATGATTCGAAAAAATAACACCAAATTTGAAATGCTGTTCTCGCTTGGATTTCTCGCCTTGTTGATTACCGCGTTTGGGACGTTCTTTCTTGGGCTCAATCTCGGGATCGACAAGACGGAAGCCAAATATGCGAATCTCAAAGCAATAACGTTTCGAGAGGAAAACGAGACCTCCTATCAGCAACAGGATTTGGTCACGTTCTACTATGTGGTATTCCAGCCATATCAGCAATTTAAAGAGGACTACCTCACGCTGATCGAAGACATCACCCACAGCTCCAAGCCGGTATCGTCGGACAAGCTGAAGGACATCCGCGATAAGGCTAAAGCCAGCTATGAACAAATTGCCGTACAATCCATCGCCGACTCCTCCCCCTTGCTCAAGGAGGCCCAAACCGACTATTTAAAGAGTCTGAAGCTGTTTGAGGAAAGCATGGACCAGATCAAATCTAAGGCAGGGAACAAGAAAGGCATGGAGCTGGCCAAAATCATCAATCAAGACGAGTTCACCGTGAACGCCAAAAAGTATGGGCTGCAGGCGCAAAAGAAATATTATGCCTCGATGCTGAAATGGACCGCCAAAACCAAAAGCGGCGTTTCTGCTGACTATACATACAAAGAGAACATCGGAACTAAGGAATGGTCCGGTTATTCGCTTGCTGTAAAAAATAAAGCCGTCACCGATATGATGGTGAACGAGCAGCTTTATGTATCCTATTTGCCGCAGGACTTCACGGCCAAGATTGATCAGTTGATCAGCAGCGGAAAAGCCGATGCGCTTAAATTGAACTCCATCGGCTCTATTGTTAAGGTTTTAATTGAAACGGATGCCGTGAAGAGCAAAGAATTTGTAAAATGGAAGTCAACGTATTACGCCTCCGAATCGTTGCCGGAGCTGCCGTTCTTTGCGGAGAATTAAGCCATTTCGCTGTCCGCCGGAATCAGACGCTTTTCGACATTAGTAAAATCATAACCAAAATTTCGGACGGATTCAAGTTTGGGCAAAATCCGAACGACAAACACCTAACTTTGTAAAAATGTTCAGGTTGGTGTTGACACTTTGCCAAGGCCCGTGTTACATTATGAAAAATTACATCTCATGAAACACTTTGAAGGAAAGAAGCCTTCGGAAAGCTTCCAGAGAGTCGGTGGTGCTGCAAACCGGCAGCGGAACGAATGGCTTTAGCGCTCCTGAGTCGCTGCGTTGAAATGAAAGTAGGCGCAGCCGGTGAACCCGTTATCGTTCTTGTCAGCAATGACAACTGAGGCTGCTTTCTGCGAAGGGGCAGCGAATTAGGGTGGTACCACGAATAACTCTCGTCCCTTACTACGGAAGTAGTGTGCGGATTGAGAGTTTTTGATTTATTTAAATCCGTTTAAGCGACGCCAACTGCCTTCCAGGCGTCCTTGGGCACCTTGGTTCTTTGGTGCGGTAATCGGACACAGCGTCAATGAAGAAACTCAACCACATTAGCTTATGCTTCCGAAGATAGCAATACTTGCTATCTTTCAAGGAGGCCTTGCTATATAAAACTTTTAGGAGGGTCAAATCATCATGTTTAAAGTTTTAGTATCGGATCCGATCAGCGACTTAGGAATTCAGCAGCTGATGGATGCAGCCGACGTTGAGGTCGACAAGAAGCCAGGTCTCAGCGAAGATGAATTGGTGCAGATTATTCCGCAATATGACGGTCTCCTGGTCCGCAGCCAAACGAAAGTCACCGAAAAAATCATGGAAGCCGGAACCCGCTTGAAAGTCATCGGCCGCGCTGGCGTTGGGGTCGACAACATCGATCTGGAAGCGGCGACGAAACGCGGAATTATCGTCATTAATGCTCCAGACGGCAATACGATTACGACTTGTGAACATGCCTTTGCGATGATGATGGCGCTGGCCCGTCATATTCCGCAAGCCTATGCGAAGACGATCAAAGGCGAATGGGACCGTAAATTCCTTGGCGTCGAGCTGCGCAACAAAACGTTGGGCGTGCTGGGCATGGGCCGGATCGGCAGCGAGGTTGCGAAGCGTGCCAAAGCGTTTGGCATGGATATTCTCGGCTATGACCCTTTCCTTACTGAAGATCGGGCGGAGAAGCTGGGTGTGAAGCTGGCCACCGTGGACGAAATCATCCGGAATGCGGACTTTATTACCGTTCATACGCCGCTCACACCGGAGACGAAGCATATGATCGCCCGTCCTCAATTTGAAGTGATGAAGAAAGGCATGCGCATCATCAACTGCGCCCGCGGCGGCATCATTGACGAATTGGCGCTGGTTGAAGCGATCGATCAGGGGATCGTAGCCGGGGCTGCCTTCGACGTATTCGAGAAAGAACCGCCGGAAGCCGACCACCCGTTCCTTCATCATCCGAAGATCATCGTGACCCCGCACCTTGGCGCTTCTACCGTGGAAGCTCAAGAGAACGTGGCCATCGACGTCTCCGAGCAAGTGCTTCATATCCTGCGCAACGAACCGTTTAAGAATGCAGTTAATATGCCGCCGGTTGCAGCCAGCGTCATGAACAAGCTGCAGCCTTACTTCGGGCTCGGCGAGAAAATTGGTATTTTCCTGTCTCAATTGAACAATCAGGCTGTCAAAGAAATTCATGTCGATTATGCCGGTGATCTGGCGGAAGTGGATACGCAGCCGCTGACCCGTTACATTATCAAAGGTGTGTTGTCCCGTCATTTCGGTGGCGACGTGAATATCGTTAACTCGATGCACCTGGCGAAGGTCCGCGACATTAACGTAGTGGTATCGCAGGCTTCGGCTACCAAAGGCTTCACCAACCTGATCTCCGTGACGCTCAAGGCTCAGGACGGAGCGGAGCGCCGGGTCGCTGGTACGCTGCTGAACGGATACGGTGCACGCATTGTCCAAATCGACAAGTTCCCGGTTGATGTCGCGCCGGAAGGCCATCTCATCTTCATCTCGCATAACGACAAACCGGGGATCATCGGGCATGTCGGTACCTTGCTCGGGAAGAACGTTGTGAACATCGCCTCCATGCAGGTCGGACGTAAGCTGGTCGGCGGCGAAGCGATCATGGTTCTAACTGTGGATAAAGCAGTAACGAAGGAAGTCCTGGACGAGTTGACGAAGCTTCCGGAAATCAATAAAGCACAGCATATCATTTTCGCGTAACGGCGCGAATCAAGATAACACGAATATTCATGAGGCCGTAGATCAATCATTGTTCCACGATGAACAAGATTTATCTGCGGCATTCAACAAAAAAACATCCCTCTTCGCGAAGGATGTTTTTTGTTATCACGTAGTTTGTCCCGATTCGACAGGAAGCAAGAAATGAAATACGGTGCCCTTGCCGATTTCACTATCGGCCCAAATGGAACCGTGATGGGCTGCGATGATATTTTTGACGATCGAAAGCCCCAATCCCGTCCCGCCGTTCTCACCGCGAACCCGTGCTTTATCGGCTTTATAGAAGCGATCAAAGATATATCGCAAATCTTCGCTCGGAATGCCTACACCGGTATCCGATACGGCTACGTGAAGCTGCTTGCCCATTTCGCCGGTCTCCATATGAGCCTTGACCGTAACCTTTCCTCCTTCCGGCGTATGCCGGAAAGCATTGTCCAGCAGATTGGTCAGCACCTGCTCCAAACGGTCTTCATCGGCTTGCAGCTGCAGCTCTCCGTCTTCCAGCTCCAACACAAGCTCAACCCCGTTATCCTTGGCCCGGACCTGAAATTTACGGTCCACCCGCTCCGCCAATTCACGAAAGTCGATCTTGCGCATGACCATATCCGTATGACCTGCCTCCATCCGGGCCAGGTCCAACAAATCGCGAACCAGCCGTCCCATCCGCAGGGATTCGTCATAAATGACTTGGGCGAGCTCAGCGCTCTCTTCCGGCGAAGAAGCCATACCGTCGAGCAGCGCTTCACTGTACCCCTGCATCATCGAGAGCGGAGTCCGAATTTCGTGAGACACATTGGCCACGAAGTCGCGGCGCATCTTCTCCAAGTTGACTTCTTCGGTTACATCCCGAAGCACGGCAACGGCTCCGCGAACCTCGCCGTCCGAGGACAGCGGCGCCATATGTACGGACCATACGCCTTTCATAACGTGTACATTCATCTTCTGGTCGCTCTCTTGAACCAGCAAACGGCGGAACATCGGAAGCAGCGGTTGCGGAACCATCTGCCCTTCCCCGGCAGAGGCAGGTAAATCCTCCTCCCCATCCTCCGTCAGATCTCCCCAAAGCTGTAATAACCGATCACCCGGCGGGTTGGTTAAAATGACAGCACCCTCGCGGTCCAACGTAATTACCGCATCATTCATGCTTCTAAGCACACTGGAAAGATGTTCCTTCTCGTGCTTTAAGCTGCGGATCGTATTTTCCAGTTCTTCCGCCATATGGTTAAACGTAATGGCAAGCTCACCGATTTCATCACTCGTGCGCAGAGACAGACGCGTGTCGTACTTGCCCTTGCGCACCGCATCCGCAGCCCGAATCAGCTGCTGCATCGGCTGTGTAATCTTCGTGAACAGAAACAAAGCAAAAAACGTTGTGAGCGAAAACCCGATCATTGCGACGATCACAAATAATCGTTTGACCGCTCCAGAGTTTGTAAAGTTCGTATCGATGTAAGGCAGCAGGAACAGTCCCATTAACATCAGGACGCAAGCTACCAAGCAAATGATCGTAATCCACAGCTTACCAACGAGCGTTCTCCAGAAGTTCACTTACTTTGGAACCTCCAGCTTATATCCGACGCCCCATACGGTCGTGATCATGGCAGCGGACTCCGGCGACACCTTGTTCAACTTCTCCCGAAGCCGCTTCACATGGGTATCCACCGTACGCAAATCTCCGAAAAACTCGTAGTTCCATACGTCCTTCAGCAGCTCTTCCCGGGAAAACACCTTATCCGGCGATACTGCCAAATAATGCAGCAGCTCATATTCCTTCGGAGTCAGGCTGACTTCCTGCCCGTTTGCAGTCACCCGATGGGCATCATGCTCAATCACGAGATGAGGGAACACGATATTGTTGCTAGTTCCGCTTTCCTTCGTCAAATAAGCCGTTGCGGAAGCGCGGCGCATGATCGCTTTCACCCGGTAGATGACTTCACGAGGGCTAAACGGCTTCACGACGTAATCGTCCGCCCCAACTTCAAAGCCCTGTACGCGGTTGATTTCCTCGCCTTTGGCCGTCAGCATCAGTACCGGCGTTGCTTTTACTTGTCTCAATCGATTGCAGACCTCGACGCCGTCAATCCCCGGAAGCATCACGTCGAGCAAGATCAGACCATAATCGTTGGAAGTCGCCAATTTCAGGGCGGTCTCCCCGTCTTCGGCTTCATCGATTTCGTAGCCTTCTTTTTCCAAGTACATCTTTAGCAGCCGGCGAATCCGCTCCTCGTCATCGACTACCAGAATGCGGTTTGCTTGATCTGACATTTAACAACAACCCCTTCATCATCTTACCCAATCAGTTGAGCAGTCCATATGGTATTATTGCCTGAGTTAATCGGTACCCGCGTAGGAGTGCAGCCCCGCTATGATCAGATTTACCCCAACCAGTGTAAACATCACGACGAGAAATCCCAGAACAGCCAGCCACGAAGACTTGAGCCCCTGGAAGCCACGCGACAAGCGCAAATGGAGGTAAGCACTGTAAAATAGCCAGGTAATCAGCGCCCATACTTCCTTCGGATCCCAACCCCAGAATCTGCCCCAAGCCTGCTGCGCCCAGATCATGGCAAATACGAGCGCTCCCAGCGTAAAGATGGGAAATCCGATCGCAATCGCCCGGTAACTGATCTCATCCAAATCATCTGGGTCGATTCCCCGCAGTGCGGGCGATAACGCTGTGCCGAGCGGCTTGCGCAAAATTAACCGGAGCAGCAAATAAAGTACGGTACCAGTTAGTATTGCCCAAATTATTGTATTCAGTTTGCGGCCGGCCGTTTCCCCTCTCATCCAGGAAGGAGCATCAAACAAAGGCTTCTTCATGCCGAGGAACGGCTGAATGTGCTCCGGCTCGCTTTGATGCGGACCAACGATCGGTGGCAGATTATAAATTTCTTTATCTTCTATTGTACTATCCTGCTCCACTTGGGTGTCAATCGTTGTCTGATTTTGTACGAAGACAGCTTCATATCCGGCTGCCCGGAAGGCAAAGACGGATACAATGAAGCCCAATACTATAATAATAGAAAAAAGCGTAAATTCAACCCACCATTTTTGACGGCGGCCTGCCTTATCGGTCGCTTTAAAATCCACGGCCCTTAGCAGGTACATTAACCCTGCTACAAAACCAACGGCAAAGAACGCCTCGCCGGTAGCCGCCAGCGTTACGTGGATATAAAGCCAAATGGAACGCAGCGATGGAATCAGCGGCTGAACGTCCTGCGGGAATACAGCAGCGTAAGCCATAATGATAATCGCCAGCGGGAGTGCAAACATCCCAAGCAATATTTTGCGATAAATGATAAAGACAATGGTGAAGGCCACCATAATCATCATGGACAAGAACGTCATGAATTCGTACATATTGCTGACGGGTACATGTCCGCTATACGCCCAGCGGGTACCGCAATAGACAAGATGCGACAGCAACCCAAGCGAGGAAACGGCAAATGAAATGCGTCCCCATTTCTTCTCATGCCGCTTCGGGTCGCGGTTGCGCCACGTCTTGCCTGTTACGGCCACTACATAAAAAATAAAAGCCGCACAATAAAGCAAAAAGGCCGTCATAAATGCGACTCTGCTGATTTCCAAAAAGTTCATGGATGTTTCCCCCTATTTTCCAATGACTTCTCATCCGCTTCTACACCCATCGATTGGAGGAATGCGGAAACTTCGCGGCGCATGCCAAACCAATTCTTGGTCGTATGTCCGCCCAGCGTCAGCTGTCGGCCATCGACACGCAGCCATATGCGGCGATGCTGCCAGTAAAACCCTAAGACCAGTCCAAGCATCACGATCCCAAGACCCAGCCAAACGAACGGCATCGCCCGGTCAACCCGGATGTTCAAATAACTGGACGCTTCGATAAAGTCGACGTCTTCCATCCCAAGGACATCCAGCCGCAGCTTCGATTGTACGCCCCCAAGCTGCTCGTTAATCGCATCCTGCTGGAACCGCTCCTTGTCAACCTGTTTAGGAAAATAAATGTACTGTGCGCCTTCCTCCGGAAGATCCGGTCCTTTGATCAAAAATAAAAAGGCAGGCGCGTTAGGCTCGCCGGAAATGGATACCGGCTTTCCCTCGTCGTTCAGGGAAAAATCCATATATTTATTTTGCAGCGTTAACCGGTAAGGGCCAACTTCATACTCACGCTGGGGATTTCTCATGTCCAATTTGAATTTACCGTAGGATTTCCCGGTTTTAACATCCACTAAGGCTGGCTGCACCGATCTTAGCTTCGGCGTGAGATCAAAGTCGAACTGATACGCTTGAAGTCCTTTGTAACTGAGCGGATCGTTAACCCGAATGGCATGACGCTTGACTTCGCGAAGCTGCGGCTCCTTCGAAGGATCGTCGCAATCCGCCGTGCATTCATACAGTACGGCTTGGGTCTCAAACAGCTTCGGCACAACCTTGCCTCTGGCTTTAAATTCCTCGGACATTTCGTCCTCGCTGTAATATTCAACCGTAAACTTCTCATTTTTCAAATAAAGGTTCGTTTCGGGAATATGCGTGATTTCGCCTTCAGGGAACCAGTAATGTTTGTCCAGATGCAGACCCGGCAAACCGCGGAACAAGACCGCCAGGAGAAAAACGATCAGTCCGATATGAATAATGTAAGGGCCCCAGCGGCTAAACCGCTGTTTCTCTGCCAGCAAGGCGCTGCCGTCTGTATAAACCCGGTAATGCTTCTTTCGCAACGGTTGGACGGCTCGCTGAACCCATTCCGCGCCATCTTCGTTGATTTCCCCTTGATAAACGATTTTCTGCCGGGTGAGAAATTCCAGGTGCTTGCGCACTTTTTGCTTTGAAAGCGCTTTGTAAAGCGGAAGCACGCGATCCAAGCTGCAGATCACAAGCGACGCCCCGATCATAACCAGCAGCAGTATAAACCACCAGGATTCATACGTATGGGACAAGCCCAGCCGGTAATAAATTTCGCCGATCGTTCCGTATTTGTTCTTGTAATAGGTCGAAGGGTCGAAGTTAATGAAGTTGCTTTCCTGTTCAAATATCGTGCCTAACATCGCACCAATCAGTGTGATGATGATCAGATAAATCGCTACCTTGACGGAGGAGAAGAAGTTCCAAATCCGGTCAATGAAGTTGGGATTGGTCCGCTGCGACCGCCGGGCGACCCCGTCGTAACGCATCTCCAGCAGCCCGCCTTGCTGATCCTCCTCAAGCAGCGGTTTGCCGCAGGCTTCGCACAATACGGTTCCCACCCGGTTTTGGTGGCCGCATTCGCATTTTGTATTTTCGATCACCGATTATGTCCTCCTCTCGCCGTCAAAGCCCCACCAGCTGCTTGATTTGGTCATCCAACGTATCCAAATTCAGCTCGCCTTGATGAATGGAGGTAATTTTGCCGTTCTTGCCGATAAAGAACGTCGTTGGCATCGGCACGATGCCGTAATCGCGCGTTGTCGTATTGTCGGAATCAAATAAAATGGGAAAATCCACGCCCGTCTGCTTGACGAAATTTTGTACGGTCATCTCGTCTTCGCCCGTGTTGATGCCCAGGACGACGACGCCTTGATCGCGCCATTTTTCCCATTGGGCTTGTAATGCGGGCATTTCTTTCACGCAATAAGTGCACCAGGTAGCCCAGAAGTTCAAGACCACCGATTTGCCCTTATAGTCGTCTAACGTATGTACCTGTCCATCCAAACCGAGCAGTTTAAACGTCGGCGGATTCCCGCCTTGTTTAGGTTTATCGGCCTCGCCGCCGGACACTGCGGTCCCGATCGCATATCCGCCTAGGATGACGATCAACAGCAAGATGACGATTTGGATCGGCCGTCTCGCCTTCCCCATAGTTAACTTCCTTTCTATGAAAAATATCATGAAGTGTTGAACAAATCGTGAACACTCTATGAACATTATATCGGAATTCGCCGCAGTTTCAGCCCGGGGAAATATGAATATTATGTGACGCGCTAGAAATGAGGTGAAAATGCGATGAAAGGGCGGTAAGGTGAAAAGATTCGTATGATCCTGCTATCGCTTATAGGCCTTGATGTTGTTTGAACGACAGGTTAGCTACGACTGGGGCAACCGGGCAAAATGTTCTTACGATCGCTGTTGCTCGCGGAATTCTTAATCATAACAAGTTCAAGGTAGAATTCCGCTCACAAAGGCGAACGCTCCGCTTCTCCAGAATCATTTTATCCTTTTGCCATTCTCCGTATTTTTGTTCAATCTACAAGGCAAGACCTTGACGCTTCGCTGTTCAGAATCGTTCCACCCTGTTGCCTTTCGCCTCCAGTTCACCGCATTTCTAGCGCTTTGGAGTGGGGGGAGTAGTGGTGCGGGCGAGTTTGTAGAGGCTGTCGACTTCTTCTTTGGTCAAATGGCGGTACAGGCCGCGTTTGAGGTTACCCAGAACCAAATCACCAAAGGAGATGCGCTTGAGCCGTGTCACCGGGTGCGAAATCGCATCAAACATGCGGCGCACCTGACGGTTTCGGCCCTCATGAATTGTGATCGAGATGGTTGCGTATTTCTCCTCCGGGTCAATGTCATAGTACTCGACCTCGGCTGGTGCCGTCATCCCATCCTCCAGCATCACACCTTGCTTCAGCTTGTCCAGCGCTGTACCATGCGGTACCCCTTTGACCGTTGCCAGATACGTCTTCGGTACATGATGCTTTGGATGCGTCAGCAAATGCGCAAATTCGCCGTCATTGGTCAGCAGCAGTAGACCTTCCGTATCGTAGTCGAGCCGGCCTACTGGATAAACCCGCTCCTTGATTCCTTTTAAGTAATCGGTGACGATTTTCCGGCCTTGGGGATCGGAAGCGCTCGTGATGACGCCTTTCGGTTTATTGAACATCAGGTACAGCTTCTTCTCCGCGCCGATTGGCTTGCCCTCAACGGTAATCACATCCACGGACGGATCAGCTTTCGTGCCCAGCGTCGTAACGGTCTCACCATTGACTTGAACCTTGCCGCTTAGAATTAATTCCTCGCATTTACGGCGCGATGCCACACCGGCAGCGGCCAAAATTTTCTGTAATCTTTCCATATTTGCATTAGTCACCTCATACACATGATACCCACCTCATGGAAAAATCACAATAGCAGTCCCCATAAACCGCAAAAACCGCCCCATCAGCGAAGTGCTGCAGGCGGTTCAACGATCATAAAAGGTATGTAGTTATTTAACCGAATAAGAGCAAGCAAACGACGATCGCAGCGATAAAGCCAACGACATCCGAAAATAATCCAACCTTTAAGGCATAACGGCCGTTCCGGATCCCCACGGCCCCGAAATACACCGTCAAAACGTAAAGCGTTGTATCGGTACTTCCTTGAATAGTGGAAGCGATCCGGCCGATCATCGAATCTGGACCATAGGTTTTGATCAGGTCAGTTGTAAAGGCCAGTGAGCCCGTCCCGGTCAAAGGCCGAAGAAACCCAAGCGGCAGCACTTCCGGCGGAACATGAAGCCAGGATAGAAAGGGCGTCATCCACCCGACAAAGAAATCGAGCGCCCCGGAAGCGCGGAACACGCTGATTGCCACCATCATGCCAACCAGATGCGGGATGATCCCTATGGCGGTTGAGAACCCATCCTTCGCTCCGTCGACAAACGACTCATAGACCGGTACTTTTTTGAAATAAGCATAAAGCGGAATAAAGGCAATCATCACCGGTACGGCCCAAGCCGAAATAAGATTCACCCAATCGAGCAAAATGCCTCACCCTTTCAGCGAAATATCGGGTGGCGCCGAGATCCGCGGCGGTGTACAATACGTGTTCCGTCTGCGATACCAGCGATCAGCGACGATAGCCGCCCCTGTGGCGATGGCTGTCGCAAGCAGCGTCGACCCCACGATTTCTGCCGGATTCGCAGAATGGAAGTTGATGCGGATCGCAATCAACGTGGTGGGAATCAACGTAATGCTGGCGGTGTTCAGGGCCAGCAAAGTACACATGGCCGGGGAGGCCGTTTGTTTGTCTGGGTTCAGCTCCTGCAACGCCTGCATGGCGCGGATTCCCATCGGCGTAGCTGCGTTCCCAAGGCCAAGTAAATTCGCGCTCATGTTCGATAAAATATACCCCATCGCCGGATGGTTCTTCGGCACGTCAGGGAACAAATAAGCAACAATCGGTCCAAGCAGCCTGGAGATCGTCTTCACCAGGCCAGAATCCTCCGCCAGTCGCATGATCCCAAGCCAAAACACCAACACGCTGATTAATCCAAAACATACGGTTACGCCGGTCGCAGCCCCGTCAAACGCCGCTTGCGTCACCGTACCGATATCCCCTTTAATAGCTGCAAAGAGAAACCCAATCAAAATAAGTGCAAGCCATATTTTGTTGACCATTCGTTCTGCCCCTCCTTCGCCCAGTCTTGCCTCTCTCCCTTTACCCCACATCAAATATCAAACAACAAGGTTTGCAGCACCTTCTTTAACGCCGCAGACCAATCAGAAGGCCATTGAATCACCTGATGTTCCGAAGCGGATCCATAGGCTCCGCCGACATTCGGCTCATTCCCGTTGCCCATGATGGCGGGATTGTAGCTGGCCTTATCGTACACCGGCACCGTGCCGATTTCTTCTCCATTTAATCGAACGCTGATTCGCCCGCGATAACCAAACGAGCCTGTACGCGCCTCCACTAACTTCAGCCTTCTCTCAACTTTGCCGACTTCCTCCGGGGCCAGCGCATATTTGAAATCCGCCCCGGTCACCAGACCGTTTTCAATCGCTTGCCCTTTGCTGATCAACGTTGTCAGAGGAAAGTTCGCAAAACTGTAATCCAGCAGCTTGCGGTGATCATTCCAATCATCCCCGTCGTTTAATGTGACGACGGCGATTTGCTGTCCATTGCGGGTCGCGGAGCTCACCAAACAACGTCTTGCCGTCTTCGTATAGCCGGTTTTCACACCGTCTGCCCCGTCGTAGAAACGCAGCATCTTGTTCTTGTTTAACCACTTATAATCCCACGGATCATTGGGGTTTGGCGCGGTTTTGCTGGGTGTTCGAACGATCTCCTTAAAGTGCGGATTTTTCAATGCATAGCTTGTCAGCTTGGCCAAATCGTTGGCTGAAGAATAATGCCCTTTGGCATCTAAACCATGAGGATTTTGAAAATGGGTATGGGTTAATCCGAGAAGCTTGGCCTTTTCATTCATCAAATAAACGAAGCCTTCCTCCGAGCCGCCCACATGCTCCGCAATCGCGGTCGCTGCATCATTGCCTGAACGGAGCATCAGCCCGTATAGCATATTTTCCAGACTCATCTCTTCCCCTAAATGGAGATAGAGGGATGAGCCCTCCTTCCCGTATGCGTTCTTTCCAACGGTAACCATATCCGACAGTTTGCCGTGCTCGATCGCGACGATGGCGGTCATGATCTTGGTCAAGCTGGCGATGGGCAACTCGTCATCTCCGTGCAAGCTGTACAGTAGGCGACCCGAGGTCACGTCAATGACCGCAGCGGCCTGAGCATGGATCGAGGGCGCATCGGGAGCAGCTTGTACAGCCTGCGGATTCAACCAGGCGAACAGCAGAACCGCGGCCAATAAGCAGCAAAAGGAGTGTAATCTGCGGTCATGTGAATCTTTCTTCATAAGTTGATTCCTCCGGTAACAGGTACTATAGCAGGTACTTGTTTACTTATATGCAATTTTGCAAGAGAGTATGTCCCACCTAAAATCAAGAAAAAGACCCCTCCCGGCAGCCCGGAAAGGATCAACGGTCAAAAGGCAGTTATGCAAAAGGATTTATGCCGGTTCGGACGGCCGATTCCTGCATCTGGGCAGCTTGCGCTGTTGCCATCGCTGCATTCGCAGTTGCATTCTGGTTCGGGAACATGGACTGGATTCGGTCGATGATACCAGGTACGGTATCAATGATTTTTTCGACAAGATGTGTTTGGTTATCCAGCGGCACAATGTGTACGCCCGGCTTTCCTACGACGAGGAACGCGATCGGATTAATCGAAACCCCGCCGCCGCTACCGCCGCCAAACGGGCGGACATTGCTGTTCTCAGAAGAGCCTGTGGTCGATTTATTGTGTTCGTCATCAACAATAAAATCGCTCCCCCCGGCAGCAAAACCGAAGCCCACGCGGCTGATTGGCAAAATCACGCTGCCGTCCGGCGTTTCGACCGGTTCACCCACGATCGTGTTGACATCAACCATTTCCTTGATGTTTTCCATGGCGGTTTGCATTAGTCCTTGAATAGGATGGTCAGCCATTTCTTAACTCCTCCCTTCACTTTTAGCACGCGAACTATAAGTACCAGTCCAGCATAGATAGCATAACCGCAGCGAATTTGCGCTATGCAGCGGAATTCCGTGGAAAATAACGGCTTACTGTCGAATACAGGAACGACAAACAATTTAGGTCTCTGCTTCAAAGAAATATAACGGGTAAGCCAGCCAACAATCGTCGCTTTAACTCCCCATAGTACCCCCGTTAACGTCGCGGTATGGGCCGCATCCTCTAACGCGATGTTCGTTGACCATTCCAGCTTGCGGAAGGAGACGCGGCGAAGTGTGGATTGAAGCCAGACCCGCAGCCCGCTGGTCGCTTGAAGCAAACGTTCGAACTGATCCATCCATTGCTCGACCTTGTCTTTGTTCACCTCGTGGTCGACGCTGGTGGATTCCTTTTGCAGCACGTTCTCTGGCTGATTTTTCTCGATCTGCACACCGTCACGCCAATTTTTAATCCGGATCGTAGGTACCTGGTAACGTAAGTGAACAAAGCCATAGAGCATCGTAACTTCCAGCAACACCATGTCATCCCGATTTTTCTTGCGCAGGGTCAAATTGAACGTAATGGTAGACAGCAAAATCAAGGCAGCTATTAGCAGCAGCAGGATCAGGATGCCTCCGAGCCAAATCCACACGGGAAAGCCCTCCATACCTATCAGATAAAATACTCCATCGTAGTATGGCTATTCCAAAAGGAAATCATTCGATACGTTTCACGATTTAAGCAAAGTGTTCGATAACAAACTTAATGCGTTTTGGGGCCGAATAACAAACGATCCCGTCTCAATTTGAGCGGGATCGTCGGTTCGTTCTGCCTGCGGTTTCTTTGCGGATGTCCTCATAAATTCCCTGGTTCCATATCATCGGGATTTTCCCCCGGTGACTCCTCCTCCTTTGCAACAAAATCCTGATTTACATCATCAAACGTCAGCTGTTGTTCCTCTAAGCGCTGGAACAGGAGCTGCGTCTCCTCCTCCAGCTCCTCGGCACTTTCGAAATCGGCCAAGTCCGGCAAATCCTTTAGGCTGGCCAGTCCAAAATAGTCCAGAAACGCTTTGGTGGTCCCGTACAAAATTGGACGCCCGATCGCTTCAGCGCGGCCCACTTCTTCAATTAAATCCTTGTTGACCAGGGAATGAATCGCCCGCTCGGATTTCACCCCCCGGATTTCCTCAATCTCTACCCGAGTAATCGGTTGACGATAAGCGATAATCGATAACGTTTCAAGCGCAGCCTGGGATAAGGTCGAACGCGAAGGCGAATAAGCCAGCCGTTCGAAATAAGGGGCATGCTCCGGAAGCGTCGCCAGCTGGTAGTTGCCGGCGATTTGCACGATTTGCAGTCCTCTGCCGGCTCGCTCGAAGGACGATTTCATATCCAGCAAGGCATCGGACACCACCTCTTGCCGCTGCTCCGTCACTTCAGCCAGCTGTTTGAGGCTTAAGCCTTCCTCACCTGCCAAGAAGAGCAACCCCTCAATAATCGATTTCAATTCCTGAAAATTCATCGATACTTCCTTCCCCTCTCCACTCCATAACAATATCGTCGAAAAGCCGGTTCTGATAGCAGACGATTTGCTTCATCTTCATCAGTTCCAACACGGCCAAAAACGTGACGACGATTTCGTGCCGACTCATCTCCGTATGCAGCAGCTTGGAAAAGAGCAACCTGCCGCCTTTCCCCACATGCTCGAACGCGGACACGACTTCCTTCAGCCGGTCCTTAACGGAAATTTCGTCGCGGTGAATCCGCGCCACCGTGTTGCGCTTGGCTGCCCGACGCATCGCCTTCTGGAAGACGGCAATCAAATCAGCAGCATGCAGCCCTTTCACAGGGTTCTCCTGCACCTCCGGCATAAACGGCGTCAGATCCTCCGGTTCTTTCGAGAAAATCAAGCTGCGCTCCCATTCGCGTTCATGCAAATGCGCAGCGATCCCTTTATATTTACGGTATTCGATCAGCTTGCGGATGAGCTCGTCCCGAGGATCCTCTTCCTCCTCAAACAAGTAATCGAAATCATCGTCCATTTCGATGACGGGTGGTTTCGGCAGCAGCTGCTTACTCTTGATCGACAGCAGCGTCGCAGCCATGACCAGAAACTCGCTGGTGACCTCCAGCTCAAGCTCCTGCATGTCTTGCAAATATTCGAGGTACTGATCGGTAATCTCACTGATGGAGATTTGATGGATATCAATCTCGGCTTTATCGATCAGGTGCAATAGCAAATCCAGCGGCCCCTCGAAGGTTTCCAGCTTATACGTTACTGTCGTCAATGAACATCCTCCACCCGTAAGCAAACATGTATGTACATAAGTTTACCTTAAAAATGGTTTGTTGCAAAAGAAAAATGTAGTACCCCTTCGGCTCAGGGGTACTACATTAAGATAAGCATTATTGCAGCTGTTTCGTCAAGTTCGCCATTTCGATAGCTGCCAGTGCGGCATCCCAGCCTTTATTTCCGGCTTTCGTTCCGGCACGTTCGATCGCCTGCTCGATATTTTCGGTCGTTACGACGCCAAAGATCGTAGGCACGCCGGTTTTAAGGCCAACGGCAGCAACGCCTTTGGAAACCTCGTTGCAGACATAATCATAATGAGTGGTGGAACCGCGGATGACCGTACCCAGTGTAATGACTGCATCGTATTTGCCGCTCTCCGCCAGCTTCTGTGCCGCAAACGGGATTTCAAATGCCCCCGGTACCCAGGCGACATAAATTTCTTCCTCTTTGGCTCCATGCCGTTTCAATGCATCCAAGGCGCCGGAAAGCAGCTTGCTTGTAATAAATTCATTAAAGCGGCTGACCACGATCGCATATTTTAACCCGTCCGATACTAAATGCCCTTCAAATACGTTTGCCATGATTCATCAAACCTTTCTATTAGTAGAGTTAGATCATTGCTAAGAGGGAGTTTGCTTCGCCTTTAAACGCGAGTGGAGGATTCATCCTGCTCCACATCGTCAAATTTGAGCAAATGCCCTAATTTCGCTTGTTTGGTATGCAAGTACTTGGTGTTATCCTCGTTCTCTTTCATTTGGATAGGTACCCGTTCGACAACCTCCAGGCCATAGCCCTCCAAGCCTTTGATTTTACGTGGATTGTTGGTCATCAAGCGAATTTTGCGGACACCCAGATCCTTGAGAATCTGCGCCCCAATTCCGTAATCGCGCAGGTCTGCCGGAAATCCAAGCTTCAGGTTGGCATCCACCGTATCAAAGCCTTGCTCCTGCAGCTTGTAGGCCTTCAGCTTGTTAACCAAGCCAATGCCGCGGCCCTCCTGGCGCATATACAGCAGCACGCCTTTGCCAGCTTCCTCAATCTGGCGCAGTGCGGCTTCGAACTGCGGTCCGCAGTCGCAGCGGTGAGAGTGGAACACATCCCCGGTCAAGCACTCGGAGTGCACCCGCACCAGCACCGGCTCATCGCCGTTGATCTCACCTTTGACGAGCGCAACGTGTTCTTTATTATCCACGTCGTTCGTATAAGCGACGGCGCGGAATTCGCCGTAATCGGTTGGCATGCGCACTTCCACTTCGCGATTAACCAGCTTCTCCTTCTCATTGCGGTAATGGATCAGGTCCTTGACGCTGATCAGTTTAAGATCATAGGTTTTGGCGATCTCCACCAAATCCGGCAGCCGGGCCATCGTCCCATCTTCTTTGATGACCTCGCAGATGACGCCGGCTGGATAGGCACCGCACATCCGGGCCAGGTCTACTGCTGCTTCCGTATGGCCGGCGCGGCGCAGCACGCCGCCTTTCTTGGCGATCAGCGGGAACATATGGCCTGGGCGGCGGAAGTCCGACGGCTTGGCGTTGGGATCCATGATCGCCTTCACCGTCAACGAACGCTCATATGCCGAGATTCCCGTCGTTGTATCTTTATGGTCAATGGAGACGGTAAAGGCCGTCCCATGATTATCCGTATTTTGCGCCACCATCGGCTGCAAATCCAACTCCTCTGCCCGTTCCGCCGTAATCGGCAGGCAGACCAGACCGCGGCCTTGGGTGATCATGAAGTTGATCACTTCGGGCGTTGCCTTTTCAGCCAGTGCCACGAAATCTCCTTCATTCTCCCGGTCTTCGTCGTCGACGACGATAATGACCTTCCCCCGCATCAGTTCGTAAATCGCTTCTTCGACCCGGTCTAATACAATGTCACTCATCACTTTCCCCTCCTTAAAGTAAATGTTGATCGTCTGATGTAACAGAACTCTGAGACGTTATTCCTCAACACATTGGGAGATTTGCACTGCTAACGGAACTAGGAGGTCTTATTTAGCGCAGAGCTCTCCGTTCCGTTAAAATCAAATTTAAACGAACCCGTTCGCAGCCAGAAACGGGAGGTTGATTCCCGATTCGGCGCCGCTCGCTTCTTCCGTATCCTGACCGCCTCTGCCGTACTTGAGGAGATGATCCACGTATTTTCCAAGCACATCGCATTCCAGATTCACCGTATCTCCCGCCCGCTTGAAGGCGAGCACCGTCTCGGCTAACGTATGCGGGATGATGGATACCGTAAACGTCCCGCCTTCCGCTTCGACCACCGTTAAGCTGATCCCGTCTACAGCGATGGAGCCTTTAGGAATAATGTATTTGAATAAGGAAGGCTTACTTGGACGAATTTCAAACACGACCGCATTCTGATCCTGGCTCGTTCCGACAATGGTGCCGACTCCGTCGACATGTCCCTGTACGATATGTCCGCCGAACCGTCCATTCGCCGCCATGGCTCGCTCCAGATTCACACGGCTGCCTGGTTTCAAATCCTTTAGATTCGTGTTGCGGAACGTCTGCGGCATCACGTCTACCGTAAAGGAGGAAGCGTCAAACGAGGTGGCTGTCAAGCAGACTCCGTTCACCGAAATGCTGTCACCTAGCTTGATGCCTTCCGTCACAACCTTCGCCGAAATGTTCAGAATCATCGCTTCCCCTTTGCGGCTGATCGATTTCATCGTGCCGATTTCTTCCACAAGTCCTGTAAACATTAGTGATCTCCCTCCTTCACCTGCGCCCAGACCGGTACTCCCCGGATGCACACATTATCCCCGATTTGTTCGACTTCCATGTCGCGCAAGGTCACCGCATCCCGCATTAGATCATACCCGGCAAAGCTAAAGCTCGAGGGAGCTTCAGCTCCTCCGATCAGCTTGGGAGCAAGGAAAAGCACGATCTCATCCACCAGCTGCTGCTCCAATAGTGAACCGTTTAGACGTCCGCCTCCTTCTACGAGTACAGAAGAAATCCCTCGCTGTCCGAGTTGAACGAGCGCGTTCCGTAGATCAACCTGCGGACCGCTGCCGCAGCGGAGAACTTCCGCCCCAAGGTGGATGAGGCGTGCTGCCTTGTCTGGATCAGCCTGTTCCGTCGTCACAATCCATGTGGGAGCTTGCCCATCCCGAAGGACTTGTGCCGTCTCTGGAATGCGGAGCGTCGAATCCGCGATGATGCGAATGGGCGACAATCCCGGAACGGATAACCGGGTAGTCAGCTGCGGATCATCCGCGAGGATCGTCGAGGCGCCTACCATAATGGCCTGATGGCGATGCCGCATCGTATGGACGATTTCTCTTGCTCCCTCGTTGGAGATCCACTTGCTGTCCCCCGTCCGACTCGCCAGCTTCCCATCCAGCGTGCTGGCGGATTTGATCGTCACATACGGCATGCCGGTCGTGATGAACTTAATAAAGCGACGATTCAGCTTCAAAGCCCGTTCACGCAGCACACCAACTTCCACCTCAATCCCGGCGGCGCGAAGCAGCTCAATGCCTTTGCCGGCGACCAGCGGATTTGGATCTTCGCAGGCAACTACGACGCGCTGCACCTTCTCGTGAATCAAGCGCTCTGCGCAAGGCGGCGTTAACCCGTGATGGCTGCAGGGCTCCAAGGTGACATAAACGGTGCTGCCTTCTGCCTGGGAACCGGCCATGTTCAGGGCATGCACCTCGGCATGCGGAGTTCCCCGCTTCAAGTGCGTACCCAGCCCAACCAATGCCCCGTCCTTCACGACAACGGCACCAACGACCGGATTGGTCCCGGTTTGTCCCTGCGCGCGCTCCGCCATGTCCAGCGCTAGAGCCATGTAATATTCGTCGTCAATCACCTTCATCCGCGGTCCTCCTTACACCAATCCGTGAAGCGAAGAATACAAAAACAACCCTGCCGCAATCCGGCAGGGTTGAAATGAGAGTGGTTTTACGCATATCAAAAAGAGCAGCTTCGTCTCCTCCCTGTCGCCACGACACAATCTGAGATCGTACAAGACGACAAATGGACCAAAACGAAAGCTTGGCAACGTCAAGACTCTTCACCATCGTATATATGTGAAAAATAGAACTTGATCGTTTGAAGCTCTTTAGGTATGAACACCTTCGCAAATAAAATAACGTACGTGCTCTCGCGTTTTCCTTCTCCCATCCAGACTATACTGTCGGTCCCGGAATCTCACCGGCTCAGCCGCATGCTTACGTAAGCGCTGCGGGTCACGGACTTGTGCTTCATCGAACGAGCGTCCAATGAGCCATCACCGTCGGTAGGGAATTTCACCCTGCCCCGAAGGATTGCCAAATATTAAATTTGCATGACTGCAAGACGAATGTTAGCACTAATTTTGCAAAAAATCAAGCACACCTGTCACAACGCCAGCGAACCTCCACCTAGCGGATACTTGCAGATGTGCATAAAAACCGGCCTAAAGAGCTAACCTTAAGAACGATATCGTATGACAAATTCAATTCTCAGGAGGAATGAACGTGGCAAAACCGGATAATCGCTCCGACAATGTGGAAAAGCTGCAACGGAGCATCCAAAACACGATTAAGAATTTCCGTGAAGGACAAGATTACCTCAGCGAACATGCTGACGAAATCTCCCCTCAGGAGAAGAAGCAAATCGAGGAGAAGAACGAGAAACGACTGCACGCTATCGAAGGCTTACGCGAAGAGATCAAAGACGAAGCCGCTCACCAAAGAAAATCTTAATTCAATGAAAAGGGGCTCCGCGCCAAGACCAACTTGGATTTGCGGGGCCCTCTTACTTACTGGCTGATTAAGCTTCGTCCCAAACGGTAACTTCCTTCATTTTATCCCCAGGACGAATTTGGTCCACGTATTCCATACCCGAAATCACTTTACCGAAAACGGTATGCACTCCGTTCAAATGCGGCTGCGGCTCATAGACGATAAAGAACTGGCTGCCGCCGGTATCCTTGCCGGCATGGGCCATCGACAATACCCCGCGCTCATGCTTGGTCACGTTGGTATCTGTTTCGCATTTGATGGTGTAACCTGGGCCGCCTGTACCGTTGCCGATCGGGCAACCTCCTTGCGCGACGAACCCTGGAATCACGCGATGAAACGTAAGTCCGTTATAAAATCCGGAGTTGGCCAGCTTCTCAAAGTTCGCGACCGTTCCAGGAGCTTCCTCAGGCAGGAACTGAATTTCGACTTCTCCGCCTTTTTCCAAAACGATTTTACCTTTTTTCATATCAATGTACACACCCTTCTATATGAACGTCTGGGACAAACCTCTTACAGTTTACTAGAAAATCCGCGTACAAGCAAAACAAGGCCAAACAGGGAACGAATACACGCTCCCTCTCAGGCCTTGTTGCTTCAATCGCTCCTGCCTATTTCAGCGATGGCTGCTTCGCGATCCGTTCTGGAATCACGTCACATGCGACCAGATCCTGCAACGACTCGCGCTTCACGACAAGATCGCTGCGGCCGTCTTGCACGAACACGACCGCCGGACGACGGATCCGGTTGTAGTTGCTGGCCATCGCGTAGTTGTACGCACCGGTGCAGGATACGGCGAGCAGATCGCCGCTGTTCACCTTCGGCAGCTCTACGTCCCAAATCAACATATCGCCGCTTTCGCAGCATTTACCGGCAATCGACACGGTCTCTTCATTGGCATCGTTGGCGCGGTTAGCCAGCATCGCCTCATATTTCGACCCGTACAGCGCCGGACGTGGGTTGTCCGTCATTCCGCCATCAACGGCCACGTATTTACGTACGCCAGGGATATCCTTGCTTGTACCTACCGTATACAGCGTCGTGCCAGCATCACCTACGATGCTCCGGCCCGGTTCAACCCAGATTTCCGGAAGCTGCGGATAATCAGCGAACTCCCGTTTCACTGCATCCGTAATCGCTCCAACATAATCGGACACCTTCAGCGGTGTGTCGCCTTCCGTATAACGAATGCCAAAGCCGCCGCCCAGGTTAACCACCTTGAAGATCACACCAAGCTGATCCTTCACCTGCATAGCAAAAGCCGCGACGCGCTCAACCGCCAACTGGAACCCTTCCACTTCAAAAATTTGCGAGCCGATATGCGAATGCACGCCAAGCAAATGCAGATTCAGGCTGCGGTTGGCCAAATCAACGGCTTCCAACGCCGAACCGTTGCCGATATCAAACCCGAACTTCGAGTCCGTCTGACCGGTTGAAATATATTCATGCGTATGGGCTTCCACCCCTGGTGTTACGCGCAGCAGGACATTGACAGTAACGCCTTTCTCGGCGGCAAGCGCCTGCAGCATGTGCAGCTCCGTAAAGTTGTCAGCTACGAAACAGCCAATCCCGGCGGAAATCGCCATTTCCAATTCATCTGGCGTCTTGTTGTTGCCATGAAAATGGATTCGCTGCGCAGGAAATCCCGCTTGAAGGGCCGTATACAATTCACCTTCGGAGACAACATCCAGGGACAAGCCCTCCTCCTCGGCCAGCCGGCACATCGCCATGACGCAGAATGCTTTGCTGGCATAGGCGACCTGGAAAGACAGTCCCGATGCCCGGAAAGCATCCATATATTCACGGCATCTTTGCCGCACAAGGGCTTCATCTACGATATACAGCGGCGTTCCGTAGGTTTGCTTCAGCTCGACCGTATCGCAGCCGCCGATTTCGAGATGGCCTTTTGCATTAATTTTGCTGGTACCGTGTAAATACATCTATGCAGTCCTCCACTTTCACAATTTTACACCAGTATAGCAAACAACCGGGAAACTGAAAAATGGATTTTTCGGAATATCATTTGTGTTATTTGTTAAACAAGCCTAAGCCTCACTTTTTGCCCGGCATTCGCGTGTTGTCGCGCGGTTTGTTGGAGGACGGTCTCTGCTTGGATGTCATGACCGGAACGCGGAATAATACCCCGGCCATCGCCTTTGCATTAAAAGGTATGAACGGCCACATGTAAGACGAATTATTCGAGCGGCGCAGGGTCAGCAAAACGATAAATGTGGTGATCCCGACAATCAGCCCGCCGGCGCCGAAAATCGCCACGGCCACAAGCAAAGCGAGCCGCACGACGCGATTGGCCAGTCCCAACTCATAGCTCGGCGTTGCAAACATCCCGACGGCCGCTACCGCCATATAAAGGACAACCTCGTTGACGAACAGCCCCGTCTGGACGGCGATATCACCGATCAGGATCGCAGCGATCAAGCCCATCGCTGATGCCAGCGGCGTCGGCGTGTGCACAGCCGCCATCCGCATCAGATCGACGCCGAACTCGACTAACAGGAATTGGGCGATGAGAGGGATTTTGCCCTGCTCCTGAGGCCCGATAAAGGCAAGCCCCGCCGGCTTGAACTCCGGATGAACGACGATCAGCAGCCAAATTGGCAGCAGGAAGAGCGAGGCGAAAATCCCAAAGAAGCGGATCCAACGCAGGTAAGTCCCCATGAATGGGGTCTGCCGGTTCTCCTCCGCATGCTGGCATAGATCAAAAAAGGTCGTCGGCAATATCATCACGCTGGGCGATGTATCCACAAACACGACAACCCGTCCTTCGAGCAAATGCGAAGCAACGACGTCCGGACGTTCCGAGTAGCGTACCAACGGATACGGATTCCATCCTCGGTGAATGATCGCTTCCTCCAACTGCTTGTCCGCCAGAGGTATCCCGTCGATGTTCACGGCTTTAATTTTTTCTCGGATTGAATCGACTTGCGTCTTATCTACGATATCATCGATGTAGGCGATGCAGACGTCGGTGCGGGTCCGGCGGCCGACGCTGACCATTTCCAACTTCAGTCCCGGGTCACGTAGCCGACGGCGAACCAAGGTAATGTTGGTCACCAAGGTCTCCGTGAATCCGTCCCGCGAGCCGCGGACGACGCGCTCCAGCGAAGGTTCCTCCGGACTACGAGTTGGGTACTGCCGGGTATCCATAATCAGCGCGGTTTGCTCGCCTTCAATAAACAGCACGCTCATGCCGGCTAACGTTTTATTGATGGCATCGCTGAGCTTCTCTGTTTTTTCTACCTGAACATGAGGTATATAGAGTTCGAAGAAGGAGCGGAGCGCTCCGGTTGTTAAATTCTCCGGCGTCAAATACGTCAACCGCTTAATGATCTCCTGCATGGCTTCGGTGCTTGCAAATCCATTAATGAAGACCAAGCAGGTGCGTTTGCCGCCATAAGTCATTTCACGGAATACAACGTCAAAGCTCTCCCCCGCCCCGATGACTTCCTTCAGCGTATGCTTGGTTGTCGTCAGACTGCGGCTGATCGCATCGCTTTGCTGCCAATAGATCACCGACTCCTCAACGTTGTCGGACCGCTCCGATTCGCGTTTTCGTCGAATCGCTTCCTCTTCCGGATAATTCTCCTGCAGAAAATTTTCTTCTTCCTCAGGTACGAAATCCGGGATCGCCTGCGGCTGATCCATTCCGTCCTGCATCATATCCTGCGTATCTTGCTCCATCCAGATCTACCTCCGTTTCTTCAAATCACGGTCTGTAAATAAACCACTCAAACAGGGAGCCTGCCATTTTGCCAAACACCATCGCGAGCAAGAAGCCAAACAGGTATCGCTGCATATGCAGTCTCTTGGCAAGTATGGGAAGCACGTTCAGCACCTCGGTCAAAGCCGCCGCCAACATCCCGACAAAAACGCCGTTAAACAAACCAACGATGCCGGTAATCAGCCATGGCCCAGCCACCTTCCAGTCCCAGAAGTCCGCTACCGTACCAATCACCGCTCCGGCGATCATCGCCCCTTCGTACCAATGCACCTTGTCATAGGAATTTGTCACCTGGGCTAGGCGCGGAATCATGTCCAGCACGATAAATAAAGCGATCACGCCGCTGCCAATGGCCACACCGCCGGCCAGGCCTAGGAAGATCGCCAACCCCGCAGCTAGTGGTGACATCAGTTTCGCTTCGCCGACGAGTCGGCACGGTGCATTTTCTTTAACTCTTCGGCAACGACGTATTGGTTCAAGTTCTCCTGGTAGAGGAACATTTCGACTTCAAGCGGGGTGGGTTCCTCGTTCCATTTTTTCTTAAATAAATGATTAAAGAAGACGATCATCCCAAAACCGATGCCTACGGAATAGGCCCCTTGAAACAGGTAAGGATGCTCGTCCTTCTCCCCCGTGATCATCTCCACGATTCGGACCTGAACCTCGGGCATGCTGACGTCGGCGTGAAAGTTCATGATGGTCAAGGCCGCTCCGAAGAAGAGCAGCAGCCAAACTAAGG
Organism: Paenibacillus sp. oral taxon 786 str. D14; assembly: GCF_000159955.1. GTDB lineage: Bacteria > Bacillota > Bacilli > Paenibacillales > Paenibacillaceae > Fontibacillus > Fontibacillus phoenicis. The sequence goes on along the minus strand of NZ_GG695983.1, from coordinate 62,133 downwards.
CAAACAGCAGCAAAGATGGTTTCTTCTCGGCTTTGATCATTTCCACGAGTACATGGGGCTCGCCAAGCAACTCAATCCGCAGCCCGGGAAACTTCGATTGAATCGCCGAAATGACCCGCAGCGTATCAATCACGATCAGATTCCCATCCCGTTGCTCCGGCCGGTCCAACTCCAGCTCCAGCAGCTTGCCCTCCAGCTCCGGCTCTGCCAGCACACGGGCTACGTCCCGCAGCCGAATCGGCGCCCCAGCGGGAAGCCCGACTTGCTTGCGCAGACGCAAATAGACGATGGACGCAGACTCTTTCTCCATGCTGACCACCCTTCCACTAGCGTATTGCCCATAGTATGCCAAGGGAGGAGAGGCTTTACTCTTACTCTTTGCACGCAAAAAAAGCATGGGACGTATGCTCACGCATCCGTTCCCATGCTTAATTCGATGGTTCTGGGATTACAGCGATGCTGCCGTATCCAGAGCCACTTCCATCATTTGCTTAAACGTCGTTTGCCGTTCCTCCGCCGTCGTCTCCTCTCCCGTCAGCAGATGGTCGCTGACGGTTAGAATCGTCAACGCCTTCACGCCGTATTTGGCAGCCAAGGTGTAGAGGGCCGTGGTTTCCATTTCAACGCCTAACACGCCGTATTTCATCAGCAGCTGAGTTACGCTTGTATCGTCGCGATAGAACATATCCGAGCTGAAAATGTTACCGACATGCAGCTTCAACCCTTTCTCCACACCGCGCTCATATGCTGCCTTCAGCAGCTCGAAGTTCGCAATCGGCGCAAAGTCGTAACCGCTAAAGACATGGCGGTTCATGCTGGAATCGGTACAAGAAGCTTGAGCCAAAATCACGTCACGCACATGTACATGCGGCTGCATGCCGCCGCATGTTCCCACGCGGATCAGATTTTTGACACCGTATTCCTTCAACAGCTCATTCACATAGATTGAGATCGATGGGATGCCCATGCCGGTCCCTTGAACGGAAATTCGTTTTCCTTGATACGTTCCGGTAAAGCCAAGCATGCCGCGCACTTCGTTATAACAGATGACGTCGCTCAAATACGTCTCGGCGATAAATTTAGCCCGGAGCGGATCTCCAGGCAGCAGGATCGTTTCGGCGATTTCTCCCGGTTTCGCTGCGATATGTACACTCATGTTCTGGTATCTCCCTTGCTTCCAATTTTGGTATTGATATCAACGCTCTTTATTATATAGGATGCGACAACCATCGTACATGGATGCAATCACCGCAGAACCGTATTGATGCATTGATGCACCTGCCTCACGATGCACATTTTTTCGCCGCTTCCCTCTCCTTCCCCCTATAATAGGGTTGACTGGTTATTCTAGGATTGGGCGAAGTCGGGTAACTTAAGAACAAAGGAGGGAACCGCTTGAAACCTCATCTTAAAGATTATTTGGACCTGGGCGTATCCATGGTTAGAACCGGCGTGTTAGGTTACGGTGGCGGACCTTCCGTCATCCCCTTGATCCGGCACGATGCCGTCAAGCGTTATCAGTGGCTTGGCGATGAAGAGTTTGGCGAAATTCTCGCCATCGCCAACGCCTTGCCCGGCCCCATCGCAACGAAGATGGCCGCCTACCTGGGCTATAAGCGTAGAGGGGTTCTGGGAGCGTTCTATGCTGTGATCATGCACATCTTCCCCAGTGTCCTGGCGATGCTCCTGCTGCTCTCAGCTGTGAATCTTCTAGCTGGGTCTCGCGTCGTGAAAGGGATGATCGCGGCTGTCTCGCCTGTGATCGCCGTTATGCTCGGAGTCATGGCTTATGAATTTGCGAAAAAAGGAATCAAAGGGCTCGGCGTCATCTCCGGTATCCTGTTCATGCTCCTGGCCCTATTGCTGCTGGTGGTCTTGCAAGTTCATCCAGCGCTCGTGATTGTGTTGTTCCTTGGCTACGGTGCCGTACATTACCGAGCGATGGCGCGCTTCCGCAGCAAGCGTAAGCGACCGGACGGGGAAGGAGATGGCCCATGATCGATTGGCTGAACTTGCTGCTTGGCTTCCTGATCGCCAATTTGCTGGGCTATGGCGGAGGCCCCTCCTCCATTCCGTTAATGTACCAGGAGATCGTGCCCCACTATCATTGGCTGTCGGATGCGGAATTTTCCAATATGCTTGCCCTCGGCAACGCCTTACCAGGCCCCATCGCCACCAAAATCGCCGCCTACGTAGGCTTTGAGGTCGGCGGTTGGATCGGCCTTGGACTTGCGCTGCTGGGCACCGTGCTGCCCTCGGCGGCCGGCCTTATCCTGCTGCTGCGCCTGCTTGCCAAATACCGCCAATCCAGCATCGTCAAAGGGATGACCTTGCTCGTGCAGCCGGTGATTGCGGTTATGATGATCACCCTCACGTGGCAGATGGCCAAGGAGCCCATGGGCACGATCGGCATCTGGCAGACGCTGGTGATCGCAGCCATCGCGTTCTGGGCAATGGAGCGCCGTAAAATCCATCCAGCCATTGTCATCGTAGCGGCGTTCATTTACGGTGGAGTAGTGCTCCAGCATTATGTTTAAGCGCGGTCTGTATCAATACACAAGCCCCTCGGTTCAGCGCGCCGTTGAAGGCTGACGCTGTCCGAAGGGCTTGCCCTTTCATTGCGCGATCTGATCGCGAATGCTTTGTAATATTTTTTTCTCGAGCCTGGACACCTGAACCTGGGATATCCCAAGCCGGGTCGCCACCTCTGATTGGGTCTGGTCGCGATAGTACCTAAGGTACACGATAAGACGTTCCCGGTCGGTTAAGCCGTCGATCGCTTCATGTAGTGCCAGCTTGTCGAACCAGCGCTCCTGGGTCTCGTCAGCAATTTGATCCATCAGTGTGATCGGATCGCCATCATTTTCAAATACGGTTTCGTGAATGGATGCCGGCGGTTTGTTCGCCTCTTGGGCAAACACGACATCCTCGGGTGTAACACCCAGCTCATCGGCAACTTCCTTGACGGTTGGAAGCCGGCCCAGCTGTTTGGACAGTTCATCCTTCTTCTTGCGAACCTTGTTCGCCATCTCCTTCAATGAACGGCTGACCTTCAGCGTCCCGTCATCGCGCAGGAACCGCTGAATTTCCCCGATGATCATCGGCACCGCATACGTAGAAAACTTCACATCATAGCTGAGATCAAACTTGTCCACCGACTTCAGCAGGCCGATACAGCCGATTTGAAACAAATCCTCGGGTTCGTATCCCCGATTCATAAACCGCTGCACGACGGACCAGACAAGTCGAATGTTGCAGTTCACCAGCCGGTCTCTAGCAGCGTTGTCCCCGGATTGACTCAGGGCGATCAACCGTTTCACTTCCGTGTCGTCCAAAAACTCTCTCGAGATTTGCTTCACTTCGGCATCCATAGCTCCAACCCCTAATTGTATAAAGCTTTCTTGGATACAATCCTCTTCTTCATCCGAATGCGCGTGCCCCCGCCAATCTCGCTGGTCACATCGAATTCATCCATAAAATTTTCCATAATCGTAAAGCCCATCCCCGAGCGCTCCAGTTCCGGCTTCGACGTATAAAGCGGCTGCTTCGCCAATTCCACATCCTCAATACCTCGGCCTTGATCCTCGATGATCAAGGTCACCGTATCGCCCTCAATGGAAGCAGAGATGGTGACAATCCCTTCCGGGTTCCCGTCATATCCGTGGATGATGGAATTGGTGACCGCTTCCGAAACCACCGTCTTCAAGTCGGTGATTTCATCCATCGTAGGATCCAGCTGAGAAACGAAGGCAGCGACGGTCACCCGGGCAAACGATTCATTTTCGGACTTCGCGGCAAATTGAAGTTTCATGAAATTCCCGGCTTGATTCGCGTTGGTACTCACAGGGCCACCTCCAGTTCCGTCAGCGCCAGATCCTCGTTTTCGAAGATGGACATAATTTTAAACAATCCCGACATTTCCAGCAGTCGATATACCGGCGGGTTGACGTCACATACGACCATCTTCCCGCCCTTTTGCTTGATCAGCTTATATCTTCCGAGGATGACGCCGATGCCGGAGCTATCCATAAACTGCAGCTCTTTGAGGCTTAACACCAGATTGCGGCAGTTCCCGCGGGCGATTTCTTCATCCATCCGCATGCGGACGTTGTCCGCCGTATGATGATCCAATTCCCCGCTCAAGCGTACAATTAATGTCTCGCGGTGTCTTACCATTTCCACATGCAAATTCACGCCTGTTCACTCTCCTCCCTAGACATGAACACAACAATTCTACGACCTCAGGCCGGATTCCTGCCGCCTGACAAAACTAGAAGAAAAGCCCTATGAATCTACAAAAAACAAGTGTGCCGCGGTTCGCTTGAACAATGTCCACCAGCCCGCTTTATCAATGTCCGCAGGGGCGGTCAGCTCGAACTCTGTCAACGTGCGGCCATCCTGATAGACGACCAGCTTGCCGATCGTTTGACCGGCTTTAATCGGTGCTGCAAGCTTTTCTGGTGCGATCAACTTATGCGTGATGCTGTCTTGCTTCACACCCTTTTTGACCAGTACATTCAGCGGTTTGGCGGCGGTCAGCTCCAACTGGGCGCTCATCCCCTTCTGCACCTTCACCTTGCCAATCGTTTCCCCGGCTTGATAAATCGGCAGCAACGCGTATTGCGAGAAGGCGTAATCGAACATCGCCGAGACTTCGCTGTTCCGCGTTTTAGTATTCGGCTCGCCCAGCACTACAGCGATCAGGCGAAGTCCGTCACGTTTTGCGGTAGCGGCCAGGCAGAACTTCGCTTCCGAGGTATAGCCGGTTTTCAGGCCGTCTGCCCCGCTGTAGAAGCGCACGAGTTTGTTCGTATTCACGAGCCAGAACGGCTTCTCGGTGCCTTGGCGCAAATAATCCTGATACGCCCCGGTATACTTCGTAATCTCCTCATGCTTCAGCAGCTCCCGGCTCATAATGGCGATATCGTAAGCTGAGCTATAATGGTCCGCCACCGGCAAGCCGTTGCAGTTCGCAAAATGCGTATCCTTGAGTCCCAGCTGCTGCGCTCGCTCGTTCATCATTTTGACGAAGGCTTTTTCCGAGCCGGCGATCTTCTCGGCAAGCGCCACGGACGCATCGTTCCCAGACGCCATAGCCACGCCCTTCAACAGCTCATCCACAGTCATCGTTTCGCCCGGCTCCAGAAAGATCTGCGAGCCGCCCATCGATGCCGCATATTCGCTTGTCGTCACCTTATCGGTCAGCTTCAGCGTGCCGTTATCGATCGCCTCCATGGTCAGCAACATCGTCATGATTTTGGTGATGCTGGCAGGTGGCAGCTTCTCATGACTCTTCTTCTCGTAAATTACTGTGCCGGTATCGGCATCGATTAAGACGGCGGACAACGCATTTTCCGCCAATGCGATTTCATCATCCCCGTCATGCGGACCGCCATGATTAGCACTGGTGTAGGTCGGCCACACCGATACGGCCAATACGAACGCGGCAAACCAGGTCAACATCCGTCTTTTCAAGGTTTATCCTCCTTCTAGACATAAGTCTGGATTCTGCTAACCTAGTATCGGCATGAAAGAGGAATAATATTCCTGGCACCAAAAGAAAAAACGCCTTTCGGCGTTTGATTTCTTGGCGTTACATGCCACAACCCTTTGAATAAGGGAAGTTTTAGGCCTTATTTTGTTGATATGAGGCGTTGATTCGCAAATAGAGGAACTTTTTACCCTTATTCTTCGGATGGAAGCGGAAATATCCCCGTTTGATCGTCTGCAGCCCAAAATAAGGCCATTCCATTCCTCTATTTCTCCATAAATCCTTCGTTCAGCGAAAATAAGGCCATTTTATACCGCTATTTCGTCATGCAACTTTCGGCTGTCCGGTGCAAATTCCGAACCGCTCAGAACCGCTTGATCCCGTCCGGCGTCACCAGCGCAAAAACCAGCGGCCGGCGCGGCACCTTCGTGCTGGAAATGCCGTAAGCGTTTAGAATGCGCCGCTCCGCCTCCGCGAGGCCTGCTTCATGGCTGCGGTTCAGATGCAGCACCGCCAGCGTTTCGCCCGCCTCAACCGGATCGCCGATTTTCTTGCGCAGCTCTACGCCGGCAGCCAAGTCGATGACGGATTCCTTCGTTTCCCGGCCCGCCCCAAGCATCATGGCGGCGAGGCCGATCTCCTCAGCCTGAATCGATTCAACAAATCCGCCCGCGGTCGCCTTCACGTCCACCTTCAGCTCCGCTTCCGGCAGCAGCTCTGGATGGTCGATCTGCTCCGTGTTTCCGCCTTGCGCCGCAACCATTTGCTTCAGCTTCTCCAGCGCTTGCCCGCTGTTGATCTGTTCGACCAGCATGGCTTTAGCCTCTTCCTCGCTCGACGCCTTGCCGCCGAGAATCAGCATGTGCGACGCCAGGATCAGGCAGACCTCCTCGAGATCGGCCGGGCCTTCCCCCCGCAGCGTTGCGACGGCTTCCTTGATCTCCAGCGCATTGCCGATCGCGTGACCGAGCGGTTGGTCCATGTCGCTGATCACGGCAACCGTGCGGCGGCCAACCTGCGTGCCGATATCAACCATGGCCTTGGCCAGACGGATCGAGTCCTCCAGCGTCTTCATGAACGCGCCGCTGCCGGTCTTGACGTCCAGCACAATGGCATCTGCGCCGGCGGCGATCTTCTTGCTCATGACGCTGCTGGCGATCAGCGGGATGGAATCCACCGTCGCGGTGACATCCCGCAGCGCATACAGCTTCTTGTCGGCTGGTGTCATATTGCCGCTTTGGCCGACGACCGCGAGGCCAATTTCGTTCACCTGGCGGAAAAATTGCTCCTTCGTAAGCTCTACAGAGAATCCCGAGATCGCTTCCAGCTTGTCGATCGTCCCGCCGGTATGCCCCAGCCCCCGGCCGGACATCTTCGCGACCGGCACGCCGGCAGCCGCCACGAGCGGGCCCAATACGACGGTTGTTTTATCGCCAACCCCGCCAGTCGAATGCTTGTCGACCTTAATGCCACGGATGGAGCCGAGGTCAATCGTATCCCCGGAACCGGCCATCGCCATCGTCAGGTCGGCCGTCTCCCGGGCGCTCATCCCTTGATAATAAACGGCCATCGCCCATGCGGACATTTGGTAGTCGGGGATCTGCCCCTCGCTGTACCCTTTGACCAAAAAGCCAATTTCCTCGCTCGTCAGCTCCTGGCCGTCCCTTTTTTTACGGATCAGATCTACCGCTCTCATCGCTCCCTGCCTCCGTTCTTCTTAAGCTTCGCCAATTTCCGGGATAATGGACAATACAAGGCTTAGAAACTTCTCGCGCACGCGCTCGGTCGTCTCCATAACCTCCTGGTGGGACAACGGCTGGTCCAAAATACCTGCCGCCATATTGCTGATGCAGGAAATCCCCAGCACCTCGATGCCGGCATGGCGGGCGACGATCGTTTCCGAAACGGTGGACATCCCTACCGCGTCAGCACCAAGCGTCCGCAGCATGCGGATTTCCGCAGGCGTCTCATAGGTTGGGCCCAGCAAGCCGGCATAGACGCCCTCTTGCAGAGGCACTCCTTTGTTTGCAGCGACCTTCCGTGCGATCTCACGCAGACGGCGGCTGTACGCTTGGGACATGTCCGGGAAGCGCGGTCCCAGCTCCTCGTCGTTTGGACCTACCAACGGATTACGGCCTGTGAGATTCAGATGGTCGGAGATCAGCATGAGATCCCCTGGCTCATAGGACGTGTTCACCCCACCAGCCGCGTTCGTGACCAGCAGCGTTGTAACACCCAGCTCCTTCATGACCCGTACCGGGAAAGCAGTCATTTCCGGCCCGTATCCTTCGTACATGTGGAAGCGGCCTTTCATCAGCACGACCGGCGTGCCTTGCACCGTCCCGATCAACAGTTCACCCGCGTGGCCTTCTACCGTCGACTGCGGAAAGAACGGGATATCGCGGTAGCTGATGCTGACCGGCTCCTCAATATGATCAGCCAATACGCCCAATCCAGAGCCCAGAATTAATCCTACCTTTGGCGTAAGCGTCGACCGGGAACGGATATAATCCGCTGCCTCCCGGATCATGCCAATGTTTAATGTCGTCGTCATATCAAAATCCTCCTGGTTCACAAGCTATAGATGACAGTTGAACTTCTACTCTTAAACGAGTTCGTGTAAGAAGCTCTTTCCGTGCTCGGTTGCATGCACCCCGAAATTGTCGGCGATCGTCGCGGCCAAATCGGCATACGTTGCCCGGATGCCCAGGCTGCCCGGCTTTTTCAGGCTTGGCCCGTAAACAAGCAACGGCACGTATTCGCGGGTATGGTCCGTTCCGGCATGAATCGGATCGTTGCCGTGGTCGGCCGTAATGATCAGCAAGTCGTTCTCACCCACATTTTTCAACAAATCCGGTACCGCCGCATCAAACTCCTCCAACGCACGGGCGTAGCCCTGCGGGTCGCGACGATGGCCGTACAAGGAGTCGAAATCCACCAGGTTCGTGAACAGCATGCCGGTGAAATCCTGGCCGATCCGCTGCAGCGTTTCTTCGATCCCATGCTGGTTGCTCTTCGTTGGATACGAAGCGGTAATCCCTTCCCCGGAGAAAATATCGCCAATCTTCCCGATGGCTACCACTTCCTTGCCGGCATTTTTCAACGCGTTTAGTACTGTTGGTTCCGGCGGTTTTACCGCATAATCGTGGCGGTTTGGCGTGCGCTGGAAGTTGCCCGGTTGACCGATAAACGGACGGGCGATTACGCGCCCAACGGAATGCTCCGGCTCAAGCGTCAGCCGACGAGCGATTTCGCAAGCCCGGTACAGCTCCGGCAGCGGGATAATCTCTTCATGGGCCGCAATTTGAAATACGCTGTCCGCCGAGGTGTACACGATCCAGCTTCCGGTTTTCATATGCTCTTCCCCGAGCTCCACCAAAATTTCCGTACCGGAAGCCGGCTTGTTGCCGATGATTTTACGCCCCGTTTCTTGCTCGAAGCGAGCGATCAAATCACGCGGGAAGCCTTTGGGATATGTTTGGAACGGAGTCTCGATCTTCAGACCCATCAGCTCCCAGTGGCCGGTCATCGTATCCTTGCCCGCAGAGATCTCAGCCATTTTACCGAAGTAAGCCAACGGCTCGTCCACTGGATCCAGATTCGGCAGCTCCGCGATATTCCCCAGTCCTAATTTTTGCAGGTTAGGCAGCTTAGTACCCGGTACGGTTTGCAAAATATGCCCCAGCGTATGCGCACCTTCGTCACCGAATTTTTTGGCGTCTGGCAGTTCGCCGATCCCCACGCTGTCGAGGACGATGACGGTCATTTTTCTAAAACGATTTCCATTTTCCATCTTCTATCACTCCTTTGATCTATGCAGCTATAGTTATCCCTTCCCAGAAGGAAAACCATTCTGACGATCCTTCGGGTCCCCTTCTTGTGCGGCTTCCGGCGCCATAGACTCCCGCATCGTCCGCGGATGAAAAGCGTCGTAGACCGTCTTCAGATTGGACCTTGAACGGCTTACATACATTTGAATCGTGGAAGCATCAGAATGCCCCAGCAGCTCCTGTACCGATCTCACGTCCGCCCCCCGCTCCAGCAGATGAACGGCGAAGGAATGGCGCAGCGTATGCGGCGTAATATCGGACGTAATCCCTGCTTCCTGGCCATACTTCTTCATCAGCTTCCAGAAGCCTTGGCGGCTAATCCGCCCGCCCCGACGGTTCGGGAAAAGAGCCGGGTTCTCCCTCTCATCCAGAATCAAATGGCTGCGTCCTTCCCTTAAATACAAATCAAGCCATTCCGCCGTGACTCCTCCAAACGGAAGAATGCGTTCCTTCCCCCGCTCCCCGGTGCAGCGGAGAAAATGAAGCTCCAGGTTCACGTCGTCCTTGTTCAGCGAGATCAGCTCGGATACGCGGATGCCGGTTGCATAGAGCAGCTCAAGCATGGCCTTGTCCCTTAAGCCTAACGGCGTGTCGGGCTTTGGGGCTTCCAGCAGCCGTTCAGTTTCCTCCACGGTGAGGGTTTGCGGCGGTTTTTTTTCGACTTTGGGCATTTCCAGCATGATGAAGGGATCCTGCTCAATCCGCCGTTCCTGCAGTAAATACCGAAAGAAAGCGCGAAGGGTGACAGACACGCGTTGAATCGTTGCCGGCGCCTTGCCGAGATCTTTCAAGTAAGCGAAATAGAGCAAGATGCCCGCACGGGTCACTTGGCGATAATCGCTGATCTGCTTCGATTGCAAATAGCTTATGTACTGCTTGAGATCCCGCGCATAGGACTCCCGCGTTGCTTCACTTAATCCCCGTTGCCCGGCCAAAAACGAAATAAAAGAGGCCGCATCCCGTTCCATGCGCTGCGCCTCCTTTCTTGGTTATCAAATGCAATATCTTCAGCCATCCGCCTTGATTACTATTTCCACATCCCTGCGAAATTTCCCTGCTCCCCCTGACAATGAACTACTCTCCATACCAGAAAAATAATTTCAGCCTCTCCGTCATGGTCTCCATCATGTTATTTCCGGGTACGCCTTCATAAAATACTTTCACCGCAGAGCCTTCGGGAACGCGGTACTTGTCCTCACGAAATAGGTAATCGTCCAGCAGTCCTAGCGCCTTATAAAAAGTATACGCAAGTGCGACAAACAGGATCAAATATTTCCCTGTTCTGAGCCATTTTCGAAGCGAGATGACCATGAGCCCCACCCTCTCTATCATTTGTGGAGGCGCCCGATTATCTGCTAGGACGCCCTATGTATTAAGTATATAGAGAGAGACTAGGGAGTATGCGGAAATGACTTCATAGGTTATGCGGCTTATGCCGCGTTTCCCCTCGTGCGAGGCAACGTAAAAAGCTCCCTACGGCAGGGCCGTAAAGAGCTCGGCTTAACGAAGTTATTTCTTATTGTCTGTTCCAGGCGAATCGTTATTCTTGTCCTTGCATCGGTAACAAATGCCTTGAAAATCCAACCGGTGATCCAGCACCGTAAAATTGAATTCCTTCTCCAAGCGTTCCTCGAGCGGTCCAAGCCAATCCTCGCGGATTTCATCCATTGCCCCACACTGAACACAGATCAAATGGTGGTGATGATGTTTGGTCGTATCGGTACGCAAGTCGTACCGGGCTACACCGTCGCCGAAGTTGATCTTCTCCACAACGTGAAGCTCGCTGAGCAATTCCAATGTTCGATAGACCGTGGCCAGGCCGATCTCCGGCGCCTTGTCTTTGACGAGCATGAAAACATCTTCCGCACTAAGATGATCGTCTTCATTTTCGAGCAAAACGCGTACCGTGGCTTCCCGCTGGGGCGTCAATTTGTAACCGTGGGATTGTAACTGCTGTTTGATTTTTTCGATCTTTGCTTCCATGTTATCCCTCCCCAGCCTTGCCGCACATCCAATAAGTTCATGACCACTTCTTTCATTATAGGGGGAGATATTCAACAAAGTCAAACATTTTGGTAGATTGCAAAATCTTGAGGATGGCACATCACCAGGATGTCACAATTTAGTAGAACGTGCTAGGAAAAACGAATATCCCCCGACTAGGCCAGCAGCCAGGTGCGGGGGATTTATTTTCCTACACAAGCATGAATTCAAGCAATCAATGGCGTAACCCAGCTCATCATCACCGGAGTCACCCACGTTTCGAAGGAAGAGATGGCGAGTAGCACCGCAGCCATGGCCAGCGTCAGCCCTGTATACGACAGGAAAGGCCGGGTGGCTTGGCCGGGACGGCTCATTAACACACGCGAGCGAATGATGTTGAGCGAGAAGCTCACCGCTGCGACGCTGGCGATCAGCAGGGCCGGAATCACGATCAGATTGTGCGGCGCTACGGACACGAGGGCGAATAGCAGCCCCTTCCAGGTATATTGGCCAACCAGATAGCCAACTGTAAAGCCGATCAATACCCCTTTTAGAAAATCGAGAATTAAGATCCCTGGGAGTCCGATCACGGATAATCCCAATAGCCAGATCAAGCCAAGCCATTTTAAATGCAAGGCAGCGACTTGCCAGAACATCATCGGCTGAAACTCGAACCCGCCTTCATTGATCGATAGAAAGAAATCACCCAAATACCGGGAGATATCCTGTTGTTGTTCCAACGTTAATGCGTTGACCATCAGCGCGCCGAATACGACGCCCATTAAAAACAGCACGGAAACAAAAACATATAGCGGCGTTTGGTCTTTTAATGTATGACGAATGGGGTGCAGCATCGAATTTTGCCTCCTAGCTTGTTCTATAGGGTCTTATCCTATCCCTATGAACAAGCCTGCTCGCTTATGCCTGCCGCTTGCCGGACCACCACCTGCAGATTAAGACTTTTTCACTTTGCCATAGATTCCGCCGCCTCCGGCGCTAAGTTCGAGCCTACCGCTGCGGGCCATGCCAATAAGTTGGGCCAGTTCCGCTCCCACCGCTTCAGCCAGCTCCGCCTCCGGCACATGATGCAGGATGTTCATCTCCGTGCCGAACCGCTCCAGCAGCAGCTCTAATTTCGCCGGCCCAAGGCCGGGGATAAACTCCAGGGGAACCTGGTAATGATACGGCGGACGATGAAGCGGTACGCTGGGCTCAGATCGATCTGCGATTGAGCGGATGCGGTCAAGCACACCCCGCACCAGCTTCGGGCTGCCGCAATAAGGACATCGCTCCACGTTGGCTTCTGCCTCATCGATGATATAGTTGCAGTTGCTGCAGTAGGTCCGGTGGTATTTGCCAAGGCGGGGGTTCAGCCCGTAATTCCCGGCCACTAGGCGCCCCTCCTCGCGCCGCAGCGCCTTAGCGAATTCAAGATAGCTCGCTTCCTTCAGCCGCAGCTCATTGTATTCCCGCCCGATTTTGCCCAGCGAGTGAGCGTCGGAATTGGTTAAGATCGGAAAAGGATCGAGCTCGCTGATCAATCCAGCCATCTCCGTATCGGCGCTGAGCCCCAGCTCCACCGCGCTAATTAGAGAAAGATCCAACACATCCGACATCCGGGGGGCACAGCTTCCGTAAATGCTGCGATGCGGCGTGAAAATATGGGCGGGAATGATCATACCACCGCGGGCATACACCTCCTCCTGCAGCGTGACCGCCGGAGCGTACACGCGCTGCGAGCTTAGCCCAACATTCTTCATCCTTGGCTTCAGCCAATCCGTAAAGCCACGAATCGTCTCCAGGTGCGGGAAAAAAGCAAGCAAATGCGCCGGCCCCATCCCCGGTTCACGGATTTCCAGCTCGCAGCCCAGCAAAATCGTCGTCCCCTGATAGGTGATGCCGCCATCCTTCAGTTCCTGCATCTCCCCCTGCTCCAGGCACCGGTCGATATCCTCCTGTACCCCGGGGGCATGACAGTCAATGATGCCAACAAGCCCGATGCCCTTGCGTTGTGAAGCCTCCCTGGCGATTCCAGCGAAGGTCAGATCACGGCTGCCGCTAATCTTCACCGGCTCCCCCCGCCCGGTTCGTCCGATGTGAATATGCAAATCGGCGAAAACGGTCGTAAGCGCGGCCGAGGTTGTTGTGGAGCTCGAACTCATGGTCTTGCCTCTGCCTGTGCGCGAGCATCCTTAAGCTGCCAAATATACACCGCCATAATCGTTTTGGCATCCGCAATCCGCCCTTCCGCAATCAGGCCAAGTGCCTCCTCCAGCGTCACTTCCTGAACCTCAAGGAATTCGTCAACATCCGGCGACATTTCTCCTGGACTCAACTGCTCGGCCAAATAGAGATGGATAATCTCATCTGCGAACCCCGGCGAAGTATAGAATGAGTGCAAATGCGTCAATTTATCGCAGCGATACCCGGTCTCCTCCTGCAGCTCACGGACCGCCGCTTCCGCAGGATCTTCCCCTAGTTCCAATTTGCCCGCAGGAATCTCCAATTCACACCGGCCCATCGCCTGGCGATATTGGTCCACCAGCAGCAATCGTCCCTCATGCACCGCCAGCACGGCGACCGCACCCGGATGCTTCACAATTTCACGGGTTGCCGTCGTTCCGTCCGGCAGCTTGACGGTATCAATTTGCAGGGAGATCACTCTCCCCTGAAAGACCGGCTCTGTCGAAACCGTGGTTTCCTTTAATTTATCGTTGGAAGCCATTTCTTTTTCCTCCCTTAATCGAGTCATCAACCGTTCCAACCATACATAACTTGTCCGCACCGGACATATGGTGTTATTATACCAAACCGTTCGGAAAGGAGCCCCCTTATGAAAAGCTATTTCACGGAAGACCGTGTACGCGCTCAGGGCAAAGCTTGGCAGATTCGCCTTCTGCTGTCCCAATGGAAAAAAGAATCAGGACGTGACGTAAAAATCACCGATTTGATTCATTCCTATCAAAATAGTTATTCAATTAAGGGAAATCCGGTTAATAAAAGGAGGGGGTGAATTATGCGCAGTCCTACCGGACAGCCTAAAAATATGGGAAAACTCGTAGAAATGATCCAGAACGCCGTATCCACAGGTCAGATTGACGTTGCTGAACAGCTGGCGGGGCAGATGGACAATTATTTGCTTAGCGAGCTGATCCAATCTTTATATAAAGAAGGTTATGTCGCACTAGCCAAAGAACGGCTACTGCAGATCGAACCTCGGTTGCTTCGCGAGCCCACTCCCCCCTTTTTGGAGCTAAGCCTGATTTGGGCGGAAATTTGCTACGATGAGAGACAATACGAAGAAGCCGCTCCCATCTTTGAAGCGCTTGCCGAGCGGAATCCCGATTTCGCGGCAGCTCGTTTCGGCGCAGCCTCCTGTTACTTGCAGCAGGCGATCGCCAATCTGGAGCGACGAATCCAACTGTATCACCCGCCTAAATCGGAGCAGGAGAAAATTTGCAAATATTTAGACGACTTCCACCAAGCTTTGAACTTAATTCAAGCTTCAGGCTGGCATACCGAATGGAGTCCTGCGCAGGTTCGTCACTTCCCGGCCAAACCGTCTACTCGACTGCATTAATGCGAACCAATCCGGGGAACAGCCGTCATCCTGCAAAAAAAGCCCGGTGCGAAATAGCGCACCGGGCATTCTGACATCCTTAAGGGATCAAGAAGAGGATACCGATTGACGAACGATCTCCAGCGCAAACTGCGCAGTTTTGACGAGATCGTCCTTCTTGATTCTTTCATTGGTTGTATGGATGTCCTCATAGCCGATCGCCAGATTCACCGTTGGAATCCCCAGGCTGTTAAAGATGTTCGCGTCGCTGCCGCCGCCCGTCGTAAACGTCGTTCCCGCAAGTCCGAGCGCAGCCGCCGCTTGCTTAGCGATCCGCAGAACGGGAGCCTCCTCCGGGATCCGGAACGCTCGGTACAGCACCTCACTGCGGAATTCCCCCTTGGCTCCAAAGTCGCGGCATGCGGATTCCACCGCTTCTTTCATGTCCTGCAGCTGCTTATCGACCTTCTCCTGGGACATGCTACGCGCTTCGCCATATAAAATGACGTGATCCGGAACGATGTTCGTCGCGCCGCCGCCTTCAAACTTGCCGATGTTGGCGGTTGTCTCCGAGTCAATACGCCCGAGCTTCATACGAGCCAGCGCCTTGCCGGCTACCTGAATGGCACTGATGCCGTCTTCCGGATTGACCCCGGCATGGGCCGCTTTGCCGTAGATCTCGATTTCAACCCGTGCCTGCGTGGGTGCGCCAACACAAATCGTGCCCACTTCACCGCCGGTGTCAATCGCGAACCCGAACTTCGAATCGACATACTGCGCCTCCAGCGCCCGCGCTCCGCGCAGGCTCGATTCCTCGCCAGCCGAGATGACAAACTGGATTTGACCGTGCGGAATTTGCTTCTCCTGCAGGACTTGAATCAGCTCCAGCAGCACCGCCACACCCGCTTTGTCGTCCGCTCCGAGGATCGTCGTGCCGTCGCTGCGAATCCATCCGTCCTCCCCAACAACCGGTTTAATCCCCTTGCCTGGGGTGACGGTATCCATGTGGCAGGTGAACAGGAAGGGTTCAGCGGACACGCCTTCACTGGCTTTTAACGTGGCGATCAGGTTCCCGGCGCCATGTCCCGTCACTGCCTGCGAACCGTCCTCCACAACGTCCAGTCCCAATTCGCTGAATTTCCGTTTTAACACATCGGCAATTTGGCGCTCATGCTTCGTTTCGCTGTCAATCTGCACCAGCTCCAGAAATTGTCCGATGAGGCGTTCCTCGTTAATCATTGGACTTTCCCCGCTTTCTTCGATACGATAATAAGAGTGAGAATAATATACGTTTAAGTCAAAGGAGTTACCACTATGCGTAAAAATCGGATGAGATTCGTCGTATATTTGATGTTGTTTGCCATGCTGGCTTCAACGCTGATCGCTTTCCTTGAGCCCTTCTTCATTCGATAATCAGCCCGCTTTGGGGGCGGATTAGGCCTCGACCCAAGCCCCCAAACGCCCAAATACCACGTTAAACTTCGGTACGATCTCCTTCGCGACTTGCTCAACCGTAAATGAGCGGCCGGTCACGTCTTCCAACGAGGTCACCCCGTATTCTTGAATCCCGCAAGGAATGATTCCGCGAAAGCCTTCCTCTTGAATGCCGGACTTCACATTAAAAGCAAACCCGTGACTGGTAATAAAACCTCGATGATGCCTGCATTTGTTGAACTTTACGCCAATCGCGCAAATTTTCACGTCGCCAACCCACACCCCGGTGTACTCCGGTTTACGTGAGCCTTCGATGCCAAACTCCGCCAAATAATCGATGATCACCTGCTCCAGCTGACGCAGGTAACCATGCAAATCCAGCCCACGCCCGGCCTCTAACCGAAGCAGCGGATAGCCAACAAGCTGCCCGGGGCCATGATATGTAATATCTCCCCCGCGATCGATTTCAAACACGGCAATGCCCCGCTCCTGCAGCTGCTCAGGGCTAAGAAGCAAATGCTCAGGATGGTTCTGGGAGCCAATCGTATAGGTCGGCGGATGCTGCAACAGCAGCAGGTGTTCTCCCTGCTGCTGCGCATCCATCTCTTTAATGAGCCGTTTCTGCAAATCCCAGGCTTCCCCATATTCCATCATCGGATAATAGCGTACTGTCAAGCCTTCGTTCATCGCATTGTCGCCTCGATTCTCTCGTTACGTTCAATACACCTGCGTGTCCAAATTGTAGCTTTCCATATTTTCCTTCACCCGCTGCATAAAGCGGCCGCAAATCACTCCGTCCAAAATCCGGTGGTCCAAGGACAAGCAGAGATTGGCCATCGAACGGACGGCGATCATATCGTTGATCACAACCGGCCGCTTCACGATCGATTCAAACGTCAGGATCGCGGCTTGCGGATAATTGATAATCGGCTGCGTCAAAATCGAACCAAAGGAACCGGTATTATTCACCGTAAACGTCCCGCCCTGCATATCATCCAGCTTCAGCTTGCCGGAGCGGACCTTCGTTGCCAGCTCCTCGATTTCCCGCGCCAGGCCGGCGATATTTTTCTGATCGGCCTTCTTGATGACCGGCGTCAGCACCGAATCCTCGGTTCCAACCGCCAAGGAGATGTTGATATCGCGTTTGACGATGATCTTGTCCACCGCCCACACCGAGTTCATGATCGGATAATCCTTGATCGCTCCCACAACCGCCTTCAGCAGGAAAGCCAGGTACGTCAGGTTGACGCCTTCCTTCTGCATAAATTCCTGCTTGATCTTGTTGCGCAGCTGCACCAGGTTGGTCACGTCGACCTCGATCATCATCCAGCCATGCGGAATTTCCGATACGCTTTGGCGCATCCGGGTTGCGATCGTGTTGCGGATCGGGGTTACGTCGATAAAATACTCGGAACGGTCGCCCCCTTCCACTTCGATGGTTGGGATCGGCGGGTTCTCCGTCAAGTGCAAGCCGGAATGGCGTACCGGTCCCGGAGCATCGTTGATTACGGCCGGGATGACGCGTTGCGGCGCCGGCGCAGCCGAAGGCGCTGCTTGCGCTGTCTGCGATGGCACGGACGGTGCTGCTGCTGGCGTCGTTGCCGGTGCTGCGGGTGTGGCAACACCCCCGCGACCGCCTTGCTCGATGTAAGCCAGCACATCCTTCCGCGTAATCCGTCCGCCAAGCCCTGTACCCGTAATTTGCCGTAGATCAATTCCGTGTTGAGCGGCCAGCGTCTGCACGGCCGGAGAATACCGGTGGCGCTGCGAGTGATCGGACTGTTCCCCCGCGCTTGCCGCACCGGCAGCCGGACGGGCAGCTTCGTTTACCGCTGGGTCGCCTGCTGGCGTATCAGTCGCATTCGCCGTCTCGATCCGGCAGATCACCGCGCCAACCTGAACCTCTTGCCCTTCCTCCGCCAGCAGCTCGCCCATCACACCTTCGACCGTCGAAGGGATTTCCGCATTTACTTTGTCCGTAATGACCTCAAGAATCGGCTCGTATTGCTCGACTGGATCCCCCGGCTTCTTCAGCCATTTCCCGATCGTAGCCGAGACGAGCGATTCGGCGAGCTGGGGTAATTGCACGTCTATCAATGTTTTATTGGATGACATTAGTATCCTCACTCCCAATCAATAAAGCGCCAATTGAAGCATCGCTTCTTTGACTTTATCTTTGCTAAGCATAAAGAACTTCTCCATCGGAGGGCTAATCGGCATCGCCGGAACGTCCGGTCCGCACAGTCTTGCAATAGGAGCATCCAACTCGAACAGGCACTCTTCAGAAATAATAGCCGAAACTTCTGCACCAATACCGCCGGTTTTATTATCCTCATGGATAATCAGAACCTTGCCCGTCTTGCGGGCCGCTTCAATAATGGCTTCGCGGTCCAGAGGCTGCAGCGTGCGCAAATCAAGAATGTGGGAGCTGATCCCTTTCTCTGCCGCCAGCTCTTCCGCAGCCTGCATGGCAAAATGCAGCGGCAAGCTGTAGCCGATGACTGTAATGTCACCGCCTTCCCGCAGCACCTTCGCTTTGCCGATAGGGACGATATAATCGTCCTCCGGCACGTCTTCCTTGATCAGCTTGTAGCATTTCTTGTTCTCAAAGAACAACACCGGATCAGGGTCGCGAATCGCTGCTTTCAACAAGCCCTTGGCGTCATAAGCCGAATAAGGCGCAACGATCTTCAGCCCCGGTGTTCCAAAGAATATCGATTCCGGACATTGGGAATGGTAAAGTCCCCCAAAGATCCCGCCGCCGATTGGAGCGCGGACTACAACCGGGCAGTTCCAGTCGTTGTTGGAACGATAGCGGATTTTCGCCGCTTCGTTGATAATCTGGTTCGTTGCAGGCAGCATAAAGTCCGAATACTGCATTTCTGCGATCGGCTTCATCCCGTACATAGCTGCGCCAATCGCAACGCCGGCGATCGCCGATTCCGCAAGCGGCGTATCGATGACGCGCATTTCACCGAACTGCTCCTGCAGCCCTTTCGTTGTCGTGAACACGCCGCCCTTGACGCCGACGTCTTCCCCCAGAACAAACACGCTTTCGTCCCGCTCCATTTCTTCCTTCATGGCCAGACGAATCGCGTCGATATACTCCATCACCGGCATGATTATTGCTCCTCCCCTTCGCTGGCATATACATGCAGCAGCGTGTCTTCCGGCCGCGGGAACGGCGCGTTGTCAGCCGCTTCCACCGCTTCCTTCAGCTGTTGTTGGATATCCCGCAACAGCGCTTCGTCCTGCTCCTCGCTCCATATGCCGGTTTCGATCAGGTACGACTTCATTTTGGGGATACCGTCTTTTTTCCAATTCTCTTCCACTTCTTCCTTCGTCCGGTACGCCAGATCATTGTCCGACGTCGAGTGCGGAGACAGGCGGTACATCATCGCTTCGATCAGCGTTGGCCCTTCGCCGCGAACTGCGCGTTCCCGCGCTTCCTTCACAACTCGGTATACCTCCAGCGCATCGTTGCCATCTACGCGAACCCCCGGGAATCCATAGCCTTGAGCCCGATCCACCACGCGGCCGCCTAACTGCTTCTTCACCGGTACGGAAATGGCATATTGGTTATTTTCGCACAGGAAGATAACCGGCAGCTTCTGAACCCCAGCAAAGTTTAAACCTTCGTGAAAATCGCCCTGATTGCTGGAGCCTTCGCCAAACGTGACGTAAGAAACGATGTCCTTCTTTTGCATTTTCGCCGCCAAGGCGACGCCGACGGCATGGGGAACTTGAGTGGTTACCGGACTGGAACCGGTCACGATACGCAGCCGTTTGCTGCCGAAATGTCCCGGCATCTGACGGCCGCCGCTGTTCGGGTCACCCGCTTTGGCAAATGTCGAAAGCATCAATTCTGTCAGCGACATGCCAACGGCCAGCACAAAGCCGTAGTCCCGGTAGTAAGGCAGGAAATAGTCGCGCTCGCGATCCAGCGCAAAGGCCGCAGCAACCTGCGTGGTCTCCTGACCGATCCCAGAAACGTGGAAATTGATTTTCCCGGCCCGCTGCAGCAACAGGTTGCGCTCGTCGAATTTGCGTGCGGTCACCATATATCTGTACATCTCAATGACTTCTGCATCCGTTAGTCCGAGTTGCTTATGTTTTGGCTCGGTTTGAACTACACTTTTGGCATTCATGGGAGTTACCTCCTTTGATTGGGGCATTACATAGCTTAATATTAACACCAGGTACTAAGACTTGGAATAAGTTTATTATAATCGTTTTACAGTGAAAAAGAAAACATTCATCTTTTCGCCCGTTGCCTCAAGCGTTTAAGGAGTTCCCGTCCACGGCCAGTGCCGCTTCCCCGATAATTTCCGCCAGCGTCGGATGAGCGAAGGTCACTTGTCCAACTTCCCAAGGCGTCGCATCCAGCACCTGGGCCAGTACCGCTTGGCTGATCAGCTCCGTCACATGCGGCCCGATCATCTGCACGCCGAGAATATCATTGGTGCGGGCATCGGCCACCATCTTCACAAATCCTTCGGTTTCGCCATGCACCAGCGCCTTCCCGATCGCTGAGAACGGAACCTTGCCGATTTTAACCTCCAGCCCTTTGGCCTTCGCTTCTTTGGCGGTGATTCCAACCGAAGCAACTTCGGGGCGGGTGTACACACAGCGCGGAATATGGCTTTCTTGATAACCGTGCGAAGCCTCCCCGGCTAAATGATGGACGGCAGTTAACCCCTCATGGCTGGCAGCATGCGCCAGTTGAAGACCGCCGATGCAGTCGCCAATGGCGTAAATATGCGGTTCCGTGGTTTGCATAAATTCATTTACCCGAATGAAGCCGCGTTCTAACCCGATGTCGGTATTTTCGAGTCCTATATTCTCCACGTTGGCCTGGCGTCCGATCGATACCAGCAGCTTGTCTGCTTCGAGGCGGATCGATTCGTCCCCTCGCTTCGCAGATATTTGTACCCGGTTATTGCCGATTTCTAAGGAACCGGGATCGACCGAAACCCCAGTGATCACTTGAATGCCGCGGCGTTGCAGCTGTTTCTGCAATTCGCGGGCAACGTCCTCGTCTTCCGCCGGCAGCAGCTGATCCGCTGCTTCCACCACGGTCACCTGCACGCCAAAATCGTTTAGTAGCGACGCCCATTCAACCCCGATGACGCCGCCTCCCACAATCAGCATCGAGCCGGGAAGCTCGGATAGCTGCAGCGCTTCATCGCTGCTAAGAATATAATTCCCGTCCGGCTCAAGCCCCGGCAGCATCCGTGGTCGAGATCCTGTGGCGATGATCAAGTTGGTTGGCACGACCGTCTCCATTTCACCATCCGGAAGTTCCACCGCAACAGCTCCGCTTTTTGGAGAGAAAATCGACGGCCCAATCACCCGCCCATTCCCTTGGATGACACGGATTTTATGTTTACGCATCAAATATAGGACCCCTTTATGCAGTTGATCCACGATGCTTTGCTTTCTTTCCTGCACTTTCGGGAATACCAGCGTCACGCCGTTAGTCTCGATGCCGTAGCTTGCGCTATCCTTCATTTGCGCGTAGAGCTCCGCACTGCGCAGCAGCGCTTTGCTTGGGATACAACCTCGATGCAGACAGGTCCCTCCCAACTTGTCCCGCTCAATAATTACAACGTCTTTCCCCAGTTGCGCGGCGCGAATGGCTGCGATATATCCGCCAGTCCCTCCGCCCAACACTGCTACATCACAAGTAATTGCCATAATCGATCTCCACCCATTCTATCAATTCAGTCACTTTCCCCTATTTTACCTTGTTTTTCCGTTATTACAAATCAAAGCCGTAAATAGACATCCCCTCAGGAAAAAGGTATGATATTTTTAACAATACATAGCCATTTCGAGAGGGAAAGGAAGATCTAGCTCATGAAGCTCAAGCTGTCCCGGTTTATCGCGATTATTTTGCTGGTGATCCCCGGCATTGCAGCGATGATCGGATTTATAAAAATCAAAGACACCTTATTTGATTATATGTCAGCACACGGCGACGATTCGTTAACTCGCGTCACGTTTGATTGGTTAAACTTCGGGCTAGGCGTTGTTTTGTTTGCAGCCGGCGCCGGATTTTTGGGCGGGTGGATCTTCTTCCGGGACCGCAAGCGGAATTACGTAGGGCCAAGATTTCGCAAAAAGGACGATGCCGCCAAAGCCGCCGTTAAAGAACCAGAACCCGCCGTGGTACAGCATGACTAACCTCAAGGTTCTTATGAAAAAACCTCTTTCGCCTTGTCTCGGCGTAAAGAGGTTTTTTAGCTTATTCGTATAACGCTTCCTTCAGTTTGGTCGACATCCGCGAGCTTTGCTGGGAATTCGCGCGAAGCAATGCCTTGCGTAATCTGACGTTTTCTGCACGAAGTTGTTCATAACGTTGAATTAGCTCCAGAAGGGCCTGCCGTTTATCTTCTTCCAAATCCGTGCCCTCCAGCAATTCCCGGTAAGCCGCCGGCTCAAGATCGTTAGTCATATGACGCTCATCCTTTCTTCTGATGGAATTATACCATAAGCTCCCGGTGCCGGATGTGCGAGGTTTCCACCTGAATGGTGGTGTGGCCGATGTGGAACGTCTTCTCCAAAGCGGTAATCGCTTCCTGCAACACGATTTGGCTCTGGCTGCCATCCTCAATCGTCAAATGACAGCTTAACGCATCCATCCCCGAAGTAATGGTCCAAATATGCAAATCATGGACTTCAACAACCCCCGAAATCCCTTCGAGACACTGCTTCACCTGACTTTGATCGATCGACGCCGGCGAGCCCTCCATCAAAATGTGCACCGATTGGGTGATGACGCCCCAGGCTCCGCGCAGGATCAACAGAGCGACGAGAACACTGATGATCGGGTCGAAAATATACCAACCAAACAACGACATCAATATCCCCGCGAAAATAGCGCCAATCGACCCCAAAGCGTCTCCAAGCACATGCAGGTAGGCGCTTTTCAGGTTTAAGTTGCCTTTGACGTCGCCTTTCTTCAGCAATACCGCCGCGCTTGCTAAATTCGCAAACAAACCGATCACCGCAATCACGATCATCGTATTACTGGACACGGTCGGCGGATCAAGCAAACGCCCGTAGGCTTCCCAAAAGATAAACCCGGCGATCACGAACAAGGCTGCCCCATTGAGCAACGCGGCCAGGATCTCCATACGGTGGTACCCGTACGTATTCCGCTTTGAGGCGGGGCGAGCGGCAAACCAAAAGGCAATCAGGCTGAGCAGCAGCGAGCTGGCGTCACTTAGCATATGACCGGAATCGGACAATAAAGCGAGGCTGTCTGTAATCAAACCGCCGCAAAATTCAAGAACGGCGATCGAAGCCGTAATGAGTAGAGCGATCCACAGCCCCTTCTTATTCCCCGAACGTGCCGCATGATGATCGTGGAAATGGCCGGCATGGCTATGGTCATGATCGTGGTGATGGTGAGCGTGATGATGTCCCATGGATCTCCCTCCTATTCGCAACAAGCGTGTTGAATCGCCTGTTTCAAGAGCGAAATCACATGCTCGTCGTCACAGCTGTAGTACACCGTATTGGCCTCCCGACGGAACTTCACCAGCCGCAAATTTCGCAGCAGACTCAGTTGGTGGGAAACCGCCGACTGCGATAAATTCAACACTTCCGACATATGCGTCACGGAACATTCTTCTTCCGACAGCAAATGAAGAAGTTTGATTCGGGTCGGATCGGACAATGCTTTAAAAATCGTAGAAACCTTCTCCAGTGTATCCGGGCTCAGATCGATGTGTAACTTTTTTTCCACCTGGTCGTTCCCCTCTCGAATAACAGTATATGAACATATGATCATATATAGGATAATCCTAAAGGGACTTTATTGTCAATCAGCAAGTGCGGATACCATCTCAGGCAAAATAAAAAACGGCCGCATCCCGGCATACACCGAGAGGGACCGCCCTTCATTTAACCCTTCTGGATCACTGCATAAGTGAACGACCAACGGCTTAATTTCTCCCGTCGTTATCACCATTCGTGTCCTCAGACTTTCAAGACACCTTATGCTCGATCCGCAGTTTATCCGCTACCATTGCGATGAACTCACTATTGGTCGGTTTGGATTTGGAGATATTGATCGTATAACCAAAAAGATGGCTGATGGAATCGATGTTGCCTCGGGTCCAAGCGACTTCAATCGCATGACGAATCGCACGCTCTACTCGGGATGGCGTCGTTTTGAATTTCTCCGCGATCGCCGGATACAGTGTTTTCGTAATGGCGCCTAAGATTTCGATGTTGTTGTACACCATCGTGATCGCTTCGCGCAGATATTGATATCCTTTAATATGCGCCGGAACTCCGATTTCATGTATGATCGATGTGATGTTCGCATCGAGGTTCTTCCCTTTGCCCAGAGGCACCACATTCGATTTGGCAAACGAAGTAGAAGGTGCACTGTTGCTTAAGGTTTGGACACCCACGAGCTGACGGATGCGGTTCGCCAACACTTCCATGTCAAAGGGTTTCAAGATGTAGTAAGAAGCTCCAAGCTGAACGGCACGCTGCGTGATGTTCTCTTGACCAAAGGCGGTCAGCATGATGATTTTAGGCTGAGGGGTCAGGTTGAGGTCGCGAATGCGCTCAAGCACACCGAGTCCGTCCAGATGGGGCATAATAATGTCCAGGATCAACACATCGGGAACTCTTGCTGCTTGATCAATCATCTCCAGTACTTCTTCCCCGTTATAGGCGATTCCTGAGACGACCATATCGTCTTGCTCCGAAATGTATTCCGCGAGCAAATTCGTAAATTCACGATTATCATCTGCCAACAACACTTCGATTTTCTGCACTGCCTACTTCCTCCTTCAGGTAATTGGATAGGTTTATTCATTGCTTCTCTTCTTACCAGAATAAGGATTCGACATGCAAAAGTAAATTCCTTCTGTCGAAAATTATTTTTATTTATTTTTTTGCATGATTGATATATAATAAATTATTTATTTACATAAAACGATCTCGTTCGGATTCATTCGACAAATGCATACAGATTCCAAGCCGGGTTTGTCGACCTTTGCTTGAGGAGTTTCACTTCCTCAAGATAAGAAAAACGTCAATCGACGTACATTCAATGTAGACAGACCGCGTTTAGCCGAAGTTTTTCTTGCGATATCAGGATGCCAATCCCCGTAGTTTATACTTTCTGATATCTAAAAAAATCTTAAGGCAGCGTTTAGCTCGCCTTAAGATTTTGCATCGTGTCTTTGGGGCTTTGTAAAATACCGGCATCCTGCAGCATCCATTCGATAAAGCAACCATATCCTGATTTCGGGTCGTTGACGAATACATGAGTCACAGCGCCGATGAGCTTGCCGTTCTGAAGAATCGGACTACCGCTCATGCCTTGAACGATGCCGCCGGTCTTCTCCACGAGACGCGGGTCGGTAATGCGGATAACTAATCCTTTGGTTTCCGGTACACTCTGCTTGGAAACATGGACGATCTCGACTTTAAACCGCTCTATGCGTTGACCTTCGACAACGGTCAGAATTTCTGCCGGTCCTTCCTTCACTTCTTCTGCAAAAGCGACGGGAATCGGTTTCTCATAGAGGCTATGCTCCGGGTTTTGCGACATCTTCCCGAAGATCCCAAAATTCGTATTGCGTTCGATATTGCCTAGGGTTTTCCCTTCTTTTAGAAAGTGAGCACGCTTCTCCCCGGGTTCACCGCTCTCGCTCTTGGAGATGGATGTGACGCTGGATTGCAGGATTTGCCCGCTGCCGACGACGATCGGCGTTTGGGTATTCATATCGGTAATGATGTGGCCGAGGGCTCCATAAACGCCGTGATCCGGGGCATAAAACGTCAAGGTCCCTACCCCTGCAGCAGAATCACGGATATACAAACCGAGTCTCCAAGCCCGATCCTGCTGATCATATGCCGGCTTTAAGGACGTTGTGAGTTCCCTATCGTTCCGCATATAGGTGATCTTAAGGGGCCGTTGATGTTTGCCCGCTTCGGCGGCAATTTCAGCTACTTCGCGGACATCGTGGAGCTTCATTCCGTTAATGTGGGTGATCAAATCACCGGCTTGAATTCCGGCCGCTTCGCCGGGTGAAACTTTGCTGGTATCTGTTACAACTTGATGATGCCCGACCACTAAGATCCCGGCGGATTTCACCTTGACACCGATGGTTTGTCCGCCGGGAATCACTTTAAGGTCCGGAATGACATTGACCTTGACGGTCTTTAGAGGAATTTGACCGAATAATTTCATGCGGAGGTTGGCTTCTCCACTCCGAAGCGACGAAAGCTTGAGCGGATGTCCTAATGATACTTTCATGGATGGGTTCGCCTGCCCGTTGACCATCACTACATCAGGCCGATCCACACTGACTTCAGCCTGTACGGGCAAAGCAAATGAAATTTGTGTTCCCTGACCCTGAAACAGGCGTAACTCGTCCGGCAGTACGGGAAGCCGCCCTTCAGCGGCAGACGTGCCGAGAAAACAAAAGAAGAAGGCAAGAAAAAGACCGAGCATTCGATTCCTGAGGTTCGGGTTCAATGGCTGTCACGCTCCCTTAGCTTCTTTCGCTTGACGAAACGGTGGTCGCCAATTGCGTACCTATAAGATACCCCGGGTCAGGTGTTTTATTACTGTCAATCATTGTGCCAGACTTAGTAAAACATCCTTTTGTGCCTGCGCCAGCTTCAGCATTTCTTGGGCATGATGCTGGGTCTTTTCCGTGATTTCTACCCCGCCGAGCATGCGGGCCAGTTCATTTACCCGTCCCGCTTCATCTAAGGAAGCAACGCGTGTCATGGTGCGGCCGTCTTCAACGACTTTCTCGATGAGGTACTGCCGATCCGCCATGCAAGCCACTTGCGGCAGATGAGTGATGGCGAAGACTTGGCACATCGCAGACAATCGCGACAACTTATCGGCAATCGACTGAGCCGCTCGTCCGCTGACGCCAGTATCAACTTCGTCGAAAATCAGTACAGGAACCTGTTCATGCCGGGCAAATATGCTCTTTAGTGCCAGCATCATGCGGGACAGCTCACCGCCGGATGCGATCTTGCTAAGCGGTCGGAGCGGTTCTCCGGGATTTGGCGAAATGAGGAATTCAGCATTGTCGATACCGTGTTTGCCGGGACGGATCTTCTTTCCTTCCCATTCCAATCCGTTGGCATCCTCTATGAGGCTTAACTTGACTTCGAGGGAGGTTCGACCCATTTGCAGGTCCTTTAGCTCCGTCTCGATCTGAGCGGCGAGCTCAACAGCCTTCTGCTGCCGTACAGCACTTAACTCAAAAGCCTGCTTCATCAGCCGCTCGGTTAATTTCTCCCGTTGCACCTGCAGCTGCTCCAGGCGTTCATCCTTATTCTCCAAGGCATCCACTTCCTGGCGAATCTTCTCATAATACGCAAGGATCCCTTGAATGTCATCACCGTATTTACGGCGGAGCGTCGAGATCAGGTCCAGGCGTTCCTCGACTTCTTCCAGCCGTTCAGGATTAAACTCGATCCGTTCGCGATAGTTCCGCAGGCTAAAGGACGCATCCTCCAGTTGATAATAAGCGGATTGAAGCTGCTCCAGGAGTGGAGATATTCCTTTGCTGTCATATGCGGATACTTCACTTAGCTTCGAGACAGCCTTCGCAATCGCATCCAGTCCCTGAGGGCCATACAGCAAATCATAGGCTTTCGAAATGGACTCCATCATTTTCTCGCTATGGGATAGCTTGACCTTTTCCTCCGCGAGTAATTCATCTTCACCCGGTTTTAACTCGGCTGCAGAAATTTCACTCAGCTGAAAACGGTATAAATCAAGCATTTGCAGCGCCTGTTGGCTTGTATTGCGCAGCTCGTGATATTCCTTGTCGATCCGTACGAATTCGGCGTAGGTCGCTTGGTAAGCCGCCTTCACCGGATCAACCGCCTCTGCCCCGTAGGCGTCCAGCAACTCTAAATGGCGTTCCGGTCGAAGCAGGGTTTGGTGCTCATGTTGGCCATGCAGGTTAATCAGCTTCTCCCCAACCTCACGCAGCATGGATAAATTCACGAGCTGTCCGTTAATGCGGGCTGAGCTCTTGCCTTGGACACTGATTTCCCGGCGAATAATCAGAAGCTCTCCGGGATCTCCCGCGATGCCGAATCCTTCCAGGGTTGTCCAAACCGGATGTCCTGCTGGCAGATCGAAGGAAGCCTCCATCTCGGCTTTATCACAACCATAACGGATTAAATCGGCTGACCCCCTGCCGCCGGCAATCAAGCTCAGGGCATCAATGATGATTGATTTGCCCGCCCCGGTCTCCCCTGTCAGGACATGAAAGCCGGAACCAAACGATACATCGACCGCTTCAACCACTGCCAGATTACGAATGGATAAATGAACCAACATCCGGGCAATCCTCCCCTACTCCCAACTCAATTAAGATATGTATCCCATGATCTGATCAATCAGATACCGGCTATAGTCCTCGTTGCGGCAAATCAGTAAGATCGTGTCGTCACCGCAAATTGTGCCAAGCAGATCCGGCCATTCCATATTGTCCAGCAGCACGGCTACCGAATTCGCGGTCCCCGGAAGACACTTCATGACAACCAAATTGCCGGTATAGTCGATATGCACGAAACTGTCGACCAGCGCCCGTTGCAGCTTCTGCACCGGATTATAACGCTGAGCCGTCGGCATGGAGTACTTGTACCTGCCGTCGTCCGTAGGCACCTTAATCAGCATTAATTCCTTAATGTCGCGGGAGACCGTCGCTTGAGTGACTTGATACCCCGCCTCGCGTAATGCTTCTACCAGCTCATCCTGGGTTTCGATTTCCCTGGCCGAAATGATTTCCCTTATCTTGATATGTCTATGCCCCTTCATTCTGCCCTCCATTAGCCTTATATGGTCGTATTTAGTCGTATTTAGTCGTATTTATCAGTATTTATCGGTTTAGGCGGATTCATCTTCTTCATTATCGTCCGTCGTTAGGGATATGACCTTCAGTTCCCGTTGCTCCGGATCTACGTATAACACGCCAGCGCATTCCGGATATAACAGCAGGAACGGCAACAGGTCCCGGCGCAAACCGCTACCCGTCCATTCCACCGGGCGGCGTTCCCGCGCAGTTCTAACAAGATAGAATTCCCCATTCTTGACTGCAATATAGTCAATAAAGAGACGGCTGTGCAGAAGTTCTCCGTCCACACGGAAGGTGAGCGGAACTTTCAGTTTATCGCTGACGACTTCGTACCCTGCTTCTTCCAGCATGTCCACCGCAGGGTGCTCTATAATCTCCTCATTCATCTCAAATCCGATGCCGGATCGTAAAGAAAACGGCTTGCGGACCCAGGAACGAAAACCGCGGTATAGCAAATACACGCCGATTCCCGCGATCACTACCATCAGAAGACCGTCCGAATAAGCTCCCACCGATATCACCTCATCCCTTATTTCGACGCTTCCGCGATTAGCTCCTGTCTAGAGAAGCACAAAATTTAGAAGGGAATGAGGACAACATCAAGGTTTTGATTCCATTATAGGGAACAAGCGTTCGATTTGCAAGATGCTGCAATGAAAAAAGACCCATCACTTGGATGGGCCTCCTGTAAAGGTGTTTGATGCTTCATGAACGACGCTGGCCGCCAGCTCGCGGATCCGTGTAAGCTGATCCACATCCTGCTCCTCTGCCGTACCAGCCGCAGCTTCTTCTTCCAATCTGAGATGAGCTAAAAATTCGATGTTCCCTTCCCCGCCGGTAATCGGAGAGAAGGTCAACCCGGCCACCTCATAGCCTTGCTCCACCGCAAAGCTCAGCACGGTCTCCAACACTTCCTGGTGTACTTTGGGATCGCGGACGACCCCCGATTTACCAACCTTTTCACGACCAGCCTCAAACTGCGGCTTAATGAGCGCAGCGATGTCCGCCGGCCGTTTCAACAACGCAAGAAGCGGCGGCAAAATGATTTTTAGCGAAATGAAGGAAACGTCGATACTGGCACAATCCGGCGGAGGACCGTCCAAATCCTGCGGCGTCATATAACGGAAGTTGGTGCGTTCCTTGACGTTCACCCGCGGATCGTTGCGTAGCGACCAATCCAGCTGATTGTATCCGACGTCAATCGCGTATACATATTCAGCACCATGCTGTAAGGCGCAATCCGTAAATCCGCCGGTCGAAGATCCGATATCTAGCATCGTACGACCGGTCAGATCCAGGTTAAACTGCTTGATCGCTTTTTCCAGCTTAAGTCCGCCCCGGCTGACATAAGGATGGATCGCTCCCTTGACCGACAACACGGTATCCCGGGGAATCTTCGTCCCCGCCTTCTCGATCCGTTCCTGTCCGCCAAACACCAGTCCGGCCATGATCGCGGCTTTCGCCTTTTCTCTGCTGTCAAAATACCCCTGCTCGACGAGCAGGACGTCTACGCGTTCCTTGGAAACCGACATGCCAATCTCCCGTCAATAATTTACTTTCTTGCCTAGCGTTAAATGTGGTTCGCTCCGTAGTTTGTGTACCTCACGAACGACGTTCTCGGCGGTCAAGCCGACTTCTTCCAATTGCTCCTTGATGCTGCCGTGCTCGATAAACCGGTCGGGCACGCCCATCAATCGGATGTCCAGACCCGTGATTCCTTGCTCTGCATAGAACTCCAAGATCGCACTACCCAAGCTTCCCGCCTGCGAAGCTTCCTCCAGCACGATCATGGTCCCGCTGCTTTGCGCGAGTTGAACCAGCATCTCTCCGTCCAGCGGTTTTAAGAATCTGGCGTTCACCACCGCAGCGGACACGCCTTCCCGCTTCAGCCTTTCCGCCGCTTCTTCGGCAACCTGCACCATCGGGCCAACCGCAACGATCGTCAGGTTGTCGCCTTCCCGCAGCAGCTCCCACGTTCCGATCGGAATGGGCACCAGCTCTTTGTCCAGCGGAACCCCCGGTACGTTGATCCGCGGATAGCGGTAAGCAATCGGCCCGTCGTTATATTCCAGCGCCGTCTTCATCATGTGGCGCAATTCATTTTCATCCTTCGGCATCATTAATACGATATTTGGAATATGACGCATAAAAGCGATATCGTAAACCCCTTGGTGGGTCTCCCCGTCCGCTCCTACGAATCCAGCCCGGTCGATGGCGAACATCACGTTGGCGTTCTGGCGGCAAATATCATGCACGATCTGGTCGTAAGCCCGCTGCATGAACGTGGAATACACCGCATAGACCGGCTTCAAGCCTTCCATCGCCATGGCGGCGCACATCGTCGCGGCATGCTGCTCGGCGATACCGACGTCAATCATGCGTCCAGGAAAACGTTCGCCGAATTTCACCAATCCGGAACCGCCCGGCATCGCCGGAGTCACCGCCACGATCCGTTCGTCCTGTTCGGCCAGCTCGATCAAGGTCTGTCCGAACACCTCCGTGTACATCGGATTCCCAACGGCCTTCAGCACTTGGCCGGATTCGATTTTGTACGGCGTGATGCCATGCCATTTATGCGAATCCTGTTCTGCCGGGGTATAGCCTTTGCCCTTGGTGGTCAGAACGTGCACCAAAACTGGTCCGCTGACGTTATTGGCCTGCTTGAAGGCATCGATAAGGCCCGGCAAGTCATGGCCGTCAACCGGTCCCAGGTATTTGAATCCGAGCTCTTCAAATAAGACGCCGGATACCATCAAATACTTCAGGCTGTCCTTCACCCGCTCCACGGTTTTGGCGACTTTGCCGCCAATGGCCGGGATTTTCTTCAGCAGTTGCTCCACTTCGTCTTTGGCCCGCAGGTAATTGCGGTCTGAGCGGATTTTGGTCAAGTAGTTATGCAAAGCTCCGACATTTGGCGCGATCGACATCTCATTGTCGTTCAAGACCACCATCAAATCTTTCTTCTCATGGCCGATATGGTTCAGCGCTTCAAACGCCATCCCGCCGGTTAACGCACCGTCCCCGATGATCGCAATCACGCGGTTCGATTCGCCCTTCATATCCCGGGCCAGCGCCATCCCCATAGCCGCTGAGAGGGAGGTGCTGCTGTGCCCTGCTTCCCACACGTCATGCACGCTCTCGCTCCGTTTGACGAACCCGCATAATCCATGATGTTTACGAAGCGTGTCGAACTGGTCCTTCCGCCCGGTTAGTATTTTATGTACATAGGCTTGGTGTCCTACGTCAAAGATGAGTTTATCCTGCGGACTGTTGTAGCAATAGTGCAGGGCGATCGTCAATTCCACCACGCCCAAATTCGAAGCCAAATGCCCGCCGGTAACCGACAGCTTCTCGATCAAGAACTGGCGGATTTCCTCAGCGAGCGGCGTCAATTGCTCCAGGGACAAGTTTTTTAGATCGGCAGGCTCATGTATTTGCGAAAGCAGCACAGCCATTCCCCGCTTTCCTAAATGTATGGTTCAAAAAGCCGGCATCTAAGTCCGGCCTTTTCTTGCACATGTTGATAATAGCCTTCATTATACCATATGTCATCATGATGTCGAAATCACTTGCGGCGGATAGGTAAGTCATTTTTCCCTGATTTCGACCAACGCCTTCGATGGGAAAGTGACTAGTGATCGCGGCGAAGCAGCAGATCGGCAATTTCCAGCAGCCGCTGCGGGTTCGGAATCGCTCCGTTTTGTAACGCCTGCTTCGCCTCACTCGTCAGCCGTTCGACTTCCGCCCGGGAAGCCTCGATGCCGATAAAGTAAGGATAAGTCACCTTCTGTTGGATGACATCGCTTTGCGTTTTTTTGCCGAGCTTGCTTTCATCCCCGATCAGATCCAGGATGTCGTCCTGAATTTGAAACGCATGCCCCAGCGCCCGTCCGTACCGCTCCAAAGCCTCAAGCTGCTCTGCATTTCCCGAAGCGATATGTCCGCCCGCTCTGACCGAAAATACGATCAGATCTCCGGTTTTGTGCTCATGAATGTAGCGCAGCTGGTCGAGATCGGTCACTCCCTGCTCGCCTTGCATGTCGGCCACCTGGCCGCCCACCATGCCGCCCGGCCCGGCAAACCGCGACAATTCCTCCACGATCGCTAAGGAAGCCTCGGCCGGCACCCCTTGCTTGCGGCTCGCTTGAACCACGCTGTAAAAAGCATGCGTCAACAGCCCATCCCCGGCCAAGATGGCCATCGCTTCTCCAAACACTTTATGATTCGTTGGTTTCCCGCGACGGAAGTCATCGTTGTCCAAGGCCGGGAGATCGTCATGGATCAGCGAGTACGTATGTACCATTTCCACGGCGCAGGCGACGGGCATTGCCGCATCCCGGCTGCCGCCGAGCGCCTCCGCCGCAGCCACGACGAGCAGCGGCCGAAGCCGTTTCCCACCCGCCATCAGCGAATAATCCATCGCCCGGCTTAGCGTTTCCGGCACCTGCCATGCCGCCGGAAGGCTGGAGGACAAGCGTGTGGACACGGCTTCAGCAATCTCCTTCATGTATGCCTCTATCGATAATTGCTGCTGCAACAAGATCACCGCTCTCCTCAGAAGTCCAAACTATCGCTTAACGGCGGCTGAAACGGCTGCTTCTCTACCGCCCCGTCTTCTTCAACAATCATTTCGATCTTACGTTCCACCTGTGCCAGCTTTTGACCGCAGATTTGCGAGAGCCGCATGCCCTGCTGAAACAGATCAATCGCTTTCTCCAACGGCACGTCTCCGCGTTCCAGCTGAGACACGATGTCCTCCAGCTGGTTCATCGCATCTTCGAAATTTAGTTCCGCTTGCTGCGCCTCTGCATTAAGCTTGGTTTCCTGTTCCTTCATCTTCCCCCGCTCCTTCCGGCCTCATGCCCCAAACTTGACAATCTAGTTCTCCGTCCGTCACTTTCACCGTTATCCGGTCGCCCAGTTCGACGTCCGATAACGACTTGATGATCCGTTCTCCTCGTTCATCGTAGACGAGGCTATAGCCCCGCGCCATGACTTTAAGCGGGCTTAGCGCATCCAGATGGCGAATGCCCGAGGCCAGCTGGCTGGACTTCTCCCGCAGGATGCCCTGCATCGCTTGCCGCAGCAGGCGATCCGCCTCCCGCCGCCGGCGTCCCGCGAACTGCAGCGCATCCCGTGGATGGAAGCGCAGCAGACGCTGGTGCAGGCGGTCTTTCGCCGCGCCGGCCAATTGCAGGCGCGTCTGCATGTGGCCCG
>NZ_GG695983.1:0-27362 GCF_000159955.1 Paenibacillus sp. oral taxon 786 str. D14 | reverse complement strand
GCAAGAGCGCGCGCAGCTCGGCCGTGTGCGGCACGGCCAGCTCGGCGGCCGCTGTGGGCGTGGCAGCTCGCAGGTCGGCGACGAAATCGGCGATAGTGAAGTCCGTCTCATGGCCCACGGCCGAGATGACGGGAATCGCCGATTCATAGATCGCCCGCGCGACCTGCTCCTCGTTGAACGCCCACAGCTCCTCGAGCGAGCCGCCGCCGCGGCCGACGATGAGCACGTCGGCCTCGCCCATCGCGTTCAGCGTTCGGATCGCTTTCACGATCGACGGCGCTGCCCCCTTGCCCTGGACAAGCACGGGGTACAGGATCACTGCTGCCTGCGGATAACGCCGCCCCAGCGTCGTTAAGATGTCGCGGACCGCCGCTCCGGTTGGCGAGGTTACCACGCCGATCGTCTTCGGGAACCGCGGCAACGGCCGTTTGCGTCCCGGCGCGAACAAGCCCTCCGCTTCGAGCTTCTGCTTCAGCTGCTCAAAGGCCAGATACAGGCTGCCTACGCCGTCCGGCTGCATATGCGTCACGTAGAATTGATACTGGCCATCCCGCTCGTAGACGGAAACATTACCGCGTGCAATCACGCGCGTGCCTTCTTTAGGTCGGAACGGCAGCCGCTGGTTATACGATGCGAACATAATGCTTTTGATCCGGCTGTCCGCATCCTTCAGCGTGAAATACATATGCCCGCTGGAATGATGCGTGAAATTGGAAATTTCACCGCGAATCCAGACGTCGGTGAGCACCTGATCCGATTCCAGCTTCATCCGGATGTAGCGGTTTAATTCCTTGACCGTCAAAATCCGTTGCTGATCCAAAGGTGCCGCCTCCTTTCCGAGAATAAGGGCAATGTATACCCTTATTTGCTTCTCGTTGTCGCTGCTGATGAAGATAAGGGAACTTTTTTCCGTTATTTTATCGCTGTTGCCCCTATATGCGGGGTTTTCCACCTATCGCCCAGCAATAAGGCCAAAAAAGTCCTCTATTTTCCCAAAATGCCATCATCAGAGCGAAATAAGAACGTTTTGTTCCCTTATTTGAACCCAGTTATTCGACAACTTTAGCTTAAGCCAGCCCTTGCAGGCGTTTGGCTGCAATCAGCGTATTTTGCATCAGCATCGTAATCGTCATCGGGCCAACGCCGCCAGGTACGGGTGTGATCGGTCCGGAAATCTCTTTAACGTTCTCAAAATCCACGTCCCCGGCCAGCTTGCCGTTTACCAGTCGGTTCATCCCGACATCAATGACCACGGCGCCTGGCTTCACGTAAGAAGCATCCACAAAGTTCGCGCGCCCGATTGCAACCACAAGAATATCCGCGAGGCGAGTCAACTCTTTCATGTTCGCCGTACGCGAATGACACATCGTTACTGTGGCGTTCTCCCGTTGCAGGAGCAAGGAAACCGGCTTGCCGACGATGTTGCTGCGGCCAATGACAACCGCATGCTTCCCGGCGATCTCCACGCCTGTGCGTTTGATGAGTTCAATCACCCCCGCCGGCGTACACGGCAGCAAGCTGTCGTCGCCGATCATCAGATTCCCGACATTCATCGGATGGAATCCGTCAACGTCTTTCTCCGGCGAAATGGCATCGATGACCGCTTTCTCATCAATATGCTTGGGCAACGGCAGTTGCACCAGAATCCCATGGATATTCGCCTGATGGTTCAGCTTGTCCACCAAAGCGAGCAGGTCCTCTTGCGGCGTTTCCGCCGGGAGGCGATGAACCTCCGAATAGTAGCCCAGCTCATGGCAGGCTTTCTCCTTGTTCCGCACATATACCTGCGAAGCCGGATCTTCCCCGACGAGCACGACCGCCAGTCCCGGCGTAAAGCCTTGCTTCGCCAGCTGTTCTACCTCTGCGCGCAAATCCTTGCGGATATCCTCCGAAATTTGTTTACCGTTAATGATTGGTGCTGTCATGCTCGTCCGCTCCTCTTCCTTAAATTAAAATTGAAAATGGAATTATCGTTTGTTCTTCAATTGATCGATGTCTTGAATCATCTTCCCAAGTACGCCGTTGACGAATTTGCCGGATTCCGGGGATCCAAAATGCTTGGCCAGCTCGATCGCTTCATTTACAGCGACTTTCCCCGGCACGTCATCGCGGAAGATCATTTCATAAGTTGCCAGACGCAACACCTGCCGGTCCACCTTGGACAAGCGGCTGATTTGCCATCCCTTCAAATAATCCTCCAGCAAGCTATCGATCGCATCCTTCCGGCTCCAGGTGCCGTTGACCAGCTCCAGCGCGAAAGCCCGTGTCGCATCTACATCCGACAGCTCGACCTCACCTTCGTTCTCTTCCATCGCTTCCGTCAGCAGCATCGTTACCGCTTCGTTCGCGTCCACCTCGTTCATTTCCATCTGGTACATGCTCTGCACCGCAATCTCTCTCGCCAAACGCCGTTTCATCTGCTTCCTCCTAACCAATTTCTACGCTTTACTCTTCCATCATGGCTTACCTTTAAGTTGCTATGCTTCAAATCCTATCTTTCAGTTCTTACCCATAAGCATAGACCAAAACCGGCTCAAACATCACCGGACATTTAACAATTCACGACTCTCTTTAACACAAAAAAAGACCCGTAATAGGCTTACTCCACAAAAGGGGCAAGAACACGTTCCTAGCTCTTTTCCGGAGTAAGCATATCACAGGAAGCGGTAATGAGGAATTCAAAATTCAAAATCCCAATTAAAATCTCATTTAAAGGGACGCCAACGCGTGGACAGCCATTCCCAAATCGTGCCCCAAGGTAAGAGCGGGCCTCCCTCCAAGTCCTTCTGCTTACCAATCGTATACCCGATAAATAGCAGCAAGGCGCAGAACAACATATTCCAGAATCCGAAAAACAGATAGATCGGGCATAAAAACACGGCCGCCGCTATCCCGAGCAGGCGTCCTTTGTGACTCTCCCACAATTGTTTCCAGAACACCCCGCTGCTCACCCCTATTCAACCCGGCCTTTGAGAACCGGGGAATGAACCAGATTGGCAATGTACACCGATACGTAGGAAACAGGAATCCCGGTAATTTCCTCGACGCGGTCATGGACTTGTTTCTGAACTTCTTCCGTCAACGCAGGGATCGACGTCTCCCCGTCCACAAGCGCACGCACAACGATTTCAAGTCCGGATTCCGTAATCCGAATCCGCGTCTTCACTTCCTTGATGCCACGCACGCGGGAAGCGGCTTTGTAAGCCAAGTTCTCGATGGTGTCCACCGAGATCTGGATATCGCCGTATTCATTGCGTTGGTCAATCGAGGTCGCCGAGCTGCGGTCTCTGCTGACGGATATGTAAAACACACGAATGCTGATCAAGAGCAGCAGGATTGCCGCTACCCAAGTGCCGATATAGATCGGTTGCTGCTCCAGGACCTTCAATTCCAGAGGAACGGCGTCCGTGAGCACGAGAATAACGAATACGGATAGGATGGCAATGCTTAAGCTGTAAATAAACATCAAAATTCGATCTAAAATTTTGGCCACGACAGGTATTGCCTCCTTAATAAGAGGGTTGCTTCAGCTTGTCCCAGCTGAAAATTACAGTAAACCCCTGACCAAGGAAGCGGTCAAGGGGTTCATGACAAATCGTTATTTCACGCGATGGGTCGCTTCCACTTCTTCCACACGTTCGGCTGCTTTGAAAATGACGTCGTGAATATGTACGTTCACTTCAACGACATTCAGTCCCGTCATGTTTTCGATGGAGCGTTTCACATTACGCTGGATTTCCGAGGCGACTTCCGGGAGACGGTTGCCGTATTCGACGATAACGGATACGTCCACCGCAGCTTCACGTTGACCGACTTCCACCTTCACACCCTTGGAAAGGTTCTTTCTTCCCAATAGTTCGGCGATCCCGCCGGCAAATCCACCGCTCATTCCGGCAACCCCCTTCACCTCGACGGTAGCCAGTCCAGCAATCACTTCGATGACTTCGGGGGCAATTTGAATTTCACCAATATCCGTACGTTCGAATTCCGTTGGCAATGTGCTCATTCTATTCATCCACCTCTCAATAAGTATGACGCTGCTCTAACGATAGATACCGCGCACTTATTATACATACTATATCATTTTGGGTTCATTATGACAAACGCGAGGCGGCTTTCTATATCTCGTTTTCTTCCAAAAATTTGATATCAAAGTCACCTTTAATAAAGGTCGGATGCTCCAGCAGCTTCTGATGGAAAGGAATCGTGGTATGAATTCCTTCGATGACGAATTCGGACAATGCCCGTTTCATCTTCGCGATTGCTTCCTCCCGTGTCGGTCCCCAAACGATCAGTTTCGCGATCATCGAATCGTAATGGGGCGAGATCATGTACCCTGGATAAGCTCCGCTGTCGACGCGAACACCCGGTCCGCCCGGAGGCAGATAGAAACCGATTTTCCCCGGAGACGGCATAAAGTTGCGGGTAGGATCCTCCGCATTAATCCGGCATTCGATCGACCAACCGTTCAGCTTAATGTCCTCTTGGGTGAAGGATAGCGGATTACCTTCGGCCACAGAGATCATCTCTTGAATCAAATCAACGCCGGTGACCATCTCGGTAACCGGATGCTCAACCTGAATCCGCGTGTTCATTTCCATGAAATAAAACTGTCCGTCCGGACCCAGTAGGAACTCCAGCGTTCCCGCACCGGAGTAGTTCACCGCCAGCGCGGCCCGAACCGCCGCTTCTCCCATCTCTTGCCGCTTCTCTGGCGAGAGCACCGGGCATGGCGCTTCCTCGAGCAGCTTCTGCCGACGGCGCTGAACTGAGCAATCGCGTTCACCCAAGTATACAGCGTTACCGTGTTTGTCGGCGATGATTTGGATCTCCACATGCTTCATGCCGGTCAAGTATTTTTCGAGATAGACACCGGCGTTCCCAAACGCTTTTTGCGCTTCTTGCTGCGCCGTTGTAATTTGCTTAATCAGCGATTCCTCGTCCTCGGCAATCCGAATCCCTTTGCCTCCGCCGCCGGCGGTCGCTTTGATGATGACCGGATAACCGATGTCCCGAGCAACCATCACGGCTTCTTCGAGGTCCTCAATCAATCCGTCCGAGCCCGGAATGACGGGCACGTTGGCCTCTTTCATCGTTTGCTTCGCCATCGCCTTGTCCCCCATGCGGGTAATCGCTTCCGGGGAAGGGCCGATAAACGTAATATTGCAGGAGCCGCAGATTTCCGCGAAGTCGGCATTTTCGGCCAGGAACCCATACCCTGGATGAATCGCGTCGCACTCCGTCAACGTCGCTACACTCATCAAATTGGTCAGATTCAAATAGCTGTCCTTGGACGGCGTAGGTCCGATGCAATAAGCTTCGTCGGCCAAACGGACGTGCAGCGAATCCTTGTCCGCTTCGGAATAGACCGCTACGGTAGAAATCCCGAGTTCACGGCAAGCACGAATGATCCGCACAGCAATCTCGCCGCGGTTAGCAATCAATATTTTATGAAATTTCATGAGATACTCGTATCCTCCTTTGGAAAGCTAGGGTAACGGCCCTTGAAGCTGCAACATGCGTGATGCGTTAAGGGCGTATTCCTTGGTTTACTCCGGCTTCACCAAAAAGAGAGGCTGACCGTATTCGACCATCTGCCCGTTCTCCACCAGGATGTCGATGATTTCGCCTTTCACTTCCGCCTCCAGCTCGTTCATCAGCTTCATCGCTTCAATGATGCAGACCGTCGTCTTCTCGCCGACTTTGTCGCCGATATTTACGTAAGGCTGAGCTTCCGGCGACGAGGCACGATAAAACGTCCCGACCATCGGCGAAACAATGGTATGTAAGTTCGCAGCAGGTGCAGCCGATGGGGCCGAGTCTGTCGCTTGAGGAGCCGATACCGTTTCTTGCGGAGCCGGAGCCGATGCGGCAGCTTGGACATTTTGCGGTACAGCGGCAACAACCTGCGGCTGCACGTGAACAACTTCACTCGCGCCGTTCTTGCGAATGGACAAGCGAGCGCCTTCATTTTCGATTTCTAGTTCATGCACGGACGTTTGGTCCAGCAGCTCGATCAATTCTTTAATTTCACTCAGCTTAAACATATCTTCACTCTCTCCTTCAGCTTTGTAGGAAAAGCCTTGGCCTTCAACCATAAGCCTTCTCGGCTCATAACTTTATGTATTATATCATAATCGATCAAAATGGAAAGAGTCCAAGTTGCCTCGGACCCTTCCCTCCTCGGTTGCTATTCGACTGTGCTATAACCTTATTGTTTTACGTATTGCACGCTGACTTTATCCTGGGATACGCCCAGTTCCTTGATCACGAGGTCCATGATGCTGACGGCTTCTTTCGCTTCCATCTTCTCGCTGATCACCACGACTTTATATTTGTCGTCCGCTTCTTGTACGACGGCATTGGCATATTGCTGTTTCAATCTTTCTTCGATGTCATAGATTTTCGCTTCTTTCTCTTCCAAAGCGCTTAATTCTTGTTGAGCCATTGCAGCTTCTTCAAGGGATTCGTTTTCGTTGATCGTTTTCATCAGCTCTTCTTGCTTCTTCACGTTATCCTGTGCAC
Organism: Paenibacillus sp. oral taxon 786 str. D14; assembly: GCF_000159955.1. Classification (GTDB taxonomy): domain Bacteria; phylum Bacillota; class Bacilli; order Paenibacillales; family Paenibacillaceae; genus Fontibacillus; species Fontibacillus phoenicis. The sequence continues at coordinate 20,837 of NZ_GG695983.1, read as the reverse complement.
GAGCGAATTGGTAAGCGTTCAGCGTGTCCGAAGAAGAGACGCCTTGAGCTTCCAGCTGACTCAGCACATCTTCATCCGTTGTGGCTTCCTTCTGGCCGTTGTCCGCAGCTGCGGTATCTTCCGACGCCTTGCCAGCATCGGCCGTTTGCGTATCCGTGGAGGTTGCGGTATCGCCGTCTTTGGCCACATCCGTATTTTCGCTCTTGCCCTCTTCGGCGGATTGCTCGGTTTGATCGTCAATCGCTGTATCGTCCGTGATTGTGCTGCTGTTTTCACTGCCGTCCGTTGTCACTTCCGAAAGGATGACATCATCGCCGTCTGTGCTTCCATTCATGCCGTTATTTGTCGCAGTCACCTGTTGTCCGTCAGCGGTTGTCGCAGGTTGCGGTCCTTCTTCCGTAAATAAGTAGTAAGCGGATAAAATCACCATCAAGCTCAGCATGGAAACCAGCCAAATCGTTTGTCTTTTGGATTTCATATTGGATTTCCTCCTCAAAAAAATGTATTCGAACGAAACGTTTCCTTAAATTTTGATTGCTTCCTTATTGAGATTGCTTGCGCGGGACGACGGAGATCCGGTAAGCCGGTACGTTTAAGCCCTTCTCAACCGCATCGACGATCAAGCTTTTCACCGTTTTGTTCTCAGCTCCCCGGGCGACGACCAGCACGCCACGAACCTTAGGCTTGATCTTCTTGGTGACGATCGGCTGCTCGCTGCCGGAAGCCTCGTAGGTGACGATCTGTCCGTCACGGGTATATTGGGTGATATGGCGTTTTCCCCCACCCGCATCGCTTTCTTCCGTTAGCTCCTGCGAATCTTTGATGTTTCGTTGGACCACGATTTCCTCGGTCGAATCAATGGTGACCAGCACATCCACCGCACCGACGCCCACGATTTTCTCCAAAATCTCCTTGGTTTTGCCTTCGAGCGCCGTTTCGATGCTGCTGAATTCATCGTCGCCCGTGACGCCCGCAGATCCGGTTGATCCGGAAAGGTCCTGCATCATCGGCGGTTCGCGGCTCCCTTCGCCGTTGTTATCCAGCTGCTTCACGTTAACGAAGGAGTTAAACAACATGATGGCGATCCCAACCAACCCGAGGATCAACAGCCAACGAAACGTACTTGCGGTTTTTTTGCCATCCGTACCCTTGCCTAGCCATTGCTCCAGTTTCTTCAGCCATCCCGGCACTTTCTTCACCTCCCGGCGTGTTAATCATTTAGATGCTCGGCCCTAAGGACCGTGATTGCCTCTCGATCAACGCCCCAGTTCTCCTGGAGCAGCTCTTCGATTTGCGAGACCAGCCGGTCTGCCGCCGGCTCGGCATCGCCTGCGGACGTGCCGCCGATTTTGCCATCTTCCCCTGAAGGGTTCCCGTCCAACGACTCTTCAGGGGAACTGGCCATCGCCGCTTGGCTCTGCGCTTCGGATTCCTCCTCAGCGTCCCCGGTCTTGCCGGAATTGCTTGTGTTTACGCTGATTTTTATTTTTTCTACCGGTGCGATCGATACCTCCGGCCCTCTTCCGGCTGCATCGGCTTTTGCTGTTTGCTCTTCCGACTTCACCTGCGCCATGACGACCTCTACCGAGGAAATAACCGGCTCTGCGGCCAGCGGACGGATTCCGCCGGCTTCGGATTTTTCCGCGGGTTTGGTTTTCAGCTTGACGGTTACCCGTTCAACTTGCCGTCCTGTCGAGCGCTCGATTTGTTGCTTCATTTGCCTTGCCGCCTCCTCGCCTGCCCAGGCCAACGCTTCGGACTCCTGCTTTTCCCTCAGCTTCTCGCCCTGCTGTAGGATCGCTTCCGTGCTTTGAACCTGGGAATGACTCTCTAGTCCGTCCCAGCTCGTCGAGAATGCTGCCTCCAGCTGGTCTTTGGCATCGGCTGAGAAGAAACGCATGACTGGGGATATCAACGTTAGCAGGATCAGCAGGCTGACCACGAATCTGACGTAACGCTCCATCGCGCGGTTGGGCAGCAGCAAATCGATAAACACGGCGATTAACACGATGAAGATGATTTCTCTCAGCCACTCCGCCAGCCAGTCCACGCATGATCACCACCCCTTGTAATTCGTTTGGGCCCCTTTAGGACGTCTCACCTCATCATCACGGTGATGTTCCCGGCGGTCAGCATGATCGTTATCGCCAGGAAGAACATCATGCCCACCGCGGCCAGCGCTGCGAAGACATACAACATGCTCTTGCCGATCGTCTCCAGGCATGCGATGACCGGCGAATCGCCAAGCGGCTGCATCACCGCCGCAGCCAAGTTGAAGATTAGTGCCAGCGTAATGATCTTGATCGCCGGAAAGGCGCACAGAAACAGCAGAATGATCACCCCGACCAGACCGATCGAATTCTTGACGAGCAGGGAAGCGGAGATGACCGTGTCCGTTGCATCGGCGAACACTTTGCCGACAACCGGGACGAAGTTACCGGTCAGATATTTGGCCGCTCGCAGGGTGACCCCGTCCGCCACGGATCCGGCGATCCCTTTGACCGAGATGACGCCGAGAAAGACGGTGAGCAGGATCCCAAGCAAAGCCATGCTCACGGTACGCAGTAAATTGGCCAGCTGGGTGAGCTTATACTTGTCGGACAACGAGCTAACGATGTGCAGCACCGCCGAGAAGAACAATAGCGGGAATATGACCGTATGCACCGCCGTCCCCACCGCATGGACCATAAATACAACCAAAGGGTGGGTCACCGTTACCGTTACCGCATTGCCTAAGGAAGCCAGCAGCGTGAACAGCAGCGGCACCATCGCCATCATAAAGTCGATCATTCCGCTAATCGCATTCGTCGCATAGGTGATCGCCACATGAAAGCTGTTGATTGCAAGCACCAAAATCACCATATAGCAGATGGAGTAGGCAACTTTACTGACCTGCTTGCGCTCGAATGCGGTCTGCAAGGTTTCTAGAATCATACTGAATATGGAGAGCAGCACGATGGTCACTAAGATGTGTCCGTTATACAGCACCTCGTGCCACATATATCGCATCAGGCCGCTTAGCCCCGCCTTCAGACTAAAGCTCTGGTCCTGCTGCAGAAGCATATCCATAAAGGAAGGAAGCTTCTGATCCGGGAAAAACCCGCCGTACTCCTTCATCAGCTGCTGCCAATACGTTTCGACCTGATCGGTGGGAAGCTCCTTGGCTTGGCGTTGGATCCAGTTGTCCCCTTCCCCTTCGGCGGAGGCGATGACGGGCATGTACCCAAACAGCAGGACCCCTAAGACGATCAAGAGCAGCGTAGAAGCGCGCCATCGTTCAATCGTTGCTGGCATAAGTCTTTCTCCCCAATCTGATGCAATGCGCCTGCTAAGCCGGCAGCAGCTTGATGACCGTTTCGATAATAATGCTGATAATCGGAATGGCAAGCACCATGATGAGCACTTTGCCCGCCATTTCGATTTTGCTGGCGATGCTCTCCTGACCGGCATCCCGGACGATCTGTGCTCCAAACTCGGCGATGTAGGCGATCCCGATAATTTTCAGGATCGTCTTCAGATAGATCATCTGGACGCCGGACTTGTTGGCCAGATCCTCCAGCACCTCGATGATCCCGCCGATTTTTCCGATCAGGTACAGGAAGATCAGAACGCCCGTGCTTGCGGCAATCAGGAAAGCGAACATCGGCTTTTGTTCCTTGACGACCAGAACCAGCACGGTTGCGATGAGCCCGAGCCCTACAACTTGGATAATTTCCACGGAGCGCTCACCTACTGGAATAAAAAGATTGATTTGATTTCCTGAAACAGACTGTCAAGCAACCGGATGACCATGAACAGGACGACCACAAACCCGATCAGCGTCACCCAATGCGCCATGTCCTCTTTGCCCATCTGCTTCAATACCGTATGGATCATGGCAATGATGATACCGATGCCTGCAATCTGAAAGATGGCGTTCACTTCTATGTTCATTGATTTGGCACCTCACTAACGATTTCACAGGCGTCAATCAGCCGTGGAGGGAAATGGTATTCAGTAGAACAAAATGACGATGAACGCTCCGCACAAAAGCCCCAAGCTTCGATACATTTTCTCATAGCGGGCCTGTTCTTCCCGTGCTGCGGATTCCTCGCTCTCCAGCTGCCGTACGGCTGTGGCGATATGACCGAGTTGATCCTTCCGGTCGCTTGTCCCGAGCGTTAAGCTAAGCTGCCTTATGACCTCTTGCTCGGGCGCCTTCATCGCGGTATAGCTCCACAGCTTCGTTACGGCTTGTTCCAGACTCTCCTGGGCGGTTAGCGGGTGAGCGGAACTCATATGGTCCGCCGCACGAACGAAGATCGCTCGGATCGGCTCGCCGCTTTGCTCGCCGATTCTTCGGAGGGCGTCCGGAAGCGGTGTAAAGCCGTACATGATCTCCGTCTCGAGCCGCTTTAATGCGAGGATCAGCCTCCGGATTTGGCTTGGCCGTGCCGCGAATTGCCTGGCTTGCAGCCAGCCTGCCATGGTGGCAGTCAGCAGGACGAGTGCAGCTCCAAACATCTTAAGCATGCTCTTCCCTGCCTCTCCATCCGGGGGCGGCCGCCGGGATGCCGCGGCGTTTGCCGTCCCACAGCTTAAAGGCAAGTCCCTTATCCGTCCGCGCGATCACCGCATACATTTGGAAGAAGGAGCTTTCCGCCAGCCGGGACAATGCCGGGCGCGCAGCCAAATCGTCCACGCTTGAACCATGCGCCGTGGCGATGACGCGGACGCCGGCGTGCAGCGCTTCAGCCAAAGCCTCGGCATCCTCCGGTCGACCGATTTCATCGACGATGATGACATCTGGCGACATGGAGCGAATCATCATCATGATTCCTTCTGCCTTCGGGCAGCCGTCCATCACATCGGTTCGCGGACCCATGTCAAAGCCGGGCACTCCCCGCTTGCTGCCGGCGATTTCGGAGCGCTCGTCGATGACCGCAACCTTTAGCCCCGGCCAGGAGGCCTCGGGATGCCCCCAGGTTCCGCTGCTAATCTGGCGCGCTAAATCGCGAATCAGCGTCGTTTTTCCTTGCTGGGGAGGAGACAGGATTAAGGTGTGATACACCGTTTTGTGCCTGAAATCGAGCAGCCTCGGCAGGATCGGATCGGCAATGCCTCTAATTTCTCGGGCAATCCGCACGTTAAACCCGCTGATGTCCCGCAAGTGCTCCACCCTTCCTCCGCTGAGCAAGGTTCTCCCGGCTAGTCCGATACGATGGCCGCCGGCGATCGTGATAAACCCTTTGCGGAGCTCTTCCTCCATCGTATACAGCGAATGATTGGTGATCAGATCAAGCAGCCGTTTGCCGTCCTGCTTGCCCGGTTTGTAAGCGGCGTCCGGATTCCGCGTCATCTCCCCGTCCGGCGTTAGAAAATAGTAGCGGCCACCCGTATTAATCTCCAGCGGTCGTTCCTCGCGTATGCGGATTTCTTCCAAAGCCGGAAAGATAGAAGGCGGAAGCTTCAGCAGCAAGTCCCGGAGATTGTCGGGAAATACGGTCAACCAACTCGGGTTCATAGGCGTACCCCCAAAACTCTTACTTTCATGCATGTCCATACCGCCTGGTTTGCTTTCTCTTATTTGGATTGTTTTTTGCTATATCACATGTGTATGCTTGTACTTGATCAATATGCTAGGGAACTCTATCATTTCTTCAAAATGCCGATTAAGAGACAAGTCACCCCGCACCCGATCCATGCCATCTTTCCCCACGACAATTTGTCGGCCATACCGGCAAGTCCAATCGACGTGGTGACAAGCAGAATGGTCGGGCCGACGAACGCCAGCGCCGAATTTACGGCCAGCGCCTTATCTACCCTGCCCAGCTTCAGCATAAGCAGCGCTGCTAGAATTTCGATCGTACCCGAAAAAATTCGCAAGGCCGCCATGCTTGTCACGAATTTATCAAGCATATATACCTCCTTCTTGTCCCATCTGTTCTCTTAACGATATGCCTGAAAATCTCTATTTATTAAAAAAAAATCCCCCGAAGCGATTCGCTTCGAGGGATTCCTTTTTTCCCGTTCTTAAGTTGCTTGTTATGCGGATTAACGCCGCTCCTGCGGACCGCCAACAAATGCGGTGGTCTCCGCATCCAGACCATATGCCGTATGCAAGGCCTTCACGACATCGTTCAGCTTGCTTCCTTCAATCACGCAGGACACCTTAATTTCGGAGGTGCTGACCATCTCGATATTGACGCCTTGCTTGGAGATCACTTCAAACATTTGTGCCGCAACGCCCGGATGGCTGACCATCCCTGCGCCTACGATCGAAACCTTCACAAGCCCTTCCTGAGAGGTGACCTTCTCGTAAGGCAGCTCGTTACGGATCCCTTCCAACACCTTCACTGCCTTGTCGCAATCGGACAGAGCTACTGTAAAGGAGAAATCCGCTTTACCATCCGTTACGCCGCTTTGGACGATGATGTCCACGTCGATCTTGGCCTCAGCCAGAGAGCCAAACACCTTCGCCAGTACGCCGGGCACGTGCGATACGCCCAATATGCTGATTCGGGCCACGTTCTTATCATACGCGATCCCGCTGACTACCACACCTTGTTCCATATTGACTTCCTCCTTCACGACCGTACCTTCATGATTGTTAAAGCTGGAGCGGACGACGAGCCGTACATTATTGTGCTTCGCATATTCCACCGCACGGGGATGCAGGACCGCCGCGCCTAAGTTCGCGAGCTCAAGCATCTCGTCGTATGAGATTTCGTTCAGCTTGCGGGCATTCTTTACGATCCGCGGGTCGGTAGAATACACGCCGTCCACATCGGTATAAATCTCGCAATAATCCGCCTTTGTCGCCGCAGCCAAGGCAACGGCCGTCGTATCCGAACCGCCGCGCCCGAACGTCGTAATCTCCCCGTCCTCAGTCAAGCCCTGGAAGCCGGCAACGATAACGATATATCCCTCTTCCAACGACTTGAGCACCCGCTCCGGCTTAATATCGGTAATGCGTGCTTTGCCATGCTCCGCCTCCGTGCGGAAGCCCGCTTGCCAACCGGTATAAGAAACGGCCTTGGCGCCCAGCGCATCGATAGCCATCGCCATCAACGCGATCGAGATTTGCTCACCGGTCGTCAACAGCATATCCATTTCCCGCAAAGGTGGGTCCGGATTAATCAGCTTCGCTTGATCGATCAAATCGTCCGTCGTGTCGCCCATCGCGGAGACGACCACCATCACCTGATGCCCTTCCTGCTGTTTGTCTACAACCCGCCGGGCGACGCGTTGTATGCGCTCCGTATCGCCTACAGAGCTGCCTCCAAATTTCATCACGTATAAAGCCAAGTCAGACCCTCCCTAATGGTGCTCCAAGTCGGAGCGTTCAACCCATTGAATCCAGTAACGCTTTAAACCAGTATAATACGAAAGACCCGAAGTTCGTCAATGGTTTTGCCGATATTAACAAAAATTCCTCCACCCAGGTAGGTGGAGGATGCCTATTAGTACAAGACTCCGCCTGGAGCGGAGCCTTGTACCAAACAACTGCTGAGGGATTATGCCCGCGAAATATACTTACCTTCGCGTGTATCGATCAAGAGTACATCGCCTTCATTAATGAAGAGCGGTACCTGAACGTTCAAGCCGGTTTCGACTTTAGCGTTCTTTGTTGCGCCGGTAGCCGTGTTACCTTTGATTCCCGGTTCCGTTTCAATAACCTTCAGCTCGACGCTGTTTGGCAGGTTGATCCCGATAATTTCGCCTTGGTAGCTGACGATTTTTACGTTCATATTTTCTTTCAGGAAGTTCAGTTCCCATTCCAATTGATCCGACGTCAATGTAAATTGATCGTAGGTTTCATTATCCATGAACGTATGCTCTTGGCCGCTGGCATACAGATAGGATACATCGCGGTTTTCAATCATCGCCCGGCTGATGGTTTCGCCGGCACGGAACGTTTTCTCTACAATGTTACCGTTCCGCAGATTTTTCAGCTTGGAGCGGACGAACGCTGCACCTTTACCCGGTTTTACGTGTTGGAACTCCAGCACCGTATAAATGTCGCCGTCCACCTCGACGGTCAAGCCTGTTTTAAAATCGTTTACTGAAATCACAAAAGTACCTCCTCAAGTGGGTTAACACCTATATTAAAATTGAAAAATACCCAAATTTCAAGCTGCTCACGTTAGCTGCTGTTCCCCCACGCTTGGAGACCCTGCGAAACCACGCACTACAGCCGGGCATCCGGTCCTTTATAAAAACCGGCGGCAACCCTATTTTAGCCTAGTGAAATAAAATCCTTTGTCGATTCCGTCAACCGGCGAATTCCGGTTTCCGTGATGACGACATCGTCCTCGATGCGGACGCCGCCGATTCCCGGCAGGTAGATCCCTGGTTCAACGGTGACAACCATCCCCGGCTTCAGCACCGTGTCGCTCGCTTTGGAGACGCGCGGTGCCTCATGCACTTCCATTCCGAGGCCGTGTCCGGTGCTGTGTCCGAACTGTTCGCCGTAGCCGTAACGGGTAATCACGTCGCGCGCCAAAGCATCAGCTTCCCGTCCGGTCATCCCTGGACGAAGGAATTCCAGCGTATGCAGCTGGGCTTCCAGGACGATATCGTAAATTTCACGCAGCTTGGCGCTTGGCGTTCCCAAGGCTACCGTCCGCGTAATATCAGAGCAATACCCCTTATACAAAGCGCCGAAATCCATCGTGACCAGTTCGTTCGCCTGCATAATGCGTTCGCTGGCTCTCCCGTGCGGTAATGCGGAGCGTTCTCCCGAAGCCATAATCGTATCAAACGAAGGACCGGTGGCGCCGTTCTTCTTCATGAACGTTTCCAGTTCCAGAGCGGCATCCCACTCACTCATTCCCGGCTTCAGAACGTCGAGCATATGCAAGAAGGTCCGGTCCGCCAACTCAGCCGCTTCCTTCAGGATAGCCAATTCTTCGGCATCCTTGAAGATCCGCAGTTCTTCGACCAACCCGCTGAGCGGAACCAGCTTCACCGGCTTCAGCTCGCTTTCATACGTCCGGTAGGTGGCATACACCAACTGATCTTCTTCAAAACCAAGCCGTTCAATACCCTCTTGCTTTAGCAAGCTTTGAATGGTTCCGGTAACCGAAGCCCCGTGATCCACAATTTCGAACCCGGGCGCCTGTTCCGCAGCTTGGGTTAAATAGCGGAAGTCTGTGAGCAACCAGGCCTTCTGATGGGTAATCAGGACATAGCCGGAACTTCCCGTAAATCCCGTCAAATAGCAGCGGTTCACTTCTCCGGTGATGAGTACGGCTTCGATTTGCTGCGATGTCATCGCCTCGCGGAGCCGGGCTACACGTGTACTCGCCATAACCAACTCTCCCTTATTATAGAGGTAGTAACCTTCTTTATGATCTCTCCGTTTATTTTGCCCGCTCCAAGTGGCGTTTTAAGGCCAGTAGTCCCATTTCATATCCGTAGGATCCGAATCCAGAGATTTGACCGACAGCGATCGGCGCGATGACCGAATGGTGTCGGAACGCCTCACGGGCGTGGATATTGGACAAATGGACTTCAATCACGGGGATATTCACAGAAGTCAAGGCATCCCGAAGCGCATAGCTATAATGCGTGAGTGCACCTGGATTCAACAGAATTCCATCCGTATTTCCGTAGGCGGCATGAATCCGGTCGATCAGCTCGCCCTCGTGGTTGGACTGAAAGAAGGATAACTCCAGCCCGTTTGGCGCAGCCAGTTCCTTCAGATTGTCTTCGATATCAACCAGTTTCTCGGAACCATAGACGCCGGGCTCGCGCACGCCAAGCATGTTTAAATTCGGTCCGTTCATCACCAAGATGCGGTACATGGCGGCTCCCCCTTTCCGAAAAATAACCAAAAACAATTTTAACATAGGAAGGAGTCGCTTGAGAAGCTTTAACTTTTTGATCCGCCCTCCATAGAAAGTGCCTGCTCGCGGGCTTTTTGGGGTTCACGTGCGCGCTCGTCCGTGTATTCCTCGGCCGTGGTATAACCGATGAACAGTCCCCACAGCAAATACAAACAAAACTCGCTAATGATCGTCGTCCGCGACAATTCGCGCAGCGGGGGAATCAGGTCGAGCAACGGACCCAGCACCCCAAATAAAATGCCCCACCATACGATGCCGTATAAAATCCCCGGACTTGGCCCCTTTAGCTTGCGGAACGCCAGCACATAAATCAGCGTCGCCAGAATGGATAATCCGATAAACGACAGCCAGCCCAAGTAATACCCGGCCTGACTATGCAAGAACGAGTTTTTGAAGAACGGCTCCAGCAAATAGCCGGGCAGCACCGAGGTAAAGCTCATATAAAAGAATACCCCCTTCACGCCGCCCCAAATTAATCCGGCAAACAAACCGATCTCCAGCGAGTACAGCCAGATGTTGGTGCGTTCCCGGCGTTGCTGACGCCACGGTTGAACCCGGCTTTGCATCTTCTCCTTGTCCGCTTTCATTCGCATCCTTCCTTTCCAAAGGAATATTTTCATGCGTTTTTTTGAAGATTAGTATGCACATTTCCAAAACGACTAATCCAACTAGAATTTGCCCGCAAAGTCCGTTACAATGGAATCATTACAAATCTTGATGTCTTGCCGCTAATGCCAAACCAAACTTATATATATTAGGAAGGTGAAAGCTTTGCCTGAACAATCAACACCGACGATTTACGGCGGCCAAGCCGTTATAGAAGGCGTTATGTTTGGCGGGAAATATGTCAATGTCACCGCCGTACGCCGAAAAAACGGGGAAATCAGCTTCTTGGAAGTCCCCAAGGAAGATAAGGAATGGGTCAAGAAGCTGCGCAAAATCCCGCTGATCCGCGGCATCGTCAGCATCGTTGACGCAAGCGCCAAAGGCTCCAAACACCTGAACTATTCGGCAGAGGCGATGGCCGATGACGAGATGGACCCCGAAGAACGCGCCAAACAGAAGGAAAAAGAAGAATCCGGCTTTTCTCTCACCATGCTGCTTGGGGTTGCAGTCGTGGGGATTTTGTCCTTTATCGTAGGAAAGCTCATTTTTACATTGGTGCCTGCGCTCTTGGAGCAGTACTTGTTCCAGCACGCTTTTGCCAGCCAGACGCTGCACTCGCTTATTGAAGGTGTCATTAAGATCGTTCTGCTGCTCGGGTATCTGTGGCTCATGTCCCAGACCCCTGTCATCAAACGGTTGTTCCAATACCACGGAGCGGAACATAAAGTGATCTCCGCGTATGAAGCGGGAGAAGAATTAACCCCGGCCAATGTGCAAAAATACTCTCGCCTGCATTACCGGTGCGGCAGCAGCTTTATCATCTTAACGGTGATCGTTGGCGTTATCATTTATTCCCTGCCGATATTCAGTTGGGACACGGTTTGGGAACGGATCTACATCCGGATCCTGTTGCTCCCGCTTGTGATCGGACTTTCCTTCGAAATGCTGCGGTTCACTAACGCGGTTCGCGACATTCCGGTGCTGCGGTTCCTTGGATATCCGGGGCTTTGGCTGCAGTTGTTGACAACAAAGGAACCGACCGACGATATGGTCGAAGTATCGATCGCTTCCTTTAACCGCATGCGCGAGCTGGATGCGCAATTGGAACAGGTCGGCGTTATTGAGACGCCGGTGGGTACATCTTTGGATCCCTTGAAAGGATGAGTAACATGAGAAAACAAGGCATCATGTTTTGGATCATCGTCCTTCTAGTCGCGTTCTACATTATTGATGGTTTGTTTATCAGACATCAAATCGAGTGGAGCAGTATCATTGTTCCGGTGGCTGTCTTTGGCATCGTCTTCCTGCTTTATAAATACCCGCCGCGGAAATACCGGAAGGCACAGCAGCCCAAAATCAAGCCTTCCGCACGTACGATGGCCAAAGTGGCCGCAGAACGGAAGCCAACCCGAACGGAGAAGCGCAAGACTTATCCGTTTCAAGTTATCGAAGGCAACAAAGGCAAAAACGACGACGATTTGACTAAATATCATTAAATTGCAAAAGGACGGAACCGCTGCGGTTCCGTCCTTTGCTTTTATTAGAACGCACTATTCGCTTGTTGGTACTTCTTAAACTGCTCCTCGTAAAGCTGCAGATTCCAATTGGCGAAAAACCGGTCTCCCGCCAGAAACCCGGATTCAAACAGCAGCCGGCTTTCTTCCTCGCTGATATCAAATTGCGTTGTGCCGATGCCCAGCGTCGGAATCTTCACGGTACGATAGCGGTTGGATTGCTCGATGTACCGTTCATCATGGGCGGACAACATCGTCTCCACGATCGCCTGCAGCATCGTAAACGGTCCGGTGATTCGATGCGGTTTATTCGTATTTTTGCCGACCATTTGAAAGCCGACCGTTGGAATGAGACGCCCGCCTTGCCGCGGCTCTTCCCGATCAAACAACCATAGCGGAAAATTGCTGAGCAAGCCGCCATCCACAATATGCAGAAATTGCTCGGTGAACGGCTTCCCTCTGGCCAGCTTCGGCGGCAACCGCAGCAGCACCGGATCAAAGAAATACGGAATGCTGCAGCTCATGCGAACCGCCCGGGCGACCTCAAACATCGCCGGGTCGATGCCGATCTTTTCCAAGTCGTCCGGCAATACCATGATTTTACCACTGGTGATATCCGAGGCGATAATGGTCAGCTTCCCCGGCGCCAAGTCGCCAAACGTCCGGATGCCCTTCGCAAGTAAAATTTGGCGGATCCACTCCTCCAACGTTTCCCCGGCATACAAGCCTTTTTTCAGCAGGACCCGGAGGGCCGGACCAATCAATGCCAAATTAAAAAGGGGCGCTCTCTTCAGAAATTTCGTGAAGGACGTCGTCATAATCAGTTCTTTCATTTCGTCTGCGGTGTAGCCTGCAGCAATCATCGAAGCGACGATCGAACCGGATGAGGTTCCGGCCACCCGATGAAACTGCACTCCGTGCTTTTCTGCTGCCCGGACCGCACCAGCCAACGAAATTCCTTTGACCCCGCCGCCCTCAAACACTCCGTTAATCAGCATCCGGCGCCTTCCTCCCAACCCACATTCAGCTTACTGCTTATGTATGTTGGGAGAGGCTGTACGTATGACTAATGAACTTGCATGAGATGAATCCGCTGGATCGCTTCTTCCAAAGAGATCAGTTCCCGTTTCATGATGTTCCGTTCCACCCATTCGACTTGTCCTTGTTCGGCAGACTTACCAATGATGACCCGATACGGAATACCGATCAGATCCGCATCATGGAATTTGCTTCCTGGACGCTCATCTCGATCATCCAACAATACATCTATCCCGGCTTGAGTCAACTTCTCATACAGCTGCAGGGCAAGCTCCATTTGCAGCGGATTCGTCACGGAAATCGGAATGATGTGCACCTGATACGGAGCGATCGACACCGGCCAGATTAGGCCATGTTCATCGTGATGTTGTTCGGCAATTGCGGACATGAGTCGAGAAAGGCCGATTCCATAACATCCCATGATCATCGGCTGCTGATGCCCTTGGGCATCCAGAAATACGGCGCCTAGCTGTTCGCTGTACCTGGTTCCAAGTTTAAACACATGGCCGACCTCTATCCCCCGCAACAATTGGAGCCTTCCCTCCTTGCAGCGTGGGCAAGCATCTCCGTTCACCACGTTGCGAAAGTCGCCGATGGAGGCTTCAGGTACATCGCGTGTTGGGCAGACCGAGCGTAAATGGGTGTCCGGCGCATTTGCCCCTGCAATCGCTGTGTCCATGTTTGAAGCCTCCCTGTCCATCAAGACCGGGATCAGAAGGCCGATCGGGCCAGCAAACCCCACCGGGGCACCGGTTATTTTCTCTACTGTCTCATGATCAGCAAGCTGCACGTGATCTACGCCTAACCAGGCAGCCACCTTCAGCTCGCTCACTTCATGATCCCCGCGTACGACGACCGCAACTGGCTCTTTCCCCTCAGGAACATAAATCAGCGTTTTGAGGAAATGTTCAGGGCCCACTTGAAAGAACTCACCTAATTGTTCGATGGTATGCACGCCCGGCGTATCAACCACTTCGGGACGGTCAGCTGCCGATGATTGAGTTTGCAGGCTTGGGTCTGGCAGCGCTGAAGTCGCTTTTTCAAGATTCGCTGCATAATCGCAATTCCCGCACACAGCTACAACGTCCTCGCCAATATCGGCTAAGGCCATGAACTCATGGGTGCCGCCTTCCCCGCCAATCGTTCCAGGGTCAGCCTCAACAGCTCGGAACTTCAGACCGCAGCGGCGGAAGATTTTCTCGTAAGCAGAAACCATGGATTGATATGCGCGATCCAAGCCGGTCCAATCGGTGTCAAAGGAGTAGGCATCCTTCATTAAGAACTCTCGACCGCGCAGCAAACCAAACCGGGGACGACGTTCGTCACGGAACTTCGTCTGAATTTGATAAACCGTTAGAGGCAGCTGGCGGTATGAGTTCACCTCATCTCGCAGCAATGAAGTGATGACTTCCTCATGCGTTGGACCTAAAGCAAATTCGCGATCATGCCGATCCTTGAATCGGATCAGCTCAGGGCCATAGCGTTCATAACGGCCGGATCTCTGCCAAAGCTCCGCCGGCTGCATCGCAGGGAGAAGCAGTTCCTGAGCCCCGGCCCGGTTCATCTCCTCCCGCACAATCTGTTCGATTCGAAGCAGCACCTTTCTTCCTAAAGGCAGGTAGGAGTAGATCCCCGCTGCCAATTGGCGGATGTAGCCCGCGCGCAGCAGGTGCTGATGGCTGGCCGCTTCTGCATCGGATGGAGCCTCCCGCAGGGTTGGGGATAATAATCGGCTTTGGCGCATTTCAATGACCTCCTTCATCTGTAAAACAAAAAGACACATTCGTCAAGGGACGAATGTGTCGTGGTACCACCCTATTTCCACCGTCGATCAAGCTCAAACGGTGCTCTAACCATGATAACGGTTGGGGACCGGTACGTGTTCAATTTCCGCAGAGGAAATCTCCCCGTACAGCTCACAAGGCGGGAAAAATTCACGTGCGACAGAGACCTTCCAGCTCCCGGGTCTCCTCTCTGAGGACGCAGTCGTTAATTTCAATCCTTGATCACAGCTGATGGAACATTAATATCATTTAAATCATGTTGACAACGAATTTAACGCATTTCACTGTTCCTGTCAAGGCTGCACTCCATAATAAGACTGCAGCAGCGGGATCAGTCCCAGCGGGTTCTTACGCAGGTCCTTGGCGCTAAAGAAGATGCTGCCGCTGATCTCGGGAATCTGACGGTTGTATTCGAGCTGATTGATGATTTCCTGTGCGCTGGACCAGCCGATCTCCGGCGTCCCTAGCTTATACGGCGCATGGCCGATGTACAGCTTCACGTTAGTCCCTCTTACCTCTTGGGCCCACCAGTCGGCCAGCAGGTCATAACGGACTTCCTTGCGCGTCATGCTCCAATACAGTTGTGGAGCGACGTAATCAATCCACTCGTTCTTAATCCACGTCCGAACGTCGGCATAAGTGCTATCGTACGCCGTAACACTAGCTTTCGTATCGGAGCCGGTCAAATCGTTTGACTTGTTCCGCCAAACTCCATACGGGCTGATGCCAAAAGAAACATAAGGCTTAGACGCTTCAATCCGTTGGCCTAATTTTTGCACGAACTGATTGATATTATCCCGGCGCCAGTCGCCTTTCGTTGCAATCTTCTTGGAGTTATAAGACTTAAACGTAGCGTCATCCGCGAATTTCTTTGAAGTCGTTTCTCCGGTCGGATAGAAATAATCGTCCAAATGAACTCCGTCAATATCGTACCCGTTCACGACTTCCATAATCGCACTGATGACGTGATCGCGCGCTTCCGGAATCCCCGGATTAATATACAGCTTGCCGTCGAACTTCACGATCCATTCCGGATGTTGGTTTGCGACATGATTGGCCGGAAGTTTGCTCGCATCGCTGCCTGTGCTGGCGCGGAACGGATTAAACCAGGCGTGGAATTCCATGCCGCGGCGGTGCGTCTCTTCGATCAGGAACTGCAGCGGGTCGTATCCCGGATCCTTGCCGGCGGTTCCCGTCAAATAAGAGGACCACGGCACCTGGGACGACGGATAAATCGCGTCCGCTGACGGGCGCACCTGAACGAACACTGCGTTCATTCCCATCGCCTGCACTTCGTCCAGCAGCTGTACGTATTCGGCTTTCTGGGCCTCTACCTTGCCGTACGAGCTCTTGCTCGGCCAGTCGAGATTAGAAACCGTGGATACCCAAACACCGCGCAGCCCGTTCGACGTATCAACTGCCGGCGGCTGAGGCACATCGCTTTGCGGGTCCTCCCCACCTACGCCTGGTTCCGGCTGAGTTGCTCCGGAGCCACTCAACAGGGTGATCGTACGGGTCTGCCCGTTCCAATTGACGGCAATACCAAGTTGCTCGCTGACAAAGCGCAGCGGCACCATCGTCCGGCCGGAGTTAATTTCCACGGAAGCTTCCAGGTTGATCGTACTTCCGCCGACTTGAACTGCAGAAGAACCTAACGTCAGAACGATGGTACTGCCATCTTTTTGAATCGTTGCGGTTTTATCGGCTTGGGACCAGGCTACCCGGGCTCCCAGGTTCTCGCTGATGGCCCGAAGCGGGACCATGGTGACATTCGCCCCGGGCTTAATGTACGGCGAAGCATCGGTGGACAACACCTCACCGTCGAAAATAATCCGAATATCGGTTGCGGCTGCGGCCACCGGCGTATTCCCGGTATAAGGCCATAGGAAGAGCAACACTAGAATAGGAATAAACCATTTGCGAAATTTCATCAGTATCCTCCACATCATCGTTATGTACGGACGAACCGTGCTACTTCCTTAAACGTCACGCGGAGGTCAAGAGTTGCGCTCTTCAGGACAAAAAGAAGAAGCATCTGCCTTCACCGAAAGACAGATGCTTCTTCTACGATTCGTTGATCAGTTCCTGATGGACCTTTTCCAGGTCGCGTATCCGGTTGCTGTCCCGTTTGAAATATTCCACAAGCGTCGCAATTCGCGTGATGGAATCCCAGCTTAAATGATGTTCAATTCCTTCGACGTCTTTATAGATATTCTCGTGATCGACGCCGATCATCCCAAGAAACTCCTCCAGCAACTGATGCCGGTCTACGAGCCGTTTGCCGATTTTTTTCCCTTTATTGGTCAAAACAAGGCCCCGATATTTCTCGTAGATCAAGTATTCATCCTTGTCCAATTTCTGAATCATCTTCGTAACGGAGGAAGGATGAACCTCCAAACCTTCCGCGATATCGGACACGCGTGCGTATCCTTTCTCGTCGATCAGTTTGTAAATACGCTCCAAATAATCTTCCATACTGGGCGTTGGCATCTATCGATTCCCTCTTTTCCATGAGTTGACGCGGACAAACCTGTACGCATGTTAAACATTACTCTGTTAATGATACATGTTCTGATTGTCCGTTGGCAAGTGCACATCGGCACACTTTCCTTCGTCTCCCCTAGAACTTCAACCATTCAGGCGTAATTTGCTGCAGCCAAATCGTGATTTGGGCCATACGGTTCGTAAACAGCAGCACGCCCATCAGCAGCATCAGCGCGCCGCCGATTTTCATCATGATGGCGGAATAGCGGAGAATCCATTTTGTCGAACCGATAAAGAAAGCCAGGACAAAAAAAGGCAAGGCAAACCCAAGCGTATAGGCGGTGATCAGTCCAATCCAGGTTCCCGGCTCCGTTACGGCTAATGCGATAATCGCCGCCAGAATCGGGCCAACGCAAGGCGACCAGCCCGCGGAGAAGCCAATGCCAAAAATAAACGAACCGATGTATCCGGCCGGCTTGAATTTCAAATTCATTTTCCGTTCCTTTAGCAGAAACTGCGGCTGGAAGATCCCCATGAGAAACAAACCCATACAAATGATCAAAATGGCGGATAATTGCCGGATCAACCCGCGATATTGATTAAAAAATTCACCAAACAGACCGGCGCCGAAACCCAGCGTATAGAACACAACGGAGAAGCCGAGGATAAACGCCAGCGTATGCGTCATCGTCCGGAAGCGAACGTCCCGTTTGCTTTGCTCCGTCTTTAATTGCTGCACGGACATCCCGGTAATATATGACAGGTAAGACGGATATAAAGGCAGGCAGCAAGGCGAAATAAAGGAAGCGACCCCCGCACCGAAGGCAATCCCGAGATGGATGTCAGCCATAAGTACCCCCTATGTACCCTTGCGGGCTAGGCAGAGAATCCCCGTTTGCCCAGCAAAGTAAGTATCAGCATGCAGATCAGCAGCAGCACAATCGTCGCGCCCGGAGCCAAATTCCAGACACCCGCCACAATCAATCCGGCTATGACCGCGATTTCCGCAATGATCACGGAGAATACCACGGACATTTTAAAGCTTCGGGCGATGAGCAGGCTACAGGCAGCAGGAATCGTCAGCAACGCCGAAACGAGCAAGGCGCCAACGATTTTGATGGCGGTGCTGATCACCAATGCCGTCATAACCGTCAGCAGCAGGTTCAGCAGCTTCACCGGAATCCCGCTTACCGAAGCGGCATCTTCCTCAAAGGTTAGCAGGAAAAATTCCTTGAAGAAGGCAACGACAACGATCACCACCACCAGGGTGACGCCAAAAGCTACATATAAATCTGTTGTATCCAGCGTATAAATGCTGCCAAACAGATAGCTGACCACATCCGTATTGTAACCCATCCCCAGCGTAAAGAACAGGGAGGCCAGCGCAACGCCCCCGGACATGATAATGGCAATCGACAGCTCGGCGTAACCTCGATACGCTTTACGCAGCTTCTCGATGGCAAACGAGGCGACGACGGCAAAAGCGAGGCCAACCCCAACGGGATAGACCCCAAGCAAGAAACCTAAAGCCACCCCGGCGATAGTAACATGGGCCAGCGTATCACCGATCATCGAGAGACGACGCAGCACCAGAAAGATCCCGATCAAGGGTGCGGTCAATCCGATCAACAGGCCGCCAGCCAGCGCTCTTTGAAAAAAATCAGCGGATAATATCTCCAAAATAAACAACTCCTAAACCAACGAATGCTGCAGATCCGGGATCGCGCAGTCCTGCTCGTGCGAGTGGCGCACGTAAAATTTGATCGCCCCACACTGCTTGCGGGGTTCCTGGCCCAGCTTCCCTTCGATCATGCCGATATCATGGGAGACCATCAGAAACGTCATGTGATGATGGGCGTGCATATGAAAAATCAATTCAAAAAAATCGGCTTGCGTCTGAGCATCAATGCCGACGGTGGGTTCGTCCAAAACGAGCAAATCGGGTTTGTTCACGAGCGCCCGCGCCAAAAATACCCGTTGCTGTTGGCCGCCGGAAAGCTGGCCGATGCGCTTATGCTGGATATCACCGATCCGCATCACTTCCAGCGCATCATCACACTTGCGCTGTTCCTCACGGCCGATCCGGCGGAACAGCTTCTTGTTATTGTACAGGCCGGACAACACCACTTCGCGGACCGTCGCCGGAAACAGGGGATTAAAGGCGTTCTTCTGCGGCACGTAGCCGATCCGCTCCCAATCGCGGAAGCGCCGGATCGGCTCGCCGAACAAGCGAATTTCCCCTTCGGTTGGCTGCAGCAGACCGACCATCATCCGCAGCAGCGTGGTTTTCCCCGCCCCATTGGAACCGATCACGCCTACAAAATCCCGCTCGCGGACGACAAAGCTGAAGTCGGAGATCACTTGTTGTTCCTGATACGCGAAGGAAACGTGGTCAAGCTCGATTACACTGTCATGACAAACGGCATCCTGTGCCGTAGTTGCGTCGGATTTCATTTACTTAGCGTCCTTCCGGTACATATAGTTTCTTCTTATTGTAGAGCTTGGATCAGATTTTGCAAATTTTTCTCCATCAACGTAAAGTAATTATCGCCAGCTTGGGCTTGGGCTTTCGTCAGTCCTTCCACGGGATTGAGCACCAGCGTATCCACACCAGCTTCGGAAGCCAGCGTCTTGGCTAGTTTATCCGAAACGAGCTCTTCGAAAAATACATAACGAATGCCCTTCTCCTTCACCAGCTTCGACAATGCCACCAAGTCCTGAGCCCGCGGCTCAGCCTCCGGTGACAGCCCCATAATCGCATGTTGGGTTAGTCCGTAATCCCGGCACAAGTAGCCAAATGCTTGGTGGGAAACCACAATTTCCTTCTTAGGCAGCGAGGATAATTGCTCGGTGAACTTGGCATCCAATGCCTGCAGTTGACCCAGCAGTTCCTGATACCGGGCTTCATAAGCCTCCCTGTGCTCCGGATCTACCTCGATATAGCTGTTCTTGATATTCTCCGCCATGATGATCGCGGATTTCGGGCTAACCCAGGTGTGCGGGTCTACATGGTGAGGCTCCGTTTCCTCATCATGGTCCGAGTGTGCTTCCCCATGTTCGGCTTCTTCGCCGCCATGCCCGTGACCATCATCGCCCTCGGCTTCGATCAAATCAATGCCATGGCTGATCTCCACCGTTTTCACTTTGGCATCGGCACCTAAGCCTTTCAGAAAGTTCGGGACCCAGCCCTCCAACCCTGCGCCGTTATACAAAAACAGCTGAGCTTTCGATGCATTTAAAATATCCTGACTGCGCGGCGTCCAATCATGCGGCTCAACGCCGGTCGGCAGCAAGTTGATGACATTCGCTTCTTCGCCGCCAATCGCCTTGGCAAATTCATAGATCGGATAAAAGCTAGTGATTACGTTCACCTTGCCCTCAACGATTGTCCCGCTGTTTCCGTTCTTCCCGCAGCCAGCTAGAACCAGCAGGAGCGTAAGCAACATTGCCGCTGCGACGAAACCTCGCTTGAATCTATGTATAAACATCATGACTCCCTCTCTTAATCGTAATGATTACCAACAAGGATTATAGGACCCTGCTCTTGGAATGTCAACCTCTATTATTCTTCCTATAAGTTG
>NZ_GG695984.1:110494-123276 GCF_000159955.1 Paenibacillus sp. oral taxon 786 str. D14 | reverse complement strand
GAAATATTTGGTATATGAATAGATTTTATGCGAAAAATGCATAAATCTCAATATGCAATTTTCGCATAGAGTAAACTTAGCATGGGTGATATATGAATGTATAAGAGGATAAGGGATTTAAGAGTAGATAGAGATTTGACACAGCAGCAATTAGCTGAGCATTTAAACATTTCACAAGCAACCTATTCGCGGTACGAAAACGGGAACTTGGATGTTCCGAGCTCTGTATTGATTAAGTTAGCCAATTTCTACAACGTTAGTATTGATTACATTCTGGGTCAAACAAACAACTCAAAGCGTTCTAATGAAAAATAACTATGTACTCGTGAATACCGCTTTTAATACTCTGATGCTGCACTTACGCAAGAGATTTTTGAGCCTGTATTACCAAACCCACACCCCGAGGTGAACCCATGATTACAATCAGACCGCTGCAACCCCATGAGTTCGATTTCTTCACGGATATGCACTACGAGTCGATTCATATCCCTCAGGGGAAGCCGCCGAAGGATGAGCTATTGAATGCGCCGCATCTGAAGAAGTATCACGAAGGTTGGGGGCGAAAAGGAGACCGAGCTTTCGTCGCCGTGAAGGACGATCAACTTGCGGGGGCGGTATGGTATAGACTGTTCGACGAAACGAATCCAGGGTATGGCTACGTCGATAACGAGACGCCGGAACTCGGGATCGCTATACATCCGGATTTTCGAGGGATGGGAATCGGGAGGATTTTAATGAATGAAATCATCAAGCAAGCAGCGCTTGACGGATACCGTTCGCTGTCCCTAAGCGTTGACCCAACCAATACTCCTGCCGTGGAACTCTATCAGAAATTAGGCTTTACCTACTTTGGGATCTCCGGAACCTCCTGGACAATGAAACTTGATATAGATCCAAAAACGAAACCCACGCCTTAATCCAAGACGTGGGTTTCTCTTGCTCCCTTATTTCAACTTCCACAAAGCAGGCACATTCGCAGGCTCCCATCCCGGAAGAGACGTATGGGCTTGAATGCAGATATAAATGCTTCCGTTGTAGGATACTTGGTCGTTGACGTTATAGGATACCCAAGGTTGCCAAGGTTGGGCTTCGCCCGGAGAGTCGGACGGCGCGGTTGTCCCTTGGACAATAGCTCCTGAGGAGACGTTGCCGGCAGCATCTTTCGCTGTGACGGTAAAAATATACGTCGTGTTCGGTGACAATCCGCTAATGGTTGCCGTGGTATTCGTCGCATTCACGCTGCTGGAACCATAGGAGATGGTATAACCAACAACGCCCACATTATCAGTGGAAGCCGCCCACTCCAGAGTAATACTGTTTGGCGTAACCGCGGTGACCCGAAGCTGAGTTGGGGCGGTTGGCGGCGTTGTGTCGGGAGTTGGATTGGGGTCCGGATCTGGACCTGGCCCTGGGTTCGTCCCCAAATTGTCTAAATACGCACGATGAGACCGAGAAAATTCAAAGTTCGCCGCCTTGTCCCAGTTGATCGACCAGGTCATCAACCCTTTAAAGCCGGGATAACCTTGCGGTTGACGTAAGGTATAGCTTCCGCCAAACGATTGGCCTTTAATCAGGTAATCCAATGCCTTGTGTACATTAGCTGGCGTCGTATAACCTCCCCCCGCCGCCGCTTGCGTCGCCGGAAGGCCGATGAGCAGTTGGTCCGGGCGAAGAGCCGGAAACTTATAGTTCGCATTACCGCCGACATTAAATCCTTGCAGCAACATTTCAGCCATAGCCACTTGGAAGTCTGCCGTACCTTGAACGTAAGTCCTGCCGTCTAGAGCGGTCATCGGACCGGAGTTATAATGCTGCACATGGAGATAATCCAGTTGATCCCGGACGGCGTAAATGACCGGCAGATAAGCGCCCCAAGGACCGCCATAGGCTACATAACCGCCCTGAACATAAGCCGTCTCCGGCGCCATGGTTAACATGAAGTCCGGACCATAGCTGTTCAAAATTTCACGTACAGCGGAAATCAAATTCAGGATTCTCGGCGTCGTCGGATTTCGAAAATCCACATCTCCCCCGTTTAAGGATAAAGAGCTTCCTTCAAGATCAATGTCCAGCCCGTTAAAACCGTAAGTATCGATAATACTCTTCATCGTCTGAACAAAAGTTTGCCGCGCTTGCTCCGTAGACAGGTCCACGGTTCCATTGGCGCCGCCCACGGAAATGAGGACCTTTTTGCCCTTCCCTTGCAGCTCACGGATATCCGCCTTGAAGTCGTTGACGGAAGCATTATACGGCGTAAATGCCATATTCCCGCTGGTGGGTCCTCCAATCGGTTCAGCGAACGCAACCTGAATGACATCAAAATCCGGTGAAACATCCCGCAGCCGAATATTCGTAGAACCGTTATCGAAATTATGCCAATATCCTACGAGTATTCGCTCTCCTGCTGCTCCAACCTGCTTGCCGTCAACATACGCTAAGATTGAAAGCAGCGGAACTACGAGAGCTAAGGCAAGCAACCAAATCTTTGTCCTCCATAAAAATCTGGCCTGAACCATAAATCTTCCTCCTTCGCTTGAATCGTCAATCTCCCAAATACCATAAAATGTGAGATTGCAATAGATATCTTATTTAACATATTCATCCATATTTCCTGCTAGATTTTGTATATTTTTTATAGATTTTGAGAATGAATAGACTTAAGACTTTGAGGATTGCGGCGAAACGAGGAAAATAAGAGAGAAAACCTAGGATTTGACAGTTTTGGCGCCTTGATATAATATGAAATTACATCCTTATTTTGCCATCTATGATGACATAAGGATGGTAGTTGATCCCACAATTTGAGGGCGCTGCTTTCCTGATCCTCCCTATCAGGAACAACCCCGTAATCTTCAGATGAAGATTGCGGGGTTCTTTGTTTTTTAGCGGCGGGAAAGGAGGAACCGAACGATCCTACAGCGGTTGGCTTGAAGTTCAAATGATGTCTATGTTCAGAACAGTAGAATAAGCTGGAAAGGTGGTTTGATCTATGAAACCGTTTTTAAAAAAATCTATTATCACACTGCTTGCTTCCACCTGTCTCTTTACAGCATGGCTCATCCCCTCAATCGCCGTACCTACGGTAAGCGCCGCTCCCGATACGTCGGTTCTTAACAAACAGGGCTTCTCAACCGATGTAATCTATCAAATCGTGACCGACCGCTTCGCGGATGGAGATCCTTCCAACAATCCATCCGGCGCGGCCTATTCTCCCGGCTGTACGAATCTGAAGCTTTATTGCGGGGGAGACTGGCGGGGAATCATTAACAAGATTAACGAGGGTTATTTTGCCGGAATGGGTGTAAGCGCCTTATGGATCTCTCAACCGGTCGAAAATATTTACAGCGTCATCGACTACTCCGGTGTCAACAGCACATCCTATCACGGGTATTGGGCTCGCGACTTCAAACGGACGAATCCGGCGTTTGGCAGCATGAGCGATTTTCAGGAGCTCATCAACACGGCACATGCCCACAATATCAAGATCATTATTGATTTCGCACCTAACCACACCTCCCCTGCTTCGGAGACACAACCTTCCTTCGCCGAGAACGGTCGGCTGTACGATAATGGCAACCTGATCGCTGGGTACACGGGGGACACCAACGGAATTTTCCATCATAATCAGGGCACGAATTTCTCCTCGCTCGAGGATGGCATCTATCGGAATCTTTATGATCTGGCCGACATCAATCACCACAACAACGTAACGGATACTTACTTCAAGGACGCGATTAAGCTCTGGCTGAATATGGGGATCGATGGCATCCGGGTGGATGCGGTGAAGCATATGCCGGAGGGCTGGCAGAAAAACTGGGTCGCTTCGATCGCAGGGTATAAACCGGTGTTTACCTTTGGGGAATGGTTCCTTGGCGTTGGCGAAAATGATCCGAACAACATCCGATTCGCCAATGAATCCGGGATGAGTCTGCTCGACTTCCAATTTGGGCAAAAGGTCCGGCAGGTCTTCCGCGACAATTCAGATAATATGTACGGTTTAAATAACATGCTAACCACAACAGCAGCTAACTACAAACATATTCATGACCAAGTCACGTTTATCGACAACCATGATATGGATCGTTTTAAGCTGGGTAATAATGACCGTCGCTTGGAGCAAGCGTTGGCCTTCACGCTGATGTCACGCGGCGTTCCGGCCATCTATTACGGGACGGAGCAATATATGACGGGTAACGGGGATCCGGCCAACCGTGGTTTTATGAGTGGATTTTCAACTTCAACCACCGCCTATCAGGTCATCGGCAAGCTGGCACCGCTTCGCAAATCGAATCCGGCACTGGCATATGGAAGTACGCAGGAACGCTGGATCAATAATGATGTATTTATCTTCGAGCGTAAGTTCGGCAGCAGCGTAGCGCTAGTCGCAATTAACCGCAGCACAACCAACGCCACCTCGATCACCGGCTTGCAGACCTCCCTTACGGCCGGTACTTACGCAGACGAGTTGAGCGGACTGCTTAACGGCGGCAGTATTACGGTAAGTTCCACGGGAGCCGTCTCCGCCTTTAACCTGCCTGCAGGGGCCGTCGCCGTATGGCAATTTGCAGCGAACGAGTCCGCACCGGTGATTGGCAATATCGGAACGGACCTGGGCAAAGCAGGCACGACGCTGACGATTGATGGCCGAGGCTTTGGCAGTACGAAAGGGACGGTCTTCTTTGGCACGACGGCAGTCACCGGCAGCCAGATTTTGCAGTGGGAAGATTCCCAGATCCAAGTGACGGTTCCGGCAATCACCCCAGGGCAATATAACATCAAAGTCCGCAGCGCTTCCTCCGTAGACAGCAACAGCTACAGCAGCTTTAACCTGCTGACAGGGGATCAAGTCTCGGTCCGTTTCATCATCAACAATGCCAACACACAATTAGGCGAAAATGTCTACCTTACAGGCAACATCGCCGAACTTGGCAACTGGGATCCGAACAAAGCGATGGGTCCGTTCTTTAATCAGATCATCAGGACGTATCCGACCTGGTACTACGATGTTAGCGTGCCAGCCGGAACAACCTTGGAGTTCAAGTTTATTAAAAAGAACGGGACAGCCGTGACCTGGGAAGGCGGCGCGAACCACAGCTTCACAACGCCAACGAGCGGTGTCGGCACGGTTGAGGTCAACTGGCAGCCATAAGAAGCATTGAAAACGAGCAGCCTTGGATCATTCCTTGGCTGCTCGTTCTTTATCTGCTCATTTATTTCTCTTCAATTACCTGCCGATGGTTCTCCTCCTTCCGCTGCACATGGCTTACCCCCCAACTGTGCATTGCGTCTAGAAGCGGCTCCAGACTTCTTCCACACTCCGTAATCGAATACTCTACACGGGGCGGAACCTCGGGATAGACGATCCGTTCGATGATTCCCTCTTCCTCCAATTCACGCAGCTTCTGAGTCAGCATTTTTTGTGAAATGTCTGGCAGCTTGCGCTTTAAGTCGCTGAATCTTTTCGTGCCTTCTTGCAGTAACACCAACAAAATCACCGGCTTCCACTTTCCCACCAAAATTTCCAAAGCGTCACCGACGCGACAAAGCTCAGGTATCTTCTCCATAGCACAACCTCCTTGGTTTCTTATAAGTAACTATACCACTAAAAAGTGCGTACTTACTATATTTTCGTAAGCAAATTATAATTAGTGCATAGACAACATCTACATCACCAAAAAACAAGGGGTGAATTTTCGTGAACCAATACCGTATTGATCCCAGCAAAGGCCTGGAGTTTGGCATATACACCTTGGGCGATCATTTGCCCGATCCGAATAATGGACAACGAATTTCAGCCCAAGAACGAATTCGGCAAATCATCGAGTACGCCAAGCTTGCTGAGCAAGCGGGACTGGACTTTTTCAGTGTCGGAGAAAGCCACCAGGAATATTTCGCAACCCAAGCGCACACAGTGGTGCTTGCCGCTATTGCTCAAGCCACGAGCAAAATCAAGCTCGGCAGCACCTCCACCATCATTAGCACTTCGGATCCGGTGCGCGTGTATGAAGATTTTTCCACGATCGACCTCATCTCGGGCGGCCGGTAGAAATCGTGGCAGGGCGCGCCTCCAGAGTTGGACTATTTGATTTGTTAGGTTACGATGTTCACGATTACGAGGAATTATTCGAAGAGAAATTCGATCTTCTGCGGTTGATCAATGAACAACAGATCGTCAACTGGAGCGGAGAGTTTCGCGCCCCATTACGAAATGCCAAGATCATCCCTCGTCCGCAAAGCGGCTCCCTGCCGATTTGGCGAGCGGTTGGGGGAAGTCCGGCCAGCGCGATTAAAGCCGGTTACGCCGGCGTTCCGATGGTAATGGCGCATTTGGGTGGTCCTGCTTCCGCCTTTAAACGGACGGTGGATATGTATCGGGAAGCCGCCAGAGAGGCGGGACACAACCCGGACGAGCTGCCCATCGCCACTGCAGGCTTTTTCTACGCAGCCGAAACCTCGCAACAGGCACTACAGGAGCTGTATCC
Source organism: Paenibacillus sp. oral taxon 786 str. D14 (assembly GCF_000159955.1). GTDB lineage: Bacteria > Bacillota > Bacilli > Paenibacillales > Paenibacillaceae > Fontibacillus > Fontibacillus phoenicis. Next base: position 116,794 of record NZ_GG695984.1, on the reverse strand, counting down.
TTACATCAACGAGGGCATGAAGAAAACGAATGGACAAGGCTTCCATCGGCAACTCTTCATGCAAGGCGGCGACCCGCATCACATCATCAATGCCGGCAGCCCTCAACAGATCATCGAGAAAATCCTGTATCAACATGAATTGTTCGGACATCAGCGTTATGTCGCCCAAATCGATTTTGGCGGTATGCCGTTTGATCAGATCAAACGGAACCTCGAACTGATCGGCACGGAAATCTTGCCAGCCATCCGCAAATACAACGAAAAAATCCGAAGGAGGTAAATAAGATGAAAGTCGTAGGATTATCAGGCACCATCGTAGGCTCCAAAACCAGAACAGCCGTTGATTACACACTTAAAACGATAGCGGACAAGTACCCCGGTACGGAAACGACGCTGATCGATCTGGCTGAGTATCAAGTTCAATTTAGCGACGGTCGTAACTTCTTGGATTATGAAGGCGATACTGGAATGATCACGAGAGCGATCATGGACACCGACGTCCTAGTCATCGGAACTCCGATATTCCAGGCTTCGATTCCGGGAACGCTAAAGAACATTTTCGATCTGCTTCCGCAATATGCTCTTAAAGACAAGGTGGTCAGTATCGTGGCTACCGCAGGCTCTTCCCGCCACTTCCTCGTTCCTGAACAGCAACTTAAACCGATACTAACTTATTTGAAGGCACAATTAGTGCAGAACTATGTGTTTATCGAGGAACAAGATTTCTACCGCAAAGAGATTGTGAACGACGACGTTAAATTCCGGATTGAGCGTTTAGCCGAGGATACCCTGATGTTGGCGGAAACCTATGCACAAATCCGAGAGGTTACTTATGTCGAGTAAATATAGCTAACTTGTATTGATTACCGACGCTGAATTAGCTAATATAATACTAAACATTAGCTAATTCGAGGTGAAGATCATGCGGGTATCTTCAACGGACATGCAGAACAATTTCGGTAAATATTTAAAGTTTGCGGAAGTTGGCGAGGAAATTATCGTTACACGAAACGGGAAGGACGTAGCTAAATTAAACGCGATCGCCGAAGCAAGTGAGTCTGTACTGAGGGAGAGAGCAGCGAGCTATCACGCCGGAGGAGAATGGGTATCTTACCAAGATTTCCTTGAGCTGACGGAGACATCGGAACAACGTTACGAATTGATCGATGGTGTCGTGTATAATCTTGCCTCTCCCTCTTTCAATCATCAACTAGCCGTAACTGAACTCCATGGCACGTTTTATACTTGGTTTAAAGGCAAGCCATGTACGCCTCTAACCTCCCCATTGGATATCACGTTGGAGAAAGAGGAGAATAACATTTGTGTCGTACAACCCGATCTCGTGGTCATTTGCGATAAAGATCGAATCGACGCCAACGGTAAATATATGGGAACTCCCCAACTGGTCGTTGAAGTGTTGTCCCCTTCCACGCGGAGTAAGGACATGATCAAGAAGCTGGACTTGTATAGCGTATGTGGAGTTAAGGAATACTGGATTGTAGATCCGATGAAAAAAATCGTGATGGTCTACTCACTAGCAGACGGCGACATTACGGATATGACCGTATTTTCGAATACGGGGGATGTGCAGGTGACTTCGCAGCTCTACCCAGGCTTGCAAGTCTTGATCCCGGATTTGTTTGCGTAAATTTAAAGCGCATGAAAAAGGCTGACGAGTCATCGCCAGCCTTTATTGATATTTAATCCAGGCTTGCCGTGTTTGCCAGCGGAAGCGCCTCTTCCTTGCGTTTCTTGGCATACTCTGCTGTAGCTGTAAACAGCACGTCGGAGGAAGAATTCAGCGCCGTTTCGCATGAATCCTGCACGACCCCGATAATAAAACCTACCCCTACAACTTGCATCGCGATGTCATTCGAAATTCCGAACAAGCTGCATGCCAGAGGAATCAGCAACAACGAACCGCCGGCCACACCGGAAGCGCCAGCTGCGGAGATCGCCGACAATACGCTGAGGATCACCGCCGTACCGAAGTCCACCTGGATGCCTAATGTGTTGACGGCCGCCAGCGTCAGGACCGAAATCGTAACCGCCGCACCCGCCATATTGATCGTCGCTCCCAATGGGATGGATACCGAATAAGTATCCTTATTCAGTCCCAATTTTTCGCTGAGACGCATATTCACAGGGATATTCGCCGCCGAGCTGCGGGTGAAGAACGCCGTGATTCCACTCTCTTTCAAACAAGTGAACACGAGCGGATACGGATTACGGCGAATATTGATGTAGACGATCAGCGGATTGACGATCAACGCGATAAACAGCATGCAACCCACCAAGACAACTAACAGCTTCCCGTAATCCAGCAACGAGTCAAGTCCGCTTACCGTAATGGACTCAAACACGAGCCCCAGAATCCCGAACGGTGCCAATTGAATTACCCACTTGACGATTTGCGAAACGGCGTCGGAGGCTTGCGTGAGCAGGCTTTTGGTCTGATCTCCCGCGCCTTTCAACGCTAAACCAAGCAGGATCGCCCAAGCCAAAATGCCGATATAATTGGCATTCATCAAGGCATTAACTGGATTATCCACCACATTTAGCAGCAGCCCTTTAAGAACTTCGACGATTCCTCCTGGCGGAGTTAAGCCTTCGGTTGCCCCTGCCAAGGACAAGCTGACTGGAAATAGGAAACAGGCGGCCACGGCGCTTGCTCCAGCCAAAAACGTACTGATTCCGTACAACACAAGAATCGACTTCATGTTCGTTTGCCGCCCTTTTTGATGGTTCGCGATCGCGGCCATCACCAGCAGCAGCACCAGAACTGGCGCCACAGCCTTTAATGCGGATACGAACAGCGTTCCCAGAAGCGCGATGCCGCTGGCTTGTGGTACGATCAACGCCAGGAGGATCCCCACCACCAAGCCTACAAGAATTCGCTTCACAAGACTCATTTCATTCCATTTCAGTATGATTGCCTTCATGTTTCTCCCCCGTATGTTTAGGATGTCGCATCAATGCATAGCGATAGTATACCACGCATTACGGACATCTGTCCTCCTGGTGGAAACATTTGTGCAATACTTTTCACAGATTGTTAGCAGTTGCGGGAGCAATGGCCAGCTCAAGACGGTAGTTCTCCAATTGGATTTCCGTCTCTCGTCCTAACATGATTTGGGCCAGCTGCGCGCCGATATACGGTCCCATCGTTAATCCCGAAGACCCTAGACCGTTAGCCGCATAGATCCCCTTCCATCCAGGCAACGCTCCGAAGACCGGGAGAAATCCCGGTGTGAACGGACGAAACCCAACTCTCGCTTCCAAAAAGCCGCCGTCCGCTAGTCCCGGCGCCACCGTCAGCGCCTTGTTGATCACCTCTTGCAAGCCGCCCGCCGTCACGCGGGTGTCATAGCCGGGCGGATCGTTTTCGTGTGTTGCGCCAATCACGATCCGGCTGTCGTCGAACGCCAGGATGTACTGATCTCCCGGCGGCATCACGACAGGCCAACGCTCGGTTGCAGCGTCTGGCAGCGCCAAATGAACGATCTGGGCTTTCTGGTAAGTCACCTGGAAGTCCAAGCCCAGCGGAGTGAGTAGTTGACGCGCCCATGCCCCGGCGCAAACGGCAACCGCATCGGCGCCAATCTCTTCCGTGCCAACACGCACGCCAGCCACGGCCGAGCCGTCATGCAAAAGCGAAGCCTCGCCGCGGACCAACACCGCCCCATGCCGAACCGCTGCCCTCAGGAGCGATTCGCGGAGCGCACGTCCGTCGACGCGGGCGGCACCGCTCACATACAGAGCGTAGAACCCCTCATCCAGCGGCGGGAACCGCCGCTTCACTTCGTCCGGTTCGAGCAATCGAATCTCGCCCATCTCCGGGGCTTCTCGTCTACGCTCCACCGCCAGCTTCTCCAAGGCAACAAGCTTTTCGCGTTCCCGATGGAGGCGAAGTGCTCCCACGCGAGCATAACCCGTATCGCGCTCTCCTTCCGCCTCCAGTTCCTTGATCAGGGACTCGTAATAATGCGCGCCTGATTTGGCCAAGCTATACCAAGCTTTATTTCGCCGTTGCGAGATCCACGGACAAATAATTCCGGCCGCAGCGTCGGTCGCTTGTCCCGGTATCCCGCGGTCAACGACCGTCACCTCGGCTCCCAGCTTCGCTAACTGATATGCTGTTGAGGCACCGAGAATCCCGGAGCCGATTACAATCATCTTTTTCACGTTATAGCCTCCCTTGCATCCATTATAGTTTAAGTTGAAACCATCATGGCATACCTGCGTAACAACCAATATGGCTCTAAAAATAAGGAGGACTCACATATGATTATGACCACCACCCCATCCATTGAAGGATCGCCGGTAATACGTTACCTCGGAATCGTTACCGGAGAAGTCATCATGGGCGCTAACGTCGTTCGCGATTTTCTAGCTTCGATCACCGATATCGTAGGCGGCCGTTCCGGAGCTTACGAGAACAAGCTTCAGGAAGCCAGAGACACCGCCTTTGCAGAAATGTCTGACCAAGCTGCACGTCTCGGCGCAAACGCCATTATCGGTGTCGATATCGATTATGAGGTCATTCGCGAAGGCATGCTGATGGTATCCGTCAGCGGAACCGCCGTCGTCGTATAAATCTTTCTCGTTTATCCTCGGATAAAAAGCCAAAAACCCGCAACAATGCGGGTTTTTGTGTTTCTTTTGAGATGGTCCATCTTGGTTATAAAGATTTAGTCATAAATACGCTGTTCGGATCCTCGATATAGTCCGCAAAGGGACCGCAAAACGTAAACCCAAAGCTTTCGTACAATTTACGGGCCGGAGCAAAAGCCTCCATCGAACCCGTCTCTAAGCTGATCCGCCGATAACCGCGCCGCGCGGCTTCTTCAAGAATATGCGCCAGCACTTGCTTGGCAACGCCTTTCCCCCGGTGCGGCAGAGCGGTTCGCATCGATTTGACCTCACCGTGCTCGCGGTTCAGTTCCTTAAGTGCACCGCATCCCGCGAGCTCGCCTTCGATCCAAGCGCTCCAGAACGTGACGTCCGGCTGCTTCAATCCGTCTATATTTAACGCGTGGATGCTTTCGGGTGGAGAGGTTTCCGCCATGTTCGCTAGATGCTCGCCAATAAATGCTCTGATTTCAGGTCCGCTTAAATCATCCAATTTGATGGTTAACAACCGGCCCCCTCCCTGCCCCGTACAAACTCTCTTTACTTCGCTTGAATGTATCCTTCTGCTTTCAGCAGTTCAGCAATCAACACCGCACCGCCTGCGGCTCCGCGCAGTGTATTGTGCGACAGGCCAACGAACTTATAGTCGTACAGCGAATCTTCGCGCAGACGTCCGACGGAAACCCCCATCCCTTGCTCAATGTCGCGATCGAGCTTGGTTTGTGGACGATTTTCTTCTTCAAAATACGTGATGAATTGCTTTGGAGCGCTTGGCAGCCCCAGCTCTTGCGGACGGCCTTTGAATTGCGCCCAGCGCTGCAGGATTTCTTCCTTCGACGGCTTCTTCTTAAATGATACGAATACGGTAGCCAAGTGACCGTCCGTCACCGGAACGCGGATGCACTGAGTTGTGATAATTGGAGAACTTGCTTTGACGATCTGTCCGCCCTCCACATGCCCCCAAATACGTAGCGGCTCCTGCTCGCTCTTCTCTTCCTCGCCGCCGATATAAGGAATCACGTTATCCAGCATTTCCGGCCAATCGGTAAAGTTCTTACCTGCCCCGGAAATCGCCTGATACGTCGATGCCACAACGGTCGTCGGTTCAAAATCAAGCAAAGCGTTTAACGCCGGCACATAGCTCTGGATCGAGCAATTTGGCTTCACAGCAATGAATCCGGTGTTCGTGCCAAGGCGTTTGCGTTGGGCTGCGATCACTTCGATATGCTGCGGGTTCACTTCTGGAATCACCATCGGCACGTCCGGTGTCCAGCGGTGCGCCGAGTTATTGGAGATGACCGGAGTGCCGGTTTTCGCATAGGCTTCCTCCAACGCTTGGATTTCCGCCTTCTTCATATCCACTGCGCAGAACACGAAGTCCACGTTCGCCGTAACTTCCTCAACCTTGGCCGCATCCTGTACGACGATGGATTTCACGGCTTCAGGCATCGGCGTAGCCATTTTCCAACGTCCTTGGACGGACTCTTCATAGGTTTTGCCTGCGGAATTGGCGCTGGCTGCAATCGCAGTAACCTCAAACCAAGGATGTTGATCCAGCAGCTGTACGAAGCGTTGCCCTACCATTCCTGTTCCACCAACGATGCCTACTTTCAACTTTTGACCCATTTCTAACATCCAGTCCTTTCCCTGTGAGTATTGGAATTATCG
>NZ_GG695984.1:95718-110123 GCF_000159955.1 Paenibacillus sp. oral taxon 786 str. D14 | reverse complement strand
TCCCGCCTCCAAGACGAGACTTCCGTCTTGGGGGCGAGATTGGTATGCTCGCGGTACCACCCCAGCTTCGTTAATATGTCGCCATATTAACCTCTTCAAGTACAGCCTGGCGCTGCCAAGCGTATACCCTAGCTCTATAACAGGAGCTCCTGTCACACCATCCCGCCGCTTACACGTTCCGATGTGCTGCTCAGAGGCTTTCTTCAGTAAAGTCACGCTTTGCTCCTTCTCAGCGTACCGGAGCTCTCTGGAAAGGTTCTCTTTACTTACTCTTCTCGTCATCGCATTTACATGTTGCGATAATATTACCAGATTCCTGCCGGAACGTAAACTGGTTTCAAGAAATTTTCAGGTTTACCTAGTTGTCCTTTTCATCGATCCGTATGACGCAATATCTGGAAAATGGCCGCGTCCATTACACCCTGCCGCCGTGGTCCTGTCATCAAATGGTTGTGCTGCAGTTTTAGCGCACGCTGAACGCAAAAAGAGCCTTGAACCGCTGGGTTCAAGGCTTTACTTTATTGCCTGGCTCTATTTACCGCAGCGCCGCCAATACCTCTTCCGTAGACCGAATCTTGCCGATGCGTGGGAAGATATAGCGGCAGACGTAGTCATGCTCCTCTTTTGTTGATGCCGTCATGGCATCCTCGACGAAGATTTGATGGTACCCATGCTGAAACGCTTCGCGCGCGGTCGTGTCCACCCCGATGGAGGTGGAGATGCCGCAGAGCACGATCGTATCGATGCCCCGCCGCCGCAGCTGCAGATCCAGATCTGTGCCGTAAAAAGCACCCCATTGGCGTTTCGTCACGACATGGGTCCCTTGAATATTGGCCAGTTCTGGCACGATTTCATCCCAACCTTCAGGGTAAGCGCCTGGACTGAGATGACCGTCGGTATCAGGCTTGAGCATATCCTTGCCATCCAACGTAGATACGCGGACAAGCACCACAAATCCGCCTTCTTCGGCAAATGCCTGGGCCAACCGGCTCGCGTTTCTTACGACTTCCGCACTGTCGTACGGCGCACTTTGTCGGGACGGATGGCAAATCCCTTGCTGTAAATCGATAAGCACGAGTGCGTTTTTTTCCGCAAGGATCATCGTGTTCGTTTCGGGTTGGATCATTTCCATTATTTCTGCTGAACTTCCCTTCTCTTGTATACTTTACAGAGCTGCCGAATGGCTGGGCTCCCGCAGCTTTTTATACACCTTTGCATATACCCAAGCTGCGTTAATCAGGAGCAACACGCTGGTCAGCAGGAAGACATACGGGATGCCAAACCAAGCCGCAACTTGACCGCCCAGCACCGAACCGGCGAATACTCCCAAGTAGCCAGCCGCCATACTTAATCCAAATACCCGGCCGGTTAGATGCGCCGGGGTAATTTTCTTAATGAGGGTGTTCACCGAGGGATTGAGTCCCCCTGCAGCAGCTCCCAGCAGGAACCGCAGCCCCATCAACTCCCAGGGATTGCGTGCCATCGCCTGCGGGACAAACAAGATCCCCGAGACCAAGAGCGCTGCCAGCATCACTTTATGAGCGCCAATCCGGTCGGACAGCTTCCCTAGCTTTGGCGCTGCCCAAATATTAGCCAACCCGGATGCCGAGAAAATCATACCGGCCAACATCGCCACATGGCTGCTGTTACGGGAGATTTCATTCACGTACACGGTAAGGACCGGCTCCACCGAATACATGGCGACACTCAGCATAAAGAACATGGCGAACAGCGTCACCGTCAAGCTTTTTTCCGGAAGCGCGCCCCATACTTCCTTCATGCCCGCCACCTTCACTTCCGAACGCACAAACGTCTCTTTCACGAACAACAGCGTCATGATGAAGGCGATCAGCATCAGTCCGCCAGTTAAGAAAAAGGTCTCTTGAAGCCCGGCGTGTTCAGCGATAAATCCACCGATCGTTGGACCTAGCAGCGAGCCGGCGATATTGGACGTAGACAAGAGCCCTAGTGCCCAGCCGGCGTGCTCCTTGTCCGTTTGCGTCGCAATCAGCGTCGTGCAAGCGGTGCTGTAGCCGGTAATGATGCCTTGCAGGAACCGAAGGGCGATCAGCATGTGGACATTGGTGACAAACCCCATGCACCCAATGATAATCGCCATCCCCAGGCTGGCCCGTAAGAGCATCGGTTTCCGGCCAAATTTATCAGCCGCAAGCCCCCAAATCGGCGAGAAAATCGCCGAGACGATAAACGTGATGCCAAAGGCCAGTCCCGAATACCGGGACACCGCATCGGCCTGATCCACTCCCAGCTCCTTGATGTAAAGCGGCAGGATTGGTGCAAGCTGGCTCATGCCCACGCCTGTCACAAACATGCCGAACCAGCAAACGATCAAATTTCTTTTCCAAATCGGCATAACCTTAAGCCTTCCTTCTGTAACCCCCCTGTTCCCTGCGCGCGCAGATGAACAATAAGATGAACATTCTTGCAGGACAATATTAACGCGAAGGTTAGCTTTACTCCATGCATTATCTTAAACTCCATGGACGATTTTGCTGTAATATTCCGATGGGCTCATCCCTTCGGTCCGTTTAAAAATTCGACTGAAGTAGAATTCGTCAGCGAAACCGAGCTCCAACGCGATTTCTTTGATTTTTTTATCACTTTCTAGAATCAGCTCTTTGGCTTTATCGATCTTCAGTTTGTTAAAGTACTCAATGACGGTAAATCCGGTCGTCTGTTTAAAAGCCCGCGACAGATAATACGTGGACAAATGCACCAGATCCGACAACTCCGCCAACGTAAGCCGCTCGCCTCCTGATCGAGACTTCCGCTGCAGAACGCAGCTACTGCGATTAGACCATACGGACGGGCAAACCGCAACCTCACCCCTAAGAAGACGTAAATATAGTATCTGATTGGGGGGAGGATAATAATGTGGAGTTAAAACCTTGGTTCACCCGGTGGACAAGGACGACTCGGGCCCAGCTGTTAATTGCACTCCTCGTTATTATTGGAATAAGTGTTTGGACAGCGCCTTATTTTTCGGAAGCGGTGTTTTACTTGCATGGGGACAAATTCAGACCGATCCATCAGGAGCCGCAGGCGGTAACGTATCGATCCTATGACGGTCAAGAGGTCGTGGTCATGAACGGTAACGATCCGGGCCAAAAGCGGGTAAGTATCGATCGGCAGGAATATAAGGTCCACGTTCTGGAAGCCCAGTGGGTTCCACGCTATGAGGTGATCTATCCGTCAGGGGAGCGGTTCCAGGTGGAAGCGCACGACGAGATCTTGTTGTGGCTGGACGATCAGGGCGAGTTGGTCCCTGAAATCTCATGGAACATCAATGGTGTCCCCCAGCCCATCGACGAACACGTTGGCTTGTATAGTCCTAGTATGATCGTCCGAGCGGCCTTTCCCGAATACCACAGCAAACAGGGGAGCTTGCTGCTCTACTACGGCTCCTATGTGCTCATGTTTTTCGGATGGAGCTTATTCCGCTTTGAGAAGCTGCAAAACGTCTTATTTCATCTCTCCTTACACGGGTTATGGGTGCGCGAGGCGGAACCAAGCGATTTCTATTATGTCTCCTGTAAAATCAGCGGTATCGCGATTATTGGTTTAGGAATCTATGTTTTCATCCAATCGTTCTTCATCTAAAAAAACAAGGCCAACCTCATTCGGTTGGCCCTTCGTTTTGCTGTTATTTAACTTCCGTTGCACCTGTTACTTTGCCGTCGATTTTCGCGCTGGCTTGCACGTCGGCATTGGCGAAGTAAAGGTTGCCGTCAATCGTAGCGTTTTCGTACAGGTTGAAGCCGTTCGCTTCTACATATACGTCACCTTTCACGGTACCGCCTTGAATTCTCAGGTTTTCACTTTGTACGATCAATTTCGGAACCGTTAAGGTGTAAGAAGCAGTAACATTATGGTCTTCATCCTGCGCATACAACGCGATCTTGCGGTAGATGTCCTTCGACGCATCGTTTTTATCGTGGAATTCGCCGGCAACAACAACATCTTGATCCACCGTCAAGTCGTTTAGAATCGCGATGATCCAAGTCCCTTTCTCACTCACTGCATTCACGAACGCATCCGCTTGATTTACGATCGAAGCCGATGTGGTGGCGTCCGTTTGCTCCGCAGGTTTATTGGCGTTTGCCGCCGAGTTCCCGTCATTCGAACCGCAACCTGCCAGCAGTGCTGCAGCAAGCCCGGCTACAACCAATCCTTTGACCATTTTCATGTTGTTTCCCTCCTGTTTTTCTCTTCAGTTTGAATTATAAAAAAAAGCGGCTTTTGTTAATGTGATTTTTTTCACTTATATGTGCGAAATTTCACATTGTTGGTCACAGCTTGTTCATCTTTGACGCTCCCTCCTCAAAACCTCGTAAGTTCGACTTGACCGCTGCCGCCCGGTACTGTTCCTCGACGAACCTACAACCGGACTTGATACGCGGAGCCGCCGTGTGCTGTGGGATGGCATCACGGAATTGGCTCGGGCGGATGCGCGGGTTACCACCACAAATCCAAGGGTATCAGCCCTGAACGCGTAATTTAAACCTCGGCCTCCATCCGTCCGAGAGCGGCTAGCGAGAACTCATCCTGCGTATGGAAACTCAATCGTCCGATGCCGGCTACAGTCAAGTCGACGTAATTTTCATGTTCCTCATCCCCTTATTAAGGTTGGGCGAAGAACATCCCTTCTGCCGCTTTAAGCCAAGCTCTCCAAGTATTCGCGGACTTGCCCCGGCGTCTTGGCGAATTTGCTGTGCAGGTGGGCGATTTTCTCCCCGTTTTTATAGACGAGCAGGCTGGGAATCCCTCGCACCTCATTGGCTTCAGCCAGCGGCTGGAATTCCTCTGCATCCATCGCGTAGAACTCTTTGTCCGGATGCTCCTGGATGATATCCCCGATAAACCGGTCGAGGTTCTTGCAATCCGGGCACCAGGTCGTATCAAATTTGATCACCGTATACTGATCTCTTTGAATTAATTGTTCGAATTGCGATTCCGATTGGACACGTTCCATCCGGATCCACTCCTTTAATTGTAGTTTTGATAGTTTAATTTTGAAAATTTGCTCTACATTGATTATAGCGCATCCGTGCAAAGACGCCAGCGTCTTCATCAAGGTTTCATCTTCGCGGATCCATGGTACAATCTTTGGTAAAAATAACGTGAAAGGACGGGGCTGCATCATGCTCCTCGCAATCCTCTTGTTTGTTGTCGCCGGACTCGCCGAAATCGGCGGTGGCTATTTAGTTTGGCTGTGGTTGCGCGAATCCAAACCGCTATGGTACGGAATCGCTGGCAGCCTGATTTTGATCGTATATGGCATCATCCCAACACTGCAGAAGTTTCCAAACTTTGGCCGCGTTTATGCAGCGTATGGCGGCGTATTTATTGCGCTCGCTGTGTTATGGGGCTGGTGGGTGGACAAGAAAACCCCCGATCTCTACGATTGGCTTGGCGCCGCCATTTGTCTGATCGGCGTCTCCATTATTCTCTGGGCACCACGACATTAGAAAGGACATCCAGGTTATGAACTTATCTTCCATTTCGGCAGCCATCGCGCCGCTTGATTTAAGAAGCTGTTTAATCCACACCCAAGGCAGGCTGGTGCTTGAACATTACCGGAACGAACAAATTGTGGACGAGCTCGCCAAAATTAACTCCTGTACGAAGAGCTTTCTCTCCGCCCTGTTCTGCATCGCCTGGGACCGCGGTCTCCTGCCGCCTCCCGACACTCCGATTCGCTGCTTCTATCCGCAGCTGGAGGAAGATCCGGATGAGCGAAAACGTGAGATTACGTTGCGTCATCTGTTAACCATGACGGGCGGGTGGAATTGGACGGAGTTTGGCGGGCATAACTCTTTTCCGCGGATGACCCGTTCGCCTAATTGGGTTCAGTTTGCGCTGGATCAGCCGATGGCTGACCGCCCCGGTGACCGGATGGAGTACAACTCCGGCGCGTCGCAGCTGCTGTCGGCGATCCTGGTCCAAGCCTCCGGTATGCCAGTCGCCCAATTCGCCGAGGAGCATCTGTTCGGCCCGCTGGGCATCGAGACGTACCGATGGGAGCAGGATCCGCAGGGCATCCACACCGGCGGATTTGGCATGTGGCTTCGTCCAACGGACATGTTGAAATTTGGTTTGCTCTACTTGCAGGGCGGTGAATGGGAAGGCCAGCGGGTGATCCAGGCGGAACGTTTGGCGGAATCCGTAAAGCCTGCGATTGATGTCGAAGCTCCTTGGCGCGGCTGTTATGCTTGGCATTGGTGGACGGACGTCTATGGAGAGGACGGGCAGTCGAAATTTGATTTTTTCTATGCTCGCGGATATGGGGGCAGTTCATTTATGTCATTCCACTCTTGGAGACGGTTGTTGTGCTGACTAACGATAAACGGAAGCGGGACCGACCTCCAACAGAACTGTTCCGTTTATGGATTGCACCTTATTTATAAGGAAAAAAGCGGTAATCCCGCAGTCATCTCAGATGACAGTGGGACAGCCCATTCCAGCGAATTGGAATGGGCTACTTTTAGGCGCGGGTTAAAACTCCACCCGCTTGCTCCAGTGCTTCCTCGGTAATCTGCTTAATATCAATGGGCGAGCTTGTCCCTTCGAGCACCATGTCCGTCAAAATTTCACGGAGGAAATAATCGACGCAATGGAGCCGAATATTTTTGATTTTGATCAACGCATCGCGGTACATCTTGACGAACTCTTTCTCCGTATTGCCCCGCTGCAGCTCGGCAAATGCTTCATAGACCTGATCCAGCTTGTCGGCAACTTCCAGGATCAGCCCTTCAACAGAACCGTCTTTTCCTTCGCGGAGCTGGTTGCGAAAGATCGGCTTAAACTCCACAGGAATATGTTCGTCGATGAAATTGTGCACCATGCCTTCTTCAACTTGCTGAATCAAGTTCCTGAGCTCGGCCGAGGCATGTTTGACCGGTGTTTTGATATCCCCGATAAAAATCTCACCATAATCATGGCTGCTCGTGATTTCGTACAGTTTTTTCCAATCTATAGCAACGCCGTGCTGTTCTTCAATATCAGCTAAAGTCTTGGCGTACTGCACAACCTTCCAGGAATGCGCCGCCACGCTATGTTCTTCGAACTTGAACCTTCCGGGACAGCGATAAATGCGTTCCAATTCGTTTAAGGAGCGAAAATAAGCATGGATTCCCATCGGATCAGCCATCCTTCTGTTTAGGTTTTACCTCTAGTATAGATGGCGATTGTTATCGGCATGTCAAATCCTGCGTTTCCCTTAGCGATCCTTGGGCTCGTTCATCCCCGTCTTTAATCCCCGCTTTCACGAATCAATGGCGCAAATTTCCCTTTGACTTGGGCCGCTAGCTGATGAGGCGTCAGTTCCATCTGCAACCCAATCCGTCCCGCCGATACAAGAATCGTTTCCAATCCTTCGGCCCGGCTGTCGATAAAGGTGGGGAACAGCTTCTTCATCCCAATCGGAGAGCAGCCGCCGCGGACATAGCCGGTATGTTGCTGCAAATCCTTCAGCGGCAGCATCTCAATCTTTTTGACCCCGGCGGCTTTGGCCGCCTTCTTCAGGTCCAGCTCCTCAGCAACCGGAATAATAAACACAAATAACGATGAACCTTGATGCGCCACCAGCGTTTTGTAGACTTGTTCGGCGGGTTTGCCGATCTTCTCCGCCACCGCTGTTCCATGAATTTGCCCGTCCTCGGCATCGTAAGCAAAGATTTGGTATGGCGTTTTGGACTTGTCCAGCATGCGCATGGCATTGGTTTTGACTTCGGCCATGGGTCTCCACTCCTCTAATCTTCCAGGGTTCTGTATAGAAATTATCGTAGCATTTTTGCAGGAAACAGGACAGGCCGGGGACGGTTTAATTTGTTTTTCCGACCAGTAAGCTTTAAGCCGTTGCCGGCGGCTTCGTTTCGGTAGGGAAGGGATCGTCTGCATTCCGCAAGGCATCCGCTTTCCCTCGGTTTAGATTCAGTTTCATCACGACGGCGATTCCTAAGCCAAAAAACAGCAGCAACGACAAGATCCCCATGCGCGAATTGCCGGTAATTTGTCCGATGAGCCCAAAAGCAAACGGTCCAAAGATGGAAGAAAACTTACTTGTAATATTGACGAAACCAAAAAATTCGCCCGTCCGGTTCGGCGGCATCAGCTCACTTAGAATCGAGCGGGAAATCGATTGGCTGCCTCCCTGCACGAGACCCACCATCACGGCGAGAATATAAAAATGCAACGCGCTGCTCATGCCAAAGCCCAAGAGAACGATAACGACGTAGGTCCACAGCGTAGCGATCAACACGCGTTTGGGGCCGAGACGCGTTGCCGCTTTTCCAAGCAGGATGGTACTGGGAAATCCCACAAATTGCGTGATCAACAGGGCCAAAATCAAATCGCTCGTGCCAATCCCCAAGGTCGTGCCATAGATCGTCGCCATCAGGATAATCGTATTGATCCCATCATTGTAAAACCAGAAGGCCGCGATCATCCGAAACAGCTGCGGATAACGGCGAATATCCTTAAACGTACCGCCAAGCCGCTTGGAGGCGGCCCGCAGGTATCCTCCAGCGGTAAGGCCGGATGCTTGTTTCGGGAGGTTGGGTACGTTTCGCATCAACGGCAGCGAGAAGACAAGCCACCAAAACCCCACGGTCAAGAAAGAAAGCTGGGTGCCCGCAAGCTCATCCTTCATCCCAAACCATTGCGGCTGTTGGATCATCAGCAGGTTTACCGCCAGCAATATCCCGCCGCCGATATATCCGGCTGCATATCCTTTTGCCGAAACGTCATCCCGGTATGGCGAGGGTACCAAGTCAGGCAGCAACGCATCATAAAAGGTGAGGCTCCCGGAGAAGCCGACGGTGGTCACCACAAGTAAAGCTGAAGCAAGCAGCCAATCCCCCGGTCCGACGAGCGCGAACCCAAGCGTCCCTGCGATGCCAAGCAGCGCAAACCAGGTCAGGAACGTCGTTTTGCGGCCCGATAAATCCGCGATGGATCCCAGCAAGGGAGAGATAATTGCCACCAGCGCCATGCCGATAGAATGCGTATAGGCCAAATAGGAAGCCGCAGTTGTTTCACTTAACCCTTGCGCAGCCACCCCGGCGTAAAAGATGGGCAGCACGGCAGCCAACACCGTCGTCGCATAAGCGGAATTGGCCCAATCATACAGAATCCAAGCACGGATTGCCGATTTATTCATTTGGGGCTTCCCCTTTCACTAACAAATGGTTAGATTATAATCAAATAACGTTAACTGCGTGTATCGTAATGGTTTGCGCTGAATTAAATCGTTATCGTAAAATAGACCCTTGAAACTTTCAACTTCAGTTTGGAATAGAACGGAGAATGGATATGGCTGATACGTTAAAATCGATTTATAGTGAGGAATTTCTGCGTGAATTCGGCAGCAAAGTGAAGGAGTCCTACGCTTCCTTCGATATGGAACGATTCGTGGCTGACGTGATGGACGAAACTTGGGACAACCTGGAGCTCAAGGCGCGGATGCGGCAGATCTCGTTAAAGCTGGGCGCTTTGCTGCCCGCAAGGTTTTCGGAAGCGCTTGACATCTTGTATGCCATTGATGAAACCTGCGTGGGGTTCCCCTACCTGTTCTTTCCCGATTTCGTTGAGGTGTATGGTAAGGCCGAATCGGACTGGGAGCTTGCAATGCAGGCGCTGGAGCGTTTTACATCGAAATCGTCCGCAGAGTTTGCCGTCCGTTCGTTTATTGAACGGGATCCCGAGCGGATGATGCGGCAGATGCTGGCATGGGCGAAGCATGACAATGAGCATGTACGCCGCTTGGCCAGCGAAGGCTGCAGGCCGCGCCTGCCGTGGGGACAAGCTTTGCCGATGTTCAAACGCGATCCGGCGCCGGTCCTGCCGATCCTGGAGCAACTGAAGGCCGATCCGAGCTTGTATGTCCGCAAGAGTGTGGCCAACAACCTGAACGACATCGCCAAGGACCACCCGGACTTGGTCCTGGAGATCGCCCGGCGCTGGAAAGGATCCCACCCGCACACCGACTGGATCATTCGCCATGGCTGCCGGACGCTGATCCGCCGCGGCGGTCCCGAGGTGCTGGAGCTGTTTGGTTACGCCACTGGCGAGGACAGCAAGCCTCTGGCAACCGATGCGTCGCTCGTCATCGAGCCAAACGCGCTGCGCATCGGCGATAGCAGCGAGCTCCGTTACGAGCTGACGATCCGTTCAGGTCAACCGGCCAAGGTGCGCATTGAATACGGCATCGATTTCGTCAAAGCCGAAGGTCGCACGTCGAGGAAGCTATTTTTGCTCTCGGACAGAACAGTTGCCGGCGGTTCACGCCTCAGCGGCTCCCGGCGGCATAGCTGGGCCGACTTGTCCACCCGCCGCCATTACCCCGGCGAGCACCGCATCGTGCTGCTGGTCAACGGCGTGGAAACGGCGGCAACCCATCTAATGCTGCAAGCTGGTG
This sequence comes from Paenibacillus sp. oral taxon 786 str. D14, assembly GCF_000159955.1. Taxonomy (GTDB): domain Bacteria; phylum Bacillota; class Bacilli; order Paenibacillales; family Paenibacillaceae; genus Fontibacillus; species Fontibacillus phoenicis. The sequence goes on along the minus strand of NZ_GG695984.1, from coordinate 99,685 downwards.
ACGAAGCATAAGAAGTAATCTGGTTGAGCTTGTAATACTTATACGTCTTGAAATCTAAAGAAAGACCTGATCGTAATGATTCAGGTCTTTTCTGTGCTTGTATCTATTCAATGGATTCCGGGGCACCAGGCTTGTCCGAAGCTCCCATTAGCGCATGTCCTACCTTGGTCAAATGGGTCCGCATAAGGTCGGCCGCCGCACGCGGATTCTGTTCTCGGATCGCCTCCAGCATTTGGCGGTGCTCCTGGAACAGGCGGTGCGCCGATTCCTGCTCGCTGAACAGCCACAAGCTCCGGCTGTCGCGGATGGTACGCATCATCATGGCCGAGATACTTTCCATCATTTGACGGAGCAACGGGTTTTGCGTCGCCTTGGCAATTGCCAAATGAAAATTGACGTCATGCACCTGGCTAATTTCCTCGTTCCCGATCGCTTCCTCCATCAGACCAACGATCTCTGAAAGCTCAGCCAAATCAGCTTCACTCCGATGGAGTGCCGCCAGCTCGACGCTCCCGACCTCCAGAATGCTGCGCACCTCCAGCAGCTGCTGCAAGTCCTCGCGGTTCTTGATTTGCTGGGCCGCCATCGATTCCAACGCCTGCGCACGGACGTAGGTTCCGCCTCCCTGCCTCGTCTCCAGCAGGCCCCGGGCTTTCAAATGGCTGATCGCTTCGCGGACTGTGGAACGGCCAACGCGATAGCGTTTGGCCATATTTTCGATCGTCTCCAGCTTCTCGCCCGGCTTCACCTTCCCGGTTTCAATGATCCGCTCCAGTTCCTCGATGATGATTTCGTAATTTTTTTTGCCTAAATCCATGACTTCTCCCTCTTCCGACCGCAGCCTTCCTAAAAACAAACATCATTCTTAAATTACAGTCTATACAATTTACCAGCGATATGGTAGATTTATTTCAAATTTAAAATTCATCTGATGACCTGACTAATTATAAGTTTATACCAGAAAGCGGGAGGAATGAGAATTGATTAGTCCCGAAGTGAAAGCGCAGCTTCAAGCCCTCGTCGGCGACAAATGGGTGTTGGACCGTCCTGCCGAGCTGTATGCCTATTCCTACGATGCCACGCCGATGTACCAAGCCTTGCCTGACGCGGTCGTGTTTCCCGCCTCGGCTCAAGAGGTTTCCGGCATTTTGCAGTTGGCCGATACGCACCAGATTCCGATTATCACCCGGGGATCCGGCACCAATCTGGCTGGCAGCACCATTCCAACCCAAAGCGGGATCGTGCTCAACATGAACCGGATGAACCAAATCCACGAAATTGATACGGAAAATTTGACGGCGACGGTTGGCCCCGGAGTTGTAACCGCCAACCTGCATCAAGCCGTAGAAGCAATGGGCCTGTTCTATCCGCCAGACCCCGGGAGCATGCGGATTTCCACGATTGGCGGAAATATCGCCCAAGGGGCCGGCGGGATGCGCGGACTCAAGTATGGTGTAACGAAGGATTACGTCATGGGACTTGAATACGTGCTGCCTTCGGGCGAGATCCTGCGCTGCGGCGGGAAGAACGTCAAGGACGTCGCCGGCTATGATATGACACGGTTACTCGTTGGTTCCGAAGGAACGCTTGCCGTCATCACGGAGGTTACGCTCAAGCTGCTCCCCTTGCCGGAAACAAAGCGAACGCTGGTCGCTTATTACCGGAATCTGGTGGATGCGGCCAAAACCGTCGAAGCCATCATCGCCTCTAAAATTATCCCGGCCACCGTGGAGTTCATGGATCAAGGAACGATGAAGGTCGTGGACGATTTCGCGGGCCTCGGTCTCCCCTTGGAAATGAAGTCGATGCTGCTGATTGAACAAGACGGCCCGGCCGAGGTCGTTGACCGCGATATCGAGCGAATCGCTAGGATCGCCAAAGAACATGGCGCTGCCGGAGTAGAGGTGGCAAGCTCCCCGGAGGAAGGCGCGAAGCTGCTGGCCGCGCGGCGTGCGGCGTTGTCCGCCCTCTCTCGGCTCAAGCCAACCACGATTTTGGAGGACGCCACCGTTCCTCGCTCCCGTCTGGCGGAAATGGTGGAGGAAGTCGAACGGATCGCCGAGAAGTATGGATTGCAAATCTGTACGTTTGGTCATGCCGGCGACGGAAACCTTCATCCGACCTGTATGACGGACGAACGGAACCGGGAGGAAATCGAACGCGTTGAGAAGGCGTTTGAGGAGATTTTTCACGCGGCGATTCGCTTGGGAGGGACGATTACCGGCGAGCATGGCGTTGGCTTGGCCAAGAAGGACTTCTTGCACCTGAAGACCGGCGAAGCCAGCCTGGAACTGATGCAGCGCATCAAAGCCGCCTTTGATCCGAATGGAATCCTGAATCCCGGCAAAATATTTACCGTTTCTAATCGGCGAAGATTGGTGGTGCAGCGATGAGCGGAGAAAAACATATGGTACGCAAGGAGTTCACCTCCCCTGTCTGCGGCGGAACTGCGACCCTCCCTTTGCCCCATTCGGACGGTAACCGCCTACAACCGTTTGATCTCGATGAAATTATGAACTGCATGCACTGCGGGTTCTGTCTGCCTACCTGCCCGACCTATCAGCAAACGGGTCTGGAAACGTACAGTCCCCGCGGACGGATCGCTTTAATGAAGGGCGTGGCTACTGGTCAGCTCCCTGTAAATGAGGAATTCGAGCAGCATATGAACGCCTGCTTGGGCTGTCGGGCTTGTGAAACGGCCTGTCCGGCCGGCGTGCCTTACGGAAGTTTGCTGGAAACGGCTCGCCAGGTCGTACAGGAAACGAAACAAGAGACAGTGAAGCCCTCAGCTTTGCGCAGCTTGATTTTCCAACGAATTTTCCCGTATCCGAAACGCGTTCGTCGTCTGGGGAATATCCTGTGGGGCGTTCAAGCGCTGGGTCTGCAAGCCTTTGCCAATCGGACCGGCCTGATCCGGGTACTGCCTAAGGCGCTGCGCGAAATGCAAAAGGCGGTCGAAACGGTTGCTTCCCCGCGCGAGCGCCGCAAGCGGGAACAACGAATGAAAGCTGAAGGGGAAACCAAGCTGACAGTCGGATTGTTCACCGGCTGCGTGATGGACGTGATGTTCTTCGAGACAAATCAGGCAACGGCGCGGCTGTTAACGAAAGCCGGCTGCGACGTCGTGTTTGTCGAAGCGCAAAACTGCTGCGGGGCCATGCACGCCCATTCCGGCGAGATGGCCGGCGCCAAGGAGTTAGCCAAACGGAATATCGAGGCGTTTGAGCAGGCCGGCGTTGACTTCATCGTCAACAATGCCGGAGGCTGCGGGGCGGCGTTAAAGGAATACAGGCACTGGTTCAAAGGCGATCCGGTTTGGGAGGAACGGGCCAAGCGGTTTGCTGCCCGCAACCGCGACGCGAACGAGCTGCTGGCCGAGCTCCCTCCTCTCCAGTTCAGCAAGCCGCTGAATTGCAAAGTCACGTATCAAGATTCGTGCCATCTCGCCCACGGTCAAGGTGTGCGCAACCAGCCCCGTGAGCTGCTGCGCCGCATCCCGGGACTGGAGCTCGTTGAAATGCGCCAGCCGGATAGCTGCTGCGGCTCGGCTGGTACGTATAACCTTACTCAAATTGAGATGTCGATGCAGATCTTGGACGACAAGATGGAACAAGTCCAGGATACGAAAGCCCACCTTATCGTCACCTCCAACCCGGGCTGTCTGCTGCAAATGAAGCAAGGAATTCACCGAGCCGGCTTGAATGGGCAGATGGAAGCCGTGCATATTATGGATCTATTAGACCAGGCCCTGTAGGTTCTGCTGATCAGACCACAAATAAAAGGCGTTCCCTTGATGTAACCTTAAGGGAAACGCCTTTTGTGCGCCCGGGCGGCTTAGCCCCGCCCGGGTGCAAGCGCGCGCAGCGCCAGCATGACCGCGCCGTAGGCTGCGTCATGCTTGGGCAGCGTGCAGGTGAGCCTAGGGAAGCGCTCGTTCAGCGCTTCCCTGACGCCCGCCTGCACGTGC
>NZ_GG695984.1:91226-95316 GCF_000159955.1 Paenibacillus sp. oral taxon 786 str. D14 | reverse complement strand
AAAGCGATCGCGCTGCGCCGCGCGATCGCCAGCGCTGTGCTGTCGCCAAGCTCGCAGGCTGGCGACAGCAGCGGGGCCAGTGCGGCAATGTCCTTCTTGTTCGTGTCCTTGCTGTACACGAATCCGATAAGCTGCCGCACCGAATCGATCTCCAGCTGCGCATAGACCAGCTCCGTGATCGCCGTGGGGCCGCTTCGTCCGTCCGCCGCCCGGACGACCGCGCTCAGCAGCTCGCGGCCAATGGAATAGCCGCTGCCTTCGTCATCGATCAGGTGGCCGCAGCCCCCAGTTCGATGCGTTTCCCCGCGAGCGTTCCGCCCGAAGCAGATCGACCCGGTGCCGGCGATCAGGATCAGGCCGTGCGAGCGGTCTAATGCGCCGCACAAGGCGGTTTCGTGATCGCCAACCAGGTCGAGCCCGCCGCGGTAACCGCCGGATCGGATCAGCGACGTCAGCCGCTCCGCAGCAACAGGGTTGCTAATCCCCGCCGCACCGAGGCACATCTGCACGCAATGTTCTAGCCCTCCGCAAACCTCCGCTACGATCCGCAGCAGATGATCTAGCGTTTGTTCCACCGATCCGGTATCCTGACCGTTGAGATTAAGCGGACCGACGGCGAACGAGCGAACAACATTCCCCGTCTCATCCGCCACCGTCGCTTTCGTTTTGGTACCGCCGCCGTCGATGCCAACGACATATCTCATTTGAATCTAGCCTCCCCTCAGGCATAGAGGTGATATTGCTGCTTCATCGCAGCGAACGCCCGGCTCTCTTCCCGGAACTGCTCCAATAGCTCCGGAAGCGGCAAAGTCTCTTCGCGAAGCAGCTTGTCGCCGCTCAGCATATCGATGAAGGACAAGTGGTTCTCCTGCATCGGCGGCAGGAAAGCAAATTCCTCGTAGTTTCGACGAATGGTATCCAGCAGGATATATCCGGTCTCCACCGCATGCAACGCCCGAGGATCGGTCACATACAACTGGACGCCGCCGCAGAGCTCCCCCTCGTGTTTGGAGGTCGTTGGCTTAAAATACACCGGCCGGAACAGCACGCCCGGCAATCGCTTCGCATTCAATTCCGCGGCCAGCTTCTCCGGCTGAATATAAGGTGCACCGATCATTTCAAACGGGAACGTCGTGCCGCGCCCTTCCGATAGATTCGTCCCTTCAAACAAGCAGGTACCTCCATACAGCAATGCAGTCTCAAACCGAGGCATATTGAGCGATGGATGTACCCAGATCCGCCCGGTTTCCGGAAAGAGCATACTCCGGTCCCAGCCTCGGCACGGGATCACGTGCAGCTCGGCGTTCCAGCCCATTTGCTCGTTGACCATGCGGGCCAGTTCTCCGGCAGTTAGACCGTACCGTACACAAAGCGGATAGTTGCCGACAAACGACTCAAACCCCGGCTTAAGCACATTGCCTTCCACCGTAACACCATCCAGCGGATTGACTCGATCCAGCACGATAAAAGGCTTGCCCGCTGCCGCACAATCCTCCAGCACGTAAAGCATGGTATAGATGTAAGTATAGTATCGAATACCTACATCCTGAATATCATAGACGACGGCATCAACCTCATCGAGCATCTCCGGTGTCAGCCGCTTGGAATCTTGTCGGTAAAGGCTATGTACCGGCACCCCCGTGATCGGATCGATGTAGCTGTCGACCAACGCACCGGCGGCCTGATCTCCGCGAACCCCATGCTCGGGCGAGAATAAGGCCGTCAGATGAAACTGATCATGCAGCACCTGAATCGTAGACCTAAAATCCGAGGTAAGGCCGGTCGGCGCTGTAATTAACCCCAGCCGATGGCCTTGCAGCAGCTTGGCATATTCCGAAAGCCGATCAATCCCGTTTTCCACCATCCTATTAACATCCCTTCTCCACAAATTGTCCGTTGACCGACCGGCGAATTATCGCTTGGGAACCGAATAGCTGATCTTCCCCATCACCACGGGATGAGCAGCACCGGTGACCCGCGGGAGATTGTTCGGCACCCCATCCAGCGTGCAGCCGGCTAATAACGCAAACGCCACCGCTTCTTTGGCGTCGCTGTGAAAGCCCATTTCTTCCTGCGTCATCACGGCAACCCCCATCGCGTTCATCTCGTCCGCCAGCATGCTCATCAGCACTGGGTTATAGCTCCCGCCTCCCCCAACGATTAACACATCGGCTGCATGCTGGGCCCGAACAAACCTCCGATATCCTTCACCAATCGTCCAAGCCGTAAGCCGGGTGACCGTAGCCACCAGATCCTCTGCTGAAAGAACATACCGTGCCTGGTGCTCTAACAGACGGTCAATGTAGGCCGCATTAAACAACTCTCGTCCGGTTGACTTCGGAATCGGCTGCTCATAATAAGGCTCCTGCATTAATTCTTCAAGCAGCCCGGCATGCACTTGGCCGCGCCGGGCCAGACTTCCGCCAACATCCATCGTGGCTGCGCCTCGAGTCAGGCGCGTCACCACACCATCGATCAATACGTTCCCGGGCCCCGTATCAAATGCATACACCTCATCTGACCGACAGTTCTGGGGAAGAACGGTCATATTTCCGATCCCCCCGATATTTTGCAGCAGCAACGTTCGCTTCTCCTCCCGATACAGCAAATATTCCGTATACGGTACCAGCGGAGCTCCTTGGCCTCCCACGGCCATATCCGCGACGCGAAAATCAGAGACGCAAGGGATTTCTGTCCGGGCTGCAATCACCGCCCCTTCCCCGATTTGAACGGTATGCCGTAAATCGAGGCCATCCACGAGGCTCGGGTTCGGCGCATGATAAATGGTTTGGCCATGGGAGCCAATCCAAGCGATCTCGCCGGGAGTTAACCCCGCCTTCCGAATTATCGCCAGCGCTGCTTGAGCGAACAACTCCCCCAGCCACACGTTCAGACGACCTACCCGGTCGATCGTCGCTTGCCGGGGATCAAACATGGCAAAGATCTCTGCCCGAACCTGATCTGAGTATGGCGTGTTTTCGTACGCTACCAATCGGACTTCCGGTTTTTCACTTCCATCCAGGTTACCGCGAATGGCGATCACAGCGGCATCGATGCCATCGACCGAGGTTCCTGACATCAAACCTACCGCATAGCGGTAAGCCGCAGAAGTTCCGCGAGGACGCCCCATCCCCTCACCTCCAGGTTCACCCCTTCACCGCGCCAACCGTGACGCCTTCCAGGAAATATTTTTGCAAGCTGAAGAACAAGATGAACATCGGCAAGGCCGAGATCGTCGCCCCCGCCATCATCGGAGCGAAGTACGTGGTGTTCGCGAATCGGAAGTTTTTGAGCCCCACCTGAATCGTTTGCATGTCCATCGTGTTCGTGACCAGAAACGGCCAGAAGAACGTGTTCCAGCTATCCATAAAGGTGAGAATGGCCATAACCGCCATCACGGTTTTGGAGAGGGGGAGAACGATCTTCGTGAACATCTGAAGCTGGTTGCAGCCTTCCACCTTTGCGCATTCTAAAATTTCGGACGGAATGGAAGTCATGAACTGCTTGGCTAGAAAGATGTTAAATACGGTGACGAGACCTGGCATTATCAACGCACCGTATGTATTTTCAATCTGAAACACGTTCACGATCAAAATGTAAAGCGGCACCTGAGTTACTTGATACGGAATCATCATCGCGCAGAGCATAATCGAAAACAACACCGATCTGCCGCGGAAACGAATTTTGGAGAAGGCGTATCCCGCCAAGGTCGCAAAGAGGACATTCGACACCATCACGCTGGTCGCCACAATCAGCGAATTCAACAGCCAGCGATAGGAATACTCGCTATAGTCGAAGAAAAACTTGTAGGAATCCAGCGATATTTTGCCCGGCCACAACGAATAGCTTAAGGCCCCCGCTTCCACGGGATCACCGAAGGAGGAAATGATCATGAAGTAGATCGGAAACAGCGTCGCCAACGCAAAAAGCAGAAGAACGATCATGAGCCCTGCGTTGCGGATTCGCCTCACGTATGGATGGCCGGTATGATTACTGTATAGTGCCATGGGTTCATCCTCCCTCCCACGCTAATATTCGATGTCGTTGCCCATAAATTTGAACTGGAGCAGGGAAATGCTTGCAATAATCA
>NZ_GG695984.1:75242-89593 GCF_000159955.1 Paenibacillus sp. oral taxon 786 str. D14 | reverse complement strand
GAATCAAGGATTGTGCCGCCGCCTCCCCGAATTCAAAATACTTGAAGGCATTGTTAAAAATTAGCAGCCCCACCATCGTGGTCGCGTTATCCGGACCGCCTCCAGTCATCAGATAGGCGTTCTGGAACACCTGGAAAGAACCGATTACGCCGGTCACCAGCAGGAACAACGTTGTTGGCTTGAGGCAGGGAATTACGATGTACCAGATCTTCTGGAGGAACGATGCCCCATCCAGCTCCGCCGCTTCATAGTAGCTATGATCAATGCCAAGCAGCGCCGCCAAATAGATGATAATGCTCGTGCCGTGACTGGACAGCCAGGCCATCAACACCAGCGAGAACATCGCCGTTGAGCTGGAGCCCAGCCAGTTCTGGTTCGTGATGCCAAACAAGCCTAGCAGCTGGTTTAAGATCCCGCTCGTCATTGGATCAAAGATCCATAGCCAGACAACCGACAGGGCTACACCGGATGCCACCGCCGGCAAATAATAGATCGCTTTAAAGGTCGTTTGCATTCCTTTACGCAGCGGATGGATCATGATGGCGATCACAAAAGACAGGAACAAAGAGACCGGAACGGTTAAAACGGTATAAACAATCGTGTTCTTGATCGATTTCCAAAATAAGCTGTCGGTGAAGGTGTTTGCATAATTCTCCCATCCGACAAACTGGGAACCCAGCGGTTTGTATTCCTGAAAACTGATAATCAAAGCGCTGATAACAGGATAGGCGGTAAATACGGCGTAGACGACCAGCGCCACGGCGATAAAAGCGTATGCCCAGCTCGTGTCTCCTTTGATCCGCAGCATCTTTCTTTTGGTTGGGCCTGTCGTCCGCATTTTTGCCAACTGGGCCATCGTGTCCAAACTCCTTTTCGCTAGTGTAAAAAAACGGTTCGGATAGCCGCAGACCTTCCCCACGGCTATCCGATCCTCCATTGGTTAGTCGATCACTACGCCGTCTTCCCCAAACATCTTGATCGCTTCTTTTTTGACGGCTTCGTACATTTCCTCCGGCGTAATCTCATCAGCCAACAAGGCTTGCAGCTTCGGAATGATCACTTCATCCTCCAGCTTGATCGCCTGGGCGCCAAGCTCCACCGGGATATCCGGACGTGCCGGATTGGCGTGGGATAACAAAGTTTCGACTGCGGCAACGTTATCCGGATTCCGGTTCACCGTCAGGTCCTTCGCCGCTTCTCTGCCGCTCTTGGTAATGTGAGCCGCAAACAGGTCATTGTTCGTCAATGCCGCTACTTTGCCGCTGGCTAGATAGTAGGCCGCCTTCACGACGTTAGCTTTATGCTCGGCGCTGGGTTCCTTCTTGCCGCGGAAGGTGACATAACCGTCCACGACTGTGCTGGAGACCGGCTCTTGACCTAGGAACGTGGGGACAGGAAGGACAATGTACTCAACCGGAATGCTGCCAGCGACCGCACTGCCGTCATTGGCCTTCAGCTTCTCATTGTTTTGATTTGCCGAGTTCTCGAAGGTGGCCAGCCCTTTCCCGGTAATCATCGTTTGACCGGTTAGGAACATGTTCCAGCGTTTGCCGGCATCGACGGAACTCAGCTCCTTCGGCATCGAGCCGTCATCGATCATTTGCCGTACCGCCTTCAGCACTTCCAAGTAATTTTTGCTGGTGTAAGCAAATTTCAGGTCCTTGGTGAACGCGGCTGGCATTCCGGCATTTTTGATAAGGATGTTCAGATAATCCTTGGCCGTCACCCCGGCTGTTGCGAACACGAAGCCGTACCGTTTGATCGTATCGCCTTCCTTCACGACGCCTTTTTTGATCGCTTCGCGGAACTCTTCGTACGTCCAACCGTTTTGCTGCACGCTTTTCCAATCGATTCCCGCTTCTTCAAGGAACTGCTTATTGCCGCCAAGGGCGTGAACCTCCATGTAGGCCGGGAACCCGTACAATCCATCCGCTTTCTTCATGTATTCGAGCGGCGTCGGATCAAAATCCGCGACCATTTCCGGGGTCACTGTATCGGTGATGTCCATCAACATCCCTTGCTGCACGTATTTGGAGATCCCATCCGATCCGATAAAGGCAATGTCTGGGGGACTGCCGGCGTTAACCTGCGTATCCAGCTTCTGCGTCATGTCCTCCCAGCTGGCCGGTTCAATCTTTAAGGTTAAATTGGGATAAAGGGCGTTGAAGTTCTTCTCGATTTCCTCAAAACGACTTTGGAAGTTGCCAGAAACCGGCGGGAGTAACGCGGTGATCGTGTCTTTGGCCTCGGCAGGCGCTTCAGCGGCGCCATTCGTGTTGTTGGGAGCGGCGGAATTGCCGCCGTTCGCGGCTTTGTTCCCCGACCCGCATGCCGTCAATAAGCTGATCGACATGGTTAATGCCAATACGGATGCCAATACATGCATTTTTCTCATAGCAAAAAATCCTCCCCCTGGATTATCGTGCTAAACCACTTTGTTTTGTGTGCGAATAGCCAGCTTGAGATTTCCGTCACACTCGCTTAATACGCGCTCGGCCTCCTTGGCCTCCATCCCCGTCTTAATCATCAGGATCGCAAGCTTGCAGTTCAGCGATGCCTCTTCCAGCACTTTCGCAGCGGTTGCGCTGTCGACGCCGGTGGCGATTTTGAGGATGCGGATGGAACGGTCATACAACTTCTTGTTGCTAGCCTTCAAGTCCACCATCAGGTTATTGTACGTTTTCCCCAGCTTCACCATCGTGCAGGTCGTGAGCATGTTAAGCACCAGCTTCTGCGCCGTTCCCGCCTTCAGACGGGTTGAACCCATAATCGCTTCCGGCCCTACGACAGGTGAGATACAAATATCGCAGACGGCCTCCAGCTTGGATGCCTTGTTGTTGACGATGCCAATGGTCGTCGCCCCCAGCTCGGCAGCTTTCTTCAGGCTGGCGATGACGAAGCTGGCGCTGCCGCTGGCAGAAATACCGATCACAGCATCCTTGTTCGTCACCCCAAGCCGTTCGATTAATGCGATCCCCTCCTCTTCGTTATCCTCATAACCTTCGACAGCTGCTCTTAAAGCGATGTCTCCACCAGCGATATGCCCTTGCACCAGCTCAGGATCAACGCCGAAGGTTGGTGGACATTCCGAAGCATCCAGCACCCCCAATCTACCAGAAGTTCCTGCCCCGATATAAAACATTCTCCCCCCCTGCATCAGCAGTTGGTGCAGAAGATCCACCGCCTTGGTGATCTGCGGAATTTCCGCAGCAACGCAGGCGGGCACCGTGGCATCCTCCCGATTCAGCAGACGCAGCATTTCTTCGGTCGAGCATTCATCAATCCTTAGCGTGTTCTGGTTGATAGCCTCCGTCGTCAGACCTGCATAATATTCTTCCATGGCGTCTTCATTCTCCTCACTGATGATCTGGTTTGATCCACCCTTTACTTGAGTCTTAGTTTACGGTGGTAAACTTTACCCCGTCAATAGTTTTTGAAATAAAATTTTACTATGTAATATATTTTTGATTTTTTACTCCTTTTTTCAACAAAAAAAGACATTGGATCGTCAGGATCCCATGTCTCGTGGAGTTGATACTCTTATCTTTTGTGTTTCGCGGCTAAAATACTGTGCGTTTTGGTCAAATACTTCTTCACATTTTGATATTCCGCACTGGCCACCCCAGCAAACAGCATATCAATGATCGTTAGCATCGCAATCCGGGAACCCATCGCCCCGCTACGCATGGTGATCTCGGGTGTGGAAATGCCAAGCAGGATATCCGCCTTATCTGCAAGCTCACTTTTGTTGTATTTGGTAATGGCGACGGTCGTAGCGTTGTTCTTCTTGGCAATCTCCAGTGTCTCTATGATTTCCAAGGTATTTCCGGAGTTAGAGACGAAGATGGCAACGTCACCTTTGCCAAGCAATGTCGCCGCGGTCAACTGACTGTGCCCATCGGTGTACGAATGACACATTTTATTAATTCGTGAAAATTTCTGTTCCCCGTCCTGACACACCAATCCGGAGGCGCCGATCCCAAAGAACACAATGCGGTTGGAGGCACGCAGCGCTTTAACGGCACGGGCAACCTCACCGCGATCCAGCACGCTTAACGTATCCTCAATGGACTTCATATTGTTGCGCGAAATGTTGGCGATAATCGTATCCAGGTCGTCGCCCGGTTGGATATCCGTGTACTGGTCCTTCCGCTCGTCGTCCATCGAGCCAAGCGCCGCTGAAATACTGACGATAAAGCTACGGTAACCGCTGTATCCCATCGTTTTGCAGAACCGAAGCACAGAAGCATCGCTTGTTTTGCTCAGCTTGGCCAAGCTTTTGATCGACAGGTGGGGAATGTCTTCCGTATTAGCGAGAATATATTCCGCTACCATGCGCTCGACCGGCGTCAGATTCTCCTTCATATCGCGAATCTTGATCAGGATATTATCATGAATAGCCATCATTCATTACCTACTTCACTATTTGGATATATTTACTAGACTTGCAATCCTATCTTAAGCGCAAAGCTGACAAAAAACAAGCAAACCATGTGAAATTTTTTGGAAATTTATTCATTAAGTTTTGGAATTTTATTTTAAAGTATAAACATCTTTATGATATTAATTTACGAATTATATTATCGCAATGTAAACAAAAAGTCTCTATCTTACTGAATATATCCCTTATCTCTCATCAAATGTTCTTTCTAAAATAGTGAAAATAAATTGGAGTTAATATCTCCCAGTAATGGATTTTGTCTGATTCGAGTTCGCGGATTCTGGGTATGATGTAAAGGAGTCAAATGTGAATAAGCGAGCGATTTTTAAGGGAGGAGATTGATATGCCGATTGACGCATATTTGTATTTCGACGGCAACTGCCGTGAAGCGGTTGAGTTTTACGCCCAGGCGTTTGGCGTGGAGCGGCCGCAAATCATGACCTACGGCGAAGCGCACTCCGCAGAGCCGGATTATACGCTTCCTGAAGAGGCGAAGGATCGGGTCATGCACGCCAACTTGAAGATAAGCGGCAGCAACCTGATGTTCTCCGATGTGTTCCCGGGTTCCCCTTATACCGTTGGAACCAATATCAGTTTGGCGCTGATCAGCACCAATCGGGAGGAAATCACTACCGCGTTTGAGCGCCTCAAAGAAGGCGGCTCGGTTAAAATGGAGCTGCAAGAAACGTTCTGGAGCCCTTGTTACGGCAACCTAAAGGACAAATACGGCATCGAATGGCAGCTCAGTTATGACGACGGGAGAAACAGCAAGTAAACCTGCCATTTCTATCCCAAGTAGTACGAACAAAAAAACAACCCCTTCTCTTTTGATTGAGAAGCGGGTTGCTTCCACTGGATTTATGTAATTTTACATAAACACATGCACTAAATCGATATTTCGTTCTCTCGACAAATCCCGGAACTGCCACTCGTCGATTTGCACCAACGGTTTGAAAATATCAGTAGGGTTGTTCCAAACAATCGTCGCCGTTTCACCGTTGCTTAGTTTCACTTTCTTCCCGATGAAATTCGGCAGAAGATTGGCCGTCAACGCTTGAACCGCCTTCTCATTCAGCTTGCCGAAGCCGAGATTATAAATGTTTCGCAGCACCGTCAAGATATCCTGCCGCGAACCTGATGCGTCTGGAGACGTCATCGCTATGTATTCATTCGCTACCGCAACGATTTCGGCATAAGGATGGATTTTCTCTTTGCGCAAGCTGGCCGGAAAACCGGAGCCGTCTTCCCGTTCATGATGCTGAAGTGCGACGAGAGCCGTCACTTCTTCCCCTGTCGATCGGCGGATAATGTCATAACCGTAGGAGGTATGACGATTCATTTCCTCCCGTTCTTCCCCCGTTAATTCATGCTCGCGGTTGCGAAGGGATTGCCGCACCTGACTCTTCCCGATATCGTGCAGATACCCCGCCTTGCTAATTTCATAACATTCATTTGGCGGGTGTCCCAACCAAGTGGCAATATAATAGGACAACAGACCCACCTGCAAAGAGTGGTTATAAATGTTAACATCCTCTTCTGTGAAAGCGATCAGGAGTGACACGACATCCTTATTTCGATCCAGGACCTCAAGCATAGGCACCAAATGATGCTCAACCATCGATTGGTTAAATTTTCCGGTTGTCAGCGCCTCTAGAAAGATCGTCTGATAGCCCTTCACCGTAAAGTAAAAATTATCGCGCAAATGCTGGATAAAGCTTGAATTCTTGTTAGAGTTCAGGGTGACTTCCCCTTCGCGCAATTCGATATCGACATAATCGATACTCTGCCGAATCAGCAGGGCGATTTCCTCCGCATGAATGCTTGTCCCCTTCGGAAGAATGTGCAACCCGGCACGGTTAAACACATCGGTTCTCAGACGATCCCCTTCCTGAAGCTCCATGACATGAGTTCTCATATAACCCCCCCTTCTTACTCTGCGCGTACACCGCCTAAAATCTACCTTTACATATAAATATCGCGTAAACCTACTCCGCCCTAAATAGTCCTAAAGGCGTGTTTTGGAAGGGTGGTTCTTGCTGCTTTATTCATTGGGATGCAGGTCAAAAGCCCCGGATATTCACTTCCTCTTCCATGGTGGATCCCCGTAATGATGCAGCGCCTGATTGATGGAATAGACAATCCAAGGAATCACCGCCGACAATACTGCACAGACCCAGGTCATCGTGGTAGGAAGCCGATCTCGCACGATATTCCACATGAGCTATTCTCCTCCTTCCTTATTTGGTTTCCAACGTTGAACCTACGATGCGAATCTTGGCGCGGACTTTTACTTCGATATCGCATCGGGAAAAATAACGTTCGCCCTGCTCCCAATCGTCCTTGATGCTCTGCCAAAGCGCATGATGCCTGCGATTCAGCTCGTCTCCTAAATCAAGAACATCCACTCTAAATTCCTGCTGCAGCTTCGTTAATGTTCCATTGGTGATGCGGATTACTTCTTGCTCGGTTTTCTCCTCGAGTTCCGCAAGCTGATGAGCGGAAAGCAGATCCAATCGCTCCTGGGTCTCGCCAACGTTTCCCTCCAACTCCAGATGGATGGTAAACCGGATATGCTCGGGATCGGACACATCCGCTTGGATAGTCTGCCGTAAGCCTTTGATCTCATAAGCGATGTACTCATCATTCACACGCACCTCTATAACCCCGTCCTTAGCGGTTCCGCGCAGGATGTTTAATCCTGAAGTCTCCTCTTCATTTAGAAACCCCTTCAACCTCTGTGCATTATCGAAGAGAGCTGCCCCGGAAACAGAGACCTCATTCCCATGTTTACGAATGATCGGCAGGGCAAAGCTGCTTTTTGACAAGATATAAGCTTGGACATCTCCGATGTTCGTTGGCGGAAATATACTGGAGCTCTTCGTTGGATTTAGCGACGTGGATTCAAAAAACATCACCGGCAGCTTCTCGTTTTTCGGATTTGTCTCCAGCACTTCACGCGCTTCTCCCTCCGTCACCATAATTTTAGTCGCTCGACGCATTTCATGGTCTCGAAGGAATACATCCAATACAGAGGCAAGCTCGCCGCTTTCGGACAGCTTCCGGGAAATCAGGATCATGCGTAAATGTTGCAAATAGGGACTGCGGCTCGTTTGATAGGACAGCTTCCGGGTTGCCCCAAACATCGTATTCGCTGCAGAGGATAGGTTAAAGTATGCTTTTTGGGATGAACTCCCATTGTTACTATCGCCTTCTCTTGCCTGCAACCCTCCTGGAATTACAAATTGGTAGGTTAGAATATATTGACCCTCCTCTGCTTCTTCCTCGTCAGCAAGGTCGATTCCAGCCCCTACGACAAACCCACGATCTTCAATTTCGACCCTATCCCAGCACCCGGTCATCCCTATGGCTAGGATCAGCGCGATAAACCAAATCCAGCGGACCCTACGCACGCCCCTTCACCCCCCGCAGCATCGACAACAATAACAGAAGGGTCGGAACAATCATTCCCATCCCGATGCCGCCGTAACTAATCCAATCGCCAAACAGCTGAATTTCATTGATATTTTGCGGCTGCATCATCGCGAGATAAAGAATGGGTCCTACCCCTATCGCCAACGCCGTGCGCTTGACTTTTGAAAAAACAGCTTCAATCGCAGACAGAGACACATCCAAGGCCATCACCGCCGAATTATACAGGGTAAGCACCCAAACCGAGAAAAAGATCGACTCAAACCGTTCAAAAAAACCACCGGGAGCCTCAACCTGCTTGGCCAACTCCTCCGTGGGATACAGCGTGCTGGCGGTCACCTCGGGACCAAAGACGCCCACGCTGAAAAAAAACACAAGCAAATAGAGCACAAGCGAAACCAGCACTCCCAGCGTTGAAGCTTTAACGGCTTGCTTCGGCTTTGTGAGAATCATATTGTAGAACAATAAAATCTCAAACCCAAGAAATGAGAAGGCTGACTCCTTGGAAGTTATCAGCAACTCCCGCCAGTCGGTCACAAAAAACGGCATCAGGTTATGGATATCAAAATGGCTGATATTCATCAATAATAGGACGAAGATCAGCATGATCACGATCGGTAAAAACAACGTATTTAACCGGAACAAGGCCACACTAGGGCCGGATACGCCATAGATAAGCACTAGGAGAAAGACCAGGCAGACGATCTCGATCGGAGTCCGATCGAACAAGTATAAGCGGGAAATGCTTGCTACCCCCCGGGTTTCAAAAGCAACAACGGCTAACATATATACGGCAAACATGAGCGTGATCAGGAAGGCCAGCGGCCTACCAATGACGGATCTGCCGATATCATACAAATTCCGCTTTGGAAATCGAGAGATGAGCTTGGCGACAATCCACGTAAAGAAAATGGCGCCTACACCGCCAATGAGGATCGATATCCAACCGTCGACCGAATTTGCCTTCTGTATGATGGAGCGTGGCAAGCTAAGCACGCCGAAACCAAGCACCATATTCGCAACGGAGGCGAACACTTCATAACTGTCTATTTCTTGATCCCCGTACTTGAAGGACTTCATGTACCGCCCTCCCTACTTCCCATCTTGGAATCGTCTTTGGTTGCCATATATTGAGGTCGCTTCGACAGCATCATTAATGGGGCTCGAATGAACATATCCCGCCAGTCGCGATAGTAGCTGGGAGCTAATGGTGTTAAATAAGGAATCCCAAAGCTGTTCAGTCTCGATAGGTGAATGCAGATCATGATGTGAATTAGGATAATCCCGTAAAGTCCAAACATGGATGCAGCTATCATGATAATAAACCGCAAGATCCGGAAAGCAATTCCTGCGCTGTAGGCAGGGATCGCAAAGGAGGAGATGGCCGTCACCGATACGACAATGACCATGATTGGACTTACAATCCCCGCCTGCACCGCCGCCTCGCCGATCACTAAGCCGCCTACGATCCCGATCGTTTGCCCGACCGGCTTGGGCAGGCGGATCCCGGCTTCCCGGAGCAGCTCCAACGTCAATTCCATGAGAAAAGCTTCGATGACGGCTGGGAACGGCACGCCTTCCCTAGCTGCCGCAATCGAAAAGGCCAGCTTGGAGGGAATCAACCCTTGGTGAAAGGACACTAGAGCGATGTATAACGATGGAAATGTCAACGATACAAATACCGCCGTATATCTCAAGATCCGAATTAAAGATCCAATCAGCCAGCGCTCATAATAATCTTCCGGTGACTGCATTAGAGTTTCGAATGTCGTTGGCATAATTAACGCAAATGGCGTACCTTCCAGTAATATCACAACTTTACCTTGTAGAATCGCTGAAGCAGCCTTATCCGGACGTTCCGTATGCAGGATCAGAGGGAACGGTGTCAAGAAGCTGTCTTGGATGAGCTGCTCGATCATCCCGCTTTCCGGCGCATCGTCAATATCGATCGACTCGACTCTTCGTTTTACCTCTTGGACAAGCGCAGGATGCACAATGCTATCGATATAAGCGATAATGAGCTCTTTCTTCCCACGTTCCCCAATGCGGTAGGGATCGAATCGAAGTTTCGGATCCCGGATCGTCCGCCGAAGCAGGATAACATTCGTCTCAATGCTCTCGTTAAAACCTTCACGCGGCCCGCGGACTAGCGCTTCCGTTTCGGGCTCCTCCACGCTCCGTCCTGTCCATTTCTTACTGCCAATCAGGAGAACCTGATCCAGATCATCAATAAGTAACGCGGTATCCCCAGACAACAAAGATACGAGAATCTCGTCAAGGGATCGCGTTGTTTTATATTTTTGAACCGATAGAAATTGCTTGTCCAACCGCTGGTACAATTCTCGTCCGGTGATGGGCTCAGAACAGTTAATGGCGGAATACGCCTGCTGTATGGATGTAACGATATGATCGTTAATCATTTTCAAATCCGCTAGACCGGCAATACACACGATGGCGCATGGAGGAGTCCCTTCAGCACCGCAGATAAACCGGGTCACTAAATCATCAGGAGCATTCAAGTGACGAACGATGCTCGCAACTGACGCATGAACGCTCCGTGTGATGCAGTTGTCAGCCGAAGTGTTACTTTGCGATTCCCCGCTGTTTCGGATTGGACTGCGCTTTTTGTGCGTATTTCGGAACATTATTCTTGGCATGAGAACCCTTCCCCACTGGACTATTCTTGTTGATGATGTCGTTACCCTTTATTACCAACTTGCTTCAAAAATAATCTCGTTACGATTGTTGTTGGTCTTCACTCCGGTTTTGCCAAAAAATTAGTATATTTCTCCTGTCAACGGCGCATCTTAACTGGGAATAGTCGGCTAAGGAAGGAGGTAGTTCCATGCGTATCATAAGAAAGCTGCAACGTCGAAAACACTCCCTCGGGGGAAAGTCAGGCAAAACACCAACACTCCCCCCAAGCCGTATGGATGCTTCAGCCTTCTCTAACGATCAAAGCTTACAAGCTCGGTTAGAGTGGATGAAGCAGGTGCTTAAAGATAGCTCAGACATCATCTATCGCGAATTTACGATCAGTTCGGGTCAACCGTGTGTTCTCGTCTATGTTCGCGGGATGATTGCACAGGAAACGGTCCAGCAATTTATCGTACGCAGCTTACAACGAGAAGCCTCGTTACTGCAGGAGAAAGATATTTATCAGTTCCTATTCGAGGATAAAGCGTTAAGTGTATCTCAAGCTACCGTGATCGATGACTTAAATCAAGCGATTCAAGCCATCCTGAACGCCGAAGCTTTGCTGATGATCGACGGGGATAAGCGGATGTTGACGTTCTCCATTTCCGCTTACCCGACGCGCAGTATTGATGAAGCTCCCAACGAATCTGTCATCCGCGGGTCTAGAGAAGCCTTCATCGAGGACTTGGAGAAGAATTTGACCATGATTCGCCGCCGGATTAAAAGTCCACATCTGAAAACCCCGACGGTCAATAAAGGTCGGGAAACTCGAACCAGTATTGTGCTGGCTTATATGGAGAACATATGTAAGCCGGAATTGCTGAAAGAAGTGCAGCGTCGCATGTCCAATATCGATATGGACGGAATTCTGGGTTCCGCCTACGTGGAAGAAATCATCGAGGATAACCCTTACACGCCTTTTCCGCAACTTCAGTACACAGAACGACCTGACGTCGTCGTCGCAGCGATTTTGGAAGGAAGAATCGCCATCATTGTAGATGGTTCACCGATCGCATTGCTCGCTCCGGTGACCTTGCCGATGCTGCTGCAATCGGCGGAGGATTATTATCAGCGTTATGTCGCAGCGAACTGGATTCGCTGGATTCGTTATTTTTTCGTAGTTGCTTCTTTAACTCTGCCGTCCATTTATATCGCAGTCACCACGTTTCATCCGGAAATGATCCCTTCCCAGCTGCTGATTACGATCGCTGCTTCGCGGGAGATCGTCCCCTTTCCGGCACTATGGGAAGCCTTTGCGATGGAACTGGCGTTTGAAGCGCTTCGTGAAGCTTCCATTCGAATTCCAAAATCGGTCGGGCAAGCCGTATCCATTATCGGCGCCTTGATCATCGGCACAGCTGCAGTTCAAGCTGGGATCGTATCAGCGGCCATGGTGATCATCGTCTCCTTAACGGGGATCGCTTCGTTTATCATCCCCCATTTCGATTTAGGCTTGGCGTTTCGATTGCTCCGTTTTCCGATTATGATCCTAGCCTCCATGTTTGGGTTGTACGGCGTCACCTGCGGGTTAATCCTGATTTACATCCATTTGGTCAATTTAGAATCTTTTGGACTTCCCTATTTATCCCCGATTGCTCCGCTCATGGGCAAGGATTTGGGAGATACGTTCATTCGGGTTCCTTGGTGGAAGATGCACAAACGACCGATGCAACTCTCGAACAACGAAAACCGACAAAACTCAAATCCTCGCAGTTGGGTAAAAGAGAAGAAAGGTGATTTCGAGTGACGAGAATCCACCGCGCTATCGCAACAGCAACATTGATTATCTTGCTCTTCATTGGCGTTGGCGGATGCTGGTCCGCTCAGGAGCTCAACAACCGTGCGTTTGTGAACACGGTACTCATCGATCGGACGGAGGACGGGCAGGTGGAATTGACCGTAGGCATTCCGCTCCCGAACCGGATGATTCCCGGGGAAGCCGGCGGGACGGGGCAACACCAAGGGGATCCGTTTAGCTTTATAACTAGAAGAGCAGAAAACCTAAGTCAGGCTTTAAATCTAATTCAAATTGACGTGCCCCGGAATGTCACCTTTGGTCAAACTCGCATCGTTGTGGTGGGCCGAAGAGAGGCGGAGCATGGCTTGGACGAAGTTGTTGAATTTGTCTTCCGTCAGCCCTCCTTCCGGCTGAGTGCCAGCTTGTTCGTAACCCCGGGTGACGTTAAAGAAATCACGAAGGCACCGATGGTATTCGAACGGATTCTCAGCGACATCCTGCGGAAATACGTCAACAATCACTATGTATTGGACACTACTGTCAAGGATTACAAGCTGGCGCTATACCAAGGCGGGGATATTCTGATTCCGCTGCTGTCCTTCGGAGAGCTTCCAGAAATTGCAAAGGAGAATCCAAAAACGAACCGTTGGATGGGCTCCGGAGGAGCAGCGATCTTCAGCGGCGGTAAAATGACAAAGATCGAACTCACCCCTCTCGAGCATCGAACCGCGCTGTGGATCAGCTCCCAGCTGAAAAATACTACGCTCACCCTCTCATCTCCCACCGATGGGAAGGAGATTAGTTTTTACATCGAGGGAATTAAGACGAGCATTAAGCCGAGAGTACAGGGAGATCAGGTCTCGTTCAGAGTCGATAGCAGTGCAAAAGCTTATATTGAATCCTCTCTCTCTCATATCGATTTAAAGGACCCGCAAGTTCTCCATCAATTGGAAGATATTTTAAGTAAAGACGTTGAAGAGCAGTTTATCCACGTGCTGAACAAGACTCGAAAAGCCCGTTCTGATGCCTTCCTCATGAGCCAGTATCTGGATTGGAGTCATCCAAAAATTTGGCACACCATGCGAGATCAATGGAAGAATTACTACGCCAAGGAACTCCCGATTGAGGTTGACGTGAAGATTAAATTAAATCGTACGGGCGGTGTGTTTCGTTCTGTAGTCCAAGAAACCAATAGATAGCGAGGGATCAATGTGGTCTATATCGGCATCCTGTATGTGCTCATCATGCTGGCAGACTGGATGATACAGAAAAAAGAGGGCGTTCAGCTAAAAAAACGGATGACGGTTCTACTCGTCTCCATCTGTTTTTTTGTCATCTCAGAAGTCACATTTAAACTGAAGGATCAATGGAATTTCATCATGATGATGGAATATTTACGCAAGTCGATGCTGGGCGGATCGTTTTGACACGATCGGACTTTAGGAGGCGGAATGAATGCTCAAGAACATAACAACCAATCAAATCTTTGCGCTTTTCAGCTTACAAACCTTCACCACCGTCGTTGCTTTTTATGCAGGAATGTTACTAGGAGGCAGCAAGTATTCTACGCCGATTGCCGTTGTGGTGGGCGCTTTGCTGGGGCTGCTGTTTTGCTACCCCGCCTATAAGCTCGCTTCCTCTCGCCCCAACGAGTTTTTTGTAGAGTTCGGGGGCAAAGTGGTGGGCCGCCCCCTCCATATCATTTTCGTAATTTACATCGTGATACTCCATCTTTTTCTAGCTGCTCTCAATTTAAGGGAGCTTGCTGATTTCTTGTTATCGGAATATTTGATTGGTACGCCAGGGTGGGCGGTGATCGCTATCTATGGAGTATGTGTTACCTATGCTGTTCGCTGCGGGGTTCTGGGCATCTTCCGAACGGCCGAAGGTTTTTTTCTCATTTTTTCGGTCGCCTTCTTCCTCATTCCGTTTATCGGATTTCAGGAGATGGAATTAGATATGTTCTCTGCCTTGGTAAACCATCTCTCGATAAAGGATATGGATTCCTCAATTCTGGATACTATGGCAATATTTGGTGAGATGGCA
>NZ_GG695984.1:36657-73690 GCF_000159955.1 Paenibacillus sp. oral taxon 786 str. D14 | reverse complement strand
GTTTTTACTTTTCCCTTATCTAGAGAAGCCAAAAAAGGTGTTTCGTACCCTCTTCTGGGCTACAATCACTTCGCTGCTGCTGATCGTGTTGCATCTCATTCCGATCCTGCTGACGTTTGGACCGAACCTGGGAGCCAATCTGGTTTACCCTGACATGGAACTGGTTCGTTTCATTCGCGTTGGCTCATTTATCGAAACGATGGATCCGATCTTAATTATTTTGTGGCTGACCAGCATCTTTGTCAAAATTGCGTTTGTGGTATTCACCGCGGTCTTATGCATTGCCCAATTGACCGGCGTGAAAGATCATAAACCGTTCACGCTGCCGGTTGTCGCCTTTGTGTCCATTTACGCCATGTCGATTGCCAGAACTCCGCCGGAAATTATTTCTTTCCTGTCCTGGGAAGGGGCGCCGATGTTCTTTTTCGCCGAATTTCTCATCCCCAGCTTCTATTGGTTAGTGGCTGCAATACGCAAAAAAGCCTCCGGCTCCAAAACAGCAAAACCCGCCGGGAGTACCCCGACGGGTTAAGGCTTATTTCGTCGACAGCCAAGCTCGTTCCTGATTCCATCGCAAAGCCACCGGCGTTTCAAAGAAATCGGATAACCCGGTTTCGTTCAGGACATCCGACGTTTTCCCTTGCGCGTAGACTTCTCCCCGCCGGAGCAGCAGCGTATGCGTGAAAATCGGCAAAATTTCCTCGGTATGGTGCGTTACATACAGCATATGCGGCGTATTCGGTTCGGCGGCCAGCTGTGCGATGCTTTCCAGCAATCCTTCCCGGGAGATGAAATCCAGCCCGTTCGTTGCCTCGTCCAGGATGAGCAGCTGGGGCGAAGCCATCAAAGCCCGAGCAATCAACAGCTTTTGCTGTTCACCTTGGGAACAGGTCTGGTAAGTTCGTCCATGTAAATGGCTGCAATGGAGCTGGTTCATGAAGGCTGCAGCCCGGTCGTAATCCTCTGACGTTGGTTTCTCGTAAAGTCCGATGGTTGCAAACTTGCCGCTTACCACAAGATCTTCAGCTTTTTGCCCCCCGTGTAGTCTGGCCTGCATCGAAGAACTAACCCACCCAATCGTTTTGCGCAGCTCCCGCAAATCTACTTCGCCAAACCGGTTCCCCAGTACGCTGATATGGCCAGATGTCGGCCAGAGGTAGCCGCTGATCATGTTCAGCAACGTCGTTTTGCCTGAACCGTTCAAGCCTAGCATCGCCCAATGTTCTCCCTCGCGGACCGTCCAATCGATGCCGTTTAATACGGCTTTCCCATCCCGGAACCAAGTCACTTGTTCCATTTCGATGATATTCATTCCTGGTACCTCCGAAAAAATAAGTAGATTTGCAGTACTTTCAAGCTACCCCCGTACTTGCGATATGTCAAGCGCGTCTGCCCACGATTTCACATGCCAATTTCCTTCCGATCCGCTAGAATACGAATGAAGGGAAGTGAGCTGGCATGAATCTAACATGGACATGGGCTGACGTAGAAGCCCTCCAACAACACGTAGAGCAGCATGACGGAATTGCTTTGAAGTTAAATTGGGACACCTTACACTCCCGCAAGGAAGAGAGTGCCGCAGATTTGATCGAGTTCCGCGACGGGCAACTGGTCGCTTTCTTAGGCTTGTATCCGTTCGGAAGCACGCTGGAGGTCTGCGGCATGGTTCACCCAGATTACCGCAGACAAGGTATTTTCACCTCTCTGCTGCAGCGTGGGTTATACCTAGCTACGGTGGGTTCGTATCCGAAGATCCTATTGAATGCTCCTGGGAACTCCGACTCGGCCAAGCATTTCCTTGCCGCCTATCCTTGCCGCTATGAATTCAGCGAATTTCAAATGAAGCACTCCCCTCAAGAGGCTTGCACGAATGCTCCGTCCAGAACGGCTCAAATCGCTCTCCGATCCGCGGAGGACACGGACCGACCGCTGCTCGCTCGCCTCGATCAGGAGGGATTTGATCTCCAGCCGGAGGAAGCCCGGATGTACTACGAGAAGTTAACGGAGGAAGAAATTCGTCAGAACGAGCTCATCGTGCATGAAGGCGAAGCCGTTGGGAAAATTCGGGTGTCCCGTCGTGATCAAGAGGCTTGGATCTACGGCTTTGTTGTTACTTCATCCCGGAGGGGGCAAGGCATCGGTAGTACTGCTTTGCGTCAGGTGGTTGAACGCGAACGTGCCAAAGGCTTTGAGGTCTGGCTGGAAGTCGCACTCAACAACCCCCAAGCCAAGAAACTTTATGAACAGACGGGGTTTCGGGTTTGTCGATCCCAGGACTACTATGCTTATTTGCGTTGATTCTAAAACGAATCAGACCGCAGGCTCCCCTTAAGAGCTTCTGCGGTCTTCGTTGCTTTAAGGCATTCAAATGTCCGAACTGGCATGTAATTGATGGACAAGCTGCCGGCCATGATTTTGTAAGCCCAAAGCTTCGTGGCGCGATAGGCATTGTTGTTTTCCTCAAACAGTTTTTGTTCATGCCCTTCGTTCACAAACGCCTGGACTACGCGGATCCCGCCGATGTTCTCCTCTACGCGGGAATTGAAATCAGCGAGCGCGGAAAACAAGCCGTGGTAGGTCTTGGTCATTTTTCCATTGAAATAAAGCGCTGCCACCACGGCACAGCTGAAATCTAGAATAAACAAATGTTTATAAGGTCGGTAATATGAAAAAAACGACGTAACATTTCCAAGACTCTCTCCTTGCCTCTCCAAAACTTGGCGTTTTAATGAAAGACTACCACAGTCGCGGAATGAATTGAAGATCGTTTTCACCGGGAAGGTAGCATGCCGATAGAAAAATAAGGTACAATAACTACCGAATCTACAGAACTTAAGGACATGCCCAAACGGGCGGGCCGCATGAGGCGGCGGAAGGAAGGATCAACACATGTATGTAGCAAACGATTGGCAGGATTATGAAGTAATGGACACCGGAAACGGGGAAAAGCTGGAGCGCTGGGGGGATATCATTTTGCGGCGCCCCGACCCGCAGATCATCTGGCCGATCGCCAATGAGGATCGCCGCTGGCACGATGTGCACGGGCATTACCACCGCAGCTCCTCCGGCGGCGGACAGTGGGAGATGAAGAAGCAGATTCCCGACCGTTGGACGATTTCCTATGACCGGCTGAAATTTTATATCCGCCCAACCAATTTCAAACATACCGGATTGTTTCCGGAGCAAGCCGCCAACTGGCGGTGGATGATGGACAAGATCGCCGGCGCGGGTCGGCCGATTCAGGTGCTGAACCTGTTTGCATATACCGGCGGCGCCACCGTAGCCGTAGCTTCGGCCGGCGCTTCGGTCGTTCACGTCGATGCAGCGAAAGGGATGGTCCAATGGGCTAAGGAGAACCTGGCGCTGTCCGGTTTGGCCGACCGCCATGTACGCTTCATCACGGATGACGTGTTCAAATTCGTGCAGCGGGAGCAACGGCGCGGCAACCGTTATGACGCGATTATCATGGATCCTCCGTCCTACGGGCGTGGTCCGGGCGGTGAGATGTGGAAGCTGGAGACGAGCCTCTACCCGTTCGTGGAATCTTGCTTGTCGATTCTGTCGGACAAGCCGCTCTTCTTCCTCATCAACTCGTATACGACCGGCATTTCCCCTACCGTACTGAACAACATTCTGACGATGACCGTCAAGAAGCGTTACGGAGGACGGATCTCGGCCGGCGAACTGGGACTGCCGATCACCCGCTCGGGGCTTCACCTCCCTTGCGGCATTCTCGGACGCTGGGAGGAATAATCAATGGATTCCGAAGCTAAGCGGACCTCGGGGCAGCCGGCGATGGCAATCCTTTACGAAGACAACCATCTGCTCGGTATCGAGAAGCCGGTGAACATCCCCACCCAGGAGGATGCCAGCGGGGACCCCGATCTGCTGAATTTGCTGAAGGCGGACATCAAGGAGCGGTATGGCAAGCCCGGCAACGTCTATCTCGGACTTGTCCATCGGCTGGACCGTCCGGTCGGGGGCGCCATGATTTTTGCCAAGACATCAAAAGCCGCTTCGCGGTTAGCGGAGATGGTGCGGAGCCGCCGGTTCAGCAAAACGTATGTCGCCGTCGTACACGGAACGCCGCCGCAGCGGCAAGGTCATTTGACGGATACGCTGCTTAAAGACGAACGCACCAATACGGTGTCTGTCGTTCCCGCGGGGACATCCGGCGGCAAAGAAGCCCGGCTTGATTACCGGGTGCTCGGCACCTCCGCATCGGAGCGGCTGAGCCTTGTGCAGGTGGAGCTGCACACCGGCCGGCCGCACCAGATCCGGGTGCAAATGAGCCAAATCGGCT
This sequence comes from Paenibacillus sp. oral taxon 786 str. D14, assembly GCF_000159955.1. Lineage (GTDB taxonomy): Bacteria > Bacillota > Bacilli > Paenibacillales > Paenibacillaceae > Fontibacillus > Fontibacillus phoenicis. The sequence continues at coordinate 69,387 of NZ_GG695984.1, read as the reverse complement.
GCCCCCTGTATGGCGATCAGAAATATGGCGCGGGGCGGAATAAACCAGGCCAACAAATCGCACTTTGGTCGCTGTACGTCGGTTTTCCGCACCCGGTGACCAAGGAGCCGATCGATCTGGTCTCCCTCCCGCCGCGCGCGTATCCCTGGGATCGGTGGGAGGAAGGAACGTATACCCGCCTCGCAGCGCTGCTGCAGGCCGGGGGAAACGGAATAGAAATGTAAAAAAGGCGGGACGTCCGGAGCTGATTATTCAGCTCCCTGACGTCCCGCCTATTCATTGACTCCCTCGTAGGCAAGTTCCTTATTTCGTTCCGGAAATTTTGCCCAGCAGAAATACCAGCAGTTGTTGATTATGGGTGGAGATGCGATTCAACACGCCGCTTAAGTAAGCGTTGCGAACTTCGATGCCCCGCCGGACTTCGGATTGTCCTTTATCAGTAATCGACACCCATACGTTGCGGCGATCGTTCTCGTCCCGGTCACGGCGGATCAGTTCGCCCCGCTCCATTCGGTCAAGCAGCATCGTCACTGCAGCCGGCGTCGTGGAGAGAAACGGAATCAAATCGGACGGCTTCAGATTGCCCTGCTGCTCCAGCAGCTCCAGAACGGTCAACTGCGACGTCGTTAGCGTAGGAGCCAGCTCCTCCTCCATGTGGGCCTGATAATCCTTCACGATGAGATCAAGCAATCTGGCAAATTCAGCGGTATGCAATCTTATCCCTCCTTGCCTTACATCACCACTTGGATAATTCGCTGCTTCCTTCGCAAATTCCTGCTGCCTTGAAGCAATTATCCGGTGGTTTGCGGCAGAGGGGGCACCGCACTGGTTGTTTTATCGGACAGGATACCGCCAGCCGAACGTATCCTCCCGTTCCCCGCGTTGGATTCCTGTCAGCGTGTCGTACAGTTTGGCCGACAATTCTCCGGTCTGGCCTCCGGCAATCTCCATGTCATGACCTTCCCACGTCATGCTGCCGATCGGGGAAATGACCGCCGCAGTTCCAGTGCCAAACGCTTCTTCAAGCCGACCTTCCTTATGAGCCTCAAACAGTTCTTCGATCGAGATCCGGCGTTCCTTGACGGGAACTCCCCACGCCCTAAGCAGCTGAATGACTGAGTCCCGCGTGACGCCAGCCAGGATGCTGCCATTCAGTTCCGGTGTCACAACTTCCCCGCCAATTTTGAAGAACACATTCATGCTGCCCACTTCTTCGATATACCGTTTTTCGATGCCGTCAAGCCATAGCACCTGGGAGTAGCCAAGCGGTTTGACGTCCTCCTGCGCTTTGATCCCTGCGGCATAGTTCCCGGAGGTTTTCGCTTCGCCTGTACCGCCGCGAACCGCCCGGACGTACCGATCCTCCACGTAAATGCGCACCGGATGGATGCCTTCCGGATAATAAGCCCCAACCGGCGACAAAATGACGATCAACCGATACTCCTCCGCAGCCCGCACGCCAAGCCCTGCTTCGGTAGCGATAATAAAGGGGCGGATATACAAGGAATTGCCTTCGCCTTCCGGCATCCACTCCTCCTCCAGGGCTAGCAGACGGCAGATGCCCTCCAGCACTTCCTGCGGATCAACTTGGGGAATCCCAATGCGTGCGCACGAATGGTTCAAGCGGCGCAAATTCATATCGGGCCGGAACAATACCAGCTCTCCCTGCGGTGTCCGGTACGCCTTCATCCCCTCAAACACCTCTTGCCCGTAATGGAACACCATCGCCGATGGATCCAGCGAAATCGGTCCGTACGGCACGATTCGCGGATCGTGCCAGCCTTGATCTGCCGAATAATCCATAAGTAGCATATGATCGGTAAAATATTTGCCAAAGCCCAGCTGATCGGCAGCCGGCTTCGTTTTTTTAGCCGTAGTTAATGTGATGGACCAATTTCCCATGTTAAATTTCCTCTTTTCCCATATCGGATTAACGAACTGACGAAGCAATGAATTCTCTGTCTTTCACTATACCGATTCTTTCTTCATTGATCAATAATATCGTTTCAATTATAATCATTGACAATATCTATGTATCGGGGAGAATCATCCGCTATGGAGCATCGTCTATTGGAATATTTCATCGCAGTCGGCGAGGATTTGCATTTCACCAAAGCCGCGGAAAGACTGGGAATTACGCAGCCGACGCTCAGCCACCAAATTCGCTTGCTGGAGCAAGAGCTTGGGACGGCCCTCATTCAACGGATTGGCAAAAAAAACTATCTGACTCAAGCGGGTTCAATCCTGTTGGAGCACGCCCGCCGAGTGATCTATGAGGTGGAACAGGCTAAATTGGAAATTGGCCAGATCACCGGCGTCCAGCGCGGACAGCTCCGTATCGGCTGCTCCGGCAACCACCTGCTGGAAGATAAGCTGATCTCTTTCCATCGCCAGTACCCCGGGATCGAGCTGACGGTACTTGAGCTTGCTACTGAGGAGACAAGAGCCGGACTGCTCGCCAACCAGCTGGATCTCGGCGTCGTGTTTCTGCCGCTCCAGGACGAGCACATCGTCAGCCGCCCACTGTTCGACGAGGCGCTGGTGCTGGTTGTCTCCAGCCAGCACGCGTATGCGGAGCTGCCGGAAGTGACGCTGGAGCAGGTCGCGCAGCTGCCGCTTGTGTTATTTCCGCCGAAGTTTTACGTTCGCCAGCTGCTTGATACAGCTTGCGCTGAACAGGGGATCGAGATCCGGCCGGTCATGGAGCTGTCGACGATGGAATCGCAGGTACAGATGGTCATCCACCACGTCGGGGGAACGGTTCTCCCCGGCTCCTATGCCCGGACGTTGACCAGCACGAATCGCCGCAGCGGAATCACCTTCATCCCGTTGGCAGAGCCCGTACCGCACAAAAACGTCGGGTTGGTCTACCGCAGGAGCACGTTTATGGACCCTACGCTCCAAGCGTTTATCCGTCATTTAACCGAGGAAGACGAGGAAGACACTCAAGCCCCCGTCTCAGCTCCTAAACGTTAATCCTTTCGATCGCAAAGCCTCTTTAAGCTTAGGTATGGAAGCTGGCCCCATGCCATGAAATCGCAGCACCTCTTGTTCACTCAGCTCAGCCAGCTTCTCCAAAGTCGTTACGCCATTCGCTTCCAAGGCCCGTCTAGCCGGTGCAGATAACCGCGACAGGAAATGCGCTTCCGCCATTCTCCATCCCTCCCTTCACTACGGATTGTTTAAAAAAACTCCGGGAAAGATTCAAGCCCTTCCCCGGAGTTGATCGCTTATTCTTTGACGAAGAGATCCACGATCTCGTCGTTTTTGTCTACGGACATCATCGCTTTCCCGATCGACTTCCGGTCCGCTATCGGAGCATCCTCCGAGCTGAAGGTGTGCATCTGCCCTTCCTTCGTGACCGCCTGCAGCAGCACCGGCTCCTTGCAGTGAACGCCGCCGACCAAGCGGCTGCCGTTCGGTTTGACCCGCTTGCCTTCCTTAAATTCAAACGTCTGAACGCCTTTGCCGCCCCGGCTTTGAACCGGATAATCCAGCAGCAGGCTGCGCTTAGCGTAAGCCAAGTCGGACACGACGAGCACTTCGCCTTCCTCGCCTTCGACCCAGAGCGCGGAAACAACTTCGTCATCGTCCTTCAGGTTGATTCCGCGTACCCCTGCCGATACCCGTCCCATCGGGTTCACTTCGTCTTCGGCGAACCGAATCGCCATCCCCTGCTTCGTTAGCAGCAGGATCTCTTGGTTGTTCCGGCTGACGGTGACACTCAGCACTTCATCGCCGTCGCCAACCTTGCAGGCAGCTACCGCGCCGGAGCGCTTCTTCTCGTATTCTTTCAGCTCCGTCCGCTTCACCTGACCGTTCTTCGTCACGAAGACCAAACTGAGCTCCGGATTCTCATCGAAGCTTTTCACCGGAATGACGCTGACAATGCGATCTTCCTTGGCGAGCGGGATCACGTTGACGATCGCCGTCCCGTTATCCTTCCATTTGAACTCTGGAATCTGGTGCACCGGCAAGAGGAAGTATTGGCCCCGCTGCGTAAAGATCAACAGGTTCTGCAGCGTATCTACCTCTAGCAGATACTTAATGTAGTCGCCTTCCTTGACCCCGGAGCCATCCCGCTCCCCGCCGGATCGAGTAAACGACAGCATGCTGGTGCGCTTGATGTATCCCTCACGGGAAATCGTGACCAGCACATCCTCTTGGGCAACCAACACTTCGAGGTTGACCTTGAGCTCCTCGACCTCGTCCTGAATGTGCGAGCGGCGGTCGATCCCATATTTATCGCGGATCTCGATCAGCTCTCTCTTGATCAATGCGATCAGCTTCTTATCGCTTTCCAAGATGCCGCGCAACACGGTGATTTTCTTCTGGATGTCCTCCAGCTCTTTTTGCAGCGTCGTAATTTCCAGATTGGTCAAACGGTACAGCTGCAGGGTCAAAATCGCATCCGCCTGCCGTTCGGTAAACCCGAACATCCATTGCAGGTTGTTTTGCGCATCTTGACGGTTCTTGGAAGCTTTGATCGCCGCGATAACCTCATCCAAAATGTTAAGCGCCTTGACCAAGCCTTCCAATACGTGAGCACGGTCCTCCAACTTCTCCAGCTCATATTGCGTCCGGTAGGTCACAACCTCGCGCTGGTGGGCAATGTAGGCTTCGAGCATCGCTTTGAGCCCCAGCTGACGCGGCGCCTTGTTGACGATCGCCACCATGTTGAAGTTGTAAGTGACTTGCAGGTCGGTTTTTTTCAGCAAATACGCCAAAATCCCCTGTGCATCCGCATCCTTCTTCAACTCGACGACGATGCGCAGTCCGTTCCGGCCGCTTTCGTCCCGCACTTCGGCGATGCCCTCCACTTTTTTCTCCAGACGGATGTTTTCCATCGCCGTAACCAAGCGCGACTTCACCACCTGATAAGGAATTTCGGTGATGACAATCTGCTGCTTGCCGCCGCGGAGCGTTTCGATTTCCGTTTTGGAGCGCAAATAAATCCGGCCTTTGCCGGTCTCATAAGCTTCCCGAATGCCTTCCTCGCCCATGATAATTCCGCCCGTCGGAAAATCCGGTCCCTTGACGAACAACCGAATTTCCTCCAGCGTCATTTCCGGCTTCTCCATCAAGGCGATGCAGGCATCGATCACCTCGCGCAGATTATGCGGCGGAATTTCCGTTGCAAACCCTGCGGAGATCCCGCTAGCCCCGTTGACCAGCAGGTTTGGGAACCGCGCCGGCAATACGACAGGTTCCTTCGCCGTGTTGTCGAAGTTGTCCTTGAACGGCACGGTCCGTTTCTCAATATCTCGCAATAGCTCCATCGCGATCGCCGACAGGCGCGCTTCGGTATACCGCATCGCCGCTGCCGGGTCATCGTCCTGCGAACCCCAGTTGCCGTGACCGTCGATGAGCGCATGGCCCATCTTCCATGGCTGCGCCATCCGCACCATCCCTTCGTAGATCGAAGAGTCCCCGTGCGGATGGTAGTTCCCCATGACGTCCCCAACCGTCTTCGCCGATTTACGGTACGGCTTGTCCGGCGTATTGCCGGAGTCGTACATTGCATACAAAATCCGGCGTTGGACCGGCTTCAACCCGTCGCGAATATCAGGGATCGCCCGGTCCTGAATAATATATTTGGAATACCGGCCAAAGCGGTCGCCTACAACCTCTTCCAAGAACGCCGGCAAAAAGTTTTCCAGCATGCTCACATCAATTCACCTTCTATTCCTCAAACTCCGTGAAATCCACGTTTTCCACGATCCATCGCTTGCGCGGATCGACCTTGTCCCCCATCAGCGTAGACACGCGGCGCTCCGCTTTGGCGGCGTCTTCGATCTGCACCTGCAGCATGGTCCGCGTTTCCGGATTCATCGTCGTTTCCCACAGCTGTTCGGGATTCATTTCTCCCAAACCTTTGTAGCGTTGCAGCTCGAAATTTTTGCCGAATTCCTTCAGATAGTTTTGCAGCTGCTCGTCGGTCCACGCATATCTCACCGTCTCCAGCTTGCCGGAACGGCGGGTAATCTTGTACAACGGCGGCTGCGCGATATAGACCCGTCCTGCATCGATCAGCGGCTTCATATAACGGTAAAAGAACGTCAGGAGCAGCACTTGAATGTGTGCACCGTCCGTATCGGCGTCAGTCATGATGATGATCTTGGAAAAGTTACTGTCCTCCAAGGCGAATTCCGGCCCGATGCCCGCGCCAATCGCCGAAATGATCGCCCGGTACTCGTCGTTTTTGAGAATATCCGCAAGCTTGGCCTTCTCCGGATTCATCGGCTTCCCTTTCAGCGGCAAAATCGCCTGAAGCTTCGAATCACGCCCTTGCTTGGCCGAACCGCCAGCGGAATCCCCTTCCACGATAAACAGCTCCGTACGTGTATAATCCTTCGATTGCGCCGGCGTCAGTTTGCCGCCAAGGTTGGAGCTTTCGCTCCGCTTCTTGCCCGAACGCATTTCGTCGCGGGCTTTGCGAGCGGCTTCCCGCGCTTTGGAGGCTTGGATCGCCTTCTTGATCAGCGTCTGGGCGACCTGCGGGTTCTCTTCCAGGAACACCGCCATTTTCTCGCCGACTACCGATTCCACCGCGCTGCGCGCCGATGCGCTTCCGAGTTGGTCCTTCGTTTGACCTACAAACTCCACCTCGGACATCTTAACGCTGATTACGGCCATCATGCCCTCGCGCAAATCATTACCCTCGAGGTTTTTGTCCTTTTCCTTGAGCATTCCGTTCTTCCGGGCATATTCGTTCATCACGCGGGTGTAAGCTGTCTTGAATCCGGTTTCATGCGTTCCCCCGCCCCGAGTTGGGATGGAGTTAACGAACGACACCAGCGTTTCGGTATACCCTGCATTGTATTGCAGCGCCACTTCGACTTCGATGTCATCCCGCTCCGCATAGAAGTGGATGACATCATGCAGCACGTCCTTTCCGTCATTGAGGAACTCAACGAACTGGCTGGCTCCGCCCTCGTAAAAAAACTCGTCAGAACGGCCAGCCCGCTCATCCTTCAAGGTCACCTTCAGGCCCGAATTCAGAAACGCGATCTCTTGCAACCGTTCCGCGAGCGTATCGTAGTTTAATCCGATCCCGCCGGAGAAGACGCGAATATCCGGTTTAAACGTCACCTTCGTGCCGGTCTTGTTCGTATTGCCGATAATCTCCAGCCCTGTGACCGGCTCACCGACGTGTTCAATGCCTTTCTCGTCAACCCAATATTCGAAGCGCATCCGGTGGATTTTTCCGTCTCGATAAATTTCCACTTCGAGCCACTCGGACAAGGCGTTCGTTACCGATGCACCAACGCCGTGCAAGCCGCCGGATTTCTTATAACCCGCTCCGCCAAACTTGCCGCCTGCATGCAGGATCGTATAAACGACCTGCGGCGTCGGAATGCCGGTTTTATGCATGCCGGTTGGAATCCCCCGGCCGTTATCGAGTACGGTGACAGATCCGTCCTTGTTCAGCGTAATATCAATTTTCGTGCAGTACTTCGCCAGATGCTCGTCGACCGCGTTGTCGACGATCTCCCATACCAGATGATGAAGTCCCGACGAGCTCGTACTGCCAATATACATCCCTGGCCGTTTGCGTACCGCGACAAGCCCTTCGAGCACTTGAATGTCGTCCGCGTCGTATCCCGAAGACGGGCCATCGGCATTCGTGCCGGGTACGTCCTCGAACAAATCGATTTGTTCGGCCATCATGCTCCCCCTTTAATTCTTTAGTCTACCTCTGTATGTAGTAGTCGAACAGATGTTTTGGTGCCTTTGTCCATTTTAATTCAAAATATCTTGTTTCGTAAAGACAAGGAATGAAACGACGAGGGCGCAAGCCCCCCAAATCGCCAGCACAGCCAGCGAAAATCCCAGCGTCATCCCCTCGATCGGAGCCGGTGTCCCCGCCAAATAATTCGTTAAACCGAGATTCACCATAAACAAATATTTGGCGCTGGTCCAGGAGGAAGCCATATTCGTCAAAATATTGCCGGCAATCAGCGTCGCCATCATAATGACAATGCTCGCCGACGTGCTGCGCACCAGCACCGACACCATAAACGCCAAGGCGGCCACCACCACGCTGACAAACCAGATCAGGCCGGCCTGCATGAAAATATACAACCATTGCGGCACTGCATGCACACCCGAAATGTCTACTTCGGCCCCCCGCAGCTGGAATCCTGTAAATACCGGCAGCGCCCATCCGCGGTAACCAAAAAATAACCCTGAAATTAAATAGCATATCAAACAGGTTGATACAATGATCAAGGACACAAACATCATCAGCGTGATGAGCTTGCTTAGCAGGATTTTCCATCGCCTTACCGGCCGAGTAAGCAGCATTTTGACCGTTCCACTCGTCCGTTCCGAAGACACAATATCCGATCCTACGCCCATAATTAACAGCGGAATGAACAGCGTAGCTGCGTTATCCAAGAACTCCCGAGTAAAAGATACGCCGCCCGGTTCTCTGGGATTCACGTCATGCTCCAAATAATATTTCAACTGTTGAATATAAATTTTACGGTATTTCTTCCATTCCTCCGGCACCCGGTCGCTGCCCAGGGAATTCTGATTGTCTGTGATCGCTTGTTGCACTTCCCGGCGCCAGTCCGTCCCGAACTTCTCCCGTTTGTCCTCCGCTTGTCGCAGTTGGGCGTATGCAAACATCGGGACCAGCACGATCAACACGAGCAAGATGACGTAAAAGCGTTTCTTTTTAATCATCTTGATCGTTTCATTTTTTACTAAAGGAAGAATGTTATTCAATGCTTTCACCTTCCGTCATCTCCAGGAACAGCTGCTCGAGCGTCGGATTCACCTTCTGCACGGCCTCTACCCGGATCCCTTCCTGCACCAGACGCTGTACGAGGCCAGGGATCAATTCCGGCTGCATTTGAGTTACGATCGCCTGGCCCTGGATTCCCGCCATAATCGTATCGTCCAGGACGTTTCCGGCTTCGGTTACCACGTTGACCCCGCTTGCCGACCGCAGCAGCCGCTCGCCAGGCTCCCGGGGCTCCAATTCCCAGACCACATAACTTCGATTCGCCTGGATCAGCTCATCGACTTTGCCGACGGCGAGTACACGCCCGCGCCCGATAATCGCCACTCGATCGCACAGCAGTTGAATTTCGCTGAGCAGGTGGCTCGATACAAAAACGGCCATCCCTTCTTCCGCGAGCCGGCGGATGAAGCTGCGCATTTCTTTGATCCCCTTGGGATCCAGACCGTTTGTAGGTTCATCCAGAATCAGAAGCTTCGGCCGGCCCAACAACGCTTGGGCAATACCCAACCGCTGCCGCATGCCCAGCGAATAGGTTTTCACTTTGTCGTCGATCCGGCCCGTTAGCCCAACCATTTGCACAACTTCTTCAATCCGCTTCCCATCGATGCCCGAAATCATGCGGGCGAAATGCTCGAGATTCTCCCGCCCGGTTAAATAGCTGTAAACCTCGGGATTTTCCACGATGGACCCAACGCAGCGGAGCGCCAGCTCCGGTTCCCGTTGTACATTGTATCCGCAAATATGTACTTGGCCTTCGGTTGGCCGAATTAAATCGACGAGCATGCGGATCGTGGTTGTTTTGCCGGCTCCGTTGGGACCAAGGAACCCAAAGATCTCTCCGGCGTACACCTCGAAATTCACTTCATGCACGATCCATTTACGTCCGATTTTCTTTTTGAGCCCCTGCACCCTTAGGACAGGTTGACGCTGCTCAGCGATGATCGGCTGCCGTGCTGCCATGGCGTTCACTCCTTCATTTAGACTCCAGCATTAAACCGTCATTAGCGTGCGATGCTTTGGACCATCCGTTCGGCAATCGCCTGGTAGCCATCTCCGTTCGGATGAAAATGGTCGCTCGACAAATAACGGGACGAGTTATTCGTAAACAAGTCATAGGTTGGCACGACCAAGGTGCCGTCATATTCCCCAAGCGTTTTCATCGCCATCGCGTTCCAGCGCGCTACCGCATCGTTACCGATTTCGCGCATCCCATCAAGATCGCTGAACGGATTATATAAACCCACGTAGACGAGGAGCGCTTGCACGTTGATTTTCTTGATTTGTGCTACGATTTTTTCAAAATCCGCCGAGCTCTTCTCAATCGCCGCTTCGATTTCCGTCTGGGTTGGGACTTGCTGTCCCGAGGTTAACGCCTCCGTGCCGTCAAACAGATCATTTCCCCCAATCGACAACAGGATAATCCCCGACTGCTGCAGGGCATATTTCACACCCGGATCGTCCAGCATCGGCAGCAGTTCCTTCGTTGTCAGACCGTTAATTCCCAAGTTATTGACCAGTTTAGACGTGGCGCCCTCTTTATTAAAGAGATCCACCGTCCGGCGGGCAAATCCGCTGCCTGTATCGTCCCCAGTCCCTTTGGCCAAGGAATCCCCGATGGCCGTCACATCCCAGGCCCCCGCTTTCACGGCGGGTTCCGTTTGGGACGGTGAAACTGTCGAATGGCCAGCGGCTGCCGACGGATCGGCAATATCCGACACCGCATATACGAATCCAGCGAGCAGAATTAAAGTCGATACCAGTGACGCCAATCCCGCCCACCGCCAAATCCGGGACGTCCTGCTCATGTAACCCCTCCTGTTTCCTCGCAGTCCCTCATTTACGCTAATTATGAGTAACTCTCCAACTTATGTAAATAACATAAAACTTCTTGCAAAGAGATGCAAATTTTCTCGAAAAAAGGACTAGCATTTTTAGAACTGTAGAGTTATAATAGTTCTTGTCCTTAAGAAACCTTCACATTAAGGAACCTTACATTAAGGGTTATTAGCTTAGCTGGTAGAGCAGCCGACTCTTAATCGGCAGGTCGCAGGTTCGACCCCTGCATAACCCATTTATAGCATCCTCCACTGCATTGGCAGCTTGGGGGATGTTATTTTTTTGTGTGCTTTCGGCGAAAAAAAAGCGCGGGAATCGAGGGGATCGCCTCGTTCTCGCGCTTCATCGGGCTTCATCGCGCTTTGGAACAATAGTTGCTTAAAGATTATCGCCTTAATTGGCTCGAATGACTTTGACGTCGGCCGGAATCACCTTAACGCCTTCGTACAACATAAACCGCCCGTTCTGCCATTCGATCCGCAGCAGCTTGCCGTCGTCTGACTGGTACTGCCACACATGCTGTTCCCCGCCTTGAAGGAACGGCGTCTTGCCAACCACAGATACGTAACCGCCGTACTCTTCCTCCAAATAATACAGCGTTCCGTCAAGATCCATCTGGCCCGGCACCTCGGTCGGATCGTTCAGCCGTCCGTCAATCGGCTGATAGAGATGATACTGCAGCGTCTCACGATCCTCGACCAGCAGATAACGGATCTGACTGCCGTCCTGCAGCGTCAGCATAACCGCGTTACGCCCGCGATTGCCGACCCGGCCGGTCACCTCGTAGGAAATGAGCGATACCTCGCAGATATCGCCCGGGGCCAGCGATAGCATGCTCTTCTCTACGACGGGCGGCGCCGGTTTGGCAAACAAATTGCCGAGTCTTTTCCATACGCTCATATTTGGTCTAGCCTCACTTTAGAATCAAGTCGCTTATTTTTTATCCTCATATAGCTTCATCAGCTCGGCCAATTCTGCTTCCACGGCAGAATCCTTGTTCAGGCTTTCGAACTCTTCATCCAAGGATTTAGCCTTAGAGTTCAGCTCATTGCTGGCTTCGGCTTGGGCTTCCATTTGCAGCATCTTCTCTTCCATCCGCTTCAGGCCGTTTGCCGCGGAATCGGAGTTAAACCCGGACATCGTCTTGTTGATTTCATTTTGCGCTTTAGCTGCATTGTATCTGGCAACCAACGTTTCGCGTTTATTCTTCATTTCCGTCAGCTGTTTGCGCATTTCCTCAAGCTTCGCCCGAAGATTGTCGGCAGCGGCTTTGTTTTGCTCGTAGCTTGCCTTGTATTCCGCCATTTTTGCCTCAGCGGCTTTCTTCTCTTCAAGTGCGCGGCGAGCCAGGTCAACGTTTTGCGCTTGAGCCGCCTGATGCGCCTGCTGGGTACGCCGCTCGACCAACGCTTGCTGCTCTTCATACAAGCCTTTAAACTTCTTCTCAATCGCGATTTGGGCGGCAACCGCCTTCTCCGCATCTTCGAGATCTTCTTGCATATCCCGGATATATTGGTCGGTCAATTTGATCGGATCTTCCGCTTTGTCGATCAAAGCGTTGATATTAGACATGGTCAAATCGCGTAATCTTTTGAAAATGGACATTTGCTTTTCCTCCCGATTAAAATATCAGATTATGCTTATGTTTACGCTGCAAAGTTCGGGAGGTTTCAATAAAATATCTCGGATTAGACGATGAGCATGAAAGATTGATTTAAAGAGCTTTGGTGGCCGCCGGGTGAAATGTTCTTACGATCGCTGTTGCTCGCGGATTTCTTGGATTCAGTAAACTCCAACACTGTAGAAATCCGCTCCCAAAGGCGACCAATGCGTTTCTCCCGCACCTGATCTCTAACGGAACGTAGAGACGTTATTTAAACATTTCCCGGTCATTTCCCGTTCTAACGGAACCAGAAGCCGTTATTCACCTCAAAATGGACCCAATAGAGCCAAATTCACCCGAATAAGGTCTCCTCGTTCCGTTAGAATTCCCAATCATGCACCTAGAGCCAAATAGCGTCTCTCAGTTCCGCTAAAACTCCATTATCCCGTTGAATCACTCTACGTTGGTCCGTCAGCCGACTGCTCAAACACACTTTTCGCTCCCCAGACTCCGCTAAAATACATCAAAGAGCCCGGCTGTCTAGCCGGGCTCTTCCTGCATCCGCCCACATTTCCGGCGTCCTATTGCTTGAAGAAAAAGAATAACGAACCTAAGGGAGTTTACGTCCGCATTTGGGAGCCGCTTGTCTTCCTTCCCTCTCATCGATGGACAAACGGCGGACAAGAGCGGCCCGTGGTCGTTATCCTTTTTCGTGGATCAGCAATAGGATGAAGGGAACTTCCTATTTCCCAATAAACTCCTGCACCCAATACCCATTATAATACCCGACGCCGATCAGCTTGTATTTAGGGTTGAGGATATTCGCCTTATGGCCGGGACTCTCCATCCAATCCTTGACCACTTCCTCAGCGGTGCGTTGCCCTTTGCCGATGTTCTCTCCTGCGTAGATGTAGGTAATGTTGAACGCGTCCATCATGTCGAAGGGAGAGCCGTATTTCGGTGATGTATGGCTGAAATACGCGGTTTTGAACATGTCGATGGCTTTGGTTTTGGCCATTTTGGTCAAATTGGTATGTACGATCAGCGGCTTCAGACCGGCTTTCTTACGCTCCTGGTTGACGAGTTCAACTACCTTGGACGCGTTCTGTGTCTGGATCTTCAGGTAGACCGCTGCAAGCGACTTCGAGGAATTGCTGGCGGCAGCTGCGGCATACGCAGTATCCGTACCGAATCCAGTTCCTCCTTGCCACGTCGTCATAACCAAAACCAAGGCTGCAATCAGCAGCCCGGACAAACCGATTTTGCTCCACTTCTTCATGATGGCTTGCTCCCCCCAGCCGATTTCCTATCGCCGATTCTTGTCTTATGATTCTTGTCACATTTTAACATATTTCGACGGCTTCCGCTTGCGTAAAAAATGGAAAAAAGGACGGCACAAAAGCCGCCCTTCACTTAACCCTAAAAGACCTTATTTCTTGCTTGCGTATTTCCGCATATCGAACGCTACCGCAGCAACGATGATTGCACCTTTGATGATTTGTTGCCAGTAAGGACCTACGCCTACGAACGTCAAGCCATAGTTGATGACCGTAAAGATCAGCACGCCAGCCATAATGCCTGGAACCGTACCAATCCCGCCGGTGGTGGATACGCCCCCCACGACGCAGGCTGCGATCGCATCAAGCTCGTACATGTTCCCGTAGTTGTTCGTAGCACCGCCGGTTCTGGCTGCTTCCAGCACACCAGCCAAGCCGTAAAGCGCCCCGGCGATCGAGTAGATCATAATCAAGTTTTTGGAGACGTTAATCCCCGATACTTTCGCAGCTTGCTGGTTGCCGCCGATGGCGTACATATTTTTGCCAAGCCGGGTTTTATTGAACATGACCCAAACGATCGCACAAACGACAATCGCAATAATGACGATATATGGAATCGAGAAGCTCCAGTTACTGAACAATGAACCTGAACCTAACGTTGTAAAGTCGTCGCGCAATCCGCCGATCGGCTGGGATTGGTTCGGCTCCGTATCGAAATATAGGGAGTTGATCCCGTAGATGGCAACCATGGTGCCCAGTGTAGCGATAAACGGCGGAACCTTAAACTTGGATACGATAATCCCGTTGATCAGACCAAAGATCAGACCTACAACAATTGCGATCAAAATCGGTACAAACAACGGAAGCTCCGGCAGGTTCGGGAAAAAGCGACGGGCATAATCGACCTCTTGCAGCATGGAGGCAGAGACGACAGCCGTCAATCCGACCATCCGGCCCGCGGACAAGTCGGTACCGCCGGTAATGAGGATAAACGCAACCCCAAGGGCGATGATAACCCGGGTGGACGATTGGATCAAAATATCGCGAAACGTATTTAGTCCGATAAAGCTTGGATCATAAGCGGCGATGCCGATAAGCAGCACGGCCAAAACGATATAAATGGCATTTTCGGTCACAAAGCTCTGAATTTTCTTTGTATTCATGATTTTCTCCTCCTTCAAATCCTTAGTGCTGGGCTGCCAGACGCATAATTTCTTCTTCCGTAGCCTTATCTCCATCCAATATTCCCGTCAGACGGCCTTCGGACATTACCATGACACGGTCGGACATCCCAAGCAGTTCAGGCATCTCGGATGAAATCATGATGATGCTCTTGCCTTGCTGTGCCAAATCCGCAATAATGGAATAAATTTCGTATTTTGCCCCGACGTCGATCCCGCGCGTCGGTTCGTCCAGCAGTAAAATTTCCGGGTTAGTGAGCAACCAACGGGCCAGCAACACCTTTTGCTGATTCCCGCCCGAAAGGTTCATGATCAGCGTTTTAGGCGACGGTGTTTTCGTCCGCAGCTTCTCAACCATTTGATTGGCTTCAGCCTTTTTCTTCCGCTCATTCAGCAGGCCAAAAGGCGTCACATAACGGTCAATGTTGGCAATGGCCGCATTTTCATGAACAGACAATACCGGGAAAATACCGGTTGTCCGGCGTTCCTCCGTCAATAGCGCCAATCCGTATTTTTTGGCTTCACTGGCGCTGCGGATCTTCACCTCTTTGCCGTGAATCGAGATGGTGCCGGACTGAATTTCACGAAGGCCAAACAACGCTTCGATTAACTCGGTGCGCTGCGCCCCAACCAGACCGCCTACGCCAAGGATCTCCCCTTTGCGCAATTCGAACGATACATCTTTAAAAGATTTTGGATCGACGGACGTCAGATGCTCTACCTTCATAATGACGCCGTTTGGCTTGTTGTGGCGATCCGGGAATCGCTGCGTGAGATCGCGCCCAACCATCTTGGAAATAATGAGGTCGGTCGTCATCTCCGACGCTGGCCACGTCCCAATCTTCTTGCCGTCACGCATGATCGTTACATCGTCGGAGATCCGCAAAATCTCCTCCATCTTGTGCGAGATATAGATGATCGACACCCCGCGCTTCTTCAAGTCGTTGATGATCCGGAATAGATGCTCAACCTCTACGCTTGTCAAGGAAGAGGTAGGTTCGTCCATCACGATAATCCGCGAGTTAAACGATACCGCCTTCGCGATCTCGATCGACTGGATTTTGGAAACGGACAGCTTGCCGACAATCGTATCCGGATCCAAATCAATATCTAATTGTTTAAACAGCTCTTCCGTATCCTGATACATCTTCTTATGGTCGACGAATTGGAAGGGTCCCCATCCTTTCATCGGGAAACGTCCGAGCCAGATATTTTCCATCACATTGCGGAAAGGTACCGGATGCAGCTCTTGGTGAATCATCGAGACCCCAAGCTTCAGCGCATCGCTGGAATTGTTGATTTCCGCTTTTTGACCATTCAAATAAATTTCACCGCTGTCCGGCTTATAAATCCCGAACAGACATTTCATCAGCGTGGATTTGCCGGCCCCATTCTCGCCCATCAGCGCATGAACGGTACCCGGTCGAACCTGCAGTGTTACGCCATCCAGCGCTTTAACGCCGGGAAATTCCTTGGTAATGCCCTTCATTTCGAGCATATATTCAGACATGGTTTTCGCCCCCTGATCATTTCTTCCGCTTTAGAGGCACAGCATCGTTTCCTCCTGTGTTCCTATCCCCTGTGAAAAAACAGGAGGTCCGTACCTTTCGGCATCGAACCTCCCATGTTGTTCTAGCGAATATGAGAAGTCCTGCTGATTGACCTGCTCGCCGTACTCTTATTTGAATTCAGCAGCGTTTTCCTTCGTTACTTTTTGGTATGGAATCCACACATATTGATTGTCGGTGATATCAAAACCTACGTTGTCTTTGCTGATCGCTTCGCCTTTGGCCAGCAAGGAAGCCAGGATAACCGCTGCTTTCCCTTGGTTCTCCGCATCGTTCAGAACCGTACCCAGCAATGTACCTTGTTCAAGCGCTTGCAGGGCTGGTGCCGTTGCGTCAACGCCTACAACCGGCATGTATTTGTCACCCGTGAAGTAACCAGCAGCTTTCAGAGCTTCGATCGCGCCGAGTGCCATGTCATCGTTGTTCGCAAGTACGGCTTCAATTTTATCGCCATTTGCGGCCAGGAAGGCTGCCATTTTCTCTTGGCCTTTTACGCGGTCCCACATGGCTGTGTCTTCAGCAACTTTTTCGACCTTAATGCCGGCATCTTCAATCGCTTGGACCGAATATTGCGTACGCAGCTCAGCATCTTGGTGTCCAGGTTCGCCCTTCAGCATAACGTATTGCAGCACGCCGTCACCATTCTTATCTGCTTCCGGATGAGCTTTCCAGTAGTCCACGATGATTTGACCGGACAGTGTACCGGATTCTTCAGCTCTCGCACCAACGTAGTAAACTTTATCCCATTTCTTCATATCTTCCGGCAACGGTTCGCGGTTCAAGAATACAACCGGTGTGTCCTTCGCTTTAGCTTTGTCGATAATGACGCCTGCTGCCGTCCGGTCAACCGGGTTAACAATCAGCGCATTCGTCTTCTTCGTCAAGAACAAGTCGATTTTATCGTTTTGCGTAGGCTGGGAGTTTTGGCTGTCAACGATGTCCACTTTCGCGATCCCGTCAGCATTTTTCTCGATCGAGTTACGAACGCCTGTCATAAACGTATCGTCAAATTTGTAAATCGCCACACCTACGTTTGGAGTAGAACCCCCATTTCCTCCGCTGCTCTCTTTATCGCTGCTGTTGGAGCATCCGACCATCGTCGCTCCCAGCATGGCTGCAGCCAGCATGACCGTTGTAAGCTTCTTCATATTTTTTGACCTCCTGAAAGTGTATTTCTAAGTGATATCCTCTTGGATACGTTTTCATTATGCATGGTTTCGGGCACCTTGCGAATCCAAAATTCTAAGATTTTTCTATCAAAATTCTGATGATGTCGAATTAAATATCTATATCCTTATATCGATAGTCGCAAAAAAACATCAAACAGCAAGCGCCCCGGATTCCCGGTAACCACTTGCTGTTTGCTCGTCCCAGCTTCAACTCTAGAACAACTTGGCTACGCCAACCGTCCACTTCACTCATTTCACGAACGGAAACAGAAGCTTCTGGTTTTCAGGCCACAGCATATTATTCAGGTCGATCAGCTTCGTATCCGTTGGGATTCGATCCTCAAGCTTCTCGCCGCGGGCCGCCTGGACAGCGGCAGCAACCGCCATGTACCCGTTGTTGAACGGGTTCTGTACGACCATCGCCTGCACCTTTTCCTCCTGCAGGAGTTCAAGCATCTCCGGCGGATTATCGAAGGCAATCATCTTCACCTTGCCGCCGTATCCAAGCTCGTCGACGGCCCGGCCTGCGCCAATCGAAGATTCGGCGCTTAGTGAAACGATGCCGTTCAGATTCGGGAACCGCTTCAGCATATCCGCCGTCAGCTTGTAGGCGAGATACTCGTCCGACCCGCAATATTGAATATCGACGACATGGACATCGGGAAAGCGTGCGACGTAATCAAGGAAGCCTTCCTCACGCTGGTTGGCGTTACGGGCGCCTTTCACAAAATTAATAATCCCGATTTCGCTCACAGGCCCGGTGAGATCGACCAAGCGTTCAGCCGCTTTCTGGCCGGCCTCGTAATTGTTTGTCCCCACGAACGTCTTTACCTTGGTGGAAGCGACCTCCGAATCCATTGAAATGACCGGGATGTCGTAATAGGATGTCCGGTCCGTCACCTGCCCCAGCGCTTCATAGTCGGAAGCCGCCAGGATGATGGCGTCCGGACGCCGCTCAATCGCCTCTTCCATCAGGCGAATTTGGCCTTCGACATCGTTTTCGTTCTCCGGGGCGACAAAATTCAACCGGACATTAAACTCCTTGGCCGCGACCTCCGCCCCCAGCTTGGTCGTTTTCCAATAATCGCCGCGATCCATCTTGACGATCATGTCCACGTCGTAAATTTGCTGATGATCCGCCCCGCTCCCGGGACCTCCGCAGGAGGACAGCAAAGTGATCAGCGCTCCTGCCATCAACAGAATGCCAGCTCGATAGATGCACTTCGGCAACCGCTTCATGACTGCATCCCGCCTTGTTCCAGACTTTCCGGCTGTACAGCCGGGATCGTAATCGTGACCGTCGTGCCTTCCTCCGGTTCACTTTCGAAATGAAGCCCGTAACCAGGGCCGTAATAGAGCGTGATGCGTTCCTGCACGTTTCGTACCCCCACCCCTGAGCCGCTTTCGCTGCGGATGTTTCCACTGAACAGCTTCTCCACCGTATCGGGAGACATGCCGATGCCGTTGTCACGGATCCGGAAGATCAGGTTTTCTCCTTCCAAACGGGCCTCGATGTCAATGAATCCTTGCTCGGCCGATTTTTCGATCCCGTGATGGATGGCATTTTCGACAAGCGGCTGCAAGATCAGCTTTAAGGTCGAGCATTTCAACGCAGCTTCATCCGCCCGTATCTCATACCGGAACTTGTTCTTGAACCGGATCGTTTGAATGATCAAATAATGCCGCACATGCTCCAACTCGTCCTGCACGCTGATGATATGTTTCCCCTTGCTCAAGCTGATCCGGAAAAACCGCGACAAGGACGTAATCGTCGTCACGACCTCCTCGTTCCGTCCCAGCTCGGCCAGCCGGGTGACCGAATTTAACGTGTTATAGAGAAAATGTGGGTTGATTTGCGACTGCAGCACATCCAGCTCACTCTTGCGTTTGGCTTCCTGCTCCTGGATGATCTGATCCATCAGCTCGCGGATCCGGCGCAGCATCAAGTTAAACCGTTTGGACAGCTGCTCCACCTCATAAGCGCCACTAACATAGACATTTGTTCCGAAGTCTCCGCGTTCCACCATTTGAACCGAGCGTTCAAGCTTGCGAATCGGCTGCGAGATCCGGGCCGAAACATAAATGCTGATGAACAGAATGATGGCGATGGCCAGAGGTAAAAACCAGGACAAAAAGTCGCCAACTTCCCGTTTCGTCGTCAAAAATTCATCCGCATAAGCCACCCCAACGATTTTCCAGCCCGCCGGCTTTACGGTCTGAATTGTAATGATCCGCGGCTCCCCTTCCAACTCATCGTAATAACGGCCATACGAATAATTCAGCACCGGCTCCAGATTTTCATATTTCAACCCGGCATAAATGAGCTGTTGCTGCGGATGGTATACGATATTTCCCACGGCGTCTATGATGTACACGTACCCTTTTTTGCCTAAGCTGATCCGCCCGCTAAGTTCGTCGATGGTACGGAAGTTGATATCAATCACCAATACGCCTTGCTTCATCTGGCCTTGATCCCGGTAGTCCACGGTTTTGCTCATGGATACGACCCAGCGGTACTGCCATTTGAACAGGTTCTGAATATGCGGCGGAGTAAATTGCAGCTTCCCGGGATTCTGAACCGCAGATTCGAACCATAATTGCTCCTGCAGCCGTGTGTTTTGCCGCATCGGAAGCGTCGGCACGTTGCGCACCAGCTTCCCATCCTCGGTAAACAGCGCCATGGAGACCAGATCTTCGCGAGTACTGAGTACGGTCTGCAACTGTTCTCCAAGCTGATCGTTGGTGGGCAAGTTGGGGGAAACGGAGATTTTTTGCTCCACGAGGTCAAAAATATCCTGCATCCCGCTGACATACAGCTCCAGGTTGGAATGAACCTGTTCAATAATTTGCTCCAGGCTTAAGTAAACGTTCTCTTCCGCAACCTTAGAGAAGCGGTTGTATAGCAACGTCGTGACTAATACAACCGCCAATACGGTAACGGTAATCGAAGATAGAGAAATAAGCACCTGAATATTACGAACATGAAACCCTTGAAACAGACGCGTGAACGAACGCCACAACTTCATGAGCTTCTCGCTCCGATACGATATTCTTTCGGGGAGATGCCGAATTTTTTGCGGAAGCAGAAGCTGAAATAGTTCGGATCGGCAAACCCCACGCGCTCGGCGATCTCAAAAGCCTTCAGATCCGTCGTTGCCAGCAGGTCCTGCGCGGCATCCATCCGTACGCCCATCAGGTAATTGACAAAGGTCGTCTTCGTTTCTTTCTTGAAAATGTTACTGAAATACCCGGTACTGATATGGAGATGCTGACATACCTTAGCGATGGAAATATCATGGTCACCGTAATGCGCCAAAATATATTCCTTCGCCTCGTCCACCAGCTTGTTGTAGCTGGACTGCCTGTCCGTGGCGATGGATTGCTTCAGCTTCATGCATATATCCAGGAACCAGGCTTTTGCTTCATCGGCATGCGAAAATTTGACGAACTGTCCGAGAAATCCAGCCCCATCTCCAAACAATTTGTCGAGGTCAACACGGATGTCCTTGGCGACCTTGATCACTGCGGTCAACAACTCCAGCAAATACAATTGGAAGTCTTGATACGATGCTTTGCTGTCCGTTAATGCCTTGAACAGTTCCTCCAGAAGATTAACCAGCTCCTGGTCACTGCCAACCTTCAAGCAACGGACCAGCTCTTTCTCCTTCATCTCATCCAACGACAACGGGTCCGTTTGCCGCGATTCCACGTCCTCAATCCAAATCACTTTGTTTCCCCCGAGAATGACGCGGTAATCGAGTGCCTTCACCGCCTCTTCATAGGAGCCGGCAAGCTCGCTTAATTGCCCCACCTCAGAACCGGCGCCAATCGTCACCGTCAGCTTGAGGAAGCGCTCCACGCTAAAACGGATTTCTTTCAATAATTGCAGCGTTTGATCCGCAAGCGGTTTGTCCGCACCGGGTTCCCCTACGCTGAGCACCACCACCTCGTCATGATGGATGAATGCCCTGCCTTTCGGATGGAGCCGGACGATTTCCTCCGCAATGTTAAAGACAGCAAAAAGCTGCAGCTGGGTGTCATTCGTATCTTTCAGAGACAACGCTGTACCGTTACCGGGTTCGTGGCTTCCGTCTGATCCCCGCCAAGCTGGCGCGGAATCGATGCGGATCGCAGAAACCATGTATCGATCCCCGCTGAGGTCTAGATCATAATGCTCGCATTTCTCACGAATTTCCGCTTCTTGCAGCCGCCGGGATACGAGTGAAGACAAAAATAGACTTTGCAGGATCGGCAGATTTTTACGGTAGTGCTCGGTCAGCAGCTGCACATTTTCCTTCGCAGCCACTTCCTCGTCGAGCTGCAGCTTCACCTTACGTAAAATTTCGGCCAATTCTCCTGCCGAAAACGGTTTCAAAACATATTCATCGATTCCCAGTCGGATGGCCTTCTGTGCATATTCAAATTCCTCGTATCCGGTTAATATGATGATCTTCGTTGCCGGATACCGTTCACGGATCCACTCGGAGAGCTGCAATCCGTTCATAAACGGCATTTGAATATCCGTCACCACAACGTCCGGCGCATGCTTCTCCACGAGCTCAACCGCTTCCTTGCCGTTCTCCGCCGTCTCTTGGACGACGTAACCGAGACCTTCCCAATCGATTAGGCCTAATAGGCCTTCCCGCACATCTTCTTCATCATCGGCTAAGATCAATTTATACATCGATGGACCATCCTCTTCCATGCCCTGATTTCCCCCCGATTTTAACGTATCGGTCCGCAAAAGTAAATTACGGATCACACGGAGCGGCTAGAAGGAACCAAGACCTTAGTCTAGTTTGTTTTCCGCCTTCGGTCCGTTTTGGGATTCCCATAATCCAAGTACCATGTTAATATTCAATGGAACTATCATCAACAGTAAATGGTGGTCGAAATGATGAACAATGAGAAGAAAATTTATGTCCTGCTAAGCAATCCGACAACACTTGTGGCCAAAATGATCGGCCTATATACAAGAGCGCCTTACAATCATGCCTCGATCGCATTTGATCCCGAACTGCGTGAGGTTTACAGCTTCGGGCGCAAACACCCTTTCATCCCTATCTTTGGCGGCTTCGTCAGAGAGGACATTCATTCCGGAGTATTCGAGAAAGCAACCTGCGCTGTATACAGCTGCAAGGTTAGCGCGGAAAATTACATGCGCATGCGAAATTTTGTGAAAACCTTCGAGGATAACGACGAGCTTTACACCTATAATTTCTTGGGACTCTTAGGGATCATCTTAAATATGGAGCTTGGCGGAAAAAATTCTTTCTTCTGTTCTCAGTTCGTCAGCCGGGTATTCCAAGAAGCCGGCGTCAACCTTCTGGAGAAATCCGCGGGATTAACAACGCCGTCCGATCTTTGCGGCTGTCCGCACCTCCAGCTCGAGTTCCGCGGGCGCCTCGATACGTACCGCGAGCGGTACTGCTATTCGCGCCGCACGGCAGCAGCATACGAGCAAAGCCGGTATTATGCGGCAAATTAATATTCGGCAAAACAAAAACCACGTAGTTTAGACTACGTGGTTTAATCTGAATTCGGAAGGATTTTTTCGTTTAGCCATAAGGTACTTACTCTCCGTGCTCCTTTGCAGGATTATCCCTTTTGATAAGGAGGGACTGTACTCTCTGTTTCTTCGCTCTCTTATTCTATCTAATCAGTTTTACATTCTCCTGATCCAATGGGATAATCGTGCAAAAAGTGTCCGGACAACGATAGGGATCGACCTGCAGCAGGGCTAAGCCAAATAAGCTTCCTTCACCTGCTCATTGGAGAGCAACAAATCGGCTTCGTCCTCCATCAGGATTTCTCCGGTTTGCATCACATAGCCGCGGTGCGCGATTTGCAGCGCTTGAAAAGCGTTTTGCTCGACGAGCAGCACGGTCATCCCCTCGCGGTTTAACTGCTGGATCATCTCGAAAATTTGCTCGACGATAATCGGAGCAAGCCCCATCGACGGTTCGTCCAACAACAGAATTTTTGGCTGCATCATCATGGCCCGGCCGATGGCCAGCATTTGCTGCTCCCCGCCGCTCATCGTCCCGCCCGTTTGCGCCATCCGTTCCCTAAGGCGCGGGAAATGGTCGAACACCCGCTCCATCCGCTGCTTGATCACCTTCTTGTCCCTCACGGAAAAAGCGCCCATCTCCAGATTCTCCTTCACCGTCAACCGCGGGAAGATCCGCCGTCCTTCCGGCACATGTGCGATCCCCGCCAACGCCGCTTGATGCGGGGGTAAGTTGGACATCTCCGTACCGTTAAAGTGGATGGTGCCGGTCGTGTTCACCTGGCCGCAAATCGCCTTGAGCGTCGTGGACTTACCGGCTCCGTTGGAGCCGATCAACGAAACGATCTCCCCTTCCTCTACGGTTAAGGATATGCCTTTTAAAGCTTCGATCGCCCCATAATAGGCGTGAACCTCTTTCAGCTCCAGCAAGCTCATGATATCACCTCGAATCGGACGGTTTCGCCGCTGCCTTGAACCGCGCTTTTGCCCAAATAAGCTTCAATCACTTTAGGGTGGGAACGAATATGATCCGGCCCGCCTTCCGCGATTTTCGTTCCGTAATCAAGCACCAGGATATGCTCGGATAACTCCATCACCAGCTTCATGTCATGCTCGATCAGGATGATCGTCATCCCCGTTTCCTCCTGAATGCGCCGGATCAAGCTGATCAACTCGGTTGTCTCGCGCGGGTTCATCCCGGCGGCTGGTTCGTCCAGGAGCAGCACTTTCGGCTTCGCCGCCAGCGCCCGGGCGATTTCGAGCCGCCGCTGCGCGCCGTACGGCAGGCTCGCCGCCTGTTCGTTCAGCAGCTCTTGCAGCCCGACGAACTCCAGCAAACGGTAAGCCTCTTGATGCACCTGTTCCTCCTCATGTCTGGCTCGGGGCAGCGAGAGCAGCGTACCGAAGATTCCTGTCTTCAGATGGGTATGCATGCCAACCATCACATTTTCCAGCACGGTCATGCTGCCAAACAGGCGGATATTTTGGAACGTCCGGGCGATTCCCAGACTGACGACCTGATGGGGCTTGACGCCAACGATAGACTCACCATCCAACTCAATCGCGCCTTCGTCCGGGGTATAAATGCCGGTGATCATGTTAAAAAAGGTCGTTTTCCCGGCACCGTTTGGGCCAATTACAGCGGAAATTTTGCCGCGGGGAAACGCAAAGTCGACGCCTCCAACCGCCGTCAGTCCGCCAAAGCGCTTCACGAGCTTGCTTACCTTCAGAATCGTCGTCATTGGCTCACACCTCCGCTTTGTTGATTGGCCGGCGGCAAAATGGATAACGTATTGCCGGAACGCTGCGCCTTAAGCCGCTCGGCATCCACCTTCTTGTTCTTGGCGGTGATCAAGCCGTTTGGCCTGAAGATGGCGACGAGTAACAGGATTACACCAAAGATCAGGCGTTGCATCTTGGAAGGCGAAATCGAGCTGGGAAGTTGGATGACTCCCTGCAGTGTCAACTGGTTTAACCAGTTGGTGAGCTCCGTCAGCACCTGTAAATTCAGAATTGTAACCAATGCCGCGCCGAGTATGACGCCAGGCACGCTGCCCATGCCGCCCAGCAGCACCATCACCAGAATCGTAATCGATTCAAGCAGCGTAAAGCTCGTCGGATCGATAAACGTTTGCTTCGCCGCAAACACCACTCCCATCATGCCGGAAAAGGAAGCGCCAATCGCAAAAGCAGTCAGTTTGGTGCGGATGAGCGGAATGCCCATCGATTGTGCGGCGATCTCGTTCTCCCGAATCGCCTTCCAAGCCCGTCCCAGCCGGGAATGCTCCAACCGTTTCACGCCGAAAATAGGCATAAGCGGAGTAGTTCTCCACGGATTTGCCAAACTTCGCTTGATATTTGTCTGCCCAGTCCTTGTTGGATTTCGTAACGTCTGTAGACACGGAGCTGTACGCGACTTCCGTCAGCTTGTCACCGGCGATGTCCACCATCCCCGAGGAATCGAGCGCATCCCCGCCCATGATCGGCACCGTAATCCCCTTCTCCCGGGCCTGTTTAACAATCAATCCGGCCTCGGCATACATCCCGCCGAAGAAGATGAAGTCCGGCTTCTTGCTGAGCACCTGGTTCAGCACGCCGTTAAAGTCCTTCTCACCCACCGTGATCCCTTCGTATCCAGCGATCGTCGCCCCCAGCTCTTCAGCCGAGCTGCGGAAGGCATCGGCCAACCCTTGGCCATAAGCCGTTTTATCTTGGATCACAAAAATATTTTTCGCACCCACCGTCTTCACGGCATATTCGGCACCCGCTGGTCCCTGGAAGTCGTCGCGAGCGACAATGCGGTTGGCGATCTTCAGCTTCCGGTCGGTAAAGTCCGTTGCCGTACTGGCCGGGGACACCATCGGAATACTATATTTCTCATAGACGACCGAGCTCGGAATCGATACCCCGGAGTTCAAATGCCCAAGCACCGCCAATACCGCTTGATCCGCGCCGATCAATTCGGCGTTGGCGACGCCTTTCTTCGAATCGCCTTGGTCATCGTAAGGAACGAACTGCAGATCAAATCCCAGGTCCTTAAACTCAGCCTGACGCTCCTCCAGCGCCATCTGCCCCCCAAGCTTAATCGATTCCCCTTGAATGGCCGAGCCCCCGGATAACGGGGATTGCGAGGCGATCTTAATGACCGTAAGTCCCCCTCCAGCAGCGCTGGTATTTCCAGCTGCCGGTTTTGCCGCGTTGCCGGACGAATTACACGCCGAGAGCAACCCGATCATTAAACAAGCGCTAACCAGCCAGGCAATTCTTTTTTTCCCCTTCATACACATCCTCCTCAGATCAATCTTGTTCTAGGGCTTCGCCCCGTTTATGTCATGTATAAGTCACTTTGTCTAACATAAATCACTTATTATTCCGTTAATTATGTTAGTATTAGTGACATCTGAAATCACCTTACTCCCTCGACTACGTAAAACTATAGTTTCCAACTTGTTCTCCAGCCAAGAAAGTAAAATAAATTTACACAGATGTCTCCCGCCTTCCCTGCAAAACACAAAAAAGCCCCGCCCTTCAAAAGGGTGGAGCTATATCGCGTACAACGCAGTTTGATTTAATTTCTCAGCTTAGTTCAACGGCTTATTCATTCGGTAGCCGGTGCATCTGAAGCCGCAATGTTCATAGAACGCTTTAGCGGACAGATGGTTCTCGCGGGCTGTAGATAATACCAGATCTGTGCTGCCCCGTTCACGGGCCCACATCTCCGCCGCTTCGATCAACCGTCTTCCGATCCCTGTGCCGCGGTGTTTCTCGTCAACGACCAATGCCGTAATCCGGGTTACCGGTCTACTCATGTCATGCGTCTGAAGCTGCTTAAGAAAAGCTGTCCCAACGATCACGCCGTCTAGTTCCGCAACCAGGTTGCCTAGCAACAGCTGGCCTTCCAACATCTCTAAACGTTCCTTTAATACACTGGCCGTCATCGGATAACGCAGTTGACGCATTAAAGGAAGCATGTGTTGAACATCGTCGCAACAAGCCTTGCGAATGACCAAAGCCGGAGCTAACGCCTCACTACTCAATTGGACCAAACCACCTTTAATAAATTTGCCGTTTTAGTATCCTATTCTATTTTCCGGCTTTACGGGCAAGATTGCAATAGTTCTAATTAAATATCTAAATATTTTTCGATAAAAAGTTACAAATACCGAAATTGTGCTTGGACCAAGCCGTAATAGATTCCCTTTCGTTCCATCAATTCCCGGTGAGTGCCCGATTCTCTAATCTCACCATGATCCAGCACGACGATTTTGTCAGCACTTCGGATGGTGGAGAGCCGGTGAGCTACGATAAACGACGTTCTCCCTTTGAGCAGCACCTTCAGCGCTTCCTGGATCTTGAGCTCCGTTTCCGTATCGATGCTGGCCGTTGCCTCGTCAAGGATCAGAATCCGCGGATTAGCCAGCAACGCCCGGGCAAAAGATAGCAGTTGGCGTTGACCCATGGACAGCACATTGCCTCGTTCCTCCACCTCGGTATCGTAACCGTTTGGCAGTTTCACGATAAAATCGTGGGCATTCACTGCCTTAGCCGCTGCTTCCACTTCCTCGTCGGTGGCCTCCAATCGGCCAAAACGAATATTCTCCCGAATCGTTCCCGAGAAAATAAACGTATCCTGGAGCACTACGCCAATTTGACTGCGGAGGCTTTGGACCGTCACGTCGCGGATGTCATGACCATCGATGACAACCGATCCGCCGCTAGGATCGTAAAACCGGCTGAGCAGGTTGATGATCGTGCTTTTCCCTGAGCCGGTGTGGCCAACGAGGGCGATCGACTGGCCGGGTTGTACCTCCAGGTCAATGCCTTTTAAGGCAGGGCGTCCTTGTTCATATTCAAAGACGACGTGGTTAAAGCGGATCTCGCCCGTAATCACCGGCAGCGGCTTGGCTCCCGGCTTATCGGCGATATTCGGCTCCTCATCGATAAATTCGAAGATCCGTTCAGAGGAGGCCATCGCCACCAGGAGTTGGTTGTACATTTGTCCCAGGCGGTTGATCGGGTCCCAGAAATTACCCACATAGTTGCTGAACGCCACCAACAGACCAATCGTCAGTTCACCGGACTGAATCAGGTAGACGCTTAGTACAAACAAGACAAACGTGCCGATCCCCCCGGTGATTTCGATTAAGGGGCCAAACGCCTGGTTCATCGCTGACGCTTTATCCCACGATTTCTTGTTGCTCAGGTTCATCGAATCGAAGTACCGCATATTCTCCCGCTCTTGTGTGTAAGCCTGAGTTACGCGAATCCCCTGAATCGACTCGTTCAAATGGGAGTTAATCCGCGAGTTCTTCATGCGGACTTCCTGCCAGGCCATCCGGATTTTTTGCCGCAGTTTGGTGGAGATCAGGAACATGATCGGGACGGTGACCATCACCGCCAGCCCGAGCTTCCAGTTGATCAACAGCAAAATCACGACGATCCCGGCCAGCTGCACGCAATCGATCATCAGGTTGACGACCCCGTTGGTGAACAGATCCTGCAGGGAATTGACGTCATTGGTGACCCGTACCAGCACCGAGCCGGCCGGACGTTTGTCAAAGAAGTTAAACGAGAGCTTCTGAATATGCTTAAACAAATCGGCGCGCAAATCATAGATGACCCTCTGCCCGATGATATTCGTGAACTTGATCCGGTAGACGCCGGAAGCCCATTGGATGAGGTACAGGACAAGGACGGAGGCGGTGATGCCGTACAGCAGCAATAAGTTGGTCTGACCGTTCGCCGGTGCGATCGCGCGGTCGATGGCCAGACTCGTCAAGTAAGGTACGGCCAGCTTCGTCACAGTACCAAGCACCGTCATCAGGATGATCAAAGGCAGCATCTGCTTGGCATACGGCTTCATATAAGCAAAGAGCCGGCGGAATTGCTGCCAGTCAAAGGCTTTGTCAATCAGCTCATCGTCCTGGTACACAAACCGCTCTTCGATTTTGCCAAGGCCGGCATCCTTGCCGGACTTGGGTTTCGACCTGGTCGCGGTATAGGTATTCACGCATCTCCCTCCCCTTCATGCCCAAGGGCTCCAGCCAAATGGTCTGCATATTGGATACGGTACACATCTTGGTACGGACCCGGGATTTCAATCAATTCCTCATGTTTCCCGCGTTGTACTACCCGGCCTTCGTTTAAGACGAGGATCTCATCGGCATGCCGCAGCGAAGAGATCCGATGGGCAATAATAAACGTTGTCCGTCCTCGCATCACTTCCTGGAACCCGGATTGGATCTCCTGCTCGGTCTCCATATCCACCGCGCTGGTGGCATCGTCCAAGATCAGGATTTTTGGATTCTTGAGCAAGGCGCGGGCGATGGCGATCCGCTGCTTCTGGCCCCCGGACAATCCGAGTCCCCGTTCACCTACGACGGTATCGTAACCGTCCGGCAGCTCCATGATAAAATCATGCGCTTTGGCTAGTTGGGCGGCACGAATGATTTCCTCCATCGTTACGTTGGTCATGCCGTAAGCAATATTGTTCTTAATAGATGACGAGAACAGGAACGTCTCCTGAAACACCGTAGCAATTTGGCTGCGCAAGCTGCGCACGCTGAGCTCCCGAATGTCTTGGCCGTCCAGCAGAATGCGGCCTTTATTCACGTCGTAAGCACGCATTAGCAGCTGGATAATCGTTGATTTGCCGGAGCCGGTGCCGCCAAGAAAGCCAATGACGGAGCCGGGCGGAGCATGGAAATCGATGTCCACCACCGCCGGCATTTTGTTCCCGTAAGCAAACGTCACTCGATCGAACCGGACATCTCCGCGAACCTGATCCGGATCAAGCTCTATCGCTTGTTCTTTGTCCTTCACATCGATCGGTTGATTTAGAATTTCCAGCACCCGTTCCCCGGACGCTTTGGATTGCGTATAGTTATTGATATGAAAGCCTAAGCCCCACATCGGACCAATGATAAACCAGATTAAACTGAAGAACGCGACCAGATCACCGAGCGACATCGACCCTTTGATCACCAAAGTCCCGCCGACCGAGAGCAGCACCGCAACGCTGATCGAAGCCAGCAGCTCCATAACCGGAAAGAACCGGCTCCACAGCGTGGCCGCGAAGATCTGATTATCTTTATAGCGCTCATTCCGAAGCGAAAACTTCTCGACTTCGTGCGGCTCCCGGGCGAACGATTTGACGGTACGCACGCCCGTCACGTTCTCCTGCACCGCGGTCGTTAAGGAACTGAGCGCCAGACGCATTTCCTGAAAGGCTGGATGAATTTTAGACTCAAATTTGAGGGCGACACCGGCCAGGAAAGGGATGGTTATCATCGTGATTAAGGTAAGCTGCCAATGGATGGACAGCATGACCGCTGCCCCAAACGTGACCATCAGGATCAGATTCAGCAGTTGGGCAAAACCAAACCCCACGAAGTTGCGGATGGCTTCCAAATCCCCGGTCAACCGCGACATTAAATCCCCAGTTTTCGCCGTGTCATAATAGCGGAACGATAAAAACTGCAGTTTCTCGTAACATGCGTTACGCAGCCGGTACGCCAGGTAGTTCCCCAGCCTTCCGCCAAAAAAACCGTGCAGGAACTGCAAAAGCGCCTTCACAGCCACAACCGAAACCGCCGTCGCGGCAATCCATACGACTTCTCCATAATTCCCCGGCCGAATTACATCGTCGATCAGCTTGCGAAGCAGCATCGGGTAGACTAAGCCAAGCCCAGTCGCAGCTGCCAAGCATAAAATCGACAACACCAAGTAATTCAACTTTGCCTGGTAATAAACCCGAAGTTGCCTAAGAACCTCCATGTCTCTCCTCCTACACCCGTTTGTGGAACTATACTTCAGATACCCCGTCATAACCAAACGGTTCCGGACGTCTTAGCAGCAAGATCAGGGAGAGTCGTCTGAACGCCGCGAAACCTGTCATCGCCTGAAAGCATGCGCTTTCATGGTCTTAGTCCCTTGCAGTTTATCATCATGATTTTCCCGCGGCAAAGCGTAGAAAAGCCTAATATCCGGTAAATACGGATATTAGGCTTCTATCACGGGTGAAACCCGCCTATTTATCATAAAAAGCTTCCATTTCCTCCACATCCCGCCCGATTTGAGCAAGGATGCTTTTCCAACGCGCCAGCTCCTCCGGAGAGACTTTGGAGCCTTGGATGCTCTGCTCCCATTCCGCCCACAAACCGCGGAACGTTTCAGCCGTTTGCTCCTTCCGCAGCGCGATTTCGTGCTCATAATGTTCCCGGAAAAAGGCTTCCATTTCGCCAACGATCGCCTTCAGCTTGGCGAGCAGCGGCTCCTCGAGCTTCGCCCGCAGCTGCAAACGACCGCCGCCTTCAAAAAACGCTTTTGGATTTTTGAAATACGGCCAATAGGTCTCTGGCGCCAACGATCCGCTGCCCAGCAAGCCTTCAGGAATCGCCGGTGTATCCCAGCTCGTTTCCGCGTTCGAATAGCTGAGCGGCATATCCAATGCCGCCTCATGCCGGCGGCACCAGCCTTCGGCTTCCCGGCGAAGCAGCGCCTCCGCTTTGCGCTCCAAACGCAGCGTGGTGGCAAGCAGCTCGCGCTCCAACTCGCCCGAAACTTGATCCAGCCATCCGCGCAGCGCGACGGTAAAATTCCGTTTCAACGGACCGTTATGCTCCTGCAGCAAGGAGGGATGGAAAAATTCCGTGAACAGCTCCAGCGCCTGCAGCCGTACCCGCTGCACAACGTGGAACAGCAGCTCGGCGTTCTCCTGGCTCCATTCCCTGCCGATATCGACCTGAAGAAACTCGGCAACCGCCTGCTCGAACCGATCCCGGCGTCCGCGCAAGGCGGCGAGCTGTTGCTCCGCGTTTTCCGCGCTTTGTCCAGCGGCTTCCGTCCATTTGGACAAACGTTCTTGCATCTGCTTCATCATTTCTACTGCGGACGAAACCGCCAGATTCCCGAGATCCTGTTCCAGGAAAGTCGAAAAGCGTTGCCGGAAAAGGGAGAAGCCTGGGTCATCCGCCGTATTATCCCGCCTTGCAGCCATTGCCCGCATACTGGATACGGCATATACGTTGGGCTGCTGGATGCCGGCGGTACGAAGACCATCCCGTACATGCTCCACGACAGCCGTCAGCTCTTCCTCCGAAGACGCGAGATCGGCGGCGTTGACGACAAAGAACATTTTGTCGAGGGCGAAGCTGCCCTTCATCCGTCCCAGCTGGCTCAGCAACTGTTTATCGGCACGCGAGAACGCGTGATTGTAATACGTAACGAAGATGATCGCATCGGAATCCTTCATATATTGGAACGTGACTCCGGTATGGCGGGCATGGATCGAATCGGCCCCCGGGGTATCCACCAGCACGATGCCTTGTTCAGTTAACGGACAGCGGTAATAAAAATCGATTTCCGCTACGAAGCAGGCTTTCGCTTCGTCTGCCGCATAGCTGCGGAACTGCTCCGCTTCCACGACCTCCACCTGCCCAAGCCGATCAGCGGATTCTGCCCATCCAGCAGCTGCAGCTTGCAAGAAGCTGTAGTGCGCTCGGCCGGCCGCCGGAATGTCTTCGGGCTTCAAGCGCCGTACCGCCTCCATCCAGGCCGTCTCCTTCCATTCCCCTAAGCCGAGGGCTTGGAAGGAGTAGGCCAAGTCTTCGCGGATCGCCTCGGCGCTCTTGAATTTGACGGCGGCCGTGTTATGGCGCTGACCTTCTGCCGGCGCCATCACGCGGATGATCGCCGCGGTGGTCGGATGCGGCGAGACGGGCAACACCGCTTCGCCGAGCAAAGCGCTGGCGAAGGACGATTTTCCGGCGCTGAACGCTCCGAACAGCGCCACGGTGAAGACGCCGTCGCGCAGCTCGGCGGCGCGCCGGGTCAG
>NZ_GG695984.1:0-35987 GCF_000159955.1 Paenibacillus sp. oral taxon 786 str. D14 | reverse complement strand
GATGCCTGCGGCCACCGCTGCCGCGTAGTGCAGCGTCGACTCGCCGGACAGCATCGCCCCGCCTGGAAGCGGCTCCGTGATCCACGCCTCCGCCGGCTTTGGCATCCGCTCGTCGAGCTGCTGCTCCCAGGCTTCGCCCCAAATCTCCAGCTCTTGGCCGATCGCCCGCAGCTCCTGGCGCACATGCCAGTCCAGCTGCGCTTCGACTTGTTCGGCTAACGCCTGCAAAAACTCGCTTTGCCGCTTCTGCTTCTCCGCTTCCGTCTTCCCGGCAGCGAACCAGCCCTTCACTTTAAAGCCCGGCGCCTGACTCTCTAAATAACGCCCCGCCTGCTCCCGCAACGGCGGCGTCATCATTTGGGCCGTTTCCAACAGGCTGCTGATGCGGCGCAGCCACTCCTGCTTCCGCATATCCCATACCTGCTCTCCCGACGGCCCCGCCATTTCCAGCTGCCGCAGCTCTTCTTCCATCGCGGTCACGTCCGTTTCCCCGCCGGCTTCCGCCACCAACTGCTCACGCTGGGACTGCTCCGCCGCAGCCGCACGGGCCAGATAACCTTCAACCGACTGGGCGGCTGAAGCATAAGCGCTATACTCCAGCAAGCCTTCTCCCCGTGCAAACAAATTGCGGATCACTTTCCGTA
Source organism: Paenibacillus sp. oral taxon 786 str. D14 (assembly GCF_000159955.1). Classification (GTDB taxonomy): domain Bacteria; phylum Bacillota; class Bacilli; order Paenibacillales; family Paenibacillaceae; genus Fontibacillus; species Fontibacillus phoenicis. Next base: position 35,343 of record NZ_GG695984.1, on the reverse strand, counting down.
ACTGCGGAAGCATATTGCCAGGAGCGTCCTCTTTTTTAAGCGAGATATAAAAAATCCCCTGCGCCTTAATATTCCAGTTCCGGAACGCCTGACTGACCGATGCCTGGTACGCAGTGAAGGCCAGCTCCTCTTCCCGGTGCTTATCAATTTGGTTCACGATCATATAGACAGGTTTACCATAATCGCTTAACGATTTGGCAAAGCTTAAATTCGTCTCCGACGATACATGGTTATAATCCATCACGTAAAAAACAACGTCCGCCAAATGCAACGCAGAATACGTGGCCATCGCATGGCCGGCGTCGTTGGAGTCGACCCCCGGCGTATCCAGCAGAACGCCGCCGCGCGGAGGCAGCTCCACCCGGTCCCACAACTCAACGCGGGCATATTCCTCCCCGTTGCGGCAATACGCTACCACCTCGTCCACCGGCACCTCGACCTTCGGTTTCGCCGGATCGGCTGGCGTCAGCAGCGCGCGCGGCTCCCCTTCCCGGATCAGTACCACGTTGGCGCTGGTAGGTAGCGGACTGGCCGGCATCACCGTCTTCCCGCTTAACGCATTAATCAGACTCGACTTCCCTGCCGAAAAATGGCCGCAAAACGCCGCAACCAGCTCCCGTCGGCCCAGCTTATCGCCCACTTCCCGAAGCTCCGCCGCCGCGGTTGCATCTCCTTCCTGCTCCAGCAAGTGCTGCAGCTGATGCAGCCGCTCCTGCAGTTCGTAGTCCGTCTTCGTCATCGTCCGATCCATCCAAGCCCCTCCGTTTTCCACGCTGCGAAATCAAGTTTCATTTTAATTATTCATATTTTAACATTTCCCCGGGCGCTTGGAAATGCTCCCTGCCGCAGCTTCCCTGCGGGCTTCCTGTACAACAAAACCGCCCCCAAATGGAGACGGTTCAAGATTTATTAATATAACCCGGCCTCCCGATCCGCTAACACCTTTCCGGTGAGCGACAGATCGTAGTCGCCAAGCGAGGAGAGCACCCCGCGCAGCTCAGAGGATTCCAGCGCTTCGCGCAGCTTGGCGATCCACTCGCGGTTTTCCGGTTTGTTCAGGACGACGAGATCCACCCGCTCCAGGGTGAGCGGGATAAACTCAAGTCCGGCGATCTTAGCCGGTCTCTCACTGCCGATACCTACGTCCGCTTGGCCGAGGGCAATTCGCCCGCCAAGGCCCATATGCGACGTTTCCTCTTGGTTGTATCCGATAATGGAATCCGGCGATATCCCGTGCTTGCGGAGCTGTTCATCCAGCAGCACCCGAGCGCCAGAGCCTTTTTCCCGGTTAATCAACCGAATTCCCGGCCGCGTCAGATCCTCCCAGGAGCGAATCCCCAGCGGATTGCCCTGCTTGACGTAAAATCCAGCCCGGCGTGCCGCAAAATTCAACACCATATAAGGAAGGGAAATAAAAAGTTTGCGGATATAAGGCAAATTGTACTCCCCGGTATCTCCGTCATACAGATGCGTACTCACGATATCTACCGCACCGTTATACATGGCCACCAAACTGTCCATACTGCTGGCAAAAGAACGCAACGGCCGGCACCCGCGGAGCCTCGATTCCAGCGCTTTCGCCAGCAGGTCGAGTCCTGGATCTTGCCCGGTAATGACCAGCGTTCTTGCACCGAGCGCTTCTCCACCATCGACATCCGGCCGAGGCGGCACGGTATAGGGCACCTGGAATACCGGCACACCAGCGGCAGCATGAGGCGTTGCCCCGCCTTTGGCTCTCTGCTTATAAGCTTCCAGATCGGTGGAATCCACCCGCATCTGTTTACCTACCCGATAAGCAGGAAGCTCTCCTTTTTTGATTAGATCGTAGACAGTTAGCTTGGACACCTTCAACAGCTTGGCGATTTCCTCGGCTGTATAAGAGATCGGTTCGGTCATAGCGTACTCCTTCATCATAGTTCATGCAACTAGACTCATCTTACCGGGGATTTCCCTTTTTTTCAATGAATGCTCCCTAAGTGATCTATACAACTAGTTATGTTTCGTATAATCTAGTTATAATTAGACATAACCAAGGAGGATTCCATATGCAAAAGTTTTTGAAATTGCCCTTTTTGGCCGCATTCGCAGCCATTATTCTACTCCTATCCGCGGGATGCAGCGATCCATCTGCTTCTTCCAGCAACACATCTTCGGTAAGCGCCGATAGCAGCAACGCGGCGAACTCTTCGTCCACAACAGCTGAGAATCCATCTGAACCGGCTGAGCAAGTTGAGCTGCTCATCTCTGCTGCCGCCAGCTTAACCGAAAGCTTGGATGAACTCAAGGGCGTATATGAAGCCGAGCACAGCCAAGTGAAGCTCACTTTTAACTATGCCGCTTCCGGTACGCTTCAGCAGCAAATTGAACAGGGCGCGCCGGCCGACTTGTTCCTCTCCGCTGGAACCAAGCAAATGGATGCCTTGGTCGACAAAGGTCTCATTGACGATCAACTTAAGACCAATTTGCTGACCAATGATCTGGTACTGGTTGTTCCCAAGGACGGTTCCGTAGAGGTCCAAAGCATGGAAGATTTAAGCAAGCTCGGCGATATCGCCATTGGCACCCCTGAATCGGTCCCGGCCGGAAAATACGCGCAGCAAGCTCTTACCTACCATAAGCTTTGGGAGCCGCTGCAATCCCATCTAGTGCTGACGAAGGACGTCAAGCAGGTGTTGTCTTATGTGGAAACCGGCAATGTCGACGCCGGATTCGTGTACAAAACCGATGCAGCCCTTTCGGACAAGGTGAAGGTGGCCTTGACCGCAGAAGCCGAAAGCCATGACCCGATTGAATATCCAATCGGAGTGCTCAAGGACAGCGCTCATCGCAACGAAGCTAAAGCTTTCTACGAATTTTTAAAAAGCGACCAAGCCCAGCAGGTGTTCGTCAAATACGGGTTCACCCCGGCGGAGTAACCTCACATGCGTACATTTGAAATCTCGACTTCGTTCTGGGAGCCGATCACGTTATCACTGCAAGTGTCCATCGCCGCCACTGCCATCGCTTTTGTGGTAGGGTTACTGGTGGCATGGCGCATGTCCGCGGCCTCCTTCTACGGGAAAACGCTGGTGGAAACCGTCTTTCTCCTTCCGCTCGTTCTGCCGCCAAGCGTGGTAGGGTTTATTTTACTGGTGGTGTTGGGAAAAAATAGCTGGATCGGACAGGCAGCGGACCGCCTGTTCAACATCAGCTTTGTGTTTCAGCCGCTTGGCGCGATCGTCGCTGCGGCCGTCGTCAGCTTCCCGCTGATTTATCAAACGCTGAAGTCCGGCTTCCTTGAAGTGGATAAACATTTGAAAGACGCCGCCCGTTCCCAGGGAGCCGGAGAATGGCAGGTGCTTATCTATATCGTGCTGCCGCTCGCCTCTCGTTCGCTGCAGGCGGCATTTATTCTCGGATTTGCCCGTGCGCTGGGGGAATTCGGGGCAACGATGATGATCGCCGGCAACATCCCCGGCCGAACGCAAACGATTCCGACGGCAATTTATTTTGCCGTTGACGCCGGAAACCTGCAGCTGGCCTGGGCGTTAACAGGCTGCACGATCCTGCTCTCCTTCGGACTACTGCTGATCTCCTCGCGCCTAAGAAACGATTGATCATGTATAAGCTCAACAACAAAAATCCCCTTGAATGTGGGTTATTACACCACGCATCCGAGGGGATTTCATTTTCTCTTTTGATGAGAAGGATCTGCGCTCTACTTCACCGCAACTTCTGCGGTTTCTGTTGGAAGCAGGACTTCAAACACCTTGCCATGCTGCAAAATCGTGATGCCGCGCGTCTTATCCTTCATGACGACGACCTCAGGTTTCGCCGACATCCGCCCCAAGTAATGCTCAGGCACTTCACCGGAGTCGCTGACCATTAACCCTTCCACTTCACGTTCGTCGTTTTCACCTAAATTCAAATCAAGGACTTGCTCAAATACGTCCGAGAACTGTTCAAAGTTGTCGGTATACACAGAAATGCATCTCATATGGTCTCTCATCCTCACCTATGGGTTATCTTATTTTGCCGCATTTTTCTTAGGTTTTCTGTTTTGCGGCGTTTTCATACGTTTTTTGCCCTCCCGGCAAACGTCAAGCAGCGGGCAGACATCACATTTGGGGGCTTGCGCCTTGCAGTGATACCTTCCGAAAAAGATCAAGCGATGATGCGTTAATGTCCATTCCTCTTTAGGCACCCGCTTCATCAGCTTCTTTTCCACCTCGAGAACGGAATCGTTCCACCCGGCCAAACCTAACCGTTTGCTGACGCGCTCCACATGCGTGTCAACGGCGATCGCCGGAACGCCAAAGGCATTGGATACGACAACGTTTGCCGTCTTACGCCCAACACCGGGCAGCTCAACCAGCTTCTCATGTTCTCTCGGCACCTCTCCGCCGTACCGTTCCAGCAAGATTCTGCACAAACTTTGAATATGCTTGGCTTTGCTGCGGTACAAGCCAATTTTGCGGATATCCTGTTCCAGTTCCTCCAGCGGAACCGATACGTAATCCTCCGGCGTTTTATACTTCTTAAATAAATCAGCCGTAACTTTATTTACCGTAGCGTCGGTGCACTGCGCGGACAGGAGGACGGCAATCGTAAGCTCAAAGGCATTCTCGTGGTTCAACTCACAGCGCGCATCCGGAAACATGGCACCGATGGTGTCTAAAATATGGCGGACATCAGCCGCGTTCATGTCTCCACTCCTTTCCTGGAGGCCCTGCTGGCCGCATGGTTTTATCCGCGAAAAAACCGTCTTGACTCGGGAAACATCCCGCATCAAGACGGTTGATCTCACGAAAAATGATTATTGCTTTTCGACTTCAACCAGCTTGTCTCCGTTGAAATACAAAACAATTTTATCATTAATCTGGAGGGATTGCACGGATATTGTCGTGTCACCTTGGTGAATATACGTATCCGCTGTTACCGCAAAGCGATAATTGTTGTCAGACGTGGAGGACCGCAAGACGATAATTTCCTTGCTTACCCCGTCGTAACGGGAGAATTTGCGTTCTTGCGGCGTCAGCACCTTAACGACAACCGCTCCGTTTGTATCTTTGCGAACCTCAACATGATCACTGGTCGTTAGCGATGTCACACTTGTGCTGACTTCCGTTCCACGTTGAACCTTCACGCCGCTCGCTAAGGAATAGGTTTCCACGTTCCCGGCAAAAGATTTTACCAGCAAGGTCGAACCATCAACACTTTGAACCTTCCCTAACGTCAGCTTCACGACTTGCAGCGAGATCGCCGTTTGGCCGTTAAACGTAACGTTAATTGTTTGGCCCGCCTTCAAATCGCTGACTTTAATCGCCCCGCCATTTTCGCCAAGCAGTACAGCTTGATCCACATAGAACTCGGAGGTCACACCGTTCGCCGTCGCCCGAATGCGGCTGTTTGCCGTATTTACCGAAACGACTTCAAACTGGATGGAGCTCTTCACCGCCAACGTTTGCAACGCGTCCTGATTCGCCGTCAGCATCGCGGTAACCGCATCCCCGGCTTTGAGATCGGCCAGCGAGGCGTTCGCTTTACCATAAATGCTGATCGTCGGCGTTGTTCCTTGATAAGGAATTTCTACGGTTTTGCCATTGTTCTGCAAAATCGTAATTTTCTTCGATGAGGTATTGGCCGATACATAAGTGCCTTCGTACTTGTAGGTCACATCCACATTAACTGCGCGAGAACCTACAACCGTCAGATCAACCTTGCGCCCTTTGGACAGCAGAGCCTCCAGACCGGACAACGTTGGCGAGGTTGTGTTGTAGCTGTATTTCGTCTTCTCATCGATCACGAACACATACGGTTTCTCCGACGCATCCAAGACAGTAAGCGCCTTGGTTTTCGTATCGTAGTTGATCACCGTTGCGCTCTCCAATTTCTCGGATTGACGCCCCGTAACTACGATCTTCGTCACTTCGTCGTCAGGATTCAGTGTCAATTCGACCTTGTCCCCGCCCTTTTCGTCGGTGATCAGATCGTCCAGGCTTGCATCAGCGATGCCGTTAATTTCCACAGTCACGTTCTTCGCCAGCCGCTTGATTTCGTCACGTCCGCCTGCATTCGTATAGCTCAGCAACGTATCGCCAACGAGATCCAGCAAGGTCCCGGTCACCGTTCGTTCTGTCGCTTGAGTCACAACCAAGGAGGCCAGCACGCCGTTCTTCACTTCAAACGTAACCGATGCCCCTTCGTTCACTTCGCCCATCTGATTCAGAACTTGATTTTGGTAGAGCAAAATCGTCTTATCGTTGAATTTGAACGTTTCTTCATTGCCGTTAGCAAGTTTGATCGTAATGTTCTTACCGGTAAGATCAATTTTCGAAACCGTACCGCTGCCGGATACATTCCCTACAGATTGCAGTTGAATGATCACTGGCTTCTTGTCAGACGTAAATGTCTCACGTTGAACAACTACCGTGCTATCAGTCGTTAAGTCGCTAGCTTTGATGGAGTTCCCGTACTGATCAACAAACGCTGTGCTGCTATCATAGGTCAAGGTTACTGGAGTGTTATTTACTAGAACCAGCAATTGATTATTTCCTGGGTTCCATAATACCGTTCCTTCCGAGCGCTCCAACTGCTGGTTCGGATCGGTTACTTCTACATATGCGGCTGAGCCCACCTTATCCACGGCCAGCACTTTCGTATACAGCTTCAAGGCGCTTTGCGTTGTTCTCGTTTCGGAATCCTTCGTGAAATAGACCGAACGGTTATCCAACGTAAAGCTCTTCATCTGTCCGTTCGTATACAACGTCAGCTTGCTGTCCGTAAGCTCGGTAACAATCCCCTCGTAGACGTTGGCATAGCCCGGGTTTACGTATTCACTGCCGCGGCTAAAGAAGGTTGCGATTTGGGCTCGCGTGACTTTGCCCAGTGGATCGAACCGGTTGCCCTCCACCCCGTTGGTCAGCTTCAGTTGAACCGCAACATTAACGTATCCTCGCGCGTTCGCGGAGATGCTGGTTTGGTCGGCAAAGCCGGTTGGCAGCGTTGCGGAGGCTTTCGCTTCCGCGTCTTTACCCAAGGCGCGAACGAGTAGCTTGGCCACCCATTCCCGGGAAGCCTTCTTCTCACCCCAAGCTTCGCCTTCCTTCGTGGATGCGAGCTCTTCGTTTTTGTCAATCAAATTTTTCGACAGTGCCAGCTCCAAATAAGGTTTAAAATAATTGCCAACTTTCAGATCTGCCGGAGCTCCGGCACCGTTGCCCAGTTGCGAATCCAGGTTCATGAACCGGATCGCCATCGTAATCGCTTCCTGCTGGGTGACGTTGTCGCCCGGACGGAACTTGCCGGCATCGCCTAGCAGAATGCCTTCAGCTGCTAATTTGTATATATGTTTCTCCGCCCAAAAACCGTTCGGTACGTCGCTAAACAAGGATACCGACGCAACGCTTTGCGAGGTGGTTACAGCCGGCGTTTCCTCGGCGAATGCCGCCGTCGTCCCGCCCAAGCACATGGCCGTGACCAGCATCGCGGAGACCGCTTTCCGGGTACTGCGTTGAAACGTGCGTTTATAGGATGCCATCAAATTCTTCCTTTCTACAAAAAAGATCTCCTTAAACCATTCGACGGCGGACGGGCGAGTTCCTCCCCAATCCCTTAATTTCTTACTAATGGATGCGTCAGTTCGACATGACCCATCAAAGTATCCACGGGAGAGCCATCAACCAGCACATCGATCGCTTGCACCTCGTCGAATTGGAACAAAGTGTTCTTCAGCGCATCAAGCGCCAGCGCTTCCCCGCCTGCTCCAAGGCGCGCTTCATCCGGCAGCGTCAAATCAACGGTTACCGTTCCTTCCTTGAAATCGGCGGAATGAAACTCCGCTTTGCCCCATAGGGAGAACTGGCTCGCATTGCTAGGAGCTTGCAGCGCTTTGAGGGCTGCCAAATATTTATCTTGCTTCGCTGGATAAGAGATCTCGCGGCTCTCTTTGCTTAGCTCCAGCATCTGATCATCGGTAAAATAAACCTCGATGCTCTCCGTCATCTGCTGCGGTGCATTCGTTTCGTCCGCTCCTTGCGTCGAATCGGAATTTTGCGGCGTAGCCTCGTCTGGTACTTGCACACTTCCTTGGTTGGCCTCGGCATTCCCCGCTCCGTTATTCGGAGCGGCCTGCGGTTTCTGCCCGCAGCCGCTGCTCAAGGCGAGCAGAAGTACCAGGATTCCAAGGATGATGCTTCTTCTTCTGTTCACGGTGACTTCCTCCTTCGCCCGGCGATCACTGAAGGCCGAGATATTCTTTAATGCCGTCAACGATACCCTGGGCAACTCTGCTCCGGTACTCATCGGTTGCCAACAGTGCATCATCGTTTTTGTTACTTAAGTACCCGCATTCCAGCAGCACGGCCGGCATCGTCGTTTCCCGGGTCACGTGCAGGCTTTGCGTACGGACTTTGCGATCGGCCAAGCCGGAAGCTTGAACCAGATGCTTATGCATGACCTTCGCCAGATCCAGGCTGGCTGCCCGCGTATAATAGGTCTCCACGCCGCTGGCCGAAGCAGAGCCGGAATTCGCATGTACGGAGATAAAGATGTCTGCTTTTACGTTCTCGGCAATCTTCACCCGGTCAGACAACGTCGGATACGTATCGCTTTCGCGCGTCAACACTAGATTGATGTTCGGATCGTTTTTCAGCAGCTCCTTCACCTTCAGAACGACCGCCAGGTTAAAGTCTTTTTCCTTCTTCTTCGTCACACTGATGGCGCCCGGGTCGCTTCCCCCGTGACCGGCATCCAGCACGACCGTCTTCTTCCCGCTGCCGCCAGAGGTTCCTCCGCCCTGACTTGATTCCGAGTTCAAATTCACAAAAATTAAGCCGTCATTCTCATTGACCAGCTGGTAATTCACCTTGTGATTCAAATCCAATACGATCCGAACCGTCGAGGGATTGTTGCTGAACAACGCATATCTGACCTTGGAAACATCAGGGTATTCCGTTACCTCAATGGACCCGCTCTTGCTGGCATCCAGCGGCGCGCCTCCAGCCAACGCTTCGGCAAATTGAGCTTGCGGCAGATCGATCACGAGCCGTTCCGGGCCGCTCATCGTAAAAATATTAGGCGTCACATTCTTATCGACCGCAATCATCAGGCTGTTGTTATCAAACGCGATTCCGGTCACTTTCGCCAAATTGCTGGTATCTGCCGGAGGTACAACCGTTCCCGGCTGCTGCCCATCGGTTCCGGTTCCGTTGCCGTTCCCGGTGTTGTTGCCAGACCCGGCATTGCCGGTATTTCCGCTTCCACTGCCAGAGCTTGGCGTCGTCAAATAGGCAGCCTTAGCTGTGTTATCCCAAGCCACTTGCAGCCCCATTTGCTCTCCGACAAACCGCATAGGTACGAGCGTAGTATCTTGGGCAAGCTTCGGCGCGACGGGCAGTTTGACCTCGCTTCCATTGACGGAAGCGGTTGTTTGATTAATGACGAGAATAAGCGTTGTACCGGATTGCTTTATGGTTACCGTGCGCGTCTTCTTCTCATAGTTGACGTCAAAACCTAGCTCCTCCGCGACGACACGAATTGGAATCATCACATTTCCATTCACATTTTGGACTTGTCCATTTTCGGGCAAAGCGAGTGCTTTCCCATCCAGATAAATACTCGTACTGCCGGACGCAGCATGTCCTGTTTGCGCCATTACGAAGAGAAGCAACCAGGCGAACATGAGCGTCACCAAACTTTTTTTCTTCATCCGTCACCCCTACCTTTAGAATTTTTGCCTTATGATGCCGTGGGTGTTCACTTCCATTTCGACATCACCAGACGACATATTAGACGCCAAACCGCTTGGAAAGTTGCGAAAATCTGGCATTTTTCTGCTTAACTTTTGCCAGTGTTTCCTACGAAAATCCTAGGTTTCCTGGATGCGGAAAGAGAGAATTGGGCCCAAGTTTGCGTTGACCGGTGAAATAACGCCTTAAAAGGGCGCTATCTCCAACAAGGAAGGGGATTTGGCAAAAATAGAGGAACTTTTGGGCGCTATTTTCGTGGGAAGGGGAAAAAAGCAGGATAATGGGGCGATCCTGGACAAATAAGGCCATGAATTACCGCTATTGTCGTGATAGCGGGTATAAATCATGGAATAAGGCCACAAAGTACCGCTATTGCCGCCAGAGCAAAAAAACAGCCCAGCAAATCCTCAAATGGATTTACTAGGCTGGCTATAGTCTGTTAACGGCTCTTGAGTTCCGTTACATTTCACACGGCGGCCTTTCCGCGCTCTTTGATTTCGTGCTTACCGGGTCATCGGATGTTCCAGATCGACATGGCCCATCAGCGATTCGACTTGCTGACCATCCACCGTCAACTCGATTTGCTGGACTTCATCAAACTGGAACATCGTGTTCTTCAGCGCTTCGATAGCCAGCGACTCCCCACCCGCACCAAGGCGCGCTTCGTCCGGCAAGTGAATATCAATCGTTAGTAGCCCGCTCTCCGGTACGAACTTCACCGTATTCAGGACCACCTTCTCCCATAGGGAGAGCAGACTGTCATCATCCGTTTGCAGCGCCTCAAAGGCGCTTTCGTATTTGCTATGGTCCGCTGTAAATTCAATCTCACGCGGCGTCTGCTTCAGCTCCATCATTTCATCATCTGTAAAATAAACCTGAATGGTCAGCTTCTCCGCCCCCGTTTGTTGCGAACCAGCTTGGGGATCCCCCGATTCGCCGGTACCGTTGACCGGCCCTTGCACCTCTTGCATCTGTGTTTCACTTTGCTGCGCCCCGCTGCTTAGGGCGGTTTCCCTTAGATGCTCATTCTCCGGAGGTGAAGCCGCCGGCTTGTTTCCGCACCCTGCGGCAACCCCCAGCATAGCCACCAAAGCCAGCAATACCGCCACTTTTCTTTTCATGCCGCTCCCCTCCTTGTCATATCTTATCGATCATAAGCCCAGATATTCTTTAATACCCGCGACAATACCTTCTGCAACACGTTGTTGAAACTCCTCCGTGTACATTAATTCGGCATCGGTCTTGTTACTCAAATAACCGACCTCAAGCAACACGGCTGGCATCTTCGTTTCCCGTGTAACATGCAGGCTGCTCTTCCTGACGCCGCGATCCGCCAAGCCCGTTGCCTTCACCAAATGCCGGTGCATGACATTGGCGAGCGGAATGCTCTCGTCCCGGGTGTAATACGTTTCTGAACCGCTGGGGTTGCTTGGAGGATCGATGCTGTTTCCATGGATCGATACGAACACCGAAGCCCCGCGATCGTTGGCCACCTTAACCCGGTCTTGGAGCGACATGGTGACGTCCGTCGTACGGGTCAGGATCACCTCCAACCCGGCTTCCTGCTGCAGCAGCGCCTCGACTTTCAGCGCCACAGCCAGCGTAAACTCCTTCTCCTGTTTCTTGGTGACGCTGATTGCCCCAGGCTGGCTCCCGCCATGCCCCGCATCGATCACAACCAGCGGTCGGCCGCTTCCGCCCGTGCTGGTATTCGGTACGCCTGCGGCTGCTGTCAAGTCGACGGTTACAAGGCCATCGTCGAGGTTCGTGACCGTAAACTCAACGCTCCGGTTCAAATCGATTACAATCCGAACAGTTGACGGCGATTTGCTAAACAGCGAATAGCGGATCTGGGAGACGTCCGGATAATCGCTGACGGCAAATTGACCATTCCGGCCTGAGTCCAAAGGATGAACGTCCCCGAAGGTCGGAGCAAAGTCGGCGTTGGGAATATCTATGACGAGACGTTCGGGACCGCTCATTTTAAATACGTTCGGGGTGACGCTGCCGGAAACAGCAAACATCAAACGATTTTCGCTAAAGCTGATGCCTTGGATCAACGCGATAGGGCTCACAGCTTGGTTCCCGGTTGAAGCTCCCGGGTCGTATGTATCGTCATCCCCCGCTATTGGCTGCCCTCCCGGAACAGAGTTCGGAGTCTCCGACCCTGGGGCTTGGCTGGCCGTACCCGGAACAACACCGGCGGCGGAACCTCCCGCAGGACTGGTTAAGTAAGCGGATTTCGTGGCATTATCCCAGCTGACCTTCATGCCCATCTGTTCACCAACGAAACGTAGCGGAACAAGCGTTGAGTCTCCCTGCAGAAAAGGAGCATTACTCAGCTTGACCAACTGACCGTCAACATAAGCGGTGTCCTGACCCAGCGTGAGCTTGAGCTCGGTGCCCTCCTGCGTGATCGTAATCGTGCCGCTCTTCTTCTCCCAAGCGACTTGATAACCCAAACCTTCGGCAACGACGCGCAGCGGCACCATCACGTTGCCCCTCACGATCCCCGCTTGGGCACCGGCAGGCTGCTCAAGCTCCTGGCCGTCCAACACGATATGTGTCCCGGATGACTCCGCCGAGGCGGCGTAGGCGTTGTTCGCCAATCCCGGAAACACGAGCAAACCAACCAACATAAACATCAATAAGCCGAGTTTCTTCATCCGTAAATCCCTACCCCACCCTCGTATTTTGCCGAATCAAGAATCTCATTGACGGATACGCCACCAGAATGGGATCCAGCGAGCATTGTAAACGCCAACATTCCTAAAACGTTGCTAATTACTTCCATAATATCAGAAAAAACACGGGGCTGATAGACTTATATTTTCATAGATTGACAAAAAAAGCCCCAGCTGCATGTCGCAGCCGGGGCTTCCCGCCAAGTTCAGACGGTTTAAGCCAAATGCGCAAATTTCTTCTTCTCGTATGCCGCAATCAAATCTTCGTGCTGGAGCGTCAAGCCGATATCGTCCAAGCCTTGCAGCAAAAACTGGCGGCGGTGCTCATCCAGATCAAAACTGATGTTCAAGCCGTACTCGTCGGTGATCGTTTTTTGCTCCAGATCCACCGTCAGTTTATATCCCTCATGGGCTGCCGTGCGTTGGAACAGCTCCTCCACTTGTTCTTCCGACAGCTTAATCGGCAGGATACCGTTCTTAAAGCAGTTGTTATAGAAAATATCCGCAAAAGACGGTGCAATCACGCAACGGAATCCATAATCCAAAATGGCCCACGGCGCATGCTCCCGCGAGGAGCCGCAACCGAAGTTGACGCGTGAAATCAGAATGGACGCACCCGCGTACCGCGGTTTATTTAATTCGAACTCCGGATTGGGGTTCCCTTCCGTGTCAAACCGCCATTCATAGAACAAAAACTGGCCAAATCCAGAACGCTCAATCCGTTTCAGAAATTGCTTAGGTATAATTGCATCGGTATCTACGTTAACACGGTCCACGGGACCTACGATTCCAGTATGTTTCACAAATGCTTCCATCGTCGATTCTCCCCTTTTCCCTCGATTAGCTCAGGACTTCACTCTTGATTTCCCATTCACGCACGTCGACGAAATGACCCTTGATCGCCGCTGCTGCCGCCATGGCTGGAGAAACCAGATGTGTTCTGCCGCCGCGCCCTTGCCGTCCTTCAAAGTTACGGTTGGAGGTCGAAGCGCACCGTTGACCCGGCTGCAAGACATCAGGGTTCATGGCCAGACACATACTGCAACCTGCGTCACGCCATTCGAATCCCGCTTCTTTGAAGATTTTGTCGAGACCTTCTTTCTCCGCTTGCAGCTTCACGCGGCCCGAGCCTGGAACGACGATCGCCGTAACTTTGTCGGAAACCTTGTAGCCTTTAGCGATTTCCGCTGCTGCACGCAGGTCTTCGATCCGGCCGTTCGTACAGGAACCGATAAAGACATAATCGATCGCGATATCCGTCATCGGTGTACCTGGTGTTAAGCCCATGTATTCCAGCGCTTTCTCAGCGGCTTTCCGTTCATTCTCATTTGCGAAGTCGGCCGGGTTCGGCACCACGCCGTTGATCCCCGTACCCATCCCAGGGCTCGTTCCCCAGGTAACTTGCGGAATCAGCGAATCCACGTCGAATTCGACGACACGGTCGTAAGTTGCACCTTCATCGGTAGCCAGCTTCTTCCACTCCTCCACCGCCTGATCGAACGCTGCACCCTGCGGCACATGCTCGCGGCCCCGCAGGTAATTAAACGTCGTTTCGTCCGGGGCAATCAAGCCTGCTCTTGCTCCAGCTTCGATCGACATGTTACAGATCGTCATCCGCTCTTCCATGGACAGCTCCCGGATCGCTTCACCCGTATACTCGATAACATAGCCGGTAGCAAAATCCGTGCCATACTTGGCGATAACGCCGAGGATCATATCCTTTGCAGTTACCCCTGGTTTACGTTTGCCGACAAAACGGACTTCCAGCGTTTTCGCTTTCGCCTGCTGCAAGCATTGAGTTGCCAGTACGTGCTCAACCTCACTCGTACCAATCCCGAAAGCAAGCGCACCAAACGCACCGTGCGTGGAGGTGTGGCTGTCGCCGCAAACGATCGTCTTGCCCGGATGTGTCAGGCCCAGCTCCGGCCCCATAACGTGCACGACGCCTTGGTCAATCGTGTCGAGGTCGTACAAGGTGATGCCAAAATCGCGGCAATTCTTGGCCAGCGTATCGATCTGCTGCTTCGAGATCGGGTCGGTAATGTTATAACGGTCTTTGGTAGGAACGTTATGGTCCATCGTAGCGAAGGTCAATTCCGGGCGGCGCACCTTGCGTCCGCTAAGGCGCAGACCTTCAAACGCCTGCGGTGAAGTCACCTCGTGAACGAGGTGCAAATCGATATAGAGAATGCTCGGCTTGCCTTCCTCTTGATAGATGACGTGGTTATCCCAAATTTTCTCGTACATTGTCTTTTTGCTGCTCATGATCAATCACCCCACAGAAGGATTCGTACACGTGATCAAGGCAAAAGTGCAGATTGCTGCTCCCTCCGGCCTTGAATGTTGAATCCAATATAACATGATTGTGTTAATTGTTCCAAGATATAATATCTATAAATGCAATAGGTTTAACTTATAAGCGGCACAAAAAAGAGGCGTCCGGTCATTGAACCAATCCGCCCCGCAGCGCCATCACAACCACCTGTGTCCGATCTTCGCAGCCGAACTTCTGCAAGATCCGGTGGACATGAGATTTTACCGTTCCTTCGGTAATAAACAACTTGGCCGCAATTTGCTCGTTACGAAGCCCGTAGGCCATCTCCTGGAGAATCTCCCGTTCGCGCTCGGTCAACGGTTCCAGCAGCTTTACTGCCTGCACGTTGTGAGGAGCGGACGGCGATGCGTTGGCAATCGCTTCCTGCAGGGCGCCGGAGGCGAGTTTCGTCTTATAGATGGCTTCCCCGCGATAAGGCGGCACGGATCGCTTCGATCATGTCGCTTGCTTCCGCGTCTTTTAAACGTCGTCAAAATAACGATTTTAACCCCTGCTTGCTGCTTCATGATCCGCTTTGTCGCTTCGATACCGTCCATGAACGGCATCTGTACATCCATCAGAATGACATCCGGACGCAGTTCCTCAGCCATTTTGACCGCATCGTTCCCATTTCCCGCTTCACCAACCAACTGCAGATCGGGCTGCAAGCTGAGAATATCGCCAAAGCCTTGACGAATCATGTTCTGATCGTCGGCGAGCATCACTTTAATCCGGTATGATTCTGTCATGGGGCTCCTCCTTTCCTTCCGTATACTGGTGGTTTGGCTCCTGCTATACTTTGTCTCCCAGATCCCCGTCTGGCAGCTCGTCTTGCATCACGCAACGAATTCCGGATGAGGCTTCCAGCCGTGACAACAGGGCGTTTAAGGCCGTTTTGCCGGAGAACGAGGCGTCATCAGCCAGCGCATGGACGGAGTTGCGGATGTCTTGAAGCCCCTGGCGCGCTACGACCAACATCTCATCGATCGTTTGCTCCGCTCGTCCGGTATCCTGCCGGACCATGAACCGCAGCGTTTGGAGCTGGACGATCAAGGACGTGAGACTATGACCTATACAGAATCATGGATGTCCCTCGCGATGCGCGTACGTTCCTCCAAGACCGCAAAACGCATGGACGTCACGGAAGCCTCCTGCAGTTCATCATACGCCTTCCGCAGCTCTGCCATATAGGCGGAGATTTTGCTCATGCATTTCTTGACGCAGCATGCGCCGGCGAATGACGGAGTACAGCAGGATCGCAAGGGAGATGTAGCTGATGATACCCGTTAGGTTCAAAGCGCCGTAGTGTATGAAAAGCACCGCCGTAATAAGCAGCGTCAGGAGTGCAGGCCACAGCGGCTTCGACAAAATCAAACGGAACAGCGCATAAAACACGACGAGGATTAGGAAATATACCAACTCCCAATCCTGATACCATACCAAATTCACTCCGGTGATCACGAGGATCAGGCCCAATGCCGCCCGATCCGGTCATTACTGGACGAGCACGATCAACGCCGGCAGCGTCAAAAAGGAAGCGAGGGTCGTCCATACGATACATTTGGACACTAGACCAGGAGCGGCATCAAACCGCTCGGCCAGCACAACGGCATTAACCGCAACCGGCATACAGGCTTGAATGAACAGGACGGAAAACAGCAGGCCCGAAATGCCCAGCAGCTTTAATGCCGCAAGAGCCACAAACGGTGCCAATAACAAACGGATCGCCGTGCCCGTCCAAAATGCGGCTGGCCTTACCTGCTTCGCCTCCGGCCGCCCAACCTTCATCATTTGTGCGCCTAAGATCGTCAGCACCACCGGTGAATAAGCGTCCGCGACCATGGCAATACCTTGCTCCAGCCCGGCGGTCAGGTGAAGCCCAAAGCATTTTAGAAACACGGCCAGCGCCGCCGCATACACCGCCGGCAGGGTAAACACCGATTTTACTGCGTTTTGGACAGAAAACTGGGAACGTGCCGCGAAATAAACTCCTGCCGTATTTACAATGATCATTTGTGTGATGACGTATACGGAAGCTTTATCCAAACCCAGTTGGCCAAAGGCCAGCAGCACGAGCGGCAGTCCGTAATTGGCGCTATTCGTTAAGGTGGAGATCAGCGTCAGGCCGGCTTGCTCCGCCGGATCCAGCCGGGCGATCTTCCCGATCGCTTGGGCAATGCCCCACATGAGCAGCAGGTTAACGAGCGCGAAGCCGATCGTGCTGTACAGCTCATCCGAGGAAATATGAGCATTTCGCAACGTGTCGAAGATGATAGCCGGGCTTAGCACGTACAAATACAACGTGAGCAGCGGCTTCGTGTCCCAGGCGCGAAACCGGGCCAGCAATGCCCCGGCGGCAACCGGAACTGCAAGCGGCACCAGGACGCCTAGCAGCGTCGATCCAACCGATTGGAGCATAACAGCACCCCCTTCTTTGAATTGCCTCCTATTTTAACGGCCGGATAAAGCCATCGTCCAAGACTAGAAAACAATATAGTTGATAGACAAAACCTATACCTCATCCCCAATAAAAAAAGAGCAACCCGTCCGAGAAACTTCCCGGCTTCGGATTGCTCCATTACCTCTGCTTCTAAAACGAATCGCTCCCCATCACATGATCAAGCGGCACCGGCCCGATGCTGCGGCTGTCGTTGCTGTTGTTCCGGTTATCCCCCATCACAAATACGTGGTTCTCCGGCACATGCCATACCTGCGCCGCGCTTGGATCCATCTGCTCCTTGATGTAGGGTTCCTCCAGTTGTTGTCCATTGCGGAACACGTGTCCGTCCTTCACTTCAATCGTGTCACCGGGCAAGCCGATCACGCGTTTGACGTAAAAAACATCGTCCTCTTCCCTGCCGGAAAGCCAGGTAATGATCGGATGCTCCTTCACGTCGTCCCAGAACGTACGGTTCCGGTCTACCCGGCTGTCGATAATGACGATGTCGCCATAAGCCGGCAGTTTCTCCAGCACATGCGTAAATTTCCAAGCGTAAATGCGTTGATTGTCCGTTAAGGTTGGTTCCATCGAATGACCGTCAACTTTATAAGGTTGAATGATAAAAATGCCGATAATCATGCTAAGTACAAAGCCTAGGACGATGGAGAAGCCCCATCCGCCGAGTTCTTTCCACCATGTTTTCCGTTTCAAGCGAAAAACCTCCACACTCTTGATGTTTGTCTCTTATTATAAAGGCAAGTCACATACCAATACAAACATCTATATGATATAGTGGACTTATAGGTTATACTTATAAGATAAAGAAGGGTTATTTCTTAAAGAACCAAAGGGGTTATTTCTATGGAACTTCGTCAACTTCTATACACGTTAAAAATCGCCGAGGAAAAAAACTTCTCCCGGGCCGCCGACAAGCTTCATATCGCCCAGCCGTCACTAAGCCAGCAGCTGTCCAAGCTGGAACAGGAGCTCGGGGTGAAGCTGTTCCAACGCAATACGAGTACTGTTGAGCTAACCTACGCCGGCGCCAGCTTTATCGCGCACGCGCAAAAAATCATGGACGCCGTTGCCCAGCTCCGTCAGGAAATGGACGACATCTCTCAGCTCAGAGCAGGCCGCGTTGTGGTCGGCAGCATGCCGATTACCGGCTCTCACCTGCTCCCTTACGTGCTCCCGGCGTTTAAAGCGAGCTACCCGAACATTCAAGTGACTCTGTTGGAAGATACATCCTTGAACCTGGAGAAACTGACGGCCGAAGGCGGCACGGATCTCAGCCTCCTGTCGCTGCCGTTGCTGGAGCCAACGCTCTCCTACGAACCGATTGGCGAAGAGATCATCGATCTGGCGGTTCCCCCGGACCATCCGCTGACGAAAACGCCCGGGGTGTTGGAGCAGGGCGTTGAGATGAAGCAACTGGAAAATGAACCGTTTATCGTGCTCAAAAAAGGCCAGGGATTCCGCAAAATGACCGCCGACTTATGCCGGGAGGCCGGGTTCGAGCCCAACGTCGTCTTTGAAAGCAACAATATCGAAACGGTGCAGTCGCTGGTTGCCGCCGGGATGGGCATTACGCTGGTGCCGCGGTTTATCGCCCGGGCGAAACGCAGCGAGTTGATCCCGGCGTATTTGCCTCTCGCCGCTCCGGCCCCAAGCCGGACGCTGGTCATCGCCTACCGCAAAGGACGTTATCTGTCCAAGGCAGCGGAGGCTTTTATTGAGACGTTTAAAAAGACGATGGAGGAACGCCAAACGCTTCATCAATCGTAAGCCAGCGGACGGCGGTCATCGAAGACGGGAATACGGCGGCGGACTTGATCAACCAACGTCAAGTCAATGCTGCCGGTGACAATTTCCTCCGCTTCACCGCCCTCGGCCACAATCTCGCCCCAGGGGTCGATGATCATCGAGTGGCCGAAAAATTCATCGCCGCCGCCCTTCCCTGTCCGGTTGCAGGCGATGACATACATTTGGTTTTCGATCGCCCGCGCGATGAGCAGCGTGCGCCAGTGGTTGAGCCGCGGGAGCGGCCATTCCGCCGCCACGAACAGCAGCTTCGCTCCGCGTAACGCCAAGCTGCGGGTCAGCTCCGGGAAGCGGATGTCGTAACAGATCTCTGCCCCAGCCGGCAAGCCATCCAATTCAAACGTTACGCTCCGTTCCCCCGGTTGCAAATACTTCTCCTCTTCCATCAGTCGAAACAGATGAATTTTAGAGTAAGCAGCCACCTCTTCACCGCTGCGGTTAAATACCAGCATGGTATTGTAGACCTGACCGCTGCGATTTTCGGCAATCGAGCCGCCTATGACATGGATCCCATGACGCCGGGCGAAGGCAGCCAGCCATGCCCGGCTGTTTTGGCCCTCTGGATCGGCCAACCGGCCAATTTCCGTCAAGGCGTATCCCGTATTCCACAGCTCCGGCAGCAGGATGACGTCCGGCTTCTCCGCAGCGCGAGCTGCCCGATCCATCGCCGCCTCGAGCTTGGCCCGGTTCACTTCGGGTTGCCCTAAGACGATATCGCATTGAATCAGGGCGATCCGCCATCGGTTAGAACGAGAAGGATCTTGGTTTTGGGCTTGGTTTTGCACATGGTTTGACTCCAAATTCACCGGCATCCCACGCCGCCTTTCGTACGCTTCGATTTACTAAGTCTCATCATAATGGCGACCCTGCGGATTCGCAAGACGGACGCGAATGGGAGTGGAGGAAGCGATGGTTACGCCATTTCGGCGCTTTTCCCTTTGCAATGCTAGGGGACGCGTGGTATGCTTACATTAAATGAGAAACATAAACGGACTTTTTTGAGAAAACGCATTGACGGGACCAGTACGAAAGCACGCGGCGAGACAGAGAGTAAATTCCACCGGCTGAAAGAATTTACATGCTAGCCCTTTCCGAATCCTATCCCTGAGCGGCCGGCCGAACAAGCCGGACAGCGCCCCTGTTACCGGGCATTGAAGTTGGATGAGCTCGTCTCATCAATAAAGGTGGTACCGCGGAAGTCAAAACTTTCGTCCTTTGCATGCAAAGGCGAAAGTTTTTTTTATTTTATTCATCGTTTGAGGAGTGATCCCCATGCTGCGACGCATCGTCGTCAAAATTGGCAGCAGTTCGCTGACATCGTCGGAAGGAGGATTAAACCGGGAGGCGGTTGCGTATTACGCATCCGAATTGGCCGGGCTGATTCAGGCCGGTTACCAGCCATTGCTTGTGACCTCCGGCGCGGTGGCCGCCGGGTTCCGCGAAATCGGCTACCCCGAACGGCCCAAGCTGCTGTATGAGAAGCAGGCTTCGGCTGCCGTTGGTCAAGCGCTGCTGATGCAAGCTTATCGCGAAGAACTGGCCCGTCACGGAGTAACCGCGGCCCAGGTGCTGCTGACCCGGTCCGATTTTCAGAACCGCAAGCGAACGGGTAACGCCAGCATGGCGATCGAAGAGCTGCTGAAGCGAAACGTGTTGCCGATTATTAACGAGAACGACACCGTCTCGCTCGATGAGTTGAAATTCGGCGACAACGATACGTTGTCCGCCCTCGTCGCCAACCTGATTCACGCCGATCACCTGCTGATCTTGACCGATATGGACGGACTGTACACCAAGGATCCGCGCCTGGAACCGCAGGCCCAGCGCATCAGCCGGGTCACGGAAATCACCGGCCAGATCTATGCCATCGCCGGCGGCGCCGGCTCATCCGTCGGCACGGGCGGCATGCGGTCGAAAATCGACGCCGCGAAAATCGCTTCGCTCGGAGGCGTTCCGGTCTTCGTCGGAAAGGTCGCCTCTCCTGGCGATCTGCTGGCCGCTTTGCGCGGCGACGGGCACGGCACCTATTTCGAAGCTCATGGTGCCTCGCTGCCGCGGAAGAAGCAATGGCTGGGCTTCTTCTCCACCCCGATCGGGACGCTGACGGTGGATGCCGGTGCCGAGGAGGCTTTGATCCGCGGTGGACGAAGCCTGCTTCCGGTCGGCGTCAAAGAGGCCAGCGGACAGTTCCATACCGGCGACGTCGTAGAAGTCGTCAGCTCAGGTGGCGAGGTACTGGGACGGGGCATCGTCAATTATGATGCAGAACAGCTCCATCACATCCTCGGGCTCCCCAGCACCGAGGTCTTCAAGAAGTTGGACAGCGTCCATCGTCTGGAGGTCATCCACCGGGACGAATGGATTTCGCTAAAAGCATAATCACCCCATCCTTTTTCACTGGATTTTAAGGAGGTATACCTAAATGAGTGAAGTGAGAGAAAAAGCGAAGCTGGCCGGAACGGCCGTGTCCGTCCTAAATCGTTTGACAACGGCGCAAAAAAACGAAGCTCTGCTGGCAGTCGCCGATGCGCTGGTACGCAATAGCGACGCGATACTCGCGGCGAATGAAGAGGATCTGCAGCGGGGACGCGACAACGGGACGTCTTCCTCCATGCTGGATCGCCTGGCATTAACCCATGAGCGCATTGAAGGGATCGCTGAAGGACTGCGGCAAATCGCCGAGTTGCCCGACCCGGTTGGCGACGTGCTGGAGACGATCGACCGTCCGAACGGGCTGCATATCATCAAACGCCGCGTCCCGCTTGGCGTCATCGGGATCGTCTATGAAGCGCGGCCAAACGTGACAGTGGATGCGATGGGCTTATGCCTGAAGACAGGCAACGCCGTTGTGCTGCGCGGCGGCTCCTCCGCGCTGTCCTCCAACCGAAAAATCGTGGAGATCATCCATAGCGCACTTGCGGGAACTCAAGTTCCGGTCGATGCCGTCCAGCTGATCGAGGATCCGAACCGCTCCTCCGTTGACGAAATGCTAAAGCTAAACGGATTGCTGGACGTCGTGATTCCGCGCGGCGGCAGCTCTCTGATTCAAACGGTCGTGCAAAACGCCACGGTCCCGGTCATTGAGACGGGCGCCGGCATCTGCCATACGTACTTGGATGCCTCGGCCGATCCCGTGATGGCGACGGAGATCGCTATGAATGCCAAAGTTCAGCGCCCGTCGGTCTGCAACTCGATGGAAACGCTGCTGGTGCATGAGGCATTCGCTGAACAACATTTGCTCGAGCTGGCGAACCGTTTCAAGGAAGCCGGGGTCGAGCTGCGGGGAGATGAGGCTGCAAGACAGCTAATCTCTTGGGCTGCGCCAGCGACGGATGAAGATTATGCCACGGAGTACAACGACTATATTCTCAACGTTAAAATCGTTCGCAACCTGGACGAAGCGATGGCGCATATCGCCCGCTTTGGCACGAAGCACTCCGAGTGCATCGTTACCCAGGACAGCGCGAATGCCGAACGGTTCCAGCAAGAAGTGGACGCTGCGGCGGTTTACCACAACGCCTCTACCCGCTTCACCGACGGCTTCGAGTTCGGGTTCGGCGCAGAGATCGGCATCAGTACCCAAAAGCTGCATGCCCGCGGACCGATGGGCCTAACTGCGCTCACCTCAAGTAAATATATCATCCAGGGGAACGGACAAATCCGGCAGTAACGGGGTGTCCCCCTTTTTTTCCACCATTAAAACCGGAGGTCATATGCTATGAATACCATACCCACTTTGTCCGCCTCCACCATCTGTTTCTATGGAGCGGGTTCGATGGCTGAAGCGATCGTACGCGGCTTGCTCCATAAGCAAGTTGCTGGCGCGGATCAAATTGTGATGCTGAATCGCTCGAACCGGGAACGGCTCGATTATTTAGCGCAAACCTACCAGGTACAAACAGCGGCTGAAGAGGACGCGAAACGGGTCTACTTGCGGGATGCATCGATTATCGTCCTGGCGATGAAGCCGAAGGACGTCGGCGAAGCTTTGGCTGAACTTGGACCGCTTCTGCGCGAGGGTCAGTTGATCGTCTCCCTGATCGCCGGCTTATCTATCGCGACGATTCAAGTCCTGCTTGGCAGTCCGGTCGCAGTGGCTCGCACGATGCCAAACACCTCCTGCTCCATCGGACATGGAGCTACCGGGATCTCCTTCTCTCCGGAGACCACCGAGGCGCAGCGCGCCCAAGTCTTGTCGATGTTTGAAGCCGTTGGAATGGTTAGCGTTATCCCGGAAGAACAAATGGAAATTTTGACGGGCGTATCCGGGAGCGGACCTGCATATGTTTATTATCTGATGGAAGCGATGATTGAAGCGGGCATCGAAGGCGGGCTAACACCAGAGCAATCCCGCGAGCTTACCGTGCAAACGGTGCTGGGCGCTGCCCTCATGATGTCGGAAACCGGCGAAGCGCCTACCAAGCTGCGTGCGGACATCACCTCGCCAAACGGTTCGACGCAAGCGGCGATCGGCGTGCTGGAAGCCGGCAGCTTTCAGCCGAACGTAAAGGCTGCGGTCCACCGGGCTGCCGAACGCTCGAAAGAAATGGGCGAAGCCGTGAGACAAGCGCTGTTGTAGCAGCGAAGCTGTGTGGTGCAGCGATGGCCGGCAATGCACTTAAGGCCAGTATGAAAGGGGGACGGCAGCATGAACTACGTCGATATCCCATGGGAAGAAAAACAAGCGGCGCTGGACGCCATCCAACGCCTGTGGGAGGAGTTCGCCGCCCGCGGTTGGTTCCCCGCTTCCAGCGGCAGCTTGTCGATGAGGGTCGGCCGGTATACGCCGGACCGGTTCGTGTTTGCCGTAACAGCCGACGAGACGTATAAGTCGGAGCTGTCAGCGGCACCCTCCCCTCCGGCAGGCGTGCTGTTCGTCGATTCCGCCGGCGCGCCCTGTGAGCCAACGCGGCTCAAGCCTTGCGCCGACGCACCGATACACGCGAGAATCTACCGGATGACCGGCTGCGGCGCGATCGCGCACGTACATACGACGTTCAATAATGTGCTCAGCGACTATTTCGCAGCGGATGGCGGCGTCCCACTCAAGGGAAACGAACTGCTCAAAAGCCTAGAGATATGGGAGATGCAAGCGGAGATCCGAGTGCCGATTCTGCCAAACGCCGCCGAGCTCCCTGCCATCCTCAAGCAAATCCCGGGCAGTCTGGATACAAGTGTGCCCGCGTTGTTGCTGCAAAATCACGGGATCTATGCCTGGGGGGCTAACATCACCAAGGCCAAGCGCCATCTGGAAGCGCTGGAGTTTATGTTTGAAGCGCTGTACCGTTCCCTGCTGTTGCCCCCCAAAGGGCATCATGCCTAAAAAAACAACTCGCGACAAGCGATAGCGGAGTTATGCTGACCGAACATCAGCGGCTTCCGCGATTACGCTGACCGCGAGTTTCTTACTTTGCCCGAAATCTTGCTTTATCTCTCGATAAATTCCGCATACGCCTTCGCGTCCATCAAATTCGCCAGCGCGACGTTTGCGTCTTCCTTCAAACGAATGTGAACCATCCAGCCCCCGTCGTACGGCTCTTCATTCACGAGCTCCGGCGCGGTATCCAGCTCCCGGTTCACCGCCAGCACAGTCCCGCTGACCGGCGTAAACAAATCGGCGACCGTCTTAACGGATTCGATCGTTCCGATGCCTTCCTGCGCTTCGAATTCCTGCCCCGGTTCGGGCAGCTCCACGAACACGATGTCGCCCAGCCGATGTTGGGCTACGTCGGAGATGCCGATCTTCACCGTCCCATCCCCCAAATCAAGCACCCATTCATGCTCATCGCTGTACAACACGTTTTCCCTGATCTCACTAGCCAAAGCTTGCTCCTCCTCTTTCGGATGATCTAGCATACCTTACACATTGTGGATTATCTATCTTCGTATTTCCCTCGTTCAGATTATTCCAAACCTAGCTCTCATGTCAATATTATTAACACATTTGATAGAGTCTAACAAAATGTAAGCGTAGCCTTTTCCAGTAAACGAATTTAATTAAAATTATTATGATAACTTTATTGACATCTAGGCGGTTTTTGAGTATTAATGAGATGTGTAAGCTGCGGTTGATGGCAGGGGGAGAGATTACAATTACCGTATTGTAACGCCGAAGGAGCAAGCCGCGAAGCGGTGAATCTCTCAGGCAAAAGGACCTCTGCCGGACGCAACTCTGGAGAGCATTCACGTAGAGGTATCCTCTACGTGAATCACCCAAGGGGAAACCTGCGCGAGCTTCGAGCCTTAGCACAGGGTAACTCTCAGGTACAAGGGACAGAGCCGGGAAGAACCGTTAGGTAGGCTAGCGGGTTTTCTTTGGCCTGTCCTTTTTGCTGTTCTCAAAAATTGGCCGATCCGGCCCTTACGAGGTGATGGCAATGTCCGAATCCGCATTGCGGCGTACGCCGCTCTATCCCGGATATGCGCGTTATGAAGGAGTCCGCTGTATCGATTTCGGCGGTTGGGAGCTGCCGGTGCAGTTCAGCGGCATCCAGAAAGAGCACGAAGCCGTGCGCGAGCGCGCCGGTCTGTTTGACGTATCGCATATGGGCGAATTTTTCGTGGAGGGCCCTGAGTCGGAACGCTTTTTGCAACACATGACAACCAACGACGTGACTCTGCTTCAGCCGGGGAAAGCCCAATACACCTTGCTCTGCTATCCCGATGGCGGCGTGGTGGACGATCTGTTGATCTATCAACTGGATGAAGGCAAGTACATGCTGGTGGTCAACGCCTCGAATATTGAAAAAGACTGGGACTGGCTGCAGCAGCACCTTCCTGCTGAAGGTGTAACCATGCGGAACGCCTCCGACGAGACGGCGTTGCTTGCCGTTCAAGGGCCGCTGGCCGCCTCCCTCCTCTCCCCTCTTAGCGAAGGGGAGGATCCAGTGGCCTTGCGTCCGTTCACATTTATCCGGGAAGCGCGGATTGCCGGCATACCTGCCTTGCTGTCCAGAACCGGGTATACCGGCGAGGACGGATTTGAGTTGTATGTAGCAGCCGAGCAAGCGCAAGCGCTTTGGGACATACTGATGGAGGCCGGGGAGAGCCATGGCCTTCTCCCGGCCGGGCTGGGCGCTAGAGATACGCTGCGCTTCGAAGCTTGCCTGCCTCTGTACGGCCAGGAATTGGGACCTGAGATCACCCCGCTCGAAGTGGGCTTAAACCGATTCGTGAAGCTGGAGCAAGGCGACTTCATCGGCCGCGATGCATTGATCAAACAACGGGATGAAGGCATCCCTCGCCGCCTCGTCGGCCTGGAGATGATCGATCGCGGGATTCCGCGTACGCATTACCCGGTGTTTGCCGAAGGCTCTGAGGAACCGATCGGAGAAGTCACGACAGGCACGCAATCGCCTACCCTGAAAAAAAACCTCGGGATGGCGATCCTCACCAACCGCTATACCAAACCCGGCACGATTGTGGAGGTCGACATCCGCGGCAAGCGGCTGAAGGCCAAGGTCGTCCCGCTGCCGTTCTATCGCCGAAACCCTGCCGCCAAGCGGTGAAAGGAGAACACGAAATCAGATGCTAAAACATCGTTATTTGCCGTTAACCGAACAAGACCAAGCGGAAATGCTGCAAACGATCGGCGCAAGCTCCGTCCAAGAGCTGTTCAAGGACATTCCGGAGAGCATTCGCATTCAAGGTGAACTCCCGGTATCCCCTCGTTTAGACGAATACGCGCTGACCCGCCACTTAGCAGAACTTGCCGGTCGTAATGCCGACACCGACCGATTCACCAGCTTTCTTGGTGCCGGGATTTATGACCATCACATTCCTTCCGTCATTCAGCACGTCGTGTCCCGTTCGGAATTTTATACCGCGTACACGCCGTATCAGCCGGAAATTAGCCAAGGCGAGCTGCAGGCGATTTTCGAATTCCAGTCGTACATCTGCGAGCTGACCGGACTGAAGGTCGCCAATGCCAGCATGTACGACGGAGCTACCGCTTTAGCCGAAGCCGGCAACCTGGCCGCGGCTGCCACCAGACGCAAACAGCTTATCGTCTCCCGCACCGTCCATCCGGAAGCACGCGAGGTGCTCGCCACCTACGCTCACGGTCTGAATCTGGAGATCGTTGAGGTCGGCTGGGAGCAAGGCGTAATTGATCGTGAGGCGCTTGCTGCGGCCGTCACCAAGGACACCGCTGCCGTCTTGATCCAGAACCCGAACTTCTTTGGCTCCCTGGAGGATCTTCGTGCCATCGGCGAACTGGCCCATGCCCAAGGGAGCTTGCTGATCGTCAGCAGTAATCCGCTCGCACTTGGCTTGCTGGAAGCGCCGGGCAAGCTTGGAGCCGACATCGTCGTTGGCGACGCCCAGCCGCTGGGGCTGGCTCCTTCCTTCGGCGGACCAACCTGCGGTTTCTTCGCCGTATCGGAAGCGCATATGCGCCGGATCCCCGGCCGGATCGTCGGGCAGACCACCGATCGCAACGGCAAGCGCGGGTTCGTCTTGACACTGCAAGCCCGTGAGCAGCATATCCGCCGCGAGAAAGCAACCTCCAACATCTGCTCCAACCAGGCCCTGCTTGCCTTGGCTGCCTCTGTCTACTTATCCATGATGGGCAAGCAAGGAATGGCCGAAGTTGCGGAGCTGAATTTGCAGAAAAGCCATTATGCCAAACAGGTGTTCACCGCCATTCCTGGCGTAAGCGCCGCTTTTGAGTCGCCGTTCTTCAACGAGTTTGTGCTTCGGCTGCCGGAGGGCACCGACCCGGCTCAGTTGCAGCGGGATCTGCTTGCCGCCGGGTTTATCGGCGGGTACGATCTGGGACGCAGCTATCCCGAACTCGCCGGCCATCTGCTGATCGCCGTGACGGAGAAGCGCAGCAAAGCAGAAATTGACCAATTCGCCCGCGTACTGGAGGAATCAATATGCTCGAAATAAAAGAGACGACGAAATCCGATGAACTGTTGATTTTTGAGCGCAGCCGCCCTGGGCGGATCGGCTATTCTCTGCCGGAATGCGACGTTCCGACCGTCCCGAAGGAAGATCTCGTGCCGCAGGGCATGCTGCGGAGCGAAGGCCTCGCTTTTCCCGAAGTTTACGAGGTGGACGTGATTCGGCATTATACCGCGTTGTCCCGCCGGAATTTCGGGGTGGACAACGGCTTTTATCCGCTGGGCTCCTGTACGATGAAGTACAATCCGAAGGTCAATGAGGACGTCGCGCGTTACCCCGGTTTGGCGAAAATCCATCCTTACCAGCCGGAGGAAAGCGTACAAGGGGCACTCGAGCTGATGTACCGCCTGCAGCAGGATTTGGCCGGACTCACCGGCATGGACGCGGTGACGCTGCAGCCGGCGGCTGGAGCCCATGGTGAATGGACCGGCTTGATGATGATCCGCGCCTACCACGAAAGCCGCGGCGAGAAACGCACCAAGGTGATCGTGCCGGACTCTTCGCACGGCACGAACCCGGCCAGCGCCTCGGTCGCCGGCTTCGAGACGGTGACCATCCCTTCCACCAAGCGCGGCATGGTGGACCTGGACGCGCTGCGCGCTGCCGTTGGCGAGGACACGGCTGCGCTGATGCTCACCAACCCGAACACGCTGGGCTTGTTCGAGGAACAGATCCTGGAGATCGCCGACATCGTGCACGAAGCCGGCGGATTGCTGTATTATGACGGCGCGAACTCCAACGCCATCATGGGGATCGCCCGCCCCGGCGACATGGGCTTTGACGTGGTGCACCTCAACCTGCACAAAACGATGAGCACCCCGCATGGCGGCGGTGGTCCGGGCGCCGGTCCAGTTGGCGTCAAGGAGCGGCTGATTCCGTTTCTGCCTGAACCGAGGATCGTCAAAGACGAATCCGGACGGTATACCATCCGCGGCGCACGTTCCGAAGAGGCAGCAGGTGGCGCCACGAGCGGATCGGCCAGCTCGATTGGCCGGGTGAAAGCTTTTTACGGCAACTTTGGTATCCTCGTCCGCGCGTATGCGTACATCCGCAGCTTAGGTCCCGATGGACTCCGCCAAGTCTCGGAAAATGCCGTGTTAAACGCCAACTATATGATGAAGCGTTTAGCGCCTTATTACGAGCTGCCGTACCCGGATCAACTGTGCAAGCACGAATTCGTGATGTCCGGCAGCGGGCTGGCGAAATACGGCATCCGCACGCTGGACGTCGCCAAGCGGCTGCTGGATTTCGGCTATCATCCGCCAACCATCTACTTCCCGCTGAACGTAGAGGAATGCATTATGATTGAGCCGACGGAAACCGAAAGCAAGGAAACGCTGGACGGCTTTATCGACGTCATGATCGCCATCGCGAAGGAAGCCGAAACGAATCCGGAAATGCTGCGGAGCGCCCCGCACACCACCCCGGTGATGCGCCTGGACGAAACCGGCGCCGCCCGGAAGCCGGTGCTGAACTGTGCTTGCGGCTAAGCCCAAACAAACATAAAAGAGATGCTGCTAGATGGCAGCATCTCTTGTTTTTTGCATACAACTTAGAAATAAACAACCCAGATCACAAGCGCCAGCAAAATGCGGTACACCGCAAACGGCACCAGCTTGATGCGGTCGATCAGCTTCAGGAAAAACCGGATCGCCAACAACGCAAACACGAAGGCGCTGATAAAACCGACTACAAAGAACGGCAGCGCATCGATCGTAAAGTATTCCAGGTTCTTCACCAGTGAAATCAAGCTGGCCCCGGCCATGATGGGAACAGCCATGATAAAGGTGAAATCGGCCGCCGCCCGGTGACTCAAACCAAGCAGCACCCCGCCGGAAATCGTCGAACCCGAACGGGAGAAGCCCGGCCAGATCGACAGACATTGGAACAACCCGATCCCCAGCGCCTGCCTGTACGTAATTTGGTCGACGGTCTCCACGCTTGCGCGCTTTGGCGCGAACCGGTCGGCGGCGATCATCAGCAGCGCCCCAATCACCAGTCCAATCAACACCGTTGCGGTGGAAAACAGGTGCTCATCGATAAAATCCTCAAACAACACGCCAAGAATTCCGGCAGGAATCAACCCAACAATCACCTGCATCAGCTTCAACCGTGGTCCGCCCTGTCCGGCTGTTGCTGCCCCTTTGGCCCTCCCCGGCATCCAGCGCGACAGCCCCAGCAAATCGATAAATCGGTTGCGGAACACGACCAGGACGGCTAAAATCGAGCCGAGTTGAATCACGACTTTAAACGTGTTCGCCACATACTTTGAACCGAGCAACTCCCCGGTTTTCAGCCACATATCATCCACAATGATCATATGCCCTGTGGAGGACACCGGCGCAAACTCCGTGAGTCCCTCCACCAGGCCAAGAATAATCGCTTTTATGAGTTCCAACAAGTTCATTTCCTAGGTTTCTCCTTATCTCTCTATTTTGATGTTGCCGCTTTGCTCCTTTTTTCTCCGGCGCAGCCAGAGAAAGCCCACCAACAGCACACCTAAAGCAATAACCGCATAGGCGATGTGGGAATACACGTCCATAAAGGCGACGATTTCTGACCAGGAACCCCCTACCGCTGCACCAAGCAAGACAAGCGCCACGTTCCAAATGAGCGTCCCGATCGTGGTGAACAGCAAGAACAGGCCAAATTTCATTTTCGACATGCCGGCAGGGATGGAGATCAAGCTGCGAATCAGCGGGACCATCCGGCAGAACAGCACCGTCCGATAGCCATACCGATCAAACCAGGCATCCGCGCGGCGGACGTCTTCTTTTTTCAGGCGCAAGAACCTGCCGTAACGATCGATCCACCCTTCCAATCGGTCAACGTTCACCAGATATCCGATCCCGTACAGGATCACAGCGCCAAACACCGAACCCAGCGTCGAGAAGACGACAACCCCTGCCGGCGTTAAGCTCGTATAGGTGGTCATAAATCCGCCAAATGTTAAGATCACCTCTGACGGAATCGGGGGAAATACGTTTTCCAGGGCAATCAGCAGGAAGACGCCAAAATAGCCAAACCTCTCCATAAAGTCTGTAATCCAGTTCTCCACGTTGTACCTCCAGTATTTTAGCGAATCGCTTTTTTGACGTTGCGTAAGTATCGGGACCGAATAAAGAAGAAGTAGACCACTTGCACCAGCAAAAAGCTAGCCAAGATCAACACCGTCTGCCAAGCGACAGAGAAGTTAAACAAGTTTTGCATGGCCTTAAACGCAAACAGGCTATGAATAATGGCCAGCGCCATCGGCACGAAGAACAACAGTCCCGCCTGGCGGGAAATGATCCGCGCAAGTTCGCCAGACCGCGGGTGATCTCCGGAGCATCCACGTAAAACCCGGTGAACCGGTCCATACGCACCCCTCCGCCCTCCTCCGCCGAAGCCGCCATGCGCCGTTCCAACAAGGCATCACTGACCACCAGCCCGGAGAACGAACCCTCCCGATCGCCGGCGGTGATCGTTAGATTCTCGGGGATGGCGACATGCTGTGTAACGCCGATCTCGCGGACCTTCAGCTGCCATCACCTGGTCCATCTTCCCTTCACGTGCCGACAAGAACACGATTGGACAGGTCGATAAGTTGCGGATCTGGCGACACCAATAGTAGCCGTCGTATTTCGGCAGGTTGACATCCAGCAGCTCTACTAGCGGCTTGTCGTCTTCCGCAATATAGATTTTGAACATAACGTTTCTCCTTATTCTAGCAATCCCACTCCCAGCATTGTAGCAAATATCGCCCCCAGAAATAAAATAGAGAGGCTTAGCCGTGAAGCTGTCACCTCTCATATCGTCATCTAAGTGTTAGATTTCCTCGTCGCTCCAAAGCATATTCCGCCGTTTCGGCCGGGCGAGCAGTTTGATTCCCCCGCCGATCAGCAGGACGGCGACGATCGTGGGCCGGAGGTATTTTTCAATTCGAGAATAGATGTGAAGCTCAGGGAAATGGGTATCCAGTATCGGAACGATCAGTTCCATCCCAACGAAATAGATTCCTAGCAGAATAAGCGCAATGCCAAGCCAATGCTGGTATTCGCCGCGGGTTTCCATGAGCGGCCGATCCTCCATCGGCAAGATACCGTACCGGCTCGTCTGCTGCAGGCCGTCAAAGAAGCAATAGAACCAGATGATCGGGATGATGAATAAAAACACCGATAACCGCAGCACGTCAATGACGTAAAAGCTGCCCAGAAACAGAGCCATCATCTGCAGTCCGCGTTTCTGCAGCCCGAGGTACATTTGACCTGCCCCAGGAAATGCAGACAGCATCGTCGCCAGCACCTTGCTGCGCCGCCCCTCAATTCGGCCGGCCTCCCAATCGTCAAAGGGGGTTCGGTCAACAAGCGGCTCCCCCGCCAATTTTCGGTGCACCAGCTGCACTGCGTCGAACATGCTGTACAGCCAAATGATCGGCAACAAACCAAGGAACAGTAAAAATACCGATTCATGCGTAATTCCAGTCACAAAGAACATCATCGTGATCAAGCCGAAAAAGGCGATCAAAAATGAAAGCCCCCGCTGCATGAGTCCCAGCTGAAAATGGCCCAAGCCTGGCACAAACGACAGCAGAATGGTAAAGAATTTCTCCGACTCTCTTCCTTCGCCGGTCATCTGCCGAACATGCTCCCGGTAAGCCCGTTCCTCCGGCGTTTCTCGAAGCATGATGATCAGTAGATCAAACATCGAGAACAGCCATAAGATGGCGGCGGCGATCAGCGTGAGTATGGCGAGGTCATCGCTATGCGCGGCGATTGAAACGGCGAATCCAAAAAATATCCCGCCGAAGAACAGGATCGGGTACGTGATTCCCCTTCCTTTTTTGCCCCAGTAGAGATGCCCCACACCGGGGATGAAGTTTAACAGTAAAGCTAGCAGTCGATTTCGCTCATACGGCATATGTTCTCTTCCTTTCCTCTATCATTCCTATGAAATATTGATTTGTTATCGTTGCCAGCCGTCAAGCCAGCCGGTTGTCGCCTTCATCATCCGTTCGCTCAGGGAGGATGAATTCGGACGATTCATCAGTTGATTGCTCGTTACCGCGATATGATCGAAAACACCGCTGCCAAGCAGCAACGCTGTCAAGGTCGCCGCAATCACATAGTGCAGCAGCGGATGGCGACTCCAGGTTCTGCGGCTGCTGGTTCGCGCCTTACTCTCCCTTGCATGCGGAAGCTGCTCTATGATCGATTGCCGATAGGCTTCTTCATCCTTTGGTCCCGGAAGCTCGCTTTCCAAGGAGGATAGTGCAGCAGCATAAGCGGTAAAGGCCGCCTCATCCCCTTGCAGCAAGGCTTCCAAGCGCGACTCCGTGTTCGCATCCAGTTCGCCGCATATATAACTGCGCCATAACGCCAAATTCTCTGGGTTTTGTTGGCTCATCCCCAATCCTCCCTTGACCAGTGCTCGCGAATATAGGCCCTTGCCCGGTACAGCTTCGATTCCACCGTTTTCACCGCCACTCCTAACTCTGCGGCGATTTGCTCATGACTTTTGCCTTCCAGGTAAAATTTCGTGACGATCTGGCGATGCCCCGCCGGAAGCGCAGCAATTCTTTGACGGACCTCCACCGTCCGCTCGGCATCGATTAACCCAAACAAGTTGCCTTCATCCGAATCCGTTGCGTGCAGGTCCAGATCCGCCGGGTCCCAATGCTCTTCCTTGCGCCGGTCCCTCTTCCGCTTGATGTCGATCGACTTGTTGACGGCGATCCGGGTCATCCAGGTCTTGAGACCTTGAGAGCGATACTCCGGGAGAGATTTATAGATTTGCAGGAAGGTTTCCTGCGCAGCATCCTCCGCTTCCTTCGCATCATGTAGCACCGAATAGGCTACCCGGTACACATAGGTCCCATATTCCTGGACCAGCCACGGAAAGACGCTGCGATCTCCCTGCTGAAATCTTAGAACAAACGATCTTTCATCAATAACTCTCCCCTCCTCCCAACATATTGACGACGGTTGTCCGCCCTGCCCCTGCACACTATTTGAAAAAACGTTTGAACCCGCAAAAGTGCTACAAACTACCGAAAATGAAATAAATGTCATAAAATATTACATTGAATTTGGATATTTTAAATATTTTAAAACAACTGTCGTGATCAACATAGAAAGTGTAAATGCTTGATATTCATAGGTTTAAGCGTTTTATTCGCCTTTAAACTCGTTTGTCAATATACATGACATCAAACTATAATTTCTCTCAAGTTAACGAATTTTGCGTCAGGTTTAATTACATATCGTTAACTAAAAAAACATCTTGGAGGTTGATGGAATGAAGAAGTGGACATCTCGAAGTTTGAAGACCTTATTAGTCACCGGCCTCGCCGTGACCGCACTGCTCCCCAATTTATATCTCTCTCCAGCTTCTGCAGCCGAAACGGTGACAGGTACCGTTACCGCGACCGAAGTTGTAAAGAAGCTGCCGAAAGTACAGGTCATCGCCACCGGCGGCACGCTTGCCGGGCAATCCACGGATGAAACGAGCTTCCAAACCTATCGAGCCGGCTCGCTGCCGATTGCCGATCTGGTAGCCTCCCTCCCAAATAAAGATCAAATCGCTGAAGTTTCTACTTATCAATTCGGTAACTCTGGTTCCAGCGCCTATACGATCGAGCAATTATATGATCTTTCTTTGAAAGTAGATGAAGCACTCAAAACGCAAGATGGGGTAGTGGTTACAACCGGTACGGATACGATGGAAGAAATCGCCTACTTCCTAGATCTGACCGTACGCAGTCCAAAACCGGTCGTTGTCACAGGTTCTATGCGGCCTTGGACAGTGATCGGGACGGATGCTCCAGCCAACCTCTATAATGCGATTAAGTTGGCGGCGAGCGGCAAGACGAAATATTTCGGCACCGTCGTCATGCTGAACGACGAATTCCATGCCGCCCGCGAAGTTACGAAAACGAACTCCTACCGTACCGATACGTTCGTGACTCCGGAAATTGGGGCTCTTGGATATATCGACGAAAAAACAATCCGCGTTTACCGCGCACCATTCCGCGCTCTGAAATCCGCTGCAGATTGGGCAACTCCGTTTGATCTGAGCAAAATCAGCAAAAAGGACTTGGCGAAGGTCGAAATCGCCTACTCCTATCAAGATGCAGGTGCAGGTGCGATCAGCGGATTTGTCGCCAATGGAGCCAAAGGCATCGTTACGGCTGGCACCGGGGCAGGCGGCATCTCGAAGGCCATGACCGAGGAGCGTAAAGCCGCCATCGAGAAAGGCGTCGTGTTCGTTACGACGACCCGGACCGGCTCGGGCAGCAACTATTCCAGCGGTGAAGGTATTATCGCCGGCGACAACCTGAATGCGGCTCATGCCCGAATTCTCCTGCTCTTGTGCTTGTCCTTCTCCAATGACTTCGATACGGTCAAGGATTGGTTCACCACGGTTGGGTACGGCCAAATTGAGCTTCCGGCCAAATAAGGAGGGCTACCT